>NZ_AUBE01000051.1 GCF_000429085.1 Streptomyces flavidovirens DSM 40150 | reverse complement strand
CGGGATCTCAGCCTGCACAGCCTCAGTTCACAGCACGAAAACGGTCCACCGACTCCGCCGGCGGACCGTCACGAAACTTCGAGGCTAGGCATGCGCGATACTCATATACACAAAGTCGTGTACTTCACGGGCGTTCAGGGCGTGGCTACTCGCCCGGATCAGTCTGAACGAATACGTCTCGTGACGAAATGGTCATGGTCTTCTCGCTCGGAAGTCCGGTGTGAGCGTCAACTACGCTGACGAAGTATCCGCTTGGGGGGCCTGCACTAACTGTCTGTGTATCCGAGTCGAGGCTCCACAGAGGTGATTCCACGGTTCCGGCAAGTGATTCAGTGCCCGACCGGAACCGTAGGGCGGCACCTAGGGCGTAACCACCGCCAGCAGCCGTCAGCGCCAGATCGATGGCTGCAGTCATGGGTTGCAGGCTTGCGAAGCGCCGGGTCTCAATCGTGCCTGTGGCTGGTCCATCCGGGCGCTCCTTCACGTGTACGTCGATGAACTCCACAGCGTGCCAGGCGCGAAGTACCGGGTCTTCGTCTGCGGTCTCATCCTTGGTGGCGCTCCGGGTCAGAAGTTTCCTGAGAAGTTCGGCGGACTCGTCGTTCTCCTCGACGGAGATCGGTGATCCGCGGCGCACTCTGTGCCCCAAGCGCTGCAAGCAAGCACACAGCCAGCCTTCAAGGGCATCAGGGCTTGCCGACTGGGATATTCGGAAACGCAAGTGTCGAAGTCCGATGTCCCCGGGATCGAGCGCAGTGCTTCCGGCGATCGCGTACACCAGCAGAGACCACCGGTCTTCGGCTGTTGAGGGTGTCGACTCGGGAGCCGGCCCAGGTTGAGTTCCGTAGGGAGCAGCAGCGCAAAGGGCCATCAATTGGCGAGAGCGACTCTCCGCGGCCTTCCACTTTTCGTTCAACACGGACGACAGGCTACAGCTCGGGGGCAATGGGCCGGTGTGCGCAGGCGAGCAGACTACCCGCATGCCTAGCCTCGAAGTTTCGTGACGGTCCGCCGGCGGAGTCGGTGGACCGTTTTCGTGCTGTGAACTGAGGCTGTGCAGGCTGAGATCCCG
>NZ_AUBE01000049.1 GCF_000429085.1 Streptomyces flavidovirens DSM 40150 | reverse complement strand
CCACGCATGTGTTGTCGTCGGCGCGTCAATTGTGCTGGCTGGAGTTGGTGGCCGAGACCCTGCGAGCGGCGCTCGATGCGCTCGCTCAGGCAGCTCCCGACTGGCTGATGGATGTGGCAGAGCCGGACTGGTTCAAGCACTACGCCACCCGGGCCGAGGACTCCCGCTTTCCTAAGGCCCGCGTCAAACGCGATGCGGTGGGGCAGCGGATCGGAGCGGACGGGATGCGGCTGCTTGAAGCGGTCTTCGCTCCGGACACGCCGGCTGGGCTTCGCGGGCTTGATGAGGTGGAGATTCTGCGGCAGGTGTGGGTCCAGCACTTTCACCTGGTGGAGGGCAAGGTGGCACGGCGGGACCCAAAAGACCGGCCACCGGGCGCGATGCGCCTGGTCACGCCCCATGACATCCAGGCACGCGGCAGCGTGAAACGCGACACCATGTGGGACGGCTACAAAGTCCACCTCACTGAGACCTGCGACGCACAAGCCCCGAATCTGATCACGAACGTGGCCACCACGCTCGCCACGGTCCCGGACAGCGTGATGAGTCAGACCATCCACGCCGGCCTTGCCGACCGCGACTGCCTGCCCGGCGAACACTGGGTCGATGCTGGCTATCCCACCGCTTCCCAGGTCCTGGCCGCCCACACCGAGTACGGCGTCGCCCTGCAAGGGCCGATGCCCGCCAACACTTCCGGCCAGTCCGACGGCCCTTACGGGCTGGACGCGTTCACCATCGACTGGGACCAGCAGCAGGTGACCTGTCCGGGCGGTGTCACCACCACACAGTGGTACGCGCGCACCAAGATCGTCCCGGTTATCCGCGTGCGGTTCCGCCACAGCGAGTGCCGCCCCTGCCCCCATCTGCGCGATTGCGTGGGCTCGGCCACCGGCCAGCGCCGGGAGATCATGCTGCGACCCCAGGAAGAACACGAGGTCATCCGACACAGCCGGGCCGAGCAGCAAACCGATGCCTGGAAGGACCGTTACAAGATCCGTGCCGGGGTCGAAGGCACCATCTCACAAGGAGTTCAACGCTGTGGCCTGCGAAGATCCCGTTACCGAGGTCTCGCGAAGACAAGCCTCCAGCACCAGCTGACCGGCGCCGCCATCAACCTCGCCCGCATCGATGCCCACCTCACTAAAACACCCCGAGCCCGCACCCGCACCAGCCACTTCGCAGCACTTCGCCCCGCTGAGCTGACACTCAGCGGGGCGAAACAGGGGCCGAATTAACCAAC
>NZ_AUBE01000048.1 GCF_000429085.1 Streptomyces flavidovirens DSM 40150 | reverse complement strand
CCCCGATCGAACCGTCAATTCTGTCTCTCAGCAAACCAGCAACACACCAGGCCAGCCAGCACCCAGCACACCAACAAGCCCCCCTTCCAGCGTCAGCCGGGCAGCGCGAGGCCCCGGCGCGCCGAGATGCGCGACCTCGAAGCCTCCTGCCGGTCGAGTTGATCAGACGTCTGGCTGCTGCTGGGTGGCGCAGTGGATGCCGCCGCCGCCCTCTGCGACGGTGTTGATCTCCACCGGGACCACCTTCCGGCCCGGGTGGAGGTCGCCGATGATCGACACGGCGTTCCGGTCGGCCTTCCGGTCGCCGAAGCGCGGGACGATCACGGCGTCGTTGACGACGTAGAAGTTGGCGTACGAGCCGAGGAAGTCCGGGCCGCGGCGGCCGAGTGCGGACGGGTCCGGTTCGGGCAGGTCGATGATCTCTGGTGTCCGGCCCCGGGCGTTGGCCGCCGTCTTCAACACGCCACGGGCCTGGTCGTACGCGCGGCTCCAGACGTCCGGCCCGTTCGCCGGGTGCGGCCGGCTGAGCAGGACGGTGCCGTCCTCGGCGAAGCGGGCCAGGGCGTCTACGTGGTAGTCGGTGATGTCCTGCCCCCGTACGCCCTTGAACCAGATCACGACGGAGACCCCGAGGAGTTCCTTCAACGCCTTTTCGATCTCGTCCCGTGACCGGCCTGGGTTGCGGTTGGGGTTGACCAGCGAGCTTTCGGTGACCATCAGCGTTCCGTGGCCGTCGACCTCCAGCGAGCCCCCCTCGGCGGTGATCGGCGCGTCGAGGCGGGGCAGGCCCTCGCGGGCCAGGACGGTACGGGCGACCTTCTCGTCGCGCCGGTGCTCCTGCTTGCCGCCCCAGCCGTTGAAGTGGAAGTCGATCCCTTCCAGGCTTCCCCCTGGACCCATGACGAGCGTGGGCCCGGTGTCCCGCACCCACAGGTCGTCCACCGCGACGGGCACGACCTCCACACCCGACCCGCAGGCCCGCCGGGCCCTCTTCACCTCCTCGGGGGCGGCCAGCAGCACCACGGGTTCGAACCCGGCGATCACGCGGGCGACCCGGGCGATGTCGCCCTGGGCCTCCTCCGCCCAGTCCGCCCACTGCGAGTCCGCCGGCGGCCAGGCCATGAAGGTGCGCGCGTGCCGCTGAGCCTCCGACGGCATGCGCCGCGCGGCGGCGTTTTCCCGCCCGGGCCCGCACGCCGCCACCGCCGCGGCGAGTGCCGCGGCCGCCCCGGACCTGAGCAGCGTGCGGCGTTTCGGTGTGTCCATGGTCGGCCTCTCAGCGTCGGAAGACTCCTGGCTGAAATTTCAGTCAGGAAAGACGGTAGCATCGAGGCATGTCCGATCGCCGTACCGCCATCTTGGAAGCAGCCGCCCGCGTCATCGCCCAGCGCGGCATCCGGGGCCTGCGCGTGGAAGAGCTCGCCGAGGAAGCAGGGGTTTCCACCTCGCTGCTCTACTACCACTTCCGGGACCGGGCCGGTGTGCTGGCCCACACGCTGGAGTTCATCAACACCCGGGCCGAGCGCTACACGGACCCCGCCGCCGACCCCGACACCGACCCGCGCGGGCACTTGGAGGAGATGCTGCTGTTGGAGCTCCAGGACGCCCCGGCCGTCGTCGAGAACAGCACCGCCTGGGGCGAACTGCGCTCCACCGCCGTCTTCCAGCCCGAGCTGCGCGACCAGCTCCGCACCACCACGGCCCGCTGGACCGACTACGCGAGCGACCTCGTCCGCCGCGCCCAGTTCGCCGACACCGTCCCCCGGGAGGTGTCCGCGGACGACGCCGCCGAACGCCTCACCGCCCTCGTCGAGGGCTTGAGCAAACGCTGGCTCAGCGGCTCCCTCACCCTCGACCGCGCCCGCGACCTGCTGCGCGGCGCCCTCACCACCGAACTCGGCGAGCCACCTTACGGGACGGGTTGAGCCTCCGCCGCCGACTGCGGCAGCCGGGGGGGGGCGGGCCAGGCCGGGTTCCACCGCCAGGCCGTCCACGCGGCGGCGTCGGCGAACGGGCCGGAGCGCTCGGCGAGCATCGCGAGGACATGGTCGCGGGCGGAATCCACGGCCTGGTGCTCGGTGTCGGTGGCGATGCCGAGGCGCCGCACGTGCGCGTACTCTCAGAGTAAGCCGGGGCGCGGTGGCAAGGTCGCCCCTGCTCCGTTTCCCCGGACTTCTCTCCGAACCCGCCGTGCGCCTCTCGGCGCAACGGGCTCTCCACGGCATCTGCCGTCAGGCCGGTTGTGTCCATGGGTTGGGGTATCTTGTTGCCTCGGTAGCGGTACCGGGTGACCGGGAGATCCGCAATCCTTCGCAACTTAGCGTCGCCCGACGTGATCGGCTGCCACACCCCGGAGGGAGTGATCAGCCGTCGTCGGACGTCTCCGAAACTCCAGTTGTGCCACGAGCGCAGCATGCGCACGACTCTCCACCAGGTGAACGCGTCCACCATGGAGAAGACCCGTTTCGCGATCGCGTACTTGAAGTATTCGGCCCATCCGTGCGTGATCATGTTGAGCCTGGTCAGCACGTACTCCCTGTCTTGTTGCGACAACCTGTGGGTCATGGCCCGCACCTTCGACTTCACCGAGCGCACAGCGCGCCTGGAAATGTCTGTGTAGACGTACCACTTGTCCGTACCTCGTTTGCGGCGCCCCTGGATGCGGAACCCCAGGAAGTCGAACCCCTCGCTCAGGTGCACGATGCGGACAACTGCGGATTGAAGGGTTGTCGATACAGTTCATTGCACGGCAGGCCACGCCTGCCGCGTTCACGGAGGACACCCAGCAGCGTTTCGGCACTCTGCATTTCGCATACCTCCCAAGTCTTGAGTGTCCGATCACCTGGCCCCCTTCGCTCGATGCAGACGGCTTTCCCGTCCTCCTTGACCGGTCGTTACTCCGGCGACTACTACGGGGCCTCCGTCGCCATGGGAAGATCTCCTCCCGTAGGCGATCCCATGTTCGTCCTTGTCGTACGTTCTAGCGTGGTGTAGGTGCCCCACTCATTCCCTTGAATGCCCTCGCTGGGCATCGCTCCGCACTCCGGAAGGTGCGTCGGCCATTCCATCAAGTCGTCGCAGGATGCGGCGTCGGTTACGGGCAGCTCTCCGACGGATTCGACCTTCAATCTCCTGGGAATTGGGATTCAGGCAATCCAGCTTTCACCGTGTCACGCGGGTCCCTCGACGCGTCCGCCTCTACTGCCTGAGAGCGACTGTCGATTTCCTGGCATGCTCTGGTCCCGTCACCCTTTCCGGATCGGGTAAGCCATCAAACCCAAGAATCTCCTTCCGAATTCATCCCGACTGAGTCGGGGATACGACAAGGCGCCTCATGCCGCACTGCAAGCGGTCGCTGACCTGCATGGCATCGGGGGCGCCGGCCGCAATGCCCTGCCGGTATGTGAGGGAGCCGTCGCGGCAGGCGACTTCGACACCAGGGTGCTCGCGGAGCCACCGGCTGAGCTGTTCGGCGTCGCGTCCTTCCCAGAGGGTGAGCGGGAGTCGGGTGGTGGCGTCGACGAGGAGGGTGCCGTAGGTGTCGCCGTAAAGCGCGAAGTCGTCCACCCCCAGCACCCGAGGTGTCTCCAGTGGCGGAAGAGGCACCCGCATCAGCTGAGACAGGACGGTGCACCGCGAGAGCTTGATGCTCAAGATCCGCAGCATGCGAGAACCGCCCCGGCCCGCCAGCGCCACACCGACCGCCTCCACCAGGCGCTGCAATTGTGGTGTGCGCCGCTGGTAGCGCACGGTCAGCCCCGGTACTTGCTCGGCGACGGCCCTCTTCGGGCAGGTCGCGTTTTCGCAGTACAGGCGACGTACGGACAACTCGATACGCAGAGGCCGGCCTCCGAGAGTGACATCGGCGAGGTGTCGTGCGTAGCGGCTGTGGCACCACGCGCTGAACCGACCGCATCCCGTACATCTCGCAGGAACACCAGACCTCGTGCGGGCGCGGACGGCCACGACAGCACCGGAGACCTCGGCTGAGACCACCAGCACATTAGCCAACTGCGGTAACAGCCCTGCCAGTTCAAAAGAGCACAGGCAGAGGCTGCCCGCTATTCGGACCGGCCGACCGTGTCACCGAGATGATCTCCGGCTACGAAAATCTTGCCAGAGCCACGTCCACTTGTACGCCGACACCAGCAGCCGTCTGCCGTGAACGGTCAGACGGGCGTTGCGGTGGGACACGAAGACCTCCGTGCGGTGCAGTCCTCTCGTGGGTCGTGGCGAGCTGACGGATGCAGCGTGGGGAACGGATAGCGCCTCTCTTGCCGGGTGTTCATGGTCGTGGCGGCCGTGGCGGGATCATCGGCAGGTGATCAACGGGGGTTGTGGCGGTTGCGGACGGGTGCTCCATGGCGTGACCTGCCGGAACGTTATGGGTCATGGAGAGCTGATGGTCTATGAGCAGTTCGCCCGCTGGGAGGAGGACGGGACCTGGGCCTGGCTGCTGGACCAGGCCCAGGTCCGCAACGACTCCGTCGGGGCCGTGGAGTGGACGGCGTCGGTCGACTCCACGATCAACTGAGCTCACCAGCACGCCGCCGGCGCCCCGCAAAAAAAGGGGCAGCGGCGGGGGACGAACTGGAAGATCCGGCACGCGCGGCGGCTGGCGCTGGGCCGGCCCTGCGGCGGGCTGACCACCAAGGTCCACCTCGCCTGCGACGGCCGGGGCCTGCCTCTGGCCGTCGTCGTCACGCCCGGCAACGTCAACGATTCCACCGCCTTCGACACGGTTCTGGACGGGCTGCTGGATCCCCAGACTCCGGGCCGACGGGCGTCGCGGAATACGTTGTTCTCCGACATGCTGGTGCGAACCGGGACGCGACTGTCTGAGCAGGTCCACGTCACCGTCCCGGAGATTTCGCTGCCGTCGGTGCTGCCGGGCGTGATCGCCAAGTACTTCTCCGCCCGCTTGATCTACCTGCCCGGCACGTTGGTACGGAAGGCGGCTTTCTACAGCACGGTAGACCGGGCGGCAGTGTTGGCCGAGGCCCGGGCGGTATATCCGCGTTTGCCGTCCGCTGGTGATCGCTGATCTGTCCCGGCCGGATGTGGTGCACACCGTTGGTAAGGCCGGGCGGCGGCTGAAGCGGCACCAGCTAAACGACGTCCAGCGGCGCCAGTTGATGATGGAGACCGAGGACGAAGTGGAGCCGGCGATGCTCTGGCTGGGCGAGCACGGCATGCCGATGATGGCGTCGGGCTGGAAGACGGTCCTCAGAACAGCCAACCAGCGCTGTTCCCGGCTCGGCGTCAGCCTGGCGGTCCACGCGCATCTGCTGCTGCACACCTTCGCGGGCACATCGCCCAACTTGCGGAGATTGATCGCCCTGAGCGAGCGCAACGTCGAGTCGGTCAAGGAGCTGGGTGCTCGCCACAGGCTTCTGGAGGGTAAGGCGGTCGAGGTCGAGCTGAGTCAAGCGCCGTCGTGGCCAGGGGGAGGTGGTTCGCGACGGCCACCTGGGAGATCGGCGCCGAGGGACGCGAACTGCACATCCCCGGTGGGCTCCATCTGTTGCTGCACCGCCTGACGGCCCGGTCGCGGTCGTTCACCGGGGTAGATCAGCCGCTGACGATTTGGGCGACCGGCAACCGCCGGGGAGTCGGGGTGGCCCGGGCGATCACCACGGGCCGTTGGTGAAGTCGCTGGCACCGGGCTTGCTCAGCCCCGTTGACTAGAACCGGGGTCGGAGCCACCAAGCGTTGGTCGACGCACCACCTGGCACCCAGCCGCCCTTGCTGCAGTCACGGCAAGCGGCTTCGCACGAGCATGGAAGCTCGGCGGACCAGGGAGATGGGCGGGCATCTGCCGTCCGCGGCCCCTCGAGCACCTTCCCGGTGCTGTTCAAGGACTATCTGCGAGGCGACTTCACGGTCCGCGAATGGGCGGACGACGTCATCGGCCTCGGTCCAGGACCGCAGGCGCGGCCTGCACGTCACCCCACTGCAGCCGATCGTCTCGGTTTGCGCATCCGCCCAGGTCACACTCTGACCAAAAGACGTCGACGACCCCGCGCAGAGCCGCACAGTCATCCGCTGGCAGCCGACCTGGATACCGCTGACGCTGCAGCG
>NZ_AUBE01000047.1 GCF_000429085.1 Streptomyces flavidovirens DSM 40150 | reverse complement strand
CGGGGACACGGGGACACCGACGCGGCCCATCACCGAAAGCCTTCAGCTCCGGGCCGCGCCCTCACGCCTCCGATGACGTGTCGGCAGTGGGAGGAGTGACGGGCTGGGGGCAGGCAGTTGCGGGTTCACCGTCGGAGGGCTAGGGCGGCATGGTATGCGTTAGGGCTGGGCGGGCCGACTGGTGCGGTGTGCTGGCTGCTTGCCCGTAGTCAGGGCGATGCGGCCTGACGCAGTGCGGACACCTTGGGTTGTCCGCGGTGGGGCGGGCCGGAGTGGGGTGGTGGATGCCCTGCTGCCGATGGTGACGAGAGGCGCGGGTTTTGACTGTGGGAGCAGGATTATTGGCTTTAGCGGCCGCTGTGATCGGAGGCGCTGTTTCGCTCGTCGCGGTCTTCATCACGCAGTGCTCGGCGGAGCGTGTTCACGAGCGTGAGCAGGCACGGATCGAGCGCCATCGGCAGGAGGACCTGGCACAGGCGCGGGAGAGCCGTCTGCTTGGGGAACGGCAAGCCGCCTATGTGCGGTTCGGCGCGGCAGCCCGAACAGCTCGGGACGCATTGGCGGCCTGCATGCACGACCTGCGGCGTGAAGGCAGGCTGGAAGCCACGCGCCGCGAGGAACTGGAAGAACGCTGGCACGCCTACGTGGCTCAGCACGCGGAAGCTCACATAATCGCCTCCGATCCCGTTCTCGGCGCGATCGGTGGGGTCAACGGCTCTCTGCGGAAGATCTACGGCTTCGTCAAGCGTCTGGATACTGGCCCAACGGCGCCAGGAGACAGCCTGGAAGTCTTGGAGGAACGGGTCGACAGGCTCTGGGACCACTTGGTCGATTTGCGCGAGGCGATGCGTCAAGACCTTGGCTTAACGGCGTTGGGCGGGGGCTTGATCGCGCCTACGGGATAGACCGGCGAAGCACGGACCCGGTGTCCTGGCCCTCACCCGGCGCGTGGCTCTTCACTGGGTGCCTGGTCCCCGTTCCGCCGCCGCAGCGTCTCGCCGGGGCTGAGAACGTGCCGGCCCTCATCCACCCCGACGCCCGGTCGGATGGAGAGCCTCGTGCTGCGGGCGCGGTTGAGGGCAGTGTGTACGTGACTTGACGGGGGAGTGCTGGTGCCGCGATACCTCGATCCTGCTATGGCCAAATCGGCGATGATCGACAAGGGAGTATGGCCTGTCTCCTTGTGGCCAGGCAGCGGCAAGCAGTGGCTTAGCGTCTGCATGGAGTGCGGGGAATTCGTCAGACCGATCTACAGAAACGTCATGCGTCCTGGGAGAGGCGGCTGCAAGCCGTGCGGCAGGAAGAACTCGGCGGCTACGAGGCGGACGCCGCACGACGAGGCCGTGAAGGTGATGCGCGCAGCAGGCGTCGAGCCACTGGAACCGTTCCCCGGTGTGGACACACCCTGGCGTTGCAAATGCCTGAACGCATTGTGTCCAGGGCTATGGATGGGAGATCTCGCTGACATCCGGCCGCGCCTGACCGATGCACGCAGCAGCATCTCTGCCTGCAAGTACTGCGCGCGTGTTGCCGTCCGCCCGGAGCGCGCCGCCCAGCAGATGACCGAGCGCGGGGTGAAACCGCTGGCGCAGTACGAAAGCGCTTGGAAGCCGTGGCAGTGCGAGTGCCTGAAATGCGGAGCGGACGACATCACACCGGCTTACGCGAACGTGGTCCTCAGTGGTCAAGGCGGATGCAAACACTGTGGGGGGCGGGCCAAGGTACCTGAGCGGCAAGCTGTCGCCGAGCTGCTCGCGGCTGGCGCTCAGCCTCTGAGGACCTACCCTGGCGTGAATGAGCGATGGCAGTCACTCTGCCTAGCGCGGGACTGCCCGGGGCCGACGGACAGAATCATCTATCCCCGTCTTACCTGGATTCGTCGTGGCGCGCAAGCATGCAAGTGGTGCGCAGGCGTGGTGATCGACCCGAAGACCGCACACGACATCATGGTGAGCCAAGCGGGTTTGCTTCCCCAGGTTCCCTATCCAGGAGTGCGTGAGCGGTGGGAGTGTCGGTGTCAGAACTGCCAGAGCACCGTCTACCCCACTCTCGGCAGTGTTTCCAGCCGCGGCACCGGCTGCTCGGAGTGTGCGGAGTACGGGTTCCAGCGCAGCAAGGCCGCTCTGCTCTACCTCGTCACGCACGAGGGGCTCCAAGTGGCCAAAGTCGGTATCTGCAACCTGAACACCGGCCGGATCGAGAAGCATGAACGCCGGGGCTGGAAGCGATACGGCGTGCTCGCCTGCAGGACAGGGCGTGACGCTGAACTACTGGAGAAACAAGCCTTGGCCGAGTGGCGATCTCAAGGGTGGCGCCCGGTTCTCGACGACGGGCAGCCCTACGACGGCTGGACCGAAACGGCCTCCCTGTCTTCCGCGTCAGCAGACGAGTTGTGGCAGGGCATCCTCGACCTCAAGAGGCTGACCGAGACCGAACCGCTGTTGCGCACGCGCAGCTCCCATGAGGCTGACGAGCCGTAGACCGTAGCGGGGAGCCTGTTCTCGGATCAGCGCCGGACTTCTTTTGTCCGGCGCTGATCCGCGTCTGCCTGGGTCAGTGGGCTGGTGCCGGGGCGGGTGGGATGAGCTGGTTCAGGAAGCGCTGGGTATTGATGTCGGTGGTGTGATGTGGGTGGTGTGGGTGCCGCGGGAGGAGGCTGGAATGCAGGGCGACGAGGCGGGTGAGCGGGCAACGGTACGAGGCCTTCGAGAACGACCTTGCCCGGTACGCCATCTCTGTGCTGCGTGCCTGGATGTACTCCGGCTACATCTTCATGAGGCCGCAAGCCGGGGCTACGGCCTCAAGCCGCACGAGCTCGACCTCGAGCGCCTGGCCTCCGACACCGACCTGCGCGACGAGCTGGCGACCATGACGGTGGCTCTCGCACTGCCGCGCTTCCGCCAGCGGACCTTCGTCGAAGGCGACACCGATCGCCGGAACAGGCCGCACCGAGCCGTGATCGGGCTGAGGAATTACGCCGTCGTCCACACCTCGGGAGGTACGCCCGTCGCGTACCAACCGGAGGCCGATCCACAGACGCGGTGATCGTTGCGGTTGGTGAGCGCGGTGTCCGCGGGGCTACGGGCGCCGGGCGGAGAGCTGATCTACCGTCCCTGATCATGAAATCCGCCAGATGAGCTAGTGCGCCCACCACTCGCTGGTGACGGAGAACGGCACCTTCAGCTTGCCCCTGGACACTGCGGGTTCGAGCTAGGAGGTCACCATGTTGGCGGCCGAGCACACCTCCGGTTCGACGTCGGGCATCCCGGATGCGCGCAGCAATGGCATCAGCTTCTCGATGAACCGTGGGAATGTCTGCGCGGATTCCGAGGCGTCAGTCTCGAGCCACCCGGTCGTGGTGGGCCAGCGACGTGCGATCCGCAGTAGAGCGATCATGCACCCATGCGCAGTGGCCTTGACGCTGTCCTCCTGACTGTCAGTCCCCCTCATTACGCTTCGATCAGGCAAACGAAGGACGGGGGCAAAGTGGTCGACAAGAAGATCGACAACCGGGCGATCGAACGGCACGTGAAGGAGATCAACAAGGCCTACGAGCGCGCCGCGCGGAAGTACCCGGTTACGGTGCCTGTCCAGGGCAAGGGATTCACCGTTTCCTCCGGCATCGTGGGGACGGGGATTGAGCAGGACCCCGATCTGGTCCGACTCCTGATCTGGCTGGGCGAGCTTGCCCCAAGGCAGTACGCGGAGCTGACCCACTTCATCGAGCAGACGGGCACGTCACAGGAAGACGTCGAGGTTCTGGCGCATGCGCTGGAGCGGGACGGACTGGTCGACTCGCTGGGCTCGTTCGACGGCGACGCCTACAAGGTGTCCGCCGACGGGCGAGTGGAGCTGCGACGACTTACTCAGCTGTGCAACGACCCCGCCGCCCGACATCGCTACGCCACAGACGCCGTCTTGCGCTGGCTCTACACCACCGCCCACGACCAGCGTCCCGTCGCCTCTGCGGGCTTCCTCTCCACAGCCGAATCCCGCTTCGCCGGAAGCGAGCTGTCCGGCACAGAGTTGCACTACGCTCTGGCGCGCCTGACCCACTCCGGGCTCGTCAACGAAGTGGACACCGATCCCATGACCGTCGCCATCACCATCGACGGCATCGACTGCGTCCTGTCTGGAGCAACCGTGAGCGATTACCTGAACCGGACCCGCCCCGGGGACTACTACAGCATCAGCGGCAACACCAACGTCGTCGCCGGATCCCAGCGCAGCGTGGTGCAGAACAATCACAACAACGCGTTCGACCCCGGCGCGTTGCGCGAGTTCGCGGCGATGGTTCAGCAGTTCGCCCCGACCCTGGGCATGGCACCTGAACAGCAGGCGGAGCTCATTGAAGATGCCGAGATCCTCAGCGAAGAGGCCAGCGGTGAGACCGCAGAACCAGGTCGTGTCCGTTCCACCTACGAACGAATCCAGCGCCGGCTCGGAGAAATCACCACGGCGTCAGCAGGTCTGGGAGCCCTGATCCAGCAAGGTCAACAGGCATACAGCACCGTCTTCGGGGCCTAACCGTAGTGGCGACAGCACGGGGGCGGCCGCCAGGACTTCGGCGCCCCGGTGAATCCTCATGCTGCTCAGTGGTGCCCGAGATCGGCCAGCTGCTGGAGTTTGTCGGCGCTCAGCTTTCCGCGCCTGGCTCTTGGACACACTGACCACATCGGCGCTGTGGCGGCCCTGGACGCAGCTGCCCTTGTCGGGGGCACCGTCATCACCGTGCGGGTCAACATCATCCGACTCTAGACACCGTCTGGAGGCCGGAGGTATGCCGCCTTCAGCCCACCACTGCGAGCTCGCGCATCTACTTCCGTTCGGCGAATCGGGACACACGACCACGAGACGAAGGTGCAGCCCGCCGGATAATCGGCGGACGCCCGTTCTGCGCTCATGGCTACGCCGCCCACTCCAACCCGAGTGCTGCGAGTGCTGCGAGTCTGTCGGGGGTGAGCTTCTTCCTGCGGGTCTTCTGGTTCATGATCCACACGCCGAGTCGGACCTCTATGCCGTCCTCCAGCCGTTCTACATGGGCCCTGGGGACCGCCACAGAGCCCTCGCGGGCCTTGTACTGCGCCAGGGCCGCAACACCCCGCTCGAAGGCGCTCACGGGCGTCGTGGGCGGCCCGCCGGGAACGTCCAGCTCCGTCGGGGCCGGAGGCGTGATGCCGAGTTGCTTCAGGCGCTCGCGCTGCCCGTCCGTCAGGGCTTCCCAGACCTTCGGCGTCCGCTGCCGGGCCAGCCATTTCCCGATGTCCATGCCGTGGACCGTGAACCCCGGCAGGACCTCCGCCTGGCCCTCTTCGTCGGCCACCAGCTCGCGTAGCGCGGCGTAGTGCCGCTGCCAGTCCGCCGGCCACGACGGGTTCCAGTGCTCGTCTATGGTCTCCAGCGCGGCCTTCCACTCGGGGTGGCCGTCCAGCGCACCAGGGCGGCGCAGGTTGGACAGCCACTGCCCCACCGGCCGGTCCAGCATCGTCGCGGACCGGGGCGCGCACAGCGTCCAGTGCTGGTCGTAGTAGGCCTTCGCGGCTTCGAGGTTCTCCTGGAAGCGCTCATCGACCAGCGACCAGACCATGCCGAGTTGTTCGAGTCGCCTCGCGCGCTGGCCGGCCATCTGCCCGGCCTCGTACGCCCTTCGCTGTTCTGCCACCCACTGACCAAGCGGTGTCGCACCCTCCCGGTGTCCGTAGGGCACTCGGGCGTGGCCCTCACGCTCCGTGTACTGCTTGAGCTTCGCCCAGCCGCGTGCCCAGTCCTGGCGTTCGGTGTCGATCACGTTAAAGCTGACCCAGTCCGCGACCATCACCGGGTCACGCGGAGCGGCAAAACGGAGCAGCAACCGTGATTCTTCCTCGCCCTCGTCTGGCGCGACACCGATGTTCACGGACGGCTGCGCCACGTTCTTCTGAGGCTCCTGTGGAATCGCCAGCAGCTCCACGGCCTCTTCATCGTGAGCCCGCAGGCCCTCAAGCACTTTTACCAAGGGCCGGTACGACCCGGAGGTGAACATGTCCTCCGGCTTTTCTCCGGACTGGAGAAATACCGGCACGATCAGAGAAGCGAGCTTGCCCTGCCCGGGCTTTTGCCGCAAGGCACGCCCGATGGCCTGGACGATGTCGTGCGGCGCCCCCTTGGGATCAAGTAGGGCAACCGAATCCACGCTTCGAATATCGACACCCTCGCCCAGAACGCGACAGTTCGAGAGCACAGCCCGCTGCGCCATGGACCCGAACGAGCCGAGGACTTCCCGCCGGCGTTCGGGGACGTGCTCGCCGCACAGCCAGTTGGCCCACATCTTCGACGGGTACTTCTCCGGCTCGTTGGCGTGCAGCTTCGCCGCTACACGCTCCAGGCCCTCCGCGTACGCCTGCGCCTCTATCGTCCGGTGGTGGAAGGTGATGCACGTCTGCAGCCCGTGCTGTGCCATCGTGTGCAGGAGCGCGGCCTGCAGCGCCCCGAGCCGCTGCCCGCGGACCTCTTCGGCGTACCGGTCCTCGCCATAGATTCGCTCGGGAGTGAGGACCGGGTCCTGGAGCTCCAGGACGATGATCTGGTACCGCGCAAGCAACCCGCGCGACACGGCAGAGGCGAGCGAGAGCTTGTAGAGGACGGGCCCGAAAACCTTCTCGTCGTCCATGGAAGCCGCCATCTCCCGCGGCAGCGGGTCGCGCGCCCCCTCGGAGACTTCCCGGTTGAGGCGTTCCTCCCAGATCCGCGGCGTGGCCGTCAGGTACAGCCGACGGTGGGCCGGGATGACGGTCTGGTCATGGATGTCCGCCCACGCCTTACCCATCGAGCCCGAAGTCCTGTGGGCCTCATCAACGACCGCGAGGTCTACTGGATCAAGCTTCTGGCCGTACACGCCCTCGAACGCCTCCGCCAGGACACCCAGGCTGGCGTACGTCGCGTAGATGGTGACTGGTCCCGTGCCGTGCCACAGCGCCAGCTGCACGGGGTTCGTGGTGGAGCGCACTTTGAGGCTCCACAGCTCCGGGTCGTCCTGGAGCGAGCAGACCGCAACCGCCGACCCCTTGTGGCCCGCGTCATGCCACGCCTTCACCGTCTGGGTCAGCAAGTCCAGCGTCGGCACCAAGACCAGAATGCGGCCCTTGGACACAATGCGGTTTGCCGACGCGGCAGCAATGATAGTCTTTCCCGTCCCGCACGCGGCGTGCACCTGCCCGCGCAGACCATTCGCGGGAATTCCGCCGGGCGGAATATCCAGGCCACGCACGATGGCGCTCACGGCCTCGATCTGATGGTCACGCAGTTTCAAGACCATTCCCGTGTTCTCCTTTTCGAGGAATGTGACGCGCAATCAGAAAGGAATTTCCAGAGCGGTGAAGGGCGTGGAGCGGTGGTGCTGTCTGGCTCCAGACTCTACACAGTGCATCACCATGATGCATCTCTCTTACAGCATGTTCGTCCGTCACGGTGATGCATCGACAGTTCAGACCCTATGGGAGCCGGTTGGGATGTGTACTGGTGGGGCGTTTTTGGTTGTCCGTACGGGGCCACTTGAGGCGTACGGGGCCACTTGAGGTGGGGGAGGGCTCGGGTGGAGCGCAGCCGGAGCCCCGTCTCTCCGGTGGGGGTCGGCACCCGTCAGGCCAGATGGTCCGTCAACTACGCGGCAGGAGTGGTGGTTGCAAATCCCAGTCCTCGCACAGTGACGCACGTGATGTACCCACCCCATCCCCGCAGCCAGCCGTTCCGGCGAAGCCGGAACCAGGCATGGGAGCGAAGCGGACATGCCCGCTTTTGGGAATTTAAGCGAAGCGTAATTCTCAATTCCCTTGCGAAGCAAGGGAATTGAGGCGCGAAGCGCCTTTCAAGAATTGCGAAGCAATTCTTTTCGCTTGCACAGCGCGCAGCGCTGTGTTACCCGCTCCGCGGG
>NZ_AUBE01000046.1 GCF_000429085.1 Streptomyces flavidovirens DSM 40150 | reverse complement strand
CGCTGTGTTCGCCCGGGCCGTCACACGTGACGACCCAGGACTTTTCAAAGGAACCACCAACCCACCAAAGATGGGCCGGGGTATCAACATATCTGGCGTTGACTTTTGGCACGCTGTTGAGTTCTCAAGGAACGGGCGCTTCCTTTGTACTCACCCTCGCGGGCTTTCCTCCGGGCTTTCGTTCGGTATTTCGTGTTTCCGACTCTATCAGACTCTTTCGTGTCCGACTTCCTCGGCGCTTTCCAGTTCTTCGCTTTCGCGTTTCCCTTTCCGGCGGTTCCGACTCTATCAGGTCCTTTCGGGCCTGACTCCCAGTCAGCGGGATTCGCCTTTCCGGCTGTTCGGCCGTTCCGACGCCCTGAACTCTAGCGGATTTCCCGGGCGGCTCATAATCGAGCCTGTCGAATAAATTCCGGCATGCCGAAATTATCTCCGAGTGGGAGATCGTGCAGAGGTTGGGTTTGCCGCGTTCGCGGCGAGCGGCTGCCGCAGAACCGTTCCGGCTCTGTGACAACTCGAAGAACCTTACGGATCGGCAGGGGCTGTGTCAACCCCCAACCAACTCCCGCCGCAGCCGCACCGGAGCCGGGGCTGATTCGCCGTCAGTCCAGGTCCGTCAGACGGCCGCCTGCGTCCGGCTGGGCGTCCTCGACCCTGCGCAGCAGGCGGATCAGCATGTCGCCGAGCGAGCCGCGTTCGTCGGCGGAGAGGTCCTGGAGCAGGTCCTCCTCGAAGCTCGACGCCATGCGCATCGCCTCAAGCCACTTGGCGCGGCCCTCGTCCGTGAGCTCCACGATCACGCGGACGCGGTTGTTCTCGTCGCGGTCCCGGGTGACCAGGCCGTCCGCCGCCATCCGGTCGATGCGGTGCGTCATGGCGGCCGGAGTGAGGCCGAGTCGCTTCGCGAGCTCGCCGGGGCCCAGCCGGTACGGGGCCCCGGAGACCACGAGGGTCTTGAGGACTTCCCACTCCGTGTTGCTGATGCCGAGTGCGGCGACCTGGCGGCCGTACGCGACGTTCATACGCCGGTTGAGGCGGCCCAGGGCCGAGACGACCTTCTCGACCTGCGGGTCCAGGTCGCCGTACTCCCGCTGGTAGGCGGCGATCTGTTCGTCGAGGCTCGGCTCCTGGGGGCCGTGCGGCTCTGGGGTGTCAGGCATGCCGCGCAGTATGACACGGAGTCGTTGGCGGTTAAGTCCTTCGGTGTGTATTGTTGAGGTCCTAACTTTAGAGTTGAAGTCTTCAGACTTCAGCTCTTTTCTTCGAAACCTTGAGGCAGGTGAGTGTGACCAGGGCAATGGGCGCCGCGATGCGCCGGATCCAGATGGGGAACGCGCTGAGTGCGTTCGGTATCGGGTTCACCGTTCCGTATCTGTATGTGTACGTCGCCCAGGTGCGGGATCTGGGTGCGAGTACAGCAGGTGTGGTGCTCGCCGTCTTTGCTGTGGCCGCACTTCTCGTCCTGCCGTTCACCGGGCGCGTCATCGACCGGCGCGGGCCGCTGCCCGTGCTGGTCGGCGGTGCTGTCAGTGCCGCCGCCGGCGCTCTGGCCATGGGGCTCGCGAGCAGCGTGCCCATGGTGCTGCTGTCCGCCGCGCTGCTCGGCGCGGGTACGGCGGTCGTGCAGCCGGCGCTCGCCACCATGATCGTGTGGTGCTCCACGCCCGCCACCCGTACGCGGGCCTTCGCCATGCAGTTCTTTCTGGCGAACCTGGGCCTCGGCATCGGCGGTCTGATCGGCGGCCAGCTCGTCGACGAGAGCCGGCCCGACAGCTTCCTGCTGCTCTTCAGCATTGAGGCCGTGATGTTCCTGGTGCTCGCCGGGATCGGTGCGAGCGTCCGGCTGCCGCGTGCGGCTGTCATTCCCGGCGCCATGCCGCAGGATGACGCCGCTCCCGGGGGCGGACTGCGGGCGCTGCTGAAGCACCGGGCGATGGTGCAGCTGTGCGGGCTCGGGTTTGTGCTGTTCTTCGCCTGTTACGGGCAGTTCGAGTCGGGCCTTGCCGCGTACGGCACCGAGGCGGCGGGGATCGAGCCCTCGGCACTCGGGATGGCGCTGGCCGCCAACACCGCGGTCATCGTGATCGCGCAGTTCGTGGTGCTGCGGCTGGTCGAGCGGCGGCGGCGGTCGCGGGTCATCGCGCTGGTCGGTCTCATCTGGACCGTCGCGTGGGTCGTTGCGGGTTACGCCGGTCTCGGGCACGGCAGCCAGACGATGGCCACGGCCGCGTTCATCTCGACGTACGCGCTCTTCGGGCTCGGCGAGGCGATGCTGTCGCCGACCGTCGCTCCGCTGGTCGCCGATCTGGCGCCGGAGTCGATGATCGGGCAGTACAACTCGGCCTTCGCGCTGGTCAAGCAGTTCGCTCTGGCCGTGGGGCCCGCGGTGGGCGGGCCGATGGGCGCGTCGCTGCACGCGCCGTACATCCTCACCTTCATCGTCTTCTCGCTGGGCATCAGCGTGCTGGCGCTGCGGCTCGGCAAGCGGCTGACGGCGGTGCAGGACAAGCCGCTGCCGGCCAAGTCGCTGGTCGTCGCGTCGGGCGCACCGGCGAAGGACCTCGCTCCGGCCGGTTAGGGCGTGCCCGTCGGCAGGGCGAATTCGCACCAGACCGCCTTGCCGCCGCCCGGCGTGCGGCGGCTGCCCCAGGACGAGGCGATCGTCGCGACGATCGAGATACCGCGGCCCGCCTCGTCCACCGGTTCGGCGCGGCGGCGGCGCGGCAGATGGTCGTCACCGTCCGTCACCTCGATGATCAGGCGGCGGTCGGTACGGCGCAGGCGCAGGCGCATCGGTGGCGTGCCGTGCTGGAGGGAGTTGGCGACCAGCTCGCTCGCCGCCAGTACGCCCAGGTCGCACAGCTCCACCGGGAAACGCCAGGAGGCCAGCACTCCGGTCGCGAAGGCGCGGGCGCGGGGGGCCGCCTCGATGCCGCCGAGCAGCTCCAGTGCGGCGTTGTGGAAGAGCTCCGCGTCCGGGCCAGTGCGGGTGGGGTGCTGGAGGACCAGTACGGCTACGTCGTCGTCGTGCTCGGCCGTGACGCCCAGCGCGCGGATCAGGCGGTCGCAGACGACCTGGGGCGTGCCGGTGGCGCCGGACAGGGCGCGTTCCAGCGCGGCCACGCCCTCGTCGATGTCCTCGCGGCGGCGCTCGACGAGACCGTCCGTATAGAGGACAGCCGTGGAGCCCGGCGGGAGGGCGATCGTGCCCGAGGTGTGCATCCAGCCGCCGGTGCCGAGCGGGGGGCCTGTGTGGTCCTCGGCGCGGCGGACCGTGCCGTCCTCGTCGCGGACCAGGATCGGGAGGTGGCCGGCGGACGCGTACACGAGGCGGCCCTCGTTGGGGTCGTGGACGGCGTACGCGCAGGTGGCGATCTGGCTGGCGTCGATCTCGGCGGCGAGGCCGTCCAGGAGCTGCAGGACTTCGTGGGGCGGAAGGTCCAGGCGGGCGTACGCGCGGACCGCCGTGCGGAGCTGGCCCATGACGGCGGCGGCGCGCACCCCGCGGCCCATGACGTCGCCGATGACCAGGGCCGTACGGCCGGCGCCGAGGGTGATGACGTCGTACCAGTCGCCGCCGACCGCCGCGTCCGTGCCGCCCGGCTGGTAGGTGGCGGCGATGCGCAGGTCGTCCGGCTGCTCCAACTCCTGCGGGAGGAGGGAACGCTGGAGGGTCACGGCCGTCTCGCGCAGGCGGCGCTCACTGGCGCGCAGGCGCTCGGCGGCCTCCGCGTGGTCGGTGACGTCGGCGGCGAAGACGAGCACGCCGCCCTCTCCGCCGCCTTCGTCCCCTGCTGGGCCGGCGGGAGTCTCGATCGGCGTACAGGTGACGGTGTACGAGCCGCCCTTGGGCACCTTGCGGGACTTGACCGTACGGGACGTGCCGCTGCGCAGGACCTGGTCCATGAGCGGGAGCAGGCCGAGCTCGTCGAGCTCGGGGAGGGCGACGGCGGCGGGAGCGCCGGTCTCGCGGGGGCCGAAGGCGGCGGCGTAGGCGTCGTTGACGTACGCGACACGGTGCTCGGGGCCGTACACCAGGGCGACGAGCGCGGGGAGCCGGCCGAGGATCTCGCGGACGGAGAGGTCGGTCAGAGGGTGCGGGGGGTGCATGGCGGCGTCGCCGGGCGCGGCCGGGGCGTCGGGCCCGTGCTCGGACTGCCGGCCGTACTCAACGCGAGCCGCCGGGACGGAACCGCGGTCGGTCCGCGCTGCGGCGCGGCGCTGCGTTCCGGGGAGACGGGCGCTCCAGCGCGTGAAGTTCACTGACTTTCAAGCCTCATGGTGTCGCGTTGCGTTGTGTTGCGTCGCTGACGCTTCGGTCGCTGTGGGGATTGCTGGGGTTGCTGGGGTTGCTGTGAGGGGAGGAGCTGCTGTGCCGTTACAGCGGGTGACTCTGAGCGGGTGTGAGCCAACCTATGGTCACATGCCCAGTGTGACCGACCGCACTGACAGTCGTCACTTGTTCTTGGGTGGCTCGCCGCCCGCGGCCAGTTCGAATTCGGCTCGCGGATGCTCCAGGGAGCCGAGTGAAACGATCTCGCGTTTGAAGAGTCCGGCGAGTGTCCATTCGGCGAGGACCCGTGCCTTGCGGTTGAAGGTGGGCACCCGGCTGAGGTGGTACGTACGGTGCATCAGCCAGGCCGGGTAGCCCTTGAGCTTGCGGCCGTAGACGTGCGCGACACCCTTGTGGAGACCGAGCGAGGCGACCGAACCGGCGTACTTGTGCTCGTAGTTCTTCAGCGGTTCGCCGCGCAGGGACGCCAGGACGTTCTCGGCCAGGACCTTGGCCTGGCGTACGGCGTGCTGGGCGTTGGGCGCGCACTCCTTGTCCTTCTCGTCCGCCGTCAGGTCGGGTACGGCGGCCGCGTCCCCGGCGGTCCAGGCGTGCTCGGTTCCTTCGATCGTGAGCTTGGCGGTGGCGGTGAGGCGGCCGCGTCCGTTCAGCGGCAGGTCGCTCGCGGCGAGGACCGGGTGCGGTTTGACGCCCGCGGTCCATACGACGGTGCGGGTGGGGAAGCGCGAGCCGTCGCTGAGGACGGCGACGCGGTCCGCGCAGGAGTCGAGACGGGTCTCCAGGCGTACGTCGATATTGCGGCTGCGCAGTTCACGGATCGCGTATTTGCCCATTTCCTCGCCGACCTCGGGGAGGATGCGGCCCGTGGCCTCGACGAGGATCCACTTCATGTCCTGGGGTTTGACGTTGTGGTAGTAGCGGGCGGCGTAGCGGGCCATGTCCTCCAGCTCGCCGAGCGCCTCCACGCCCGCGTATCCACCGCCGACGAAGACGAAGGTGAGGGCGGCGTCGCGGACGGCGGGATCGCGGGTGGCGGACGCGATGTCCATCTGCTCGATGACGTGGTTGCGCAGGCCGATGGCCTCTTCGACGGTCTTGAAACCGATGGCGTAGTCGGCGAGGCCGGGGATGGGCAGGGTGCGGGAGACGGAGCCGGGCGCGAGGACGAGTTCGTCGTACGTGATCTCCATGCCGCCGGTGCCCTCCTCCTCGGTGGCGAGGGTCGTGACGGTCGCGGTGCGCTTGGCGTGGTCGATGGACTTGGCCTCGCCGATGACGATTTTGCACTTGTCCAGGACACGGCGGAGCGGGACCACGACGTGGCGCGGGGAGATGGAGCCGGCCGCCGCTTCGGGCAGGAACGGCTGATAGGTCATATAGGGATCAGGAGTCACCACAATGACCTCGGCCTCGCCGCTTCTCAGCTTCCGCTGGAGGTGCAGCGCGGTGTACATCCCGACGTAGCCGCCGCCGACAACGAGAATGCGCGCAGGTTCTGTCACTGTCCCATGACGCAACGGCCGCAGGAGTTTGTCCACAGGCCCGGCAAATTGTGTGACCGGGCGGCGTGTGTGCCGCGTGCTGCGGCGATTTCCGCTCGGCCTTGAAGGCTCGCAGGTCAGCGCATGGGGAGGGGGTGCCGACAGTGGCCGAATCAGGAAGGTTTTGGTCGATACTCCGATCGGGCGGGCGCTCCGTGCGGAACTACCCCCTTCTGAATCTACGCGCGCTCAACTATGTTCGTATCTCGTCGGGGCGGCCAGGTCTGCGGTCCCGGCCGACTATGAGGGCGGGGAGTCTCCGGGGGGAGACATCATTACCGGGGGAACGCTGATGCACATTCAGGAGTCTCATTGGCAGTCTGCCGTCACATCCGACGGCAACGGGCGCGCGGGGACAGGCGGATCTCGCTCCGCGCCGCTGCGTGTGGACGCACAGCGCAATCTTGAGCATGTACTGCGGGCCGCTCGCGAGGTGTTCGGCGAGCTGGGCTACGGGGCGCCGATGGAGGACGTGGCGCGACGGGCCAGGGTCGGCGTCGGGACGGTGTACCGCCGCTTCCCGAGCAAGGACGTACTGGTGCGCCGCATAGCCGAGGAGGAGACCTCCCGGCTGACCGATCAGGCGCGCACGGCCCTGGGGCAGGAGGACGAGCCGTGGTCGGCGCTGTCCCGCTTCCTGCGTACTTCGGTGGCGTCCGGCGCGGGCCGGCTGCTGCCGCCGCAGGTGCTGCGCGTGGGCGTGGACGGCGGCGACGGCGGTGACGGCGGCGAGTCGCCGCTGGTGCGGGGTGAGGTGCGGGTGCCGCAGCAGCGGCAGTCCGTCGGCCCGGTGCCGGGAGCGGCCGGGGGCCCGGCGGCGCCGGAGCTGCGGCTGGTCGAGCAGCGGCCCGTGGGTGACGGCCCCGAAGGCCTGGGGAGTGACGACGCGGGTGCCTCGGAGCTGCTGGAGGTCGTGGGGCGGCTGGTGGACCGGGCGCGTGCGGCCGGTGAGCTGCGTAGCGATGTGACGGTGGCCGACGTGCTGCTGGTGATAGCCACGGCCGCGCCTTCACTGCCGGACGCGGCGCAGCAGGCGGCGGCTTCCGACCGGCTGCTGGACATCCTGCTGGAGGGGCTGCGGTCCAGGCCGGCGTAGGCCCGTACGCCCGTGAGGGCTTGGGTGCGGGGTTTCGTCCGTCGGCCCGCTTGTTCGCCAGGTGGCGGACGGGCGGGCCTGCCGGTTCCCGGCGGCGGTTGAAGCGGTGAGTCTTCCCGTTCGAGTGAACGCTAGTGCTCGCATACGGGAAAACTCCCCGGATGAGTGGTTGCCCGGTCGGTGCAATGGGCCGTGGTTCGCTCTGTGGGATTCTTGGCCGGTATTTCTGGCCGAGGGTGCTTTACGGGGGGCTTCCGCTATGGGTGTTGAGGGGCGGGACGAGCCGCTCGACCGTGCCGGCATGGAGCCCGACGGCCTGCCTTCGCGACAGGTGCCGAGCCAGGCGGGGCCCCGCCGGTCGGGCGGAAACACCGGGGGCGGGGCGGGCGGGGGTCGCCGCGCAGACGCGGATGACCGCGCGGACGCCCACGGCGGCGGGACCGTACTGCCGGGGCCTTGGCGGCCGGCTGTGGACGGTGACGACGCGCGTGTCCACCAGCAGCGCGAGGCAAGGAGCGAGGACAGAAACGGGGGCCGTGGTCCGGCGGCGCAGGCGCCGACGTCCGACGCCGCGCTGATCCATCGGATGCGCGGGGGCAACGACAGTGCGTACGAAGAGCTGTTCCGGCGCCACTGCGACGCCGTCCGGCGGTACGCCCGCACCTGCTGCCGGGACGCCCACACCGCCGACGACCTGACGGCCGAAGTGTTCGCGCGCACGCTGCAGGCGGTGCGCGGGGGCTCCGGGCCCGAGCACGCCGTACGGGCGTACCTGCTGACGACGGTGCGGCGGGTGGCCGCCGCATGGACGAAGACCGCCAGGCGTGAGCACCTGGTCGAGGACTTCGCGGTCTTCGCCGCGCAGTCCGCCCGTTCGGTGGACCCGTCGGACGACGACACCCTGGAGCTGGGAGCCGACGTACGGGCCATGCACGAGGCGGAGCGCACGCTGGCCATGCGGGCGTTTCGCAGCCTGCCCGAGCGCTGGCAGGCAGTGCTGTGGCACACCACGGTCGAGGAGGAGTCGCCGAGTGAGGTGGCGCCGCTGTTCGGGCTGACCGCGAATGCCACGGCTGTGCTGGCGAGCCGGGCACGGGAGGGCCTCAAGCAGGCGTATCTCCAGGCGCATGTGAGCACCGCGCTGACGGCGGGCGGCGACTGCGCGCGGTACGCCGACCGGCTCGGCGCGTATGCCAGGGGCGGGCTGCGGACGCGGGCGGAGCGGGGGCTGCGCAAGCATTTGGAGGAGTGCGCGCGGTGCCGGGTGGCGGCCGGTGAGCTGAACGAGGTCAACGCCGGGATTCCGGCGCTGCTTCCGGTCGCGGTCATCGGCTGGTTCGCCGGCGGGTACGCGGTCAAAGCGGCCGGTCTGGTGGCGGGGGGTGCTGCGGGGGCGGCGGGGGCGGCCGGCGCGGGGGCTGCCGCCGCGGCGACCGGCGGGGCGGCGGGCGGGGGTTCGAGTGCGGCCGGGGGCGCGGCCGG
>NZ_AUBE01000045.1 GCF_000429085.1 Streptomyces flavidovirens DSM 40150 | reverse complement strand
TGCAGCGTCAGCGGTATCCAGGTCGGCTGCCAGCGGATGACTGTGCGGCTCTGCGCGGGGTCGTCGATGTCTTTTGGTCAGAGTGCGACCTGGGCGGATGCGCAAACCGAGACGATCGGCTGCAGTGGGGTGACGTGCAGGCCGCGCCTGCGGTCCTGGACCGAGGCCGATGACGTCGTCCGCCCATTCGCGGATCGTGAAGTCGCCTCGCAGTAGTCCTTGAACAGCACCGGGAAGGTGCTCGAGGGGCCGCGGACGGCAGATGCCCGCCCATCTCCCTGGTCCGCCGAGCTTCCATGCTCGTGCGAAGCCGCTTGCTGTCGGCGTACACGTGAACGTGGCTCTGGCAAGATTCTCGTAGCCGGAGATCATCTCGGTGACACGGTGGGCCGGTCCCCGTAACGGGCAGCCTGTGGCTGTGCCCTGTCGAACTAGCAATCCTGTTACCCCAGTTGGCAAATGTACTGGTGGTCTCGGTTGATGTCTCCGATGCTGCCGTGACGGTTCGCGCCCGCACGAGGTCCGGTGTTCCAGCGGAATGTCCGGGATGCGGCGAGCCAAGCGCGTGGGTCCACAGCCGTTACATGCGGCGCCTCGCCGACGTCACTCTCGGAGGCCGGCCTCTGCACATCCACTTGTCCGTACGCCGCCTGTACTGCGAAAACCCCGCTTGCCCGAAAGTGACCTTCGCCGAGCAAGTGGCGGGACTGACCGTGCGTTACCAGCGGCGCACACCAAAGCCGCAGCGCCTTGTTGAGGCCGTTGGTGTGGTGCTGGCCGGGCGGAGCGGTTCCCGGATGCTGCGCATCCTGAACGTCACGCTCTCGCGATGCACTGTCCTGTCTCAGCTGATGCGGGTGCCGCTTCCGCCACTGGAGACGCCCCGGGTGCTGGGGGTGGATGACTTCGCGCTCTACGGCGACACCTACGGCACCCTCCTGGTCGACGCAACCACCCGGCTCCCGCTCACCCTCTGGGAAGGTCGCGACGCGCAACAGCTCAGCCAGTGGCTCCGCGAGCACCCCGGTGTCGAGGTGGCTTGCCGCGACGGCTCGCTCACCTACCGGTAGAGCATCACCGCCGGCGCCCCCGAAGCCGTGCAGGTCAGCGACCGTTTCCATCTCTGGCAGGGGCTCTCCCGCCGTGTCCAGGACATCGCCTCCGCTCACCGCGGCTGCCTGTCCGCAGCACTGCCCCCGGTCAGCGAGATCGATTCAGCACCGATCGAGGAGACTGCCGAGGACGCCGCGGAAGACACCCGAGCCGGGCGCCATGCCCGAAGGGTGTTCGAGGCCGTGCACCACTTGACTTGCACCGGCCGGAGCCACAGCTCCGTGGCCCGGGAGCGCGGCCTGGATCGCCGCAGCGTGCGCAAGTACGCGCGAGCCCGCAGCTGGCAGGAAGTGATGCGCCGCCCGCCCGGCAAGCCCTCCACTCTGGACCCCTACCTCGGCTACCTGCAACAACGTTGGGACGAGGGTCAGCACAGTGCCAAGATCGTGCACGAGGAACTTCAGGCCAAGGGCTACCTCGGCCACTATCGGCGGGTGAAAATGGCCGTGGCACCCCTACGACGGGGCCTGCCCCTGGACGCGCCTCGCGAGCGACCGCCCTCGCCATGCGAAGCCGCCCGCTGGATCACCACCCATCCGGCCCGCCGCAGCCTGCACATCAACGACCGCCTGCCCCGGCTCCTCGATCACTGCCCTGAACTCCGAACCGCCCACGACCTGGTCCGCCGGTTCACCGGCATGCTCGAAAACCGCGACGCTACACTCCTGCCGGGCTGGCTCGACGACCTCGCGAACAGCGGACTGACCCCTCTCGCCGGCCTCGCCGGAGCCCTGCGCGAAGACCGGCATACCGTCGCCCAGGGCATCGCCACCCTCTACAGCTCCGGTGCCAACGAAGGCCGCATAACCGATGTCAAGCTGCAGAAACGCCTTATGGCCGGCCGCGCCGGCGTCGCACTCCTCCGCCACCGCGTCGTCCTGATCGCCCACCTCCGCCGACATTACGCGAACCGGCCCACCGTGTCACCGAGATGATCTCCGGCTACGAAAATCTTGCCAGAGCCACGTTCACGTGTACGCCGACACGTCGGTCAGCGCGAGGAACAGCAGGCCGTGCGCCTTGTGTTTCCCGCTGTAGTTCTTACGGTTGTCCGCTCCGGTGCGGCGGCGGGTGCGGACCAAGGTTCCGTTGAGCAGGACGACGACGCCGCCCTTCTTGGCGATCTTCTTCAGTGCGCGGTCCAGGCGCGGGGCGCGGGCGGACAGCAGACGCAGGACCTCCATCACCCAGCGGCGCACCTTGAAGCGGAGACGGCGTTGCCGCCGGCCATGTCGGAAAGCCGCTGGTCATGGCGGAGGACGGCGAGCACGATCAACGCCTGGGTGCCGGCGGGGAGCTTGCGCCAGCGGGTGCCCAGCCGGTTGCGCTCGCGGCGTATCAGATCACCGACGAGATCGAGAGTCCGCTTCGACAGCGGGAGCCGGACCTGATAGATAGCTTCGTGAGCGCCCTCGGCGGGCTGGTTCGTTGTCACAGACTGGCCAACTCCCGCCGGGGGCACTCGCGTCACGGCCCGAACCGGCCCTGTTGCCCGTGATCCGGCCAGGTCAGCGTGGCAGGTAGCGGCCCGCTCCGGTCCGCGACAGCCATCCCCGGTCGGCGAGTTTGCGCAGCTGGCCGCGGACCGGCTCGACCTTGCCGGAAGTGAGCTCCCGGCCCAGCGCCCGGGCCACGTCCTTCGCCATCACCGGACCGTCCGCGTCGGCGACGATCTCCATAATCCGCCGATAGTCCGAGGTCAGGGCCTCCAGACCCATCCCGTCAACACGGTCCGGGACCAGTCGCATCCCGGCCGCACCCGGCGTCACCGCTACCGGCCCCGGCTCCGCGATGCCCGACGAACTCCGCCCACCGTCCGTCGCCTCCGCCCACTCGCCGAAGACCACCTCGGCGGCCTCCAACCGAGCCAGCCGCGCCTCGACACCGGCCAGCTCCTTGCGCAACAGCTCAGCACGTTCCTCCAGCTCAAGCCGCTGCTGCACCGTCCACGTCAGCACATCCGTCATACAGCGGAAGCTACGCGGCCAGCTGCCGGCCCCACCCCAGAACGCCAGACCCTGCCCCTGACGGGCGATCACGTGCTAACGATCTCTCCCCCGACCAGCCCGAGTGCACCAGCCGTCGCTCATACCAGGCCCGTGACCTGCAAGTTCAAGATGAAACGATCTCAGTGCGGAGGCCAGGTCGCGGAGCAGTCGGGCGAGGCGCTGCGGGTTGTCTGTGTAGGTCACGGGGGTCTGGGGACGGCGAAGGAGCACATGGCCCGGGTCCGTGCGCAGCTCGTCGGTGCCATCCCGGAGGAGGAGTACGCGGTGGCGGTCTCCGTGCTCCAACGGATCACCGACAACCTCGCCTGAGCCGTTTCTCTCCCGCTCATGTGATGCGTTGTTCGGGCCCTGTTCAGCAGGAGGATCTGGCAGATGACCAGGGGGCGGTGCTGGAGCCGCTGCCGCTACGCAACAACCGGTACGGCCTTCGGGCCCGAACGAGCTGCTCGTCTGGCCGATGCTCCCTGGGTGGGGCGGGGACTGCACCAGCGGTGTCGGCCGGGCGCCGTGGCATCTGCAGGCGAGGCTCAAGGCGGGCTGGTCTGTCGGCTGACGGTGTGGTCCTCGTGTGGTTTTGCCGAGCTGTGCGGGGTGGGGCTGCGTGGGGTGACCAGGAGGCCGTGCACGTGGGGTGTCTCGTCGTGGGGCGGGCGTGTGTAGGCGTGCGGCAGGTGGTGTCCGTTGTCTTTTGTGGAGGGGGGAGGGCTGCGCCGTGACCAGGCGGCGGGCAGCCAGATGGCGTCCGCGGAGAGCACGGCCAGGGAGAAGTACGGCAGGCCCATGAGCGCGGCGATGCCGAGGTGTTCGCAGAAGGTCGCCGCAAGCGCCCAGTTCTTGGTGCGGGAATACAGCAGAGCGAGGGGGAAGCCGATCTGGAGGATTAGGGTGCCCCAGGTCGCGAGCGCGACCAGCGCCTGGCTGGAGCAGATCATCTCGGTCAGGGCGGGGAACGGCATGCCTAGCTCGTGCAGGGCGTAGTAGACGGCGGTCCCGTCCCGCCAGGTCGCCCCCCCAAGCTTCGCGGTACCGGACATGAAGTAGACGAGGACGATCTGGCCCATCATCACCGTGACGGCCGCATTGTGGACGGCGTTGCCCGCGGCCTCCAGCCACCGGGCCTGGACACTTCCCGGTACGCGACACGCCCGCCAGGACCAGCCCTGAGCAGCCCATACCAGCCACAGTGTCCCCAGCTGCCACGGCCGGCCGGGGCTCGGCCCGAGGGTGCATACGGCCAGCAGTGCGCCCAGCAGCGCCCACACGGCCACGCCCGCCGCACCTGCCCCGCGGTGGGCCTTGCGGGTTTGTCGTGCATCCAGCGACCAGACGCGGCCGCAGCGTGTGGCCATCAGGTACAGCGCGGTCAGCCGGATGAGGATGTCGCCGCTGTAATCGAGGGGGTAGGCATAGTTCTGCAGCGAGAGCACGCCCAGAAGGAAGAACACGCAGGCCAGGCGGGTATGCCACCCGAGCAGCAGCTGCACGCTCGCGGCCATCGACAGCAGATAGACGCACAGGCTCCAGCCCGGGGCCGGGGTGAGGGTCAGCAGACTCAGAAGGCGGCTGCCCTGGGTCGCTTCGTGGGCCATGTCCCAGGTCCACGGCCCTTGAAGGCCGTAGGTGCTCTGCCGGTTGGGCCACTCGGAAAGGAGCGACAGCAGCCAGGTACCTGCGATCCCCATGCGGACAACGGCCAGTTGCCGGCCGCGGCGCGGTGCCTGGGTCAGCCAGTCCGTCGCCCGTCCGAACGCTGCCGCGACCGGACGGTGCATGCCAGTTGAGCCTTCCATGCCTACCTGCTCACCTTGCGGTCTTCGGGCCGTACGGTCAGCCACCGAGACACCTCTCGCACGGCGGGCACAGCGCGCCGGCCGCCGCGGTCATGTGATGCCGTCTGCCATGGGGGCGCCGGGAGGTGCGAGGTCAGCATCCGCACCTGCATCTGGGTGATCCGGCCCGGCGGGGCATAGGGAGCCAGCCACGGCAGCAGCGCCCGGCACAGATGCCGCTGCGCCCACCGGCCTTGCCACCCTTGGGGGCGCCCTGCCGGACCGGTGAACCCGTCGTAGAGATCCACGGCCGCGTTCATCCGTTCCAGCTCGGCATGACCAAGGAACAGGCGGCCGCGCACGGCTTTGCGGTGCAGTGCCGTGACGTCGATCCACCGCGAGGTGACCGTGCCCCGCACGCCCGCCACGCGGACACGGGCCTGTACCAGCTCACGGCTCATGCCCGGGTCCGGCGCGTACAGCCGCCACCCCTGCTCGAACTCCGGCAGCATCCACGCACGCTGCACCGGCCGTAGGGCGGGCCTTTCGAAAGGGGGCCCCACGACATGGCCTACGGTCATCAGCGCGTGCACCGACGCGAGGAGGACCGCCGCCACACAGACCCCGCGGGCAGCCCATCGCGCCCCGCGCGGAAACACCGCCAGCCCGCCCCGGGCCCCCGCCGTGAGCTCCTGCGTTTTGACCTCCTGCACGCCTTACCGTCCTTCGCGAGGCAGGTCGGGCGTGCAGGCGGGCAGCAGGTCACGGTGCACGTCCTCTCCCGCGATATGACCTGCGCTGCCCTCCGCCAGCACAGTGGCGTACCCACACAGGTCAGATACCCGCGATCTCCGCCCCGGTGCCGCGAACAGCGCGGACGCCGCCTCCGTGGCTGGCGCGGAGCGCTCACGCTGGTGTAGGGGCAGGTGGGTAGGCAGGAGCGTGCGGTGATGCCCGGCCAGTGCCGGGTCACGAACCGGCGCCCACCGCGCGGACAGGGCGTAGCACCTCATGGGCTTCCTTCGTTTCTCGGCCCGGTGGGCCGGGGGCGGCCGGGATGACTGGACAGGCGGCCTGCGGACGTTCATCTCATTGCCGTGTCGTGTGATGAGCACCTGCTGCACCAGCCAACGGCCGCACCGGGCCAAGGGACACGGAGCCGAAGGGCGCAATCGCCGGGCTGCCGTGTTGACTTCACCGCCGGCAGACACGCAGTGGAAGGAGTGCCACCAGGTCCTCACTGGGGACTGGCCACGAGCGGCCCGCAGCACCAGCTCGCCGGCGCCACGATGAACCTCATCCGCATCCGCGCCTTCCTCACCGGCGCCTCCTTGGGCGCACCCCGCACGTCCCACCTGACGGTGCTCCGACTCGCTGGCTGATCCGAGGGGCGGCCTTCGCACATGGCCGCACTGCGCAGTCAGGTGACCGGTCCGCTTCCCTCGCCCTGGGTGGGCCGTCACAGCGCAGCAGACCCGTGGCTGTTCCACCGGATCCGCGGATGCCCTGCTGTAGTAAGCGCGGCAAACATGGGCGAGGGTTCCCAGGTGCGCCGGTGCCGACGACCAGCGATGCCGTCGGGCGTGCGCGTTGGCTGCTGGGGCCGACGTCAACCTGATGCCGTTGCTGTTGAGCCTTCCGGTGCGTGTCCCACAGGCGAGTACGGCCGTTGATCGGTGCGCTGGGTGTTCGTACGACGACCCGCCGATGTCATAAACGCCGCGCGGGCTGTGCCCGAACACCCGCCCCACCATTCCGGCGGGCCTGGGTGTATGGGTCCGCTAGCCGAAGGAGAAAGCTCATGGGGCGACCCACCCTGCCCGCGCGTCGCAAACGCTGCCCGGTCCGGACCGGCCGCCCGTAGCGCCGTCCCTGGCCGCCGCGGTGACCGCCACCCTGTTCGTGGCGGCACCGGGGTATTCACCGACACCAACCGAGTGAATCACCAAGCTGTGCCACGCAGCGCGGCGTCCCGGTGTGAAAGCCCGGGACTGCCGCACTGTCCAGGGCACCGGTCAGGGCAGGTCGAGAACCGTACTGGCAACACTGCGGTCATCGACTACGCCGAGATCGCATCGGCCGTCGGCCTTGCCCTGGCCGGCATTCTCGCGGCCCCGCAAGGGCGTCGCCCATCCCGTCACGTCTTTCCCCTGGAAGGAGACATGTATGAACGCGCGCATGCGTGCCACGCTCACAGCCTTGCTGGCCACAGGTATCGCGTTGACCGTGGTCACCGAGTTGACCGCCGTGGCTGACACCAACAAGAGCCAGCAGACCTCCAACGACAGCGGCCCCACTGCCCCCCTGCTCTCCCCGGACGGCGCTCGCCCGGAGAGCGGCCAGACCAACCGGCAGACGATGAAGAAGGACCACAGCACCAACTGGTCCCTCATCGACTACTTCGGGGAAGAAGAAGTTTGTTTTCGTCATCATCGTCATCGTCATCGTCAGCGTTTGAGTAAGTGTTGATGACTGCACTGCCAGTGGCCTACCTGGCAGAGCACCGGCACGCGAAGGCCGGAACATCGGCGAACACGATGGTCACGCGGCCCGTGACACTCGCCTCGGCAACTCCCTGATTGCACAGGTTCATTGGATACGTCGGCGGCCTGTCGTCAAAGGATGGCGTTTGACGACAGGGCGAAGGCGGACGCCCGCCGACGCGAGCCCATGGCGGTGTGTGTGTTCGCTCAACGGATGGATGGACGTCAACACAGCGACCCTGCGGTTAGGTCCTGTGAGGCGTGCCCCCCAGGACCGGTAGGCCGTGGGTAAGCATGCCAGGCGTTGATACGACGACCCGCTCATGGCATCAACTGTGCGGAGGTCTGGTCTTGCACACCCATCGGCCGGCTCCCGCGCACCCGGGGCTTTCCCCGGGTCTTACCAGCCCAAGGAAGAAACTCATGGAGCAATGCACCCTGCCCTCACGCGGCACAAGCCGCCGGACCCGGTCCGGCGCGGCCACCGCCCGCGTCCTGGTGCTGACCGCCGCCCTGACCGGCACCGCCTTCGCCGCGGGAGTGGGCACCGCGGTAGCCGACACCAACACCGGCACCCAGAAGTCGACCATGCTGTGCAACGTGGTGCTCCTCTCCCCGGGCGCGGACGTCGACGGCTGCACGAATGTCCAGGTCTCGGGCCAGGAGATGACCAAGAACGGGACGGCCAACACCGCGCTCGTCGACTACGCCAAGGTCGAAACGGTCACCAGCCTGCTGCCCTGACCATCGTCTCCGGCTCTGTATAGAGGCCGGTCCACCCATACCCCTTGAAGGGCAAGCCCGTACCCATGTACCCGCTCACACGCCCGACCGCTCTGCTGGCCACCGGCGCCTTCCTGCTGGCCGCCGCCGGCACCGCCGTGGCGGACACGAACAAGAGCCAGCAGACTTCCAGCGTCAGCGGCCCGGTCGCCGCCGTGCTTTCCCCGGCCAGCGCCCGGCCCGACAACGGCCAGGCCAGCCGGCAGCTCACCGACAAGGCCTACACCGCCAACTGGTCCCTCACCGACTACTTCGGTGCTGGTGCCGGAGTGGGCCACTGCAAGCCTGGGATGTGCTGAAGCGTGCCGGGGCAGTGAAGGAGCCTCAGCTCAGGATCCTTCGGCTCCTTCGGCGCACCGAACGTTGCGGGACTCCTCAGCGACAACGCCCTCTGCCCGGCAGCACCCACCGGGATGGCTGCCGCCCTTGCACCGCCCCCAGCAACCCACACTGACCAGCCACACGTGAAAGAAGGAACCCTCATGTCCAAGCCCATCACCCGGTCCCTCGCCCTCACCCTGGTGACCGGCGCTCTCGTGCTGGCCGCTGCCGGCACCGCGAGCGCGGACACCAACAAGAACGAGCAGACCTCCAACATCAGCGGCCCCACCGCCCCGATCCTCTCTCCTGGCTCCGGCCCGGGGAACAACCAGCAGAACAGCCAGCAGGCCATGATCAAGCACCACACCACCAACTGGTCGCTCATCGACTACATCGAGGCCCCCGGCCTGCCCAACGTCGCCGCCGGTCTCTGACACAGCGGCGGGATGGTGCCGGGCTCTCCTCTTCGCCCGGCACCATCCCGTCCAGCACCGCGGGCGGTCCACGACGCCACAGGCGTCGTGGACCGCCCGCGGTGCGTGCCCAGCCCGCCCTGACCAAGAGCGATCCATCCGATCCCGAAACGGCACATCAGCAATCACCGACGGCTGGCCGGCCACTCACGCCGGCGATCTTGACGGTGCGAAGAGCGTATCGATGCGCCACATGCGTCGGACATGCACGGCGCGCCTACCGGCGGGGTCAGGGTGCGTGCTGGGCTGCGCCGTGACCGACAGGGAGGCTCCGGTCGGCAGGTGATGTAGCCGGTATGTATCGCCGATCTGCTCTTCCAGGCGAAGCCCGGGCAGCCTCCTCACAGCGTCTTCCGGACCAGTTGGCGCCAGCCAGCAGACGGCGTTGTACGGAGTCGCGCACACGAAGGCCAGATGATCGTGCTGGGGAGCGATGACGAGGTCGTAGGCAACGGTCCCATGCATGGCCCACTCACCAGGCCCCGCCTGCCGCAAGCCTTGGTTGATCGTTTCATCCTGATTCCTGCAGGTCACCGGGCCTGGTGTGGTCCGGGAGTGACGGATTCCTGCTGGTGGACATCACGATCACTTCGAGGAGGTCGTCCGTCACCTCTGAACCTCGGTATGCACCAGGACGAGGAGGGCCCGCAGGAGGGCGGTCGCGTGTCGGGCGTTCATGCGGACCTTGGTCAGGATGCGCCAGGACTTCAGGTTGGCGAAGCCGTGCTCGACGGCGGCGCGTTCGCGGTTGAGCAGGCGGTTCGCCTCCTTCTCCGCGTCGGTGAGCTTGTGGTTCTTCGTGGCCTTGCGGCCGGTGATGATCACCGGGTCGTCGTCGGGCTGGTCAACCAGGCCGACGAAGCCGAGGTCGGCCAGGGCACCGAGTCCGGCCTCGCGGAGGTGGTCGGTGATCTTGTCGTGGCGGGCGGCTGTGATTTGGCTGGAGCGTCCGGGCCGGGCCGGAGAGATCCAGATCAGGTTGCCCTTCTCGTCGTGTCGGCGTACGAGTTGAAGTGGCTCTGGCAAGATTTTCGTAGCCGGAGATCATCTCGGCGACACGGTCGGCCGGTCCGCATAACGGGCAGCCTATGCCTGTGCTCTTTTGAACTGGCAGGCCTGTTACCGCAGTTGACTAACGTGTGGGTGGTCTCAGCCGAGGTCTTCGGTGCTGTCGTGGCCGTCCGCGCCCGCACGAGGTCCGGTGTTCCTGCGAGATGTACGGGATGCGGTCGGCTCAGCGCGTGGTGCCACAGCCGCTACGCACGACACCTCGCCGATGTCACTCTCGGAGGCCGGCCTCTGCGTATCGAGTTGTCCGTACGTCGCTTGTACTGCGAAAACGCGACCTGTCCGAAAAGGACCTTCGCCGAACAAGTACCGGGACTGACCGTGCGCTATCAGCGGCGGACGCCCCAGTTGCAGCGCCTGGTGGAGGACGTCGGCGTGGTGCTGGCTGGCCGGGGCGGTTCCCGGATGCTGCGGATCTTGGGCGTCACGCTCTCGCGATACACTGTCCTGTCTCAGCTGAAGCGGGTGCCGCTTCCGCCACTGGAGGTACCCCGGGTGCTGGGGGTGGATGACTTCGCGCTCTACGGCGACACCTACGGCACCCTCCTGGTCGACGCAACCACCCGGCTCCCGCTCACCCTCTGGGAGGGACGCGACGCGGAACAGCTCAGCCGCTGGCTCCGTAAGCATCCGGGTGTCGAGGTCGCCTGCCGCGACGGCTCGCTCACCTACCGGCAGGGCATCACAACCGGCGCCCCCGATGCCGTGCAGGTCAGCGACCGCTTTCACCTCTGGCAGGGCCTTTCCCGCCGCGTTCAGGACATCGCCTCCACCCACCGCGGCTGCCTGCCCGCAGCAGTGCCCCGGGGCAATGAAGGCGATCCCGCACCGGTCCAGGGAACTGTCGAGAACACTGCGGCGGACACCCGGGCCGGGCGGCATGCTCGAAGGTTGTTCGAGGCCGTGCACGCCCTGACCCGCACCGGCCGGAGCCACAGCTCCGTGGCCAGGGAACTCGGCCTGAACCGCCGCACCGTGAGCAAATGCGCCCGGGCCCGCACCTGGCAGGAAGTGATGCGCCGTCCGCCCCGCAAGCCATCCACCCTGGACCCTTGCCTCGGCTACCTGCAACAACGCTGGGATGAAGGACAACACAGCGCGAAGATCCTTCACGAAGAACTGCAAGCGAAGGGCTACCTCGGCCACTACCAACGCGTGAAAATGGCCGTCGCACCCCTGCGACGGGGTCTGCCCCTGGACGAGCCGCACGAGCGACCGCCCTCCCCGCGTGAAGCCACCCGCTGGATCACCACCCACCCGCACCGCCGCAGCCCGCGTATCAACGACCGCTTACCCCGGCTCCTCGAGCACTGCCCTGAACTCAGGACCGCCCACGATCTGGTCCGCCGCTTCGCCGCCATGCTCGACAACCGCGACGCGACATCCTTGCCAGAGTGGCTGGACGACCTCGCGAACACCGGGCTGGCTCCGCTGGCCGGCCTTGCCGGAGCCCTGCGCGAAGACCGACATGCCGTCTCTCAGGGGATTGCTACCGCTTACAACTCCGGTGTCAACGAAGCCCGCATCACCGATGTCAAGCTGCAGAAACGCCTCATGGCCGGTCGCGCTGGCGTCTCCCTTCTCCGCCACCGCGTCGTCTTGATCGCCCACCTCCGCCGACGCTATGCGGACCGGCCGACCGTGTCACCGAGATGATCTCCGGCTACGAAAATCTTGCCAGAGCGTGTGCCACGAACGCGAGAGGGTGAACGACATGTAGGTGATGGAGTGCACTGATCAAGCGGTGCTGTACGGGAGATGAAGGTCTGGCCCTTCGGAGCCGCCCTGCGGGGGGAGGCTCCAAACCGCCCTCATGCTGCGTTGGCTGAAGACCGTCGTGGTGAGCGATGGGGAAAAGGCGCCTGCGATGGCGTCAGGTGGGGACAGGGAAGACGATCACTGATGAGGCGTCGAAAATAGTCAGATGGCGTCAGAACCGGGATGAAGCTCTTGATCCCGGGATAAGCCCGGCGGGAGCCCGTCGACTGGCCGGGCGGCGTCCGGCGTAGAGGTGACGTGAGACCTGTCTGCCGCTCTCGTACGGAACGTGGGAAGGCGCGTTCGGCATGACCGTGTGCAGCAGCGCGGTTAACCGGGAGTGCCCGAGTCGGGAGTTCCCCGTAGGGACTTCGAGTACCGGGCCGAGTGCGCCGGCGGACCGGCTCGTAGTAGTGCCGAAGCCCCTGTAACGGGGGTGGAGCGAAGGGGCTGGGTCGTTCGTGGCTGTTTCGTCTCGTCAACCAGAGCTCTGGGAGGAGCCTGATGGACCAGCTGAAAGCATCTGGCAAGCCGTTCGACATCTCCAAGTCGGAGGTGTGGGACGCCTGGATCAAGGTGAAGGGCAATCAGGGAGCGCCGGGGGTGGACAGGGTGTCCATCGAGGAGTTCGAGAAGGATCTGCGGGGCAACCTGTACAAGATCTGGAACCGGATGTCCTCGGGTACCTACTTCCCGCCGCCGGTGATGGCGGTGGAGATCCCCAAGCAACATGGTGCCGCTGGTATGCGTGTGCTCGGGGTGCCCACTGTCGCTGATCGGATCGCGCAGACGGTGGTGGCCGCGCATCTGGGGGAGCGGGTGGAACCCGTGTTTCATCCCGACTCCTACGGTTACCGTCCGAACCGTTCGGCCCTGGAAGCGGTCGGGACTTGCCGTAGGCGTTGCTGGAAGTACGACTGGGTGATCGATCTTGACATCCGGAAGTTCTTCGACAGCGTGCGGTGGGACCTCGTGATCAAGGCCGTCGAAGCGCACACCGATGCCCGTTGGGTGGTGCTGTATGTGAAGCGGTGGCTGGCCGCCGAACTACAGCTGCCCGACGGGACCTTGCTGGCCAGAGACCGGGGAACCCCACAGGGTTCATCGGTCTCACCCGTCCTGGCCAACCTGTTCATGCACTACGCGTTCGATACCTGGCTGGCCTGGGAGTTCCCCGGCGTCGCCTTCGAGCGCTACGCGGACGACGCGGTGGTGCACTGCACCTCCGAGTCCCAGGCCCGGGTGGTCCTGGCCGCACTGCACGGACGGATGGCCGAGGTCGGGCTGGAGCTGCACCCGGACAAGACGAAGATTGTGTACTGCAAGGACAGCAACCGGCGCGGCTCGTTCGAGCAGGTGTCGTTCACGTTCCTGGGGTATACCTTCCGGCCGAGGTCGGCTCAGCGGAAGGACGGCGTGGTGTTCACGGCGTTCCTCCCTGCAGTCAGCAGGGACGTCCTGAAGAAGATGAGCGCGGTAGTGCGGTCCTGGCGACTGCACCGTCGCGTCAACAGCACGGAGGCGGACCTCGCACGGATGGTCAATCCGATCGTGCGGGGATGGATGGCCTACTACGGGGCCTTCTTCCATACCGAGCTGACGCCCGTACTCGACCGCATCAACACCTATCTGTTGCGGTGGATCATGAAGAAGTACAAGAGATCGGGGACCTTGCGAAAGGCCCGCCAGGCGATGGCGCAGGCCGCCGCCCGGAGCCCCCGGTACTTCGCACACTGGATCTGGGTGAAACCGGCCGTCAAGTGACCAGAGCGACAAGAGCCGTATGACGGGAGACTGTCACGTACGGATCTGTGGGAGCCCCGGGCTGCGATGCCCGGGGCCACCCGACCAGCGGAGGTCGTACGCCGACACTCAAGACCGCACCGACCCCCACGCGGGCCGCGCGCCTGACCCGCACCCAGATCCAGGCCGCCCTGAAGCGAGCCGGCCGCCAACGCGGCATCGAAGCCGAGGCCGACCGCCTCCGCGAAGTCTTCCGAGGCGAGTGGGCCCAGCCGTCCCTGGTCGAGGACGCGCTCGGAAAGCAGATGCTCGCCCTCCTCATTCAGCTGGACGCAGCCTGCACCGCCGCCGACCAGCTCGCCGAAGCCGTCGAAGAAGCCTTTCACTCCGGGCATCCGCTGGGGCCAACGCCCACTACCGGCGCCGACGTGAACAAGGTGACTGGCACGCGGCCGCCCAGCGCAACCTCTTCAACCGCATGATCGGCCAGCTCTACCACTGCCTCCAGCACGGACAGCGCTTCGACGAGTCAGCCGCCTTCCCAGTGGGGATCGAGGCCGCGGCGCAGGCCGCATAGTCCCGGCCTCGGGAAAGGGCAGGAGGGCCTACGGCTCGGGTGGCTAGGCTCCCAAGGCATGAGTAGCAACCAGCCCTCCGTCTCAGACCGCTTCGTCGGTGAGTACCGGGAACTCGGGCACGGCCGGTCCGACGGGCCCTCGCTTCATGCTGCCGTACGTGACGAGGGAGGCCAGGACGAGAAGTCCCTCGCGCGCTACCTACGCGAAGGGGCGGCCCTTGCTGCCACCGGGACTAGGGTTCACGACGTCCTCAGCCCGGAACACGAGCTGATCGGCGGACTGTCCTTGCTCACCGACGGCCAGTGGTTCTGGTACTCGGATCTCGCCCACTACGTCGAGCGCTACCACGTCACCCTGGACGAGCGATTCATCCAGCACGCCCGAAGCCGGAACTGGAGCCCGCCGCAGCTGACGAACGACGAACTCGTCGAAATCGAAGAGGCCATGTTCGACGACGAAGGCGCTTGACCTCACCGCTCAGGCGGCCTGACTTGACGGCCTAGTACTCCAGTTGCACTTTGCTATTGCCGCTGGTCAAAGGCTTGTTTTCGAGTGTAGCGAGCTGACTGTCCGCCATGTTGCCGGAGTTCGTGACCAGCGGCATGTGATCGCTGTTGTGCTGATCGTGCAAGATGATGTGCGGCCCGATGTTTGGGCTTCGGAGCTTGAGGAGGTGCTGCTGCGGATCGGTCACCGGTTCGGTCGGGTCGATCTGCGGCGGCGGATGCGGGACTACGTGCGCGGGCTGCTCGGTCCTGTCGGCAGGAAGAACGGCTGGCAGCTGGCCGAGTACGTCGGCCATGACGTGCCGGCCGGTCTGCAGCA
>NZ_AUBE01000044.1 GCF_000429085.1 Streptomyces flavidovirens DSM 40150 | reverse complement strand
CCCCGATCGAACCGTCAATTCTGTCTCTCAGCAAACCAGCAACACACCAGGCCAGCCAGCACCCAGCACACCAACAAGCCCCCCTTCCAGCGTCACGAGGCCCAGTTCACCGCCCTGCGCTACTTCACGCTCGACGGCACCGACCACGCTGACCACAAGGAACAGGGCAGCATGATCCGCCGCTACATCATCTGGCGAAACCGCCATGCCGACGACCGGCGCCTACGCGCCGTCATCGACAGGGCGAACGTTGCCTGATGCGGCACTAGAGAACCGCGCGCAACCCGGCCCCCGCAGCGAGACCTCTGGTCAGCGCATGCGGCCGGAAACGCTCACACCGCTGCGATTACGATCATCACAACCCCTACGGTCAGAGCTCCCCAGAGGTCGCCTCAATGACACTGCGGCCTCTCTCACTCCATGCATCCTTGCAGCTCAAAGGCCATATAGACAGCCCGCCCGTGCGTGTTGCGGTGATACAGCTGTTTCTCAGAGTTTGCATCTCTGCAGCTCAGAGGCTGTGACTAAAACACCCAAGACTCATATCCACTGAGGCGACACAACCACTGGGACGCACAACCACACGACGTGCCAGACCCGCGCGAGCACGAGAGGACGTACGCCAAGATGCTTGTCTCTGCGGAGAAACGGGACTTCGGCGCCGACGATCCCGTCCGCGACCTCTGGTGAGACACCTGCCGGGAAGCGCAGCCGCTTTGACCAAACTAGCGACATACCAACGATCACTGGAAATGATCAATGCTCAGTAAGAATGACAAGACCTGATCGCACACCCAGCAGCCTGACAACCCAAAGGTCAGCTGCACGACATGGCCAGCCGCAAGTAGCCACAGCCCCGCACTCACCCGCCGACCTGCTCTCCCGCAAGCCAGCCACCTAACTGATCAGCACAGGTCACAGCACAGGGCACCGATCAGAACTGCCGCTCCTGGACAACAATCAAACCGAACACGCCCCCAAGCCACGCCCACCACGCCCGAACGCAACCGCTCCAACCATCCCGAATCCCACCCCAAAGACGAAACACCAGACCAAAGCAGTCCAACCCCCTGAAGATCACTGCTCCGTCACACCAATGATCCTCTTCCCGCGGACGGCGCCGGTGATGCCGAGTTCCCGCATCAGGCGTTCGACGGTGCACCGGGCCACGATATGGCCCTGGCGGTGCAGCTCGCGCCAGACTTTCCTGGCTCCGTAGACACGGTAGTTGGCCTGGTGGACCTGGGTGATCAGCTCCTTGAAAGCGGCATCCCGCGTCTGCCGGGCCGAGGGGGTGGCGGCGCGTTTCTTCGCCGCGTAATACGTAGAGGGGGCGATCTTGCAGTCGTGCTCGGTGAGCACGCGGCAGATCGGCTCGACACCGCCGAAGCGGGCCCGATGCTCGTCGATGAACGCTACGAGCGTGTGTGTGTCCGGTCGAGCTCGGCCGCGAAGAAACTTGCCGCGGCTTTCAGGATCTCGTTCGCCCGTTTCAGCTCGGCGATCTCCTTCTTCATCGCCTTGATCTGCGCGGACTCCTCCGTGGTCGTCCCGGGACGCTGCCCGGAGTCGATCTCGTCCCGCTTGACCCAGTTTCGCAATGTCTCCGCCGAGCCGATGCCGAGCTTCTGGGCGACGGCCCTCAGTGCGGCCGACTCGTTCGGGTAGTCACCGCGGACCTCGGCGACCATGCGGACCGCTCGTTTGCGCAGCTCAAGGGGGTGGAAGAGGGGCGTGCCATGACTCAATCCTTTCACGGAATCGAGTCTCTACCGAACCCGGAACGGTTCACGGTGAATGTTTACGGATCCAGGGGGTCAGTAATTGTTCATGTACCAGATAGCGGCACCAAGGAAAGCTGGAAGCGTGAACGCCATCTGCAGCATCCAGGGGACACCCGGCCCTTCATTATCAGGCTTGCCGGGGTTCTCCTCCCGCCAGATCATGAACGCGCGCATCGACTTCCAGTGGCCCACGACACCCAGGGCAACGGCCAATATGAGTCCGCAGTAGGCGGGGAGCAGTTCATTCAGGGGCCAGTCGTAATTAGCGCTGTAGGCCGTGATCGCCAGGAAACCCGCCACAGGGCCGCACGACACCCAGATCTTCTGCCGCCGGTTTACCATTCCTGGATACATTGCGAGAAGATAGAGAGCCACGCTGATCGCGGCAAACAACCACCAGAGCGGAGACGTTTTCTCCAGCATCAGAACCCTTTCGTCTTCCCTCGCCGTGACGGCCGAGGGCCTCGTCATCCTAAACTGAGAATGCTTCGCGTATGGGCGGCAGGGTGCTTACCCCGCCGCCCATACGCTCCGGCCGTCTCACGCCGCGAAGCTCACAACCAGAGAGCTACGCCGTGAACCAGCCCACAACAGCCGAGGCCGCGTTGTTGATGCCCGAGACCGCAGCCTTGCCGACATTGGTGGCGGCCATGGAACTGGCCAGGCTGCCCACACCGCCCAGACCGATACTGAGTGCTATGCCGCCGGCACCGGTGTAGAACTGGTCGCTGCCCCAGCCGTATGCCTTTACGTTGTACAGGGTGCTGGCGGCCGCGAAGACGAGCGAGGCACCGCCCAGCGCGGCCGCGAGGAGCTGGCCGCCCGGCACGAACGCCGCCACGACCGCGGCCCCGCCGAGGATGGCGCTGATCTTGGCCGTGGCCGTGGCCGCCGACGCAGCGCTCTCCTGCTGTTCGTCCCGGATGTCACCCACGCTGACCGCGTCGTTCTCCGCGGTGTTCGCTCGGTCGACTTTGTTGGCCTTGTCCTGCCGGGCCTGTTCCGCCGCCTTCGCAGCCTCCGCGGCGAGCTCTTCCTTCCGCTTCGTTTCGGCGATGTTCTTAGCGTCGTTGGCCGCGGCCTTGGCCTCCGTCGCGGACTTGCCCGCAGCGATGGCGTCGGCGTATGCGCGGTCGGCGGAGGCCTGGGCTCTGTTGGCCGAGGCGACCGCCGAGTGGGCCGAGCTGATGGCCTGGTTGGCGGAGTAGTTTGCCTGGCGGACCGCGCCGCGCGCAGCCGAGGCCGCGTTGGCCGCAGTGTCGGCAGAGGCCTGGGCGGCCGAGGCTGACTTGTCGGCGTCCGCGGCGGAGTCGGCCGCCTGATCGGCGTACAACTTGGCGTCCGCCGCGGAGTCCGAGGCCTTTGTGGCCCACTCCTGGGCCTCCGTGGCGGCCTCACGCGCGTCGGCTGCGGCCGTGGCGGCCTCGGCGGCTTCCTTGTATGCGGTCGCGGCGGTCTTCGCCGCCGAGGCGATCTGCGCGTTAATGGATGCCACGTGGGTCGCGGTGTCGTTGTCCGCCTGCTGCGCCTTGTAGTGGGCCTGGTCGACGAACCGCTGCACCATCCACTCGGGGCCCTCGAGGGCGGCCTGGGCGGCGGCTTCCACGTTGGGGCCTGCGCTGTTGAGCGCGGTCAGGGTCGCCGCCCGGTCGTCCTCCGTCTGTGCCGCGGAGTGCTCATAGAGCAGGAACCGGTGCAGGGCCTCGACGCTGCCGTCGTCAAGCGCCGCATTGGCGGCGGCGGTGACGGCCTTGCCTGCCCCGTTCAGGGACTTCAGAACGGCCGCGCGGTAGTCGTCTGCCTGCACGTCCTTGGCGCCGTGCAGCAGGAACTCGGAGACGGCCTTCGGAGCGGTGCTTTCCAGCGCCGTCTGCGCCGCCTCCGACAGGACGACCTTGTTCAGCTTGGCCAGCGTGAGGACCTTTTCACGGTCGTCGAGGTCGGCCGCCTCGGCATAGCCGGTCTTCACCCAGTCGACGACCTCCTGGTCGCCGCCTGTCAACGCCTCTTGCGCGGCCTGGCGGGTCCAGGTCGAGGAGGCGTCCATCAGGTTGATCGCGGCCTTGCGGCCCTGCGCGGCGGCCGCGCCGGTGTCGTTCTCGGCGGCTGCCTGGGCCAGCAGGTCACGTGTCTCCTGGCTGGTCTGCTCCTGTTCGGCCTGGAGCTCTTGCGTCTGCGCCTGGTACTGGTCCTCCTCGAGCTTGAGCTGCTTGGACACCTCGATGGCCAGGGCACGCTCCTCGGCGAGTTGGGCGGCTTCAGCGTCACGGGCGAGCTGAGCGACAGTCTGGGCCTGCTTGACCGCTTTGCCGGCGTCCTCGGCGGCAGCGATGGCCGCGTTGGCGAGAGCCGTGGCCTTGTTGGCCCAGTCCGTTGCCTCTCCAGCATGCGCGGCGGCATCCTCGGCGGCCGCGGCTGCCTTGTCCGCGTGATCGGCGGCGCCGTTGGCGGCAGTGTGGGCTTCGAGAGCCGCGTCGGCGGCCCTCTTCGCGAGGTTGCCTGCCCGGTTGGCCGCGGCAGTGGCGGTGTCAGCGGCTGATTTGGCGAGTGCCGCCGCGTCCCTGGCTCGCTTGGCCTGCGCTTGGGAGACGCCTGCGGCTTCGGCGGCGTCGGCCGCAGCGTCGGCGGAGGCTGCCGCGTTCTGTCCGGCGCGTGCGGCCGCGGCGCTCGACTGTTGGGCGGCGCTGCTCGCGTCGGCGGCGGCCTTGGCCGCGGTGGCGGCCTTGCGGGCCTTCTTGGCCGTGTCGCGAGCGGTCTTGGCGGCTTCGCTGGCCGCACCGGCCTGGGATGCATCCTTGGATGCTGCGGAAGCGGCGTTGTAAGCGCGCACCGAGGCCTGAGAGGCCGCCGCCGCGGCAGCGGCCGCCGCCTGGGCGGCGCTGGCGGCCGTACGGGCGGCGTTGATGGCCGTTCGTGAGGCACTGACCGCGGTTCGGGCGGCGGCGGCGGCTCCCTTGGCCGCGTCGGCCGCGCGTCCGGCGGCACGGGATGCCTTGACGGAGTCGGCTTGGGCGGCGGCGCTTTCTTCGGCCGCCTTCTGGGCGGCCTTCTTGGCCGCTGCGGAGGCGGCCTCGGCCCGCTCGGCAGCTTCCTTCGCACCTACTGTGGCCGTGTGGGCACGCTTGCCCGCACTCTCGGCCTGCACCACCAGCTGATCGATCGTCAGCTTCTCCTGGTCACGGGCCCGCGCCAGGTGCTGCCCCTTCTCCAGGAACTCGGTCACGTCAGCCGGCGTGCCGTCGAGCGCCCGGTTGATGGCCGTCGTCAGGTTCGGACCTGCGCCCGTGAGCATGGCGAGGGCCTCTGAGCGCTCGTCCTCCTGGCGTGCCGTGTACTGGCCCGTCTTGAGGAAGTCGTCGAGGGCTTCAGGAGTCCCGGCATCGAGGGCCGCGTTTGCCTCACGGGTGACCGCCTTGTCGCCCGTTCCCAAAATGGTGAGCACCGCGGCTCTGCGGTCATCGGCCAGAGGGCCTGTGTAGCCCTCGGTGACGAAGACATGCAGCTCCGCGTCCGTGCCGGAGAGTGCCTCTTGGGCTTTGGCCCGCACGCCAGGACCGGCGTAGTTGAGCATTGCGAGGACAGCGGCGCGCTCATCCTCGGCTCGGGCACGGGCAAGGTTTGAGTCGAGGAAGGCCTTGAGGGCGTCGTTGGTTCCGGCGAGCGCGGCCTCCGCCTCCTGACGCACCGCGCGTCCGCCCAGTTGCCATTCCTCGAGTACGTGGCTGCGGGCGTTCTCAGGCAGGCCGATCTCAGCCGCCGCGGCGGACTCGGCCCAGGCGGTGCTGAGCAAGACGGCGGCCAGGCCCAGAGCGAGTCCGGATATGGGTCTTCCCAGCCACCACCTTGTGTGGCTGCTCTTTCTTATCACTGAACATACTCCAGAGGGAATTCAGACGGTCTCTTCGACCAGATTTACTGAAGCAGCATCACATGGACTGCAATCGCGAATAAGAGAAGGGTAGGGGTGTAATCTGCCCGTGATCAAAAGTATGCGAACTCTCGACCGCACTGCATACAACCATGCTGGAGCGTGACGCACACCACTTCTAAAGCTGGTGATATGTCCATTTATGCATCATTTGCACAGTAGACAAAAAGTGGATCAAGAGGTTCCATGGACTCGCCGTAGCCGACTCCGCCTCCGCCACCATGGCAGTTGATTCCATTTGCAAACGGATATTCGACTGGAGATCTCTGGGTCGATTCGGATTTACGGGGTTCTCCCGGCGGTGCACTCGTGGGTAGCATTTGCGCCCTGTCGGCGATTTACAGGCCGCCATTGGATACGTGCACGCCCGGACTGGAACTAGAAATAGGACTGTGATGAAGGCACGAAACTCGATTGTGCGCACATTGACTACCGCGGCCGCTGCGGGGGCTCTCGCATGGGCCGCGTTGACAGGCGGATCGGCGGACGCGCCCGCAGAGGGAGACGGCGCTACTTCCATCGAGGCCATCGCCAACGAGGCTCCCGGCTACGCGATCGAGGACTTCAACTATCCGCATGCCGACAAGATCTTCGCGGAGCAGGGCATCAAGCTCAAGCGTGGTGACGGCCACATCGTCCTGGCCGACTGTGCTAGCGGGACCGGGCTCCTGGAGATCTCGGCCCGCGGCAAGCCGAAGATCTGCTTCCGTGTCACCGGCGACTCCGGCTGGCTGACCCTGGAGATCCCCGCAGTCAACGGCATCAAGGGCAACGACTACACGACTCAGGTCGACATGACCGTCGGTGACGAGGAAAAGACCTACGACATCAACAAGAACTCCTGGACCCCTGTCGGCGAGACCGCGGACCCGCAGGGACGTGACCACGTTCTCGTAGAGATCAGGACCACCAAGTAGTGCCGGGTCCTCTCCTTATGACCCATGCCGTTCGTTCGGTTGCCACCGAGCGCGCAGATACCCTGCCCTGTACTAAAGGGGCGGCGAGGGCACCGTAGTCAACGCGCGCGCGAACGACCTCACCGGCGTCGGCAAGTCCGGCGACACCGGCGTGCGCTCCGTCCTCGTCGAGCTCCGCGTGACTGGCTGGTCTGTCTCAGTTCACGTCGTCTTCGGGACCTCGTCACCGAACAATGCTTGCTCCTCTGCTTCGCCCGGAAAGTCCGTGCTCGTGGGGCTTCGCGTCACTGGTTGCCCCAGGGCCCTCGTCTACATCCATGCCTCGCGCTGCCCGTTGAGGGCGGCCTGCGACATCGGTTGGGCCTGCCAATGCTGCCGCAGCGGGGGGGGCAAGCCTCTTGCCTTGCCTGTTCTTGGTAATTAACCCTCTTAAGGAAATGCACGTGTCTGTCAGACGTTCCCGCAGAATGCGGGGAATAGCCTTGCTGGCAACCGCCGCCGTGGCCAGCCTCCTCAACCCCGCCCCGGCGCAGGCAGCTGCCAGCGATCCCGTCGCGGACAACGGGTATGCCTTCACGGCTAAGTTGGAAATCGGTAAGGGTGAGTCGAAGCGCGCCTGCTCCGGTGCCTTGGTCGACAAGCAGTGGATCCTCACGGCCAGCAGCTGCTTCGCCACCGATCCGCAGCAGGCCTTCCCGATCGCCGCCGGTGCACCGGCCGAGAAGACCACCGCGACGATCGGCCGCACCGATCTAGTAACCACCACGGGCCGCACCGTGGATGTGATCGAGCTGGTCCCACGCAGTGACCGGGACCTGGTGATGGCCAAGCTGGCCCAGCCGGTCACCGACATCACCCCGGTCACGGTCGCCCCCACCGCTCCGGTCGCAGGCGAGACACTGCGCACGGTGGGCTACGGCCGCACCAATGACGAGTGGGTCCCCACCAAGCTGCACGCCGGGGCGTTCACCGTGGACGCCACCGACTCCACCACGGTCGCGATCACCAGCGCGGGCGGCGCCATCTGCAGGGGGGATGCGGGCGGTCCCGCACTGCGGGAGAAGAACGGCCAGGTCGAACTGGTCGCCGTGCACAGCACCTCCTGGCAGGCCGGCTGCTTCAACGAGGACGAGACCCGCAAGGGCGCGGTGGAGACCCGGCTGGATGACATCAACGCGTGGATCCAGAAGACCCGCTTCCCGCACGCGGTACCGCTTCCGGCGGGCACCACGCTGGGCAACGGCCAGTCGCTTACCTCTCGGGGGGCAAAGCTGGCCATGACCGACGGAGTGCTGAGCATCACCTCCGGGGCCGGCACGGGCAAAGTGGTCTGGAAGGCCGGCACCAGCGGCCACCCGGGCGCCAAGATGGTGATGGAATCCGGCGGCAACCTGGCCATCTGCGCGGTCGCGCAGACGTCCGCCGACCTGGCGGCCTGCGCGAGTGACACCACCAAGACCAAGCGGCTGTGGTCCACCAACATCCCGACCACGGCGGCCGGCCCCAACAACGCGGGTGCCGGCTTCGGCGGCTACGCGCTGCTGCAGGACCGCGGCGGCCTGGTGGTCTACAACGTCAAGGGCGAGTCGCTGTGGTCCAGCGGCAGCGCGACGCGCCACGACTACAACGGTGACGGCCGCAGCGACCTGGCCGCCTGGTATGACTACGCCGACGGGCACGACGCTCTGCACACCCTGCTGGCCGGCACCACCGGCGCCTTCGGCGAGCCGGCCAAGTCCTTCGAGGTCGGCCCCAACGAGTACTGGATCGACCACATGAAGCTCACCACCGGTGACTTCAACGGCGACGGCCGCAGCGACGTGGCCGCCTTCTACGGCTACGACGACGGCCGGGTCAAGCTCTTGACCTTCCTCAGCAAGGCCGACGGCGGCTTCAACGCCCCCACCGCCTCCTGGAGCGTGCCCGCCGGTGAGTGGGACTTCGAGCGGATCACGGCACGCGCCGGCGACTTCGACGGCGACGGCCGCGACGACCTCGCCGCCTGGTACGACTACGCCGACGGCCGGGACCGGCTGTTCACCTTCACCGCGAACACCCAGGGCGGCTTCAACGACCCGTTCTACTCATGGGCCGTCCCGGACGGCGAGTGGACCGTCGCCAAGAGCAAGCTGGTGGTCGGGGACTTCGACGCCGACGGCCGCGACGACCTCGCTGGCCTGTATGACTACGGCGACACCACGGTCAAGACGTGGACGTTCCTGACCACGGCGGACGGCGGCTTCCAAGCCCCCTTCCAGTCCTGGACCGACACCACCTGGGGCGACTGGGCCCGCACCGGCATCCACGCCGGCGACTTCAACGGCGACGGCCGCGACGACCTCGCCGCCTGGTACGACTACGCCGACGGCCACGACGGCCTGCACACCCTCACCAGCCTCAGCACCAAGGACGGATCCTTCCAGGCCCCCGTCAAGGCCTGGGACACCGAGGCCGGCAAGTTCTGGTACCCCTCCATGAAGATGGTCGCCGGTGACTACAACGGCGACGGCCGCGACGACCTCGGTGCCGTCCACGACTACACCGACGGCAGCATGAAGATGTGGACCTGGACCGCCAAGACCGACGGCACCTTCAACGCCCCCCTGGGCAGCTGGAACCCCGCCACCGGCTGGAACTACGACCGCGTCACCCTCATCGGCCAACACAACTGACACCCTCCAGAAGGGGACTGCGGCGAAGCCCACACCAGGGCCTCGCCGCAGTCCCCTTCTACTTGTAGACCCCCATCCCGGCGAAAGTCTGCAGCACGGAGCCGGCCCGCCCAGCCCATCAGGCACGAGCGACCGGGCAATCACACCCACCACGCCGGTTTGTGATGTACCGATCGCCGACGGCACGGTGACCATGAACGCCCCGTGATCCCCGCGCGCCCGGGGATGCACCGACCGCAACGCCGTCTATGCCTGGCCCGCGGGCTTGAACCCGCACGCCCGGAAACAAACCACGCACCCCGACCCGGCGCGAGCGGGACAGTGCTCGGTGTTCCGGTGGCGACTTCGCCACCGGAACACTGCACCGATCTGGGATCCGGGCTGAAAGGCGCAGCAGTAATGCTGCCCTCCACCCGCGCCTTCGGTGACGGCCGCGGCGCCCAGTGAGGTGACCCCATGTCCCGCCCGGCCGACCTGGTACACCAGGCAGGCCGAGCGGTTGGTCTTCCAGCACCGCATCGCCTCCACCGGTCTCGCGGTACGGGCCGTGCGGCCGCCCAAGCACCTGCGCGACGGCTTCGCACAGAAGATCGCCAGCGTGCTGGAGGTGCCGCAGCCGGCCACCGCGTGACGGCGGGGGTCGCAGCGTCGTTGGACGGTGCGACCCCCGCCGTCACGCGGGGTGTCGTGGCTGATCCCGGGGCCCGCGGCCCCTGTGGCCTCATGGGGGCCTGCGTGCGTTTGGACCGAGTCGGAACGGTGCCTACCGGTAGGGGCCCCGGCCACCAAAGCGGGCCATCAGCTTCCGTGCGGCGTCCTCGTTCATTCCGAAGGTGGCAGCGGCCTGTTCAAGATTCGCTTCCTTCCGGGCCTCGTGGGCCGCCCAGTACCCGACCTCCACGGCGGTCACCTCCAGGCGGCGGGCCGCCCGCAAGGCCGCCAGAGGAGAGGTCTCCGCCAGCTTCTCCATTTCTTCTTGCAGCCGGGTCAGCACGGAGGTAACCGTCTCCGGCAGATGGCTACGCGCCGGTGTCGTGCAGGACACGCAACCGTGTGCGGAGTGAAGTTCCCCCTTGAGCGTGGACAGCGGGTGGTTACGCTGCGGGGGCAAGAGCTTGTGCTGTCAGGGCCCGTGTTTCGAGTGGGGTGACGTAGCCGTAGACGGGATGCTTCCGCAGGCGGGTGCGGTTGTATTCGACCTCGATGAAGTGGAAGACATCGGCACGGACCTGTTCGCAGGACTCCCAGACGGTGGTCCCGATCTCAGCCTTCAGGAGGCCGAAGAAGCTCTCAGCTGCGGCGTTATCGTAGCAGGAGCCCGTTCTGCCCATACTTTGCCGCAGCCCCAACTCTTTGATGAGGGCGCGGTATTCACGTGAGGTGTATTCCGCTCCGCGGCCCGAGTGCGTGATGCATCCCTCCTTCAGGTCGCCCCGGCCGGCGGCCATCCGCAGGGCGTCGACGACCGGGCCGACCCGGTGGTGGTCGGCCATCGCGTAGCCGACGACCTCGCGGGTGGCCAGATCGATCGCCGTGGCCAGATACCACCAGCCGGCCAGCGTGGGCAGGTAGGTGATGTCGCCGACCAGCTTCGTGCCCGGCTCGGCGGCCGTGAAGTCGCGGCCCACCAGGTCCGGTGACGCGAGTGCCGTGCGGTCCGCTCTGGTCAGGCCCCGGCGCCGTCTGCGAGTAACCCCGCTGATGCCGTGCTCGCGCATGAGCCGCTCGACGCGTTTGTGGTTGACCCGCTGCCCTTGCCGGTGCAGGGCTGCCGTGATCCGGGGAGCCCCGTACGCCTGGCGGGAGGTGGTGTATAGGCGCCGGATCTCGGTGACCAGCTCGTCCTGACGACGGGCCCGTTCCCGGGCGGCCTCCCGCGTGGCCAGGTAGGAGTGATAGCCCGAGCGGGACACGCCCAGGATCCGGCACAGCAGGGCAGCACTGTGGCCACCGGGGTTCGCATCGGTGGCCCTCTCCGCATCGATGAACGCGTAGCGCACGGCTACTTCGTCGACTCCCTCGCGAAGAAGGCCGCGGCTTTTTTCAGAACCTCGATCGTCTGCTGCTGTTCCCGGTTCTCCCGCCGCAGACGACGCAGCTCTTCCTTCTCGTCGCTGGTCAGCGCACCCGCCGGCCCCTGGCCACGGTCGGCCTTGTCCTGGTTCACCCAGTTCCGCAGGCCCTCCGGGCTCACCCCGATCTGCCGGGCGACCTCGGTCACCGTCTTCCCCGACGAGTGGACCAGCGCGACCACGTCCCGCTTGAACTCGACCGTGTACCGCTTGCTCGTATTGCTCTTCTTGCTCACTACCTGGAACTGCTTCCTCCGGGACTTGTCGTCCCAGTATCAAGCTGTCCAGCTCAGAGGGGGAACTTCACGACGGACCTTGACCCCTGATCTTGGACAGACGGGCGGGGTCCGAGTGAGTCCGGAATGCCTGCGATCGATCCGTCGGGGCGTTGCCGGGTAAGCGGGTAGGCGGTGGCCGGGGGTGTCCTGGGTGCTGAGGGCCGCCGGAGCGTGGGCGGTGCTCAGCGCGCCGCTCGCGTCACCGTCCTGCTGGCCCCACCCGCCGTCGGCGCCGCGGCTGCTGCTCCAGTCCGGCGGATAGAAACGTCCGGGCGCTGTAGGAGGCGAGGTGGTCCAGGGCCTGGTCGCAGCCCTCGCGGGCAGCGGGCATGTGGGTGCTGGTGGTCCTGGACGGCGGCGGACCGGTGTCACCGGCCTGACCCTCGACGACCCAGCCTCACCATGACGAGCCGAAGTCAGTAACGGTCTCCAGGCCGTTGGGGAGCAGGTCCTTCTCTCGATACCAGTCGCGTAGGTGGCCCTCGTTGACGTGCGCAAGGTACTCGGCGTCTGGTTTCGTCGCGTGGAGAGCGTCTGCACGAACCGGACGCGGTTCCGGGCACAACGGGCGCCTCATGCAGAGCACAGCAGCCGCAAATGCGAGTGCCCACTCGTGGCGGATTCAGGATCATGGGGGCATGAACAACGAGGACGCCCCGGACGCAGAAGACGGCGAAGAAGACTTCGGCCAGGAAGCGGAGCCGTACCAGGGCCACGGCGCCAACGACGACCTACACGGCTTCATGGAGTCGATCAGGCAGATCTCAGCCTGGCACAACTCCATCGACAAGATGTTGGAGCCCGCCCGCCGCCACATCCGACAGATGGAGTCCACCCGCCGGACCATCGAAAGCGTCATGGGGCCGGGCAACGCGGTCTACCAGGCTGCACTGGACGCCCAGCGCCACTACCGGGCGATCGCCGATCCCGTCCTGGCATTGCAGAGCGATCTGAGCGACATCTACGACTGGCACAGCCGCATCAACGACGTCGTGCGCAGCGTGTCACTTCCCCGCACGCTGCTGGACCGACTCGCAGCGGCAGCAGCCCTCTTCCTGCCAGACAACCTCGTCGGCCTGGACACTGAGGACCTCTACGCGATTCTGGAGATGGGTGAGGACGACGGGCTGTCCCTCGCGTGGGCACCACGGACCGAGATCGTCAAAGCCCTGTTCCCTCTCGAGGCGCGCCAAGAGCGTTATGCCCTCCTGGCCGAACGCCGCGACGACGTTCTCGACGACGTCGACGCCAGCCTCCAGATCGTCACCCATCCTGAACTGACCAGCATGGTCGCCATCCTGAGCACTGCCGCCCGCACCGCGCGGGCCGGCTTCGGTGAGGGCGCCCAAGCCCTGGCGGGCAATGTGCTCGAGACCGCAATGAAGAAGCACGGCAACGCCTGGATCCGGCGTTCCTTCCCCCAGGTGACCTACCCGCCGAAGGCCGGGCACCACGGCACCATCGGCAGTGCCCTGGACGACGCGGACGACTGGGGCGATCTCACTCTGCTGCAGTTCAAGCACTACCTGGTGCTGGCGGGCATGCGAAACGCCTTCGGGCCCGGCGCCACCCAGGACACCTTCAACCGCCACCTTGGAGCGCACCAGGCCTCGCCCGACGCCTACCGTCCGGAGTTCGTTCTGCCGGCAATCCTCCTCGCCCACGCCTTGCTGCGTGCGTTGAACCAGGACCTCGATCGCCCCGACGAAGAAGAAGACGAGGCGTAGCTGCTTTGGGTCTCCGGACGCGGACGCAGCGTTCTCAAGGGCGTTCGACCCATCGGGCCGTCGGGCTACGTGGCGGCCGGGGCGGGTTCGGTGAGGCGGTCCAGCCGGGTGTAGAGGGCCTGTACGAGGCGGGCGCGGTTCTGGACGCAGCGGGCTGTGCCCTTGAGCGGGGCGGACAGGCGGCCGTCGGCTTCGCGGAGGATGACTTCGGCGAAGGCGCCGCGGCCGTCGCTCTTGGGCAGGGCGGCGGCGAGACGCCGGACGTCGGCGGCGACCGCGCGGGCGTGCCCGGTGAGCTGGAGGGCGATCTGCTCGTAGTCGCGGGGGGCGAGGTCCGGGTCCTTCCACGCGAGGACGGCGGTGACGAGTGCCTCGTGCGGGGCGCGGTCCAGGGGGAGTTCGGCCTCGATCAGGCCCTGCGGGTCGTGGAGCACGAGGTAGGTGTCGCTCATCGGGTGCCCGCCTCGTCGTCGTCCTGGTCGTGGTCGCCGGGGTCGGCGTCCGGGGCCTGGACGGCGAGGAAGCGGGCGTAGCCGCGGTCGGCGCGGGCGATCAGTGCCGGGGAGGGTCGGCCGAAGGCGGGCGGCTGGAGGCCGCGGTCTTCCGGCTGGGGGCCGGCGGGTGTGGATGCGCTCATGGGGCACCGCCTCCGTGTGCTGGGTGCGTCGTGTCGTTCGACGCTACGGAGGCCGCCACGCAGCTCTCAACGAGATTGCGGGTAATTGCGGAAGTTGTCGGCGTACGACTTCGGCTCCCCAGTCGCGTACGTCTGAACGTCCCCAGCTGGTAGTGCGTGTCTTTGCACTTATTACCACAAGGTCAGAGGGGGCTTGTGCCCGTCGGATGAAGGTGCCGTTCGCGATACTGGCGTTCACTTTTCCGCTACTCGACTGAGCGCGGTGGCGTAAGGGAGCGGCGGGGCATACGCCACAGTAGTTCAGTCAGAGATTGTCCTGTGCCGCAGCCAGCGGCTTCGTCGATGGTGTGCTGTGCCTGAGATGGCTAGTGCCTCCTCCAAGCCGTTGAGGCTGAGCAGGGTGTCGGGGTGGTCCGGTCCCAGGACTCGGAGGTAGACGTCGAGGTTCTGGCGGTGCAGGTTGGCCGCCTGCCCGTATTGACCCGTGCCGTACAGCGCGAGGGCGAGGTTGTGACGGCTGTCTAGGGTGTTGGGATGGTCCGGTCCCAGGACTCGGAGGTAGTCATCGAGGGCCTGCCGGTATAGGTCGGCCGCCTGCGCGTACTGACCCATGCCATACAGCGCGTGGGCGAGGTTGTGGCGGCTATGCAGCGTGTCGGGAGAGTCGGGTCCCAGGACGCGGAGGTGGTCATCGAGGGCTTGCTGGTACAGGTCGGCTGCCTCCGCGTACTGGCCCATCCCGTTCAGGGCGTTGGCTAGGTTACCGCGGCTGGACAAGGTGTCGGGGTGGTCCGGCCCTAAGAACTCCTAACGAAATGATCTCCGAGCTGGTTAGATCACCCTGGGACCAATGATCCGGGGTGCTGTGGAGTGGCACGGGCACAGCTGTGGGAGCCGCCTTGCCCATCCCTCGCCGGGACATTAAGCGGCCTCTGCACGCATTGTTCACACCTACAATCGGCGGTGGCCCGCGTTTCGATGCGAGGGTCATCGCTTGGCAAGACGACGGGAAGACACAGTGCAACGCATCGGGATCATCGGCGTAGGTGAGATCGGCCGGGCCCTCGTGGACGGCCTGTGCGACGGCGTCGAGGAGCGGCCGGAGATCTACCTTTCGCCACGAGGCGCCCGTACAGCCGCCGAGCTGTCGAAGCGGTATCCGACCGTGCATGTGTGCGCCGACAACCAGGACGTGGTGAACCGCTCTGAGTTGGTGATCCTCGCCGTCCGCTCCCAGGACCGTGTCGAGGCCCTCGCCGGGCTCCGGGTCGGCGGTGACAGGGTCATCGTCAGCGTCATGACCGGCGTCGCCATCAGCGAGCTGCGCCGCACGCTCGGCACCGACGCCCCCGTGGTGCGCGCCATCCCGCTGCCCTCCGCGCGCGAGCGCCTGTCCGTCACCGTGACCTGCCCCTCCCACCCGGTCGTGGACGACCTCTTCGGCGGACTCGGCGGGACGCTCCCCGTCGCGGACGAAGCGATCCTCAACGTCTTCCAGGCGCTGACGGCCACGCTGACCACCCATTACCGGTACCTGGCCACGCTCGCCGATTGGGCCGCGCGGCAGGGCATTCCCGCCGAGGGCGCGGACCGCTACATTCGCGGCCTCTTCCAGGGCGTCGGGCGCGCACTGGGCGACGACACGCGCTCGCTGCAGCAGCTCGCGGGCGACCACGAGACACCGAAGGGACTCAACGAGCGCCTTCGCACCACGTGGTTCGACCCGGCCAATGCCGAGGCCCTGACCAAGGCGCTCGACGCGCTCCTCGCAGACCTCAAGTAGTCGCGTCGGCACAGGTCTCCGCGCTCCCCTCCTCATACCCACTCAACCAGTCAGCAAAGTGAGCGCAGGCGTCTCCAGCACATCAGTGCGCACCCGAGAGTGAGGAAAGCCTCGTGGATGTCGTCCCGTATCTCCCAGCGGATCCGCAGGCGGCGAAACCAGTGCAGGTGGGCGAACGCGCGCTCCACGACCCAGCGTTGGGTCCCGAGGCCGGAGCCGTGCTCGGTGCCGCGGCGGGCAATGACCGGCTTCACGCCGAGGTCCCGGACGAGCCGGCGATACTTGTCGTGGTCGTAACCGCGGTCTCCGAGTACGACGTCCGGGCGGCGGCGCGGTCGGCCGCGCTTGCCGCGCACGGGTGGTACCGCTTGAAGCAGTGGGATGAGCTGAGTGACGTCGTTGCGGTTGCCGCCGGTCAGGGTGACCGCGAGCGGGATGCCGGTGGCGTCGGTAATCAGGTGGTGCTTGCTGCCGGTTCTGCCCCGGTCAACAGGGCTTCGTCCCGCCTTGGAGCCCCCTTTAGCGCGCGGATGTGGGAGCCATCGACTGCGGCCCAAGAAAAGTCCAGGGCGTCCGCGCTGCGGAGCTTGGCTAGGAGGACCTCGTGCAGCCGGGGCCACACACCGGCCTCGGTCCACTCGGCCGGGAGTCTGGGGCAGGCTGCACCAGGAAGTGCTCCGGCTTCTGGACGAGCGGAACCTGGTCGACCTGTCCCGCGCGGTCCTCGACTCAGCGCACGTCAGGGCCAAAAAGGGGGCGAACTTGCAGGTCCGAGTCCCGTGGACCGGGGTAAGCCCGGTTCCAAGATGCACATCCTGTCCGATGCGAACGGACTGCCCCTACGGGTTGGACTCTCCGCGGCCAACACCCACGACAGTCTTGCCCTGAAGCCGATGCTGTCCCATTTCCACATGGGACACGAATCCCACGCGAGCGCTTCCAAGCCCCAACGCCTGCATGCTGACAAGGCGTACGACGTGCCTCACCTGCGGCGATGGCTATGGGGAAAACACATCGGGGTCCGCATCGCCCGCAAGGGCATCGACTCCAGCGAACGGCTCGGCCGGCGCAGGTGGGTCATCGAACGCACCATGTCCTGGCTGACCGGCTACCGCCGGCTCAACCACCGCTACGAGCGACACCCCGGCAACTACCTGGCCCTTCTCGGGTTAGCAGCCGCCCTCTGCTGCTACAAACGCTTCCGCAACCTCACCATGTAGGACACGGTCTAATACTCCAGTTGCACTTTGCTATTGCCGCTGGTCAAAGGCTTGTTTTCGAGTGTAGCGAGCTGACTGTCCGCCATGTTGCCGGAGTTCGTGATGCGGGGTGCGGCGTTGGTAGTGACAGCGTTCGGCGGTGGCCTGGTGGCTGCGCCGGAAGCGGGACCATCTCAGGGCGTGCTGTGTGCGCTGACGGTGACCTGTTCCAGGGCGGCAAGCTGCCATGAGCTTGCGGATCTCCGCCAGGCTGAGCGGGACGAGGAAAGATCCGTTTCTGCGGCCCCCCTTTCAGTGATGCTGGCGGCAGCCATGGCGGCGAGGAAGGCGTGAGCGAGCATCGCGAGGGTGATG
>NZ_AUBE01000043.1 GCF_000429085.1 Streptomyces flavidovirens DSM 40150 | reverse complement strand
TCCCGGCAGCGTTGGCTGCTGGGCGGGGGCGGGCGCGTCCTGGGCCGGGGGGTGGGCTGCCGCCGGGTGTTCAACGTCCGGGGAGGGCCCCGGCATGTCCCCTTCCGGCAGCGTTGGCTGCTGAGCGGGGGCGGGCGCGTCCTGGGCAGGGGGCTCGGGCTCGAAGTCCTGGATGAGGCCGGGGGGCTGGGTCTGTGCGGGCTCGTACGCTTGCGCCCAGGGTGCGGGGGCGCCGCCTGGCAGGGTCTGGCTCGCTTCGGACGTGTTCGCCCAGGGGGCCGCCGCGCCGCCCGGCAGGGTCGCCGGGGCGGTGCCCCAGTGGGACGCCAGGGCCGAGGTCGTGAACTCGCCCGATTCGTCCGGGAGGTCGCCGTCCGCCACCGGGATCGTCCACTGGCCGGTGAGTTCGGACGCCACGGGTGGCGTCGGCTCGGGAGCCGTCTCGAAGTTCCACTGGCCCGTGGCCCCCGCGTCGTGCGGCTGCGCGCTGTGCGGTTCCGGCCAGCGCATCTCGCCCTGCGGCGGTGCGTAATCGTGGCCGGGCGCCGCCAGCGGGTCGCCGTACGCGCCGAAGTCCGTCATGCCCTCGGGCAGGTGTACGAACGCCGTGGCCTCCGCGTCGTACTCGCCGCCCTGCGGGGTCGGCTGCCAGCGACCGGGGTTCGGCGTTCCGGGGTTCTCGTTCTCGCTCACGACAGTGCCCTCCCCAGCGCTCGTCGGGCCAGCGCGGCGACCGTGCGCCGCAGGTGCAGTACGGCGGGTGGCAGCGGCACAGCGGCTTGCGTTCCGTCCGGAGCCGGGTCCGGGATGCAGGCGGCTGCGACGTACTCGCCGAACGCCGCGCACGCGTCCGGCGCCAGCTTGCGGTCCGCGTCCCATTCGATCAGCGAGGCGATCCAGCGCTCCGCCTCCAGGGGCCGCAGCGGCATCGGCGCGATGGCACCCACCGCGCACCGCACCTCGCGCCGCGCCGGGTCGAGGACCAGGGCGACGGACGCGGTGGCGCGGCCGGGGCCGGTGCGGCCGGTGGCCTTGAAGAAGACCTGGGGGGCGTGCAGGAGGGGTACGCGCACGAAGCCGATCAGCTCGCCGGCGCCGAGCATGTCGCGGCCGGCGAGGAGGTGGGAGACGGGCGTCTCGCGGCGTGCTCCGCCGGGGCCCGCGATCACCAGCGTCGCTTCCATCGCGGCCAGCACGGGCAGGGTGTCGCCGGTGGGCGCGGCGGTGACGATGTTGCCGCCGAGCGTCCCGGCGTTACGGATCTGGGGCGGGCCGGCGGCGCGCGCGGCCGCCGCGAGGGCCGGGATGAGGGCCGCGAAGTCGGGCCGTCCCATCCGGGCGTGCGTGAGGCCGGCGCCGAGCAGCGCGTTTCCGTCCTGGTACTGCCAGCCCCTGATCTCGCTGATCCGGCCGAGCCCGACCAGGGCGGCGGGCCGCAGTTGCCCGGAGTTCACGGACGCCATCAGGTCCGTACCGCCCGCGACGGGCACGGCGGCAGGCATGGCGGTGAGCGCCGCCACGGCCTCGTCGAGCGAGGCCGGGAGCGTCACGGACTGCGCCGCCTGCGGTGCGTGCGTGGTCAACCCAGCTGCCCCTTCCCGGTGTCCCGGCTGTCCCGCCTGTTGCGCCGTACGGTACGTGCTCACAGCCCGGACGAGGCAACTCTGGCACATCTTGCGAACCGGCCGACGCGAGGGTCCACTAGGGGACCCTCGTCCCCGGCCAGGGCATTGGTCCGCTTTCGTACTTCGTGGGCGGTCAGGGCGAATTGCTGTCTTCAGCCGCTCTTGTATTACTTAAGACTTATGCCGAGCCGGGGCGTCTCCACGGTCCCAGGCCCGGCACAGTGCGGCACGCTCCTTGCTCCGAGGCTCACACGTTTGGGGGCGACCCCTCGATCGGGCGTCCGAGAGTCGCCGGACTGCCGTCGGGGGCGGGGCGCTTCTGCCACGGCAACGGGCCGCCCGGCGGCCGGTAGTCGACACCCAGCGCGTCAAGCCGTTTGTAGTGCACACGCATTCGCTCCTCGAAACCGGCGAAGTCGCGTTCGGCGGGTGCCGGCAGGTCGGCCCAGGCGACCTCGGCGAAGGCGGCCAGGCGGGGGAACGTCTGGTAGTCGACGCGGCTCTGGTTCTCCATCACCTCGGTCCAGACGTTGGCCTGGGTGCCCAGGATGTGCCGGGCTTCCTCGGGTGTGAGCTCCGGCGGTACCGGCTCGAAGCGGTAGACGTCCTCCAGCGTGCGTACGTACCCGATGGGCATCGGTTCGTCCGGGCCACCGTCCTGGCGGTAGTCCAAGTACACCTGCTGCTTGGGGCACATGACGACGTCGTGGCCCGCTCTGGCGGCGGCGATTCCGCCCGCGTAACCGCGCCAGGACGAAACGGCCGCTCCCGGCGCCAGTCCGCCTTCGAGGATTTCGTCCCAGCCGATGAGGCGGCGGCCGCGTTCGGTGAGCCAGGTGTCGAAGTGCCGGATGAACCAGGACTGGAGCTCTTCCTCGTCGGCCAGGTTGAATTCCTTGATACGGGCCTGGGCGGCCGGGGATTGCCGCCACTGGTCTTTCGGTGCCTCGTCGCCGCCGATGTGGATGAAGGATGAAGGGAAGAGGGCCAGTACTTCCTCGAAGACGCCCTCGAAGAAGCGGAGGGTGTTGTCAGTGGGGGCGAGTACGTTCTGGTTAATGCCCCAGGTGTCCCAGACGGAGAGGGGGGTGGGTGTTGTGTGGGTGAGGTCTGTGTTGCCCAGTTCCGGATACGCGGCGATGGCGGCCTGCGCGTGGCCCGGAATGTCGATCTCGGGAACGACGGTGATATGCCGCTCGGCGGCGTACGCGACGATCTCCCGGATGTCGTCCTGCGTGTAGTAACCGCCGTGCGGTGCCTCGGTCCACAGGTCCGACGCCAGGTGGCCCCATTTGGTGCGCGCCCGCCACGCGCCGGTCTCCGTCAGTTTCGGGTGGCGCTTGATCTCGATGCGCCAGCCCTGGTCGTCGGTGAGGTGGAAGTGGAAGACGTTGAGCTTGTGCGCGGCGAGCAGGTCCAGATAGCGCAGCACGCCGTCCTTGGGCATGAAGTGGCGTGACACGTCGAGCATCAGGCCGCGCCAGGCGAAGCGCGGCTTGTCCTCGATGGCCACCATCGGTACGGACCACTGGCGGGCCGGGTCGATGGGCGCCCGCCGGAAAGCTTCCGGGCCGAGCAGTTGGCGCAGGGTCTGGGCGCCCCAGAAGACGCCCGCCGCGCTTCCGCCCTCGATGAGGACGAGGTAGCCGTCGACGACGAGGCGGTAGCCCTCGGGGCCGAGTTCCTGGCCGACCTCGGGGTCGATCCGCAGTTCGACGCGGTTGCTGCCGCTGTCGCGTTCGGTGTCGTTGTCGGTGCCGTCGGGCAGGGGCAGTCCGGTGGCGGCGCCGACCGTGGCGCGCAGCCAGCGGGCCACGCCCTCGGTGCCGGGGCGGGCGAACAGGGCGGTGTCGTGGCCGAGGGGGTAGTGGCCCTGGGGCGGGGGCGCCCAGGCCGCGGCTCCGGGAGCAGGTACCAGATCGAGCATGGCGTCAGTCCTTAACCGCTCCGCCCAGACCGGAGACCAGGCGTCGCTGTACGAGTACGAAGAAGACCAGCACCGGGACGGTCATCACCGTCGACGCTGCCATGATCCCGCCCCAGTCATTCTCCTCGGGCTTGAAGAAAACCAGCAGTGCCATCGGAAGTGTCGACTGCGAGGTGTCGCTGATGATGAAGGACTTGGCGAAGAGGAAGTCGTTCCAGGTGGAGATGAAGGAGAAGACGCTGGTCGCGACCAGGCCGGGGAAGACCAGCGGGAAAAGGATCTGCCACAGGAAGCGGGTGCGGCTCGCCCCGTCGATGTACGCCGCCTCCTCCAGCGCCTCGGGAACGGCCTTCACGAAGCCGCGCAGCATCCACACCGCGAAGGGCAGCGAGAAGGCGATGTGCGGCAGGATCAGCGAGCCGAGCGTATTGAGCTGTCCGAGGTCCCTCATCAGGAAGAAGAGCGGGATCGTCAGCGCCTCGACCGGCACCATCTGGGCCACCAGGAACATGATCAGAAGTGTGGTGCGGAACGTGAAGCGGAAGCGGGTGACCGCTGTCGCCGCCAGGAATGCGATCAGCGCGGAAGCGATCACGACGATGGAGGCGACCACCAGGCTGTTGAGGAAATAGCGGCCGAATTCCTGCTGTTCGAAGACGCGCCGGAAGGAGTCGAGCGACGGTGAAAGTGTCCACGGCCTGGCCTCGGCCGACTGGATCTCGCCCGCCGGTTTGAAGGCGGAAAGCACCATCCAGTAGAGCGGGAAAGCCACGGCCAGGGCGATGAGGAGGGCCGATACCTCCGCCGCGAGGCGCCAGGGACGGCGTACGAAGGTCACAGCTCTTCTCCCTGGCGTCGCAGCAGCCGCAGGTGGACGAGGGTGACGGAGAGCAGAATCAGCAGCATGACGACGCCGATCGCCGAGCCGAGGCTGTACTGCGAGGACGCGAAGGCCTTTTGGTAGGCGTAGACGTTGAGGACGAGGTTCTGGCCGGCGATGCCGCCGCCGTTGGTCATGACGTAGATCTGGGTGAAGATCTTGAAGTCCCAGATGACCGACTGGATGGTGACGACCACCAGGATGGGCCGGAGCATCGGCGCCATGACCGACCGCCAGATCCGCCACCGTGAGGCCCCGTCGAGGGACGCCGCCTCCAGCACCTCCGCCGGGATCGCCCGGATGCCCGCGTACACGGTCACCATCACGAACGGGAAGGAACACCACACGACTTCGAGGAGTACGAGCGCGAAGGCGCTGTAGCGGCCGTACGTCCACGAGTGGTCGCCAAGGCCGAGGAGTTTGTTGACGGGGCCGAAGTCGGGGTCGAAGAGAAACACCCAGACGGTGGACCCGGTGATCGCCGGAGTGGCCCACGCGCCGAGCGCGGCCATCATGAGTGCGAGTCGCGGGACGGCCCGTATCCGTGTCAGGAGTACGGCGAGTGCGCAGCCGAGCGACAGTGTGGCGAGCACGCAGGCCGCCGCGAAGACGACGGTCGCGAGGAGCACCTGCCAGAACTGCGGGTCGCCGAAGAGCGTGGCGTAGTTCCCCAGCCCCTTGAAGGTCGTCGGCTCACCGCCGCTGACCTGCGCCTGCGTGTACTCCAGGAAGGAGATGAGGCCGAGCTGGTAGAGGGGATAGACCAGCAGGCCGGCCAGTACGACCAGGGCGGGCGCGAGGTAGAGCCACGGCGTCCAGCCGCTGCCACGCCGTGCGGTCGCGTTCATACCGCTCAACGCGCCGCGCCGAACGCGTCGTTCATCTTCTTCGCCGCGTCGCCGGAGGCCGCCGCCACGTCCTTACGTCCGCTGACGACTTCCTGGAACATCGTCGGCAGCACAAGGGAGGAGTCGATCTGCGCCCAGCCGGGGGAGGCCGGAGCCGCCTTGGCGCCCGCCGCGAGCGTCTTGATGAAGGGCTCGACGAAGGGCTGCTTCTTCGCCGCCGTCTCGCGCACGTCGGTGTACGTCGGCAGGAACCCCATCGCGTCGAAGAGTTCCTCCTGGGTCTTCTTCCCGGTCAGCTGCTTCATCAGGCCGACTGCCAGCGTGCGGTGCGAACTGCTCTTCAGTACGCCGATGTTGTTGCCGCCCGCGAACGCCGGCGCGATCTCGCCCGCCCTGACGCCGGGCAGCGGCACCACCGCGTACTTGCCCTTCACCTTGCCCGCCTCGACGGCGGCATGGCTGAAGTCCCCGCCGATGGCCATGCCCGCCCTGCCGGACGCGAAGGCGGTGACGGTGTCGTTGCCGCCCATCTCCGCGCACTTGGCAGCCGGGCAGTTGTCGGGGCCGAAGAGCGAGGTGTACGCCTTGATGCCCTTCTGGGCGGCCGGGCTGGCGATGGCGGAGGTGTACGTTCCGCCGCTCTCCTCGGCGAGTTCCCCGCCGTTGGCCCAGATGAACGGCAGCGCGCCGTACGTGTACGCGCCGCCGACCGCGAGCCCGTACATGGCCGGCTTCGCCTTGCGGATCTTCTTCGCGGTGGTGACGAGTTCGGCCTGCGAGGTGGGCGGCCTGAGTCCCAGGTCCTTGAAGACGTCGGTGCGGTAGTAGAGGGCGCGTACGCCGACGAAGAGCGGGGCGCCGTAGACCTTGCCGCCGACGGTCACCGACTGCTTGGCCGCGGGGTCGGTGTCCTTGGCTTCGGCCCAGGCCTCGAAGTCGGCGGTGACGTCTGCGAGTCCGCCGTCCTTGACGTAACCGGCGGTGTCGGTGTTGCCGTACTCGATCAGGTCGGGGGCGCTCTTCGGGTCGTTGAACGCGGCCTTGATCTTCTGGGCGCGGGTCTCGACCGGTATGTACTCGATCTCGACGTCGGCGTCCTGGTGCCGCGCGCGGAAGGCGTCGACGGCGCGGTCCACGACCTTCTGCTTGGGCTCGTTGCTGACTTCCCGGAAGAGCCAGACGCGCAGCGTGCCGCTCTTCTCGTCCTTCTTCGCGCTGTTGTCGGAGGTCTGCGGGGCGCAGCCGGTGGCGGTGAGACCGGCCAGGCCGGCCAGTACGAAGCCGGCCGTGGGCACGGCGATTCGGGCAGAGAGCTTCATCCGGACTCCTGTGAGTCTGCGTTGCAACATACGCAACGTCGGTTTCGCGCTGCACAACAGGCAGGAATCTAGATCGGCCGCCACGAGCCGACAAGAGGTCTGTACCACCTCTCCACCACCTTGTGACCGGCCGGAGCACCCTGTGCAACGCGAACGGCCCCCGCGGCGCGCCGATGCGCACCGCGGGGGCCGGCCCCGTACTACCGCTTACCGCTACTTCTTGCCGCTGCTGTCCTTGCCGCCCTTGCCACCCTTGTCCTTGTCGCCACCCGCGCCGAGAGACTCGAAGATCTCCTTGCACATGGGGCAGACCGGATACTTCTTCGGGTCGCGGCCCGGAACCCAGACCTTGCCGCAGAGCGCGACGACGGGCGTACCGTCGAGGGCGCTCGCCATGATCTTGTCCTTCTGGACGTAATGGGCGTACCGCTCGTGGTCTCCGTCGCCGCGCGAGGTCTGCGGCGTCGGCTCGACGAGGGTCCCCGTACCTGCCCCGCGCTCGGGCTCGGGCTCAAGAGTGCTCATGGCGTCCAAGGGTACCCACCCCCGGACCGTTCAGTTGAGGCTCGGATCGTCCGGATACGTGGCGATCATCGCGAGTTTGCTGCGCTGCCTGCGCAGTACGGCCCGCCACAGGCTCTCCGGCTCCGGGGACGACACGTCGCCGGGCTCCGACTCCACGACGTACCAGGCGCCGGTCTTGAGTTCCTCCTCCAGCTGGCCGGGGCCCCACCCCGAGTACCCGGCGAAGATCCGCAGCGAGCCGAGCGCGGCCGCGAGGAGTTCCGGCGGGGCCTCCAGGTCGACGAGGCCGATCGCGCCGTACACGCGCCGCCAGCCCAGGGGGCCCTCGTCGCCGGGGATCACCGCGACGCCGAGCGCGGAGTCGAGCGAGACGGGGCCGCCCTGGAAGACGACGCCCGGATCGCCCGCGAGGCCCGCCCAGGGCAGCAGGATGTCGCCGACACCCACGGGCGTCGGGCGGTTGAGGACGACGCCGAGCGAGCCCTCCTCGTCGTGGTCGATGAGGAGCACCACCGCGCGGTCGAAATTCGGGTCCGCGAGGGCCGGGCTGGCCACCAGCAGCCGTCCTGTGAGCGAGGACACCTCCGTCATGCCAGACATGATCCCGCACATTCGCCCTCCTGGGGGAGCGGACGGCTCAGTGCAAGGCCGCGCAGCTCAGGGCGCACTGCGGCAACGGGAGCGCGCACCCCCGGAACGTCACACTCCGCAGAGGCTGCTGTGCGGAGCGTGTTGTGTCTGATTCATGACATACGCGAAGCCCGCTTGGCCTTATGGCACAGGGGTAGTCGCCCCTTACTCTTTTCTCTGGCCACCTGTCCGACCACTCCGGAACGCGAGATCCATGACCGGCACTGAAGATGTACTGCTCGTCCACGGCGGCACCCCGCTCGAGGGCGAGATCCGCGTCCGCGGCGCGAAGAACCTGGTGCCGAAGGCGATGGTCGCCGCGCTCCTCGGCAGCGGACCGAGCCGACTGCGCAACGTGCCCGACATCCGTGACGTGCGCGTCGTACGCGGACTGCTCCAGCTGCACGGCGTGACGGTGCGCCCCGGCGAGGAGCCGGGCGAGCTGATCCTCGACCCGTCCCACGTCGAGTCCGCCAACGTCGCCGACATCGACGCGCACGCCGGCTCCTCGCGCATCCCGATCCTGTTCTGCGGCCCGCTGCTGCACCGGCTCGGCCACGCCTTCATTCCGGGCCTGGGCGGCTGCGACATCGGCGGCCGGCCGATCGACTTCCACTTCGAGGTGCTGCGGCAGTTCGGCGCGACGATCGAGAAGCGCGCGGACGGCCAGTACCTGGAGGCCCCGCAGCGGCTGCGCGGCTGCAAGATCCGGCTGCCGTACCCGTCGGTCGGCTCGACGGAGCAGGTGCTCCTGACGGCCGTACTGGCCGAGGGCGTCACCGAGCTGTCGAACGCGGCCGTGGAGCCGGAGATCGAGGACCTCATCTGCGTACTGCAGAAGATGGGCGCGATCATCTCCATGGACACCGACCGGACCATCCGGATCACCGGTGTCGACTCGCTCGGCGGCTACAACCACCGCGCGCTCCCGGACCGCCTGGAGGCGGCCTCCTGGGCGTCGGCGGCGCTCGCCACCGAGGGCAACATCTACGTGCGCGGCGCCCAGCAGCGCTCGATGATGACCTTCCTGAACACCTACCGCCGGGTCGGCGGCGCCTTCGAGATCGACGACGAGGGCATCCGCTTCTGGCACCCGGGCGGCCCGCTCAACGCGATCGCCCTGGAGACCGACGTACACCCCGGTTTCCAGACCGACTGGCAGCAGCCGCTGGTCGTCGCCCTGACGCAGGCGTCCGGCCTGTCCATCGTCCACGAGACGGTGTACGAGTCGCGCCTGGGCTTCACCTCCGCGCTGAACCAGATGGGCGCGCACATCCAGCTCTACCGCGAGTGCCTCGGCGGCTCCGACTGCCGCTTCGGCCAGCGCAACTTCCTGCACTCGGCGGTCGTCAGCGGCCCGACGAAGCTCCAGGGCGCGGATCTGGTCATCCCCGACCTGCGCGGCGGCTTCTCGTACCTGATCGCGGCCCTCGCGGCCCAGGGCACGTCCCGTGTCCACGGCATCGACCTGATCAACCGCGGCTACGAGAACTTCATGGAGAAGCTCGTGGAGCTCGGCGCGAAAGTCGAGCTGCCGGGCGGCGCGCTCGTCTGACGTATCGATACGCCGAAGGGGCGGCCGTCCGGATCACCGGGTGGCCGCCCCTTTCGCTGTGCCCGTTCCTCGGGGGGATCAGTCCTCTTCCGCGGACACCGAGGCGCTCTTCGACGCCTGGCCGTCGGCGCCGGCCGAGGACGGCGCCGTTCCGATGCTGGCGGCGAGCGTCGCCGTCAGGAGCGCCGCGCCCACCAGGAGGAGGGAACGGCTCGGCCGGGCCGGGTTTGCTTCGCGCACGGGTCTGCTCCAGGGTCGCTGATTCGGCGAAGGCGCGCCTTACCAGTTTCCCGGCGTGCAAACCTGTGAATCCCGTCCGTCTTTTACGGAGGCCGGAGGAGGCCGTGAGCGGCCTTCTGCGGGGGTACGGCGAGGAACCCGGCCCCCTGGGGCCCGCGGGCCCGTCGCGGGCCTCCACCGGCGGTACACGTGCGTGAGTACGCCGAAGGGGGCGGCCACCCGGCGTATTCCGGATGACCGCCCCCTTCGGGTCTGCCCTGGGTGTTACTTGCCCTTGGCGGCTTCCTTGAGCTTGGAGCCCGCGGAGACCTTCACGCTGTAGCCGGCCGGGATCTGGATCGGGTCGCCGGTCTGCGGGTTACGAGCGGTGCGAGCGGCACGGTGGGTGCGCTCGAAGGTCAGGAAGCCGGGGATGGTGACCTTCTCGTCGCCCTTGGCGACGATCTCGCCGACGGTCTCGGCGAGAGCGGCCAGCACGGCGTCGGCGTCCTTGCGGGTCACGTCGGCGCGGTCGGCCAGCGCGGCCACCAGCTCACTGCGGTTCATGTTGTTACTCCCGTGTTCTTCTTGCCTGTAAGGCGTGAGATCGAAGCCGATGCTGCCAGGGCCCTCGGACAGTCCCCGGACCCGGGTCTGTCGTCAGACCCTCGCGCCCAAATACGCATCCTGCCCCCACCAGCGGCGGGAAAGCCAATCCGGCACCCTCCGGAGTCACACGAAAAGCGCCACAGCCTCGACTTGGTGACGCTCCGTCCGCTGCCGGAAGCGGACCGCAGGGCTCTGCAGGGGTCCTGCGGGCTCATTGCCCGCCACCCTAGAGGGGGCCGTGAGGCCCTGCGACCCGCGACGCGCCGGGTGATCCGCCGAGACGGCCGGGAAACGTCAGGCGGACGTGGAACCGGTCACAGCGGATCCCACCGACTTGGCCGCCGTACGGACGGCGCCGGCCACCGCGCCCGCCACCTTGTCGTTGAAGACCGACGGGATGATGTAGTTCGCGTTGAGCTCGTCCTCGGTGACGACGTCCGCGAGGGCGGCCGCGGCGGCGAGCATCATCTCCGTGTTGACGGTACGGGAGTGGGCGTCCAGGAGGCCGCGGAAGACGCCCGGAAAGACCAGCACGTTGTTGATCTGGTTCGGGAAGTCGGAGCGGCCCGTGGCCACAACGGCGGCCGTCTGGCGGGCGATCGCGGGCTCGACCTCGGGGTCCGGGTTCGCGAGCGCGAACACGATCGCGCCGTCCGCCATGGCCGCGACGTCGTCGCCGTTCAGGACGTTGGGGGCCGAGACGCCGATGAAGACGTCCGCGTCGACCACGGCCTCCTTGAGGGTGCCGGTGACGCCCTCCGGGTTGGTGTTGTCGGCGATCCAGCGCAGCGGCGATTCGGGGGCCGCGTCGACGAGGTCCTCGCGGTGCGCGTGCACCACGCCGTGGATGTCGGCGACGACCGCGTGCTTGACGCCCGCCGCGATCAGGAGCTTGAGGATGGCCGTACCGGCCGCGCCCGCGCCGGACATGACGACCCGTACGTCACCGATCGACTTGCCGACCACGCGCAGCGCGTTGGTGAGTGAGGCGAGCACCACAATCGCCGTGCCGTGCTGGTCGTCGTGGAAGACGGGGATGTCGAGGGCCTCGCGCAGGCGGGCCTCGATCTCGAAGCAGCGGGGCGCGGAGATGTCTTCGAGGTTGATGCCCGCGAAGCCGGGAGCGATCGCCTTGACGATCTCGACAATGGCGTCGGTGTCCTGGGTGTCCAGGCAGATCGGCCACGCGTCGATGCCGGCGAAGCGCTTGAAGAGGGCCGCCTTGCCCTCCATGACGGGCAGCGCGGCCATCGGGCCGATGTTGCCCAGGCCGAGCACCGCGGAGCCGTCCGTCACCACGGCGACGGAGTTGCGCTTGATGGTGAGGCGGCGGGCGTCCTCGGGGTTCTCGGCGATGGCCATGCACACGCGGGCGACACCCGGCGTGTAGATCATGGAGAGGTCGTCACGGTTGCGGATGGGGTGCTTGGACGCCATCTCGATCTTGCCGCCGAGGTGCATCAGGAACGTACGGTCGGAGACCTTGCCCAGGGTCACGCCCTCGATGCCGCGCAGGCCCTCGACGATCTCGTCGGCGTGCGCGGTCGAGCTCGCCGCGATGGTGACGTCGATGCGAAGCTTCTCGTGGCCGGAGGCGGTCACGTCGAGGCCGGTCACCGACCCGCCGTGGGACTCGACGGCCGTGGTGAGCTGGCTGACCGCGGTCCCGCTCGCGGGGACCTCCAGCCGGACCGTCATCGAGTACGAGACGCTGGGCGCCGTTGCCATGGCCGACTTCCTCTGCTTTCACTGGCTTCATTGCTACGCGGCCGTGGCTGTTGCCCGGCGACGCCTTCCGATGGTCGCACCTACCTGTGGGTAGCAGGTAATGCGGTCATTTAGTTTTCGGAAAGTGTTTTCCACCATACGAGAACCGCAGGTGAAACAGAAGAGGCCCGCGGTACCCGAGGGTTCCGCGGACCTCTTCTTTGTATGTACGTACTAGGTCTGGGTGGCACCGGCCCGCCATGCTCGCCTCGCGGCAAGTGGTCGCTCGAAGCGACGAAGGTTGGGCCCGGGGGCTTGGATCGAGCCGGTGCCACCACCAGGCTAACAAACCACTCCGGTAAGTGACTCCCCGATCGCGGGTTGACCGGGGTTCAGGCGCTGTGTCCGCCCCTCAGCAGCGCCGGGACCCCGTCCGCGCCGGGCTTGTCGCGCTCCCCCGACACGACCGTGAGCTGCTGCGTCGCGCGCGTCAGCGCCACGTACAGCACCCGCAGGCCGGCCGGGGACTCCTCCGCGATCTCGGCCGGCGATACGACGACTGTCGCGTCGTACTCCAGCCCCTTCGCCTCCAGACTCCCGAGCGCCACGACCCGCTCGCCGAGCGGCGCGAGCCACTTGCGCGCCTGCGCGCGCCGGTGCATCGCGACCACTACGCCGACCGTGCCGTCCACGCGGTCCAGGAGGCGCTGCGCCTCCTCGCGGGTGGTCCGGGCGAGGGCAGCGCCGTCGCTGTCCCGTACGACGCCGCTGTGCTCATGGTTCGTGGTCACAAAACGCGGCTCCACGCCCGTGGAGCGGACCGCCGCGGGCGACTCCATGCCGGGCATCGCGAGGGCCAGGACCTTCGCCGCCAGGGCGGCGATCTCCGCCGGGTTGCGGTAGTTCACGGTCAGCGTGAAACGGCGGCGCGGGCGGGCGCCGAGTGCCTCGTCGCGGGCCGCCGCCGCCTCGTCCGGGTCCGTCCACGAGGACTGCGCCGCGTCGCCCACGATCGTCCAGGTGGCGTGCCGGCCGCGGCGGCCGACCATCCGCCACTGCATGGGCGTGAGGTCCTGCGCCTCGTCGACGATCACGTGCGCGTACTCGGTGCGCTCCTGCGCCAGCCGCTCGGCCCGCTCCCACTGCGTCTCCTCGCGCTGCGGCATCAGCTCCTCCAGGCCGCTGAGCTGGTCGAGCGGGTCGTACTCGCGCTTCTTCCTGGGGCGGGCCGGGGTGCCGAGCAGCGTGCTGAGCTCGTCGAGGAGCGCCACGTCGTGCACGGACAGGGGGCCGTTGCCGTCCGCGTCCAGGCGGCGCAGGGAGCGCGCGAGCTGGCGGGTCTCGCGCGGGTTCAGTACCCGGCGGGCCCAGCGGCCGAGCCGCTTCTCGTCGGCCATGGCGGCGAGCACGCGGCGCGGGGTGAGCTCGGGCCACCAGGCGTCGAGGAACTCGATGAACTCGTTCTCCGTCGAGATGTCCTCGTCGAAGCCGGAGCGGAGCTCCGCGATCAGCTCCTGGTCCGTGTACCTGCCCCGGCCGCTGGATCTGGACCACAGCGCGTCCAGGAGCAGCTTGCGGGCGCGCGGGCGCAGCAGGTTGACGGGGGCGGTGCCGCTGAGCACGTTGTGGCGGATGCGGTGCAGCTCGTCGGCGTCCAGTTCCACGCGCTGGCCGAAGGCGACCACGCGCAGGCGGGTGGGGGTCCGGGGCTCCTCCGGTTCCTGCCCCTCCTCGCCGAAGGCGAGCTGGCCGTCCTCGGCGGGGGCCGGCGGCGCGGGCGGCGCGTCCAGGGCGCCGCGCGCCGCGTTGCGCAGCACCTTGAGCATGCGCGAGGAGCCCTTGATGCGGGAGATGTTCGGTTCGTCGTACGTCGACGCCTCCGCGCCGTCGACCAGCGAGCCCACCGCGCGGATCGCGACCTGGCCCTCCTCACCGAGCGAGGGCAGCACGCCCTCGGTGTACGCGACGAGCAGCGGAGTCGGGGACACGATGAGGATGCCGCCCGCGTACTTGCGCCGGTTCTGGTACAGCAGGTACGCGGCGCGGTGCAGGGCCACGGCGGTCTTGCCGGTGCCGGGGCCGCCGGAGACCTCCGTGACGGAGGCGGCGGGGGCGCGGATGACCATGTCCTGCTCGGCCTGGATGGACGACACGATGTCGCGCATGGTGTGGCTGCGGGCCTGGCCGAGGGCGGCCATGAGCGCCCCGTCGCCGATGACGGGGAGTGCCTCGCCGTTCAGGGTGGCGGTCAGCTCCGGGCGCATCAGGTCGTCCTCGACGCCGAGCACCTTGCGACCCTTGGAGCGGATGACCCGGCGGCGTACGACGCGGCCCGGCTCCTTGGGCGTGGAGCGGTAGAACGGCGCCGCGGCCGGGGCGCGCCAGTCGATGACCAGCGGGCTGTAGTCCGAGTCGAGTACGCCGATGCGTCCGATGTGCAGCGTCTCCGCGATGTCCGCGGTGAGGTCGGGGCGTACGGCGTCCTCGGCCGGCTCCACCGAGGTGAACGCGCCGTCCGGGCCCTTCTCGCCGTCCTTGCCCCGGAGCAGGTCGATGCGTCCGAAGAGGAAGTCCTCGAATTCGTTGTTGAGCCGGTTGAGGTGAATTCCGGCGCGGAAAACCTGCGCGTCCCGCTCGGCGAGCGCGCCCGGCGTACCGACCTGGCCACGTTTCGCGGCGTCGTTCATGAGGAATTCCGCCTCGTGGATCTTCTCCTCCAGACGGCGGTACACCTGATCCAGATGATCCTGTTCCACACCGATTTCGCGGGTCCGTGCCGACTCCTGCGAGGAGGAGTCGGCAGCGGAATTCACGGAATCGACAGCGGCATCCTGCGCGGCCACCGAGGCCCCCTTCTGACGTGCTGCGGGCAGCCGTCAACCGTACGCGACGGGGGGCCGCGACCGCACCTGTCAGGAGCGGGTAATTGTGCGGATCTGTCAGGCTTCGACCTCGACCAGGCGCTTTCCGTCGAAGGTCCGGACCTCGAAGTGGTCGATTTCGCTGCGGTTCATCGCCGCCCCGCCGTGGACGTACAGCGGGTTCTTCGCCATCTTGTGCGTGCTGTCCGGGATGCCGTATCCCCAGGTGGGGACCGCCCAGGTCGTCACCGTCTCTTCTCTGCCGTCCTTCGAGACCGCGATCAGGCTGCATTTCAGCGGGCCCCGGACATTCTTGAGCTCCAGAACGGTGTGGGTGCCCCACGCCTTCTTTTCCATGCCGACCGTCGCGCTGACCTTCGTGGCGGCGTCGGTCGCGACGATCTTCTCCTCCATGTGGTTGAAGAAGGCGTCCTCGGCGGGACTCGTGGGGTGGGCTTCCCCGGCGATGTTCCGGTCCGGATCGTTGTTGCCCGAGGTGGCCACCACGGCGATCGTCGGACCGCCGACCACCAGCACCGCGGCGGCGGCGACCAGGTAGAACCCGCGGCGGCGGCGCTGCGCGCGGCCCGCGGCGACCTCGTCGGTGAGACGGGTGAGGAGCTGGGGGCTCGGCTCGGTCAGCCGCGGGGGCGGGCCCGGGGCCTCGGCCAGGGCCGCCATCAGCGGCTCCATGCCCGCGAAGTCGTCGAGCTGGGCGGCGCAGTACTCGCAATACGCCAGGTGGGCCTCGAAGGCGGTGGCATCCGCGTCGTCCAGGATGCCGAGCACGTAGGCGCCGACGGCGTCATGCTCGGAGTGCCGGTCGTACGTCGTCATGCCGTCACCCCTCGTTCCTCCAGCGCGAGCTTCATGGAGCGCAGTGCGTAGAAGACCCGGGACCTGACGGTCCCGCTGGGTATGCCGAGCACTTCGGCCGCCTCGTTGACCGTACGCCCTCTGAAATACGTCTCGACAAGTGCTTCCCGGTGAGCGGGAGTCAAATCATCGAGCGCGTCGGAGAGCGTCATCAGCCACAGCGCCTTGTCGATCTCGTCCTCCGCGGGCATGACCTCCAGCGGTGACGGATCGACCTCCTGCGGCCGGGACTGCCGGCTGCGATGGTTGTCGATGACGATGCGTCGTGCGACCGTCACCAGCCAGGGGCGGACGGAACCGGTCGCCCGGTTGAGCTGACCGGCGTTCTTCCAGGCACGGATGAGCGTCTCCTGTACGACGTCCTCTGCCCGCTGGCGGTCACCGGCGACGAGGCGGAGTACGTAGGCGAGCAGCGGTCCGGCGTGTTCGCGGTAGAGCGCGCGCATCAACTCCTCGTCCGGCGTCGGTTTTTCGGCGCGCGGACGCTCGCTTCGATGTCGAGCCCTGTGCTGACGGCTATCGGCCACGGCCGCATCCTCGCGCACCCGAACCTCCCGGTCGAGACCCTGTGTGGCTCCCTCCACCATCACTACGCAGGGGTTCGGCGATCGACTCAACGCGATCCGGAAAACTTTTGGGGGGCGGGGTGCGGGGGGGGCGGGCTTAGGTGTGGGCTGAGGTGCGGGATGTGGCGCGGGCTCAGGTACGGGAGGCGGCTGTCGCGCGGCGGCGGTGGCGGGCCACCCGTTCCCGGTTGCCGCACACCTCGCTGGAGCACCAGCGCCTGCGGCGGCCCCTGGACGTATCGAGGTACAGGCGGCGGCAGTTGTCGCCCTCGCACTGGCGCAGCAGGGCGCGGGCGGCGGGGTCGGTCAGCAGGTCCACCGTGTCGCGGGCGACGGCGGCGAGCAGCGGTACGCACTCGGGGGCGCCGCTGAGGGTCCTGATCCAGGCGCCGTCCCTGGTGCGTACGGCTCTGACGCCGGGGGGTGCGGTGGCGGCAAGCGCGTTGATGTGGTGGAGGGCGTGGGGGGCGGGGCGGCCGGCGAGCGCGGCGTGGGCCAACTCCGCTACGTGCTGGCGCACTTCGGTGAATTGGCGGACCCACTCGTCGTCCACGGCGTCCAGTGCCGCCTCGCCGGGGACGAGCTTGGCGCCAACGAGCCACTCCCGGAGGTGTACGGGGTGGCATAGCTGGTCGGTGCTGTGCGCTCCTGTCGCCACCAGGTCCAGACAGACCCGTCCGGAATCGAACCGCAACGCGCACGAGCCTGTGCTGCCCGCTGCCATGTGTCTGTCACCGCCTCGGGGTTACCGGTGGGTGTCGTCCCACCCAGAGTGCCCGGCGACGGGGGCCGCCGGAACCCCTCCTACCGGTGCAGGATGCGCTGGAAGAGCTTGTGGTCGCGCCATGCGCCGTTGATGTGGAGGTAGTCCGGGGCGATACCGATCTCCTCGAATCCCGTCTTGAGCAGGACGCGTTGGGACGCGGCGTTGTCGAGGACGGTGCCGGCTTCGACGCGGTGCAGGCGGAGGTCGTCGCGGGCGGCGCGGCAGACCTCGGTCACGGCGGCGGTGGCGAGGCCGCGGCCGGTGCGGGTTACGTCGATCCAGTAGCCGAGGTTCGCGCTGCGGAAGGGGCCCAGGACGATGTTGGAGAGGGTGAATCCGCCGATGACGGTCTCGCCCTCCGCCAGGACCCAGGGCACGGCGCGCCCGGCCGCGAGTTCCGCGAGGCGGGCGGCAAGCCGGTCGGCCTGCCCCTCGGGCGTGAAGAAGGAGTCGGGACGGTCCGGCTCCCAGGGGCGCATGTACTCACGGCTGCGAGCCAGGGCTTCGGCGAGCGGTCGGGCGTCGTCGGGGGTCGCGGGGCGAAGCGTGACGCCGTCTGCGATGGTCCGGGGGGCAGGGATCATCCCCGTACGTTAAAGGCCGGGGGGCGGGGCTTCGGGGCGGTCCGGTGTGCGTCGCTTCTGGGGGTCGCGTGCGCGGGGGCTGCGGGGCCGGTGCCGCGCCGGGGCGTCTCCTCGGGCGTCGAACGTTCGGGTACTGCGTCGGTTCGTTGGCGGTGGTTGCGTTCAACGCCCTGCGGGGAGCGCCCCGACACGTCCCCGCCCGGCACCGCGGCATGCGAGGCGGGACCGGAGGCACCCTGAGGAAGGCTGACGGCCCCCCAGCCGCATCCAGCCCCTCCCACCCCGGCCACCCCCAGCCCCTCCGGCGCTTGAGGAGCGGGGCCTGGGGCCGAGCCCCACCAACACCCCCGGCCACATCCAGCCCCTCCGGCGTTTGAGGAGCGGGGTCCGGGGCGGAGCCCCAGCAACACCCCCCGCCACACCCAGCCCCTCCGGCGTTTGAGGAGCGGGGT
>NZ_AUBE01000042.1 GCF_000429085.1 Streptomyces flavidovirens DSM 40150 | reverse complement strand
GGTGGGCGAGTGCGGAGGATACGAGATTCGAACTCGTGAGGGGTTGCCCCCAACACGCTTTCCAAGTCTGTTGGTGCAGTCCACAGCCCTATTCGTAGACGTCCGCCTGCGTTCAGGGCTGTTCACGGGCACCGGTGAATCCGCAGCCAGTACGGCCATGAACGCCGACGTACGGAGATGAATGAGACGGAAACTGAGACGGAGCAGCATGGCCCACACCTGGCACACGTCCGGCTGTAAGACGGGGCCGGTGGCGGCAACCCACACCCCCGCCTTAGGAGGGACTAGCGGCCGTGCCGTACTCCCTGCGGCACGCGGGCGTTTCCCTCTGCATCAAATCGGGAGTGGACCCGACCGAGGTCGCCGCTAGCGCCGGCCACAGCATCGCCGTGCTGTACCGCTCCTACGCGAAGATCCTGAAGGGCGGTTCAGAGCACGCAAACCGTCTCATTGAGCAAGGCCTTGTAGCTGACCAGGAGGGATAGAGGCTCAAGCGCACCGCCCATGCCGCACCAAACCAACGCCAGACGGAGCCGTCTTCGTCTACGGTCGTGAACCCAGGGAGGGATCACCTTGGATCAAGGTTGGGCAGCTTTGGTAGCCGCGATCGTAGGGCTAGTGGGAGCTTTGGGCGGTGCGGCAGCAGGCGGGTACGCAGCCATACGGGGAGCTCGTGAAGGCGCTGAGAGATCAGCCCGAGCCATGCAAGAGCAGGCGAGGCAGCAGGCCCAGGACCAGTTTGAACACTGGTTACGCCAGGAGCGACGGGCGATCTACACCGACGTGCTGCAGGACGCGGACGCCGTCCACAACAAGCTCGCTGACTTCGTCAACTGTCGTTCGGAGATCGGCGATGGCTCTACGGCAGTGGAAGCTCTCCTAGAGTTCGATACAGCGTTCCGACAGCTATGTGGGCGGGCGGCCTCGCTCGCTACCGTGGCGCACCCGGCGGTGTTGACGACGTACCAAAGGGTCTTGAGCCACTGTGATCGCCTCCTCAGCACCGTTCGCGACGTTCACGATGGTCGCCGACCAGGCTTTCCGTGGGAGGAGATCTTGGAGCATCAGAGAGGCATGGCATTGGCAGCTGCGGAACTGATCGGCGCTGTCTCCGTCGACACTCAAGTCGGACCGGCAGAGAGACGCGGTATGCGGTGACCTTGGCGCACAGATGGCCCATACGCACTGGTCAAGGCTGGGACATCGGCGAGAAAGAGTAAGACAGCCGTGACCGCGAAAGGGGTAACCCGAGGCCGGAGTACCCCTTCTGACCAGCTACTTCGCTGATGTCGTGCGGTGGGTGTGGGACTTGAACCCACGGTGACATCGCTGCCCCGACGGTTTTCAAGACCGTCGCGCCTTGAGCCTCCGCAGCGCTCGGACCTGTATCGATACGCCGCTAGGCGACTCGCCTGCCCGTCCTGGCCCACGCATGGCCCAGGGCCCCAGCCAGCTCGGACGCCCCTTCCACAGCCAGGTGGAGCACATCTGCGCCACAGGCCAATGCCAGGGTGCGCTTCCTAATTAGCCCTGTAGCTCTGGCGGATCAGATTTCCCACCCATTCGTAGGACACCCCGCGATCCGTCCATCGGTACGGCGAAGACCTGTTGATCCTCGACAATCACGACGCCTTCCCGACTCTTGAGCTGGGCACCGGGAGTCCAGAACTGGCACAAACCTACATCGTAATTCTCCCCCGCCACATCAACGAGCATTGGATAGCGAAGAACCAGAGCCCCGGGGAACTGGTCAAATATGCTCTGCTCAAAACCGGGCTTAATATGGATGGCAATCGAATCCCAAGTGATCTCAACATCCTGGCCACGGATTAGACGTGCCGCTCGGGACCATTCCTCTGTGTCTTCAAGTGGAACTACCGAGAAATCGGGGGCGAGGATTCTCCTACCTACAACCTCCTGAATGCTCAGCAGATCCTCAACGCATACACGAATAGCATCGGCCCCAGAATGCTCGCTTCCCTCGCCAAGCTCCGCGGAGCCAGCCTGAGCCCCTGTGAATGGATCGATCATTTTGAGCACGTTAGGCGCGTGAAAGTTTGCCAGAAAGTTCAGCCCAGGCAGTACTGATTCCAACCTCTTACCCGTAAGGGAATCGTTACTAGCTTTAATATTTACCCGAGACAACAGGTTCGGAAAAACCATGCGGAGGGTGAGGTTGAATACGCCATTCTCTTCTGTCCCATAGAGGTCGGCGCCCACTCTGCCCTTCGTCACTGTATGCATGACCATGCCGGTACTAGCAAGAGTCACGCCGGACGGATCTAGAATGTCAAACCGCATCTCATGGGAGGGCATTGAGCCCTTCTTCGGCAATCCAATGCTCACCTCCCCCGCGGAGGACTCAACGCCCAGGCCGCCAGGCAACGACAGCTCAACTCCCTCAACGGGAAACGTCACTGGCACTCCGAAATTACCGAAGTCTTGAATAGTCCTCTCCAGCTCACTCCCCTTTTCAGCCGAGACCCTAAAGCTGAACGGAATTGGCCGAACCTGAACGGCGTCCGCAAATCGCGTGATCACCTTTATGGTTACATGGGATTTCCCATTGGATTCCTGGACCGCGCAGACAAGCCCGGGAACGTCGAGCAGTTCTGCGTTCGGCCGTTCCGCATCGACCGAGAAGTCATACCTGTAGTGCGGATCATAACGATTCATCTGTTCGTGTAGGCTATACAGACTCGCGCTGGCATCCCCTGGCTCGAATTTCTTCGACGAGTCATCCAAGTCGGACTGCATGCGGAGCAGCGTCGTTAGACTAGCAACGGCAGTTTCCAACCGATCCCTACCGTCGCGGAGATAGTAGTCCACCACATCAGGGAATTCGGATGCCAATCCGTCAACAAAAGACAGGCCACGCCACTCTACGCTAAATCCCGCTCCCTTCGTCAAGGTTTCGAGCCAGATTCTATTTTCATTTGTTCGATCCAGTGGGGTGACCAGTGACCAGCCAGAAACCAACATGCCGCGATCAGACGTGTACTTCACGAGGCGTTTGAACGATTTCTCAATCTGCTTCTTTTCGGAGGCTTTGAGATTAGCGGCGAATTTCTTAACCTGGAAGACGTGGTAGCGCCCATCTTCGCCACGCAACAGAATATCGATTCCACCGTCTCCACGAGATGGTCGAATCCTCTCTGAACTGGGAAGCCTCCGTGAAAGGAGGATCGCTACAACTTCCTCTACTTCGTCTCCACTGAGGCGGGTCCACTCCACTCTGGCCATAGGAACCATTTTATACTGACTTGCAGCGAACTTCTAAGGTTCAGCGAGATGAGCTCGGCTAGCGTGGGATTATCGACCTTTCCGTCTGAACTAACTTCGCGCTTTCACGAAGCGTGGTGTCTGGCAGGTGGCCGAGAAAACCGCGCTCCGGCCCGGGCGGTCCTCAAGAGCGTCGCGGATTCGGTTGGCCCAGAGCTGGACTGCTCCCTGAGCGAGTCAGAGCTCCCTGGCGGGGCCTCCTGGCCCACACACTGACGATCAACTCAGAACGGGGGCTACCTGCTGGCCTGGCAGGGACACCGGCCTCGCAGGCACAGCATGCGAGGCTTGAGCCAGACGATGGGTGGATGGAGAGGGAGAGCGAGTGTCGCAGCAGACCAACCCTCGGGGGACCTTCTTGCAAATCGCTGAGGCGGTGAAGATTCAAATCCGGTCCAACCCCGAGATGGCCGAGCTCCCGAAGCTGGCGGACCTGATGGAGGCCCATGGGGTGTCCCGCGGCGTCGTACTCCGAGCCTTCGGCGTGCTGCGGGAGGAAGGGGTCGCGGAACCGGTACCCGGTGGCCGCTGGAGGGTGATCAGGGAAGGGAAGCACGCAAACCGCCGGCCACTGGCCGACCGCATCGCCGATGTGATTACGGATGACGGGCTAAAGGTGGGGGAAGCGTTCCCCAGTGCGTCCGCGCTATCGACACGGTTCGGGGTATCACGACCCACGGTGGCCAAAGCCCTGGACAAGCTGGAGGTCGCCGGACTCCTGTCAGAGGGAGGCCAAGGGAAGGTGCGGACCGTCCGAGCCCTGCCGAACCAAGAGGAGCGTTCACAGCCGTGAGCACCACGAGCTTGACTGAGTGGGCCTACCCCCTCGCCGAATCGCTGCTGGCTAAGCCGCTCCCCCGTAGGTGGAAGCACTCGCTGGGGGTAGCGGAGCGAGCCCGAACACTCGCCCCGATCCTCGGCGCGGACGCCGATCTGATGGAGGCTGCCGCAGTGCTCCATGACATCGGCTACTCGCCGGACCTCGCCAAGACTGGCTTTCACCCGCTGGATGGCGCGCGGCACCTCCGAGACACGGCCCACGCCGACGAACGCGTCGTACGTCTCGTGGCGCACCACTCATGTGCGTGGATGGAAGCGGAGGCACGCGGTCTGCGCGACGAGTTGGAGGCTGAGTTCCCCAGGGAGCACTCCCACCTGAATGACGCGCTCTGCTACTGCGACATGAACACCACCCCGGACGGCAGCCCTACGAATCCGGTGGACCGGGTGAACGAGATCGCCGGACGTTACGGGCCGGACAGCCTGATCGGCACGTTCATCCGTCGCGCCGAACCGGAGATTCTCGCGAGCACAGCGCGGGTCCTCGAACGGCTCGCCACCGCCCAGCGTCAACCGATGTAAGGCACCGTCCGCGTCCGGTCCATCGCGTGCTCAATCCTGAGGCGCATGGTCGGGTGGACGTCGAACTCTGACAGGTCCGCTGGGTCGACCCAGCGGACCTGTGTCGTCTCGTCACTCGTGCGAACGTCACCGCCGACCGGCCGCGCGCGAAAGCAGATGCTGAACTGTTGCCGGGCCTCGCCGTCGTCGTACAGCATCACGTGGCCGGGGTCGGTGTAGATCCCCGACATGTCGACGACTTCCGCCTTGATCCCGGTCTCTTCCCAGACCTCGCGAACCACGGTGTCGCTGATGGACTCGCCAACATCATGGCCACCTCCCGGCAGCGCCCACCGGCCGTTGTCTGAGCGCTTGATCATCAGCACTTGCCCCGCGTCGTTCTGCACGAACGCAACAACGGAAGGCACGACGGAATTGGCCGGCGGAGCGTCGGGGTCGTGAAGGTAGTCGATGCGTCCCATGTTCAGGCTCCCTTGATGTCGTGATCTGTCACCTGGCGTGCTCCGCCCCAGGTCTGCTCGATGCTATTCGCGTACGTGTCGAACAGCCCCCCGCCGGGGAGGCGTCGTAGATGGAACACCGGGGCCATGTAGGCGCCGATGCCGTAGACGTGGGTGTTCACCAACATCTCGTCATCTGCCCGGAAAAGGGAGTTGTAGAGCGTGGCATCGTGCAGCCGGAATCCAATGTCCGGATGACTCGCGAAGAGCGGGCGGTAATTCATCAAGGCGTTGCGAATCTTCCCGTCCATGATCCGGTGCCCTTCGTCGATGCCTCGCTGCCTAACAGCAGGGCAATCGGGGTCTCCCAGCAGGATGCGCACCTGGGTGTTCCGCTCCACCTTCGCCTTGAGAAGGTCGTGGAACAGCGGGTCCTCGGACAGCCATAGTCCGGAGTAGACGAGAACGTCGAGGTGCGTCTCCGCACGCGCGTACAGCTCGCGCCACAGGCCCGCAGGCACCATGTGACGGTGCGGATAGATGGTGACGATCTCCGCCTTGCTCAGGTCGGTGGCGCTGTCGACGGCACGGGAATCGCTCCACAGGGTTGTCACGTCGACCTTGAGCAGTGCCGCGGTGGCGTACTGATGGCGCCGGTACGGAACCTTGCCCTGGGTGATCCAGCGCTCGACTGTCTTCGGGTTCACCTCGATCGAGTCAGCGAGATCCTGCACGGTCATGCCCTGCGCCAAGAGAGCTGAACGCAAACGCTCGTTGGACATCTCCACCCCCGATGGGACGTCTAGGGAGCTCTTGACGGTAGCCAGATCAACCTGAGCTGTCCACGAGCGGGGTAAACAACGCCCCCTACCTGCACCGATTCTGATGGTGCGCCAGGAAGCCCCCGGCTCGAAGCCACGAAGTTCGGCCGTGCTACTTGACGCAACTCGATGCGATACCTGTAATAGAGCTACCGCATCACGCAGCACCCGCACCAGCCGGAAGTCCTGGGAAGGCGACGTTGTCGCACGCCGACGGGCTGGGAGCGGAACCGCCTTGAGAACTGAACAGTGAACGAATGATTCGACGGGGTTTCCCCGTCGCTGCGACGGCCGGGTGATGACCGTCGACGACCGTGGTTGATGCCGGTGCTGGGCCCGTGAGGGGTGCGGTCGGCTTGCGGTCGTTCTGCTGGCGCCGAGCAGTGCGAATAGGGCGCCCCGAAACAGCGAGGCTCGGGACCGGAATGCCATGGCCACGGCACCGGTGAAGCTCTCGCGTTCCTTTCTCCGTGATCGGAGATCGTCATGGCCCGCTTACATACGCAGGCGCTGCCCGTGCTGGACCGGCACCGGCAGCCATGCCCACAGCGTCACCACATGACCCGTTGCGCGAGGGAGTCCCGGCGTACCTCCGGTGCTTCTCGCGCGGCTTAGCCAACGTCCGCAGCGCTTGTTCTGCGGCCGGTTGCCTCCCCCGCCCGTCTCGTACGGGCGGGGCTGAGGGGAGCCGGAATCACAGGGCTCTACGCCGGGTTGGTCGTCTCTCTCCAAGACCGCGACCGCGCCCGGTTCCTCCGTCCCTTCGCTTCAGGAGAGATCCGCATGCGTAGCTACATCGGCAACCACCAGGTGCTGAACCCCATGGAGTTCGAAGAGCTGGCGCTGGGCTTCGACGAGCTGCCGCTGGGCCTTGACCGCGACCTGTTCCGTGGCCCGCTCACCCCGGAGTCGCCCGAGGAGCGGGCGGCCCGTGAGGCGGTGGCCCGCGAGGTAATCGCGGAACTGGCCGCCCAGGGCGAGGGCGGTGACGAGATCGCCGCGTGGGACGCGCTGTACGCGGACGCGCTCACCCGCACGGTGCCGTTCCTGCGCGCCGCCCGCGCCGCCGACCGTTCCGCCCAGGCCGGGGATGTGGCGGCATGAGCGAGACCCTGACAGCTCTGGCCGCAGCCCTGCCGCTCGCGGCCGGATGGTCCGTGCACAGCCTGCGGCTGCGGCGCCGCATCGAGGCCGCCCGCCGCGACCCGCTGACGAACCTGATGCGCCGTGAGGCGTTCGAGGCCCGCGCCGGGCGCGACCTGCGCAAGAGCCTCACGTCCGTAGTGGTCATTGACCTCGACGGCTTCAAGGCCCTGAACGACACCCACGGCCACGCGGCCGGAGATGTCGGGCTGGTCATCGTCGCCGCACGCCTGAACGACTGGGCAATCCGCATGGGCGGATGCGCGGCACGGCTGGGCGGAGACGAGTTCGCCGCCGTAATCGCGGCCGCGCACCACGTGGATCTGCAGTCGGCTCTGGAGGACCTGCACGAGACGCTGTGCGAGCCGTTCACCTTCGACGGCCAGCGTGTGGAGCTGGGCGCTTCCATCGGCGCCATCCGCGACGACGGCGACTTGGCCGGCACTCTGCCCGCGCTCATGCGCCGGGCCGATGAGGCGATGTACGTGGCGAAAGAGGCCGGAGGCGGCTGGTACGTCGCTGAGGGCCTGACCCCGGTACGCGAGACGGTCAACGGCCGCCGCGAGGGGCGCCGGGGCACCGGCTGGGAGGTGGCGTGATGACCACCCGACAGTCACTGACCACAGCACAGAAGGTCGTCCTGGCGGCTGCGTTCGTGCCCATGCTCGCCACCGGTGTCGCCGGTGGCGCGGGAACGTACAGCAACATCAGCCACGCCTACGGCAAAGGCACGGCGCTCGGAGCGGTCGCGGCCGGTGAGGGCGCGACCGCCGTCCTGGCGCTCGTACTGCTCGGTCTGACCATGCTGGGGCAGTCCTCCCCGACCATCATCCGGCTGGGCCTGTGGGCTCTTCCCGCCGCCGCCTCAGCGATGGCCGCGACGGCAGCCGATGACCCGGGCCGCACCGTGATCTACGCGGTGACGCCGATGGGCATGTGCGTGTCGGCGGAAGGCATGGCCTTCCTTGCCCGGCGGATCGTGGTCCACCAGGACGGGCGCGACATCGAGGCCGAAGCGAAGGCCGCTGCTGTGGTGCGGGCGCTGGCCTACCACCGGGCCCGAGCCGTGAACCACCCGCAGGCGCGAGTACGGAAGTCGTCCGACCGCACGTCCTGGAAGCTGGCCCGGAAGGTCGGGTTGGGCGACGCGTCGTTGGGTGAGCGCCTGCTGGACATCCAGCGCGAACGCGTCACCAGCGGAGCGGACGCCGCCCTGGCGGCCATGTTCACCGCCCCTTCCGCATACCAGGATGAAACAGCAAAGATCGCCATAAATCGGTTGGGGTCTGACCTGCACGAGTCGGCCCCCGAACCGGTACCCGCCATGCGGGAGGTGCCCGCGCTCCAGTCGGCCGACGTGGAGCCGGACCCCGAGCCGGTTGACCCGGCTCCGGCCACCGAGTCGGGCGAGCCGTTCCCGGTTGTCGCGCCGACTGATGCCGAGTCGGCTGACCTTGAGCAGACAGCCCGTGATCGCGTCCTGGAAGGTCTCGGGTTGCCGACCGAGCCGACTGAGTCGGCTCCGGTCAAGGCGGTCGCCGCCGTGGCGCACACGCCGCGTCGGGCGACCGGTCGGGTACCCGAGGCGGCCCGCACGCCCCGACCGACCCGGACCGCCGACCAACTGCTGAGTGAGGCCCGCGAGGCTACGGCCGACTGGTCCGATGGTGAGCTGACGGCCGATGCGATCCGCAAGGCGGTCCGTACGTCGTCCGCCAACGGCCGCATGCTCCGCGACACGCTCAAGGCTGAGCGCGCCGAGGGCGGCGGCGCTGAGGCGACGGCCGCGTGATGGCCAGCCGTCTTCATGACCCGGACGGCACTCGCTACGGCATCCCCACCTTCGGCTGGCGGCTGGCTCCCGAGGACTATGCGACGCGACGTCAGCTTCGAGCCCGCGGCTTGCGCCCGGGCGGGCAGGACGTCGCCGCGCAGGTGCTGTGGTACTCGCGCCGCTACTGGCGCAAGGGCAAGAGCCCGATTCGGGTCGCCTACCTGTACCGCATCGACCACGCCAAGCCGGTCCGGCCGATGACGCCTGCGAAGTGGGCGGCGCTCGCCAAAGCGAACGCCGCCCAGCGGGTCTGCCCGGAGTGCCGGCGGGACGCCGGATACCGCATCCCGACCTCACTCGGCATGTGCACCACCTGCGCCTACTCCCAAGACCAGTGCGCTGCCTGATGTGCCCCTCCCGTTGAAAGGACCCTTCCATGGGCCTGTACGACCGGATCACGAGCGCCACCAACGACCCGTCGAGCGTGCTGAAGGTGAACTCCGCAGCTCAGGGCGCGGCCCGGGTCGCGACCGACATGGGTCACCCCGGACTGGCCGTTGCCGCCGCCGCAGGGGCCGCGCTTTTCGCGGTGGCCGACACCGTGATGCACGCGCCCAAGGCCAGCGACGGCCCGTACGCGACGTTCGACACCGACGACCAGCGCAAGCGCTGACCTGCACAGCTTTCGCCCAGCGGGGCCCGGACGGTCGGCCTACCAAAGCGCCGTCCGGGCCCCTCCCAACCCCTCCGTTTCCGGAAGGAATCAGCAGTGAATCACGACGACGAAAGCGAACTGTTCAACCGGCTCGAAGCCGACCTGGCCGCCGACTCCGAGCCCAACCAGGGCGGGGAAGTGGTGGACCTGGACAAGGTCCGCTCCGCCCGCGAGTCGGCCGACTCACCCGCCACCGAGCCCACCGCCGACCGTGAGCCGGAGCCGGGTGATCCGGCCGCCCGCGTCATGGTGGACGGCCCCGCGCAGAAGGGGCCGGGCTACCTGGGGCGGCTGGCCGGGGCCAAGCGCCGCCAGGTCGTCCCCGAGTGGCTGAAGTCCCCCGACGAGCTGAAGACGGCCGCCGGTTGGGTGGCGCGGCACTACGGCCACCTGGTCGGGTATCACGTCTTCCGCTCCCCGGCCTACGCCGCCCGCCTCGCACTCCAGTCGCCGCGCGGTGCGGCGAAGTTCATCGGAGGAACCATGCGGTGGGTGGCCGACAAGGAGGGCGAGCCGGTACGCCTGGCCATGGTGGAGAGGGAAGACGCGGCCACCTACCTCAAGCTCTCCCGCCAGCGCGACGGCCGCGTACGACTGCGCACGCTGGTCGTCATCCTGGCATCGGTCATCGGCCTGGGGGCCGCGCTCGCCCTCTACGTGCTGGCCCCCACCTGGCTCGCGGCGGTCTCGGTCGGCGCGGTGCTGATGGCACTCGGCTACGCGGGCGAGTCGCCGGACGCACCGGTCATCAACCGGGCGGTGGAGCTGCCCAAGGCGCAGAAGCTCACGTCGGACATCGTGCTGCGGGCGCTGGCCGCACTGTCGATTTCGCAGATCAACCAGGCCATCGCCAAGGGCCGGGACGGTTTCGTGTTCTCCGCCCCGATCACCCGCGACGGCCCCGGCTGGCGTGCGGAGGGTGACCTGCCGTACGGCGTGACGGTCTCGGATGTCATGGACCGCCGTGACCGCCTGGCTTCCGGTCTGCGCCGGCCTCTTGGGTGTGTGTGGCCGGAGGCGGTGCCGGACGAGCACACCGGACGGCTGGTGCTGTGGGTGGGGGATCAGGACATGTCCAAGGCCAAGCAGCCCGTATGGCCGCTGGTCAAGTCGGGTTCTGTGGACCTGTTCAAGCCCACCGCGTTCGGCACTGACCAGCGCGGACGCTGGGTGAACCTGTCGCTGATGTACATCGCGGGCATCGTCGGAGCCATCCCCCGCATGGGCAAGACGTTCCTGCTGCGTCTGCTGCTGCTCATCGCGGCCCTGGACCCCCGTGCCGAGCTGCACACCTACGACCTCAAGGGCACCGGCGACCTGGACCCGGTGGGGGAGAAGTGCTCCCACCGCCACCGTGCCGGTGAGGACGAGGAGGACATCGAGTACGCGATTCAGGACCTGCGGGCGCTGCGGGAGGAACTGCGGCGCCGGGCGAAGATGATCCGCTCACTGCCCCGCGACATCTGCCCGGAGTCCAAGGTCACGTCCGAGCTGGCCAGTAAGCCCAAGCTGGGGCTCCACCCGATCGTGATCGGGGTGGATGAGTGCCAGGTGTGGTTCGAACACCCCAAGTACGGGGCGGAGTTCGAGGAGATCTGCACCGACCTGGTCAAGCGGGGGCCGGCCACCGGAATCACGCTGCTGCTGGCCACCCAGCGCCCGGACTCCAAGTCCCTGCCGACCGGCATCAGCGCGAACGCCTCCACCCGGTTCTGCATGAAGGTCATGGGCCAGATCGAGAACGACATGGTCCTCGGTACCGGGTCGTACAAGCGCGGGGTGCGGGCCACGATGTTCGCCTGGGGCGACAAGGGCATCCACTACTTCGTCGGCGAAGGCAGTGACGCCCGCATCGTCCGCTCGGTGTACGTGGACGCGGTCATCGCGGAGACGATCGCCTCCCGCGCCCGCCAGCTCCGCGAGGACGCCGGAACCCTGACCGGTCACGCAGCAGGCGAAGCCCCGGAGGCGGACGCGGCAGCGAGCTACGACCTGCTGCGCGACCTGCTGGCGGTCGTCGCACCGGAGGAACCGAAGGTGTGGAACGAAGTCGCCGTCGCGCGGCTGGCCGAGCTGAGGCCGGAGGTCTACGGCGGCTGGGAAGCCGAACAGCTCACCTCCGCCCTCAAGCCGTACGGCGTCCCCACGGGCCAGGTGTGGGGCAAGACCGAGGACGGCAAGGGCGCCAACCGGCGCGGCTTCGAACGCGTCAAGCTCACCACCGCAATTGCGGAGCGTGACGGAAAGCGGGACGCGGGCTAGCCGCACCCGCCGCTAGACCTAGCGGGCACCCCCGCTAGGTCTAGCACCCCCGCTAGCAACCCATATACGCCCTGATCAGCCCGCTAGTGCCTAGCGGGCTGCCCCTCGCGCACCCTCAAGCCGGCCTGGGAGGCCCCTTGTGACCCTCATAGCCGCCGCTAGCCTGCTGACCTTGCTGTTTACGCTCTGTTACGCCGGGCTGTGTGCGTCCAGCCCGTTCGGCAACTGCCGCAAGTGCAAGGGCTTCGGCTACGCGCTCAAGAAGGACAGGCGCGGACGGCTCAAGCCCGGCAAGACATGCCGCCGCTGCCGTGGCGACCGCAAGCGCATCCGCGTCGGCCGCCACCTGTTCAACGTCGCCATGCGCATCCACCGCGACGGCACCCGCTGACCCCAACTCGCGAAGGAGCCCCCCGTGGGTCTGACCATCTCTCTCGTCGTGTTCTTCGGCGTCGCCCTGGCGGTGATGCTCCGCTTCAAGGTCGTCGGCTACGGCGGCGCGTTCGTCGCCATGATGTTCGGCTTCTACCTCGCCTCCACCGGAGCCGCCGACACCGTCAACAGCCTCATGGGCGCCGTGGTTGACGCCCTCCCCGACCTGTAGGAGGGCACGTCATGAACGAACCGATCGTCGCCCGCCACTGGCTGGCGCTCGCCGCCCCGAAAGCGGCCCCCGCCGTGGCCACCTCCACGGTGCTGATCCTGGGGCGGATCTGGAACGCCAACGGCGCTGAACACAGCGTCGGCAACGCGGCCTTGATGGTCGTGCTCGCTGCCGGGGCCGCGACCGCCGGCGCTTTCGCCTCCGCTGGCCGCGCGGGTGATCCGGTCATCGCCGGTGCCGCGTTCGCCGCCTCCGGTGGCCTCGCCCTCGCGGGCGTAGCCGGATACGCCGATGGCCTGCCGCTGCCGCTGCTGCTGTGGGCGCTGGCCACCGCCGTCGCCTATGGCCTGGCCGCCCGCTACTGGCGCACCGACCACCGCGACCACCTCGCCCACCACCGGCACAGCGTCGAACGGCGCGAGGAGCACGCCCACGTCGAACGCGTCGAAGCCCTACGCGCCGGGGCACAGATCGAGGTCGCCCGCGAGGGTGCCCAGTACGCCCAGGCGCTCGCCCAGGCGCTCACCGCCCGCGCCGCGCTGCCCGGCTTCGACCCTGCCCAGCTCACCCGGGCAGGGCTGCCCGAACTGCCCGCCGTCAACACCACCAAGGAGGACTGGTGAACCGCCTTCCCCGGCTGCGTATCCAGCGCGCGACCTTCCCCCGTCCGGCGCTGATCCTGACCGACACGCCTCGCCCCGACTGCCGCGACTGCGACGGCATCGGCGGTATCGAGCACCCCTACGGCCACCCCGAGACCGGTGAGTACGAGGACTCGGACTGGGAGCCCTGCCACTGCTGGAACGAGGGCCTGCGATGGGTCCTGCTGCCGCTACCGCGGCTGCCCCAGCGCTGGCACCGCCAGCCCACCGGCTACAGCGACGAACCGCCGTTCTAAGCCCAACCGAGAGGAAGCCATGTTCGAGATCCGCGTCATCTGCGACCCGGCCGACGCCGACCGCATCACCACCACCCTGAACACTCTGTTCGACACCGGAGCCGTACGCCGCTACCCGTCGCGCAGCACGGCAAAGGACCGGTTGTACGTCACCGCCGACCACCAGCCGAACGCGCAGACCTGGCCGACGCCGGAAGAGGCGTACGCCACCGCCCCGAGCATCATCAGCGAAATCGGCTGGACCGCCCAGGCCGCCACAGACAAGCCGCGCGGCTGGAAGCTCGAACGAGACTTCTGGCTCCGCAAGGCCGCCGTCCTGGACCGCATCGCTCTCCAGGACGAGAGCGACGGCATCCACGGCGATGCCTGCGCTCTGGCACGGCAGGCAGGTCAGCGGGTGATGGACATGGACGCCGCCGTCTGCACCACCTGCGACGTGCGCCCGTACGTCCGTCAGCAGTACGCCCAGTGGGTCAAGAGCAAGAGCCAGTAGATACGCCCGGGGCGGTCGCCTCTCTCCAAAGACCGCGACCGCCCCGGCTCTCCGTCCCTTCGCAGAAACGAGGAGAACCCCCAGCATGACATCAACCCTTACCCCGGCGCTGCTGCGCGCCGCAGTCGCTGCCGCTAAGCGCGGCTGGCCCGTCTTCCCCCTGCGGCCCGGTGACAAGCGGCCCGCCGGGCACCCCGAACGGGCCTGCCCCCGCTCCGGCCGGTGCACCGAGGGGCACCGCACCCCCGAGCAGCGCGCCACCCTCGACGCCGGGCACATCACCGCGTGCTGGCAGGCGGCCCCGTACAACGTCGGCATCGCCACCGGCCCCGCCCAACTCGTGGTGGTGGACCTCGACATCCCCAAGGACGAGACGGACACCGCACCGCCCGAGTGGGCGGGGATGGCGGACGGCCTGGACGTGTTCGCCGTGCTGTGCGAGCGCGCGGGGGAGCGGCTGCCGTTCGAGACGTACACGGTGCGCACCCGCCGTGGCGGACAGCACCTGTACTTCACCGCCCCTGAGGGAAAGACGCTACGCAGCACGGGCGGCAGCCTGGGGTGGAAGGTCGATACCCGCGCTTGGGGCGGGTACGTGGTTGCGGCCGGCAGCGTGGTGGGCGGCGCGCCGTACGAGATCATTCACGAGGCCCCTGCCGCCCCCCTCCCTGCGTGGCTCAGTGACCTGCTGACCCCCAAGCCCGCACCGGCCCCGATGCCGCTGTCGGAGCTGTCGGCCCGGATGCGCAACGCCACCGCCTACAGCACCACCGCCATGCGGGGGGAGCTGGAAAAGGTGCTGTCCGCCCGCGAGGGCGGTCGTAATCGTGCGGTGTACGGCGCGGCCTACGCGCTGGCCCGGCTGGTCCGCACCGGCGACCTCACGGAGACCGCCGTCACCAGCGAGCTGATGAGCGCCGGGCAGTCGATCGGCCTGCCCGCTTCCGAGTGCCGCACCGCGATCCGCTCCGGCCTGATCCGGGGCGGCGCTGGGGAGGCGAGTGCGGCATGAGTGCACAGCCTGTGGACAGTTCCGAGCTGTGGGCCGGATTCGAGGCCCTGGACGCACAGCAGGCAACAGCGGCGCCGTGGGAGGAGCCGATCCCGCTCACCGCACGGCGGGAACTGCCGGCCTTTCCCACGGAGGTCTTCCCGGCCTGGCTGGGGGACTACGTGCGCGCGGTCGCTGAGGAGACGCAGACGCCGGTGGACATGGCCGCTTCCCTCGCGCTGGCGGTGCTGGGAACTGCTGCTGGGGGCCGCGCCGTGGTGGAGGTCCGGGGTCGGTGGCGTGAGCCCGTGAACGTGTTCGTGGTCGTCGCTCTGCCGCCGGGCAACCGCAAGAGCGCCGTGTTCAACCTCATGGCTGACCCGCTCTACCGCTGTGAGGCGCTGCTGGTCACACAGTCGGCCGGGCGGATCGTGGGGGCGGAGATCACCGCCAGGCTCGCCAAGGAGGTCGCGGACAACGCGGCAGCCAAGGCAGCCCGCGCCGACGCGGACAAGCGGGACCAGCTCGTAGCTGAGGCCATCGGCCTGGCACAGGCTGCTGAGGCGGTCACGGTGCCCGCCAAACCCCGGCTGCTGGCCGATGACGCCACCCCCGAAGTCATCGCCTCGCTGCTGGCCGAACAGGGCGGCAGGCTCTCCGTCATGTCGGCGGAGGGCGGCATCTTCGACATCATTGCCGGGCGCTACTCCGGCACCCCCAACCTGGACGTGTTCCTGCGTGGGCAGGCAGGCGACCGGCTGAGGGTGGACCGCCGGGGCCGTGAGGAGTTCATCGAATCCCCCGCCCTGACCATGGGATTGACGGTGCAGCCATCCGTCCTGGAGGACATCGGCCGCATCAAGGGCGCCAACGACCGGGGCCTGTTGGCCAGGTTCTTCTACTCGCTGCCCACCTCCCTGGTTGGGCACCGCAAGATCCTGCCCGAACCGATCCCGGACGCGGTGGCCGCGACCTACGAGGAGAACGTCACCGCCCTGACCATGTTCCTCGCGGACTGGACCGACGCGGCGGTACTCCAGCTCTCCCCGGAGGCGGGCGACGTGCTCGTCACGTTCGAGGAAAGGCAGGAACCGCGGCTTCGCCCGCGCGGCGGAGACCTCGCCCATGTCGGGAACTGGGCCAACAAGTTGGGCGGCTCAACCTGCCGCCTGGCAGGTCTCCTGCACCTGGCCGCGCACCCCACGAACGGGCATACCGAGCCCGTCAGCGCGGACACCATGCGTGCGGCGGTGAAGCTGATCGACTACTTCACCGGCCACGCCCTGGTGGTCTTCGACCTCATGGGCGCCGACCACACCGCCAACCGCGCCCACACGGTGCTGGAGCTGCTGCGAACCCAGCAGTGGAGCGAGGTCAGCAAGCGCGACCTGATGGTGAAGCTCTCCCGCTCGGAGTTCCCCACGGTCGCTGACCTGGACCCCGCGTTGGACCTGCTGGAGGACCACGGATACGTCCGCTGCCAGCCCGCCGTGCGCACCGGAGGCAGGGGCCGGCCACCGTCCCCGCGCTACCTCATCCACCCCCAGCTGAGCGACCCAGCCATCTGACCTCCGCCACAGAAACCACAGAATCACAGAAATAACCCCGCCCCGCCCCTGACCTGCACAAACGCCGTCAGGGGCGGCAGGCAGGCCGCCGCCACAGAAACCCACGGAAGTCCCACACAAATACCCGCCCACCCCGGGCCCCTTATTTCTGTGGGACTTCCCGTGATTTCTGTGGCAGCCCTCCCCACCGGAGTTCTCGCAGGTCAGAGCACCTGCCCCGGCTTTCTGTGTATTTCGTGGTTTCTGTGGCGGCCCGCCAAGGAGCGAGCCGATGCACGACACCCATGACGCCGCGCCTCTCGCGGCAGATGACCCAACGCTGGTCCTGCTCAAGGTCGAAGAGGCTGCCCGCAGGCTCCGCATCGGGCGAACCCTCTGCTTCCACCTGATCGCCTCCGGCGAGCTGGAATCGATCCCTGTAGGCCGACTGCGCCGCGTGCCCGTGGCTGCCCTTCACGAGTACGTGGAACGGCGCCGTCAAGCCCACCGGTCCACCCCCACCGCTGCCTGAGGAGGCTGCCTGTGACAGAGAAGAAGCGCACTCGACAGCCCAACGGCGCGTCGTCCATCTACCTCGGTAACGACGGGAAGTGGCACGGCCGCGTGACCGTTGGCGTACGGCCGGACGGCAAGCCGGATCGCCGCCACATTGAGCGAAAGACCCGAGCCGAAGTCACCGTTGCTGTCCGCGAGCTGGAACGCCAGCGCAAGGATGGCAAAGTCCGGAAGGCGGGACAGCAGTGGACCATCAAGACGTGGCTTGAACACTGGGTTGAGAACATCGCCAAGAAGTACGTCAGCGAGAACAGTTACGACGGCTACGAGGTGGATGTCCGCGTCCACCTCGTGCCCGGCCTGGGTGCCCACAAGCTGGAGCGGCTGGAACCCGAACACCTCGAAGAGTTCTACGAGCGGATGCAGAAGAACGGCAGCTCAGCCGGAACCGCACACCACGCTCACCGGACGATCCGCGTCGCGCTGGGCGAAGCCGTCCGGCGTGGCCACGTCACCAAGAACGTTGCCGAGATCGCGAAAGCCCCTCGGCTCGACGAGGAGGAGATCGAGCCGTACACGATCGAGGAGATCCAGAGTCTCCTGTTGGAGGCCTCGAAGCGCCGCAACAGCGCCCGCTGGGTCATCGCCCTGGCACTCGGCTTGCGCCAGGGCGAAGCGCTCGGACTCAAGTGGGAAGACGTTTACCTGGACGCCGGATACATCCGCATCCGGAAGAACCGCCTGCGGCCCAAGTACGAGCATGGCTGCGGGGACACTTGCGGCCGCAAGCCGGGCTACTGCCCGGAGCGGAGGCAGATCCGCCGGGAGCACAAGAACACCAAGTCGCGTGCCGGCCGCCGCACCATCGGCCTTCCGGTGCCGCTCATCAAGCTCCTGCACAAGCACCGGGAGGAGCAGAACCGGGAGCGGAAAGAGGCCGGGGAGGACTGGGAGGATAAGGGTTACGTCTTCGCCCAGCCGACCGGTGGCCCGCTCATCCCGAACACCGACTACCACCACTGGAAGAAACTGCTGGAGGACGCGGGCGTACGAGACGGGCGACTCCATGACGCTCGGCACACTGCCGGGACAGTGCTGCTCTTGCTCGGGGTCCCCGATGTGGTGGTGGACGCCATCATGGGCTGGGAGCCCGGGGGGTCCGCGAGGATGCGCGCCCGGTACATGCACGTCACCGGTCCGCTCTTGAAGAAGGTCGCCAAGCAGGTTGGTGACGCGCTCTGGGGCGCCGACGAAAGAGCGGGCGAGGACGCTGCGGAAGGCCCGATCGGAAGCCCCTCAGACTCCAACTGAGACGGAAACTGAGACGGAAGATCACGAAGGGCCCCACCGCTCAGCGGTGGGGCCCTTCGTTTGCCCAGGTGGGCGAGTGCGGAGGATACGAGATTCGAACTCGTGAGGGGTTGCCCCCAACACGCTTTCCAAG
>NZ_AUBE01000041.1 GCF_000429085.1 Streptomyces flavidovirens DSM 40150 | reverse complement strand
GCAGGGGGGACCCTGTGGGAGAGTAGGACGCCGCCGAACAAATTTTATGCCCCGGCCCCTGGACTTATGTCCAGGGGCCGGGGCTTTTTTGCGTTTAAGGTCAAGTCATGCGCTACGACCTCATCATCTTCGACAACGACGGCGTCCTCGTGGACAGTGAGCCGATCTCCAACACCGTCCTCGCCGGCTACCTGAGCGAACTGGGGCACCCCACCTCGTACGAGGACTCGCTACGGGACTTCATGGGTGGTGCCGTGCACCGCATCCACGATGTCGTGCTGGAACGGACCGGGCGGCGGCTGCCCGACGACTTCGACAAGACCCTGCACGCCCGGATCTTTGCCGCCTTCGAGCAGGAGCTGAAGCCCGTCGCCGGGGCGGAGGAGCTGCTGGGGAAGCTGGTGGCGGACGGGGTGTCGTACTGCCTCGCATCGTCCGGAAGCCATGAGCGGATTCGGGTCGGGCACCTGGTGACGGGGCTCGACGAGTGGTTCGAGGACAGCTGGATCTTCAGCTCGCAGGATGTCGGGCGGGGCAAGCCGGCGCCCGACCTCTTCCTTCACGCCGCGGAACGCATGGGCGTACCGGCGGAGCGGTGTGTCGTGGTGGAGGACAGTCAGCTCGGGGTAGAGGCGGCCAGGGCTGCCGGGATGGATGTGTACGGCTTCACGGCCATGACTCCGGCCGACCGGCTTTCGGGGGCGACCGGGCTCTTCTCGGAGTTGGGGGAGCTGCGGAGATTGCTTGCCTGATCGATCTACCGATCAGTAGGTGGCAGGCCTACGCTGTGCGGCCATGACAGACGTGCGCCTGCGGCGCGGCAGGGCTTCCTTGGGGTTGAGCTTCTTTGCGCAGGGTGTGGCTTTTGCGCTGCTCGTGACGCGGCTGCCCGCCATTCAGGACCGGTACGGGATATCCGACGGGCTGCTGCCGGTCTTCCTGGCCGGCGTGCCGATTCTGGCCGGTGTGGGCAGCGTCGGGACTGAGCGGCTGGTGAAGCGGGTCGGGGCCAGTGCCGTACTGCGGTGGTCGCAGCCGGTCGTGCTGCTGGCGCTTCTCGGGGTCGGGGCCGGCCGTGAGACGTGGCAAGTGGCGGTTGCGCTGGGGGTGTTCGGGGCGGCGGTCGGGGCGTTGGACGCGGCCATGAACATGCTGGGCGTGAGCCTTCAGCGGGCGTACGGGCGCAGCATCATGCTTGGGTTTCATGCGGCGTACAGCCTTGGGGGGATTGTCGGGGCGTCGCTCGCGTGGGTGGGGGCGCACTGGGATCTCGCGCTGGTCGTTTCGTATCTGCCTGTGGTGGCTGTGTTGTTGCCTGCGGTGTTTGTCGGCAGTCGGTGGTATGTGGGTGGGGTGGGTGGTGGAGGTGGAGGCGGTGGTGGGGGCGCTGGTGTTGGGGACGGTGCGGCTGCCTTGGGGGGTGGGTTCAAGCTGTTGCTGCCGCTGTGTCTGGTGATGACCTTTGCGTACATCGGGGACTCGACGGTCTCGAACTGGAGCGCCAAGTATCTGGAGGACGTCCTCGGTTCGTCGGAGCAGACGGCGACTCTTCCGTACAACGTCTACATGGTCACGACGCTCGTGGGGCGGGCCGTCGGGGATTTCGGTGTGCGGCGCTTCGGGGCGGTCGCCGTAGTGAGGGGCGGGGCACTGCTGGCTGCGGGCGGGTTCGCCGTGGTGGCGGGGGCGCCGGGGGTGGGGGCCGGGATGGCCGGGTTCACGATGCTCGGGTTCGGGCTGTGTGTGATCGTGCCGCAGACGTTCGCGGCGGCGGGGCGGTTGTTTTCTGGGGCGGCGAGTGATGCGGCTGTTGCGCGGCTCAATGTCTTCAACTATGTGGGTTTCTTGGTGGGGGCGCCGTTGGTGGGGGCGGTGGGGGATGGGTGGAGTTATCGGGGGGCGATGCTTGTGCCGATGGTTCTGGTGCTGGTGACGCTGGTGTACGCCCGTTCGTTCGGGTCCGGGACCGACCGATACGGTGGCGGGCATGAGCGGGCGCGCACTGTTGATGTGGGATGACGCGGTAACCGGCTACAACTTCGGGGCCAGTCATCCGATGGACCCGGTCAGGCTCGACCTGACCATGGGGCTCGTACGGGCGTACGGGCTGGACCGGGCGGTGGATGTGGTCGCCGCGCCGGCTGCGGGGGACTCGACGCTGCGGCTTGTGCACCGCGAGGACTATGTGGCGGCGGTTCGGGCGGCTTCGGCGGATCCTCGGGGCGCTGATCAGGCGTATGGGCTGGGAACTCTTGATGATCCCGCTTTTGCTGGGATGCATGAGGCCTCTGCGCTGATCGCCGGGCAGTCGGTCGGGGCGGCGGAGGCGGTTTGGCGGGGGGAGGCCGCGCACGCGGTGAACTTCGCGGGCGGGCTGCATCATGCGATGCCGGGGAGCGCGGCGGGGTTCTGCGTTTACAACGACCCGGCGCTGGCGATTGCGCGACTGCTGGAGTTGGGGGCGGAGCGGGTCGCTTATGTGGATGTGGACGTGCATCACGGGGACGGGGTGCAGGCGGCGTTCTGGGAGGACCCGCGGGTTCTGACGGTGTCGTTGCACGAGCATCCGCGGACGCTGTTTCCGGGGACCGGGTGGCCGGAGGAGACGGGTGCGAGCGGGGCGGCCGAGGGCTCGGCCGTGAACGTGGCGCTGCCGGCGGGGACGGGGGACGCGGGGTGGCTGCGGGCGTTCCATGCGGTCGTGCCGGAATTGTTGGCCGACTTTCGGCCTCAGGTGCTGGTGACGCAGCACGGGGCGGATACGCACTTCGAGGATCCGCTGGCGCATCTGGCTGTTTCGCTGGATGCGCAGCGGGCGGTGCAGACGGCGTGTCATGAGCTCGCGCACGAGTACGTAGAGGGTGGGGCGTGGGTTGCGCTGGGGGGTGGGGGATATGCGGTGGTGGATGTCGTACCGCGGTCCTGGACTCATCTGGTGGGGATCGCGGCGCATCGGCCGGTTGATCCGGAGTCGGTGATTCCGGCGTCTTGGCGGGACGAAGTGTATGCGCGTACGCGGCAGTTGGGGCCGGGGCGGATGACGGACGGGGTTGTGCCGGTGTGGGACGGGTGGGACGCGGGGTACGACCCTGCGGATCGGCTGGACCAGGCGGTGCTGGCGGCTCGGCGGGCGGCGTTTCCCTTGCGGGGGTTGTTGGCGTAGGGCGGGGTGCGGGTGCGGGTGCGGGTGCGGTGCGGGGTGCGGGCTCTGGGCCGCTGCGCGGGGCTTTCCCCTACCCGCCCCTTCCCGAAACTGGGGGCAAGCCCCCAGACCCCCGGACGCCCTGCGGGCGTGTCCTCAAACGCCGGACGGGCTTGAGTGGGTGGGTGCGAAGGGGGTGGGCAAGCCCCCCCGGCCCCCGACGCCCTCCGGGCCTGTCCTCAAGCGCCGGACGGCTTGAGGGTGGGGGGTGCGAGGGGGTAAGCCGCCCGGCCCCCGGACGCCTTGCGGGCCTGTCCTCAAGCGCCGGATGGGCTTGAGGTGGTGGGTGGGGGGCAAGCCCCCAGACCCGGATGCCCTGCGGGTGTGGTCTCTCCCAGGTGCCGCGTCGGGTGGGTTGAGGTGGGGGTTACGCCAAGTGTGGTGAGTGTCGGGGAATTTGGGGAAAGCGCGGTGGGGGTGCGGGAGCATCGGGAGGGTGTTGAGTACCGGCGCTTTGCGTGCGCATCTGTTGGCGACCCGGCTGGCCGGGACCGTGGCCACCTCTCGGGAGGCGAGCCTGCGGAGCTACCGGCTGTTCGCCGCGCGGGATCCGCGGGTGATGCTCGGGCTCGATCCCGAAGGGGCGTGGGGCGAGCACGAGGTGATGGCGCTGATGGCGGACAGGTGTGGAGTGTCCGGTGATCCTGGGTGGGTCAGCGGGGCTGATGTGATCGATCCCGAGCGGACGCTGGCCGGGCTGGAGGCGTTCGCGGGGCGGCTGGGGGAAGCCGCCGCGCGGGGGGTGCCGGTGCTGTTCGGGACCGGACATCCGCATCGGTTGCTCGGTTTCTACGCCGATCTCGCAGACGCCTTGTCGGCGGCGGGGTGTCTTGTCCTCACACCCGCGCAGGGGCGATGTGTCGACATAACGACCCGGTTCGGGGTACGCACGTACAACCTTGACTACGTACGAGGAGTAGCGCTGGTGCGCGAACCCGGCGTGCGTGGCCCCGTGAGTGATACCGGCGCACACAGCCATTCACCCCTCCCGGTTAGGGTCGCGCTGGCCGCCGCCGGGGAGGCGGGAGGGCCCTTGCCGGGGCTCGTCGTCGGGGACCACGGGTGGGTCTGCGGCGCAGGTCAGTTGGGGTTTGAGGCCATTGGACTCGCCGATACCGATGATCCCGCGCTGTTCGTCGGAGAGGCCGAAGGGCGGGTGTCCGTCGCCGTTCCGCTTGATGATGCTGTGCGGTCTGATTACTACCGGCCGCTTACTCGCTATGTACTCAATCGGGCGTGTCTGTCACGGTAGCGGACCGAGGGCTGCTCCTCTTCCCCACTCGCATCACCCGCCCCTACTCTGGGAGTGAGCGCACAACGACGAAGAGTCACCGGAGGGGAAGCCGGTGCGCGTCGGGTGCGGAAGGTACAGGTGGGTCATGGCTGCTGGCAGCGAGAGGCCTCTCAACGAGGTCAAGTTTCTGACCGTGGCGGAAGTCGCCTCGGTGATGCGAGTGTCGAAGATGACCGTGTACCGCTTGGTGCACAGCGGTCATCTGCCGGCGATCCGGGTGGGCAGGTCCTTCCGGGTTCCGGAGCAAGCAGTTCACGAGTACCTCCGCGAGTCCTTTGTGGGGGTGGAATCGGCCTGACGGCGGCCTCGGATTACGTCCCTCTCTCGGTGGCGGGTAGGCTAGGCCCTCGTAGGTCGTGTGGGCCCAGACGCCCCGCACCGAGTGAAGAGAAGTGAGCGAGGGTAGTCGTGGGCTCTGTTATCAAGAAGCGGCGTAAGCGGATGGCCAAGAAGAAGCACCGCAAGCTGCTCAAGCGCACCCGCGTTCAGCGTCGTAACAAGAAGTAAGCGGCCGCTGTACGTGTCTTCGCAGCCCTTCCACCGTCATGGTGGGAGGGCTGTGGTGCGTTGTGGCCCGTGCGTCTCATGTAGCCCATGTGTGTCTGCTGTCACTTCGGGTGCCGTGCGGTCATCACAGCGCAACGTCCAGCCGCTACGGTGGCGCTAGGGGAGACCGAGGGAAGGCGCTGATCTTGGGCAAGGTCGTGCTCGTCACAGGGGTGGCCCGGCAGCTGGGCGGCCGTTTCGTACGGCGCATCCAGCGAGATCCCGACGTGGACCGGGTGGTCGGCGTCGACGCGATCCCTCCTGCGCACCACCTGGGAGGCGCGGACTTCGTGCAGGCGGACATCCGCCAGCCCGCCATCGCCCGCGTGCTCGCCGAGCACGGCGTCGACACCGTCGTCCACATGGACGTCACCGGTACGCCGCTGGGCACCGGCGGCAGCCGTACGTCGGTGAAGGAGACCAACGTCATCGGCACCATGCAGTTGCTCGGTGCCTGTCAGAAGTCGCCGACCGTGCAGCGGCTCGTCGTGAAGTCCAGTACGAGCGTGTACGGGTCGGCGCCGCGCGATCCCGCTGTCTTCACCGAGACCACGTCGCCGAAGTCGTTGCCCAGCGGAGGCTTCGCGAAGGACGCGGTCGAGGTCGAGGGGTATGTACGGGGCTTCGCGCGCCGGCGGCCCGATGTGGCCGTGTGCGTGCTCCGTTTCGCCAACATTCTCGGGCCCTGTGCGGACTCTCCGCTGGCTGATTACTTCTCGCTGCCGGTACTGCCGACCGTGTTCGGGTACGACCCGCGGCTGCAGTTCGTCCATGAGGACGACGTCATTGATGTGCTGCGCATCGCCTCGCACGACCCGCGGCGCTCCACGATGAACAGCGGCACCTTCAATATCGCCGGCGACGGGGTGCTGACGCTCTCTCAGTGCTCGCGGCGGCTCGGGCGGCCGACTGTGCCGGTGCTGCTGCCCGCCGTCACCTGGGTCGGGTCCGCGCTGCGGACCGTAGGAGTGACCGACTTCTCGCCCGAACAGATCCGGCTGCTGACGCACGGACGGGTCGTCAGAACCACCCAGATGCGCGAGACACTGGGTTTTGAGCCCAAGTACACGACCGCGGAAACCTTCTCCGACTTCGTACGCAGCCGGGGCGCCGGGCTGCTGCCGCCCGAGGCGATTGGCCGTACCGTCGACCGGCTCTCCACTCTCGTCGTCAGCAAGGAGCGCATCTGACATGGCCGATGCCAAGGTCATCCCCTTCGGTGACGATCCGCGGACCAGGCGGGTCCGGCCCAAGTCCAAGGACGCCGGCGCGGGTGGTGCCGGTGCCGGAGCCGGCGCTGCCGGCAAGGAGGCCAAGGCGAAGCGGCCTCCCGGACGCAAGGGAGGGCCGCTCGCGCCCGTACCGGAGCAGCCCGCCGCGCCGGACGACGCGGGGGCCGAGGCGGTCGCCAAGGCCGCACTGGTGGCGCCCGAGGAGCCGGCCGCGGATCCGGGTGGCGGGGGTGGCTGGGACCGGCGGATCGCGGGTGGGCTCGCGTTCTTGCGGCGGCGGCTCACCGGGGACTACGAGGTCGACGAGTTCGGGTACGACGAGGAGCTCACCGACAAGGTCCTGATGTCGATGATCAGGCCCTTGTACGAGAAGTATTTCCGGGTCGAGGTCAAGGGCATCGAGAACATCCCGGCGGAGGGCGGGGCGCTCATCGTCGCCAACCACTCGGGGACGCTGCCGCTGGACGGGCTGATGCTCCAGGCCGCGGTGCACGACAAGCACCCGGACGGGCGGCACGTGCGGCTGCTCGCGGCGGACTTGGTTTTCATGCTGCCGGTCGTGAACGAGCTGGCGCGCAAGGCCGGGCACACGCTGGCCTGCGCGGAGGACGCGGAGGAGCTGCTGCGGCGGGGTGAGGTCGTCGGTGTGATGCCGGAGGGCTTCAAGGGAATCGGGAAGCCGTTCAGCGAGCGGTACAAGCTGCAGCGGTTCGGGCGGGGCGGGTTCGTCTCCACCGCGCTGCGGGCGGGGGCGCCGATTGTGCCCTGCTCGATCGTGGGGGCTGAGGAGATCTACCCGATGCTCGGGAACGCGCGGACGCTGGCGCGCGTGCTGGGGATTCCGTACTTCCCTCTCACGCCGACGTTCCCGTGGCTGGGGCCGCTGGGGGCTGTGCCGCTGCCCACGAAGTGGACGATTCAGTTCGGGGAGCCGATTCCTACGGATGGTTATCCGGCGGAGGCGGCGGAGGACCCGATGCTGATGTTCAACCTGACGGATCAGGTGCGGGAGCAGATTCAGCACACGCTGTACAAGCTGCTGGTGCAGCGGCGGTCTGTCTTCTTCTGACCTGTCTTCTTCTGAGCGTAAAGGTGTGGGCCCGGTCTCCGGAGAGAGCGGGCCCACGGGTGTAGCGGGGTGCCTGGTGTTACGGCGCGTTCTCCTCCTCGATGCCCAGGCCCGGCAGGATTCCGGGGAGCAGCGGGGGGACCGTGACGTCCGGGACCGGCGGTTTGTTGCGGCCCTTGTCCTTGGAGGACGGTGACGACGGGGTCGTCGTGTCGGCCGACGGGGGATCCAGGAGGTCGCCGGGGGCGCCGCCGATGAGGCCGTCGTCCTCGGCGCTGCTCCGGGGAGCCGACGGGTGGGGCTTGCTGTCGCCGCCCGTTCGGCCGCCGGAGGATGTGGTGCTGGAAGGAGCATCGGGGCGGTCGGTGCCCGGTGTGCCCGTACGGTCTCGGGTGGAGCCGCCGGGGCGGCCGGAATTCTCGGGTGACTTCGGGGCGCGCGGAAGGAGTGACTGGAGCGGGGCCACCTCTTCGTCTATGGCGTCGAAGACCGAGCTCACCTGGTCACCCACATCGGCCAGCTGTACGGGCAGCTTCTCGCGCAGGCTGCTCCATGCTTCGCGGTGCGACTTGGCGAACGACGACAGGGCCTGCATGGAGCCGATCGAGCCGTCACGCTCGTAGGCCCTGCTGAGAAGGCGGTGACCCTCGGCGGCGTCGTGCGTCATCCCGCTCAGCGTGCGCCTGACCTCGCCGAGCTGTTCGTGGTCCAGCTCGGCGACCCGGCCGCGCTCCATGAGGCGGCGAGCCTCCATGAGGCGGGTCGCCGCCTTGTCGAGATAGATCTCGCCACGGTCGGCGTCGTCGTCGGCCATGCCGAGCTTGACGTCTTCCATGCCTCGCTTCAGCCCGTACAGCGAATCACCCGGCAGGGCGTCGGAACTCGCAGCGGCCACTCCGCTGAAGGCTCCGGCGGCCACACCGACGGTGAGCCCGCCCGCGGCAATGCCCTTCGACCAGCGGGAGCGCGGGCGCAGCTTCCGGAGCGGGGAAGCCCGGTGGGTTCCCCGTCCGGTCCGCTGCTCGGGCACCGTAGGGCCCGTCGGTGCGCCGCTCTCGGCGACCATCGCTTCCATGGCGGCGATGAGCTGTGCCCGCTGGACGACTTTGACCTCGGGGTCCAACTCCGGTGACGGCAGCTCGCCGAGACCGTTCGCCAGGGCCAGAAGCCGTGCGGCTTCTGGGCCTTCGGCCATTTCTTCGGGCTGATCTGCCGCCGTGCCCTGGGGCGTCTGTGCCTCCAGCGCCTGGGCGAAGGCGTTCGCCCGCCGGTGCGCCGATACGTTCGCGATCACTGGCGGCACCTCCTCTCGTCATGACGATCGACTCCCCTGGGGGTCCGGAAGGTTGCACGCCATGAGCACATCCACACGATCGAGTGAGTGGCTGCGGGCATGGCGTGACCGCAGGGAGCCTGCATCCCGCACAACGAGCGTCGCGGCACTTGGGTTACGCGCGAAGGATGATCCGACCACAACGTCATGGAGGGTCATGGAGACATTACCGACCGTGAGTGTCGGTCGGCCGATCGGCGGGCGTACGCGGGCGCGTGTCAGCGGGCGTCGTCGGGCAGGAGCCGGGCCAGGGTACGGACGGCCCGGTACTGGAGGGTCTTGATCGCGCCCTCGTTCTTGCCCATGACGCGAGCCGTCTCGGCGACCGAGAGGCCCTGCAGGAAGCGCAGGGTCACGCACTCCTGCTGCTGCGGGTTGAGCTTGCGGACCGCTTCCAGGAGGGCCGCGTTCGAGAGGGATTCGAGGACGGAGTCCTCCGGGCTGCGCTCGACCTCGTTGGCGTCGAGCATTTCGCCGGTGGTCACTTCGAGACGGAACCGGCTCGATTTGAAGTGGTCGGCGACCAGGTTGCGGGCGATGGTGACCAGCCAGGCGCCGAAGTCGCGGCCCTGCCAGGTGAAGGTGGAGATGCGGCGCAGGGCGCGCAGGAACGTCTCGCTCGTCAGGTCTTCCGCGGTCGCCTTTCCGCCGACGCGATAATAGATGTAGCGGTAGACCGTGTCGCTGTACTGGTCGTAGAGGCGGCCGAACGCATCGGCCTCGCCGGCCTGAGCGCGTTCGACGAGGTCCATCATGCGTGCGCTGTCGCTGTCGGCGCTGGGCCGACGGGTGGTGGACGTGCCGGTGCCCGAGCCGGCGCCGCGGCTGCGTCTGCCGACCGCCGCACCGCCGTCGGCCAGGGCATAGCAGGGGCCGACAAGTGCAGGGGTGGCAAGGGCGGGGACGGCGTACGCGGTGGGGACGAAGCCGCGCAAGCGGTCCACGACCGTTGCGCGCAGCGTAGCCAGGCCCGAGGCGTCAACCCCGACGTGTGGGTACACGGGACTCCCAGAGGCAGAGCTTCCAACACGTTCAGTGCTAGACCGGTCACTCGTCGTGCTGACGGGTGGGGTCCGGTATGCGTCTGAGGAGAATAACGCTTCGTACAGGCAGCGCTACACCCAGTTGCTAAAATCATCGATTCCGTCGCTTCTGTTGCGTCTACGCGGCGGTTCGAGGAGTACTTCGTGATCAGTTGTTGACCGGATCACTTCGTAATCTGTGTGATTGCTGGGTGCGTTGTGCCCGAGTGGGAGTAACAGGACTGGCGGGAGCCGGGGCAGGGTAGGGACCCGGATTGCGTGTCGCCCGCCGGGCCTGTCGTGCGGCGCGGGGCGCCGCCGTCAGCGGCGGCGGCGGTGCAGGGCCATGGCGGCGGCGGTGCCGCCGGCGATGGCGCCGACGCCGGCGGCGGCCGGGATGCCGACCTTGGCGGCCTTGCGGCCGGTCCGGTAGTCGCGCAGCCGCCACTCGCGTTCGCGGGCGTACCTGCGCAGTTTCGCGTCGGGATTGATCGCATACGGATGCCCGACGAGCGACAGCATCGGGATGTCGTTGTGGGAGTCGCTGTACGCCGCGCAGCGGTCCAGGTCGAGGCCCTCGGCGGCGGCCAGGGCGCGGACCGCCTCGGCCTTCGCGGGGCCGTGCAGGGGCTCACCGACGAGCTTGCCCGTATAAACGCCGTCGACGGACTCGGCGACCGTGCCCAGCGCGCCGGTCAGGCCGAGGCGGCGGGCGATGATCGTGGCCGTCTCGACGGGGGCGGCGGTGACCAGCCAGACCTTCTGGCCCGCGTCCAGGTGGGCCTGGGCGAGGGCGCGGGTGCCGGGCCAGATGCGCTCGGCCATGTACTCGTCGTAGATCTCCTCGCCGATCGACATCAGCTCGGAGACACGGTGGCCCTTCACGATGGACAGCGCGCTCTCGCGGGCGTCCTGCATGTGCTCGGGGTCCTCGACCCCGGCGAGCCGGAACCAGGCCTGCTGCCAGGCGAAGCGGGCCAGCTCCTGGCGCTGGAAGAACTTCCGCTTGTAGAGGCCGCGGCCGAAGTGGAAGATCGCGGCGCCCTGCATGACGGTGTTGTCGAGATCGAAGAACGCGGCGGCCCGGTCGTCGCCGACGACGGGGAACACGGGCTCCCGCTGTGCGGGCTTGCCGGACGGCGCCGCGAGGAGCTCGTGGAGTTCTTCGAGCTCCTGCTGCTCCTGCGACGTCTTGCGTGCTGCCTCGGCTGCTGCCTCGCCCGCCAGCACGCTCCGGGCTGTCGCCGAGCGCCTGCGGGGGGTGAGCCATCCCAGTGCGGCCATGTCGTGAGCATAGCCAGTCTGTTCGGTACCGCAGGACCTGGCGGGATGCGGCGGCGTGAACTCTCCGGGACGCCGGTGTTAAGCGGGCGGGCCGGGCCTGACCGGTCAGGACGGGGCCGGTCAGGGCGAGAATGGCGTTATGAGTCCCTTGTTGCGACGCGCGAATGCCAAGAGGAAGCCCGACGAGCGATTGGTCACGTTGGTCGGGAAGCCGGGGTGCCATCTCTGTGACGACGCGAGGGATGTGGTCAGTGAGGTCTGCGGGGCGCTCGGAGTGCCCTGGGAGGAGAAGGACATCACGCAGGACGAGGAGCTGAACCGGGCGTACTGGGAGCAGATCCCGGTCGTCCTGGTCGACGGTGAGCAGCACACCTTCTGGCGCGTGGACGCGGGGAGGCTGCGCAAGGCGCTGGAGGGCTGAGCGCCCGAGGGCTGAGCGCCCGAAGGCCGAGCGCCCGAAAGCTGAGCGCCTGAGCGGCCGGATGGCTGATGAGCCGGCTGAAAGGCGGCTAGCATCATGGGCGATTTGAGCGGTCTCGGGGGCGTAGTCGTGAGGAGTGTGTACGGTTTTGCCCCCTTCGGATCTTCAACGAGCCCGGACGGTCCGTGGTTCCGGAATCGGCCGGGCGATGCGCGTGACCCCGGTCACTTTGGGCGGACAAAACGGACACCATCTTTGTGCACGCGTTCACAAAGGCATAGCCTGCATGCGACGGGGCGGTCCTGGTACATACGGCCGCCTGCAGCCCCGCTCATCCCGCAGGAGCACCGTGGCAACTGGCCGAACTCACCGACCGGCGACCCGTAGCCGAGGCATTCCCGAGGCCACCGTCGCCCGCCTTCCGCTGTATCTGCGCGCCCTGACAGCGCTCTCCGAGCGTTCGGTCCCCACGGTCTCCTCCGAGGAGCTCGCCGCCGCGGCCGGGGTGAACTCCGCGAAGCTGCGCAAGGACTTCTCGTACCTCGGGTCCTATGGGACGCGTGGGGTCGGATACGACGTCGAGTACCTCGTCTACCAGATCTCCCGCGAGCTGGGCCTCACCCAGGACTGGCCGGTCGTCATCGTCGGCATCGGTAACCTCGGCGCCGCCCTCGCCAACTACGGCGGGTTCGCCTCCCGCGGCTTTCGCGTCGCCGCGCTCATAGACGCCGACCCCGCCATGGCGGGCAAGCCGGTCGCCGGGATTCCCGTACAGCACACCGACGATCTCGAGAAGATCATCAGTGACAACGGCGTCCACATCGGCGTGATCGCCACGCCGGCGGGCGCCGCCCAGCAGGTCAGCGAGCGCCTCATCGCCGCCGGTGTGACCTCGATCCTCAACTTCGCGCCGACCGTGCTGTCGGTGCCGGACGGGGTCGACGTACGCAAGGTCGACCTCTCCATCGAGCTCCAGATCCTCGCCTTCCACGAGCAGCGCAAGGCCGGCGAGGAAGCCGCCGCCGTGGCCGCCGCGACGGGCGACGTCGTGGCGCCGCCCCCGCTGCGCGGCAGCGCGGCCGCGAGCCGGAAGGGACCCGACGGGGACGTACCCGCCGTGATGCCGGCATGAGCCTTCTGGTAGTCGGGCTGAGTCACCGCAGCGCTCCGGTCAGCGTCCTGGAGCGGGCGTCGCTGACCGCCGAAGCGCAGGGCAAGCTGCTCCAGGACACGCTGGCCTCGGAGCCGGCGGTCGAGGCCGCCGTGCTCGCGACGTGCAACCGCATCGAGCTGTACGCCGACGTGGACAAGTTCCACGCCGGTGTCGCCGAGCTGTCCACGCTGCTCGCCCAGCACAGCGGCGTGGGGCTCGAAGAGCTCACTCCTTATCTGTACGTGCACTACGAGGACCGGGCCGTCCACCACCTGCTGTCGGTGGCGTGCGGGCTCGATTCGATGGTCGTCGGCGAGGGGCAGATCCTCGGCCAGATCAAGGACGCGCTCGCGCGGGGGCAGGAGCTCCACACCGCGGGCCGGCTCCTCAACGACCTCTTCCAGCAGGCGCTGCGCGTCGGCAAGCGGGCGCACTCCGAGACCGGCATCGACCGGGCCGGGCAGTCGCTCGTCACCTTCGGCCTCGAACAGCTTGCCGCGGGCAGCGGCATGCCGGTCGGCGAGTGGGCGGCGGGGAAGCGGGCGCTGGTGATCGGCGCGGGCTCGATGTCCTCGCTGGCCGCCGCGACGCTCGTACGCACCGGAGTGGCCGAAGTCGTCGTCGCTAACCGGACGCAGGCGCGGGCGGAGCGGCTGGCGGAGATCCTGGGCGAGTCGGGCGGCGTGGCGCGAGCCGTGCCGATGGCCGATGTGGCGCGGGAACTGACGCGAGTCGACGTGGTCGTGTCCTGCACGGGCGCTACGGGTCTTGTGCTGACGGCGGAGAACGTCGCGAGCGCGCTCGGGGTGACGGTGGACCATGCCACGGCGACGGCCGCTGCCGCTGCTTCTGCGGTGGGCCGTGGTGCGGCGGGCGGGCCTGAGGGCTGCCCTGTGCCGGCTGACGCTGCGGGTGCGGGTGTGGCTGGTGCTGGTGGCGGGACTGCTGGTGCTGGTGCGGGTGCCGTGCCTGCCGCGCGGCAGGGCGCCGACGCCGGTTCCATGGAGCAGCACGGAGCCTGGGCCGACAACGGCACCGCCGCTGCTCAGGTGCGCAAGCGTGAGCACGCCGGTGTGCGCACCGGCGCGCCGGTACGGCTCGCGCTGCTCGACCTCGCCATGCCCCGCGACATCGACGCCGGAGTACACCGGCTCGACGGCGTACGGCTGGTGGACATCGAGTCGCTGGCCGAGGCTTCGGCCGACGCGCCCATGGCCGCCGATGTGGACCAGGTGCGGACCATCGTGTCCGACGAGGTCGCGGCCTTCGGCGCCGCCCAGCGCGCCGCGCAGATCACGCCCACCGTCGTCGCCCTGCGCAGCATGGCGGCCGATGTGGTGAGCAACGAGGTCGCCCGGCTCGAAGGGCGGCTTCCCGGACTGGACGACAAGCAGCGCGCGGAGATCACGCAGACCGTGCGCCGTGTCGTCGACAAGCTCCTGCACGCGCCCACCGTGCGGGTCAAGCAGCTCGCCAGCGAGCCCGGCGGCGCCGGGTACGCGGACGCGCTGCGCGAACTCTTCGACCTCGACCCGCAGACGGTCGCCGCCGTCAGCAGGGCCGACCTGAACGACACCCCTGACGGTGGGAATAGAGGGCGGGCATGACTACTGATGCCTTGAAGCTGGGGACCAGGCGCAGCAAGCTCGCCATGGCCCAGTCCGGACACGTCGCCGAGGCGGTGCGCCGGATCACGGGGCGACCCGTCGAGCTGGTGGAGATCACCACGTACGGAGACGTCTCGCGCGAGGCGCTCGCGCAGATCGGCGGTACGGGCGTCTTCGTGACCGCCCTGCGCGACGCGCTGCTGAGCGGTGAGGTGGACTTCGCGGTCCACTCCCTGAAAGACCTGCCGACCGCCCAGCCGGACGATCTGACGCTGGCCGCCGTGCCGGAGCGTGAGGACCCGCGTGACGTGCTGGTCGCGAGGGATGGGCTGACTTTGGCCCAGCTGCCCGCCGGGTCCCGCGTGGGGACTGGGTCCCCGCGCCGCATGGCGCAGCTCAACGCGTACGCGCGGGCGCATGGTCTTGATATTGAGACCGTGCCGATCCGCGGGAACATCGACACTCGTGTCGGATATGTACGGAGCGGGGAACTGGATGCGGTGGTTCTGGCCGCCGCCGGCCTCAACCGCATCGGCAGGATCGATGAAGTGACCGAGTTCCTCTCGGTCGATGTCGTCCTGCCCGCCCCCGGCCAGGGGGCCCTGGCAATCGAGTGCGCCGCCACGCGCGTCGAACTCGCTGCCGCGCTCGCCGAGCTCGACGACCCGCACACGCGGGTCGCCGTGACCGCCGAGCGATCCCTGCTCGCCGCCCTGGAGGCCGGTTGCAGCGCACCTGTGGGTGCACTGGCCGACCTGCTGGCCGACGGACAGGTTGTCAACCAAATGCGCCTGCGCGGTGTCGTCGGTACCTCCGACGGTGCCGAGCTGGTGCAGCTGTCCACTACCGGTCCCGTACCCACGTCGCACAACGACGCGATCACTCTCGGACGCGAACTCGCGGACGAGATGCTCGCGAAGGGTGCGGCCGGTCTTATGGGGGAGCGAGCACAATGAGCCCCACCACCACCTCTACGCCAGTACCTTCGGCGTTCCCCGTATCCGGGCACGTCACATTCCTCGGCGCCGGACCCGGTGACCCCGGCCTGCTGACGCTGCGCGCCGTCGAGGCGCTCGCTAGCGCGGACGTGCTGATCGCCGAGCCACATGTGCTCGATGTCGTACGTACTCATGTCAAGGCGGGTGTGAGCACGCCACAGCTGACGGTGGTTGACGATGCGTCAACTGCCGCCGGTATCCCCGCGATCAGGGATGCGGTCAATCTTGTCATGGAGGCCGCACGGGGCGGCAGGCGGGTCGTCCGTGCGATCTCCGGCGACCCCGGCCTCGACGGCAACGCGGGCGAGGAAATGCTCGCCTGCGCCGCCGAGGGCATTCCCTTCGAGGTCGTTCCCGGCGTCGCGTCGGCGGTGGGCGTGCCGGCGTACGCCGGTGTGCCGCTGCGCGACGGGCGGGGCGCCGACGTGCGCTTCGTCGACGCCCGGACGGCTGATGACAGATGCTGGTCCGAGGTCGGGTCCAGCGACGCCACGGCTGTTGTCTCCACGACGCTGGATTCCGTCGCGGCGGCAGCCGGTGAGCTCGTCTCGGCCGGGCGCAAGCCCGATACGCCGATGAGTGTCACGGTGGCTGGTACGACGACGCGGCAGCGGACCTGGAACGTGACGCTCGGTACGGTCGCCCAGGTCCTGAAGCAGGCGAAGGTGCTGCCTTCGCCCGAGGGCCACCAGCCCGTCATAGCCGTGGTCGGCGAGCGCAGCGCCGCTGCTCAGCGCGAGCAGTTGTCGTGGTTCGAGTCGAAGCCGCTGTTCGGGTGGCGGGTGCTGGTTCCGCGTACCAAGGAGCAGGCGGCGTCGCTCTCCGACCAGCTTCGTTCCTACGGAGCCGTGCCGCACGAGGTGCCGACGATCGCTGTCGAGCCGCCGCGTACCCCGCAGCAGATGGAGCGGGCGGTCAAGGGGCTCGTTACGGGGCGGTACGAGTGGATCGCTTTCACGTCGGTCAATGCGGTGAAGGCTGTTCGGGAAAAATTCGAGGAGTACGGGCTCGATGCGCGTGCTTTCGCGGGGATCAAGGTCGCCGCGGTGGGGGAGCAGACGGCTGCGGCGCTGGTTGAGTTCGGTGTGAAGCCGGACCTCGTGCCGAGTGGGGAGCAGTCGGCGGCGGGGTTGCTGGAGGACTGGCCGCCGTACGATCCGGTCTTCGATCCGATTGACCGTGTCTTCCTGCCGCGGGCGGATATCGCGACGGAGACGCTGGTCGCCGGGCTGATCGAGCTCGGGTGGGAGGTCGACGACGTCACGGCGTACCGGACGGTGCGGGCGTCGCCGCCGCCGGCGGACACGCGTGAGGCGATCAAGGGCGGTGGGTTCGACGCCGTTCTGTTCACGTCGAGCAGCACGGTGCGGAATCTGGTCGGCATTGCCGGCAAGCCGCATAACGTGACCGTGATCGCGTGTATCGGTCCTGCTACCGCCAAGACGGCGGAGGAGCACGGGCTGCGGGTCGACGTTCTGTCGCCGGAGCCGTCGGTGCACAAGCTGGCCGAGGCGCTCGCGGCGTTCGGAACGCAGCGGCGCGAGGCGGCGATCGAGGCCGGCGAGCATGTGACGCGGCCGAGCGAGCGGCGGCCGGGGTCACGGCGGCGGCGGACTACGTAGTAGGTGTGCGGGGTGAGGGCCGGGACCTGGGGCGAAGCTCAGGGACTCGGCCCTCATTTGTTGAGGGGGCTCATGTGTGGAGTGGGCTCGGGGGCTCGGTGGTGGGGGTGGGCTCGGTGGTGGGCTCGGTGGTGACGGCGGGGATGGTGCCGACGGGGTGACGGTAAAAGGGGTCGTTGCGGCGGCGTAGCGTGTTTGGCATGACTGTGTATGGATCCTTTCCCGGGGCTCGGCCCCGTCGGCTGCGTACCACCCCTGCCATGCGGCGCATGGTCGCCGAGAATCGGCTGCACCCCGCCGATCTGATCCTTCCGGCGTTCGTACGGGAAGGCATCAGCGAGCCCGTGGCCATCTCGGCCATGCCGGGCGTTCAGCAGCACACGCTGGAGACGCTGCGCAAGGCGGCCGTCGAGGCCGTGGAGGCGGGTGTCGCGGGGATCATGCTGTTCGGCGTACCGGCTGATGAGAAGAAGGACGCCGCTGGGACGGCTGGGACCGACCCGGACGGGATCCTGCAGGTCGCGCTGCGGGAGGTGCGCGGTGAGGTGGGGGATGATCTCGTGATCATGTCCGACCTGTGTCTGGACGAGTACACCGATCACGGACACTGCGGCGTCCTGGACGCGGACGGGCGTGTCGACAACGATGCGACGCTGGAGCGGTACGCCGAGATGGCGCAGGTCCAGGCGGACGCGGGCGCGCATGTGGTGGGCACCAGCGGAATGATGGACGGCCAGGTCGGGGTCGTTCGCGATGCGCTGGACACCATCGGCAAGGAGGACGTGTCGATTCTGGCGTACGCGGTGAAGTACTCGTCCGCCTTTTACGGTCCGTTCCGTGAGGCGGTGGGGTCTGCGCTGCGGGGTGACCGCAAGACGTACCAGCAGGATCCGGCGAATCTGAAGGAGTCCATGCGCGAGCTGGCGCTGGATCTGGAGGAGGGCGCCGACATGGTGATGGTGAAGCCGGCCGGGCCTTACCTGGATGTGCTGGCGAAGGTCGCGGAAGCTGTGGACGTACCGGTCGCGGCGTACCAGATCAGTGGCGAGTACGCGATGATCGAGGCGGCGGCGGAGCGGGGCTGGATCGACCGGGACAAGGCGATCATGGAGTCGCTGGTGGGGATCAAGCGCGCCGGCGCGAACATGATCCTGACGTACTGGGCCACCGAGGTCGCGCGTTGGGTTGGGCGGGAGCGGTAGGCGGGAGCGGTAGGCGGGAGCGGTAGGCGGGGGCGGGGCGGGTCGAGGGTGGGGTTGGGGCCGGGGCGGGGTTTGGCGCGGGCCGGGGGTGGGCGTACCACTCGTTGCTTCGGGGGGTTGGTTTCCGGGCCGTCCCGAGCGCTCCAGGGTCGGTGGGCCGGGGCGGCGCGTCAAGGGCGCTCCTGCGTCGCGTCGCCTGCGGCGATTCCGCTGCGCTCCACCCTTGACCCGCCACCCCGGCCCACCGCTGACGCTTTCCACGGGACGGCCCAAGAAAAAACGCCCTGCACGCGAGGTCCGGAGAGTGGTGGGGGTGGGTTCGGTGGCTGTCGGGTGAGTGGGTGGGGCGCACCCGCTCCAGGGGTGGTGCGGCCCCTGGCTCAGCGGGTGCGGGGACGGCCGCTGGTGCGACACCGCCATTCCGACGCACACACGCACCCAGGTGGGTGGTTGGCCGGTCGGTCGCGTCGACGTGCGGACCGTCGGGTGCGCGGGTAGGGCGCGGCAGTTGAATGGGGGGACCCGGGCGGGTGTGGCGTCCACCCCGGCCGGTGGTTGGTTGGGGCACAAGCACGTGGTCGGGCTTGGTGGGTGGTGGGTGGGCGGTGGGTGGTGGGTGGTCGGTGGTCGGTGGTGGCCGGTGGGTGGTGGGTCATCCGCTGGCGTCCGGGTGATGTGAACCTGCCGATGCCGATGCCGATGCCGATGGCCCGGGGCTGGGGGCCGAGGGCTGGGGGCCGGGGCCGGTGGCTTGGTGGTGGCTCGGCTGCGAGGCGGTTGGATGACATCGGCTGGGCGTGTTGCAACGAACTCGACTGAAGATGAAAAGCGGCGCCCCTTTCGCCCTGTTTTCGGGCCATGTGGCGGTCTTCGTTTGCGTCATGTGTTGGGTTAGTCGCACCGGCGGCCTCCCGATGTGGCTGCGGAGGATGACCGACTCGGCGGGGTGCGGTTCTGCTGTCACGCCAGCCCCACTGGTCTCGGCTGACACCCGGTGGGACGTCTCCTCCGGCTCGCTTGGGAGCGGCAGCGGTACGGCGCTTCTCGCGTCGACCGGCGGCGCCTGCACGGGGGCGGGGGGGCTTTTTCGCCGGGCAAGCAGCCCAGGAGGTGGGGCGGTTGGGCACTGCGTGCGGGGGTGTCTTGGTCACTGAGGCGGTCAGTAGCGGTGGAACGGGCTTCGTTTGTTGATCTTCGAGGTTAGATTCTTCCCCTGGACGGAGCGATGAGTTTTGGCGGGCCGCCAAGTCTTCACATCACGAAGTCGGCACAGCGGGAACCCCGAGAGGAAGCACGTCATGCGCAAGTTCAAGCTTCAGGTTCAGACCACCGTCGATGGCTACATGGCCGGTCCGAACGGCGAGATGGATTGGCTGACGTTCCCGTGGACGGACGACATCAACGCCTACATCGACGCGCTCACCGAGCCGGTCGACTGCATCGTGCTGGGTCGCAAGCTCGCCGAGGGGTTCATCCCGGCCTGGGCGGCCGGTCCCGAGGGCGAGGATCAGGCGTCCATCGACAAGATGAACAACACGCCCAAGGTCGTCATCTCCAACACCCTCACCGAGTCGCCCTGGGAGAACGCCGTCGTCGCCGGCGGCGATCTCGCCGAGACCGTGAACAAGCTCAAGGCGCAGCCGGGCGGAGACATGATCGCCTACGGAGGCGGCACGCTCGTGTCGAACCTGATCGCCGAGGGTCTGCTCGACGAGCTCCACCTGTTCGTCAACCCGATCGCGATCGGCGCCGGAATGCCTGTGTTCGCCAACACCGGCGCCTACCAGCAGCTTCGCCTCGTCACTGCTCGACCCTTCGACTGCGGCATCACCGCGCTGCTCTTCGAACCGAAGCGTTCCTGAACGGAAGTTCAGGACCTGCCCGATGAATACGAAGGATGCGGCAAAGGGCGTCGTCGAGGCTGAGTGGAAGCGGCTGCTCGGTTCAGACCGTGTGGACCGTAACCTGCTTCGCGCCGCATATGCCGAGCCTCGGCTGCGGCAGCTCTTCCCATGGGTTGGTATGTGGGAGCTGCGGGAGTACGTCGGTGAGGCCGACACGGCCGAGGCAGCGGTGGAGATGGTGGCTGACCGCCTGCCTTCGGACTGCGGCCAAGCGATCGTTGGCAACCGACATGACGTCCCCACTTCGAACGGTTGAAGGGTTGTCAGTGTCCGTTCATAGGATCACGGCATGCCTGATGCCTTCACTGTCTTGTGGACCCATGACACGTGCCGTGCCCTGCGCAAGGCGGGCCGCGTGGGCGAGCGGCCGCCGGTCGCCTTCAGTGGTGTTCATTCCTCTCTGCCCGCATGGACGGGTGCTCGTGCTGGGGACGAGGTGTACGCGCTGCACGTCAACCGGTGCGAGGTGTTCGTGGTGAGCCGGATGCGGGTGATCGACATGCAGCGGCGCGACTGCTGCGGCACGGCACCCGCAACATGGGAGCACCCTGCGTATCCCGGACACGGCGACTGGTCGATGCTCGGCGCCGGTGGCTGCGGCGCCGTGGCCGTGCACGTGGAGGCGACACCCGTACGCTTCGATGTGCCGATCTCCGGCGAACTGCTTGCGAGGCTTACCTGGCGTAATCGCCGAGGTCAGACGCGCGGTCTGAAGTACGTGGTGGATGGCCGTCTTGAGCGCTCGGTCAGTCTTCAGGGGTTCTACCGTCTGACCTCCGAGTCGGCTGACGAGTTGGCGGAAGTGCTGGCGAGGAACTGAATCACACCTGTACGCCATCCATCTCGTGAGCGCCGCCTGTGCGAGATGGTGCTCCGACTGGAGGGGTCAGTGCAGGCCGGACGTCGTGTCCACGCCGGGCCCCCCGCAGTGCGGGCAGCGCTCGCGGCCGTCCCACGCGGACCAGCCGAAGTCGGCCGGGGTGAGGGCGTGGCCCTCCAGCTCGTCGCGGACCGCCTCGCGGTAGGCCCATACGGCGTCCAGGTAAGGGTGGTAGATGTCGTGGAACGCGGGGGTCGAGATGCTGGCGCCTGCGGCGACCACCTTTCGGAGGTCGCGGAGGCGTTCGAACATGGTCTGTCCCGTGCCCGCGATCCGGGCGCTGGCATCGAGGAAGAGGCGCTCGCGCACTTCGTAAATGCGGGCGTCCATCAGCGCTACGCGGCTTGCTTCCTCCAGGTCGGTCGCCTCGGCACCGTTCTGCGCGAGGCGGCGCAGTTCGGTATGGGCCGCGCCCGCCGCCGCGATGAACTCCGCGTAGACGTCCCGGCGGCGCGCCTGAAGGCCACGGCGGTGTTCCTGGCGGGTGCGCAAGCGGTCCGCGAGCACCGTGCCCGCTATCGCGATCAGACCGCCGCCCAGTGTGGCGACCAGCGTTCCCCACTGCATACCGTGTCCCCCAGTCGGTGTTCCGGGCGCGCCCCCGCGCGTCGTCCCGTCCCGCAGATCATGCCCGAAGGAACGAGCCCCTGCGGGCGCGCGCCTTCTTCACCTGCGACGCAGTACTCAGGAACGTCAGGACAGTCGTTAGCCCTTCAGTCGCTCTCGCAGTTCCTCGACATCGCCGAGGAACCACGTCTGCCGTCCACGGTTGCATTCACGGACGAAGTCCCGCAGCGCCGAACTGGCCGCCGTGTGACGGGAGATGTCACCGAGGATGACGACCCCCACCCGGTAGTTGGCGAACTTCTGGATGATGTCCCCGGCGACGCGGGTGCGAAGCTGGAAGAAGGCCTCGTCGAACCGCTCGGCCGGGATGACGACCCACTGGGCCCCCTGATAGGTAGCGTCGCCTATGAGATCCAAGGCGTCGCTTTCCCCGCCGATGGCCGCACCTTCTGCGGCGCACATCAGGACGGGCACGTCGTGGATTGTCTGCAGGGTGACCATGGATCGCGAGGCTAGCCCCGGACGCGGACGTAGTCGACGTAATTACCTGGGCGGAGTCGCTCGGTTCCGTGCGCGTTGCGGTCTGAGGCCAGTTTGGTGCAACAAACCCCGCACTTGATGCAGTCCCAGCGGCTCTTCGGTCGCAGTAGTCACAGCCGTTACGGTTCCGGCCATCTCGGGTGCGTTTCGTTCCACGGGCGGCGGTGGCCCCACCACCCACCAAGCCCAGCAACGGGTTTGTGGCTCGGCCGATCACCGGCCGGGGTGGACGCCGTACCGGCCCGAGTCGCCCCATTCAACTGTCGCGCCCAACCCGCGCACTCATGAGTCCGCAGGTCGGCCCGGCCGAGC
>NZ_AUBE01000040.1 GCF_000429085.1 Streptomyces flavidovirens DSM 40150 | reverse complement strand
CCCCGTGTCCCCGTGTTCCCCCCCCCCCCCCCCCCCCCGCACGGCACGCATCCTCCAGTCCGCCACGCGCCATTCAGGCCGCCGAAGCAGTTCGAGCAGTTCGAGCTGCCGCGCTGAAGCGCACGAACGTCGCCGATGGCGTGAACCCGTACTGCTGCGCTGCCCGCTGTGCCCGTAACCGCTGCCCTTTCATCTGCATCTGTGGGAACTGCTCGCGCAGCCGTCTGCGGGACGGCGGCCGCATGTATGGTGGCGGTCGCCGTCTTCATGGGCCTCGCGGCCGCAGATCGGCTTGGCAGCATGATGGAGGCGGTCGCAGGGCTCGTGGGTCTGGCTGTCTCGACGATCGCCCGTACTATGCCGAGCGGTACCAACCCAGCGGACCAGGCAGAGCGGATCGTGGCTAGGGGCAAGACATGGCACTCTTCCCTTCGTGAAGTCATCTGGGGATGTGGATCAGTCCGTTCTGCATGCAGCGTTTTTGCCGCCTCGGGCTGCGTATTTGATCGCTGAGGGCAGTACTGAAGGGTTTCGCCGAGCGGTCGAGTGCGCTAGCACGCGCTGGGGTGGAGTAACAGAACCCATTGTGGTGGTGGGCGCCCATGGTCTTGCCGAGCCGGTGGTTACAGTCTTGCGGATGGCGGACGTGGAGTCGCTCGTCCGGGTTGATGCCCCGATTGGAGCCTCCCGCCTGATCGCTGATGAACTCACTCTCGATCTGATCGAGCTTGATGCCATCGATATGGAGGGCGACTCTGTCGAGCCGTGGGGCCCGCCTGTCAGCGCTGTGTGGCTCGGCAATGCGGACGACACAGCGCTGGTAGTCATGGACGAGTCGGCACCGCTCTGGCAGGTTGCTGCGGTCGGCTACCTGAGTCCTGAAACGCGTGCCGAGTTGCCGGCGGACTTGGCGGTGCGGCCGCCGATGCAGGAGGACGAGGTCGCCAGGCACCAATTGTGGAAATCCACACTGATTGCCAAGACCACGGAGGAACTCGACGAGCACGGCCGAACCCATGTCCCTCGTGGACCCGCACTGGTGTGGGTGACCGAGTCCGATAGCGTCGAAGACTGTGTGGATTTCTGGAACATCAGGGCTCTGGACTCCCTGCAACACCCAGACGCTGCCCCCTTGCTGCTGCTCCCGGGTGACGGCGTGCAGCACTGGCTCAATTTCGACAAACAAGTCGCGTCCCACATGCTGTCCCGACCCTCCGGCTACTCACCCGACGTCCTCCTCTGCAGTCACACCACGCCTGAAGAACAGCTGCACAGCATCGCTGGCACACTGTCTCTCGTGCCCGGGGGCCCGGAAGAAGTCCGCTACACGAGCAGCTGGTGGCCGACACCTTCCAGACGAGCACCCTTCACCTACCAGGTGAACGCAGATCCTCTGCGCCGTCGCCCGACCCGCAAGTGGGGACGCATGGTCTCCATCGAGGTCCACCAGTTCGCGGACGTCACCCGCGCCCGAATTCCCTCCCCGGTCAACATCGCACCCCACGCGCTGTTGCTGATACGTCTGTGGGGAACGGCGCTCAAAGGGTTGCCATGTCGCGACAGCGTTGCCGAGATGATATCGACCGGTGCTTCATGGCGAGACGGCTGTCTGCAGCTCGTGGAATCGTCGACTGCGGAGCATGTACTTGATCTGCGAATCCCGTCCCTTGACCAGGTCACGCATCATCTGCTGGAGCAATCCACCCAGCGGTACGAGCTGTCCGATAAGGGAAAAATGGGGACTGCGTTGATGTCCCGGTCCGATATCACCCAACTGCTGCGACCGAACCTCTATGAGGCTCTGATCGGTCTGACTACCAAGCGCACCGCGCACTTCGTGAAGGAACTGAAGAAGCTGCGCATGGAAGCTGCGGACCGGGCAGAGCTCGAGCAACTGGCAGCCTCGTGGGGCGGCCGAAGCCCCCGCATGCACCGTTCTGCCAATGGCATGGGCCGGCTCCAGACAGCTCCGGCAGCTGAAGCCATGGAGGCAGTCAGCGCGATGGGCTGGGCCGAACGAGGCCTGTCGTTCACCTGCAACCACTGCCGCCTCGACAATTTCATCCCGCTGCGTGAAACTCAGGCCGCAGTGCAGTGTGCCGGTTGCCGAGCCCCTGGTGCGTTCGAGCGGGATGCCGACGGGATCGCCATGCATTATCGGCTCGACAGTTTCGTCGACCGCGCGTGCGATAACGGTGTGCTGCCGCACCTGCTCGTCATTGCCGCCCTCGCCCGTGAACAACCGCACTCGTACTTCCTTCCGGGCGTCGACGTCTGGAAGGACGGCAGCGGCTCAAAGAGAGAGGCCGACATCTACGGTCTGTATGGGGGTCGACTCCTGGCTGGCGAAGTAAAGACCCAGGGCACAGAGTTTGCAAAGCCTGGACAGCTTCAGCACGACGTCGAAGTCAGCGCCGCTCTCGGCGCGGACATCCACCTCATGGCAGCCATCGACGCCATCTCCCACGAGGTGCGGCAAGCAGCGCAACTGCTGTGTGATGAACGGGGAGTCGAGCTACTGATACTGGACCGAGCCGCGCTGCGTCCCGCCTCATGACTGGCCCGCAGAATTGCTTGTCCGTCGTGTGTTGGCCCGGCGCAGCGTCATCCCCACCACAGGAGTGCGTGAGGGCTGCGCAGATGGATGCAAGCAACAAAGCGGCGGCCAGCGCTGGCATGTAACCGTGGCGGTCGGCCCCCGCCCGCCACAGCTCCGGGTTCGGCTATCACCGGCGCGGGGCCAGACCTCGGCGCCAATGACGGGGGCAGCGGGGGTAGTGGCGTCCGCCCCAGGGCTCGGTGTCGACAGGGGCCGGCCAGCATGCACGCCGGCTCGCGGAACGGATGCGGCCCGGCCAGACCGGCCACCGCGAACTCCACGAACACCAGCTGCGGTTCCGGCTCGGCGGGGCGCGGCACGTAACCAGCGCCGCGGTCCGTAGCGACAGGTGCGCCGCCCAGGTCCTGCATCTGCTCGCAGGTGATCACCGACCAGCGCTGATTCCGCGGCCGGTAGCGGTCGCCCTCGGCCCTGTTCGTCTGCTGGCAGGGCGGCGAACGCGGACTTCAGGCCCCCCGCGACTGGGATGCCTGGCACCCTCAGGAGGGCGTCCGCGCGCCCGCAGACACGACTCCGCGACCTCCGCCGGCCGCTCTAGGACATCGCTGCTCAGGATCCGGCGCGCGTCCCGGAGCAGGCCCATCACCCATACGCCCGGTGCGCCCTGCGCGGCCAGGACCTTGTCGACCACGGGCAGTTCGTCTCCGCTGGCCGGCGGCATGTCGTGCTCACCGGTGCACCGTAGAACCCGGCGGGCGATGCCTGGGCCGGAACCAGACAGTCCGGCCACTGGGCCGGAGCTGGCGCAGCCGGGCGGGGGCGTGGCGGATCACTCTTCGTCGCGGGTCTTGTACGACGGGAAGTTCACAGCCGAGCCCGCCGACCTGTACGAGATGGGCTTGAGCGGACGCTAGAGCTACGCCTCTGTGAGCTGAAAGCAGTCTCAGCTGCCCGGAACGACGGTGTAGCGGAGCGCAGACTGCGACAATGAGGAACAGTCAGGGGTGGGCGCAAGCAGGGCTGCTCGGCTCATAGGAGCGGTGGGGGCACGTGAAGTCGTGGTTTGATCGTTTGGCGTCGATTCCCGGCATGGCTTTCAGCGGGAGCCCCGGTGTCGTCCGTGGGGAGCTGCCGGGGGCCCGGGTGCGTCCGGATGAGTCGTACGGCACGCCGATGTGGCCGACGCCCCAGGGCCATACGTCTGCGACGCCGGCCAGTCAGCATGTGCCCTACGACGCGAGCGGCGAGGATCTGGTGGCTCGGGTGTGGGAGGCGTTGGAGCTTCCGGGCTCGGCGATGGACTACCACTTCGTGCTGCAGGGTGCGGTCGACCGGCTGTGGAGCACGCGCGGTTCGTATCCTGCGGCGCTGGATCTGCTTGAGGTGTTCGCCCTGCTGGACTTGGAGTTGATGGAGGCTGCGCCCCAGGCGGTGTCCTTTGACGCCACAGATCCGGTGTCGTTTGTGAGGGTGACGTCTGTGCCCCGGCTGGTCGACCTGCTGGAGCGCGAGGGCGCTTTCACCGAGGCTCTCGCTGTGGCGAAGCGGCTGACGCGTTTTGGGCAGGGTGAGGATGCGGTGGGGCGGCTGTCGGAGAAGGCCGGTGCGCTGGCGGCCGAAGCCACGGCTGCGGACGGGGCGTGGTGAGCGTGGGGCTGGAGACGCTGGTGTCTGCCGCCTCCTACTTGGAGGAGGCGTTCTTGCGGTGGGTTCTCACTCCTGCCGCGGATGCGGGCATCGTGCAGCGGGTGCACAGCCAGTACCCGGTCACCGTGCAGGAGCGCACGTACCGGCTGGACTACCTGATTGCGGGTGAGACGCTGCAACTGGCCGTCGAGCTGGACGGGTTCGCCTTCCATAGCGACCGGGCCGCGTTCACCTACGACCGGCTGCGGCAGAACGACCTGGCCGCCACAGGTCTGACCGTGCTGCGGTTTTCCTACGACGCGGTGCGCACGGACACGGCACGCTGCGTGGCCCAGCTGCAGGCGATGCTACGCCGCGATCCACTGCTGGCTCCTTGGGTGACTGCGGTGCCGAACGTCGAGGTCCCAGATATGGCCGGGGATCCGATGCGGGCTGCCGACCCGCCCCGCGGTGCGGCACCAGTCTGGCCGATGCCGGACGGTGCGTACTTTGACGAGGTGCGGGGGCGGGTGGACCGGGGGCCTCTGCGGTCCTGCCAGGACGAGGCGCTGGCCGCGCTGGCGAACTACTACGCCTCCGGGGGCCGGCACGCAGCCACGGTAATGGCCGTCGGGGCCGGAAAGACGGCCCTCGGTGTGGCGGCGGCGCTGTCGTTCACCAGAAGGCGGGCGCTGGTGGTGACGCCGGGCTCGGTGATCCGCGGCACCTTCGCGTCGGCTCTCGCCCCGGGGGCGCCCGGCAATGTGCTGTACGGGCTGGCGGGCGGTCCATTGCTGCCCGGTACCCGCCCGCCGGCCACGCTGGTGCTGGACGCGGAGGGGGAACACATCAGCCAGGTCAGCCGGCAGCGGCTGCTGGCCGCGGACATCGTGGTCACGAACTTCCATGCGCTGGGAACGGGCGAGAAGAGCGGGGATCTGCTGGCCAAGCTGGAGCCGGAGGACATCGACTACATCGTGGTGGACGAGGCGCACATTGCGGCCAGCGATTCCTACCAGCGGCTGTTCGCCCGCTTCCCTGGTGCGCGCACGCTGCTGATGTCTGCGTGCTTCACCCGCCTGGACGGCAAGCCCATCGATGCCGATGTCGTCTACCGCTACCGGCTGGTGGACTCCGTGGCGCACGGATCGGCGAAGAACCTGCGGGCGCACCGGTTCGCGCCCGAGACAGCGTCGACGGTTTACGAGGCGGTGTGGCCCGACGGGCGGCGCGAGCAGGTCGTGGGCCGTGACGCTCTGCTGAGCGTGCTGGGCGACGAGCGGAAGCTGGCGCGCATCACCGCGCAGTCCGAGGCGCCGATCCGGCAGGTGATGGCGGTGACGCGGGCGTGTCTGGACGCGCAGGCCAAGCTGCTGGCCCCGGTCAGGCCGCGGGTGCTGTTCGCGACGATGGGACAGGCCCACGCTGAGCAGATCGCGCGGATCGCTGAGGAGCACGGCATCGCCTGCGCCACGCTGCACCACAGCATGCCGGCCTCGGCGATCGCTGCGACGCGCAGGCGGTTCGAGTCCGACGCGGGTGACCTCGAGGGCCTTGTGCAGCTGCGCATGCTGGGCCAGGGCTACGACTTCCCGCCCATCACCGTCGTCGTGCCCCTGCGGCCTTATGGCAGCTTCGGCGAGTTCTACCAGTTCATCGGCCGTGGGGTCCGCGTTCTGCGCCATCCCCATCTTGCCCCCGACCAGCAGTACCTGGACGTGGTCTGCCACGCCGAACTCGGCTTGGAAAAGCACCTGGAGGCGTTGTGCGCGGACAACGACATGGACCCCGCTGTCCTGCTCGACGCCCCGCTGATCGACGCCGACATGCTGGTCACCGCCCTCGACGGCGGTGACGACAGCCCGAACGGGGCTGGCCCAGCGAGGGACGGCGGGATGGATGCGTTCGTGCTGTACGAGCGAGGGCGTGTCGAGGAACGAGTGATCCACGGTGTGGACCGGGTGGAGGCGCGGCGGGATGAGCGAGAGAGGCAGCTGCTGGCGCAGCGCTACGCCGTTTACGCGCAGTCCACTGCGGCTCCGGTCCCGTTCGAGCAGTTCGTCGAATACATGCGGAGGCTGACCGGTGGCAAGTGACCAGACGTACTGGTGGCAGTCGGCCGAACTCGCCAGCCCCGAGGAGGCCCTAAGCCTGGAGGTGGCGGCCGGCCAGCAGCAACGTTTTGCCGAGCTCGACGCGCTGGCGGCCAGATTGCTGTCCGTGGCTCTCGCCGGACAGCCTGTGGCTACCATCACCCTCGGCCGAGGGCGTCACACCCCGGACACCGCCTTGGTGACGGCCCTCACCAAGGCGGAGGCCGTCTTCTGTGCGAGCGTCTTCGGTGTCCAGGAGCAGCAGCGGCGCGGCGCGTGGTATTTGCCGACGAAGCTGTCCGTGAAGGCAGGGGCGGTCGACCTGCCGTATCTGCTGCGTGAACGCCCCACCCACGCTCTGACGCTGGCCGCCGATGAGACCGCCCGTCTCACTGCCGTGGAGGGTGCGGACACCATATTGCTCTGGGCGCTGCTGGTGCCGTTGTTCGAGACGCTGCTTCAGCCGGTCCGGCTACGGGCGGCGGGAGATATTTTCCCGCCCACGCAACAGCAGCAGTTCTGGGCGTTGATCGAGGAGCGCTACCGGCTTCTGGGCATCAAGGATGGTGTGCTGGATGCATTCCGCTTCGGCGGCGGCTGGCACAAGCTGGACCGTAGTGGGCAGCAGCAGGCTCGTTTGGAATTGCTGGACACCCTTGCTGGTGCCGACCTTGTGCAGCTCGTCGCCCGTCACCGGATCCAGCGGCTACAGGGGCTGATGGCCGGCTTCGCCAAGAAGGCGAAGGCTGGCACGGCCCTGGCGCGGCGGGTGCTCACGAAAGAACTGCAGCCGGTCGCCTCCGCGTACTTCGGGGGCGACTGGCTGGCCGTTTTGGGCTATCTCCAGGCTCTTCCTCACCCGAACGAGGAAATCATCACTGCTCTGCCCGAGCCTCGTCTGTATGTGGGCACGTCTGCCCAGACGGCCGGCGTTGGTGCCGAGGCGGGCATCGCGGAATCCGAGGTTCAAGCGATGCTGGCCGCTTTCCTCGGTGGGGGCAGTTCCATGTCTCCGGTCGAGGAGCGGGCTGTGGCGCTGCGCAGCTGGTGGGCGGGCTTTGACCAGACGCATGCCGTCCAGTCGCCGGGGATGCCGTCTTTGTGGGGCCTGGTCGATCAGGAACTCATGAGTCTCTCCCGTACCGAGCAGGGCTTCGCTCCCCAGCTGTACCGGCGGTGTCTGCCCGCCGACGTGCTCGGACAGATCGGGCGGCTGTGGGAGACGGTGACGCTGCAACGGCACCCCGGCAGCATCGTCAGCAACCCGCGGCCGCACCAGACCATGGCCGACGCCCTGGGTCCTGCGGGCGAGTTCTGGCATGGTGTGGGCTTGACTGCCTGGTTCGTGTGCGAAGGGCCTTACTCCCGCACGACCTTGCGCCGCCTCGAGCGCTATTACAGCAAGCCCCTGGCGGCCCTGCGTGCGGCAGGCTGTCCCGTCGACGCGGTCTTCTTCCGCGAGCTGCGTGTTGCAGAGCAGATGCTGGGGCCGGAGGAGGATGTCGCGGACCATGCGAACAGCGCGGTCGAGACACCGTTCGGGCAGGTGACGTTCACCTCCGGCATGGGCCACGGCACGCGCCGGGAGGGCTTCGAGCGGGTACGGGACCTCATAACCCGATTCCGGCGTGCCTGGGCCGAGCAGCACCTCGATGCCTACCTGCACCACCGGTGGCGTTCCGAGCTGGAGAGCGTCGCCCACCAGCTTCACCGCTTCGTTGCTGAGAAGGGGCGCCAGCCCACGCTGATCCAGTTCTCGCGGTTCGCCACCACGGCGGCCAACCACTGGACCGGCGGCGATCTGGGAGCGCTGTACACGGCTATCGGCGAGCCGGCTCCCGCTGAGCAGGAGCGGCCGGCCCGTCTGCTGGCCGGTGACGGCTACGACTTTGCCCGGCGGGCGTACCAGGAAATGGGGGGCAAGCCCGTCGACCACGACACCTGGATGACCAGCCCGGAAGAAACCCAACGGCAGTGGCAGCTCAGCCGTCTGGCCACGGAGAGCTTGCGCTACCTCCAGCTACAGGAGGCACTCGGGCAGCCGCCGACCGGCAAGGAGTTCGGCGCCCAGCGTCTGACCTGGCCCTGGCCCGGCGAGGAGACCGAAGGCTGGCCCATCTTCCAGCACGTCATCGCCACACTCACCTCCATCCGCCTGCCCCCGACCCGACGCCACTCACCCATGGCCCCGGTCCACAACGAGGAATACGGCGCTCGGCAGACGCTGGCCAAGGGCGCCAACACGACCGTGGCCACCGAGCCGACGACTGTCCGCATCACCTGCACCGGCGCACCCGTCGATATCTCCGCTGTACTCCTCACCCCCAACGGCAAGGTACGCAACGACCACGACCTCGTCTTCTACAACCACCCCCGCCACGACGGAGTCCGCGTCGGCGGAGACACCGTCACCGCCAATCTGAGCCTCATCCCTGACGACATCACCTCCATCGCCGTCATCGTCAGCATCGACCTCGAGGCCCAGCCCACCGCAGTCTTCGACCAGCACACCCAGTGGCAAGCAGACATCACCCAGACCTCCGGCACCCAACTGGCTTTCACGCCGGGGCCGTTCTCCTCGGGCGAGACCGTCAGCATCGCGGTGGAGCTCTACCGCCATACGGGCGGCTGGAAGGCCCGTGGCGTCGGACAGGGCTACGACACCGGCCTCGCGGGCCTAGCCACCGATTACGGCATCAACGTCGAAGCCTGAGGCTCCCCGCATCACCCCTTGGCGGGCGCCTGAAGGAACGCGCCGGGCCATGGCTGACGATCCACCGCCGCTGGCGCGCTCTCAGTGCAGATACCCGCGCGGATCCATGCTGTGGGGCCGGGCTGGCGGGAGCTGCTGGATGGTCTGCATGAACAGATCCGCGCGACCTTTCCCGACTGCCGTCTCCTCGATCTCAAGGAGAAACTCGGCGGTCTACGCGTCTACGTTGAAGGGCGCCGGGCAGCGGCGACACCCTAAGGAGCCTGATCGCCCCGCCGAGGCGGAGGCGGAGCGCACCTGTGAGTTCTGCAGATCACCCGGCAGTATCCGCACCCGCAATGACTGGCCGGGAGGATGGCGCAAGGCGATGTGCGGTACTGCCACATCGCCTGGTCAGCGCATCGCAACATGATCGTTCAAGGAGTGGTGCGCGGCCGCAGGTGAGGCAACCGCCGGTGGCGTACCGGACGGGCGGCTGGGCGGCAGCCGGGCGCAGGGTCAGCCGTGTCGGCCACCACTGGCGCCCGCCGTGCTGTATGACGCTTCACACCAAGCCGATCTGCCCCAGTAGGTGGCGGGTATCGGGAGATGCGTCTTCAAGGGTGTGGCCGTGTTCGAGGCTCTTGAAGACCACGGCGCCCTTGGGGACCCGGTCGGCGTGGAAAGTGGACCATGTACGGCAGGTCGGGCAGTCCCGGCCGATCAGGAACGGGCGAAGCAGGTGCAGTGCGCCATCGGTGTCGCGGAGGTAGAGGCTGCCCTTCTCCAGGTCGTTGCTGGGTGAGGTCATGGTGCGGGTCGGGACAACAGGGTGGTCTCCGGCAAGTTCCCGGTATTCCACGCAGGCGGTGCGGGCGAAAGTGTCCCAGCGGACGTCGGTGACTTCAATCAGCGGTAGGTCGGCCAGGAAGCGGGCTCGTTCGACCAGGCGGGTCAGGTCGGCGAAGGCGACGTCGATGGCATGGGGCAGCTCGATCGGGTCGACACGCCTCAGGTGGGCTTGGTCGTTGCGACGCTCGCTCAGGGCTTGCCGGGCCTTCTCGGCGTCCGCGTGTGCCAGCAGTGTCCGGATGTCATTGAGGGGGTGGGCTTCGGGGAGGTTGTTGAGCTGTCGGCTGGTCGCGGCTTCGTTGAGTACGTTGGCCCAGTCACCGAAGCCGGGGCCGCTGCGCCCGCCGGCGAGCTTGTCCCGGATCGCCGTCACGGCCCCCAAGGTGATGTTCTGGGCGTGGGTAAGGGCGAGGACGAGCTGGGCGACGTAGCACAGCAGTTGCTCGGCGGTGTCCAGAATCGCGGCGTAGGCAGCCTGGGCGTCACCGGCGCTGATGCGGGCTTCGGTCTCGCGCCAGCGGTAAGCGACGGGATAGGGGAAACGGGTGCGCACGCTGTGGCCGAGGTCGTCGAGCAGTGAGGCTGCTTCGACGCGCAGCCTCAGTGCGCGGCCGGAGTCGATGACACGGGCGCGGGCACGGGCTGCGGTCTTCTCCAAGAAGACGGACTCGATCACCGACTCCGCCTCCTGCTCCCACCGTTTGAACTGCTGCTTGGCAGCCGTCATTTCGTCGAGGGCCTTGGTCAGCGCCTCATCGGGCTGCGGAACAGGCAGCGCGGACAGTGCTTCCATGGTGGTAGTGGCCAGCCGTGGCCCGGACAGGGTCAGGGCGAGCGGGGTACGCAGAAACAGGGTGATCAAGCGGGCCTGCGGCCGGGAGAGCGGCTTGATGGGCCTCAGGACCACCACTTGGTCGGACGCGGCGGCGGGCAGGTCGTCTTCACCGACCTCGGCGGTGAAGAAGCCGTGCGGGGGCACAATGAATGGGGCGATCAGACGGCGGATCACCAGGTCCCCTGCAGCAAGTTGCTGATCTTCCGGGATGGTCGCCCACAGGGTTTCCTCCGATGGCGGGGCGATCGTGCCGTCCCGGCAGATGTCCCGCGGCCGGACCATGCGCACCCCGCCGGGATCCTTCGATGACGTCAGCTGCTTGCCCCTCTTCAGAACTGCGTCACTGAAAGGGGCCCGGTGAAACGTGAAGAGATCACCAAGGGCATTGACGGCTCCGAACCCGGCCAGGTCCTCACGGCGTTGGAGGATGTGCGGGTCGAAGCGATCGAAGTACAGGCCCTGGTCCGGGCCGGGTGGCTCCCGCAGCACATAGCCGTACTCTCCCCTGCCGCCCTGACGGGCCAGCAGCCGCTCGAAGTCCTTGACGACAGCTGCATCATCGAGGCGGGGGCACGGCACCTGGAAAACCTTCAGGACTGGCCTGGTCTGTGCACGCGGCCGCAGGAAGACAACCGCCGATTCCATACTCACATGCATCTGCGTCAGCATTCCTGCCCCGTAGAGCACCAGCAGAGTGTCCCAGTGTTCGGCCACCTTCGTGCGCATCTCGGCCGCCCAGGGACGGTCCGATACCCAAGCGGACGCTGGAAGCAGCACTGCCATCGCGGCATCGGGTGAAGGCGGACGGCAGGAGATCATGACCTCGGCGTAGAAGGAGTCGGAACCCACGGCACAGCGCCCGTCCGACTCCGTCCTTCGCTCCCATGTCGGCGCCAGGAGCAACGGTCCGTTGGCGAGAAGTTCTCCAGAACGCGCGGCCAGTTGGTCCCATGGCAGCTCATCCACGCTCTGCCAGGCTTCCGGCGCCTGAAAGATCAACCCGTTCCTTTGGGCGAACCTGGCGCTGCTCAGCACCCTCGGCGAGCCCTGGGCGAGCCGCTCGAATCCAATGGCGACCAGCTGTTCGCTGAGTGACGACAACCGTGTGGTCTCCACCATGCTTCCCCCAAGCGCTCTCCTGCTGACGAAGCCTAGAGGCTTTTGATCATCGTCATTCCCTGATTCGTTGCTTGCGCCCCGGCGTGGACAGCTGTCGGTGAGCGCCTGCTGCAGCAGCGGGGGTGGTGAACCTATGTTCCCGGGCCGGCTGGATCATGCGCACACGGTCTCCCTTTGAGTTTCCGTTCCGTCCCGGTACGTCAGGGACGTTAAGGTGATAGCGAAGCGCACCATGGGGGGTGCCGAGTGGGCAGGGCACGCTGGAGGTGAGTATGGGGCTGCGCCCGACACACCTTGGCTACGCCTACCAGGACCTGCTCACCGCGCTGCGACTGGTGGACCTGGCGGTGAGACATGCGGATTCCCTGCTGGTCGACACGAAGATGTTCACCGGGGACCGGTTCGACGACATCACGTGCGAGTGGGGCACCGGCAACCGCGAACGGCTGCAGATCAAGCACACGGATCACGACCGTACGTTGTCGCTGGAGAGTTTCATGACGGACAAGCGAGGCCTGCGTCTGGATCTGCTCTTCTCTTCAATGGACCACGACTTCGCCTCGGGCCCGGGTGTCTCGCACCGCCTCGTGGTGCGCGACACTGAGCCGGAGGATCCCGAGCTGACCCGGGTGCTGCTCCCGGTCCACGCGAGCGCCGATCCCGGGCCGGCGCTGCACTGCCTGAGCAGCAAACGGTTCCGTTTCAACGCGGCTGCGTTGCGTGCACACGCTCCGTGGAAGGAGATGCTCGCCCAGGTCAGCGATGACCTGCTCGACCGCGCTTGCGCCTCCCTGGTCGTCGACACGGATCTTCCGGCGTGCTCGCTCAACATCCGCGAGCCCGGGCCGGCCGAAGCGGCCTTGCTGCATCGCATCACCGAAGAACTCGGTGCCGGACGGCCTCCGAACCGGCACCGCACGCCCGAGGAGGTGGCGCTGGCTCTGATCGAGGCGGCCAAAGCGGCGCGCAGCCGGGCGGGGACCGTGATGGTCGAGGACCTGCTTCCCCGTCTGAGCCTGGAGGTCGACTTCGGAGCGGTCCGTGAGGGGCATCCCGTGGACCGTGCCACCGAGGTGAGACGTCCTGTGGTGCTCACGGGGGTGGTGGCGGCCGTGAAGGAGGCTGCCCAGCAGGGGGGTGTCGTGGTGGTCACCGGCGCTCCCGGCATCGGCAAGTCGTGGTTGTGTGAGCAGCTCGGGGACACGCTGCGGGAGACGTGGCTGGCGGTGCGGCATCACTGCTGGCTCGGTGCCGCGGACGTCGACCGTGAGCAGCGTGTGCTGAGCGAGGTCGTGATCGGCAGCCTGCTCAAACAGCTGGGTACGGCCGTTCCGGAGGCGCTGAAGCAGGTCAGGCCACGCTACGCGGCCACGCCGGAGACGCTCACGGCCGCGGTCACGGCCGCGCGCGGCCTGGCACCGGACCGGCCGATCGCGCTGATCGTGGATGGTATCGACCATGTCAGCCGGGTTCTTGGCTCCACCTTCGGAAGCGCCTTTCGCCTGCAAGTGGACCCGGCGGCCTCTCTGGTCGCGGACCTCACCGCCCTGAAACTGCCGCCCGGTGTCGTGCTGGTCCTGGCCAGTCAGCCCGGCCCTCACCTCGAGGCCGTCGACGTCGGTGCCGTGCGCCTCACCGTTGCTCCGCTCGACCGCGCCGAACTGCGTACTCTGGCGGACCGTCTGGGCGTGCTGACGGCCCTGGCGTCCGTTCCTGCCGGTGAGGGGCTCGATCCCGCTGCGCGGACGGAGGCCGCGGTCGCGCTGATCGAGGAGCGCTCTCGAGGCAACGCTCTGTACGCCACTTATTTGTGCAGGCAGGCCGTTGGTCCTGTCCCGGGCCTGGAAGCGGCGCCGGCACCAGATGGTGCAGGCGATCCTCTGGAGAGGCTGCGGAAGGTGCCGTCGTCGGCGCACGACCTCGACGACTACTACGCCTATCTGCTGGCCGGTCTGACCCCCGGGCAGCGTTCTGCTGTCAGCATGCTCGCGGTCTGCGACTTCGCTGTGACTGCACCGGAGCTCGAGGAGATTTTCCCGTTGCCCGGAATGCAACTCGGTGCCGCGCTGAACAGTGTGGCACCGATCGTCGCGCAGCAGCCGGGTATCGGCGGACTGAAGATTCATCATGAGAGCTTCAGCCGCTTCATCCGCCGGGTCGACGGCGACGAGGGGTGGGTTGATCAGGTCCGGTCGCAGGCCGCTGACTGGTTGTCCCGGCGGGGCTTCCTCACCGATCCTCGCGCCTTTCGGCACTTGCCTGAACTGTTGGCCGCTCTGGGGCGCGATGACGAACTCGCTCTGCTGATCGGACCCGATTTCCTCTCCTGTGCGATTGCCGGGCTGCAGCCTCCTCAGGCCATCGTCCACACGCTGACCGTTGCTGCGCGGCGTGCGGCAGTCCGCAGCGACTGGCCCACGCTGGTGCGCTGTATCGAACTGAGCCGGGCTCGGGCGACGTATGAGGACGAAGGCCTGCCGGGTTCCCTGGTGCCGTATGCGGATGTGCTGGTGGCGCTGTCGGGAGCCGATCGCGTGGCGGCAAGTTTGATGTATGAGGGTGTACCGACGATGTCCGCTCGGTGGGGTCTGCAACTGTGTGCGGCGGTCGACCGGGCCGGCTGTGCCGCCCCGTGGGAGGCATACCTCACGGCCTGGGAGGCACGCAGTGACGAGCGTGTCCACTACGGTTCCGCGAGCGATGAGTCGGTGTTCCTGGCGGAGTTGCGCGGACGGATCCGGTTGCCGGCCCGGGCTGCTGACGATGCCGAGCCCGGGCAGGTCCCGCGTACGCTCGCGCAGCGGGTGGCGCGGTTCCTCGACCAAGAGGCTCTGACAGCGACTGAGCGTGCGCTGGATGTGCTGTTGGAGTGTCTGGGTCCCGGCCCGTTGCTCGAGAGCACGGAGCTCATTGAGCAGCCCGGCCGGCGCGCGGCCCTTTTGCTGCGCCTTGCAGACGCCCATAGCGCGGCAGGCAGCACTCTGCCGTCTGCCCGCACGCTGGCAACCGCGGCTTGGGCCAGCGGGCCGTGCGACCCGCGGCGCCTGCTCCGCCATGGCGTGGCGGTGTCGGACCTTGCCGAGGAGATCTTTTCGGGGGACATCGCCGCGGTTCTCGCGGAAGCAACCCAGGACGTACTAACCGACCGTGCCAGCGGCCTGTCCGGCCCGGTGACCAGGTGGCTGACCCTGCTGGCCGTCGCGCATGCCGCCGATCCGCTGGCGCTCGCCCGACTGCTCCCCCTCCTGGACGGCGACGGCTTCTACCGTGCCTGGCTGCGCTTCACTCTTGCCGCCGTCGGCCTGCACCGCGACGTCGAGGCGGGCATCCTCACGGCCGAATCCGCGTCCGCCACCGTGCGCTTTGCGCTCGAACAACTGGGCCGCCATGCACACGCGTTCACGGGCAGTCCCCGGGCCTGCGATCTTACGGACATCCACCGGCAGGTGCGGCAGGTGCTGCACGACGCCGTCGCCCTGCTGCGCGGCGACGATGTTGCTGCGGGCATCGCCTCCTTGCAAACCGTCAGCAAGGGCACCACCACCTCTCTCATGGGCATGGCCGGAACCGGCCCGCTGATCACCACGGAGCTGGTGTCCCTGCTCGCCGGGAGCGTCGGCCGGGCCGGGCGCGACGTCGTGCACGAGCTCATGCGCACGCTTCGCGAAGCGCAAGCCGAGCGCCGAGCGCTGTATGCGGAGGACGCCGACTTCGAACTTGAGATGGCCCGCGTGAGTCTCGCCTGCGACGACCCGCACGAGGCGCAGCGGTGCTGGGAACGTGCTGCCCGCTACATGGGGGCCTACGGCGGCCACAAGGACATCACCATTGAGGAGCTGCTGGATCCGCTGCCTCAACTCCAGCAGGTCGATCCCGTGCAGGCGCAGGTGCGTCTGGCACGTACGCAGCCTCTTGTCTATCTCGTCGCGGACTGCACCGACGGGCGGGGCACGGCGGGAACGCCGCAGGAGTGGTGGCGCTTCCTTGCACGCCTGGATCCGCGAAGTGCCGCGCAGCTGGGCGCCCAGGTGCTCCTGGCCGAGCCCGGGCTGCCCGATGGCCGGGTGGACGCGGCCCACCGGCAGCTACTGGCCACACAGGCTGGCACAGCCGACCCCGTCGTTCTGGCCGCGTTGCGCATCGCGGCTGGGCCTGATGGCCGCAGCATCCAGCAGGACGTTGCTCTGCTCACACGGCTCGCCGACCTGCCCGACGACGACGCGGCACGCGCATCGCGGCTCCTGCCGGTGCTGGCCAATGCGATCACCTCCACCTACGACGACCAGACACTGATCGCCGCATCGCAGGATGCCGGGGACGAGCCCGCTTCCGCGCTGCGTACAGCGGCACGGCGCTGTGGCGGCGAGGGCGGCTCGCTCTGGGCACCCCGCCCCGTGCCCGACAAGACCTCACGTGACTGGTCCGGCTCCGAGAAGCACCCCGCCATAGACGCGTATCTGCACGCCCAGCAGCGTCCGACACTGCCAGAAGGCGCTGCCGGCGCGCTTGCCGCAGTCCGTGACCGCAGCAGCAAGGCATACAACGACCCCTCGGGCCCACGATGGTCGAGGGATGCCCTGGCCAATGCGGTCGGGTGGCGTCTGTTGGAGATCATCGACGGTCAGGGAGCAGACGCAGCCGCCCGGTTCCTGCATCGGATCGCCGACGAGATGAACGCCTCCAACCCTCTTGAGCTGCTGGCCGACCTCGCCGTGGGGCTCCGCTTGCGCCAGGACAGCGATCCTGGCATCCTCGGCCCGCTCGCCGCCACGGCGGGCATGCTCGCCTACACCAAGATGCGAGGCGGTGGCGGATGGCGTTCCTTCGGCGGCAATGACCGGCTGGATCTGTGGCAGCAGGCGCACTCCGCGGACCCGGCCACCGCAGCCCGCAACCTCGCAGATCAGGTGGCCCACGCCGTCGCCAAGGCGTCCTACAGCCGCACGATCGGTGTCAGCCTGGCCTTGGTCTCGGCGTTCGCTGTTCAGCCCCCGCTCGCTTCGCCCCCGGCTGTCAGTGCCCTGGCCTGTTGGGATGCGGCGTACGAAGTCATCGCCCACCGTCTGCCGGGCCGTGCCCGTCTCGGTCCGGGTGCCTACCGCCCGGTGTCGGAGCAAGCGACCCAACACGACATCGACACCGCGCTGTGCGAGCTTGCGTTGGCCACGATTGCCCTGCCCGACCGCGGCGACAAGCGCCGAGCCCTGATCGCAGCAACCGTTCTGCTGGCCAGCCGTTCCAGCCAGGCGCAGGCAGCCCTGGCGCACGTCCTGTCCTTCGACCTCGGGGCCGGCCCCCTGACCTGGCTCCTGACCGTCCTGCAAGGACACCTGCCCGACGGGCCCCTGGATGCCGCCCTCCTCGAACAGCTCGTCACGCTGTGCGGCAGTGACGTGCTGTCCGTCCGTGCAGATGCCTCCGCCATCCTGGCCCGCGCCGGCCACCAGGCGCCCGCCTCCGCGGCAACGGCAGCCCATCCGACACTCGCACGCGCCATCGCCGCCGCCCTCTCCCCCAACGAGGACAGCACATGAACAACCCTCGGGAGTTCGCGACCCACCTCGTCGACCACTACCTGGGCGACCGCCTAGACGCCGCCGGCAGTCCGGCCGGGCTTCGCGAGACCGTCATCGACCTCGTGATCGATGCCCTCCCCGACATCGAGACGCTCATGGGTACACAGCTGGAGCTTCTGACCAATGGACACCGCAGCCAGCTTCCCGACGCCTACCTCGCCGACCAGGCTGCCGCCGAAGACTCCCTGCAGCACGCTGCCGCTGGCCTGCGTGCAGCGCTTGCCCAAGCGGGACATCTCGGCAGTGCCCAAAACTTCGAACGCGGCGCGGCCACGCGACTACGCGACGACCCCCGCGCGGCCCTGCGTGCCGAACTCGCCCGCATTCCCCGCCCGTTGACTCGTCCCGAGGCGCTGGTGTGGTCGCTCGATCCAGCACCGTGGTTCAGTGAGAGCCATCAAACGAACAACCCCTGGCCGCCTTCCGGCTTCGCTTCGGTCGCAGGCCTGCGGTCCCTGCCAGGAAACGCCATGGCCTTTGCTCGCGTGAGCGAAGGCCCACACGAGGGCTGGGTGCAGATCGGCTTGTTCGAGCGGCAGCGCACTCCTGCACGCCGATACCCGGATCAGCCTGCCCGCCAACTGCAGATCGCCGTCGGTCTGGAGGCCCTCGACGACGACCCGCCGCCCGGCACGCTGCCGGCCTCCCAGGCTCCCTGGCAGCTGTGGACCAGCCCGTGGCGGCGCCTGGGACTCGGCCTCACGAACGAGTCAGCGGCCGAGCACATCAGCACTACAGGCGGCGCCCTGACAGCCCTCACTGACGCTGGAGCCACTGGCCTGATCGATGTGCCTCGTCCGCGCACCCTCAGCGGCCTCGGCCTGCCCCTCTACATACTTGCGCCCGCCGCCAGCGTCGTGGCCGCACTCGGACTTGAACCCACGAATGACATCTGCGGGTTCAGTCTCAGCGACGCCATCGGTGAGGCACTGATCTGCCGCCAGTGGCACGGTCACCTCGTCCACGACGGAAACTACGAACCTCTCCTGCCCGCAGTCGCGGGAGCAGATCTACTCATTCGCCCCGACCTGTTCGCCCGGCTGCACGACACGATCGGCGCCGCCCGCTGCCGAGCCGGCGTCAACGTCCACCCCATATCGGCAGACGAAGACGACGCACTCGACGACGAGGACTGAAGCCACCTCAGTGACGGTGCGTGGGTATGCCGCGGGTGTGTCCTGAAGACGGCTCTGACACGAAAGAACCTGTGACTGTGCTGGTCAGGTCACAGGTTCTTTCGTGTCAGAGGCGAGATCAAGACAGTCCCTGCTCTGGCCGCACCCCGACACTCCGGTGTCGGCGCGATGCGCAGCCGCGGAGCGGGAGCGCGCACCGGGTGCCGGTGCGGCTCCTGGGGTCTTCGCCACGACGTTGTTCAGCCGTTCTCGGCTGGGTTCACTTGATCTGCTGGTATCCGCTGCGAAAGCGCCCGCCCGGGACAGCGAACACGAGACTGTGGTGGAGTGACCCATCCCCCCTGCCTCCTGCGGACCGCTCCCTGCAGGGAGAAACAACCTCGTCGCTGATCTGTCGCATCGCGAGCGGCCACGGGATGGAAGCGAAGGCATTGTGGTCCTGCTGGCACTGGCGCAACCACCAGCCCAAGCACGAGGGCGGGGCGTGTCGGGCCGACGCAGAGGTGCTGCTGAACTCAGCTGGACGACGGCGCCTGGTAGGCCTGTGCGGCATCGAAGAAGACGTGCTGGCACGGGCGTTGCCGTCCTGGACGGAGAAAGACGCCAAGCTGCCGGCCGAGGGGGACGGGGTGCCGACAGCGGCTTGGCGGATCGGCGGCGCGGTCGCCGGGCCGGTGGCGTTCGGCTGTCGGCTGTGCGCTGCTCGGCGTACGGGGGCGGTGGTGCGGGTCGTGAGGTACGCCCCGCGGTGGGAGCGGGTGTGTGTGCGGCACGGGCGGTGGCTCCTGGACGCGGACGCCGACCAGTCCCTCGAGCATCTGGACGTGCGGCACCTTCCGGAGGTGGCCGGGGCGCAGCGGCGGTGGGCTTCGGTGGCGCGGCGGGCCGTGCGGGTGGGAGCAGAGCCGGAGCGGGTGTTCGCGCTGGCGCATGCGGTGGTGGCGCGGTGGTGGGAGCAGGCCTTGCAATGGGAGCGGGAGACGCTCTGGCCGCGGCGGCTGCATCAGGTCGCGGGCGGTGACGCCGGGGATGATCTGGAGTGGTGGCGGATCGTGGGGCGGGACGTGGTCGTCTTCCCGGAGGTGGTGGCGGTGGCCGACGCGCTGCTGGACCCGGGCATGGCCGAGCTGGTGTGGGTGGACAGTGGTGCGGGGCGGCCGCGGGCGCTGCCCGCCGACGGGATGTTCTGCCGCCGGCTCGGGGAGCGGGTCGGGCGTATGTGGCTGGGGCCGTTGGCGGCGACGGATCATGGCGGTCCGCTGATCGCCTGGATGGGCAGCGTCATCCGCCTGCGCCGCGGTGTCGGCGGTCCGCCTGGGTACGACAACGACCCGTGGTGGCTGCGCCGGGAGCACCAGCCCGCGACGATGGCCGGACAGCTGCGGGTGCTGGGCAAGGAGAAGAAGGCGCCAGGTTCGGGGAGGATGTGGCGGACGGTGGTGCCGCCCGAGCAGCGAATGCTGATCACCCGTGCGATCGAGAGGGCCGAGGAACAGCTCCACCAACTGCGTGGGGTGCAGACCGGGCCCACCGCCGACGTCGCCCAGCAACTCCTGCGCAACCTCCGCCACAGCGCCGTCCTGATCGAGAACGCCTGGAAGCGGACCGCCCTGGCCGCCGCGAACGCCGGAGTGCCTTTGGAGGAGGTGGCCCGGTGGGTGGACATGCCCGCCGAGACGCTCGGGAACATGCTCACGGCGGGCAAGCAGGAAGACGGTGGCTGAGAGCCAGGGGATGACGGGTGCGTTGGCTGTTAGCTGATACGGCACTCGTTTGTGGCAGAAATCCTGAAAACGACGGTGCCCGTCGGCGGGAACGACTTGGCTAACGCATGTGATCAGTACAGGAGCGGCCCGGTCCGGGGGCCGGGCAGGACGAGTGGCCGTGGATCGTGGGAGCGGGTTCGAGGCGGTGTTCCTCGATCCGGTGGGCCAGTCGGTCCAGCAGCGGTGGGCGGATGCTGCCATGACCGTGGCGTTTGAGGACTTGCCGCCGGTGTCGGCGTTCCCGGTGATCCCGGGACGGCGGTGGGGGCCGGGCTTGTGGTGGTCGGCGACCACAGGCCGGCATGTGGCTGCGGGGTCGAACGCGATGCGCACCCAGCTGATGGTCCTGGACCGCGACCCGCACGTGACGGGGCTAGCCGGACGGCCGGTACGGGTGCTGTGGCGTGAGAAACGGGGACGAGTGCGTTCCTGGGTGCCGCAGCTGTTCGCCCGATACCGCGACGGCACGGGTCTGCTGGCCGACTGCCCCAGTCACCCCGATGCCGGCGGCGAACGCGCTGTGAAGGCAGCCGAAGCGGTAAGCGAGGCGTGTGAGGAGATCGGCTGGGCCTACCGGCGCCTCCCTCCGCTCGCCGATGTGCCGGCCGCCAATCTGAAATGGCTGGCCGGCTACCGCCACCCCCGCAATGCCGGCCGTCCCGGCCTGACGGCGGCCGTCCTCAAGGAGTTCGCGCGGCCACGGCCGCTGATCACAGGCGCCGAAGCGGCCGGTGACCCCATCGAGGTCCTCCCCGCTGTCTTCCACGCCCTGTGGCACGGACAGCTGACGACAGGCCTGGATACGCCGCTGCACGAACGCGTCCTCGTCGGCCCTCCGGGCTGGAGTGGTCCGGGCAAGACGGGAAGTGCCGAGTGACCGCGCGGCGCAATGCGCGGCCGGCGGTGAAGGTCGGCGCGCATGTCCGTTTCCGCGGTGAGAAGTGGCAGGTGGTCGCCCTGTCCGGGCAGGTGATCCATCTCGTCGGCCCGGACGGCGGCGGTCAGGCCGTGCTCGCCGGGTACCTGTTCGCCGACCCCGGCTTCACCGTCATCGGGGCCGACGTACCCCAGGCCGCCCCGCAGTGGGGGCTGTTCGAGACCGCGCCCGCCGCGGCACGCGAGAAGGCCCTGGCCTGGCAGCGGCACGTGAGAGAAGTCGAATGCGGTCTTGCCGGCGGACCCGGCAGCGGTGGGGTGGTGCGGCCGCAGTACGACCCCGCACGGCACACGCTGGCCGAGCGGGAGCAGGCCAAGGCCGAGGAGCTGACCGCGCTCGGCTTCGGCCGCCTCTCGCGCACCACAGTGCAGCGCATGCGCCTGGCCTACCGCAAGCAGGGCCTGTGGGGGCTCCTCGACCACCGCACCACCCGGGCCTACAGCCCCACCGGGCGTTCCGACGAACGGGTCGTCGCAGCCGTCCGCGAGGCGCTGCGCCGCCGGCGCGGCCGCTCCACGGGCACCATCAACGGCCTGTTCCCACTGATCGGCCAGATTCTGGAGGACCGGCACGGCCCCGGTACGGTGCCCGCGCCGTCCCAGGCCACGCTGTACAGGCTCGTCACCACGCTCGCCCGCCCCGGCGAACTGCCCTCCGGACCCGTCCGCCAGATGCCCGCCAGCTTCGAGGGGCGGGCCTTCACACCTGCCACGGCGCTGCGGCCCGGCGAGCAGGTCCAGATCGACACCACCCGCCTGGACGTCCTGGCCCTCTTCGACGACGGCCGTCTCGCCCGGCCCGAACTGACCATCGCTATCGACGTCGCCACCCGCTCCATCCTCGCCGCCGTGCTGTGCCCCAGCGCGACCAAAGCCGTCGATGCGGCCCTGCTGCTCGCGGAGATGGCCGTCCCGCACCCCGCCCGCCCCACCTGGCCGAACATCCTGCGCATGGACCACGCCCGCGCGCTGCCCCATCAGCGGCTGGCCGCGCTGGACGAGCGCCTGGTAGGGGCGGCGGCCCGGCCTGTCGTGCTGCCCGAGACGATCGTCGTCGACCGGGGCAAAATTTTCGTCTCCCGGGCGTTCACCGCCGCCTGCGAGAGCCTCGGCATCAGCGTCCAGCCCGCCCCGCCCCACACCCCCACCGCCAAAGGCATCGTCGAGCGCGCCTTCGGCACCATCAACCACCTGTTCTGCCAGCACCTGCCCGGCTACACCGGCTCCGACGTCACCCGCCGCGGCCCCGACACGGAGAAGGACGCCTGCTACAGCGTCGCCCAGCTGCAGGACCTGCTTGATGAGTGGCTGGTGCACTACCACCACCGGCCCCACGAAGGCCTGCGCCACCCGATGATGCCCCGCAAAGCGCTCACCCCGAACCAGATGTGGGCCGCCCTCGTCGCCGTCGCCGGCTACGTACCTGTCCCGCTGACCGGACACGACTACCTCGAGCTGCTGCCGGTGCGCTGGCAGACGATCACCGCCTCGGGCATCCGCATCCACCACCGCACCTACGACGCGGATCTCCTCGCCCCCCACCGCGGCCAGCCCTCCCCCATCGCCGGCCGCGGCGGGAAATGGGAGATCCACTACAACCCCCACGACGTCCGCCAGATCTGGATCCGCCTGCCCGACGGCGAACTGACCGAAATCCCGTGGATCCACCGCGACCACGTCCACCGGCCGTTCGACGAACGCACCTGGCAGCACATCAGAACCCTCGCCCTGTACGGCAACCACAGCGACACCAGTCAGTACGAAGCCGGCCTCGCCGACGCCCTCGACCAGCTCATGCGCCGCGTCAGCAGCGGCCACGCCACCAAGGCCGAGCAGGCTCTCCTGGCCCGCACCGCTCAAGTCCCGCTCCCCACAGCCCGCGATTCGGACCACGACACCGAAGCACCCGCCGACAGCCCGGCGCAGCAGGACGACGACGACAGCATCGACGACCTCGACGACCTGCCCGACGACGACTTCAGTCCCGTCCCGGTCGCCGGATTCGGGCTCTACAACGCATACGAGGAAGCCGACAAATGGTGAACCCGAGCCAGAGAAGCGCGGGCAGCACACGAGTCGGTGCCAGCGCCAACGGCGGGGCCGAGCTGTCCTGGCCACTGACCACCTGGCAGGGCTGGCAGCGCTTCGCCACCACCGAGCCCGTCGCACCGCCCCAGCCCGGCGACCCGCCCCGCAGCACGGAAGAACGGCTCGCCTACCACTCGAGCTTCGTCACCATCCGCACCCCCGCCATCAGCACTCTCGCCACCCAGGTCCGCACCCTGATGATCCTCGGCCGTCACCAGCAGACCACCGCACGCCCCTCCCTCATCGTCACCGGACCCGCCGCAGCAGGGAAGACGACAGCCCTCCTTCATGTCGGCCGGGCCTGCCACCTCGCCCACACCCGCAAAAACGCGCCCCCGACCGGATCAGCGCACGCCGCGGTACCCGTCGCGTACGTTCTCGTCCCGCCCGGCGCCACCGCGAAAACCCTCATCACCGAGTTCGCCCGCTACCTCAGCATCCCCATAACCGCCCGCATGACCCAGACCCAGATCACCGACGCCGTCTGCCACACCTACACCCAAGCCGGCGTCCAGCTCGTCCTCATCGACGAAATCCACCGCCTCAACCCCCGTACCACCACCGGCGCCCAAACCGCCGACCTGATCAAAGACCTCACCGAACGCCTCCCCGCCACGTTCGTCTACGCCGGCATCAACGTCACCAACACACCCCTGTTCACCGGCACCCGCGGCGCCCAACTCGCCGGACGCGCCACGCTCGTCGACTGCGGCCCCCTCCCCGCCCGCCACGGCACCCGCCACCCCTTCCGCGACGTCATCACCGACATCGAAAACAACCTCGACCTCCAGCACCACAAACCCGGCACCCTCCCCCGCCACGCCCCCTACCTCCACCAGCGCACCGCCGGCCGCATCGGATCCCTCACCCGACTCATCCGCCAAGCCGCCATCACCGCCATCAGCGACGGCACCGAACGCATCACCAAAGCTGCCCTCGACGCAGTACGACTCGACCACCTCGCCGAAACCCACCACCGCCCCCGCACCCGAAACCGCTAACCCCGCCCGCCAGGCGAGCAGAACAGCCCTGACCAGCACAAATACCGTCCGGGCCTTTACACGCTAGAACTACCTACAACACACCCAACCCCACTCAGCACACAACACACAGCTCCAGCTCACACACCCTGACCACCCCGATCGAACCGTCAATTCTGTCTCTCAGCAAACCAGCAACACACCAGGCCAGCCAGCACCCAGCACACCAACAAGCCCCCCTTCCAGCGTCA
>NZ_AUBE01000039.1 GCF_000429085.1 Streptomyces flavidovirens DSM 40150 | reverse complement strand
ACGCATAACCACAACTACAGCCCCACCAGCAACACCTCATCGAGAAGCGCAAACCGCCCTAAGAGATGACGCTCAAGATGAAAACGACCTCTAAGAGCCCATCTTGGAACCGTAGGCCTCACCTTCCGGGCGTGATCAGGCGAATTGACAGAGACGTTCGCGGTGGGGTGTGGACCCAGCGCGCACCAAGAACCTCCGCCCGGGACGACCGAGTGCGGACGGCATGAGACCCATCCACAACAACGAGTACCTGCCGCAGGACCTCGGTTCCGGTGCGGGTATGACGTGTTGGCGGCGGTCGCGGCACTGGAACGAGGCCGGCGCCGGTTCAGGACGCCGCCCAGGGTGAGCAGCATGGTGCCAGCCGTCCGGGCCGGGCGAGCAACCGCAGTAGGCCGGGATCGATGGCGGTCAGGGCGCTGGCGGCGCTGGACACTGCTCCGGGTAGGGAGATGATGCATTGCTGTGCGTACCGCTTCTGGTCGGCCAGGCGTTCGGTCCGGCGCGGCCGGGCCGGCCGCGTTGAACGGCTGGGTCAGGGCTGCCAAATCTCGGTGGCGTACTTCTTCATCACCTCGGCGATGTCCGCGGGGTTCAGCCCTTCGGGGCCGGGCTTGACGCGCTCCAGGTCCCGGAAGTACTCGATGTAGAGATCGGGGGTGGAGGTGAACAGGATGCGGGCGTCCTGGTCCTTGTCCGGGTTGCCGAAGGTGTGAGGGGTGCCGATGGGGGCGGTCACCAGCTGACCTGCGCCGACGCGGTGGGTGTCGTGGCCGGAGGTGAAGTCGACGGTGCCGGAGAGGACGAAGAAGGTTTCCTCGTGCTTGTGGTGCAGGTGCTGGGGTGGGCCGGTGAAGCCCGGTGCCAGCCACAGCTCGGCGATGCCGAGCCGTTTGCCGGTGCGGGAGCCGTCCTCCAGGATCCGCACCCGCGTGGCGCCCATATCCAGCAGGTCGCCGTCGTTTGGGGTGACGAGGTTGATGGTCACTGGCTGATGACCTCTTTCGGGGAAGCGAGACGACCGAACAAGAGGTAGTTTGCGCCGCTATCACTGCTTGTGTGCGGTTCAACGCGCGGTGCCGACGGGCTGCGGGGCGCGGCCGGTGGCGTACTTGTAGGAGGCGGTGATGACCTGCTTCACCACGGCCAGCTCGTCCTCGTCCCGGGGGGCGTAGAGCATGATGGCGTTGACGCCCTGCGGGTGGTACAAAGGGTGGTACTCGCCCCAGTCGGCCTCGATGACCGCCTTCTGGTCGGCCTCGGACAGGGCGGGGTAAAGGCTGCCGTCAGCGTGCAGGTGGCGCCTGGTGCTCGGCCAGAAGAGCGAACCGCCTAGAGAGCGTTCATCGACCAGCACCTTCGCCGCCCGCGCGAGCGTGCGCGACGCCTTCTCCAGCTGCACAGCGTGGACAGCCGCTCCTTCTCCGTCTTCCGCTTCGCCATGTTCAACAGCCGGGTGGCCATGAGGACCTGGAACAGGTCCAGGGCCTCGTCGATGGCCTTCGCCTCCAAGTGCCGCATCACCGCGGTGAGCATCGCCGTGCGCTTCGGCTCCTCAGCCCGCTCCAGCAACGCCGCCCTTCGATCCCAGCGCGTACCGGGCCAGCGCCGCCATCCGGTTCCGCGGCATCTGGGACGGTTTCAGCCGATACGCACCGATCTCGTCCACCCGCTCCAGCGCGCGAGCGAACGCCGGACCCGTCGTCTGCGTCGGCGGCCGGTGCAGCCGCTCCGACTCCGAGAACCGGGAGCCCTCCGGCGTCCTCAGCGTCGCCACCAGGTCGCCCGGCAGCGCCGGGTCCGCGCGGCGAGCGGCGCCCGCGACGGTGGCGTGCAGCCGCTTGTCCGCAACCTTCCGAACCTCCGATACCTGCCGAGCCAGCACACTCACGCCCGTCAGCAGCACCGGTTACGGCGCAGCCAGCCCACCGCGTGGTCGAACAGCGCCTTTGGGCCTCGGCGCGCGTCCACGCCAGACCGTGCAGGAAGGTACGGAATCGCCGGGACCACTCCGGGTCCTCGTACTCGTGGTACTCGTAGGCGTCCCGGATCTCCCAGGCGTGCTCGTACGCCGTCTTCGGCCGCTCGGTATACCGCTTCACCACCGACTGTCCTCGATGCCGAGCTGTGCGGCGACCCGCTCGACCACCGGTCCCGGTGGTCGAGCGGGTCGTCCGGGAGGAACCGGCCGATGTAGCGCACCGTGCACATCTGGAGCGCTAAGCCGAGCTGGTGGTGCGTGGAGCGGCGCAGCGCGATCAGAGCGCGGTCGACGTCGTCCAGGAAGAAGAACCACTCCAACTCGGGGCGGGTGGGCTCCTCGGCGAACTTCCCGTACGCCTCGGCCTGCTCATCAGTCAGAAACTCCACCGGCACGAGGCGGACCGTAGCCACTTCCGGGCGTTGATGCTGAACCACGCCGCCGACGGCTTCCACAACAGCAGCTCGGTCTCCTGCCACACCGCGTCCGTGAGCTCCCAGATGCCGGTCGCCAATCGCGTCGAACGCCTCCGTGCGCACCGTACGGTCGTCATCGGCGCGGGCCTTGGCGTACATCGCGGGCCAGCGTCGGCGTGGCATCACGGGTGTCGGCCGGCGCTGTGCAGCAGGGCTCAGTGCGCCGGGGCGGCTACCGCTCACCGGGTGAGCACCGGGTCCGCCATGACATGACACGAGCGAGCGCGGTTAGTCATACCTGTATGACGACGCATTCGCTGAGTACGACGCAAGCAAGGGTCGGTGTCCGGGACTCGGCCCAGGTCGAGCAGGCCTTCCAGCGCCTGGAAGCCGGGGCTGCCGGGCCAGATCAGCAAACGCAGTACGCTCGCGGAGCTCTGGCCGGATACCTCTGGGCGCTGGGGCGCGGCGAACCCGCGCCCATCACGGCGCAGGAATCAGACGGTGCACCAGGGCTGGAGGTGATGACCGCCGAGACGGACGCCGCTATCGTGCAGATGGAGGACTCCACCCAGCGCACCGTGCCCCGCGACTACCTCCACGGCGTCCACGACGCCCTCGCCTGGGTATGCGGCCACACCGACAACAAACCGATGACCCCCCACTGACTTGGCCAAACGGGGTGCTCAGGCGTTTAGGGTGAGGGGCGTCTTGCTGCGGGGCGCCGCAATTTCCTGTTCTGTGCGCCTCCCCCGCTCCAGCTACGGCACGTACGAAGTCGACAACGACCACTTCATGGCTGGACTGCCACCCACCGTTGCCCCTCGCCCCCGGTGGCTCGACGGGTCAGCCCCAAGAGCAGCGAGCCCGTGGGTGAGCGGCGACATTGCTGTCTTCATCGATCTGAGCTGCTGGTGACCGGTTCCTCCGAGGGGACCTCGGCCGGGTTACCCACACTGCACCGTCATTACGACGGTCTTGGGCGTTAAAACCGGCCTGCTGGCAGAATGGCCAGCAGCGCCTCGTGGAGGACGGCACGGCCGTCGGTGCGGCGCCCGTTGTCGTGGCAGTACATGTCGCCCAGGCCTTGGCGCCCCTTGGCGCCCCTTGGCGCCCCTTGGTGACGACCGGGCGCGTCGTACGTGGGACCGATCCGTACGAACCCAACTCGTGCCATCTCGATTTACGAAGCCAACAAGATACCCACCCAGTATTGTCTTAGGACTCCTAACGAAATGATTTTCGAGGTGGTTGGATCGCTTCGGGAGCGTGGATCCGGGGGTGTGAGGTGGCTCGGCCGAAGCCGTGGCATGTCGAGGATTAACTGTGGGCGGTGATCGAACCGCTGTTGCCGAAAGTCGAGCGTCGCACCCGTCATCCAGGGCGGAAGCGGCATCCGGACCGGATGGTCTTCCAGGACGTCCTGTTCGTACTGCATACCGGGATCCCGTGGGAACACCTGCCGCAACAACTGGGCTTCGGCTCGGGCATGACGTGCTGGCGGCGCCTGGCCGAGTGGGCTGGGGCCGGCGTGTGGCCCCGGCTTCACGGAGCGCTCTTGGCCAGGCTCCGCAGCGCGGACACCCTGGACTTCTCCCGTGCGGCGGTCGACGGCTCTCACATCCGGGCGTTAAAAGGGGCCCCAAGACAGGACGAAGCCCTGTCGACCGGGGCAGGACGGGCAGCAAGGACCACCTGATCACCGATGCCACCAGCATCCCGCTCGCCGTCACTCGTACCGGCGGCCACCGCAACGATGTCACCCAGCTCATCCCACTGCTCCAGGCAGTGCCGAGGGTACGGGGCAGACTCGGCCGACCTTGGCGCCGCCCCGACGTCGTGCTCGGTGACCGCGGTTACGACCACGACAAGTACCGTCGTCTCGTCCGCCCGCTCGGCGTGAAGCCACTGATCGCGCGACGCCGCACCGAACACGGCTCCGGACTGGGAACCCAACGCTGGGTTGTCGAGCGCGCCTTCGCCCACCTGCACTGGTTCCGCCGCCTGCGGATCCGCTGGGAGATCCGCGACGCCAATCCACGAAGCGTTCCTCACCCTGGGATGCGCAGTCATCTGCTGGCGACGCCTGTCACAGCCGACCCGATCCCTCCTTCTCCCGCAGTAGCCATTCCCTGACCGAAGGAGCACGGTCAAGGAGCTGGCTGACCTGCATCCCCTCTTCGCGTGAGGTCACCCTCGGCAGCGGGGTGAAGTCGTCGGGAAGCACGTCCAGCAGGCTCATCACGCGGTCTCCCGAACACAGAGTGATCAACAGCTCGCACCGCAGCTGACGTGGAACGTCCGGGCGGTGGGACAGGCTGTTCCACAGAGCCGGCCACAGGTAGTGGGTTCCGTCGGGCGCCGCATTCGCTCGCACCCACGCTGGGTCCAACCGCTGGTTCAGGGTGAGGTCACACGCCCGCTCCTCCAACCTGAACAGCGAGGCCGAATCAATGACTTTCACCTCGCGAGGCACGGGCTGATCAAAGTGCATCACCCCATGCTGCCCGACAGCACCCCACGACCAGGAGCCGACCCCAAAGAGTCATTCCGTCAGGAGTTCTTAGCCGGCCGTACCCGGGTTGTACGTCGGCATCGCAGATCCCCCGTTGCCGCGCGGGTCGCGCGCGGCGATGTCGAAGTCGCCGGCGGGCGGCGGGCCGAACTCATGGGTGGGGGAAGTGCCGCTGGGATTCCACTGGCCATCGGGGAGCCGGGCCGTGGGCGGTGCGACGCCGCCCGAGGCAGGTGCGGACATGGTGCCGACGGTGTCCATGCCTTCGAAGTCCTTCGCCGTGGCTCGGTCGTTCCACTCATGGCCGTTCGCGGACGAGCGCAGATTCGTGGCTCCCGTACGCATCCGCTGGTCCAGCCCCGCCAGGGCCGGCTTCCAGCTGTCCGCGATGGTCTGCAGGGCTGCGCTGACCTCCCAGCCCGCCAGCGACCCCGCCGCTGTGGCGGATTCGCGTACGGCGGTGCCCGAAGGCCCCTTCATGTCCTGGGCCGTCCCGTCTTCCGCGTGCGCGGAGGCGCGCAGCTCGGCGGGGTCGACCTTGGGCTCTGACGACATGGGTCAACCCCTTTCAGAACTGCTGCTGTTCGGCGTCGGGCGGGAGCATGCAAGGGACGTTGGCGGAGAAGGACATGGAGTCGGGCGAGGTCTTCTTCGGCTTGTTCGTGTCGGCCATGACGGTGTACCCGTGCTCCTTGTGGCGCGCGGAGAGCGAGGCGGTGTAGTAGGCGTCCTGGTATTCGCGGTATCCGGCTATCTCGTATCCCTCCTTCTCCAGCCGGCTCTTCAACGCCCGGACTGCGGCGGTGTGCTGGGTGTGCGGCACCTCGGCGAAGACGTAGTAGGTGAGGGTGAACCGTCCGTCCTCGGCCACTTCGTCGTTCTTGCCCACGCACTTGCCGAAGCGCGGTACCTCGGTGGAGCGGTCGATGTCGACACCCGCGATCCCGCCCATGTAATCGGTGTAGTCCTTCGCCCACTTCAGCGCGGCTTCCCTGGTCATCCGGGGCAGCGGTGCGTTGATGTCCTTGCTGTCGTCGTCGGCGGGCATGCAGCCTCCTGTGATGAGTACGGCGACCGCGGTGATCGCGGCCCGGAGCGGAGTGGCTCTACCAGGGGAGGAGCGGAACATCGTTGTCCTCCTTGGGGGTCTCCGTCGGCGGCACACCGGCGATGATCTTCCCTTGGTTGTCCAGTGAGACGCTGTCCTTGTCCCAGTAAGCGCTGTGGTCGCCCTCGTTGCTGACTTCGAAGTTGTGGCCGCCGAACGGTTCCTCCATCGGGTTCTCGCCCAGTGTCAGGTCGGAGAAGCCGTCGATGATGCCGTCGTTCGCCGATCCCCCGACCCATACGTGGTCCGGGTTCATCTGCAGGTCGGATGCCCTGTCGACGGTCATGCCGGGGCTTCCCGCCACGACGATCTCGTCCGCGCCGAGACCGTCGCCGCCCGCCGCGGCGGCGCCGACGACCGTCGAGCCGTAACTGTGGCCGACGACGGTGGTGTGACTCGGCGGCCCTTCGTGGGAGGCCCGGGTGCCATCGATGAACTGCCGCAGATCGGGGGCGGCATCCTCGGCGCGGCCCTTTCCACCGACGCTGTTGAAGTCGGTGGCGGAGGCCTCGGGGGCGTCGTAGCCCAGCCAGCTCACGGTCGCCACTGATCCACCCTGGCTGTGTTTCATGCCGGCGTCCTGGAGTGCTTCTATGCGGTTGAGCTGCCCCGGTACGCTGTCCATGGTGGTGTTGGTGCCCGGTACGAGGACCGCGGTGTGGTCGGCGGTGTCGGGGTTGCCCATCGCGATGATGGCCCGCCCGTCGCCCTTGGTGTCGTAGCCGAGGAGGTACAACTCCTTGCCCTTGGGAGCCGCGTCACCCTCGTCGAGCCGGTTCTGCAGGACCTCCATGTTGTGCATGCGCTTGCGCAACTCCTGCGGATTGTCGTCGGGATAGAGGTCGCTGGGGTGGCCCGCGAAGTGGAGGTAAGCGTTCTCCTGCGTGATAGCCGTGCGGTTGGCGTCGTTGCGTACGGTGGTGGGCAGGCCGTCGGTGGCGCCGATCTCCCGCGGATAGAGCGTGGTGTACTCGCGCTGCTCCTCCGGGCTGAGGGCGTCCCACCACGTGGCGGCAGCCTTCGGGTCGTTCTCGGGGATCTGCGGCCCCTCGACGCCGATGGCCTTCATGGCCTCCTTCACGTCCTTTGTGGACTCCATGGTGCCGTTCGGCCCCTGGCCGTCCATGACGTCCCCGTTGAGCAGGGTCAGCGCCCGGTGCCCGTCGGCGCTCCCCTTGCGGGCCTCTTTCAGCGCCTCGTCGATCCACGACCGGTACTCGCCGAGCGGGCCGCTGCGGCCGTTGATGACCTGCTGGCTGTCCGGGTCGTTGCGGGGAAGCGAAGAGGTGGTGGGGTCACTGACCCAGCCGTCGTCGTCGACCTTGTAGTGGTTCTCCTCGGCCTGCTTCACGGCGTTGCGGAGCTTGTTCTGTGCGCTCTCCATCTCGAAGCGCACATCGTCCAGTACGACGGCTATCGCCATGCCTTCCGTCTGGACGATTCCCAGCCGCGCCTCCACATTCTCGAGAAACCGCAGGGCGCTGTCGGCGTCGTCACCCTTCCAGGTGGCGTGGAGCGGCCCTGTCACTTTGGTGCGGTGCCGGTCGACGGCCGCGTCCGCGCAGGTGGCGAGCTTCCGCCAGGCGGCTGCTGCTGCCTTCAGGTCGCCGAAATCCTGCTTCATCAGGCGTGCGAAATCCGATGTCATGTCCCCCCCCCCTTGCGGGTGAGGGTGATGGCGCGTGGCTGCGTTACGTAGTTTCGTGAACTTCTCACCAGAAATACCCCCGTATTGACCCAACTGCCTTGTGCAGAGGGGCTGGTTGAGGAATGAGTGTATCCGTGTTCGATGGGGCTGGTGAGACTGGTGGGGCGGTCGGGTCTTTGCTGCCGTACGCGGTCCGCGACGCGGCACCGATCTGTGGGGCCGGCCGTCAGCTGTCCAGGAAGGACAGGTCCAGGCGGCGGTGGCGTTCCGGGTCGTTGAGGTGTCGATCGCGGTGACCTTCCCCTGCGCGATCGTGAACGACATGACCGAGAGCGCCCGGCCCTCCGAGGTCGCTACGACTCCCACTGTCCCGTTGACCAGCGCGGGGTGTGCGTACTGCGCGAAGCGGGCGGAGGCGATGGCCTGCCCGGCCACCGTCGGCGCGCCGTGGCGTACCAGGCTCCCCAGCGCGCCGCCGTCGGACCGCGCCACCCACATCCGGGTCGAGCACCGAGACCAGCGCATCGAAGCCGCCGCCGCGTGCCGCCGCGAGGAAGGCGTCCACGATCACGGCGCTGGCCGGTGAGATCGGTGTCGGGGGCCGGGGCCCTGCCCTGCACCCGGCAGTGGCGCGGCTGACCAGCCGGTGGGCCGCTGCCGGGGTGCGTCCGATGATGGGGGCGATCTCGTCGTAGGGCACAGCGAACAGGTCGTGCAGTACGAAGGCGAGCCGTTCCGCGGGGGCCAGCGTTTCCAGGACCACAAGGAGCGCGAGGCCGACCAAGTCGGCCAGCAGCCTGCTCGGGGTCGACGCCGTACAGGCTGCTGACGATCGGGGCGGTCCGGGGGGACCTGCGCGTCCGGTGGGTTCAGGGGATCCAGCGGGTCAAGGAGGTCCTCGCGCCGTGAGGTGCGCGAGCGCGACATGTCCAGGCACACCCGGCCCACCACCGTCGTCAGCCAGCCCCCTGGGGTCGGAGCGGCTGCGCACTCGGGTGCGACGGTGCGTACCCCATAAGGCACGGGTGCCGGATCTGCGCTCGCTACATCTTGGCCGTAGTTATGCGCAGCAAAACCGCGTACTCGTGGTCTCGGGCCAGGCGGATCCCGCCGACGAGCGTGTCCAGCGGCCCAAGCTCGCTGGAGGGTAGGGCGGTCGGGTCGAGGGCGCCAAGGCCGGCGGCTGGGATGCGGCTTTTCGCGGCGATGTGGTCGAGGAGGTGATCGACGCGGGAGCGAAGCTCGGCAAGCTGGAGCGACCGGCTGCATCGAGATCGCCTGGGGCTATGGCACCGCTATGGCCGCTGCCCCGCGTTGAGAACGTGGCGTCTTCGCGCCGGCCTTCTTCGGCTCGATCGTTCGGGGATCCACCGCCTCGCCCGGTGCTCCCACGGTGTAGGAGCCGTCAGGCTCCGTGTGTGGACAGAGGGTGTGCCGGACGATCCGTGAATGGCTGTACGAGGGGCTGCCCAGGTACAACCTAGCAACCACCCTGACGGCGCGCCTGAAGCTGCCGTCCAGGACCCTCAAGAGCCGGGGCATCGCTCGCACGTCTCATGGTGTGCGGTCACGCGCGGGAACCGCCACGGGCCGGCCGCGGCGGTCAGAACCGCCGCGGCCGGCCCGTATGCCGACTTCGCCCCTACCAGCAGCACGCCAGGGGCACGTGCCGCGACTGACATCCCGACGCGACTCACCAGCTCGCCGATCAGTTCCTGGAGGCCGGACGGCCGGCGTGCGCACGGCCGGTATCCGAAGCGCACCGCCGCGCTGACTCTCATTCCGGCGACCTTCTCAAGGACATCTGTGGACGCTTCTCACACCTTGCAGCAAAGCTCCAACTCAGCACTGGCCGAAGCCGACACCGACATGAGCTGGCACCAGGCCAACGGAGCGCTAGTCAGCACCGGACCGACGTCGGCGCGGCGGCCCTGGCCGACGCGCAACCGGGCGAGCGCGGCCCGGTCCCCGGCAGCAGCCCGCGCCGCCCTTCCCACCCGTCCCTTCCTCCTTCACTCCAGCCGAGGGACAGAGGCGAAGCGGCCGTAACGGGGATGTCAGCCGTCCGGCACGGACGCGAGGTTCGTCGCGGCGCTGCTGTTGGCGGTGGGTTGGCTCGGGTGGGATCTGCTCCTGTACCCAGGCGCGGTCTGGCTCGCCCTGGCTGTGGCTGGCGCGCAGCAGGACGTGGTTCCACTCACTGAGGCCGGGGTCCGGTGCTGTGGTCGCGCGTCGGCCTTTGGACCCGGGTGCCTGCGAGGGCCTTGCGACGCGAGATCGGGTCGGCAGATCTCCAGCCTGCCGACGGGGCGGTGCGCCGTCTGGAGGGTGGTTGGGTAGGTGATCGGAGCTTCACGAGATCCCAAAGGGGTCTCTCAGTGAAGTAGTCGGCGTGGTCGGGTCCCCTTGACCGCACGGTCTCACCTGCGCCGTTGTCCATTCGCCGTACGGCTGTGGGCCGCCGCCCTGTGAAGCGCCTCCCAAGGCGCCTCGGAAAACGCCCTGCTGAACGTCCTGGAAGGCGCCCGTCAACCTTGGCTTGGATGTGCTCCGGCCCATCGCGGCAGGGAGAGCGGCTGCTGGGTGCGTGTCGGCGTGGGTGGCGCCGGGCGGGCGACCGGGGGCCGTAGGCGACAGCGCGCTTCCGGATGCCGTCCCGGAGTTTGGCAGCCACCTTGGCTACGGCCTCAAAACCCGCCAGGTCTGCTCCTCCGCGGCAACGCCGGTCGCCTGCTCCTGGCACCGGCCGGCCTTCCGGCCTGTGTGGTCCGGCCGCAGGCGCGACATCGGAGCGGCGGGCACGGCGCTCGCCCTCCCAACCGGTCCTGCCGATCGCGTGATGTGCGGTTCTACCGCGAGACAAACGCTCCAGCCTCCTTGTCCGAGCAGGCTCGCCTTCTTTGCGTCCACTCTCCCTGTTGATACGCCGTTGCTCCATTCGTGTCTGATCGTTTGTAGAGCATCTGCGGTGTGTGGCGTGTCCCACCGTGGCCTCGAAGGGCTCTGAGGGTGGTCGGTGTCCGCCTGATATGAGCGGAGCGCGTCTTGAACGGAGTGCGTAGTGGTTGCCAGAAGAGGTTGGAAAAGGGCGGTGCGGCGCAGTGTGCTGCGTGGCGTCGCCGGCTTCTATGCGTCGTTAGTGGTGCGGGGCAAGTTGTGGGACGGGCGGAGCGTTCCTCTGTCAGCGGGCCGGTACGGTCCGGCAGACGGTGAATGCCTCTCCCTGGTGGTGCTGGGAGATTCCTCCGCGCTGGCGGTGGGGGTGCTGAAGCACGATGAAACGAACGGGGTGCGACTGGCCAGGGATGTGGTCGCGAGCCTGGGTTGTGCGGTGGAATTGGAGGTACTGGCCCGCTCAGGGGTGACGACAGCGGGTATGGCCCGACAGGTCGACGCTGTGGTCACGCGCGCGGATCGTGGCGTTGCGCTCATTTTGATCGGCGGCAATGACGTGATGCTGCCCTCTCCTGTGGGCCGCTCGGCCAGGCGTCTGGGCAGGTATGTCCGGCGGCTGCGCGCTGCCGGGTGGGAAGTCGTCATCGGTTCGTGTGCCGACATCGGTGCCGCTCCCTCGCTGCGCCGGGGGGTGCGTGATGTGGCGAGTCGGCGCTCGCAGGCGCTGGCGCGCCGTCAAGCAGCACGGTCGTTGGCGGCCGGGGCGATGGTGGTGTCCTTGACGACGGACGTCTTCCGTCAGCAACCGGATCTCTTGTATTGCCCTGATGGATTCCATCCGAACGCCGACGGCTATCTGTACTACGAGACGAGGGCCGCGGTTGCGGTGAAAGCGGCATCCGCCCGTGTGCTGGGCAGGCTGGAATCTCCGGCGGAACGGGCGGATATGGTCTTTTCCCAGACGCGGCAGGCTGCGCGTCGCGTCACGAGGGAGCCGGGGGCCAGTTTCATCCCTGCCCCGGCCGGCGAAGCGGTCGCCATGCACCGCTACGCGCCCAGGCAGCGGTCGGCGGTGGGTGATAGTTCGGCCATGGTGTCAACGGCGTCATGACCGCGCAAAGGATGTGGGCGGCGTGCGCCGTAACCGGCGTGGCGGTCTTCCTGTGCGGGCTCGATCATCTCGTTCTCCTGACCGCGATGCCCGCCATCCGCGTCACCTTCGCGGCGCAGGAAGCAGCGTTGGGATGGCTGGTCAACGCCTACATCCTCCCCGTCGCGGTCCTGCCCCCCTTCCTGGGCGTGCTGGCTGAACGGTGCGGTCGGCGCAGGGTATTCACCTGCGCCTTGTGGCTCTTCACAACCGGGTCCGCAGCAGCCGCCTGTGCGCCCGGCATTTCGCTGCTGATCGCCGCCCGTCTGGTGCAGGGTGTCGGGGCTGCGGCGATCACCCCGCTCAGTCTCACCCTCGTAACGGCAGTGATTCCACCACGGCGCCGCCCCGCGATGCTGGGCGTGTGGGGGGCCCTGGGAGCTGTCGCGATCGCTGTCGGCCCGTTTGTAGGGGGAGCTGTGCTGATGTGGGGTGGCTGGCGGCATGTGTTCTGGCTGAACCTTCCCCTCGGGTGCATCCTGGCCCTGGCCGCACGCCGCTGCCTGCCCGGGGATGCTGAGCCTGCGGCTGGGGCGCGCCGGCACTCATCGTGGCATGCCCCCCGTCGGCTCATAGGCCGCTTGCCGGGTTGCCCTCGCCTGTGGCACGTACATGCCTGTGGCTTTCTGCTTCACGCCGCAGTGTTCGGGACGGTGCTCTACCTCGTCCAGTTCCCTCAGGAAGTGCAGGAAGAAAATGCCTGGGAGGCCGGATGGAGGATCCTGCCCTGGACAGCGCTGCCTGTGCTGATCGCGCCGCTGGCGGGCGCCGTGATGGGGCGCACGGGCGCTCGGGCGGTACTTGCGGCCGGATGTGGGTTGACCTCCGTAAGCTGCCTGTGGTTCGCACTGGTACTGGAGCCGGATACCCCGTACCTGGCGCAGTTGCCGGGTCTGGTGGCGGGCGGCGCCGGAATGGCCTTGTTCTTCACCGCTGCCCCTCAGGCCTTGGTCGATCAGGCGCCGCCTGCCCGTCTGGACGTGGCTTCCGGCTTCAACACCTCTTCACGTGAAGCCGGTGCGATGTTGGGCGTCGCCATCGCGTCGGCTCTCTTCGCCCAGCACGCCGCAGGCTTGGGCCCGGTGGGCTTCACCGGCGGGCTGACCGCCGTGTGCTGGGCGGGCGCGGTTCTCGCGGCGGCGGCGACGGCAGCTGCCGTCCTCGTACCGGCTAGTGCGGCCTCGGCCGATGCCGCTCCGGCATCGGCCGAGGAAGTTACTGAACGGCTCAGCTGCTGATCGAGTCGATGAGCGGCACGGTCAGCCGCAGTGACGACGGCTCGATGGTGAGAGCGGCGCCGATCGGGTTCTCGCTGATGTAGCGGTGATCCAGGGTGTCGAACACGAGGCCAATCCGATGCCCGGCGGGGATGTTCCACGCAGTGGCCGGCAGACGCACCGCGAATCGGTGCCTGCCGCCCGGTCGCTGACCCCAGAAGGTGTACGGGACGTGTGTGAGTAGCCGTGCGGTGCCCAGGGGACCGATGTCGTAGAGGTGGGCCACGACGGTGCCCTGGGCGGTGTGCGGGGTCAGGGTGCCTTCGACGAGCGCATGGCCGCGCAGCTCCGCAGGCGCTTGGCGGGGGCTGCTGGTGAAAGTGGCTGCCGCCGGGGACGTCAGCAGCGGCCAGACGGTTACGGGCGAGGCTTCCGCGGCGTCGAGGGGCCCTGAGACGGGAAAGAGGCCGGATTCAGCAGCCGAGGGAAGACCAGCCTCCAACGTCCCTTCCCCGGGCCCGGCTGTGAGCGGCACCGTCCGGGACGCCTGCTGCAGGACTGCCCAGCTTGAGTACTCCTCCAAGGGACCGCCTGTTCGTGGCTGCAGGACGACCGTCGGTTGGTGCGGCCGCCACCTGCGGCCGTCACCGGGGTCGCGCACATGATGCCGCAGCCACAGCATGGCCTCCTCCCATGCCTGCGGCCGGCCCGCGATGCCGGTGGAGGCGGTGTGGCTGTCGGCGTGCCCGCCCGGGTACATGCGCAGCGTTCTGGGTCCGGTCAGCTGGTCCAGAAAGGCGCCCGTCTGCCCGGCCGGCACGATCGGGTCATCCCATTCGCCCACCATGAAGACCGCAGTCCGGTTGCGGTTGAGCCCGGTGGTGTGAGCGGCGGGAGAGCGCTGCCTCACCCAGGGATCGGATTCGTCCAGACCTTGGGACACCGCGTGGTCGAATGCCCGTTCAACCTCGGGACCATAGCGGCCGTCCACGCGGCCGAACAGCTCCTGGAACAGCACCACACTCGCCGCCCGGGTGCCGTTGATGCGGAACCCGCCGGACAGCTCAGCCCACCCGGACAGTGCGACGACCGCCTTGATCCGGGCGTCTTGTGCGGCGGCGTTCAGGGCGATCACTGCACCATAGGAAGCTCCCAGCGCACCGATGCGTCCATGGTCGGCTGCCGTGTGGGCGAGGGCCCAGTCCACCACACGAGAAGCATCCGCGACATCGGCAGGCCCTGCCAGGTCCGCGTACCCGCCGGACGCACGAAACCCGCGCGGGTCGTAGGCGACGACGACATACCCCGACCTCGCCAGGGCCCGGTAGCGGCGCTTGTGTGTCACATGATCGAGCGGCAGACGAATCCAGGGCCCCGGAACGACCAGCAGCGGGTGCGGGCCCGGTGTGCTCGGCTCGTACACCGTCGCCGCCAGCCGTGTCCCGTCCGCCCCTTCGACCGTGTCCTTCCGCACCTCGACGTCAAGCTGCTCTCCCGGACCGACGTCCAATTCGGTACCTGCCAAGCCGCTCTGAGTGGCCCCGGCTGGGGCCGGGCACACCAGCGCAGCCAGAACGGCGGCCGCCACCGCGAAGCGGAGGCGGCCGCTGCCACGGGCCTCAGACGTGGAGATCAACGCGCGGCCAACGGACAGTCGGCCAGCACCTTCTCCACGACCTGCGCCGCCACCTCCGCGCCGCCGGCGGCCTCGATCTCCTCCCGCATGCGCGCCACCGCCCCGGCAACACGCTCATCCGAGCCCAACGCCAGCACCGCTTCACGCAGGGCGTCAGCAGTGGCCTCCTCGCGCGGAAGATACATCCCAACCCCCACGTCACGAACCTGCTCGGCATTCACCCGCTGCTCTGCCATCTGCGGCACCACCACCATCGGAACCCCCACCGACAGCGCCTCCATCACGCTGCCCATGCCGCCATGGGTCACGAACACCGAAGCCGCCGCCAGCACGTCCATCTGTGGCACCCCGGCATGCACCTCGACCCCCGCCGGCACAGGACCGATCCCCGTCCGTGCGACCTCTTCACCCACACTCAGCACCACATGACGGCCCGGCCCCGCAAGCGCCTCCACACAGGTCCGGTAGAACTCCGGACGCCGGTTGAACTGCGAGCCCAGCGACACGTACACCACCTGCCCGGCTCCCTCCGGCGCCTGCCACCTGCCCTGGAAGGAACGGTCACCGATCACCGGCCCCACCCAGTGCACCTCACCAGCCGCGACGGTGTGCGCCCGCCGTTGGAAGCGCTTGGGGAAGAAAGCGACACACCGCGGCGGCGAGAGCGTCAGCGCATGCACACCACCCGGGACACCGAAGCTGGCCAGCGCCTGCGCCAGTTCCGGAAAGCCGGGGATCAAGGAGATGTCCGCAAGCCCGAAGAAGTCCTGCACCAACCCGTCGTACGGGATGTGCGTTGGTGCCAGCTGCACCACCGGAATCTTCCACTGCGCCGCCAGCAACGGGCCGGCCCACGCGTAGACGTCGTACAGCACCACATCCGGCCGGTCGCCGGCATAGGCAGCCTCCAACTGCGGCAGCGCGCCCAGATTCACGCCCAGCACGCCCGTCACCCCCTGCGCCATGTCCTCCGGCGCCTCACCCTGCGGCGGCGCCTCGTACACAACCGGCTCCGCCCCCACCGCACGCACCTGAGACTCGAACTCGCGCGTCACCGCGTAACTCACGCGATGCCCCCGATCCACCAACTCCCGCACCACTCCCAGGGTCGGCATGACATGCCCGGCCATCGGCACGTTGAACACCGCAACATGCGCCCTACCCGGCATCGAAACAGCGGTTGACTCCATCACACGCTCCAGTTAGTCCCCAGCGCACGGCATATAACCGCACCACAAGATGAACGCACCGCTTAACGCCGCGCCCATGCCGCTTGGAAACGCCGCAAGCTCCGATTGCACCCAATCGAGTCAGATGCAGCGGCCCGACGGCCCCGGCGGTTCCTGGTCCGCTTGGCTTTCCCTGGCCCAGGCACGTCGGCGGAACAGGCAGCGACGCCTGTCCGACACCCGTTCCCGATCAACCTCCGGCACCGGCTCCGACGGTGAGGGAGCAGGCCTCCAGGCAGCCTCGGCAGCGGCCTTCTCGAGTGCGATGTCGTCGGCGCGGCAGCCCGGTCACCACGCTGCCGGGCCCCGGTCGCACGCCAGCCGTGCGAAGAACCGTCGAACTTGGTTGTTGCCGGCTGCGCAGGTGCGGCCGCAGGGTGGCCGGGTTGCGAATATCGATGACGAGGCAGTCTTCGCCGCGATCATCTACGTGCTCGTCAGCGGCTGTGCATGGCGAGCCCTGCCTCGGGAGTCTGGGGCAGGCTGCACCAGGAAGTGCTCCGGCTTCTGGACGAGCGGAACCTGGTCGACCTGTCCCGCGCGGTCCTCGACTCCGCGCACGTAAGGGCCAAAAAGGGGGCGAACTTGCAGGTCCGAGTCCCGTGGACCGGGGCAAGCCCGGTTCCAAGGTGCACGTCCTGTCCGATGGGAACGGGCTGCCCCTACGGGTTGGACTCTCCGCGGCCAACACCCACGACAGTCTCGCCCTGAAGCCGATGCTGTCCCATTTCCGCATGGGACACGAATCCCACGCGAGCGCTTCCAAGCCCCAACGCCTGCATGCTGACAAGGCGTACGACGTGCCTCACCTACGGCGATGGCTATGGGGAAAACACATCGGCGTCCGCATCGCCCGCAAGGGCATCGACTCCAGCGAACGGCTCGGCCGGCGCAGGTGGGTCATCGAACGCACCATGTCCTGACTGACCGGCTACCGCCGACTCAACCACCGCTACGAGCGACACCCCGGCAACAACCTGGCCCTTCTCGGGTTAGCAGCCGCCCTCTGCTGCTACAAACGCTTCCGCATCCTCGCCATGTGACGCCGTCTTAGGGTTCACCAGTTCGACGCAGCGGAGCATGAGGTGGCCTTCGCCGGGAGACGCCTGGACGGCCCGGAAGAACAACTGGGCGGCATCGGAGGCGAGGGAACCCACATCCCCCTGGTTGCACCCTGGAGGCTGTAGGCGGATCCGGTTGTTACCGCGAGCACGATCGGGTCCTCGTCGAGGAGTTTTGCGGCCAGGGACCGCTGACACGCTGCGCACTGTTCGACGCATGCGCCGATCAGCGCGGACGCGGTCCGCATGTCCGGCGCGGTCTCGACTCCTCACCGGCTGAGGTCGGCCGGCTGGAGGGGCCTGGTTCGTCGGACCGACTGTCGTGCTGATGGAGGGTGCCGGCGTTGGCGGCGGCGTACGCGGCGCCCCGGTTTCGGCGTTGTTCCTCGTCCGGCTCTTGCGGCCATGGCTCTTGGCCCTACGGCTCTCACGTTTCCCGCGCTCGGCCCCATGACCCGATGCGCGCGATGAAGAGCAGCATACGGAAGGCTCAACGGCTTGTGGTAGCCGGGAGTTGACGTACACCTCGCACTGATGCTGCACGGACCGGACCCTCGTATGAGAGTCCGCGGACACCTTTGCCGTGGTGCTCCCCAGTCATGGGCCAGGGCGCGGGTTTGGGCCCCGATGCGTCGGCCTGCCCGCACCCTACCGCCACGTGACCGGGCCTGGAACCGTTCCGCCGACGCCGGTGCTCTCCCAGGGGTGAATTCCGGCCCCGGTCGTAGCGGACGTCTGCGGGCGGGCGCTGGCAGCGCATGGGAGACATCACCACGACGCACCTGTCGTTAGACCGGCGAATTCCCCTACAGCGTCGTCTGCGGCCGGGGCGGCCCGTTGCCTCCGACCGCTGGAAGGCTGCTACTTCACGTACGCGGCGGCACCACTGTCGTCGATGTGGAATCGAACCCCAGTGGTCTGGGCGGCCTCGGCCTCCGGGTCGACCAGGTCCACGAACTCGACGAACTTGTTATAGAGCCGGCCGCAGCAGGCGGAGGCCACGACGTCGTCCGCCTTAGATCCTTCGTAGAGCGCGCTCAAGAGCTGGGTGAGGTTGTGTCCGGAGAGGAACACCTCCTGCATCCCCTTGCGGGTCAAGCCGTCGGAGATCTTCTTAATTCGCCCCTCAGGCAGGTTCGGGTCCACGGTGAACTGCATCTGTTGGCACGCTACTTTGCCAGGCGCAGTCCAGCGGGAGCAGACGCCCTCCGTGTTTTACAGGCCCCTGTAAAACACGGAGGGCGTGTCTCTCCTCTGTTGAGAAGGACGGTCAGTGTTTCGCGGGCGCCGCCTCGTTCCAACCCTGGGGCACCCCGTTCACGGCCAGCACACCACTAAGACCGAGCCTATTGCTATTGAAGGGCTCGGTCGGCGCATAGCAGCCGCGCGTCCAGCCTGCCTCCAGAGTGAACTTCCCGCAGGTGGCACTGGTGCCCCAGTCCCCGTAGATGTAGCCGTCGATCTCGGCTGCCTTACCCTGCGGGTTCTTGTTCTGGACGACCAGAACCGGCTGCGCCTCCGGGACCGAGTTAATGATCCGGCACAGCTTGAAGTTGACCCACTCCGACACCTTGTGGTGCCGGTACTCAAGGCAGGTCCAATTCGAGTTGGTCGAGACCGTCTTCCACGGCGCCGGGGCCGCAGTGGCAGGCGACGCGGTCAGGACCAGAGCGCCTACGACGGCGCCAGCCACTCCAAGGCTCTTCACGGTACGCATGTATCCCCCTTCTGAAAAATGTTGCGGCGACAACATAACCGATCATGAGGTTCACCCAAGAAGTAGCCCCTCCGCCGCCACCCGCTGACTCCTGAACAACTGGGATCAACCGTCAAGTTGGCCCTCCCACGCATCCCCCGGACACGACGACCCGGCAAACCATCGCGATCAGCAACAACGCCGCTGAGCGATCTCACTGAAGAGAGCCACACCCTTCTTCGTTCGGCGGCGGCGAGCCGCCCAATACGTCGGCGGACGCACCTCACCCCTGCGAGTTCGCCAGACCGGCTGGCCGTCCTCGGGCAGACTTGACAGTCACTGTCCGTCAGCAGCAGGCCCAGTAGTTTGATGGCCCGAGCTCCTGAATCGACGTAGCAGCACTGCAGAGCCTAGTCTCGCGCGCACCGCATCCGATCGAACATTTCGTGCTGATGGGGATCAGTCGCGCCCGCCGGAAACGGACCGGTGCCTCGATCGGCGAGCGATCAACCTGGGCCATCCGACGGGCCGCACTGTCAGGCACCGGGCTGAGCACCGGCCCGCGGCCGAGGCGGATGCGGAAGTAGTAGAACCCGTGCACCACCGTGAGTGCGTGCGCGATCGTCGCCAGCGAATAGCCCGCCGTCGGTGTGCGCTTGCCCGTCTTGGGATTCACTGTCCCAGCTGGATACCAAGCGGGCGGTGACGCTGCCGTTGCGGGTTCCGAGCTGTCCGCAGCCATCCCACCATCGCAGTCGTCTCCGCCTGGTGGCCTGTTCCCAGCCTGAAGATCGACCGCTGATCGAGGCTTGCCTGACGGCGGCCGGACCTCTCGGCCTGTTCCGAAAACGGCGGCCGTAACCGAATGAGAGCTTCACCGTCGTGTCCTGTGATGTGCGACGCGAATCCCGCGCTCCGCAGAGGCGGCCCTGTGGACGATCACGTAATTCCCCAGGTCTGCGGTCACGTAATTCTCCAGAGGCTTTCCGGCTGAGGCAGGCCCAGGCGGGCCGCCGGTGTGAAGCCCACCGCAGGCTCGGTGGCTCCATCAGGGTCGACGAACATATCGAAGGTCTCAGTTCTGAGCATTGCTCCTCATCACGCAACCCGTGGAGTTCTCCCTGTCCACCGTGCCCGTTCACGCCTCAAACACCGACGTGGATGTGGGCGGCCCACAGCGCTGGGGTCGCCGCGCGGTGGAAGCCCTGCGGAAGGCCGTGGCCGTCCCGGACCCTGCGGACGGTGTGGTGGAGTGCGTACGCCGACCGGCCGGGGTCGAGGGGGCTGGTTCCCGTGGCAAGGCCCTGGTAGAAGAGGTCGGCCATGGTGACTGCGATGTTGTCCTTGATCGTCCACAGGGTGCCGATCACCCGTGGGTAGCCGGCGATCTGGAAGGCAGTGGCCAGGTGGATGGCCTCGTCGACCAGCGTGTCCGCGTGGGTGACGGCGGTGCTGCATGCGGAGAGGTAGGCGAGCTGGGCGCGGTCGAGCAAGACGGGTGCCAGCTGGGCGACGGTCAGCGGGTGGGTGGCGTGGTCGTGCAGCAGGAGCAGGCTGCGGGACGGGTCGTCGGGATCGGTGGTGCCGTGGCAGGCGAAGTGCGCGACCGCGCTGTGGGGCAGCCGGACGAGGACGTTCGCCCGGGTGGGGACCGTGTCCGGACTGCCGGTTGACGGGCTGTCGGGTTCCGGTCCGAGCAGTACCTCGGCGTCGGGCAGGTGGCGGCGGACGGCCCGTACCTCGTCGTCGACCTGCCAGAGCCTGCCGTCGTTCGGCAGGCCCGGGGTGGCGGGCATCGCGACGACCAGCGAGTGCGCCGCGCTGTGGTCGATCGGCCCGCGGGCGCGGGCGCGTTCACGGGCGTGGTGCAGCGCTCGGACGGTCGGCGTGTAGGAGGAGACGACGCGGTCGAGGACGGTGCGCCGCTGTGCGGGGTCGGCGGGCTTCTCGGTGTGGTGGCCGGCCGCGTGCAGCGGCAGGGTGCCGAGGAGTCCGCCGGGGGCCCACCAGACCCTCGGCCAACTCTGCCACTCGGTGTCGTCGGTGGCGGCATGGATGTCGGCGTCGGCCGGGCCGGGTGTGCGGGTGTGGCCGAGGGCGGTCAGGACCGGCCCGGCGGCGTTGTCCCACAGCCATTGCAGCACACCCGCCAGCATCGCCGAGCGCTCTTCGGCGCTCTCGCCGCTGCTCGTCGGCCCCAGTGCGCGGTCGAACGCCTCGACCTGCCGGGCCACGGCGTCAGGAGTGAGCCCTGGCAGTGGGAGGGCCCGGACGCGGTCCTGGGTGATCAGGAGGGCGTCGCTGCGGTGGCCGTTGACATTGATCAGGATGATCGGGCCCTCGGCCGCTGCCGACCGGAGTTCGGCGGGGCTGGGCGGCAGTCCGAACCTGTCGAGGCCGGGCAGGGAGCGGATGATTCGGAGGAGCTCGGCGAGTTCCTGGTTCAGGTAGTGCCGGGCATCGGTTCCGCCGCCCGGCTGGACCCGGTCCCAAATGCCGATCTCCACCGCTTCGGGCTGGTCCAGGTGCTCTCGCAACTCACGGAATCGGGCCGCGAGCTCGGGGCGCCGCTCGGTCAGCTCGGCAAGGTCGCCGCGGACTTCTAGCGCTTGGCCCAGCAGCACCGCGCGGCCGACCTCCAGGAGCCCGGCGGCGCGTTCGGCGGCCTCGGGGTCGTCCGGTGCTGCGGCTTCGAGGGCCAGGGCGGCGGCCGTGCCCGCGAGTCCGGCGTACCGGCTGATCGCCTGCTGGCGGTCGCGGCGCCCGAGCCGGCGCGCGGCCGTTTGCGGGAACAGCAGGACCGCCTCCTCGGCCGACTCCGCCGCGGCTGCGTACCGGCCCAGCCGCGCGAGCAGAGTGGCCGCCTGGAGTCCGGCCTCGATGCGTTGCGACGGCGCGGCCGACTCGTTCTGGGCGACCTCCCTCCAGACCCCGGCCGCACGCTCCGCGTAGCTGCAGCTGTCGCGGTGCTCGGCGCGGAGCTGGAGACAGCCGGCCAGGTTGATCAGATGGCCGGTTCGGCTTGTGCGGTCGGTGGTTGCGAGGTCGACGGCCTTCTGGGCCCAGGCGATGGCCTCGTCGAGGTCTGAGGGCGCCCCGCCGGCCGTGTACCGGGTGCGCAGCACCTGCGCGTAACGGGATACCAGCTCGGGGTGTTCACGTGCGGCGGACGAGCTGTTGAGGGCACGCCGCGACCAGTCGATCGACTCCTGCAGGGCCTTCTCGGATTCGCCGTGTTCGAACCGCAGTCGGGCGATGTCGGCGAACTCTGAGGCGCGCAGCGGAAATTCGGGATGGCTGTCCGGGGTCGCTATCAAAGCGATGAACGCGTTCGCGGAGAACATCTCGAGGTGCTCGGCCGCGCCGGAGTGCTCGTACGCGGTCTGGTGGACGGCCCGGCTGACGGACAGGAAGCGGCCGTGGTGGGGATGCTCGGGCGGGCAGGTTCCGAAGGACTCCAGCGCCGACTCCCTCGCCTCGGCGAGGTCTTCCGTCGCGCCGAGGCGGACGTACCTGGTCCGCAGCGCCGCCGCGAGGTTGGACAGGTACATCGGCCGGTCGGGATGGCCGGTCGGAGTCGCCTGCACGGCGTTCCGTGTCGCGGTGACCGCGTCGTCGAGGTCTGCGAGCCGGCCGACGCGTTCGAAGGCGGCGACGAGCGCGGCGGCCAGGTTGGAGGACAGGCCCGCGAACGGGGGCAGGGCGGCCGGGACCGTCGCCACGGCATCCCGGGCCACGGAGACGGCTTCCAGGAGGTGGGCCAGGTTGCCAGAATGGTAATACTTCTGCTTCAGGACGTTCGACAGGTTCGACATGCGCCCCGCGCGGTCCAAGCCGCCCTCCGCGGAGGCGGCCACGGCCTGACGTGTGACGTTCTCGGCCTGGGCCAGATCCTCCAAGTGCCCCGTCCGCCGGTACCGGGCCAGTAACCCCACTCCGACGAGCGACAGGGCCTCGGCGTAACTGGGGTCGTCGGGCCCGCTCAGCAGCGCCGCCTTCATGGCTTCATTGATGATCTCGTCCAGATCGTCCGAGCTGCGGTCGCGTTCGAACCGCGCGTGGAGCGCGCTGACGAGCGTCAGCAGGATGCGGGGGTACCTGGGGTCGCGTTCGTCCGCGGCGGCGACGACCCGGCGGCAGAGCTCGATCGCGGCGGTCAGCGCCTCCGGGTCGGTCGAGTTCAGACACTGGGCGGCCAAGGCCCGGGCCGGCAGCGCCGCCTCGCGGGCAAGCAGCGGCAGCAGGTCGGCCGGCAGCTCCTCCATGCCGACCAGGAAGCAGGGGACGAACTCGTCCACGGCCCGCTGCAGTTCCGGACGGTCCGCTCCCTCTGGCAGGGCCAGATACCGGAACCAGTGGAACCAGCCGAGTACCAGACCGACTTTCAGGTCGTTCGGCTCCCTCGCCTCATGGAGCTCGACGACCCGGCGTACCGTCCGGGACCGGAACAGCGCCGAGGCGTCGCCCGACCGCCGGGTGTCCTGCAGGAGCGACGTGAGCTTGGCAAGCTGCCTGGCCCGGACGCTCGCACCATCTCTCATGTGGTGTGATGATAACCACAACATCCATTGACCATGGGCGAGTTGACCGGACGGGCTGGCAGGGCAGCCTCTGCCCGGACGGCTCGGAAGGGACCTCGGTGGCTCGTGACCTGGTCGCTCTCCGCCTGGCGGGGGCGTGCGAATTCGAGGCGGACATCCGCCGCCGCCTCTGTGCCGGGCCGGTCGGCGACGCGACCGTGTTGGAGAACGTGCTCACGGCGGCGCGCGACGGTGACAACCTGGCGGGCCCCCTCGAGACGCTGCACGCCGTGCTGCAGGCCATCGGCGACCCCGACGGCCTGGACAGGTACACCGGCCCGAGCGGCGTGGGCGACCGGGGCGTGCACGCGGCGGGCGTCGACCGGGGCACCCCGAACGGGACGGTGTGGCTGTGCCCCACCCGGACCTGCCTGCGCTTCACCTGGCCGAGTGGCGCCGCCGAGGCACCCCGGTGCGCCGTGACCGGGGCCGACCTGCTCAGCAGCGAGCTGTAGCCGGATGGGCGGGGTGCTCGGGGAACTGGGGAAGAAACTCGCCGAACGGTGGGTCGCCCTGCTGGTCCTGCCAGGCGCGCTCTACCTGGCGGTCGCGGCCGCCGCCCGCGCTCTGGGGAACGCGCATCCGTTCGACCCGGCCGTGCTGACGGCGCAGGTCAACCGGTGGGCCGAGGCACCCGCGGCGAAGAGCACCGGCGGACAGATGGTCGTGCTGGCTGCCGTACTCGTCGGCGCCGCGGCCGTCGGGGTGGTCGCCCAGGCACTCGGCTCCCTGGTCGAACAGGTCCATCTCGCCGCCGACTGCGCAGGCTGGCCCGCCGGACCCAGAGGCGTCGCCAGGCGGTTGACCGAGCGGCGGCAACACCGTTGGCAGGTGGCCGCCGAGCGGTGGCGGCGTGCGGAGAACGAGCTCGGGCTCGAACGGGCGGAGCTCCACCGGCAGCCCGGCAGCGACCCCTCAGCACTGGAGGCCGCGCGCGACGCCGCCCGCGACGCCTGCGCGGCGAAGGACCGCATCGCCCTGGAGGAGCCCGCCCGGCCCACCTGGAGCGGGGACCGGGTCCAGGCCGTCGCCATACGCCTGCGGCGGGACTTTCGGCTCGACCTCGCCACGCTCTGGCCGCGCCTGTGGCTGGTCCTTCCCGACACGCCCCGCCAGGAGGTCACCGTGGCCCGCCAGGCGCTGACCCGGGCCACCACGCTCAGCGCCTGGGCCGTGCTGTACCTGCCGCTCGCCCTCTGGTGGTGGCCCGCGCTGATCGTCGCGGCCGTGCTCGCCGTCGCCGCGCATCTGCGCGTGCGCGCGGCCGCCCACACCTACGCCACACTCCTGGAGGCCGCCGTCCAGCTGTACGCCCCGGATCTGGCCCGCCAACTCGGCTTCTACCCGGTCGACGGCCTCACCAAGGCCACAGGCGGCCGGATCGCGCAGCTGTTGCGCCCGAGCCCCCCGGTTGATCTTGCCGGACCCCGCCGCCCGGAACCGCCTCGCACCACCGCCCAGTGACGACCGTGATGCCGAGGCAGCCGAAATCTGGTGCGCGTGGCGGGTGCCGAACACCCGGCGACCCTGGGCGCAGTCGCCTTCGCCCAGTCGGCCTCTCATCGGCGGCCCACCCGGATGGCCCCGGCGGAATGGACCGGGCCTCGCAACCTCCGTCTTTCCTGGGTGCGGGTCACCTACCGGCACTACGTCCTGCGCCTGGTTCCGGGCGCCACCGCGTTGCCGTCGCTGTTCGTGAACGTCGTCCAGCCGACCGATGACGGTCGTGTACTGGCGGCGAGGATGTCGCCGTCCACGGCCGCCCCGGGCCGCTGGCAGGTGCCGGGAGGTTCGGTAGAGCCGCCTCGAGACGGCGAGGTTCTGGATGGGGTCGCCCTGGGCGCCCAGGCGGCGCGGGAGCTGGTCGAGGAAATGGGTATTGACACGGCCCCCGACGCGTTGCGGCTGTGGGCCGTTACCTGCGGGGAGAACAGCAGCGTCGGCCTGACCTGCCTTGCCCCGGCCCTGCCGGAGTCAGCGCTGCGCGAGGGCTTCGCCGCTGCGGCGAGTGCGGAGCACGCCCAGGGCCGTGAACCCGAACTCGACGACATTGCGCTGGTGCGCTCACCGGACGAGCTGGCGGGCCTGACCGCTGCCGCACGCGGACTACCTGGAGCCGATTGTCCGTCGCTACGCCGACGGGCGTTGAAGCCCCGGCGGCACCGCTCAGGCGCCGGCGAGAAAGCCCCGGCGCTGCGGCCGGCAACACCCAGCTCGAAGCCCTCGTGGCGGTCCTCGAACGGCGCGGCTTGGACACCGGGATCGGCCCGCGCGAGGTTCTGGCCGCCGCCGACGACCACCTGATGAAGGCTCCACCGTCCATCGACTCCATCGCCGTGGCCAGCGGGCTTGCCGGAGTGTTCTCCGGCTTCAAACGGCCCGTCCTGGAGACCGCCCGCGCCGAATGCGTCGACCCCATCGACCTGTTCCTCGCCCTCGGCGAGCGACAGGTCGTCGCTGGTCAGGAAGACCTGATCGCCGACGTCGCCCGGCAGCTCAAGGCGGCCACGCGATGACCAGCTCAGTCCTCTTATGCAGCCCGACCTCTGCGCCGTCGCGTCTGAGTTGCCTTGGATTGGCGATAAAGCGATCTGCTGGCCCGGATTCCGCAGGTGAGCGGCGCGCGGCGCCACGAGCCGGCCGCATCGGTGCGGGTGCCGGGCAGCGCTCACCCTGCGACACCTCATCGGCGCATTCTGGCGGAGTGCCTGAGCTGAGACATGCCTCGCATACTTCAGAAAACCGTGCGCAGGTCCACGAGTGGCGTCTCGTCCTCACAATCAGTAGGGGTGAGGTGGTCGCGGTGGCGGCCTTCGGTGAACATGTCGCGCAGATACATGCCGGGGAAGTCCAGCGGCTCGCTCCGGTCGGCCAGTGCAATGCGCACCCGGTAGGCGGTGTCGCCGTCGCGGAGCAGGATGTCGCACCAGTGCGGGAGCGGTGCCTCAATGCCGAGCAGGGTGACGTGTTCGTCGGCCAATGGTTGGATCCACGTGGCCAGGTCTTCCAGCAGCCATGCCATGTTCATCCACGCGGGCGCGCCGGTGGCGGGTTGCCAGTCGTGTTCGCGTCGGCCTTGGCGGCCCGGCACGGGGGGCGGCTCGCCTTGCATGTAGAGCGGTGGATCGGGTGTGGTCCCGGTGTCGGTGAAACCGATCTGCCGGGACTTGATCGTCATTCCTGTCACACGGAAGCCGTCCGTGCCGAGCTCGAAGGCGGCCTCGGACACGCGGGTGAGGAAACCGCTGTCGGGACTGGCCACGAGTCACCTTTCAAGAATGGGAGAGCGGGTGCGCCGTTCCCGAGGCGTACTGCCGTCGGGAACGGCGCTGTGGACTGATCAGCCTGGGCGCAGGCTGTCACAGTGCTCAGGCATCAATGAAACGGCATGCCGGAGACGCAGCAATGGCCGGCCACCGAACGGGTGAGGTTCTTACCTCGTGGCAGCGTTCTTGCTGACACCGGCCTTCACGTCCGCGGATTGCACGGTTCGGGCTAAGGGCTTGTACGCGCCCACATACTTGTTGTCGCCCTCAGCCGCTACGGAACTCCTGTTGGACTTGGCCAGGGCCGTGGTCACCCAGTTCGGGCACCTGGTGATGCCCACGCAGTATTCGGTGATAACGTCTTTGTCGTGGTCGTCGCGGAGCTTCTTCTCGTTGGCCGTCATCAGCACCTTGTACTGCTTGACGAGCTGGCACACCCCGTTGCGGCACTTGTACTTACCCGCGTAACCCGTGTGCCGGTAGGACTGGCCTCCGATGTGTTCGCGCACCGGCGATTTCGCGATGTACTCCACGGCCGAGTACTTCGTGATGTTGTGCTTCTTCTTGACCTTCGTCCATCCGAAGTCCTTGTCGGCGGCCGCATTGTAGTAACCAAGCCGCAGCGACACCCGCCTGGGGCCCCGGCATTCAAGGTGCTAGAGGATCTTGTACGCCGGGTCTGCCTGTACGTGGGCACCTTCGTTGGCCGAGGCGGAAGCCGGGCTGCTTCCTATGGATCCCAGAGTGGCGGTGGCACGCGAGCGCGACCGCGGCTATCTTCGTGCGGTTTATTCGAGCTGTTCCGCCTTCGTGAACCATGCGCACCGGTCCAGTACGCCGCATTACCCTAGAGAGACCGGTCGACGCGCTCCAACTCTTTTATTTATATGGCGTGTTGCCCGCAACAGCCCAGGTCACGCCCGCAGTGTCAGCGGGGAGGCCCCCGCTTCGCACTGGCTACCTATCCCGTACGGGTGTCGACCCTTTGCCTGCTGCGTGTGCTGCCACATAGGCAAGCCGCGGTCGCAGGCAAGGTCGGCAAGGGGAAGGCTTTTGCCGGCCCGGGCAGCGAAGACCAAACGTAGGTCGTGATGGCCTGCCACCAGCCGTTCGTTCCGTCGGCGAACGGATTCCGGCCCGTCCCTGTCCACGTTGGCCTTGAACGCGAACGCGTCAAGCGGTCGAGGCAGGGGGGCGCGCTGGATCGCGTCCACCCATTCCTCCACCACTTGGTCTGCTGCCGTCTCTCCAGAGTGCGCGATCCACAGAGGGTGCTCAGGCCCGAAGACCTGTGTCGCGTCGTGCCACACGTCCATGAGTGCGTCCTCCACAGCGGTCCGGTCGGAGAATTCGGGCGCTGCGGCATTCCATGGAATCGGCCCGTGCCGTGCCTCGTGCGGCGAGGGGCCAATGCGAGGACGCGACCGTCCACGATATGCCGCAACGTGCCGCGATGAAGCCCGCCGTGATGAAGACGGCCAAGAGCCCGGCGAAGAAGGCCACCGGGCGCAAGCCGCGGTTGGCGTGACTCAGCCTAGGAAGCCAAAGTCCCGGTCGGGCTTGCACACCGGGCAAGGGCAACGCCGTCAGCGAGCGCGCGTAGAGCCTGAGCGCGGTAGATCGCGCGAGCGCGTCCACCGGCGAGGTCGCAGCCGCTTACATGTACCGCCATGGGCGGCGCCCTTCGCCGATGCCGAGCAGGTGGTGTAGGCACCCCGCGCGTCTCGCTGTACGTGCTGGACGTCCTCTACGACCGCGACGGCGGCAAACCCGGAGATAATCGTCACGGACACTGCGAGCAACAGCGACTTCGTGTTCGGCCTGCTCACCCTCGCCGGGTTCGCGTACGCGCCGCAGCTTGCCGACTTGCCTGACCAGAAGATGTGGCGCATTGACCGCGCCGCCGACTATGGCGCGTTCCCGGACGTGGCCCGCGGCCGGGTCGACCTCGCTCGTATCGAGCGCAGTTGGGACGACATCCTGCGGATTCATCGGCCCGTCCATACCGGAGCCGCCCGCGCCTACGACGCCATCCGGATGCTGTCCCGTGACGGGCGGCCGACCCCGCTCGGGGACTCGATCGCGCACTACGGGCGGATCGCCAAGACCCTGCACATCCTGCGCCTGGTCGGCGAGCCCGGCTACCGCCACCAGATCAAGGTGCAGGCCGACCTCCAGGAGAAGCCCGCCACGCACTCGCCCGGAAGATCTTCCACGACAAGGCCGGACAGCTCTACCGGCGCCACCAGGACGGCATGGAGGACCAGAGCGGCGCCCTCGGACCGGTCCTCAACGCCCTCGTGCTGTTCAACACCCACTACATGGACGCCGCCGTCACCCAGCTCCGCGCGGACGGGCTCGAGGTCCGGGAGGAGGAAGGGGCCAGGGGTGTGTGGGTCCGGTCCTAATGAACTCGTTCATGTGTCTACGTGACAGCTTCCTGACCTTCGACGATGGAAGTCACTCCGTCGAGGAGTGCCTTGAGGCCGAATTCGAAGAGCGCGTCGAGACGCAGGTCGTAACCGTCCTCGAAGGCTCCGACCACCTTGGTGAAGGTCGGGAAGCGGCCGGATTCCACCAGTTCTTGGAGGGCGGGGGCGCGGCTGTCCATCCACTGGTCTTCCGACTGGCCCGTGGCCGCTTCGGCGTGCGCTTCCATCTCCAGGTGTACCGCCAGGCCCTGGACATGGCTGTAGAGCAGGACGTGGATGTCGAACAGCGTCGTGGGGTCGAGTCCGTGGCCGTCGAGGGCGCCCAGCATCCACTCGCCGTGGACCATCAGATTGGGTACGAGCAGCGGGCGCGTGAGGGAGCCGAGCTGGGCCAGCCACGGGTGCTTCCGGTACAGGCTCCACAGGGTCCGGGCGCCCAGCTCGATGCGGGTACGCCAATCCTCGAGGGCGTCCGCGGGGTAGGACTCCTCGCCGAACGCGGCGTCGGCCATGTGCAGGACGAGGTCTTCCTTGCTCGAGACGTACCGGTAGGTCGACATCGCCGCGACGCCGAGGCGGGCGGCGACGCCGCGCATGGAGAGCGCCGAGAGCCCTTCGGCATCGGCGATCTCGATGGCGGTACGGACGATCCGGTCGAGGCTCAGCTCCTGCTCGGGGTCCGGGGCGGGTGACGGGCGCCTGCGGGTCGGCGCGGCGGGGGCGGTTCCGGCGACGACCGTGCCGATCCGGGGCCGGGCCTCGACAAATCCGTCCAGGCGCAGGGTGGTCAGGGCTTTGGTGGCGGTGGCGAGCGCGACGCCCCATTCTCCGGCGATCTGCCGGGTCGAGGGAACCCGGTCCCCAGGGGCGAGTTCACCGTCCGCGATGCGCCGCCGTATCGCGGCGACGATCCGTAGATAGGGCGGATCACCGGCTGTTCCTGTGGTCTTCGTCACGACCTACCGCCTTCCTGTCCTGTACTAGCGCAGAAGGTAGCAGCGGCAACGCCGAATGGAAGACATCTGCCCTAGTACGTCGCACATTTGGCCAGTTGAAGCGGCTGCGCGTACGGCGTACGTTCGCAGCGCGTACACCGTACAAAGCACTGGAGGAGCTTCTCATGCAGACCGTACTCATCTCCGGCGGCGGAATCGCCGGGCCCGTCCTCGCCTACTGGCTGCGCCGCCACGGCTTCGCGCCCACCGTCGTCGAACGCTCTCCAGGTCCACGCCCCGGCGGCCAGGCCGTGGACATCCGCGGTGTCGCGCTCGAAGTCGTGGAGAGGATGGGCCTGCTGCAGCAGGCAAGCCGCGTACGGACCCAAATGCGCGGCATGTCGATCCTCGAACCCGACGGCCACGAAGTCCACCGCTCCACCGAGGCGACCTTCAGCAGCGGCCGGCTCGACAGCGAAGACATCGAAGTGCTGCGCGAGGACCTGGTACGGATGGTGTACGAGCACACGCGCGCAGGCGTCGAGTACCTCTTCGGCGACAGCATCACCGCGCTCGACGAGGACGAGACCGGCGTGCGCGTCGACTTCGCGCACGGGCCGTCCCGCGTCTTCGACCTCGTGGTCGGGGCCGACGGCCTCCACTCCACCGTACGGCGCCTGGCCTTCGGTCCGGAGGAGCGTTTCGCCTACCACCTGGGCAGCTACCTCTCGGTATTCAGCGCGGACAACTTCCTCGCCCTGGACGACTGGCAGGTGTGGCTGCGGGACGGCGAGACGGGCTTCGGCATCATGCCCGTACGGGACAACACCGAACTCAGGATCGCCTTCGGCTTCGAGTCCGCCCCCCTCGCCCACCACCTCCGCGACGGCAGCGCCCTGCGGCAGCTCGTCGTAGACAAGCTCGCGTCAGTGCGATGGGAAGGGACCCGCCTGGCCGAGGCCGCCAGGAAGGCGCCCGACTTCTACTGCGACGCCACGGCCCAGATCCGAATGGACCAGTGGTCGCGGGGCCGGGTGACCCTGCTCGGAGACGCCGGCTACTGGCCTTCCCCCCTCTCGGGGCAGGGCACCAGTCTGGCCCTCGTGGGCGCCCATGTGCTGGCCGGCTGCCTTGCCCAGGCCAACGGCGACCACCGCACCGCGTATGCCCGCTACGAACGGCGGATGCGCCCCTTCGTCACCCTCAACCAGGTGCTGGCCACCGAGAATTCCGGCGGACCCGCCTCGGAGGAATCCGTCGCGCACGCCAAGAGCGCACTCTCACTGGATAGCTGATCCCCTGCCCCGAACGGACACCGAAGCAGGCAGGAAATCGCTATGCTCACGAGTGTGTGCACGGGGCTGATCCCGGTCAGTCCTACACCCTGCGTGCCCGGCAAAGTTGTGAAAAGGCACCTGAGAGGTCGTTTTCATCTTGAGCGTCATCTCTTAGGGCGGTTTGCGCTTCTCGATGAGGTGTTGCTGGTGGGGCTGTAGTTGTGGTTATGCGTGGTGAGGCCAGTGGTGTGTCAGATGGGGCGAGATCCTGCTTGCGCCTGTCTCATTCCAGGACGCCAGATCTGTCCCGTGCTTCGACACGGCGGGTTGCGCGCCTGGGCGCACGCCCCCAGCTGGCGGTACGCCCAGTTCATGACGGAACGACGTGCGTATCCAAGTGACCTGTCCGATGCGCGCTGGGAGTTGATCGAGCCGGTGCTGTCCGCATGGCGCTTCGAACGCCGCGGTCGGGCCCTGGACTTCG
>NZ_AUBE01000038.1 GCF_000429085.1 Streptomyces flavidovirens DSM 40150 | reverse complement strand
ATCGGCGACACCATCCGGGTCTCGCTGTCCGCGCCGCCGGTCGAGGAGGTCAAGGTCGGCCTCCAGATCCTGGAGGCGCTCAACCTCAAGCAGCGGCGGCTGGAGATCGTGTCCTGCCCGTCCTGCGGGCGTGCGCAGGTCGACGTCTACAAGCTCGCCGACCAGGTGGCCGCCGGTCTCGACGGCCTGGAGGTGCCGCTGCGCGTTGCCGTGATGGGGTGTGTTGTCAACGGTCCTGGTGAGGCGCGTGAGGCGGACCTCGGTGTCGCGTCCGGCAACGGCAAGGGGCAGATCTTCGTCAAGGGCGAGGTCATCAAGACCGTGCCCGAGTCGAAGATCGTCGAGACGCTCATCGAAGAGGCGATGAAAATCGCCGCGGACATGGAGGGCGAGGGCATCACTTCGGGGACGCCCGCCGTCACCGTGAGCTGAAGGACCAGAGAGGGGGCCCGAGCGTGACGATCTTGGAAAGTATCCGGGGGCCGCGCGACCTGAAAGGTCTGACAGAGGCCGAGAACTGTCAGCTGGCATCCGAGATCCGGGAGTTCCTGGTGCGGGCCGTGGCCCGGACGGGCGGACACCTCGGGCCCAACCTCGGGGTGGTGGAGCTGACCATCGCCCTGCACCGGGTCTTCGACTCGCCCGCCGACCGCATCCTGTGGGACACCGGCCACCAGAGTTACGTACACAAACTGCTGACCGGCCGGCAGGACTTCTCCAAGCTGCGCGGCAAGGGCGGGCTCTCCGGCTATCCGTCGCGCGAGGAATCCGCGCACGACGTCATCGAGAACTCGCACGCCTCGACGGTCCTCGGCTGGGCCGACGGGCTCGCCAAGGCCAACCAGGTGCTCGGCCGGAGCGACCACGTCGTCGCGGTGACCGGGGACGGCGCGCTCACCGGCGGCATGGCCTGGGAGGCGCTCAACAACATCGCCGCCGCCCGCGACCGGCCGCTGGTCATCGTCGTCAACGACAACGAGCGTTCGTACGCCCCGACCATCGGCGGGCTCGCCGACCACCTCGCCACTCTCCGTACGACGGACGGGTACGAGCGGTTCCTCGCCCGGTGCAAGGACGTGCTCCAGCACACCCCCGTCGTCGGACAGCCGCTGTACGGGTCGCTGCACGGCGCGAAGAAGGGCTTGAAGGACTTCATCGCCCCGCAGGGGATGTTCGAGGACCTGGGGCTCAAGTACGTCGGCCCGGTCGACGGCCACGACATCGCGGCGATCGAGTCCGCACTGCGCCGCGCGAAGCGCTTCCACGGGCCGGTGCTCGTGCACTGCCTGACCGAGAAGGGACGGGGTTACGCCGCGGCCGAGGAGGACGAGGCAGACCGCTTCCACGCCGTCGCCGCGATGAACCCGCTGACCTGCGAACCCCTCGCACCGGCCAACGGTCCTTCCTGGACTTCCGTGTTCGGCGACGAGATGGCGAAGATCGGCGCGGAGCGGCCCGATGTCGTCGCGATCACGGCGGCCATGCTGCATCCCGTGGGGCTCGGCAAGTTCGCCGCGGCGTTCCCCGACCGGTTCTGGGACGTCGGGATCGCCGAACAGCACGCCGCTGTCTCCGCTGCCGGCCTCGCCACCGGCGGGCTCCACCCCGTCGTCGCCGTCTACGCCACCTTCCTCAACCGCGCCTTCGACCAACTGCTCATGGACGTGGCGCTGCACAAATGCGGCGTGACCTTCGTACTGGACCGGGCGGGCGTCACCGGGACCGACGGGCCCTCGCACAACGGCATGTGGGACATGTCGCTCCTCCAGGCCGTACCCGGCCTGCGGATCGCAGCGCCGCGCGACGCCGACCAACTGCGTGCCCAGCTCCGCGAGGCAATGGACGTCGACGACGCACCGACCGTGCTGCGCTTCCCCAAGGAATCCGTGGGACCGGTGATCCCGGCGGCCGGCCGGGTGGGCGGCATGGACGTGCTGCGCCGGGCCGCCGGACCCGACGACGTACTCCTGGTCTCCGTCGGCGCGCTCGCGCCCGTCTGCATGGAGGCGGCCGGGCTGCTGGACGAGCGGGGCATCGGCTGTACGGTCGTCGACCCGCGCTGGGTCAAGCCCGTCGACGAGCAGCTCGCGCCGCTCGCCGAGCGGCACCGCCTCGTCGCGGTCGTCGAGGACAACAGCCGCAGCGGCGGGGTCGGTTCAGCCGTCGGGCAGGCGCTCCGGGATGCCGGAGTCGACGTACCCCTGCGGACATACGGCATCCCGGAGCAGTTCCTCGCGCACGCAGGGCGGGGTGAGGTGCTGGCCGACATCGGGCTCACACCCGCGTCGATAGCGGGTCGGATCAGCCTCGCCCTGGCGGCCGGGGATGCCCGGTCCGTCCCCCTGCCGAACGCCAAGGAGACCGCGGAATGACGGACGGCGCGCCGAAGGAGTTCGACCTGGGCAAGCTCCTCGCCGAACGCGGGGCCGAGCGCTACGAGCTGCATTCCAGGCACCTGAACCACCAGCTGCCCCGCATGCTGCGCACCATCGGCTTCGACAAGGTCTACGAGCGGGCCGAGGGCGCCTACTTCTGGGACGCGGAAGGCAACGACTACCTCGACATGCTCGCGGGCTTCGGCGTGATGGGCCTCGGCCGGCACCATCCCGTCGTACGCAAGGCGCTGCACGACGTCCTCGACGCCTCGCTCGCCGACCTGACCCGCTTCGACTGCCAGCCGCTGCCCGGACTGCTCGCCGAGAAGCTGCTCGCCCACAGCCCGCACCTGGACCGGGTGTTCTTCGGCAACAGCGGCACCGAGGCCGTCGAGACCGCGCTGAAGTTCGCCAGGTACGCGACGGGCAAGCCCAGGATCCTGTACTGCGCGCACGCCTTCCACGGCCTGACGACCGGCTCGCTGTCGGTCAACGGTGAGGCGGGCTTCCGCGACGGCTTCGCGCCGCTGCTGCCCGACACCGCGATCGCGCTGGGTGACCTGGACGCCCTGGAGCGGGAGCTGAAGCGGGGTGACGTGGCCGGTTTCGTCGTGGAGCCGATCCAGGGGAAGGGCGTGCACGAGTCCCCGCCCGGGTTCCTGCGCGCCGCCCAGGAGCTCCTGCGCCGCCACAAAGGACTGCTGATCGCCGACGAGGTGCAGACAGGCCTGGGCAGGACCGGGGACTTCTACGCGTACCAGCACGAGGAGGGCGTCGAACCCGATCTGCTGTGCGTCGCGAAAGCGCTCTCGGGAGGCTACGTACCGGTCGGCGCGACCCTCGGCAAGGACTGGATCTTCAAGCGCGTTTACTCGTCGATGGACCGGGTGCTGGTGCACTCGGCCAGCTTCGGCTCGAACGCGCAGGCCATGGCGGCGGGCCTGGCCGTTCTCTCGGTGATGGAGGACCAGGAGATCGTCGCGAACGCGCGGCGCTCCGGCGATCTGCTGCGCGAGCGGCTGACCGCGCTCATCGGCCGTTACGAGCTGCTGCACGACGTACGGGGGCGCGGGCTCATGATCGGCATCGAGTTCGGCCGGCCCAGCTCACTGAAGCTGCGCAGCCGCTGGACCATGCTCCAGGCCGCCCGCAAGGGACTCTTCGCGCAGATGGTCGTCGTACCGCTGTTCCAGAAGCACCGCATCCTCACCCAGGTCTCCGGCGACCACCTCGAAGTGATCAAGCTCATTCCGCCGCTGGTCGTGGGGGAGAGGGAGGTCGAGCGGTTCGTCGGCGCGTTCACCTCGGTGATGGACGACGCGCACAGTGGCGGCGGTCTGATGTGGGACTTCGGCAAGACCCTGGTGAAGCAGGCGGTCGCCAACCGGTAGGGCCGCCTGTGCCCCGCCCGCATCGCGGCCGCCGGGCAGCACGCCCGGCGGCCGGCGCTGACACCTGCTGCGCTCAGCTCTCGAGCAGGCGCGTCCGCAGTCGCTCGCGGGTCTCGGGAGCGAGGTTCAGCCCCTGCGCGAGGTAGCGGTCGGTGGTGCCCCAGGTCTCCTCGATCGTCTCGAAGGCGGCGTTCAGATACTCCGCGCGGGCCTCGAACAGCGGGCTGAGCAGCTCCATGACCTGGGGCGACATGCCGGTAGGCGAGTTGTCGCTGCGGTGGACCTTGTAGCGGCGGTGCGGGTCGTTCGACTTCAGGTAGTCGGCCTCGATGGCCTCGCGCTCGACGCCGAGCGCCAGCAGGGTCACCGCTATGGACAGGCCGGCGCGGTCCTTGCCCGCCGCGCAGTGCATCAGCGCGGGGACGGAGTCCTCGGCCAGGGCGTGCAGCACCTGGCTCTGCTCGGCCGTACGCTCCTTAATGATCATGCGGTACGTCTCCGACATGCGGTCCGCGGCCTTGCCGTCGGACAGGATCTCGCGCAGCTCGTCGAGGTTTCCGTCGCGGACCATTTTCCAGAACACGGCGCCGTCGGCCGGGTCCGTCAAGGGCAGATTGACGTTGCGCACCCCCGGCAGCTCCACGTCGGGGCCCTCCAGCGTCTGGTCCGCCTCGTTGCGGAAGTCGAAGATCGTGTGGAGGCCGAGCGAACTCAGGAACGCCGCGTCGGCGGCGGTGGCGTGCGCCAGGTGACCGCTGCGGAAGAGGGCTCCGTACCGGACCCGCCGCCCGTCCGCCGTCGGCAGGCCGCCCACGTCGCGGAAGTTGCGCACCGCGGCAAGCTCGGGCTCGTGCTCGGGCTCGGTCGACGGGACCTGCGGCAGCTGCTGTGTCACGTGGGCTCCTGAAGTCTGCCGTCGGCGCTGCTCGCCGACTTCGGCGCGTTTCGACGATACGACACGGGTTCCCTGGGCAACCATCTCGGCTTCCCGGAGCAACCATCTCGGCCGACACCCTCAGGTCATTGCAACAGGGAGACCGGATGAACGAAGATGTTCGGACCTGTGCGAATCTGGGGGACTTGATGATCGAGACCGGCGGCAACGGCCGTACCTGGCTGCTCTCCGGCGCGGCCGGCAGCTATGCGCTGCACCTCACCGGCCAGGACGAGCTGGTTCACCTGCACTGGGGGCCGCGCATCTCCCTCGCCGACGCCGAGTCGCTCGCCGCCGAACCCCCGCCGCCGTACTGGCCGTTCGAGTCGCAGCTCGACGGGCGCGAGGAGTACCCGGTCGAGGGCGGCCCCCGTTTCGCACGGCCCGCCCTGTCCGTACGTACGCCCGCCGTGCGCGGCACCGAGTGGCGGTACTCGCAGGCGGTCACGGCCGGCGACGAACTGCGGCTGCGCTTCACCGACCCCGTCCACCACCTCGGCCTCACCCTGCACTACCGGATGCGCGAGGACTCCGACGTCGTCGAGCGGTGGGCCACCGTCGCGCACGAAGGACCGGCCGACGCCCCGGCCCTGGAACTGCTGAGGGCCGACGCCGCCGCCTGGACGCTGCCCCGGCGCGAGCGGTGGCGGATGAGCCAGCTGCACGGCCGGTGGGCGGCCGAATCCCGGCTCGTACGCTCGGATCTCACCCCCGGCGAGAAGGTCCTGGGCAGCCGCCGCGGCCACACCGGGCATCAGCACCTGCCCTGGGTCGCCCTCGACGCCGAGGGCGCCACGGAGGAGAGCGGCGACGTGTACGGCTGCGCGCTCGGCTGGTCCGGGTCGTGGCGCATCGCCGTACAGCAACTGCCCGACGGGACGGTGCAGATCACCGGCGGGGCCGGACACGACGACTCGGGGCTGCTGCGGCTGGCGCCCGGCGGAACGTACACCACTCCCGTCTTCGCGGGGCTGTGGAGCGACGGCGGGTTCGGCGGGGCGAGCCGGGCCTGGCACGCCTGGCAGCTCGCGCACGTGATCCCGGACGCGGAACGTCCGCGGCCGGTTCTCTTCAACTCCTGGGAAGCGACCGGTTTCGACATCTGCGAGGAGCAGCAGCGTGCGCTCGCGCGCCGGGCCGCGGACATCGGCGTCGAGCTGTTCGTGGTGGACGACGCGTGGTTCGGTGCGCGCGTCAGCGACCGGGCCGGGCTCGGGGACTGGACGCCCAACCCCGAGCGCTTTCCCGGTGGGCTGAAGCCGCTCGCCGACGAAGTGCACGGGCTGGGTATGCGGTTCGGCATCTGGGTGGAGCCCGAGATGGTCAACGCCGACAGCGATCTGTACCGGGCGCATCCCGACTGGGTGCAGCATCACCTCGGGCGCACCCGCACGGAGTTCCGCAACCAGCTCGTCCTCAATCTGGCGCGGGAGGACGTCCAGGCGTACCTCTGGGAGCAGCTCGACGGCCTGCTGTCGAGCACGCCCGTCGACTATGTGAAGTGGGACTTCAACCGCTGCTTCACCGACGCGGGCTGGCCGGGCGAACCGTACCCGCAGCGGCTGTGGACCGAGCACGTGCACGCCCTGTACGCGCTCCTCGACCGGCTGCGGGCCGCGCATCCCGGCGTCGCCTTCGAGTCGTGCTCGGGGGGCGGCGGACGGATCGACCTCGGGATTCTCTCCCGTACCGACCAGGTGTGGACCTCGGACAACACCGATCCGCTGGACCGGCTCGCCATCCAGTACGGCTTCAGTCAGGTGCACCCGGCGCGGGCGATGGCCGCGTGGGTCACCGACAGCCCGAACACCCAGCTCAACGGGCGGGTCAGCTCACTGCGCTTCCGCTTCGTGAGCGCGATGGCGGGCGTGCTCGGCATCGGCGGCGATCTCACCGGGTGGAGGGAGGGCGAGATCGCCGAGGCGCGCGAGTGGGTGGACCTGTACAAGGAGATCAGGCCGGTGGTGCAGCACGGCGAGCTGTACCGGCTGCGCGCCCCCGACGGCGGGCTCAGCGCGGTCCAGTACACGCGCGGCGACGACATCGTGGTCCTCGCGTGGCTGCAGGCCCAGCACTACGGCGAGCAGCAGCCGCCGCTGCGCCTGCGGGGGCTCGACCCGGAAGCGGCGTACGCCTGCCTGGACACCTCGGCCGTGCACCGGGGTTCCGTACTGCTCCACCGGGGGCTGCGCACCGCGCTGCGCGGGGATCTCGACGCGGCGGTCTTCCGGCTGCGGAGATTTGACGCCTTTACGGGCATAAGGCGGGGCGTAAGGCACGGTTGGGGCGAAACGGGCGATGTCCTGCTAACTCCCCTTGCGGGTATGGGAAATGGCGAGACCACTGGTGAGCAGGATCATATTTGTGACGGTGCGTGGCGAAGCGCCGTGAGCAACTACCAGTTCACGCGCGGGGGGCGATGATCCGTAATCCACAGAGGGTGACGGGAATTGCGTCGTGAATTCTCTTGGGGCGATGACGGAATGAATGGACTGGCTTGTACGGGGCAGCCCCGTCGGCTTACGGTCACCGTCAATCCGGGAGGACCGCCGAATCCTGCCACCTCCCGGGGTCCGCACTCACACTCACTCACGCGTGGCAGGAGCGGGGGACCCAGGTAAGTACGCCGGTCACCGGATGTTCCATGGTCCGGTCCGGCTTTGGGGTTAAGTCGCGCAACGCGGCCGGGCATCTCCAGCCCGAACCCGACAGCTCACCTCGTAGGCGCCGGAGAGGAATGTTCCATGCCCGCAAAGGGTAAGCACCGCCGCCCGAGGTCCAACCCGCTCACGCGCGGATTCGTCGCCGCGGGAACGGGTGGAGCCGCACTCGCACTTCCCCTCATCGCCGCCACCGGCGCGAACGCCGCGGAGAAGACCGCTCCGGCCCCCGCGTCCGCCGGCAAGGCCGCCGCCGCTGATTCCCCGGCGGCTGCTGAGAAGGCGACGCCGAAGAAGAAGACCGGCACCAAGACCTACTCCGTGGTCTCCGGCGACTACCTGTCGAAGATCGCCGACGAGCAGGACGTGCGTGGCGGCTGGCAGAAGCTGTACGAGGACAACCGTGAGGTCGTCGGCGGCAACCCCTCGCTGATCCTGCCCGGTATGAAGCTGACCATCGGAGCGAAGGCGGCGGCCCCGGCGAAGCCGGCCCCCGCGAAGGCCGCTCCGGCGAAGCCCGCTCCGGCGAAGGCCGCCCCCAAGGCCGAGGCCGAGAAGCCTGTCTCCGCCCCTGCCCCGGCCGCTGCCGCGCAGAACGCCGGATCCGGCTTCACCGCCCCCGTGTCCGCGAGCGTCACCACGCCGTACCGCGCCGCCGGCGGCAGCTGGTCCAGCGGTTACCACACGGGCGTCGACTTCGCCGCGGCGAGCGGTACGCCGGTCAAGGCGGTCGGTGCGGGCACCGTCGTCTCCGCGGGCTGGAGCGGCTCGTACGGCAACGAGGTCGTCATCAAGCACGACGACGGCCGGTACTCGCAGTACGCCCACCTGTCCTCGCTGTCCGTCTCCTCCGGCCAGAGCGTCGGCGGCGGCACGCAGATCGGTCTCTCCGGCAGCACGGGCAACTCCACCGGCCCGCACCTGCACTTCGAGATCCGGACCGGCCCGAGCTACGGCTCGGACGTCGACCCGCTGGCCTACCTCCGCGGCCACGGCGTCACCGTCTGATCCGCCCGAAGGCGGCCGTACGCCCCCTTTTGCTGCCACACGCGGCGGCAAAAGGGGGCGTACGTGCGTTTTCGTCCTATTCCGGGTTGGGTGAATCTTGACCGGTGTCATATATCACGCCGCGTCAACCCCTCCCTACGGTGGCGTAGGTCACTTGCCCCAGTGAAGGATGTGCCGACGTGGCAGACGATTCGAGATCATTCAGCGCAGGCACCATCGGGTCGTACGCGGCGATCGGCGACAGCTTCACCGAGGGCGTCGGAGATCCGGGACCCGACGGTGCGTTCATCGGCTGGGCCGACCGGCTCGCCGTACTCCTCGACGACCGCGTCCCCGAGCACACGTTCCGCTACGCCAACCTCGCCGTACGCGGCCGCCTGCTCGACCAGATCGTGGCCGAGCAGGTCCCGCGCGCGAAGGCACTGGCTCCCGACCTCGTGAGCTTCTGCGCCGGCGGCAACGACATCCTCCGGCCCGGCAGTGACCCCGACGACGTGGCCGAGCGCTTCGAGCGGGCGGTCGCCGACCTCACCAACGCCGTGGGCACCGTCATGGTGACCACCGGCTTCGACACGCGCGGCATTCCCGTACTGCGCCATCTGCGCGGCAAGATCGCGATGTACACGGCGCACGTACGGGCGGTCGCCGACCGCTACAACTGCCCGGTGCTCGACCTGTGGTCGCTCAAGTCCGTCCAGGACAGGCGCGCCTGGGACGGCGACCGGCTCCACCTCTCGCCCGAGGGCCACACCCGCGTCGCGCTGCGCGCCGCCCAGGTGCTCGGCCTCGACGTACCGGCCGACCCGGACCAGGCATGGCCGCCGATGGCCCCGCGCAACTCGCTGGAGGCGCGCCGGGACAACATCCAGTGGGCGCGGGAGCACCTGGTGCCGTGGATCGGGCGGCGGCTGCGCGGTGAGTCGTCAGGTGATCACGTCGAGGCGAAGAGGCCCGATCTGCTGCCGCTGTGAGACCTCGGCAGGTCCGCGCGGTATGCGAGCCAGGACGCCGCCGGCGAACACGTCGTACAGCGGCAGGGGCTCCGGACGAGGGTGGCCCACGCGCCTCTAGGAGGAGAGGAGGGCCGCCGGTCCGATCAGGTCCGTGTTGCCCTCCGCCGTGCAGGCGTGGGCGCCTGCACGGGCGCCGAGGCGGGCGCATTCCTCCAGGTCCCGGCCGGTGAGGCGCCCGTACAGGAATCCACTGACGTACGCGTCCCCGGCGCCGTTGGAGTCCACCACCGGACCGGGCGGCACGGTCGCGGGAATCGGGCGCGGGGTGCGGCTGCCGTCCCGCGTCAGCAGGTACGAGCCGCCCGCGCCCGCCGTGGCCACCACGGCCTCGGCGCGGCCCTCCCGCAGGATGTCGCGCATCACGGCGGCAATCCGCTCACCGGCGCCGGCCGCGCTCAGGAACACCAGGTCGCAGCGGAGGGCGAACTCCCGGTGATGATCGGCGAGTCCGTCCCAGTCGTGCAGATCGGTCGAGACGGGGACGCCCAGTTCCTCGATGTCGTCGAGCAGGTGCCGCGCGAAGTCCATGATGGACAGGTGGACATGCCCGCTCCGCCGCAGGTGGGGGAGGTAGAAGTCGCGGGGCATCCGCAGATCGCCGGGGTCGCGGGCGTCGTAGAAGGACATCCGGCGGCCCGTCGCGGTGTCGACGAGGTTCACCGCGCGTCGCGTGCCCGTCGCAGAGATCAGCGGCTCGAAGTCGACACCGCCCTTGGCGAGGCGCTCCCTGACCTGCCCGCCGATCCAGTCGTCGCCGATGAAGTCGAGGAATTTCACCTCGAGTCCGAGCGCCCGGCAGCCCAGCGCGACATTGCCGCCCGTGTGCCCCGGCCACTCGCGGATGGCCGGCACGCCGAACGAGTCGGCGAGCGGTACGGGCAGCGAGTCGACGCGGACAACCGTGTCCACCCCGCTGCCGCCGATGACCAGGACGTCGTACACCGTGTGCTGAGACCGCTGTTCAGACACCGCAACCCCTTCCGGCTCCACTGGAGCACAGTATGGCTGCACGGAGAGGCAACAGGGCTGGACTGACTGTGCCGACCGGGTACTGATCGCGCCGCCCCGGCCCGACCCGACTCGACTCGCCCCAACCCAGAAGCGGCGGGACCAGGACTTCAGCGCGCCGCAGCCGCCAGCTCCGCCCGGTCGATGCCCAGCTCGCGTGCGAGCGCGTCGTCCGTCCACTCCAGCATGGCGGTACGGGACAACGACCCCGCGTACGAGGTCATCTGGACAGCGAGGCCGTCCAGCAGGGCGGTCAGCCGCCAGGCGGCGGAAGCGGGGTCCTCGCACCGGAACTCACCGGCCTCCGCGCCCTCCGTGAGGACCTCCGTCAGTGCCGCCTTCCACCGCTGATCGAGGTCACGCGCCACCTCGCGGAGTGCCGGCTCACGCAGCGAGGCCGCCCACCCCTCGATCCACAGCTTCCACCCCTTGGCCTGCCCGGTCGGTGCGTACCACCGGACCGCCGAGCGCAGTCTGCGGACGGCGCTCGTACGGCGGCCGAGCAGCTTGCGCAGCTGGGCGAGATCGCCTTCGGCGGCGTGTGCGAAGGCGGCCGCGGCGCGCAGCATTTCCTCGCGCCGTTCCTCCACGCGCAACCGGACACTTGCCACGCGGTAACGCTACACACCGGCCACCTCGGCAGGCCGGTCACGCGGACGCCGACGGGCCCTTGACAGCGCGTTGTGGCGCGGGGCCGCAGGCGCCTCTACTGACTGGCCATTCAGTCAGTGGGGGTCTCGGGGTCATCTTCTACGCGCTGGGTGCGAAGACGCGGTGCGCCGAGGGGTGAGCACCACGGGATAGCGTGCGGCCCATGGGCGATGCGTACGTATGGGTGGCCGATCTCGACGCCCGGCCGGAGGAAGCCGCCGTGCTCGCCGGCCGGGTCATGGTCTGGCTGGAGCACCGTGGCATCGTCCAGGGCGAGCTGACGAACTGCCTGCCCGGCGACGAACTCGGCCGGGCGCCGGGCCCGCACGCCGCGCGCGCCGTCAACGAGGACGAGGTGGCGTTGGGCGCGGCGTGTGGCGTCGGCATGGAGATCGAACGCCGTGTGTACGTGTGCGCGGACCTCTGGACGGCCACGTGCCCGGCCTGCGGCGCGACGACCGAGCCCGCCGACCGCGGGCCCGACATGTGGACGCGCGCGTGGGCCCCGCTGCTCGACGACCTGTACGCCTGGTTCGGGGGTACGGGGCCGGGCAGCGGGGCCTGCGTGTGGTGCGGGGAGCGGTCCGGGTTTCCCGACTGGACGATTGATCCACCGGTGGCGGTGGCGCACTTGGGGTTGGTGCTGTGGAACTGGCCGCCGCTGGCGGAGCGGTTCCTGGCGGAGCTCTCTGCAGTGCTGGGCGGCCACCGGCTGGTGACGGCCAGAACCACGGTCTGACGCGGTGCGGCGTCGGCGTCCCGGCGGGACGCACTGTTTCCCCACCCCGCGGGGCCGCCCCCAGACCCCCGGACGCCCTCCGGGCGTGTCCTCAAATGCTGGACGGGCTGGATGGTTGCCGCAACCAATTCAGCCCGTCCAGCATAGAAGAGCGCGTCCAGGCTGCCGGAGTCGGTGCGGGGAGTGTGTTCCGTGCGGTCGGTGCGTGTCACCTGTACCACCCGAACCGCTCCGCAATCACCGGCAGCCGGTCGGCGACGATCGCGTGCGCCGCGGCGCGCGGTGTCGAACCGCCCGCCTCCGCCCTCGCCAGCACCTGGTCGATCAGCGCGCGCATCGAACGCCGCGTGTACGCGAACGCCTCCTCCGCGTCGGCCCCGATGTCCCCGAACAGCGTCCACCACCACCAGGCGTTCGTACCGGAGTTGACGACCACGTCCGGCAGGACGGCCACCCCCCGCCCCGCCAGCAGCACCTCCGCGTCCGGCAGCACCGGCATGTTCGCCGCCTCGACGATCCAGCGGGCGGTGATCCGCCCCTCGTTCGAGGCGTCGACGGCGTACGAGACGGCAGCCGGAACCAGTACCTCCGCCTCCGCGGACAGCCAGGCGTCACCCGGCAGTTCGAGGTCTCCCGGACGCAACACGCCCCGGTCCACGGCCCCGTACGCGTCACGCGCGCCGAGCAGCGCTTCGACGTCCAGACCCTCCGGATTGGCGACGGTGCCCTTCACATCGGCCACGGCGACGATCCTCAGCCCCGCGCGGGAAAGGAAGCGCGCGGTCGGCGCCACCCATGGTGCCCAGGCCCTGTATGGAGACACGTGTCCCCTCGTACGCGACACCCGCGCGGTCGAGCGCCGCGAGTACCGACTCGGCGACGCCGCAGCCGCCGACCAGCTCGTCGAGCCCGATGCCGTCGACCTCGACGGCGAACGCGTCGGCGAGCCGCTGCCGCGCCGCCACCTCGTCGTCGAGCAGCGGATAGACGGCCTGAATGGACGAGACGAGACCGGCCTCGGCAGCGGCCTTGTCGACGAATGTGCTGGGTCAGGCCGAGGTCCTCACCGGTCGTCCAGAAGGTCTCGATGTGCGGACGCATCGCGCGCAGGTAGCGCACCAGAATGCCGTACGCCTCGGGGTCCTGCGGGTCGCAGTCGATCCGCCCTTGGCTCCGCCGAGCGGTATGTAACGGCCTTCCGCGTTGTAGTGGAGTGCCTCCTTCATCGTCATGCCACGCGCCAGGCCCGCGACCTCGTCGAGGGTGCAGCCCTCGCGCATGCGCAGACCGCCGCTGGACACACCGCGCACGAGCCGGTCGACGACCAGGAAGCCCCGGCGCCCTGAGACGTGATCGGTCCAGGTCTGTGAGATCAGGGGGGCGTTCATACGGTGCTCTCTCCTCCGGAACGGTGATGACAGTGGGGCGGTGGGTGTTCAGCGCCCGCACCAGCGCCTCGGCGGGAGCGCCGGGCGAATCGGCGTGCGTCCCCGCGCCGCCGTACGCCCGGCACAGCGCGGGCAGGTCGACGCGTGGCAGGTCGGCGGCGGTCGGGGTGTCGCCGCGCGTTCATCTCGTCGCGGATCTCGCCGTATCCGCCGCTGTCGAACACGACGACCGGGAGCGGCAGTCCGAGCTGTGTCGCTGTCACCAGTTCCTGCACGGTGAACTGCAGCCCGCCGTCGTCCCCCGCGGCTGAGCGTCACGACCTGCCGTCCGGGGTACGCCGACTTCGCGCCGATGGCGGCGGGCAGGGCGTATCGGAGCGTGCCGAACCCGGTCGGATGGAGGTAGTGGCCGCGCGGGGCCGACGGGCAGGTGCGGGAGCGCACCGTAGTAACAGCACTGGGCGCTGTCCGAGGTGATCACTGCCAGTCAGTATCTGGAGCCGGAAGTGCCCCTCTCAACGAGGTGCGTTTACTGAACCGCCGATCAGCTCAAGTCATGCTCCGCGACCGCACGACGACCGGTTCCGCACGACGCCCCGCACGACGTCCCGTACCCCTCGGCGTACCCCGCCCCGCAACGCTCCCGTTCCCGCGCTGTCGTACCCGGCGCCCATAATGGGAAAGACACTGAGCCCCTGGAGGTCCTGTGACCGGCGCTGACGCCCTGCTACCGCTGCGCTCCCGGCTGCGCTCGCTGCGGACCGCCCCCTTCGGCGCGGACCCGGCGGGGGAGCGGATGGAGCGCATCCGCCGCTCGCCGAACTTCGCCGACGGGGTCTTCCAGAACCCGGTGGGCCCGCGGACGCGGCCCTCGGGGTCGACGCTCGAGCTGATGAAGGTCTACTTCCGCAAGGAGGAGCGGCGCCGCAGAGCGCCCGCCGGCCCCATCCCGCTGCACGCCACGACCCTCGCCGACCTGGCCGGGCCACCCGCCACAGGACTGCGCCTCACCTGGATGGGCCATTCGAGCGTGTTCGCCGAGATCGACGGCCGGCGCGTGCTCTTCGACCCGGTGTGGGGCGAGCGCTGCTCCCCCTTCTCCTTCGTCGGCCCCAAGCGGCTGCACCCGGTCCCGGCCCCCCTCGCGTCGCTGGGTCCGCTCGACGTGGTCGTGATCTCCCACGACCACTACGACCACCTCGACATGCCCACGATCCGCGCGCTCGCCGGCACCCGCACGGCTTTCGCGGTGCCGCTCGGCGTCGGAGCGCACCTGGAGCGCTGGGGCGTACCCGCCGAGAGGGTGCACGAGCTGGACTGGAACGAGTCGGTGAAGATCGCCGGCCTCAGTCTGACCGCGACCCCGGCCCGCCATTTCTGCGGCCGCGGTCTGCGCAACCAGCAGCACACCCTCTGGGCGTCCTGGGCGGTCGCGGGACCGGAGCACCGGGTCTACCACAGCGGCGACACCGGCTACTTCGAAGGCTTCAGGGACATCGGCGCCGAGCACGGCCCGTTCGACGCGGCCATGATCCAGATCGGCGCGTACAGCGAGTACTGGCCCGACATCCACATGACACCGGCGGAAGGCGTTCAAGCCCACCTCGACCTGCAGGGCTCCAAGCCCCACGGCGTGCTGCTGCCGATCCACTGGGGGACGTTCAACCTCGCTCCGCACGCGTGGGCGGAGCCAGGGGAGTGGACGAGGGACGCCGGGCGGGAAGCAGGGCAGGCGACTGCGTTTCCCCGGCCCGGCGAGCCCTTCGAGCCTGCCGGTGTCCTCCCCGAGGACCCCTGGTGGCGGGCCGTATGCCAGCCTCTTGCCCACCCCTGGCGCGCCCGGAAGGCAGCGACCGCCGCTCCGGAAGCGGCCCCCCGAGGCGATCTCGACCTCGCCGGCGAGCGGTGACGCCGGGCTGCTCCTCGCGCTTTCGCCGCACGGCGCAACCTGTGCCTCACCGGCATCAACCTGCATTCGCCAGGGTGCGCCACCCTTCCCCTCAGGGTCTTTATGCAGCAGGTTTTGGTTGCGGCCTGCAAAGCATTCAGGCGATCGGTGGGAGGTATTCGCATGACGGCTTTATGGTGCGGTGTGCGTTTCGGGTACTCGGCGCTGTCGGTGACCCCTCGGGGGCGTCTGCTCAGGCATGATCTGTCGGACAGCCTCCGGCGATTCTTATATTGGCTTTCGTTTCCCTTGCAGGCGGTTGCCGACATATACCGAAGAGATGCAGGCGCAAAATTCGGCACTGGCGCAGCGATCAATCTGATTCCGCCGGCGCTGTTTCATGATGAATACCGGACGGGCTTCAGGCCCTCGGCTCCTGCGGAGTCGGACCAGCTTTCCGGGCAGGCCGCACAGTTCGAATGCCCGCTGTGCCGAAAGCTCACCGTGGACGCGGAGCCGGAATGACGCCGAGGCGCGGCCTCTGAAGGCGGGGTGGTGTGAGGACCGCTCCGGCCACGGCCATCTGCCGTGCGCGACGCCGAAGGGGCCGCGGAAGGGCGGCGAGGACTGAGCGCTGGTGTCTGCTCGGCCTCGCCGCCTTCCGTTCTTCCTCCCCGACGCCCCCGACGACCCCGACCCCCTGGCCCCCCGAGCCGCGGCCCCCGTCCCCGTCGCCCGGCCCCGAGCCCCCCGTTCCTGCGAACTAGCCGATGAAGATGTCGTAGTCCACGATGCTGGTGCCGCTCGGGCACTTGGCGTACGAGCCCCGCCGGTCACCCAGCCACGGCGCATTGCCGGGAGCCACCCTGCTCTGGGTGCAGTACAGGACCAACTGGTACCTGGTGGGACCGTTCCCGTCGCAGAACACCCGCGCCGACGTAGTGGTCCTGGACATCCAGCTGCACCCGGCCGCCGCGCTCGCCGTCGGCCGCACGCTCTCGGGGGCAGCCGCCGCCGTCGCCGGTACCGCCGCCATCGCGCTGCCCATCACGCCGATCACGGCGGCTGCACGGGCCACACTCTTGATCATCTGCTTTCCCTCCGTTGTGGTGACTGGACACGCTCATCGTGCAAGCGGGTCATTGGGCGGACCGGGGGTGATCCTTGAACGATGTCTTGGATATTCCTTGAATCCGCGCCCTGCGCTGCGAAGACTGAGTTCGACAGCAGGGGGGAGCGCCATGCAGGCCGCGGAGTTCTGCGTGCTCGGCGGGGTCCGGGCGCACGTGCGGGGCCGGGACGTCGACCTCGGTCATGCCCGGCAGCGACACGTGTTGGCTGTGCTGCTCGTCGAGGCCAACCGGCCCGTTTCCATGGACCAACTGCTCGACCGGGTCTGGGGGGAGAGAGCCCCACGCTCCGCCGTGACCACGCTGTACAGCTATCTGTCCCGGCTGCGACGGGCGCTGTCCACGACGGAGTTACGCCTGGTGCGCCGTCCTGGGGGATACACCGCCGAGACGAACCCCGACGCCGTGGATCTGCACCGCTTCCGTGCCCTGGTCCACCGGGCGCGCGGGGCACCGGACCACGTGGCGGCAGATCTGCTCCAGGAGGCGCTGCGGTTATGGGCCGGTGAGGCGTTCCCCGCCGCGGACACACCATGGTTCACCCACCTCCGGGAAGTTCTGACGTCCGAACGCCAGGCGGCCGAACTGGACCTCAACGACGTACTCCTGCGGCAGGGGCGCGAGTCGGAGGTACTGCCACAGCTGATCTCCGGAGTGTCCACGCACCCCTTCGACGAACGGCTGGCCGGGCAGCTGATGCTGGCGCTGCACAGGCAGGGCCGTACGGTTCGGGCGCTTGAGCACTATCAAGTACTCCGGCAGAACCTCGACGAGGAACTCGGCCTCACCCCCGGCGCATCGCTCCAGCGGCTTCACCAGGAGCTCCTCCGGTCGGGACCGGCCGGGCCGCCGCCCGCCGCCCCGGCCTCCGTACCCACCGAGGCGTCGACCGCCGCGCCACGGCCACCGGTCGTGACGCCCCGCCAACTCCCCCTCGCCCCCGTCGGCTTCATCAGCCGTCAGCGGGAACTGGACGAGCTGGCCGGCCTCCTCGTCCCGCGCCGGCCGGAGCCGGGACCGCGCCCAGGTCCGGCATCGGAGTCGGAGTCGGAGTCGGCGCCGGGGCGCATCGCGGTCATCTCGGCGGCGGGCGGAGTCGGCAAGAGCTGGCTGGCCCTCCGCTGGGCCCACGATCACGCCGACCGCTTCCCCGACGGCCAGCTCTACGTGGATCTACGCGGCTTCGACCCCGCCGGGGAGCCGATGTCACCGGCCGAGGCCCTGCGCGGATTCCTCGACGCGCTCGGGGCGCCGCCCGACGCCGCCCCGGAAGACCTTCAGGCCCAAGGCGGCCTCTACCGCAGCCTGCTCGCCGACAAGCAGATCCTGGTCGTACTGGACGACGCCCACGACGCGCAGCAGGTCGTCCCCCTCCTGCCCGGGAGAAGCGGGTGCGCCGTACTGATCACCAGTCGCAACCGGCTCACCCCCCTGCTGGTCACCCACGGCGCTGTGACCGTCTCGCCCACCCCCTTCCACGCGTCGCAGGCCCGCGAACTGCTCGCCCACCGCCTGGACTCCAGCCGGCTCGACGCCGAGCCGCAGGCCGTCGCGGCCATCGTCGACTACTGCGCGGGTCTCCCGCTCGCGCTGAGCCTGATGGCCGCCCGTGTCGCGTCGCACCCCGAGTTCCCCCTCGCCGCCCTGGCCGACGAACTGGCGGACGCGTCGAGCCGCCTCGACGTGCTGGACGCCGGCGGCATGACGGTGAGTCTGCGGACGGTACTCGCCACATCGCACCGAGCCCTCAGCAGCTCCGCCGGCCGGCTCTTCGCGCTGCTGGGACTGGTGACGAGCACGGACATCGGCCTGGACGCCGCCACAAGTCTCGCCGGCATCACCCGCAGCCGTGCGAGGACCCTGCTCGCCGAGCTGGAAGCCGCACACCTCGTCCAGCAGCACCGGCCCGGCCGATACCGGATGCACGACCTCGCCCACCTGTACTCCGGCGAACTGGCCGCCCTGGACCGCGCTCAGGAGAACGCCGAAGCCCGAGCGCGACTGATCGACTTCTACCTCCACACCGCGTTCGCAGCCAACCTGCTCCTCGACGGCCCCCACACCCCCTTCCGGCCCGATCCCGAGCCACCGGCCCACGGGTGCGCGCCCCTCGCGCCCGCGAACACCACGGACGCCCTGCGGTGGTTCACCGAGGAGCACGCCTGCCTCCTCGCCGCCCAGGAATCAGCCCTGACCGCCGGCCTGCCGGCCCGGGCCGTGCAGCTCGCCTGGGCCCTGATCTCGTACCAGCTCGGGTCACATCACCTGGAGGCGTACTCCCGCGTCTGGCACACGGCCCTGGCAGCGGCCGAGCAGCAGCCGGAGAACGTCCTCCCGCGGGTGCTCGCGCACTGGCGGCTGGGGCACTTCCACGGCCTGAGCGGGCGTCGCTCCGAAGCGCTGGACCACCTGCACGGTGCCCTGGACCTGTCGGAGGCGGCCGGTGATCCGACGGCCCAGGCGCACATCTGCCGTACGCTCGGCAGGCTCTGGGAGATGCACGGCGACAACCGGAAGGCCCTTTCGTACGCCACCCGCGCGCTGCGGCTCTACCAGACGCTGGACAACCCGATCTGGCAGGCGAACCAGTTCAACGCGGTCGGCTGGATGCACGCCCAGCTCGGCGCGTACGACGAAGCACGCGACCACTGCGAGCGGGCGCACGGACTCTTCCTGAAACACGGGCGTCCCGGCGACGAGGCGTCCACGCTCGACAGCCTCGGCTACATCGCCCACCTCACCGGCGACCACGCCGCGGCCCTGGACTACTACCGGCAGGCGCTGGCCCACTTCCGGACGCTCGGCAACGGCTATGACGAGGCCGACACCCTGGCCAGGATCGCCGAATCGCACCGCGCCCTGAACCGGCCGGACGAGGCCCGCGCCGCGTGGGCACAAGCTCTCGTCCTCTATCGCGAGCAGGAGCGGGAGGCGGAAATCGGCCACGCCGAGGAAGCGCTCCGGATATGAGTTGATCTCGACCGTTACGAAGGCGGAGGCACGGGGGCCGTCTGCTTTTCGGTCTGTAGTACGACGCGTCATACCAGAGCGGGACGCTGTGCGGGCAAGTTTGGCAACTGCGCGTCGATCATGAAAGGTTGCCGACTACTGTGAGTGCCCGGCGATCAACATGGGGCCACATCACCCAAGTTGAGCCCAGACCGACCGTGGTCGAACAGACGCAGTAAGCCGACCCCTGGGGCCCCACGTACCGAGGACACTGATGTCTCAACTTCGCGCACCCGGCGCGCGTGCAGACCGCCGCGAGGGCGGGCGGCACGGACGGCCGGGCGCCCGGCCTCTTCCCGTACAGCCGATGCCCGACGTCCACATACGCCCCCAGATACTGCGCGCCGCCGTACTCCCGGCCGTTGTCGTCGCCCTCAGCGGCGCCGCGGCCGTGCTGTTCACCCTCCGCGCCACCACCGCCGAGCCGACGCGCAACTTATGGGTCGCGCTCGCCGGGGCCGGCGCCCTCGTCATCGTGTCGCTGGCCGCAGCCGTCGTGGGCGCGGACCGGGCCGCCAAGACCGTGCTGGACCGCTGCAACGCACTGCGCAGGACCAGCGCGCGCGGGCAGGCCGACCTGCGCGCGGTGGTCGAGCAACTGCGGCGTGGCGAGGGGCCGCCCAGCCGGCGTACGCCGCCCCCCGGAACGCGGGGCGGCGACGAATTCGACCGGCTGGAACTGGACATGGCGCGCGCGCACGACGCCGCCGTGGGCGCCGTCGTACAGGCATCGCAGCTGTCCAGCAGCGCGGGTACGGACCAGAAGGTCGAGGTCTTCGTCAACCTGGCCCGCCGGCTCCAGTCGCTCGTACACCGGGAGATCCAACTCCTAGACGAGCTGGAGAACGATGTCGAGGACCCCGAGCTGCTCAAGGGCCTTTTCCACGTCGACCATCTCGCCACCCGCGTCCGCAGGCACGCGGAAAACCTCGCCGTCCTCGGCGGCGCGGTCTCCCGCCGCCAGTGGAGCAACCCGGTGACCATGACGGAGGTACTGCGCTCCTCGATCGCCGAGGTTGAGCACTACTCACGCGTCAAACTGGTGCCGCCCATCGACGGCACCCTGCGCGGCCACGCCGTCGCCGACGTCATTCACCTCCTCGCCGAACTCGTCGAGAACGCCACGGTGTTCTCCGCTCCGCAGACCACCGTGCTGCTCCGCGCCCAGCACGTCAGCGCGGGCCTGGCCGTCGAAGTCGAGGACCGGGGCCTGGGCATGCCCGTCACCGAGCAGAACAAGATGAACGCCCTGCTGCGCGACCCGGAAAACGTCAACGTCGGCCGCCTTCTCCACGACGGCCGCATCGGCCTCTTCGTGGTGTCGGCACTGGCCCGCAGGCACGGCATCACGGTCCGCCTCCAGGCCAACATCTACGGCGGTGTACAGGCCGTACTCGTCCTGCCGCAGGCGCTGCTGGGCGCAGAGGACCAGGACGGTCCCGGCCGGGCGGCGGCCGCCGGGGCCCGGCACGCGGCCCCGGCCCCCGCGGCGCCGGCCGGGAGCGCGTCCCCCGTCACGTCCCCCCACGCGCCCGCACCCGCACCCGCTGACCACGGCAGGAGTCACGCACCCCTCCCAGTGCGCGGCGCGCGGGAGGACCGCCCCACCCCCGCCGCTGCCCGCCCGGGCACCGACCGCGTCACGCGACCCGGCCTCTCCTCGGAGCCGGCCCACACCCGGGTCCAGCCGCGCGCCACCGGATACGTACGCGACACCACGAGCCGCCCCAGCCTGCCCAGGCGCCGCAGCCAGGAAAACCTGGTGCCCCAGCTCCGAGAAGCCCCCGTCACGCGCCAGGACGACGAATACCCCGCCCTCCACGACCCGGGTCTGATGGCGGCCTTCCAGCGGGGCATCGGCCTGGCGGAGGCCCAGCCGGACCCGCACCCCGTACCGCTCCCTGTACCGCCCCCCGTACCGCACCAGGACCAGGCGCTGGACCCCGCCACCACCCCGGCAGTCGCCCCCGCGCCCGCCCCCGGAGCCGCGCTCGCGCACGCCCCGGCCCCCCGCCCGGCTCCGGAGCACCCTCCGCAGCCGTACCCCCTGCGCGAGGGCGACGCCGGCTGACCACTGCCTCCGCCCTCCCGCCCCTCCTCACCCTTCCACCGCAGTACCCCAAGGAGTAGATGCACCATGGCGAGTGATGCGCCGACCGGTCAAGTAACGGATCTCGACTGGCTGTTGAGCGGGCTGGTCCAGCGTGTTCCCTTCACACGCAACGCGGTTCTGCTCTCCTGCGACGGCCTGGTGAAGTCGGTCCACGGCCTCGACAACGACAGCGCCGACCACATGGCCGCCCTCGCCTCCGGCCTGTACTCGCTCGGCCGTAGCGCGGGCGCCCGTTTCGGCGACGGCGGCGAGGTACGCCAGGTCGTCGTCGAGCTCGACTCCACCCTCCTCTTCGTCTCCACCGCGGGCTCCGGCACCTGCCTCGCGGTGCTCGCGGGCCGCGAGGCGGACGCGGCCGTGCTGGGCTACGAGATGGCGATGCTCGTCAAGAGCGTACGGCCGTACCTCGTCACACCGGCCAGGCAGCGGGCGGGCGTACCGAGCGCCACGGGACGCTGATGGGGCCGCTCCCGCAGGACGGGCCGTGGCTCGACGACGCGGCCGGCCGGCTCATCCGCCCCTACACGGTGAGCGACGGCCGCACCCGCCCCACGACGGACCTCGACCTGCTGACCATGGTGCGGGTCACCGGGGCGGAACCCCTCATGCACATCGGTCCCGAGCACGCCCAGGCCCTCGGCCTGTGCGCACACCCCACCTCGGTGGCGGAGATCGCGGCGTACCTGCGGCTTCCCGTGGTCGTCACCAAGGTGCTGCTTTCCGACCTGGTCGACTGCGGAGCGCTCACCACGCACGCGCCCCGCTTCGACGACCAGCCCAACGACCTCACCCTGCTGGAGGCAGTGCTCGATGGCCTACGACGACGGCTCTGACCTGTTTCCCACCGCGCTCAAGATCCTTGTCGCCGGCGGGTTCGGCGTCGGTAAGACGACCTTCGTGGGCGCGGTCAGCGAGATCGCACCACTGAGTACGGAAGAACTGCTCACCCAGGTGAGCGTGGGGACCGACAGCCTCGACGGTGTCGAGGACAAAGCCACGACGACCGTCGCCATGGACTTCGGCCGGATGACCCTCGACGAGCAGCACGTGCTGTACCTCTTCGGCACACCCGGCCAGGAACGCTTCTGGTTCATGTGGGACGAACTCTCCAAGGGCGCCCTGGGCGCCGTCGTGCTCACCGACACCCGCCGCCTCCAGGACAGCTTCGCGGCCCTGGACTTCTTCGAGCGGCGCGGCATCGAATTCGTCGTGGCCGTCAACGAGTTCGACGGTGCACACCGCTACGCACCGGAAGAGGTACGGGCCGCCCTCGACCTCCCGCAAGAGGTCCCGGTCGTGCTGTGCGACGCACGCATCGCCAGCTCAGGGATCAAGACGCTGGTCACCCTCGTCCGGCACCTGCTCACCATCACCTCGGCCGCACCGGGCCACGGAAACCACGGAGCACCCACATGACGTACGACCGGATCGGCCAACTGCTGCTCACCCCCGCCGACCCGGAGGCACCCGCGCGCGTGCGGAGGCTGCACCAGCTCGGACTCGGCGACCGGGCCGTGCCCGCCTTCGACACGTTCGCCGACCGGCTCGCGGAGGTGACCGGAGCGCCGTACTCCATGGTCAACTTCATTGATGAGAACCGGCAGTTCTTCGCCGGACTGCACACTCCTACCGGGACACACAGCGGCACCGACCCGGGCGCGGTCGCCGCCACGAGCCGCATCGGCCGCTTCCTCGCCCGCGATCACGGGTACTGCCCGCATGTCGTCGCGCGGCGCAAGGCACTGGTCCTGGACGACGTGTGCGACTACCCGCGGTTCGCGGGCAACCCGGTCGTCGACGAGATCGGCATCCGGTCGTACATGGGGGCTCCCGTCATCGACCGTACGGACATCCTGCTCGGCACGGTCTGTGTCGTCGACACCGAACCGAGGCGGTGGGGGCGGGCGGGCCTGGAGACGATCAAGGCGATGGCCGCGGAGCTGGCGGAACTGATCCGCCGCCGCGAGGACGGCGCCGTCTGACAGGTCATACGTCCGTGACCGTGCCGTCGGGGAAGGCCAGCCGGACCAACGGTCCGTCCAGGACCTCGACGGTGATGGACTCGCGCAGCGCCAGGGGACACACCGTGCCACGGGACAGGGCGATCAGGGACACGTGCACGCTGTGCCCGCCCGGATGGGCTCCGAGCCGCAGATACGGCGTCGCGGAATGCGGGCCGTACGCATTGGCCTGTACGTCGCGCGAGACCCCGGCCGCCTCTTCCGCATCCCAGCCGTGCAGGGCGACGACCGCACTGGTGAGGCCGTCCGCCGTACGGACCAGGGCCCAGCCGGGGCCGGTCTCCGCCCGCGGGCGCTCCTTCGCCGCCACCGCGTGGCCGCCCTCGCGCACGCCCGCGCCCTCCGGGGCCTCCAGCCGGTGCACCCGTACCTCCCACGATCCGAACAGCACACTGGTCGTGTCGATGCGGAACTCACGCGCGTCGCCCGGAAGTCGCGCGAGGTGCCAGGAGGACGCGGTACGGCCCGCGCAGGTGCCCGGATGGATCCGGAGCCGGCGGGAGGGGGCGCCGTCGGCGGGCGCGAGGAGGGCGATGTGGTTGTCGACGGCGCGCGACCAGGCGTGCGGAGCGGCGTCGGGCGCCGTCGCCGAGGAGTAGCCGAGCTTCGCGTAGTGCGGGTCGTCCTCGGCATCGCCGGTGAGCGGGTTGTGGTCACTGCCGTGGTTGACGAGGCGCACGATGCCGTCGTGGCGGGTGCCGTGGAGCAGCCAGCCGGGAGCGGGGAGCGCGGTGTACTGGTCGGACTCCTCGACCGGGAGCGGCAGTTCGCGCTCGGTCCACGTGGGGTGGTCCGCGGGCAGGAGGAGGCCGAGGAACCCTTTGCTCGCCCAATAGGGGGAGGCGGGACCGGAGTACGGCTGGGTCGACGGGAGGAAGGTGTCGTACCAGCCGAGCGTCAGCAGCCCGCGCTCGTCGGGGACGCCGCGCTCCGCGAAGTGCCGGAGCGCACCCGAGGCGAGGCGGCGGGTGAGGCCCGGCCGCAGCGGTGTGCAGTCGGCGAGCGCGCCCATCCATGCGGGGGCGACGGACGCGAAACGGTAGGTGAGGGAACGGCCCTGGTGGACGGGGGCGCCGTCGCCGCCGAAGAAGTGCGGGTAGGTGGTGAGGAACCGGTGGAGGCGGTCCTGGTAGACGGGGGTGCGACCGCCGTCGTCGGTGCCTGCCATCCGGGACCACAGCAGCGGGTAGAGGTGCATCGCCCAGCCGATGTAGTAGTCGAAGTTGCGGCCGTCGCCGTCGGTGTACCAGCCGTCGCCGGCGTACCAGTCCTCGATACGGTCGAGGCCGCCCTCGATGTCGGAGCGGCTGTGCGGTGCGCCGACGGAGGCGAGGAACTGCTCGGACACCACCTGGAAGAGCCGCCAGTTGTTGTCCCACGTACGGGCGCCGACGAAGCCGGAGAACCAGTCGGCCACCCGCTCCTGGGCGGGCGTGTCGAGACGGTCCCAGATCCAGGGGCGGGTCTCGTGCAGGCCGACGGCGATCGAGGCGGCCTCGACCATCTGCTGGGAGCAGTCGGTGAGGCGTGGCCAGGCCTCGCCGGAGGCCGGATCGGTGCCCGTTGTCAGACCCTCCACGTACCTTTCGATCAAGCGCGGCTCGACGTCGCCGCCCGCCCCGGCGATCCGGAAGGAGGCCAGCAGGAATGAGCGCGCGTAGCCTTCGAGCCCGTCCGAGACCACTCCCGACGAGCTGCCCCGGCCCGGCAGCCGGTACTGCGCCAAGCCCGGCGTCGCGTACGGAACGAGCGCGTCCAGGAGGCGATCGGCGAGGGCCTCCCAGTGGGCGCGGGTCCAGCCGGTGCGGGGGGACAGGAGGCGGTCGGCCGGGGGGAGGCGCGGGTAAGGGGCGGGCATGGCGGGGAGCTCCTCGGGGGAGTGCGGGTGGGGCGGCGCTGCGGGGACAGGGGGCCTGCGGCGGGCTTGTTCCCCACCTCGCCCCTTCCCGAACCGGGCAAGCTCAACGTCGCAGGGCAACGGGCCGGCGCCGGTCCGGTGTGAGGCGCTCTCCCCTGGGGAGAGTCAGCCCCAGTACTCCGAGCACAGATGAGCACAGGCGAGCACAGACACCAGCAGACACCCAGGAGGCGTGCCCGATGAGCACCGCACACCGCACGGGAACGGCGACCGCAGGCGACGGCGCGCAGATCGCCGCGTACACCTGGCTGCCGGACAGCGGCAGGCCCCGCGCCCTCGTCCAGATCGCCCACGGCGCGGCCGAACACGCCCTGCGCTACGACCGCTTTGCCCAGCACCTGGTCTCGCGCGGCTACGGGGTGATCGCCTCCGACCACCGCGGCCACGGTGCGACCGCCGCCGCCACCGGTGGCTACGGCGTGGCCGGCGAGAACGGCTGGCGGGCGATCGTCGACGACCTCAAGGCGGTCGGCGACCAGGCCAGGGCGTTGCACCCCGGCCTGCCGGTCGTGCTGCTCGGCCACAGCCTCGGCTCCATGCTCGCCCGCGACTACGCGCAGGAGTACCCGGACGACCTGGCCGGCCTGATCCTCTCCGGCACCTTCCGTACGCTGCCGGGAGCCGAGCTGCAGGAGTCGATCACCGGCCTGGAGGCGGAGGTCGCGGAGCACGGCCGCGCGGCGATTTCCTCGTACATCCCCACCCTCTTCGCCTCCTTCAACGACCCGTACCCGCACCGCACGGGCTTCGAGTGGCTGTCGCGCGACGAAGCCGAGGTGGACGCGTACGCGGCGGACGAGCGGTGCGGCTTCGCCTTCAGCGCGGGCCTCGCACTCGACTGGGTGCACGCGGTCTGCAAGATCAACGACCCGCGCAATCTCGCCCGTATCCCCGCCGACCTGCCCGTCCACATCGCCGTCGGCACACAGGACCCCTGCAACCAGGGAATGACCCTCGTCTACGAGCTCCTGGAGGACTTCCGCTACCTCGGCACCGAGGACCTCACCTGGAAGGGTTACGAGGGCGCCCGCCACGAGATCCTCAACGAGACGAACCGGGACGAGGTCCAGGACGACCTGACCGCCTGGCTCGACAAGCGGGTCTGAAAGCGGTTCGTGCCCACCGGTCCAAGTGCGGTATTGTTCTCAAGCGCGTTCAGCCAGGGGAAACCCCAGGCCGCACGGGCACCGGGACGTGGCGCAGCTTGGTAGCGCACTTGACTGGGGGTCAAGGGGTCGCAGGTTCAAATCCTGTCGTCCCGACCAGCGTTTCTACGCAGGTCGGAGGTCGTATCGGAGCAATCCGATACGACCTTTTCCGTTTCCCGGGTCTGGGGGAGGGGGCAGCGGGTCATTCGGCCGCGACAGGGACGCTGTCGGCAGCGGTGCCGACAGCCGCGTGAACCGCCAGGTGGTAGACGGCGAAGGCGCGGTCGATCACCGGCTGGGCGACATTGCGCACGCGCACTCCGCCGCTGGTCATCCCGTGCTCGGTGCCCAGATGCGCGTGGCCGTGGACCGCGAGGTCGGCCCCGGACTCGTCCATCGCCTCGGCCAGCAGATAGCTGCCCAGAAACGGGAAGATCTCCGGCGGCTCACCCGCGAGAGTGTCCGGCACCGGCGCGAAGTGCGTCAACGCGATGCGCACGGAGCAACCGCGCGCCTTCAGCTCGTCCAGGGAACGCCGCAGGCCCTCGGCGCACCGCCGGGTGTACCGGATGAACTCCTTCATCTCCGGTTCGCCGAAATCGCCACCGCTGCGGCCCGCGAATCCGCCGCCGAAGCCCTTGGTCCCGGCGACACCGACTCGTACACCGCCGATGTCGAGGACGGTCCCCTGGCCCTCCAGCACGGTCACGCCCGCCTCACCGAGCACCGCCGTCACCTCGGCCTGCTGGTCACTGTGGTAGTCGTGGTTGCCCAGGACGGCCACCACCGGCACACCGAGCCCGGCCACCTCCTGGGCCACCACCCGCGCCTCCCCGGCCGTGCCGTGCCGCGTCAGGTCCCCTGCGAGCAGCAGCACGTCCGCGGAGTCCCTGATGGTTTCGAACGCGGGCCGGAGCACCCCCGCACTGTCCAGCCCCAGATGAATGTCGCCGACGGCCGCGATCCGGATCACGCGAGCTCCTCGGGGTGGTCGGGGGCGGTCGCGGAGACCACGATCAGGTCCTCACGCAGGGGCAGCCCGGCCAGTTCCTCCTTGGCCATGCGCAGGATCTCGTCCCGGCAGCCGGCACTGGAGACGGTGCCGGCGATCAGCACGCTGCTTCCGCGCAGCTCTATCCGTACGCCCATCTCGGCGTAGTCCCCACTGGCCAGATGCTCCCGCAGATGGGCGATGCGGTACTCGGCGGCGGATGTGTCGTTCACGGCCCTGCCTCCCGCGGGTCGATGACGTGCAGACGTTCGAGAAGGTAGAGAAACGCGTCCGGCATGGGCGAGTCCTGATGCTCGCGGCGCAGGCGGTCCCAGTCGATCTTCTCCCGCAGCGTCCGTGCGATGGGCAGTACGGCCCCGAAGTCGCAGTGGTGCTCCGAGAAGGCGTGGAGCTGGCTGCCCATGAGATCGGTGGGTGACAGTACGGGCATGTGAACGGAATCCACCGGAAGGGTCTGCGCCCGGCTCAGCAACTCCCTGGTCACCGGCTGCCGGGCGAGTTCGAAGATCAGGTCGATCTCCTCGCCGTGACTGCGCGCTTTGATCAGCCAGTCCTCCGGCGGGACACGCACCTCGATCCCGGCGGCCTCCAGAGCCTCCGTCACGGCCTCCGCGTCCTCGCGCAGGATGCAGAAGTCGGCGTCGTGCTGGAAGCTGGCCGGCACCCCATGGGCGTACGCCGCGACGCTCCCGACCAGGGCGAACGGGAACCCGCTGCTCTTGAGCCTGGCCGCCACATGCTTGGTGGCCGCCAAAATCGCCTGCGTGCGGTCCGGCGGCAGCGGCCAGGTGCCCTGCGTCGCCCCGGCGAGCGGCCCGACGGGCCCGCTGTCCACAGCTCGCCCCGCCGTCAGCCGCAGACCGGCCGGCTCGGGCCGGCTGCCGGGCTGAGGGGCCTCTTGTGAGTAACCGCGCACGGGTGCACCTTCCTCGTCGCCTATCCGGGCCCTGCGCTGGTGACGGTGAAGATCGCGCCGTCCGGGTCGCGCAGTGTCGTCTCCGTGCCGTACGCGGTGGGACCGTGCCCGAGGGCCGTGCCGCCGTGGCGGAGCGCTGCCTCGACCGTGGCCTCGACGTCGGGCACGGGGAAGTGGGCGTGCCACCGGGGCTGGATCAGGGGATCGGGGGCGGTGTCGACGGCGCCGGAGCTCAGCCGCGCCAGGATCTGCCCGTCCTGCAGCAATACGACTTCGTCCTCCTGGTACTCGACCTCGCAGCAGCCCGGCCGGCCACTGGCCCATTCGAGGACCTGCCCGTAGAAGATCGCCGCATCGAACGCGTCGCGGGTCCGCAGACGCAGCCACACGGGTGCGTTCTTGCGCCAGACGTGCCAGTCGGAGAAGAGCTGCCCCTCCCAGATGCCGAAGACGGCACCGTCACGGTCCGCTGCGATGGCGCCGCGGCCGGTCGCGAACCGGAGCGGCCCCACGGCGACGGTGGCGCTTCGCTCACGGATCCGGCTCGCGGTCTCGTCCACACTGGCGACGGCGAAGTAGGGCGTCCAGGTGACAGGCGCCCGCAGGGCGGTGTCGAGCGACCCGATTCCGGCGACGGGGTCACCGTCGAGCAGAGCGATGCTGAAGCCGCGACCGAGCCCGGCGCGCCGGAATTCCCAGCCCAGCACCGCGCCGTAGAAGGCTTGGGCGGGCTCCAGGTCGCGTGCCATCAGAGTGATCCAGCACGGAGCGCCGAAGATCTCGTGGCTCGAAGTTCTACCGGTGGCCGTCGTTTCCATTTCCATCGCACGTGTCCAGGTCGAATGGGGGCATGTGAGGCCAGTTTCGTAATCCATCCTGCCCCCGGGGGGCCGTACTGGCGAACCGCGTGAACACCCGGAGCAGGCCTTCGATCATGGAATTGTGTGTCAGTACCCGTGCTTGGAGGGTACTCGTCGTGCGCTGCGGGAAGCGGCCGACAGGGGTGACGCCGTACTGCGTTTGCGGAGAGAACACACCCGACGCAGGGTAGGCGGAGGCTGCCCATCGCGAGCAGCGGACCACTGATTCACGTTCGAAGGAGTAGCAATGCCCAAGGGTTCGAGCTCCAAGCGGGAACGTCAGTACGAGCACATCAAGGAAAGCGCCGAAGAGCGCGGCGCGGGCACCAAGCGGGCCAAGGAAATGGCCGCGCGGACCGTCAACAAGGAGCGGGCGCGCTCCGGCGAGTCCAAGACAGCGAGCAGGAGCTCGACCCAGGACAGGTCCTCCTCCAAGCGCGGAGGACAGCGTTCTGGGAGCAGCGGCTCGGAGGGACAGACGTACGACGAGCTGTACGCGGAGGCACGGCGCCGCAACATCCAGGGACGCTCGTCGATGAACAAGTCCGAACTCAAGCGCTCGCTCGGACAGTCCTGACCGACCCGGTCCCCGGTCACGACGAGTCACGGGGCTCGCGAGGCTCCAGAGGCCGGGTGGCGGGGCCGTGCAGCACCGCACCGTCCGTCCCGAAGCGCGATCCGTGACAAGGGCATTCCCAGACCTTCTCGGCGTCGTTGAACTGCACCAGGCACCCAAGGTGCGTACAGCGGGCCGAAACGACGCGGGCCTCGCCGGACTCGTCGCGGTACACCGCACAGCGGTGCCCCTCAAGGCGGACGACCGCGCCGCTGCCCGGCGGGACCTCGTCCACCGAGTCGACGTGACCGGTGTGCAGCCGATCGCCCACGAAGTGCCGGGCGACAGCGGTCTGGAACTTCGCCACCTCCGCCGTCTCCCGCACCTGGGGCAGGCGGCGCGGATCGTACAGATCTGTCCACGCGGGGCGCGGTCCGCCCACGACATGGGCGGCGAGCAGGCGGCCGGCCATCACGCCGTTGCTCATGCCCCAGCCGCCGAACCCCGTCGCCACGAACACGTGCTGGGTGCCCGGGTGCGCGTATCCCACGTACGGCAGATGGTCGCTGGAGTCGTTGTCCTGCGCCGCCCAGCGGTACGCCAGTTCCGCCTCCGCGAATCCCGGCATCCGTTCGCGCGCCCAGGCGTCCAGCCGGGCGAACCGTTCCCGTACGCCGCCGGCACCCGGCTCGAACGTCTCACCCGTGACGATCAGCAGCCGCCGTCCCTCGTCGTACGGCGCACTGCGCACCGAACGCACCCGGTCGGCCGGACTCATGTACATGCCTCTCGGCGCGTCACCGGAAGGCACCGGCGCGGCCAGCACCAGCTCCCGCCTCGGCTTCAGCCGGGTGAACAGGAGCGTGCGGTCGAACACCGGGTAATGCGTCGCGATGACGGCGTCGCGCACCGTGACCGTGAGCCCGCTCTCGGTCGACAGCCGGCAGCGCGCACCGTCGTGGAGCCCGGTGACGCGGGTGCGTTCATGGACGCGTCCGCCCGCGGCGGTGATCCGCTCGGCGAGAGCCACCAGAAACCTCCGCGGGTGGAACTGCAGCTGCCGCCGCACCCGCACCGCCCCGGCCACCGGGAAGGGCAGCTCCGTGTCGGTCACGAACGACGCGTCCAGGCCCGCCCGCCGGGCGGCCGCCGCCTCGTCCCTGAGCTCGTCCGCCCGCCGCGGATCCTCCAGATACGTACAGGCGTCCGCACGCTCCAGGTCGGCGTCGATGCCCAGCTCCTCGCAGAGTGCCGCTGTACGTTCGACGGCGTCCTGCTGCGAGAGCGCGTACAGCCCGGCGTTGTCGGCGCCGTGCGTGGCCTCCAGCCGGGCGTACCCCAGACCGTGCAGCGCCGTCAGCTTGGCCGTGGTGTAGCCGGTCACTCCGGCGGCGATCCGGTCCCCCTCCAGGAGTACGACGTCCAGGCCCGCCCGTACCAGCTCCCAGGCTGTGCACAGGCCCGCGATGCCGCCGCCGATGACGGCGACATCAGCGGTCAGGTCCGTGTCCGGCGGCGAATAGCGGGTGCCGGGGGCGGTAGCCATCCAGTACGACTCGTCGATGGTCGGACGCTCTGCAGCCATGGCTTTCGGCTTCCCCTTCTGCGGCTCGCGTAACGGCCGCGCCGAAGCCGCGGAGCTGCCCGCGGCTCAGCCCTCGACACCCGTCGAAGGGCCGCCCCGCACCCGGCGGCACTTCCACCTGACAGGCGAAGCGAAAACGGGGCACCCGCCGCGTAGCGGGACCGCCCGTACCGCGCAAGTGTCGAAACGACCGAGTCCTAGGAGGACGGCAGCATGCCCATCGCCACGGTGAATCCCGCCACCGGAGAGACCCTCAAGACATTCGAGGCGCTCGGAGCCGAAGAGGTCGAGCGGCGCCTGGCACTCGCCGCGACCACCTTCGCGCAGTACCGCACCACCGGCTTCGACCGGCGGGCGGAACTCCTGAACCGCGCCGCCGACCTGCTGGACGAGGACCGGCAGGACATCGCCCGCACCATGACCACCGAAATGGGCAAGACCATCACGGCCGCCCGCGCGGAAGCGGCCAAATGCGCGAAAGCGATGCGCTGGTACGCCGAGAACGCCCGGGAACTCCTGGCCGACGAGTACCCCTCCGCCCACGACGTGACGGACTCCGGGGCGTCCCGCGCCATCGTCCGCTACCGCCCGCTCGGCGTCGTCCTGGCCGTGATGCCGTGGAACTTCCCGCTCTGGCAGGTCGTACGCTTCGCCGCCCCCGCACTCATGGCCGGCAACGTGGGCCTGCTCAAGCACGCGTCGAACGTCCCGCAGACCGCCCTCTACCTGGAGGACCTCTTCCGCCGCGCCGGATTCCCCGAAGGCTGCTTCCAGACGCTGCTCATCGGATCCGGCGCCGTCGAGGACATCCTGCGCGACTCCAGGGTGGCCGCGGCGACGCTCACCGGCAGCGAGCCGGCCGGACGCTCCGTCGCGGCCGTCGCCGGAGACGAGGTGAAGCGGACCGTTCTGGAGCTCGGCGGCAGCGACCCCTTCGTGGTCATGCCGTCGGCCGACATCGAGCGGGCCGCCCGGACAGCCGTGACGGCACGGGTGCAGAACAACGGCCAGTCCTGCATCGCCGCGAAGCGTTTCATCGTCCACACCGATGTCTACGACGACTTCTGCGCGCGCTTCACCGCCGGAATGCGGGAACTGACCGTCGGCGACCCGATGCAGGAATCCACCGACGTAGGACCGCTCGCCAGCGAACAGGGACGCACCGACCTCGAAGAGCTCGTCGACGACGCACTGCGCCTCGGTGCCACGGCGCGGTGCGGCGCGCAGCGACCGGAGAAGCGGGACAAGGGCTGGTTCTACGAGCCCACCGTCCTCACCGGAGTCACGGACGGCATGCGCATCCACCACGAGGAGGCCTTCGGCCCCGTGGCCACGGTCTACCGCGTGTCCGGTCTCGACGAGGCGGTGACCCTCGCCAACGACTCGCCCTTCGGGCTGAGTTCCAATGTGTGGACGCGCGACGACGGGGAAGTCGAGCGGTTCGTGAGGGACCTGGACGCCGGCGGCGTCTTCGTCAACGGCATGACGGCCTCCCACCCCGCCCTGCCCTTCGGCGGAGTCAAGCGCTCGGGCTACGGCCGGGAGCTGTCGGGCCACGGCATCCGCGAGTTCTGCAACGTCACCACGGTGTGGCACGCCGCCGAACCGGCCGACAAGACGTGACCCAAGGCGAAAGTCACCGACTGGACGGGGGCTGTGACGGCCGGGCGGCCGGCGCTAGCGTGCCGCGTATGGAGAAGACTCTGTACGGCGCCCAGGTCGTGTTGCGCCCGCCCACGCCGGACGACATTCCCGTACTGGCCCGCATCCGTGCCGAGCCCGAGGTGCGCGCGATCTGGCGAGGCGGCGACGACCTGGTGGCGGCGGTCACCCAGGACCTCGCCGATCCGGACGTCACCACCCTGGTGATCCTGCACGAGGGCCGTACGGCCGGCGCCATCCAGTGGGGCGCCGAGCAGGACCCGGACTACCGCCACGCCAACATCGACATCTACCTGGACCCTGCGGTGCACGGCCGCGGCCTGGGCACGGACGCGGTGCGTACGCTCGCCCACCACCTGATCACCGACCTCGGCCACCACCGCATCGTGATCGACCCGGCAGCGGACAATGCCGCCGCCATCCGCTGCTACACCAAGGTCGGCTTCCGCCCCGTCGGCATCATGCGCGACTACGAACGCGGCCCGGACGGCACCTGGCACGACGGACTGCTCATGGACCTGCTGGCCGCCGACCTCACGACGGCGTGAGCGCGCCGGGCGCGCGAGGGCTGTGACGTACGAGGGCCAGAGCGGCGGCGTCGTCGCGCAGCCGTCCGCCGGCGGCGTGCCTGGAAACCTCGGCGAGCAACGCCTCGGTGAGGGCCTGCGGACACGGGCCGAAGTCCTGCCCCGCCACAGCGGTCTCGAGGTCGAAGAAGTCACGGTCGCCGTTACGGGCCTCTGTGACGCCGTCGGTCACCATCAGCAGCGAGGTACCGGGGGCAAGCGTGTGCGTGTCAACCCGCAGGGGCTCGTCCTGCGCGAACTCGAAATAGCCCAGCGGACAACCGGGCCACAGGCTCAGTTCGCGGGAATGTTCCGGAGAGACGACGATCGGCGGAACGTGCCCGCAGTTGACGAGCTCAAGAGTGCCGTCCGGGTCCGCCTGCAGCAGCAGGGCCGTCGCATACCGGTCGTCACCGCTGGCGCCCTGACGGCGACGCAGCGAGAGGTCCATGCGCCGGGCCACGGCGGCAAGGTCGGGCTCGTCGTACGCCGCCTCACGGAAGGCGCCCAGCAGCGTCACCGTGGCGTCCACGGCCGGGAGCCCCTTGCCGCACACGTCCCCCAGCACGAGGCGCAGCCCGTAAGGCGTCTGGAGCGCGTCGTAGAAGTCACCGCCGACCCGGGCCTCCGCCTCGGCGGCACGGTAGAAACCCGCCAGACGGTAGCCCTTCGTCGCCTGCGGCAAGGGCCGCAGCACCGCGCGCTGAACCCCGCCCGCCAGGGAACGTACGTGATCCAGGGTGCGCTCGCTGCCCTCCCGCGCGACGGCGGCGGCAATGCCCGCGACGGTCACCACCACGATGGCGATCGTCACCATCGGCAGGGCCGAGCCGCCCAGGGGCGTGCTGCCCCAGCGCAGCACCGTCTGCGTCGCGGCGGCCAGGACCCCGAAACCGAGGATTCCCAGCCACCGGTGAGCGATGGCCGCCAGTGCGGGAACGGCGGCGAGCACCGGCCCGACCGAGACGTCCGGCCCGGTCAGCAGCGCCAGGACCAGCGCCGCGGACCACACCAGCCAGGGCATCGCCGCCGCCAGCGTGCTGCCGCGCGGAGAAAGGGCCGCCAGGACGCACAGGGGCAGCGAACGAAGCAGACGGTCCGGCGGCATACCCAGGGGCCTCTCGAAGTGGACGGACCTGTCCATCGTGACGGGCGTCAGGCACCCCTCGCCAGTGGAACTTGTGCCCGTACGTACGGCTCTGGCGGGCCGGTTTGACTCGGGGGTGGGGGATCCGTAATGTTCTCCGAGCTGTCGCGGAGCCGGAACGGTTCTGCGGCTGCCACTACGTCGCGAGAGCGGCATTCCCAAACCCAGCACGTTTCCCGGTCCGGGAGAATTTCGGCATGCCGGAATTCATTCGACAGGCTCGATTATGAGCCGCCCGGGAAATCCGCTAGAGTTCGGGACGTCGGAACGGCCCAACAGCCGGAAAGACACAGAAACACCCCGCCGACGGGGAATCGGACACGAAAGAGCCTGATAGAGTCGGAAACACGAAATACCGAACGAAAGCCCGGAGGAAAGCCCCAGACGATGTTCTGTGGGTGAGTACAAAGGAAGCGTCCGTTCCTTGAGAACTCAACAGCGTGCCAAAAGTCAACGCCAGATATGTTGATACCCCGGCCCATCTTTGGTGGGTTGGTGGTTCCTTTGAAAAGTCCTGGGTCGTCACGTGTGACGGCCCGGGCGAACACAGCGAGGACGCTGAGAACAGCGGACCATATTCCGGTCCGATCTGTTCCGCTCTTTCGTGGTGCTAGCTCGATTACGAGCAAACATTCATGGAGAGTTTGATCCTGGCTCAGGACGAACGCTGGC
>NZ_AUBE01000037.1 GCF_000429085.1 Streptomyces flavidovirens DSM 40150 | reverse complement strand
CCCGCCGTGTCGAAGCACGGGACAGATCTGGCGTCCTGGAATGAGACAGGCGCAAGCAGGATCTCGCCCCATCTGACACACCACTGGCCTCACCACGCATAACCACAACTACAGCCCCACCAGCAACACCTCATCGAGAAGCGCAAACCGCCCTAAGAGATGACGCTCAAGATGAAAACGACCTCTCAGAACCTGAGTTGGAAGGCCCGTACTACACCGACGCTTTGGCCTGTAGCTGCCGTGGATCCGACGGCGCGTTGACGCTCGCGCAGAGAAGTCGGGGCTTGTCGCCGACGGTGGGAGAGCTGGCGCCCCGGCGTACAGGGGTGGGCCCGATGCCCGCGAGCACGAAGGTCAGAAGCATCACGCGCCACCGGTACGAGGAGCTCCTTGACCAAGGACCGGAAACTGGTGCTGGACGAGACGAAGACCCAGTTCAAGATCGGGGACGACGTCCTGGAAATCCGTGCGGCGCGGCAGGGCTACAGCCTCCGCGTCGACGCCGTCCCCACTGTGCACGCCGGGCTCTTCGCTCGCCTCCGACCGCTTGATAGCGCCCAGGGCCTCCCCGCGGTCCCGGCCCGGCGCAAGGCCCGCTGCGGCTACGAGACCCCGATCAGCACACTTGTGCCGTCCGGGCCGTGATCGTCCTCTGGCAGTCGCTGAGGGATGGGCGGTGGCCGGGAGCGCTCGATGCACCGCTCCTCGCGCGGCGGCTTGATGCCGCGCGAGGCTCCGACGGACCGACTCGAACACATCGGCTCCTCTGCGCAACGAAGGACTGGTTAACGGCCGATCCGGCTGGCCCAGAACGGTAGGTCCCGGAAGCGCGAGGCGGCAGACAGCACTTGCCGGCGCTCGGTCAGATGCCGGGTGAACGCCGTGCGGAGCAGCGTGGCGTATCCCTCGGCCGCGCCCACGTCCCCGTCCACCAGCGCGCGCGCCGCAGCTGCGGCTGGCTCCGCGAGCTCCAGGGCGTGCCGTAGGCCGGAGGAGGAGAGCGGATCAACGGACATCGCCGCATCTCCCGCGGCGACGACGCCGGGGGACCACGGCCGGTGCGCGCAGCCGACCAGTGCGGTCCGCAGGGCGGTGGGCCTGGGCAGGTGCGCGCCACCCAGCCGGTGTGCGGTGTATGGCGGCGGCACGGGCCGGTCGTGGCCAGCCGGGTTCTCGACGCGCAGCACGGTCAGCTGGCCGGGCTGAGGTGTGGGCGCTGAGTACCACCATCCGTCCGGGGACGCCTCGACCAGTGACCAGGACTGCTGACCGGCCAGGCCGGGCCGGGTGTGCCACACCGAGCAGCGCATCCGGTCCAGTCGGTTCCACGTCAGCAGTTCGCGGGAGAACCGTCGTGCGGATCCGGAGGCGTCGACGATCACGGGTGCCCGGCACAGCGCGACGCCGTCCACGATTACCGTCCAGCTGCCGTCTGCCGTGCGTTCGGTCCTGGCCCGGCCGAGCACCAGGCGGGCGCCTGCCCGTATGGCGGCGGCGCGCAGCAGTGGGTCCAGCCGAGCGCGGTCGACGGCCCATGCTGGGCCGTACGGGTTCGCGAGGCCGTGCCGGCGGTCCATCTCATCTCCGACCCAGGCGCTGCGGCTTTCTTGCACTTGGACGGCGCCGGCGCTGAATTCTTCCGCGACGCCGAGTGCCTGTAGTAGCGGGAAGGCCGAGGACGCCAGCTGCTGACCGACCGGCGACCATGGCGTGCGGCCGTCGTCCACCAGGACGACGACCGCACCCGCACAGGCCAGCCGGCAGGCCACGCTGGCGCCTGCTGGCCCGCCACCGAGCACCGCCACGTCGATCGGCCGTCCGGAAACTGGCCGTCCAGCGAGCAGCGTCACAGATCCTCGCCGGCTGCCGAGAACCGCTCGCGGACGAACGGGTGCCCGAGCGGAGAGGTCGCCACTGCCCGCACACGCGACCACCGCGCGTCGGCGTCGAGGGCGGTGGGGCCGTCGCGCCCCGGCTCGACCTCAGCCCACTGGACCGCGTCTCCCTCGCCGCCTGCCAGAATCGGCCGCAGGCTCAGCTGCACGTCGGACAGCGGCGAGCCGCCGAACACGGCTTCGACGTCCGTGGCGGCGTCCTGGGCCTGGTTGAGCACCCCGAGGTCGAGCTTGACATCTGACTCGGTGGTCGCTGTGACCTGGTACGGGATTTTCCTAGGACGGTCGGCGGCCGTGATGTGCAGCTGCCAGTAGCCGGCGCCGCAGCGGCGCTCGGCGATGACCGGGACGGGCAACTCGAGGTGCATTGACACTCCGTTGGCGTGCCGGGTGACCGCCAGCCGAGGGTCGTCCAGCTGCAGGTCCGGCCCCAGGGGAGTCCTCAGGCTCAACGACAGCGCGGTGGGATCGGCGCAGCGCAGCTCGATGGAGAGTGCCCGGTCCAGCTCGGTCAGCCAGAACGGCCAGGTTTGCGAACGGCCGCTGGCGGGCTCACCGCGTCCGTACAGCAGCAGATCGGTGCCGGCCAGCTGCTCCGGTCGCAGCCAGGCGCCGTCTTCTCCGTCGCCGGACGACGGCGCGGCGACGAAGACCTCGGACCACTGGTCGGGGAGGTCGATCCAACTGGTCGGCTTCTCCAGCCCGAGCGTACGGCCGACTTCCAGATAGCGCCCGGTGCCCTGATCCAGGACGAAGCCGAGCTTGTGCCAGTGGTCGACCATGTCTTTGTTGCTCTTGATGTTGTTCGCCCAGGCCCGGTACTCGCTCGCGCCCGTGGGGATCACGTGGATCGGTCGTGGCACCGGCCACCAGGTCTCGGCGCAGGCATGGAAGTCCGACTGCCAGGGAACGGCCATCCGAGCGGTGACGTCGCCGGGTTTGACCGTGTCGGCAAAGACGAACGGGCTGGCCCAGTTGTTCTTTTCTGTGACGAACTGGCCTACCTCGATGCCGGGGTTGAAGGAGCCGCCGACGCAGGCTTCCAGTGCGGCCCGGTCCAGGCCTTCGGGCGTGATCGTGTTGTACTGCGGGATCCTGACGTCCCAGTCCCGTAGGAACTGGCCGTCGCGCCACTTGCGCATGATCTCGTACTGGATCCGGGTCAGGTGGCCACCATTGGCGCGCCCGGCGAGTTCCGGCATGTCGCCGCCCGCCTCCTGGTCGTACGGGCTGCGCAGTCGGGCGAAGATCTTCCGGCGCTGGTAGGCACCGTAGTAGGGCTTCTCCCAACGTTGGTGGGTGCTGCCGCCGGCCTCGCGGTAAAGCCACTTCATGGCGCCGGCGCGGTGAAGGATGGGGTGGATGTCCCGGGTGTAGGAGGGAAATTCCGGGATGTTGGCGGGGACTCTCTTGCCGTTGATCTCGGGGCTCTCGGGGGCGAACACGTCGTTGAGTCTGTCCCAGAGCGTGATCGGGTTGTCCAGCTGCGGCGCGAATTTCGGTGGCGCGACGATGACCCAGGCTGCCGCCTCGAACGGCTTCGGATGTCCGGTGAGCGTGATCTCGGCTTGGACCCGGCCGTCCGAGGAAGTGTCATACCAGCCGTCGTTGTCGAAGATCTCGGCTGGTTCGGGTTTGTCCGGCAGTGGTGTGCCCGCCGCGCCCGAGCTGCCGAGGACGAGCAGGTGCCCGCTTTGGTCGGTCCGCAGCTCGCCCAGCGAAACCTTCGCTTCGTAGGTGGACCTCAGGTCCTTGCTCTTGAACCTGATGCTGGCCTCTTGGAACGGCGCGCGCTGGCGGGCGCCGTGGACATGCTGCGGTGGGGGTGCGATGTGCAGGAGGTGCCGCTCCTTTGTCATGTACGCGTTCCGTAGTTGCCCGGAATCGGAGTACGACTTGGCTGCGGCTTTCTTGTTCGCAAGCTCCACCGTCCACTTGATCGACACGCCGCTCTGGTGGGTGAGTTCGATGTACTGGTCGCGATCCGCGTTGTACCCGAAGCAGCGGAATCTGGCCGCCTGCTTCTTGAGCTTCCCCTCCTTGTCCTTGAACTCGCCCTCGTCTGGGGCCGGCGGCACTCCGGGGATCTCCGGGCCGACGAAAAACGCGTCGCTGTTGCCCACCCTTGCGATGCCGATCCGGGGGTGGATTTCCACCGAATGAACGTCCTTGATGGTCATCTGCTTCATGCCGCACTCCCTCGCGGACTCAGGAACTCCGGGCCGCAAACGGCCCCGGACTGACACTCGATCAGCTTCTTCGCGGCGTCGTCGAGCCGGATCATGGCATCGATGCTCGCCTTGAGCGGTGCCTGCTCGGTGCTCCAGACCCGGCGCAACGCCTTGAGCATCGCGCCGTACTCGGCGTTCACGGCGTTGAGTTCGTGCCGCAGTTCGGGGCTGACGTCATGCCAGCCGCCAACCGGCACCCGGCCGAGCGGGTGCACCGCGGGGCGCACGATCCGCGCGCCGCCGAACTCCAGTTTCTTGGCGCCGGCGTTGTAGCTCAGCGCTCGGCCGTGCCAGAGCTCGGCGAATCGGTAGTAATGGGATTTCTCGCCCGAGCGCGGCGTCTCAAGTGGCAGCTCACCGGCTCCCTCGCCCTGTTCGCTGATCAGATCGATGGCCTCGGCGGCCTTTTCCCGATCCGTGATCTCGAACAGCCGGTCGCCGCCGATCCACCCGGTGGCCTGCGGCCGGTTGGGCTTGATGAGATCGCGTCGGTCCGGTGTGAAGCACTTCCTGATGGCGTCGTAGAAGGCTTTGATCGTCGGGTAGGTCGGCTCATCAGCCCACAGCGCGAGCGGCTTCTCCGGGGCCTCGATCTCCATGAAGACCCGCAGGATGTCGTCCGGATCCTCCGGCTCGGCCTTCAGGCCCTCCAGTCTGATGTTCTTCAGGTCTGGCTTGACCTTGCCTGGCAGGCCACCCGGGTAGCTTGGGGGTGCGATGGCCGGATCCTCTCCGATCGCGGAGAGCAGGTTGCAGGCCAGGCCCATGTGGAACATCTCCTGCCACGCGATGCCTTGCAACACGCCGGCGGCGTCCGAGCTGCGGTCCTTCACGGACCACAGCGCATAGAGATAGGGCGGGATCGTGGCGAACTCGAGGTTCACCGCGTGCTGGAGCATCTGCTTGAGCCAGCGAACGTCCTGCTGCGACTCCTCGACGCACATCAGGCTGTCGACGGTGGTCGACGCTTCGACGGTCAGGGTCATCCTCAACTCCTTCTGGGGCGGTTCGACTCGGTGGTGGGCTGGGTGCGGTAACGAGGATGCTCGGCGTGGCCCAGCGGGGCCGCGGGGGAGCAGAGCCTGGCCTTGGGTCCTGGTCTGGCCTCCGGCGTGCGCTCCTCTCCCGGGGCGAGCGCGATCGCGGCCTTGGTGACGTCGTCCGCGCGGGGATTTCGCAGCGAGTCATCCTGGTCGGTGACGCTGTGCAGCAGGACGATGTCGAGCAGCAGCGCAGCCGCGCCGTCGGGGGAGCAGGCCGCTCGCCGTCACCCGTCCTGCCAAACCGGTTGACGAGCAGATCCCACAGGGGGACGGGGTCCTCCAGGATGGGCGCGAACTCCGGCAGAGCGATGACCACCCAGCCGCGCCGCGCGCGGACCGGGGCCCGCCCTCGGATGTGGATATCGGCGTTCACGGGCCTGTCCACGTGTCATCCCACCAGCCGTCGCTGTCGGCGAAGGCCGTGCAAGGCTCCCTGGTGGGAGACCCGGCGACTCCGGTGCCGCCGAGCACGAGCAGTTGCCCGGCGTCATCGGTCCGCAGCTCCCCGAGGGGTACGGCCGCCCTCGCGAAGCGCCCGCCGTCGAGCAGGTGCCGCTCTCCGGGCCTGCGCAGCGGCCAGGCGCCCGGATCGATGACGAGGCCGCCGCCCCCTTGTTGCGGGGTTGCCCCGGTGAATATCAGGGAGGCGGCCTTGCGGTTCGCCACGTGCACGGTCCAGTGGGCGGCTGCCTCTCCCGGCAGGTCGGTGAGTTCCGTCCACCTGTCGGCCCGCGCGGCCTGCCGTTCGATCCGCCGGTGGGCCTTGGGGCTGTTGCCGAGCCGGGGGGTGCCGATGGCGAGGTGGGTACTGACGGACGTGATGTCAGCGAGGTCCACGCACCGTTTCCTAACTTTGAGTAATCAATATCTACTCACAGTAACCGCAGGTTGGGTCCACTCCTTCACCCCTTGGCTCACGGGCGCGTCGCGGGAAAAGTTCCACTGCCAACTCGTCACACAGTCCGCGCCCACTCCGTCTGGGTGAGCCCCCCAGCGGTGGGCGTGACGACAAGTACCCGCTGTCCGCCCGACGCCGGCTTCGCTCGCCGCCCGTCCAGCCGCCACCATTCTCGACCGCCTGAGTAGTGCCCCGGCCTGAGACCCGCGTTGACCTGGGTCACCGCGCGAGCTTCGCGGTGCGCTGTGGGTGGGCCGCATTGATATACCGCATCGCGGATGAGTGGCGATGCCGTCGACCTCGAAGGCCTCGTGGTGAGTCCGGTCCTGACGGCGCGTCGGCATCGTGCGCCCGGTGGGCCGGAAGAGCGTGTCGAAGGTGTTTGTGCCGATGGCCGGGTGGCCGGGTGTAAAGAGGGCCTACCCCTGCGGGTAAGTGGCCTCCCGCAATCGTGGCGATCCCACTCCGTCCAGCGAGCGCACCGCGCATTGAGTGGCTGACGCTGTCGGGGATCTTAGGGAGCCTCGATTTGCTAGGTGATCGTTCCGCTCGGTCACTCGTCGTCGGTCGCAGGACGGGTACGGCTCAAAGGGCCTGTGGAGCGTGCAATCTTCTTTTGCAGTTCTTCCGACACTGTGGTCTCCGGCTACAGCTGATCCAGTACTGCACAGGCCAGGCTCCTCTGGCCGGAAGCACGCGTCAGCACACGAGCCCAGCCCCACACAAGTGGAGCAGAGCCCTAACGCACGTTCATCGCCATACATAAGGCCCCTGCTGGTGGGGCCTCGGTACCGCGCGTCTGCCGCCCGAGCTCATCCCCTTGTCGGCATGTAGCACTGAATGACGGTCCATCCGTCGTATCTCCGTGCCGGTTGTCTCGTTGAGCTGGACGAGTGATGGCCCCGTCGCCCGGACGCTGGGCCGTTTTCCGTCATCAGTCTTTGGAGAGACATGCGTACTCGAATTGCGATCGCCGCGACCGCTCTGGCCCTGGGCGGCGCCCTCGCTGGCGCTGGTGCCGCCACGGCAAGCTCCGGTGCCCAAGGTGCCGCTGTCAACTCGCCCGGCGTTGTATCCGGCAACGTCATCCAGGTGCCGGTCCAGGTCCCGCTCAACGCGTGCGGCAACACCATCGACATCGTCGGCCTGCTCAATCCGACCTTCGGCAACACCTGCGTCAACTACTGATATCGGGGGGCAATCTAATACCGTGGTCCGCCCGTTTCCCTCCCGGGCGGACCACGTGGAATCGGTGAAGGCCGCCACCGACATCTACAGCCCAGTCAGCGGCGAGGTCATCGCCGTCAACAAAGAGCTCATCCCCTACCCGGCGGGCATCAACAGGGACCCGTACGGCTCGTGGATCTTCGAGCTGAAGCTGTCCAACCGGGACGAGGTCGGCCGGCTCTTGGACGCGGATGGGTATAGGGCGGCCATCGGCGAATAGCGCGGCAGGGTGTCTCCCGCCCGCGCTGCGAGGGCGGGAGACTCAGGGGTAGCGAGATACGCGCCAAAGGGGCAACGGGATGATCTTGAAGCCCTGATCCGCTCGGATCGGCCCCGGTGTCCTAGCTCAGACACCAGCTGCAAGGTAGCCACGAGTGAAGCTCAGGCCCTGCAAACGACGGGTGTCACGTGCGGCGACGTGCGGCGGGGTCGCGCTCTGCGACGTGCCGGGCGACCGAGTCGACGCCGGGCCGTGCGTATCGCTCCAGGGAGCGGACGGAGGCGTGGCGGGAGCGGGCCAGCAGCATCGGGGTAGACGTGCCGTCCTCCGCGTCGTGCGTGAGGGCACTGTGGCGTAGCCGGTGAAGCGTCCAGCCGTCCAGATCTTCGATGTCGTCGGGTGAGGCGAGGGGGTTGGCCAGCAGCCGCGTGTTCTCCTCGAAGATCTCCTCAGCGCGGCGGTAGGAGAGCCGGGCCCGGCCGGTCTCCGGGCACACGTCGAGCGTCGGTGTTCCGGCCGGGGCCTTGCGGTCGGTGAGGAACAGCGGGCCGCGGGTGCGGCGGGCGATGAGGCGGGGCAGGAGCTGGGCGGTGCCGGACTGCCAGTGAATGCACTCGATCGCCCCGCCCTTGGCCGTGATCTTCCCCCGCTTGTCCTGCGGGTACAGGTCTTCCACGTTCAGGCACAGCACCTCGTCGGCCCGTGCGGCGGACTCGTAGAGCATCTTCCACTGCGTCTTCTCCCGCAGCGCGACGTCGAGGCGCCACAGGGCAGCGATCTGATTCTCCGCGAGAGCCTTGGTGCGGTCCGGCGGTGCCGGCCGCCGCTCGATGCCGATCGTCGGATCGCACTCGATCCAACCCTGGCGCTGCCACCAGCCGATCGCCTTGCGCGCGATGGACAACTCCCGGTTGACGGTGTCGGCGTCCATCTCGTCAGCCCGCGCCGCCGCCAGCTCGGCCAGCACCTCGGGCAGCGCCGGGTCATCGATCGCGGCGATGGGGAAGACGGGCGGCTTCGCGCCCCGGCGGGCGGGTCCGGTCGGCGCCGGTTCACCGGCGAGCATCCACCCCCAGCTCGTCAGCGAGATCCGGTAGATACGCGCGGAGGGCATGAACCTACGCACATTCGCCCGCGCGATCGCTGTCACGCTCACCTTCGCTGCGGTCGGTCAGGGCGCCACCGCAGCCTGGGCCGGCGGAATCGGAAGCTTCCTCTCGCCCGCGATCAAGAATGGCTGCGCCAACCAGAGCGTCGGCGCAGCAGCGCAGGGCCGCACGACCGCCGCGACCGGACAGGGAGCAGGCAACCTGCTCACGTTGCCCACTACCGGGCCCCTCAACCAGTGCGGAGGCGCCGATCTCCTGCCGCACGTTTCGTATTCGTCTAACGAGAATCTCCTGCCGCAGAATTCGTTTAACGGGAAGAACTGCGTGCAGGAAAACAGGAGGAGTGAAGCCCAGATTTTCCAGCTCAGCAAGATTCTGGACCAGCAGAGCGACACTGGGATCAGCTCCAACATGGTCTGCTAAAAGGAGGCCAGCCAAGCAGGGGCTGCTATTGGGTGGCGCGCTTCACAGCTGTCCGCAGGACGTCGCTAGTAGTCACACATTGTACTGGAGCCGGGCTTTCTCCAGTATGTCGTCGGCAGTCGGGCGACTGGCCATGCCCGCACACTGCGCGTCGAACACGGTCACCGTGCCGCTCGGCTTCGCGCAGGATGAATAGGGCGGTAGCCCGCGGACGCCCGCGAGGAGGAACTGGTCCACCAGCTCCTGGTCGAAGTCCTCGTACTCCTGGGCCGTCGACAGCCGTCGCGGTGTGTCGATCGACCGGACGACCGCGAGCGTCATCGACGCCTCAGCTCACTGGTAACGACCATGCGTCGTGGATAGCGGCGGACTGTCAGGAAACTCGACGGAACGTCGAATTCTCCACGCGATCGAGTAAACCCCGGCTCATCAGCGCCGCAGGTCAGAAGATGATGCGCCGAGTCGCTAGAAGTCACGGGAGTCCCGACAAAAGCCGTGGGTTCATGTTTTCCGAAGGGGGCTCGTAGCCGAACCTACGGGTGGTGCGCCCAGAACGGTGCCGGAGCAGGCCCGGGTTCGTCCGGGCCCGGTGAACCGGCCGTGTTCTCGTAACCTGCCCCGCCACGCCGAGGCCATGGTCACCCTCTCGGCGATCAGGCTGATGCTGCACCGCCTCACCCGACGGCCACCACATCCCCCAGCCGCGATGCCGCGGCCAGGGGCGGCACTGCGACCCGCCTGAGCCGTAGAGCGTTATTCCGGTGCCCATCGCAGCGGATCGGACTGCGGTCGGCGCCGCGAGACCCGGCACACGTCCAGGCCGGCGAAGGCGTGCTCACGCCAGCGGGCAGCGACCGTAGAGCGTCGCCCGCAGACGACGGTTATCTCGGTGGTCGCGGTGAACGATTCCTGGTCCGCCTCTTCAGTGCCAGGGTTCTAGACCCGCTGGCAAAGAACAGCCTGATTAGCAATGGGAAGTACGCACCACATCGCCTCCTTTCCCTGCTTGGCGGCATCATCGCGTGCTGCCTGCTCCGTGGGGTATTCCCAGTGCGGCTTCGGCGGCGACGAGCAGTCAACACCCATGATTCCGAGGGGGTCAGGGAAGCAGAACTGCAGGTTGCTGTACAGACCGGAGCGAGGTTCGATGGCTGAGGCGGGGCTGGCCAGCCCAAGGACCAGTCCAGCCGTGACAACAGCGCCAGTCAGGCTGGCAAGACGTCGGACACGAATCATGAGATCTCCCGAGGGGACGACGGCGTACACGTAATAGTCAAATGGAATCTTCCCAACGGATAGAAGCCGTATCTCACACTTCCGCATGAACTAGAAACACCAGTTCGGCAGATCCCTACTCGGTTCACTTTCCGTGTCCCGCATACGCTCAGCGACTGTCACAGTGACTACTAACTTGTCATACCAGCCTCAGAAGCAGGTTCTGACGGGCCTGCACCCGCTGCAGCGGGTGGCTCCTGCGCTCCTGTACGGCGCTGCCCTGGACCGTCGAGACCATCCGGGGAATCCGACGAAGAGCCCCGCAGCGGAAGGCGCACCCTCCAAAGGGCCGAAGCACCTACAAGCTCTCCGCAAAGGCTGCTGCCACACACCCGTGCCCCCAGAGCCCGGATACAGCCTCTGGGGTGCCAGCACAAGATCAACGGAGGATTACAGACGGATTCTCAGAGGGCGTTTATGCAGGTCAAGCCCGGTAAGAGCCTTTCACCCATGTCGCATTGTGTGGTGTATGAACGGGTGGGTGACTATCGCGCCTTCAGGGGTGGCGAACTTACCTGCCCGTCTCATCCGTAGTTGCATCCTGAAATCCGTTTGGTTCGAAAAGATCACAGAAACGCCTGAGAGGCAGCGGAACGCCGCCTTCCGGTATGACCAGTGATCACGCTACGGCGTGAGCCAGCGGAAGCCCTACCCCAGCGACCTGTCCGACGCCCGATGGGCCCTGATCGAGCCGACGTTGCGGAAATACCTCCCGCACGACTTCCCGGGACACGGCACCGTCTATTTCTACTACGCGGCCTGGCGTGACGAGGGAATCTTCGCCCAGCTCAACTACGACCTCACCGGCCTGGCCCGCGCGAAGGAGGGCCGCAAGCCGGAACCCACAGGGTCCGTCATCGACACCCAGAGCGTGAAGACCTCGAGCAATGTGCCCGTGACCAGCCAGGGAACCGATGCCGCCAAGAAGATCGTCGGGCGGAAGCGCGGCATCCTGACCGACACGATCGGCCTGATCCTCGCCGTGACCGTCACCGCCGCCGGCCTGTCCGAGAACACCCTGGGAATGCGCCTTCTCGACCAGGCGAAGAAGACGTACCCGACCATCGCCAAGAGCTGGGTCGACACCGGCTTCAAGAATGCGGTCGTCGAACACGGGCCCAGCTCGGAATCGACGTCGAAGTCGTCAACAGAAACCCCGGAGTTCGCGGATTTCACGTGGTGAAGAGACGCTGGGTGGTAGAGCGGAGCATCGGGTGGATCATGATGCACCGGCGCCTGGCCCGCGACTAAGAGACCCTCACCACCAGCTCCGAGGCCATGATCCACATCGCATCCATCGACAACCTCGCCAAACGCATAACGGACGAGACAACACCAACCTGGCGAGGAACCTACTAGGACAGAAAGGGCAATCTGCCTAGATCAAACGCCCTCTAAGGTGTTGCGGTATGGCTGGCTTGTCTGGTGGCGTATTCAGCAGGTCTGTGGTGCTGGTGCGCGGCGTGCAGGTAGTCCGACAGCCAGGTGAGGTGCTGTGCCTCACCGGGGCTGCGGGCGGGCAGCAGCAGTTGTGAGATGGCGATTTCGGGTGGGAGGGCGATCGGGTGGGGCAAGTGGTCGTGGAAGTCTTTGGCGCGTTGGTGCAGGCCGTCGGTGAGGTGTGTGTCGCCAAGGAGCGCGGGGAGGCGTAGATCGTGCTCGTAGGCGGCGTCGATGGAGTGGATGACGGCTTCGTCGATGGCTTGGGAGACGGTCATGGTCTGGATCGGTGGGCGTTCGGGGGTGAACCAGGACAAGTCCTTGTCCGGTGGGGTGGCCCCCAGCAGGGTGTCCGCGATGCATCGGGCGATGGCGGGTGAGTTGTGGAAACCGTCGCGGTAAGTGCCGGTGGCGAAGATCAGTCCGTGAAGGAGGCGTGAGGGGCCGAGCAGGGGAAAGCCGTCGAGTGGGATGGGGCGCCGTCCGCACAGCCAGGCGGTGACCTGGGCGGCGGCGAGTTGCCGGTCGATCTGTTCGCAGGCTGCTCGCAGCATCTCGTGGGCCACCCCGAGTTCCGGCCCTGCGGACAGCTGGGGGGTGATGACGCTGGTGGCGCCGACGTAGTGCCCGCCCGAGGTGGGCAGGACGTGCAGGCCGCAGGTGGCCGCCCGGTTGGGGGTTCGCACGGCCCGCGTCACACCACCAGCATTTTCGCGTCGTGTGAGGACGGCCAGTCCGGTGCCGTGGAGCATGGGAGGAACGGCACCAGGCGGGAGCGCTGTGGCGGCGAGTTCCCCGCTCATGCTGCCGGCTGCCACAACTACTGTGGTGGCCTGCAGCATCCGGCCGTCGTCCAGCTGGATGCCCCGCACGGTCTCGTTGTCGGCGACCAGCGCGGTGGCGGTCAAAGGCCAGAACTCCACACCGTGGGTGGTGGCCGCCGCTTCCAGGGCGGCCAGGACGCGGCGGGCGTCGACGGTGCCTTCACGCTGCAGGTACAGGGCGCGCAGAGGCCGTGCGTCAGGGCGAGGTGCGAGCCCGGGCACATCAGCGGGGTCGACTGCCTCGTGCGGCTCACCGTACTCGACGAGCGCGAGACGCAAAGCCTCGAAGTTTCGGTCGGTGATGCGGCCCGATCGTGCGCTCAGGAGCACGAAGGTGCCGGGGATGTGGCTGTTGCGCAGCGCCCGGCCGCCGTCGGTTCCTCCCGCATCCTCAGCGAGCCTGGCGAGCCAGTCCGGCCAGGCGTCCAGGGCACGCCGTGCAAGGGCGAAGCGGGCTTGGGCTGCGGGATGGCGGTCGGTGTACTGCGTCACCTCGCCGAAACAGTTCAACATGGCGCCGGCCGCTGGGGTCGCCGCCCCGGTCCGGGCTCGTGGGCCGACAACAGCGATACGCAGGCGACTGTCCCGGCGTGCCAGTTCCAGGGCCACCGACAAGCCGAGCACACCGTTTCCCACGACAGCAACGTCCACACTCACCGCAACACCCCGATCCCATGTCCCCCCTCTGCGTGCTCATCCCTCCGGGCTTACTTACACGGCTGCGGCCCCAGGAGCACCACGATTCGTGAGCGGCCGGGCCGATCGATGCTGAGGGCTCTTCACCGCCGGCCCGGCACCGGCCAGGAGCCCCTCTCGTGACTGACGATCTGACCTCCCCGTCCAGCACACCGACCATGGCCTCGCTCTGATCGCCGTCTGCGGGAGAGATCGACATCGAAGCCGCCCCCGCCCTGCGCGCCGGACAACAGCACCGGATTGCTTGCCGCGCTGGCGGCGTCCTGGACACTGCCCCGTCGGTCAAAGAACTTCTGGTCAGGGGTGCGCCGTCGCGGTATCAGCGACGCCGATGCTCTGGCCGTAGCGGAAAAGCCCGGTCGGGTCGTAGTGATGCTTGACGTCGGTCAGACGTTCGTAGTTCGCGCCGTAGTAGGCGTGCTGCCAGTCGTGCAGGTCCGGGTCGGGGAAGTTGACGTACGCGGCGGAGGTCTCGAGGCCGCGTCGCAGGGTGCGGTGCATCGTCCGCAGCTGAGCGAGCAGGCCGTCGACGGTCTGGCGGGGAGTGTCGGTGTGCCAGTGGCTGCCGATGTCGATGACGAACGTTCCCCGCCGGTGCGGGTATGCGGTTTCGCCGTTCCCCGGCTGGGCGCTGGAGCCGCCCATGGCGAACAGTGTCACGTAGCCGGCGTTGCCCCTCTGGCCGGGTTGCCAGTCCTCGATCCAGCCGATGATGTCCTCGACAGCGGGTCGGCCGATGTGGCTGTCCGGTACGAGCGACTTGGAGGCACTGGCCGCCGGCGTGCCAGGGCGTTCCATGAGGTAGTCCTGGGCGTCCCAGAAGTGCCGCTCCTGCACGAATGCCTTCTTCGGGCGCAGGGACAGTACGGGTGCGAGTGCCCGCTGAAGGCTGTCCTGGCCGCCCAGGCGCTGGCCCAGGAGCCACAGCGTCCCGCCGTTGCCCTGCCCCTCGTTCTTGAAGCCGATGCGCACGTCCAGGGCGTTGTGCTCGTCCGCGGCCAGGGCTTCTTGGACGGCGGCCATGACCTCGACGCCCTGTCGGACGGGAAAGGTCAGGTCGAAGACGGTGGCGCGCTGGGCGGAGACGTCGACGGCCTCGAAGGTGAAACCGGTGTTGATGCCGAAGTTGCCGCCGGCTCCGCCTCGGCACGCCCAGAACAGATCCGCGTTCTCCCGCGCGCTGGCCCGTACCAGGGAGCCGTCGGCCAGTACCAGGCGTGTCTCCACCAGCCGGTCACACGTTAGGCCCCACTTGCGGTCGTTGAAGCCCAAGCCCCCGCCCAGGGTGAGCCCGGCGACGCCCACGCCGGGGCAACGGCCGCCGGGGAAGTACAGGTTCGCCGCTTTCGCCTCGTAGACGTCGGAGTTGGTGGCGCCTCCGCCCAGCACGAGCCGGTGACCGCTGGGGACCACACCGCGCATGCGGCGCAGGCTGATCAGCAGTCCTGTCGTGGTGGAGTAACCGGCGTAATTGTGACCGCCCGAGCGCACGGCGAACGGCATCCCGTGGTCGGCGGCCCACCCCAGAGCCGCCCGCACGTCCTTCTCCGTGGCGCACGCGGTGATGCCCGCCGGCCGCACCGCCGCATAGCGCCGGTTGTCCGGCAGCACCAGCTTCTGGTAATTGGCGTTCCCGGGCCGGTAGAGCCCGGCACCGAGGCTCAGCGCCCGTTCGAGGCTGCGCCACGACGAGGCCGGCAGGCTGCCTTCCCAGGTTGGCGTGTGCCGCACGGGCACGGCCTGCGCGACACCCGCAGTCATCCGGCCCGCACTGGCCAGGGCCAACGCCTGCGCTCCGCCCCACAGCACCCTTCGACGACTGACCACCATTGCGCCCTCCGCACTCATCACCACGAACGCACCGGTCCTGGCGGGTCCGCCGAACTTGACAACGGCCGAGCCGGTCGGGGCCGTCGGCCTCATCGTGCTGATCAGAGGGAACAATCAAGTCACGCCACGCACTGAGCAGCCGTTAGTCGTACCGGAATTCGACCGACCGCCACATGCTCGGTATTCCCTGTCACTCCGTCCGGCGGCTGACCGGACACCGATCACAGCGGCCCGACTCAGGCCCTATACGGCGTATGCGCAGCCTTCAAGCCCACGGTAATACGCTTCGCGGAGCCAACTGGAGATGCCCGCTGGGCAGTGGACCGCCCACGCTCGCCGGTTCTGCGCCCGCGGGGACATGCACAAGGACCATCGAGAACCTGGGCAGGGTGTAGAGCCACTTCGACGTTGCGTGGGAGGAGGGCTCACCGCCGCGCGCCGACGGGCGGCCGAAATGGGCACCTCCTGGCGCCGCTGGACGCCACGTACAAAGGCGCGGCAGTCCAACAGCGCGGGGCCGCCCGGCCAGGCGCAGTGAACAGGAGTACCCAGCAGCCGTCGAGCTCCGTCCCGAATGCCACCCCGCCCGGCAACACACCCAGATCAGGGACAGCGCCCGCGTGGCGAGTGCCAGCCCCTATGTAATCGTCAGCGATGACAAGCGCGTCGCGGGCATCGGTCTTGCCCTCGCCGCGATAGCTGCCGGAGGCTCGGTTGACCATGCGGCCGAGGATGTAAAGCACGTGCTGACCATGGTTTATGAGCACGGCGATCAGCAGGGCCGCGCCGCCGTCGGCCAGGTCGACGGCCTAGGTGATCTCGAACCGAGGTGTACGAAACACGGCGCTCTACTTCGCTAAGACCCTGCCTGCCATGCGGACCGTCTGAACTGCACCCAGGCGACCACGGGCCTCGGCTTCGATGCACGGGGTTGATCGGCATGGTTCGGCCACTGCATCTGATTGCCCGGCGGGTACCGGACAGCTGTGGGTACGGTCGATCAGTTTCACGGCTGGCGGTGGCCGCCGGTGGGAAGTGTCCGGTCGGCGTGTCGTCGCATTGCGGGTGGGGGTGGTTCGGTGGGCAGCACCGAGCAGAAGACCGAGGAGCAGTTCGCGCAGCTTCAGCAGAAGGTCGGTGCTCGCCATGCGGAGGTGCTGAAGCACTCCGACGGTGACCAGTTCGCGGTGGAGTACGCCCGGCTGGTGAACGTCACCAGCAAGCTGGTGGAGTTCGAGAAGACGATCCCCGAGCGTCTGGCCGAACCCGATCGCAGGCGCAGTGAGCGCATCGTGACGTGGTCCTGGCGCGGCCAGGCGGCCGTCGGAGCGGTGCTGATCGCGCTCGTCTTCGTCCTTGACCACTCGACCTGGTGGCTGGTCCTGCTGGTCCCGCACTTCGTGGGAACTGTGGCCGGCTGCTTCCAGAAGGTCGATGCCGAACAGCACCGTGACCGCCGCTTCGGAGCCGTCGCACTGCACGTGGTCGCGCTCCTGATGGCCCTCATTAGCCTGAGCGTGATCAGCCGGTGGTTCATCATCGCCGCCGCCGTGGGCTGGATGCTTGTCGCTGGGTCCTCCATGGACAGCACGGACGCGAAGGGGGCGCGGCGGTGAGCGACGACTACGGCTACCAGGTCCGCCGCCTGGAGACCCGGACCGGCGGGATGGAGCACGAGCTGCACTCGCTGCGTTCGAAGCTGGGGGAGGTCGAAGACCTCGACTACGAGTTGCGCGACATCCGCGGCGACATCCGCAGTCTCGAGGACGACCTCAGCACCGTCCGCAACGACCTCACCGAGCTGGACGACGACGTACGCGGCCACATCCAGGGCACGGACCAATCCCTCAAGCGGCTGACCGGCCGCGTCCAGGCCCTCGAAGCCCACCTACTGGCCGCGGGCGGCGCCCCACTCGCCGACCTCGACACCATCGACCCGGAGTGGATGAAGCTGGCCAGGACCGCCAACCACGGCTGGCACGTACGCTCCGGCCTGCTCCCCAGACACCAGCGCGAAGCCCACCGCATCAAGGTCCGCGAGTACGAAGGCGCGATCGCCGAACGCGACGAGCACCGCGACAAGGTGGTGGAGGCCGCCGGCATCCTGGCCACTCAGCCGCGCACGTCCCGCGAGTTCAAGCAGGCCGTCATGGACTTCGGCATGTCCCACACCCTCGCCGAGAGACACGATCAGCGGGCCCGTAAACTGGCTGGCCCCGCCCAGACCGCCCAGGCCGCACTGGCTCAGGACGACTCTCTGAGGCAGGCGAAGGCGTCGCTGATCGAGCAGGGCGACAAAGCGGAAAGGAAGCTGAACTGGCTGCTGCGCAGCCGTCTGGCCGAGGCGATCCGCGACCGCGCCCTGCTGCCCATGTGGTTCGTGACCGTGCTCGGTCCCGTGCCGCCGGCGCACAAGACGCAGGAGTGGATGGACCTCGCCACCCAGGTCCTGGCCTACCGAGTCACCTACGGGATCACAGACCAGGTCGTCGCGCTCGAACCGGCCCCTGACGAGTACGTGCCGCGCCGCACCGAGTGGTACCTCGAACTCACCAAAGACTTGCGCCGCTGGTAGCCAGCCTGGGCCCGATCGCACGGTGGCTCACAGCGCCTCGTGCAACACCGCCCTGCACACGGGAGTGCAACAGCGTCCGCGTTCCCGTGCACCGCGAGCCGGCGACCCGCGTCGTCCTGGCGGAGCCGCAGGTCACCATCCCACGCCGCTCGTCATCCCCGGCCGCGCCCCGTTAGGAAGATTCGGGCTCGGGCACGCCGGGGATTTCGGGCATCTCGGGGAGGGTGGGGAGCTGGATCTCGGGGAGTTGGATAGGGGGCCAGGGGTCGGCGGGGTTGGCGGCTGCCGTGGTGGTTGTGAGGGTCGTCAGGAGTGCTCCGGCTGTGAGGATGACAGCTGCGGCACGGCGCATAGGGAGTCCTTTCACATGGGGCCGGATGAATCGGACCATGTGTTCCCGTACCGCCGAGTAGTAATGTCCTGGGTCACCCTTACGTGGACGGCAACGATTCCCAGCCCACATCTTTCGGGCGCCACCGCCGTCAAAACGAGTGAAATGCACCAGAACCCAACAGGAGAGGCGGCTACTTGGCACCGTGGGTCACGGCACACCGGGGCAAACTCAAGGGTGGAAGCGATGCAACGGCCCTTGTCTCTCTTGCGGCCCTAGATAGTGCTGATTCGCGATCAGCATCGTTGTCAGGGCATGAAACTACGCACATTCGCCTGCGCGATCGCTGTCACGCTCACCTTTGCTGGGGTCGGCCAGGGCGCCGCCCCAGCCTGGGCCGGAGGAATCGGAGACTTCCTCTCGCCCGCGATCGGCAATGGCTGCGCCAACCAGAGGGTCGGCGCAGCAGCGCAGGGCGGCACGACGGCCGCGACCGGCCACGGAGCAGGCAACCTGCTCACGTTGCCCACTACCGGGCCCCTCAACCAGTGCGGAGGCGCCGATCTCCCGCTACACGATTCGTTTAACGCGAAGAACTGCGCGCACGAAAACGGGAAGAGTGACGCCCAGTTGGTCCAGCTCAAGGAGATCCTGAACCAGGAGAGCGACACTGGGAAGAGCAACAACCTAGTTTGCTAAATGGATGCCAGCCCCAGCGGGGTGCTATCGGATGGCGCGCTGCACAGCGGCCCGCAGGACGTCGTGGTGTGGAGCGGTTCAGGGGACTTGTTCTGCCACGGCGCGAGTGATCACGTCTCACCTGTCCGAAGGGCTACCGGCGGTCCGTGAGCGTGCAGGTGTCGGGAGCGGCCGGCGGAGCGGGCGGTCTGCGCAATGCGCGGGGCGTATCCGCCGGGGGTTGTGGTGCGTGCGAGTGAGGGTCGGGGTGCTGCGGTAGGTGTGGCAGTCATGTGGGGACAAGGCTTGGGACCTCCCACTCCGCGGGACCAGGTAGGCAGCTACCGGGTCTTGTGGCCTGCCGAAAGGTTCCCACTGTGCGCCCTGCACGCCTTGCTGTATTCGTGGCCGCGGCTGCTGCCCTCTTTGTAGCCCCTCTCGCCGAAGCGTCCGCCCACACGGCGGCACCGGTCGGCCATACCGAGCGCGTCCCGGCGGATACCGGCACTGTGAGGTGGTTCAACGCAGAGAAGGGCTTTGGGTTCATTGCGCCGGACGGGGGCGGCCCTGACGTGTTCGTCCACTACTCCGCGCTCGGGGGCAGTGGCTTCACGAGCCTGTACGAAGGCCAGCGGGTCGAGTACGAGGTCGCCCAGGGCCAGAAAGGCCCGCAGGCGACGGACGTCCGCGTCCTGTAGCCGCCCCGGAAGGAGGCCGGCGCCCGGGGCGATGGGCGTCGGCTCGGACCGCTCGGGGAGTTCTACCCAGTCGCCTGCGGCTGACCGTTCGGCAGTGCTCTGAAATTCGGCCGAAGGCTCTGACCTTGGCTTCCGAGGTTCTCACTCAGACCCTGAGCCTCCGGCCCTCGCGTCGGGAACACCGCCGGCCCGCACCCCGGATGGGTGATCAGTGTCCGGGAAGGCTCAAGTCGAGCAGTTTCCCGTCCAAGACCTCAACCCTCGGCACGTCGGCGCCGCCACATTGGTTGATGGGGTTACCGATGGGAAGCCCGGCGGAGTTGCCGTTGGCCGCCCCAGTGCCGTGGGTGGTCGCACCGTCTGCGTGGATGCCGTGGTGGTTGGTGCAACTGGTGTCGAAGGCCGGGGACAGGGAGTCGCCGATCCCTCCAGCAGACGCTGTTGATGTCGTGGCCAGCACGGTCCCTGCCGTTACTACCGTGAGCTGATGCCGATCTCGAATTTTCCCCACGGCTGCTCTTCGCCCCAGTTGGTTCACGAAGTGAACCAACTGGGGAAGTGGGGAGCAGAAAGCAGAAGGACTCACCGATCGCTGGCCCCGGTGAGTCCTTGAGCGTGTGGTGAGTCAGTGGGGCGAGACGAAGCCCGCTGACTGGTCGAGGTGGAATGGTGAGCCGGGGCCTTCGGGCGTCCAGCCATCGCTGAGCGCGGTGCGGATGCTGTCAGCCACCTGGCCAGGCAGAATCGGGCTGCCTTGTGTTCCGAACCAGTTGCTCGGGTGCGGCTTGTTGGTGGTGACCACCAGTGTGGTTCCGGAAGCGTCGGCGTGTTCGACCGCGTAGGTGAGGGGTGACCGGACCAGGCCCTGGTCGTAGGTCGGCCGTCCGCGGAGTCGCCACCGGTAGGTCATGCCGTCCACGGTGATGAGCCGCGATCCCTTTTTGACCAGTGCCATGTCCACATCCTTTCCGATGTGACAGTAGTGAATGGCGACTGATCGTGTCCTGCCGATTCCCGTCGGACGGTGTCAGCTTCTGCGCATCGGGATCACGTCCCGACTTGCTGCTGGGATGGTGGGTCGTGCGGCTTCGGGAGTGGCCAGCAGGGCGACGATGGTGACGGGCTTGTCGCAGTGTGGGCAGTTCCGGACGGCCGTCGGCGCGAGTGGTGTCGGGTCTGGCGACGCTGACGTCATCGGTTCGCCTTCAGCGACGTCGGCGGCTTCGTCGCGTTCGCGGCGTCGGCGCCGAGCGGCCTCTGCTTTGCAGCGAGGGGTGCAGTAGGTGTGCCGGGCCGCTGCATTGCGGTTGACCTGGAATGACGTCCAGCAGATGGGGCACTCCCGGAATTCAACCAGCACGTCCGGTCACTCCTTTGCGGAGGTTGTCGGCGTGGGACTGGTGAGAGCGGAGCCGGTAGGACGGTCCGTCGATGCCGACCACGGCAGCACGGTGCAGGAGCCGGTCGAGCATCGCGGCGGCGACGGTCGCGTCGCCGAAGGCGCCGGCCCAGTCGGCAATACCGACATTGGTCGTGAGGATCGTGCTCGACTTCAGATATCTCTGGTTGATCACCTGGAAGAGGGCCGAGGCGCCGTCGCCGGGTAGCGGGAGATAGCCCAGTTCATCGATCACGAGTAGCCGGGGGCTCCGGCGAAGAACCTCATGATGCTCGACCAGCGGCCTTCGAGGGCGGCCTTGTGACACTTGGCGGCGAGTTCGGCGGCGGTGGTGAAGTAGACGCGGTGGCCAGCGTCGACCGCGGAGCGAGCGAGTGCGACGGCCAGCATCGTCTTGCCGACGCCGGGCGGGCCGACCAGCAGGACGTTGGAGGCGTTATCGAGGAACCGCAGAGTGGCCAGGTCGCGGATGAGTTCTCTTCGACGCCGGGCTGGGCAGCAAAGTCGAAGTCGTTCAGGGTCCAGGGTTCCGGCAGGCAGGCGAACCTGAGCCGGGAGGAGAGTTTGCGTGCTTCCGTCGCCTCGACCTCGATCTCAAGGAGTTTCTCCAGCGCCGTGGTGAGGGTCATCCGCTCGGCGCGGGCCTGGTCTAGGACGCGGGGAAGGGCTTCGGCGGCGTCATTGAGCTTCAGATAGGACAGGTGGCCCCGCAACTGCTGGTAGCGGCGGGCCTCGCTCATCGGCATGGCGTCACTCACTCTCACACTCCTGGTCTTCGTGGGTGGGGGCCTGCCGCAGCCGGTCGGCGACGGCGGCGTAGTGAGACAGGTCGATCACGACCCGGTTCGCGACGTCCGATTCAGGCCGACCGCGAAGCTTCTCGGCTTCCGCCTGGGCCGCAGCCGACGGGGGCCGACGGACCTTGGTGCGGCAGGGAGCCTTGTCGGAGAACGAGGCGAGAACGGCTCGTTCGAGGGCAACGACGTGCCCGGAGTCCCGAACGGTCTGCCCCGCGCCATCCGGTGCCCGGCGGTGGTGTGCGATGACCGCGCGGCTGGCGGTGACCACATGCAAGTCGTCCTCGCCGAGGCGGATCCGGACCGTGACGTGGGCGCCGACCAGCCCGGGCGGGACGGAGTAGTGGTTGCCTGCGAAGAAGACAAGCCCTTGCGGGCTGACGACACGGATCTGCTCCAGCTCAGCGGGGAACGGACGGGGTGGGAGGTCCAGCAGCGGCTCGGCCTCAGCGAGCGCGGCGACCGTGGTCGAGGCTCCGTCGAGTTTGCGTTTGCGGCTGTCCATCTGCACGGCCAGCTTGTCGACGCCGTTCTGACCTGCCCCGATGCTGATGCCGTCCGGGACAGTTCGCCACCATCGTTGGGCTGCTGAGTGGTTGGCCTTCTCGACGACACCCTTGCGGTTGCCCCGCCGGGGCGGGCAGATGTCGACGCCGGCTCCGTAGTACTTTGCGACGGAGGCGAAGGTTGGCAGGATCCGTCCGGTCGGCGGGTGGCAGACGGTGGCCATCCGGTCGAACCGCCACCTCCGGGCCGTTCCGCCCAGGCGCCGCAGCACGGCGTCGATGGCCTGAACCAGGTGCGGGAAGGTCTCCGCCTCCGCCAGCACAGCCCGCCATCGTCCCGAGTGAGCCAGGGCGCCGACGAGGAGATGCGCGTTGGCACCGACGCCCCACTCCACGGGCGGGTCCGGGAGCTCGACCCAGTCGAACTGGATCTCCTCACCCGGAGGATGCGCGATGATCGCCACGTCGCGGCCGTTCGAAGCCCGACAGGGTTCGCAGTGCGGACGCGCTTTGTATCGTCGCAGGGCTCGCGTGAAGGTGGAGTATCCGCCTGTATAGCCGAGTTCTACGACTTCATCGAAGAGCGTCGAGGCCCACAAGTGAGGGTCGTCGCTGAGCCGTTGGCGGCAATACTCCAGGAAGGGCATGAACGCGTCTGGCGACTGGCGGCGATAGCCGGAGACTCGCTCGCCGTTCAGATACGCGCGGATTGTCTTGCGGTCGTGCCCCAGGTGTCGGGCGATCGCCGGCCCGCCTCGCACAAGCAGCTGTCCGAGCCCGACCAGATGAAGGACCCCAGCTTCGTCCAGCGATTCCAGCCCATCGCCGCACGCCTGCGAACAGCACTGGCCGCACGTCCCGCCGGCAGGAACTGACCTGGGAGGCTGGCCCGCACCGCATCCCGTGGGGCCAGCCCTCCAGCCTCTCGGTCCTCTTGACCGGCTCTCTGCGCTGCGGGACGGTCGGTGCGCGCGGCGGCTGGTTCCGGTCGGGCGCCGGCTCGGCTGCGTTGTCGGAGCGTGTGGGCACGCCTTCACGGTAAGTCGCGTTTCGGCCACACTGACTGAAACTACGTCTAGTGATTTCAGTCGCACTCTCTGTAGTCTTGACGGGCTATGAAGTGATCACTCTGCGGGGCGGGATGAGCGAGAATGCCGACTTTGCTCCTGCCGCCGTCCCTGGCAGCCAGCGGCAATGCCCAATGCCGGCGCCTGCGGCAGTGGATGTGACCCTGCTGGACCTGCGGGGCGTGCGTCATGCCGTCGATACTGTGCTGGACACCTTCCTGGCAGAAAAGCGCCGCACAGAATCCGCCTGCCACCTGCCCCGTGAAACTGGCGAAGCGTTGCATGCCTTGCTGTTCTCCGGCGGCAAGCGCCTGCGGCCCTTGCTGTGCGTACTGGGCTGGTACGCCGCTAGCGGACAGGAAGACATCACCCCGGTACTTCACGCGGCCGCGTCGCTGGAGATGTTCCACACCTTCGCACTGATCCATGACGACGTGGTTGACCGTTCCGCCACACGCCGCGGCCGGCCCACTCTTCACCGTGTCCTCGCTGACCTCCACCGCGGCGCTCGCTCTCAAGCACAGGCCGAGCACCTGGGCATCAGCACGGCCATCCTCATCGGTGACCTCGCCCTTGCCTGGTCAGACGAGCTCTTTCCCACGACATGCCTCACTCCCGCCCAACTGGCCGCCGCCCTACCGGTCGTCGAAAACATGCGCACCGAGCTCATGTACGGCCAGTACCTTGATGTTGTCGCCGCAGGCCGGCCCACCAGCGACATTGAGCGGGCCATGGAGATCGTGCGCTACAAGACCGCCAAGTACACCGTCGAGCGGCCCCTGCACATCGGTGCCGCCCTCGCTGGCACAGCCGCCGACACGCGCTCCGCGCTGAGCGCCTTCGCCCTGCCTCTCGGTGAGGCGTTCCAACTCCGAGACGACCTCCTCGGCGTCTTCGGAACGCTCGATACGACGGGCAAATCCTGTATGGAGGACCTGCGCGACGGAAAGCACACGGTCCTGCTGGCCCACGCCCTGCAACGCGCCGACCCAGTCCAGCGGCAGGCTCTCGAAAAGCTTGTCGGCGATCCCGGGCTGGACGAGGGCGGCGCTGCCCGCATCCGGGACATCCTCATCGCGACCGGCGCCCGCGACAGCGTCGAGCACATGATCACCTCGCGGCGTGAGCGGGCGCTCCGCTCACTGGACACGGGCCCATTCCCCCTTGCCGCCACTGACGCGCTGCGTCAGATCGCCTACGACACCACCACCAGAGTCGCATGAGCGGCTCTGTCGAGAGCGGAGATCCACCTTGCCGTCCATGGACTCCCTGGCCGAGATTGTCAGGCCGCGCAGATTCCGGCTCCCCGACCGCTTCACCGCGCACAGCCCCTATGCCCAGTCCATGGCGCCGCAATACGACACGTGGTGCGATCAGTTCATCCACCTGCCCGAGGAAGGCCGAGCCCGTTACCGGCGACAGAGACTGGACCTTGTCACCGCGTACTCCTTCCCTCACTCGCTCTCGCACGAGAGAGCGTTGACCACTGCTCTGTTCTCACTCTGGGCAACGCACCTCGACGACCACTTCGGGACGAGCTCCCCTGCTGAACTCGCAGCCCTGCGCCGACGGGTCGGCGAAATCCTGGATGGTGCCCGCCCCCGCACCGACGAGCATCCGGTGCTGAGGATGGCTGCCGACCTGCGGGTCATGGCCACAGAGCTGATGCCGCCGCACTGGCTGAGCCGGTTCTCCCGTGAGAACCACGAGAACTTCATTCAAAAAGGGATCGAGGCGGAGGCACCCTTCAAGCTGGACCAGCGCGTCCCGTCTCTTGCCGAACTGGAGGAGTTCCGGCCCTACAGCGTCGGCATGTACCCCTGGCTGACACTGGTGGAACTCGAACTGGGGGTACCGCTGCCCGACCACATCGCGACGCATCCGGCCATCCGAAGAGCCATGCATCTCCTGGCGCGCATCACCGCCTGGCAGAACGACGCCTACTCGATGCCGAAGGAAATCCCCCGCAGTGGCGACGGGGAGACGATCAACCTGGCATTCGTCCTCCAACGCGAGGACGACCTGTCCCTTGAACAAGCCTGCGATGAGATGCTTCGCATCCATGACGCCGACCTCGCCGAGTTCGTCGCCCTCGCCGACGCACTTCCGGACTTCGGCGCCGATCAGCCGGACGTGGAACGCGTCGTACACCACATGGCGCTCGCGACCAGCGGCGTCACCACCTGGTATCAGCTGTTCGGGGCCAACCGGTACTCCGATGACGGATGGGTCGAAAGCCCGAAGCGGGAGGGCATGGGCTTGCTGCCATGACCCACACCATCGACACTGGCGCCGTCTACGAGCTCGCCGCCATTCCCCTCCGGCTGGCCCGCCAGCGTCACCCGGCCATCACCAAGCTCGAACGATGGCACGACCTGTGGCTGACCGAGCACTACCCCTTCCCCACTGACCGCGCCCGGGACACCTTCCTCGCCCAGCGCAGCGCATTGTGGACAGCGTTCACCTACCCGGTCACCGACGAAGACCGATTCCACGACCTCGCTCGCCTCACCTCATTCCTCTTCGCCTTCGACGACCTGTTCCTCCAGAGCAGCCCCGACAGCTCCACCGACGTCGAACAGGTCCTCAACGACACGCTGCACGTGATGCAAGGAGGAGCACCGGCTACGGCCCATGGCAGGGCGTTGGCCGATGTCTGGCAGGCGATGGCACAGCGGATGCCCGCCCGGCAACGTCACAGGCTGACCGAAGCCGCACGAGGCTTCGCCCGCGGATGCCTGCGCGAGGTGTCCTCACGCGCACAGGGCTCAGTCCTGGACCTTGCCAGCTACACCAGCGTGCGCCTCGAGCAGAGCCTGGCCGCGTGGGTCTACTTCATCCTCACCGAGTACGCGGCAGGCGTAGATCTCACCGACCCGGTGCTGGCCAGGCTACGTTCCCTGCACTGGGCCTGTGCCGAACACCTGCTGTTCTCCAACGACCTGTTCTCCTTCCGCGCCGAGCACTTCGCCGGTGACCACGTCAACGCGGTCTGCGTGCTACTCACAGCTGGCGCAACTCTCCAGCAGGCAATCGACAAGCTCGTAAACCTCGTGGCCCTCAAGGAACAACAGATCGCTGACATGCTGACTACGCTCCGCAGTTCGCGGCTGGGCGCTGACTGCGCCGTTGCGGCCTATCTCCACAACCTGGAGTACGTGATCTCGGGAAACCTCGAGCAAGCCCGCTTCGCACCCCGATACCACGGCACTGCGGACTTCATCGACCGCCCCATCGCCCGGGGGACCGTGACCCTGCACTCGGACCGTACCGATCACCAACTACTTCCCACCACGCGGCAATGAACCAGCGCGGCGAGCCCTGGTACGAGGGAGGCGTCGACGACCCGGACCGGCGCCGCGCCGGACTGCGCCCCTGGGCTGGTCGCTCGCCGGGCGCCGGCCTGCCCCGCACAAGCAGCTGTCCGAGCCCGACCAGATGAAGGACCCCAGCTTCGTCCAGCGGTAGCAGCCCATTGCCGCGCGCCTGCGCGCAGCGCTGGCCGCACGTCCCGCCGGCAGAAACTGGCGGAGGCTGGCCCGCACCGCGCCGCGTGGGCCAGCCCCTCCAGCCTTCTCGGTCCTCTTGACCGGCTCTCTGTGCTGCTGGACGGTCGGTGCGCGCAACTATGCGCAACCACGTTGTCGGCGTACTCCTTAAAGTTCACGTGTACGCCGACAACCGTCTTGGTGCGGTCATAGACGATCGTCATCGGCACCCCACCGAAATGCGTGAACGCTTGGCGGTGGCAGTCGAAGAACGTCGCCAGGTCCTGGCTGGTGGTGAAACAGCAGAACGGATCGCGCGAGTAGGACAAGACCATGTGGAACGAGTAGACCTTCGGGAGGCCGACGTGAGCGAGGACCTTGCCCTCGTCACCCCAGTCGACCTGGGCTTGAGCACCGGGGATGACCTCGAACCGCCGGTGCAGACCAGCCAGTTCATCAGCAGCGATGCCCAGCTCATGCGCGACTCGGGGCTGGGCTTCCTCACACCCACCGCACGGCCGTCCACCTGGAGATGCGCGTCGTCTACGCGGTGGGCGACGAACGGGACGACTTCGAGTCCTTCCTGGTCCCGAACCTCGATCCGGCCCGCTCGTTCTGGCCGCAATGGATGCCGCTCGTCAAGGACGCGGTCGCCCGCGGCGTGGTGATGCGCCGCGCGCGGATCGTCTCGGAGCCGGTCACCGACTACATCCGCTACGAGCACGCCATCACCCCGCTCAACCTCCAGGCCGGGGAAGACCTGCGCTGGCTGCCCCGTCGCCAGGCGAGCGACATCCCGCTGCCCGGCAACGACTTCTGGCTCCTGGACGGGCGCGTCGTGCAGTTCCACCACTTCACCGGCACCGGCGACTGGGCGCCGGACGGAAAGGAACGCACCGACGATCCGGCCGCGGCCGCGCTGTGCGCCACGGCGTTCGAGGCGGTCTGGGAACGCGGCATCCCACACGAGAAGTACACCGTCCAGGCCCCCTGAGCAGACCTGTGCCCGCCTCCCCATCGTCCAGCGCACAAGCGGCCCGCGAGGCGCTCGCCGTGCGCCTCACGCACCTGCGCAAGGACGCCGGCCTCACCGGGAAGGAACTCTCCGCCCGGTGCGGCTGGCATCCCGCGAAGACCACCCGCATCCAAAAGGGCGCGGTCCTCCCCTCGGACGCGGACATCCGGACCTGGTGCACGGCGTGCGGCGCCGACGACCAGGCCGCCGACCTCATCGCCACCGCCCGCGCGGTCGACTCCATGTACATGGAGTGGCGCCGCCTGCACCGCAACGGCATGCGTCAGGTCCAGCAGGACTGGTACACCCTGCACGAGCAGACCCGCCACTGCCGCGTCTACCTCTCCAACGTGCCGCCCGGCTTCCTCCAGACCCCGGCGTTCGCGACCGCCCTCATGAAGCAGATCACCCGCTTCCAGGGCACCCCCGACGACGTCACCGAAGCCGTCGCCGCCCGCATCGCCCGCTCCCGCTTCCTCTACGAGGGCGGCCACCGCTACGTCGTCCTCATCGAGGAATCCGTCCTGCGCTACCGAACCGCCGACCCCGAGGCGATGCGCGGCCAGCTGCGCCACCTCCTGGCCGTGATGCCGCTCGCCTCCGTCTCGCTCGGGATCATCCCGTTCACCGCGCAGCGCACCGTGTGGCCGCTGGAGGCGTTCTACGTCCACGACGACACCACGGCCGTGGTGGAGACCCTGACAGCGGAGATCAAGGTGACCCAGCCACGCGAAGTCGCCGACTACACGAAGGCGTTCGCCCGCCTCCAGGAGATGGCCGTCTACGGCGACACGGCCCGCGCCCTCATCCAGGCCGCGATCGACGCCCTGGAGTGATGTTCCGCAATTACCCGCAATCTCGTTGAGAACCACGCGGCGGCCTCCGTAGCGTCGAACGACACCGACGCGACGCACCCAGCACACGGAGGCGGTGCCCCATGAGCGCACCCACACCCGCCGACACCCAGCCGGAAGACCACGGACTCCAGCCGCCCGCCTTCGGCCAGCCCTCCCCGGCGCTCCTGGCCCGCGCCGACCGCGGCTACGCCCGCTTCCTCGCCATCCATGGCCCGGCCGCCGACACCGGCGACCACGACCAGGACGACGACGCGGAGGGCGCACGATGACCGACCCCCACGTCGTGCTCTACGACCCCGAAGGACGCCTCGACATCGAGCTCCCCCTCGACCGGGAGCTCCACAAGTGCCTCGTCAAGGCCGTGCTCGGATGGACCGGGAGCCCCAGCCTTCCCTCTGCGGACCTCCAGCAGATTGCCCTGCTGCTCACCGGCACCGCCCGCGCCGTCGCCGTCGATGTCCGCCGTGCCGCGGACCTGCTGCCCGAAGACCACGCCGCCCGCGCCCTCGCCGACGTCGTCCTCGAGGAAGCCGACCGCCGCCTGTCCGTTCCGCTGGAGGGCACCGCGCGCTGCGCCCAGAGCCGCGCCCGGCTCGTACGCGCCCTGTACGAGCGCCTGGACCGCCTCGCCAGCGTTGCACCCCAGGCCGTCACGGCCCCCCTGAAACCCACCGCGCACCCGGCAGAGACCGGATCTCCCGGGTGCGCGGTGCACGGCACCACACCCGTCCCACCCCGGGCCGGGGCGAGCACCACTCGACACCGAGAGGGGCACCACCGTGAGTACCGCAACGACCGAGCTGCGCCGGTTCCTGACCATCACCGGCCAGCGCTTCAAGAGCGGCCTGTCCGCACCGGAGATGTTCTCCCCGGCCGTGGACGCGGCCTGGCACGAACTGCTCGGCACCCCGGCCTACGCGGCCCTGTGCCTGGAGACCGCCGGCCAGCCGATCCGTCACGTCGCGAACAACGGCCACGGCCCGATCGCCTGGGTCGCCGCCTACGAGGAGGCGTACGGGCCGCTGCCGGAGATCTGGTTCACCGACGCCGACGGCACCGTGGACGAGGACGCCATCGCCCGCTACCGGGAGACCGGCACCGTGGTCGCGGAGTGGGACTGCGGCCCCGCCGGCGGCGACGGCGACGACGTCGCGCCCGACCAGCCGGAGACCGCCCGCCGGTGACCACCGGACGCACCTCCTCGTGGCGCAGTCCAGGCATGCTCTGCGATCCCACGGTCTTCACCGACCGAGTAGCGGCGCCGCGCAGACCTCCCGGCCTGGTCGTACGCCCGACGGCCGGCCAGAAGCGGTTCGCGCTCGCCAAGGCGTGACCCCGACCTGCGGGCAAAGGCTCGCAGTGATTCTGCGGGAGGCCACAACTGCGTTTCTTCCTGGTCGTTGCCCACTGTGCGGTGGCGTACCAGGTGGCGCGGGCCGTCTGTGGATCCTGGGGAGTGACGTACGAATGGAGATGCATGCCTCGACCGGCCTGCGGGTTCAACGCAGTGTGATGGTTACGGGGGCAACTGGGGGAATCGGCGCGGCGACGGCACTGAGGTTGGCCGGCTGCGGTTTCGATGTGATCGGTACAGCGCGCAGCCAGGAGAAGGCGGACGGCCTGCTCGCTGCCGCCGCGGCGCGCGGGCGGCCGCTGAGGACGGTGGTACTGGATGTCGCCGAGCCGTCGTCCTGCGAGGAGGCGATGGGGCGTATCGCGGAGATGACGGGCGGTGGCTTGTGGGCGGTGGTGAACAACGCCGGGGTGCCGCAGGCCGGGTCGCTTGAGGACGTGAGTGATGAGCAGGCGCGGTACCTGCTGGAGGTGAACCTTCTGGGGGCGATGCGGATCTGCCGCCTCGCCCTGCCGCAGATGCGGCGACGTGGTGAGGGCCGGATCGTGAACGTGTCGTCTGGTTTGGGACGAGTGCCCTGGCCGCTGGGCGGCTGGTACAGCGCGAGCAAGCACGCGCTGAGCGCGCTCACCCACTGCCTGCGCGTGGAGATGGCGCATGCCGGTGTCCGCGTGTCTTTGGTGGAGCCTGGAGCATTCGCCACCGCGATGCTGGACCGGGCGATCGACGACCTCGCCCAAGTCGACCGAGGCGGAGCGGCGGGCTACGACCGGTCGAAGTCTCTGTTCGGGGCTGTCAACGCACGTGTCCCCGGTCCCGAGCCGGTCGCCCGGACCATCGAGAAGGCGCTGACCTCCCCCCGGCCCAGGGCCCGTTACACCGTCGGCTTCGACGCCCGTCTCCTGGTGCCGCTTCACACGGTGTCACCGCTGTGGCTGTCGGACTGGGTGAAACACACGGTCAGCGGCCTGCCTCACAAAGCCCCGGCGTATGCCGGCATGGTGAAGGAGTCGGTATGAACGTCTACAGCCGCATCACCCACGTCGCGGTCCACCTGCCTGACGGCCGCCAGAGCGTGCGAGCTATCGAGGACCGGCTGCGTGAGCACAGCCCCGGTGTACGGGTTCCGGCCGGCTTGCTGCGGAGGCTCTACGGGCTGGAAGAGCGCGTCGTCGCCGCGGACGGCGACGTGCCCTCTGGCCTCGCCTCCCATGCCGTCGCCCGTGTCCTGAACCAGGCAGGCCTTGAACCGGGCGAAGTCGACCTGCTGCTGTTCGCCGCTGTCAGCGCCGATGTCCAGGAACCCGCCAACGCCCACATCGTCGCCGCCCAAGCGGGACTGAGCTGTCCGGTCTTCGACGTCTCCAACGCCTGCAACAGCGTCCTGAACGCCCTGGAGGTCGCGGACGCCTTCATCCGCGCCGGCCGTTACCGGCGGATCCTGATCGCATGCGGGGAAACCCTCAGCCGCCTCAGCCGATGGAACCTCACTCCCACCACCCTGCGGACCGGGCTGGCTTCCCTGACCGGCGGGGACATGGGCGCCGCCCTGCTCGTCGAAGCCTCCACCCGGCCGGGCATCATCGCTCACACGTTCATGGCGAACTCCGCGGGCTGGTCGGCTGCCACCCTCTTCAACCCTCACCACGCCCCCGACGGCCCGCCGGGACTGCACATCGACTCCGAAAAGCTCCTCGCCTCCTTCCTCGGCATCGACACCCGCGCCGCGCAGTGGCTGAAGGAACAGCACGCCGATCCGAACGAACTCGGCCTGGTCTGTCTCCACCAGCCGTCCGTTCCCTTCGTCCGCACCTTCTGCGAACGCCTCAGCATCCAGCCCGACACGGTCGTGCCCACCTTCCACCGCACCGGCAACATGGGCGCAGCCACCCTCCCCCTCCAACTCGCCCACGCCGCCGACCAAGGCCGGCTACGCCCGGGCACACAGGTGGTCCTGTTCGGCATGGCCAGCGGCGCCAGCGGCGGCGTAATGCTGATCAGCTGGTAGGCACCAGCTGATAGACACCGTGGCCCACGCCCTCACACTCGTGACAACAGGGGCCGGCCGACAGGCTCCAGGGTCACGGAAAGGGCGCAGTCCCTGGCCGGGACCGCTGGCGTTTGGCGCGAGCCTGCTCGACCATCCGCGGCGCGTCTTGTTCGTATGGTGAGGCGAGCTGGTATTCCCTTTGAATTTCTGGAGAATGTTGACATGAGCGACAAGCACAACTCCAAGCCGACCGAGGCACCCTCAAACACGAAGCCACAGCCGAAGCCGGCCACCGTAACGCTGGGCGCCCGCGGGGGCACCGCCGTGCTGGTTGCCGTCGGCGGGAACACGATTCCGGCCACCCTGACCGTCGTGGACGCCAGCGGTACCCCGGTCGCCATCTACACCGCCGGACCCGCAGGACCGCAGATCACCACGAGGAACATGGTCCTGACGACGAACGATGGCCAGCCCGTTGACAACAACCAGAACGCGCTGACCCTGGGCCCGGACGGCCCGACCCTGCTGGCGGACTTCCAGTTCGTCGAGAAGTAGATACACCCGTCCGGGCGGATCTACTCAGGGCGTGTCCGATAGGTCGTGCCCTAACTGCCGACAGGTCGTTCTGTGCAGCGTGGAGCGGGGCGACAGTCGACCTCGGGGTGTTCGGCGGGCACCGCGTCGACGGACGCCGTGGTGTAGAGCGCGACGTCGACGGCTCCGGCCCGGCTGGTGCCGAAGCGGACCTCGATCGACTGCGGGGAGCGGATCCAGCTGAGCCGGACCATGTGGTCGGAGTCGGTACGGCGGACCCGAAGGCGGGCGGCGGCCTGCTCAGGACCGAGCGGGGTATCGGCGGCGATCAGGTCCGCCAGGTTCTCGCGGCGGCAGACCTCTGCGACCTGGCCGGGGTGGTGCAGCGTCCCGTCCGGGTTCGCGCTCAGGTCGACCAGGAGGCCGCGGTCGACGAACCGGCGCACCACGAACGCCGTCACGTTCGCCTTCGCGCCGTGAATAGTCCGGTTCGGGGTGCCGAGCGCGTCGGCGATCCGGTCGGCCGTCGCGCCGCCGGAGATCGGCGGGGAGGGCATCGCGGCCGGATGGCGTCGGCGTCCAGCGCCTCCACGGCGGCCCGGGACCACTGGCAGGACGACCCGTCCGGGGCCGGGATCAGAACCGGTGTGCCGGGCCCACCGGAAGGCGGCTGCGGGCACCTTCAGGTGCTTGGCGGCCTGTCCCGCGTCGTACTCGGTTCGTCGCATGAGATCGATCACCTCTCACCCAAGGCCCCTTGAAAGCACGCAAGTTGGACGTGCGCCGCTAGGGCTGGCGCCCGCGTACGCGAAGGGAAATCACCCGTCCGGATGGCCGGGCGATGGCCCGCCCCGGTCTGCGATATTGACCGGGCGGGCAGGGCGCGGGACGGTCGTCACGCAACTACGCGCAACCGGCTCGCTTCGGAGGGGATCATGGCGTTACTTTTCTTCGGCACGGACCCGAACTCGGGCGGAGGGAACTGCCCGGCGGTGTGGGTGGACGCCGACACCGCCCAGGGCCCGGAACTGGTTTTGCACGGCAAGTTCGCCGACGCGGCGACCCGGGCCACCTGCCGTCAGGACAGCCCGCCCGCAGACGGCAGCGTTATCTAGGGGACGAGGGACGAACGCGCAGCTCACGGGTGTCCCTGCCGTTGCGGCACGTAAGGCACGTCCTGTTCGTGCGGGGTACTCGTTGAGTCGGTATGACGATCGAGCCGTTCTCCACCCCTGAGCGCCGTCCCGCAGCCGATGCCGCCGAGGCACGGGCCATCACCGAGGGCGTACGGGACGCCCTGCGCGTGCACGCCCGGACGGGCATTGTCCTGGCCCGCAGGGTCCGCCGAGCGCATGCCGCGCGGGTCTGGACCGCCCTGGGCTCCCCGAGCTGGGAGGCGTACGCGCGGGCCGAGTTGGGGGTGTCACGGGCGTCGGCCTACCGGCTGCTCGACATGGCGGTCGTCCTCGACCAGCTCGACCAGGCCGTTACTGACCTCGGGATGTCTCCGTTCGGAGACATCTTGGAGATCACTCGCCAGCAGGCCCGGGAAATCAAGGGTCGCGTGGCTGAGGTCGCGGCCGTCCTCGCGGACCTGCTCGCCGAGCGCGGCCCCGGGCTGGAGCCAGCCGCGGTGGCAAGGCTGCTGTCCGCCGCAGTGGACAAGGTCCGCAAGACTCCGCCCCGCCGCGAGGTCACCACCGGCATGCACGCGCAGGAGCAGCGCAAGGAGAGGTTCGAATACTGGCTCGGCACGGTGGTCCTCGATACCGCTCCCGCCCACCTCACCGATGCAGACGCCGCCGAGGCGCTGCGCGCCCACGATCCCGAGCTGACCACTGCGGACACACCGTCAGCAGCGCCCACAGCGAGTGTGCGTACAGATCGACATACCGGGCGCCAGGTGCAGTCCGCGGGTAAGGACGCGCAGGGGGTCACTGGATCCCAGCCGGTGCGGTCACGGTCCCGCATGAAGCGATCGCCTGCGCGAGGTCCTGGCGCTGAGGCATCATGAGGTCGCGTGCAGCATCGGAACTGGGGGAGTTCGGTGACAACGGGGCTGGCGGGCGAGGGCAGCAGCGACGGGGGCAGTAGAGGCACCACGAGCGGATCTTCTGACCCGCAAACGCCCGAGCCTGACCCACCGACACCTGCGCCTGCCCCGTCACCTCAGCGTGTCTATCCGTGGCAGCGCTGGCAGCCCTCATCCAAAGCGGCTCTGATCGGGGCTGCAGGAGCGGTGCTTGCCGCGCTGCTCACCGGGCTGTTGGCGCTGAGTGCGGGCGGCGGTGTCGAACCCCGACCCGCACCTGCCCCCCGCCCCAGGGTCAGCATCACCTCGTGGACAGAGACACCTGCCACTCCTCCGAGCAAGACGTACGTGTTCTCTGGGACAGTCACCAACGCACCCCCGGGCATGGCAGTCCACGTCATGGTTCGGACATCCGACACAGATTCCGGAGGAATTGCATTTGGTGCCGAGTGGCTGGTCTCGCCAAAAGCCGAGATCTTGCGCGATGGCAGCTGGAAGGTCACGTGGACCCTCGCACCCCCTCCGTCTGAGGGGCATTGGGTCGCTGTTCTTGCCGATACACACCTAGTGGCGGGCAACACGGCCGACGCCTACATTAGGTTGCTGGAGCAATTGGGCCCCGACGCCATGGTGGCAGTCACCTCGACGACAGTGACCTCAAGCCCTGAACCTCCTCATCCGCCGCTCTCGGGGCACCCCTGAAAGCCTCGAAGATCGCCTACAAGCCGGTCGGCGTGGCCACGGGCCCCTCAGCGGTGTCCTCGTCGGGCGTGGTCAGCTCCTCAGGCCTTTCGGGGGTACGGGGCTCCCCCGTCACCGGCTGTGCGACGGGGCGGCGCCGGGGAGGACCCGCGCTGGGGGACGCGGGCGCATAGTGTGGCTGAGCCGAACGGCGGAGGTGGCAGTCTGCGCCGACGTGGACGCTCACGCGGTGAAGGCAAAACGTAAGTACCGGCCGTTAGCCCCGAGAAGGTGATGAGCTGGCGGGGCTTGAGGCAGGTGAAGGCCGCGTGCATCACATGCCGGCGGCCACGGCGTACGGCATCGTCCGCGGGATGAGCAGTGCGGGTAGCAGTGCGATCTCCCCCGCGATGACGGCGGCCGCGACCGCGCGCCAAGGGTGGACGTCCTGGTCAGTGAGGGCGCTCGCGTGGCGCCGGGCGGAACCAAGACGGTCGCTGCCCGCACGCCCGTCTCGCTCGCGGGAGACCTGCTGGCCACCGAGCACATCACCATGCCGATCACCATGCTCAACATCCACGAGTTCACGCACCCGCAGGAGGCCGTGCCCGCCATGGCCACCATGGATGCGCAGACGTTCCTCGCCCAGCTGAACCGCGTGCTGCCCACCGCGGGCCGCGACGAGACCCTGCCGACCCTCACCGGTGTCTAGATGACCCTGGAGGGCGAGACGCTCGCCTTGGCGGCCACCGACTGCTACCGCTTCGCGGTCGCGGAAGTCCCCGTGGCTTTGTTCATGAGGACGGACAGCAGATGTTCACGACTTCGGGAGGCACCAGAGCACACCAAGGATTCGAACGCTGCTTCACCCGGCACCCATCCGTGTGCGGCGCCGACCGGGTCAGAGTCGCACAGGAGGCCTGGCCGACTCAGTGGTCGCCCGTGTGCGGGCGCACGGGACGTGGCAGTGGCTGACGCCAGTCGCCCAGCCTCGTGAGGAGAAACTGGCGGGCGAGAGAACGTATGCCGTCCCACGCCGAATCTGTGGCCAGGGCGTTGCGCCAGAGGCCGACGCGGCAGGTGACATCGATCTTGCCGAGGCGACGGCCAAGGGCCCGAAGACCACGCAGATCCTCGGGCTCGAAGACGCCGCGCTCCGCGAGTCCTTCGGAGACGCGGCAGACGAGCTCCACCTCTTCAACAACGTCCTTCGTCTCTAGCTCACGCTCGCCCAGCCAGGCAAGTTGTTCTCGGGTGTCGGCTGCCAGGAGGGCTATAAGGTGCAGCGTCCAGGTGCGCAGGTGCGCGTCGCCGAGATCGTTCATTCAGGCAGGATCTCACTTAGTACTCCAGTTGCACTTTGCTATTGCCGCTGGTCAAAGGCTTGTTTTCGAGTGTAGCGAGCTGACTGTCCGCCATGTTGCCGGAGTTCGTGACCAGCGGCATGTGATCGCTGTTGTGCTGATCGTGCAAGATGATGTGCGGCCCGATGTTTGGGCTTCGGAGCTTGAGGAGGTGCTGCTGCGGATCGGTCACCGGTTCGGTCGGGTCGATCTGCGGCGGCGGATGCGGGACTACGTGCGCGGGCTGCTCGGTCCTGTCGGCAGGAAGAACGGCTGGCAGCTGGCCGAGTACGTCGGCCATGACGTGCCGGCCGGTCTGCAGCACCTACTGAAC
>NZ_AUBE01000036.1 GCF_000429085.1 Streptomyces flavidovirens DSM 40150 | reverse complement strand
GTGGTGGAGTCGACGCACACGATGGTCCAGTCGACAGCTCCGACGGCATCGGAGTGCTGCTGGACATGCGCGAGGAGCCGGTCCCAGGTGCCGTCGGCGGACCAGTGCCGGAAGCGTTCATAGACCGTCTTCCACGGCCCGTACCGTTCGGGCAGGTCACGCCAGGCGGCCCCGGTGGACAGCTTCCACAAGATCCTGTTCACGACCTGGCGCCGGTCCCGGACCGGTCGGCCCATCCGTCCCGGCGCCAGCAACGGAGCGATCAACGCCCACGACTCATCCGTCAGTTCATGTCGACGCACCACTAACGGACCAACGACTTACCCACTTTCCGGACACGACCTAGCCGCTGACACCTGACCGCCACTGTCGACGGTGACTTCTGACAGAGGCCTCAGCGAGGGCCGGCTGCCGGCGCCGCTTCCGCTAGCCGCCGGCTTCGGGCACCGGGCCGCCGGTCTCCGACACCGCCCTCAGCCGGGCGTACTCCTCGGCCATGGTCTGCGCGGTCCAGTGAGCGTTGAGACCGCTCGGGTTCGGCAGGACCCACACACGGGTCTCGCCGATCGTCCGTTCCTGCGGCCCGACGACTGCCTTCTTCTCGCCGAAGGCGGTGCGGTAGGCGGTGATGCCGACCACCACCAGCCACTTCGGCCGGAGCAGTTCGACCTTCGCCGTCAGGATCCGCCCGCCCTCGCGGAACTCCTCGTCGCTTATCTCGTCCGCCCGCGCACTCGCTCTGGCCACCACGTTGGTGATGCCAAGGCCATAGGAAAGGAGTTCGTCCTGCTCCGCCGGCTTCAGCTGCCGGGGAGTGAATCCCGAGAGGTGCAGCACCGGCCAGAAGCGGTTGCCCGGGCGGGCGAAGTGGTGGCCCGTCGCGGCCGACATCAGCCCCGGATTGATGCCGCAGAAGAGCACGCGCAGGCCACCCGCGACCACGTCTGGGACGAGGCGGTCGCGGGCGGCCAGGACTTCTTCGGGCGTCATGCCGTGCGGATCAGAGGATCGATCCGGGGGTGTACCCGGCGGCGTCGGGGTGCTGCTTGGCGATCTCCTCGATGCGGGAGACCACGACGCCGACCTGCTGCGCCGCCGCTCCCGTGAAGGACAGCTTGTCGGCCATCAGCTCGTCCAGCTGCGCCCGGTCGAGCGGAATCCGCTCGTCGGCCGCGAGCTTGTCCAGCAGCTCGTTGCGCTCGGCGCCCTGCTCCCGCATCGCCAGCGCGGAGGCGACGGCGTTCTCCTTGATGGCCTCGTGCGCGACCTCCCGGCCGACCCCGGCCCGTACCGAAGCCATGAGCACCTTGGTCGTCGCGAGGAAGGGAAGGTAGCGGTCCAGCTCGCGGGCCACGACCGCCGGGAAGGCGCCGAACTCGTCGAGCACCGTGAGGAAGGTCTCCAGCAGACCGTCGAACGCGAAGAACGCGTCGGGCAGCGCGACCCGGCGCACCACCGAGCAGGACACGTCGCCCTCGTTCCACTGGTCGCCCGCCAGCTCGCCCGTCATCGAGGCGTAGCCGCGCAGGATCACCATGAGGCCGTTCACGCGCTCGCAGGAGCGGGTGTTCATCTTGTGCGGCATCGCGGACGAGCCGACCTGGCCGGGCTTGAAGCCCTCCGTCACCAGTTCGTGCCCGGCCATCAGCCGGATGGTCTTGGCAAGAGAGGAAGGAGCGCCCGCCAGCTGCACCAGCGCGGTGACGACCTCGTAGTCCAGCGAACGCGGGTACACCTGGCCCACCGAGGTGAAGGCCTGGGAGAAGCCGAGGTGAACGGCGATCCGCTGCTCCAGGTCCGCCAGCTTCCCGGCGTCGCCGCCCAACAGGTCCAGCATGTCCTGGGCGGTGCCGACCGGGCCCTTGATCCCGCGCAGCGGGTAGCGGCCGAGCAATTCCTCAAGACGCCCGTACGTCACCAGCAGCTCGTCGGCCGCTGTCGCGAAGCGCTTGCCGAGCGTCGTCGCCTGGGCCGCGACGTTGTGCGAGCGGCCCGCCATGACGAGCTCCGCGTACTCGGCGGACAGCTTGCCGAGCCGGGCCAGCACGGCGACCGTACGGTCGCGCATCAGCTCCAGCGACAGCCGGATCTGAAGCTGCTCGACGTTCTCGGTGAGGTCGCGGGACGTCATGCCCTTGTGGACCTGCTCGTGGCCCGCGAGCGCGTTGAACTCCTCGATCCGCGCCTTCACGTCGTGACGCGTGACCTTCTCGCGCTCGGCGATCGACGCCAGGTCGACCTGGTCGAGCACCCGCTCGTAGTCGGGGATGGCCTCGTCGGGCACCTCGATGCCGAGGTCCTTCTGAGCGCGGAGCACGGCGAGCCACAGTTGGCGCTCCAGCTTCACCTTCTGCTCGGGGGACCACAGGACGGCGAGTTGCGCGGAGGCGTAGCGGCCGGCCAGGACATTGGGGATGCGAGGCTTCGCAGGAGCAGCAGTCACGTGACCAGAGTTTACCTGCCGTCTTCAGCGGCTCGTGAGCGCCCACACAGTCCATAAGGTCCAGGTCAGAGGCTCCCAGACCACCGTGTCACGCACAGCGTGTGAGACGCGCGTGAGACGGAACGGCCCCGGGCTGCTGATTCCAGCCCTGCCGGGTCCTTGATCCGAAACCGCTCCGATCAAGGAGGGAACCGAACCCATGCAAGACTGCACCAACAGGGCGACGACCTTGGTTGGCCGCGGACTATCTGCGGCCCGTCTAGCCGAGCACTCTCCTCTCGGTACCGCCCCCTGCGCCCCCTGCGGCGCCGCAGGAACGGAGGCAGGCCGATGAGCCCGCCGCGCACTGTCACGGTGCCGACCTTCGACCACGGCCCGGTCACCGTGACCAGCCTGGAGCAGCGGACCATACGGTATACCAGGTCGAGTACCAGGTGGTCCTCGCGCACGCTGGCGCCGAGGCCGTCATGACCCATGACGGCGGACCGCTCCACTTTGCCAATCGGTAGCAGTACTCGTACGGCCGGAGCGTCCGTCGCCACGTGGGCGTATACGTCGAGCAGTCCGGGTTCGCCCGGACACTGGCGTTGGCGGAGCTGGCCGCGGCGCTCGTCGACCACGTCGCGTAGTTCCGACCTCGCCGCCCCTCAGCACCCTCCGCTCTGCTGGGGGATGAGTAAAGCGGATCGGCGCGGTCGCCACTCTTGCGGCCGTGAGCGTCGTCCTTACCGGTGCCGGATTCTGGCAGAGCGCGTGAGACGACGAAGCCCCGCCGAATCCAGCGGGGCTTCGTTGCGCGGCGTTCTACGACGGCGTGCAGTGTCCGGTGTGGGCACCGTTGTACTCCGGCTCTCCGGTTTCGAGCACTCGGAGCAATGATGCGGTGACGACACGTGTCGTACGGCCGATGCGTAGCACACGGCATGGGAACTCCCCGCGATGGACCAGGTCGTAGCCCTTCGCGCGCGAGAACCCCAACGCCCTGGAGGCGTCCTCCAGGCTCCCTGTTCCGTCCCAGGTGGCGCGGATACGCGTAGGACTGTACTGGGTGCCCTGTACCCCGTTAGTTTGTCCGTGTATTTCGATTCTCCATTTCTCGATGTCGGACGCACAGACGTGTGGATGGAACGCCTGTGGCGAATGAGCAGTGCAAGGTGCCGGGTCGGAAATTGGTCAAGACTGCGGTGACCCAAGTGAGGTCATCATCCTGCGCTGAGGCGCATATGGATGGCAGGCCAATCCGGCGCCGTCTCTTTCCCGGCTTCGTCCGAGATGCGATATCTCATGTGGCCTCTAGAGATCTTTAACGGCGGGGGTTACGCGGTGTGAGGTCGAGTCCGGTCGTTGGCGCTGTAGGTGTCGTCATGGTTCGCCCTGCTGACGGTGTTCGGAGTTGCCGGTCAGGCACAGGCGTGCTCCGTTCGGCTCAGGCCAACGCGCCTGCGGCTCGCCACGATGGTCGACTGGGCCAGACTCTGTACCGTTGTGAAAGGGAGCTCAGCATGCCAATCGTCGCGGTCTTCGATATGCCGGGGATGACCCAGGCTCAATATGAGCAGAGCGCCGAGAAGGTATCTGGTCGGCCTGGCCCGGTAAAGAACCCGCAGACTGGCCGGTGCCCGGCCTGATCTCGCACACCTGCCGCCCCTACTCCCAACGGATGGCTCGTAGTCGACGTATGGGAGTCCGAGAAGGCATTCCAGCAGTTCGGCGAAACCATCATGCCAATCCTGCAAGAGATCGGCGTCCCTGACGCACAGCCGAAGATCTATCCGGTGTTCAACGTGGTCACCCGCTAGCTAGAGATCTTTAACAGCTAGGTTACGGCGGTTGGAGGTCGAGGCCGGTCTTGGCGATGAGGCCCTCGATGAGGCGGGGGCGGTACTGCATCCGTTTCAGCCGCGTCTTCACCAGGGCGGTGAGCTGGTCGAGGCTGTGTTTGGTGAGGTTGGCCAGTGACCTCTTCAGGTGCGACCACACACCTTCGACGGGGTTGAGCTTGGGAGCGTACGGAGGCAGTTGGTAGACGGTGAGCCATAATCGGGCGGCGATCAGCTCGTGCATGGTGCGGCTGATGTGCGTGTTCAAGTTGTCCCACACCAGCACGATGGGGCCGCCGAGCTGCTGGTGCGCGGCATCCAGCAGGCGGGCGTAGTCGGTCTCGGTGAAGCCCTTGCGGCGGCCCTTGGCGGGACCACGGTCGAGGTGGATGCGGTAGATCAGCCGGGGCTGGTGGCCGGGCTTGGTGCAGATCAGCGCGGCCATCGAGACCCGTTTGGTGCCCGTGGCGCTGACCCGCACCACCGGGGGTGGCCCGGCGGCCCCAGGTGCGGCCCTCGGGCGGCCTCAGGCCCTGGCCTGCCTCGTCCTCGAAGCAGACCCAGGCGCCCAAGCCCGCCGCCTTCTTTTTATGACGGGCCACTGCTCGTCCTTCCAGGCAGCGATTTTCGCCTCGTCCCGCTCGGTGGCCTTGCGGGAGGGGACATGCACGCTCCAGCCGATGCGGTGCAGCAGCAGGTCCAGGCTGGCAAGGGTGTACTCGACGCCGAACCGGCGGCGCACGATCTCAGCGATCCGGGCCAGCGTCCAGCACTGGTCACTCCAGCCCGAGGCGGCCGGGCCGACATCCAACACCGACTCCAGAACGCGGAGTTGGCCAGCACCGAGCTTGCAACGGGCGCCACCAGGGCCCTTGGAGACCAGAGCCTGCCGACCGTCCGAAGCCAACGCCCGACGCCAGCGGTTCGCCGACATCCGGGTCACCCTGAATCGTCGGGCCACCTCCCGGTCACTGGCCCCTGCTTGGATCAAGTCAGCAGCTGCGAGTCGGACTTGTTCACGCCGAGCCCGCTCTTCGGCCGTCAATCCACCGCCATCGGGATACCTCATTCTCACGGCATACCGCGGCCCACGACAGCCGTCACGACCCGACGTAACCCGCACCGTTAAAGATCTCTAGCGTGCACGGTACCTGTTCCGGAGCAGCTCCGTGGCGGTGCAGTCGCTAATGGATGCGCGACGAGTTCAATTTATGGTCGTCTCGGTGATGCCTTTCGCGTATGGGCAGGTCGTGGCGGTGAACTATCAATGATGCGTGGGATCGCCGGTTTGGCTAACCGGCGATCCCACGCTATGTTCCCTGGCTCTGACGTGCCGGCGATCAGCGTGTGCGGCTGACCGCGGGGCTGGCTGGGGCCGCCGGGATGACTGGCGGCGTGGTGCCGAGGCTCGTCCCTGGAGTGCGCTGATGTGCTCGGCTTAGACGCAAGTCCCCGTTGGCCACCGACTGCGGGCCTCCCTCAGTTGGATGACGACCCGGCATCTGTGGGGCGGTCCACCTCGGTGGCTCGCGTCGGGCCGTGACTTCCTTGTCGCATCTTGTGGTTGTCCAACGGATCAGCTCGCGAATACCCTCTACCGGCGGGTTCATTTTCGCTGCGGGGCCGGTGCCTCAGCCATTGTGGGGAGTGAGTATGTCGGAAGACGGAGTGCAGTGGCTGGCTTATGAGGGACTGGAGGGGTTCTGGTTGCTCGCGGCGCGGAACATCTCCGCCCGTGAGCTGCTGGGCCGGGTGGGCTGCTCCGGCGACGAGCTGCATTTGAGCTGGGGTGACGGCACATCGCTTGAGGTCGAGACCAGAGTAACGCTGCTGCGTTCAGTCACTGTCGGAGACTGGTCTGTCGCGCTGGGGCAATACGGGCCGTCCGGAGAGGCCGGCAGGGCGCTCGATGCAGCGGTCCGCAGGGCTTCCCGGGGTACAGACGCGGTGGACATTTCCCAAACGACGAATTTCGATACCTTCTTTGCTTACGCCTCTCATGAGCGGACGCTCTGCACGTTCGATCCACTGGCGGATGCCGAGCCCCGCGGGGATCAGCCCGATTCGGTGGTGCCGGCCATGCAGCGGGTGGGACTGCTCGATTCGGACGGCAACCCAGTGGAGTGGGATGAGAGTCCGGAACGCGACCCTATGTTGCTGACTCTCAAAATGGTCGAGGATTGCTTTTCGCTTTCGGTACCCCGCACGATACTCGCCGATGAGGTCTTGACCATGCGCGCTCCGTCCTAATAAAGCCCTGAGGCCGAAGAGGTGTCCTCTTCGGCCTCAGTTCCACGGCCCGACGCTTTTCTGCACTACGGCCGCGGCATGACGGTGCATACCTCCTCTACCTTGCAGTTCTCGAGTTCGGGAACCACGGGGTAGTACGGATCGCTGTCGATCAGCCGTACCTCCACGGTGAAGCGCCCCAGGTCGCCGCCCGCATCCGTGTTCTGCTGAGTCGGAATGCTGCCTCGGCCACACGGCTCGTTCCAAGTAGGCAGGGCGTAGTTGGAGTCGTAGTGGAGCGACCACTTCTTGGTCTGGGTGTTCTGCACGGCGGAGAACTGCGCACAGGCGGTGCCCTTGAGCGGCACGCCGCTGGCGTCGGTCTTCAGTCCACCGCTCTGTCGCGACTTCGCGAACGGGTACTCGTCGCAGCTGGCCCCTGCCGGATTGGGGACGAAGTTCGTGGCGCTCTTGGAACACATGCGGCTGCGATTGGTCTTTGCAGCCGCATCGCTGGCCAGACGTGTCAGCGGAGAATTCTTGTCCTTGTTTCCAGGGAAGTTGCCGCCTTGGAGCTTCTTCCAGATGACCCAGTACAGAGATGCCGCGACCGGGTACTTCTCGTAATTGAGTTCGAAGTCGGGGATGTAGCTGGGAAATACGCAGCCAGGATTGCCGCCGACCTCGTTGTCGCAACGCACCGTCAGAGCGTCCTTGGTCCATGTGTGCGGGACGCTCTTGGCCTTGCCGCCGACAGCGGTAGCGGTCACTGACCACTTCAGGTCCAGGAAGTCATGGACCTTCTTTGTGGGATCGGAGCTGACCCACTTGGACTTGGAAGTAATGGTGGCGGTGTGTGTTTGCCCCGCAGTCCACACTCCGTCGATGACAGAGATCGGCGGTTCCGTCGAGCAGGCCCCGCCGCAAATGAAGTTCAGATCTAGAGAGACGGTCCCCAGTTGCGGCTGGATCTCCACCGGCTTGATATTGAGAGCCTGGTAGATCTCCGTCTTGGTCGCAGTCAGCCTGATGTCGTGGTCGACGACGAACTCACCTGTTCCCACAGGCACGTTGTTTTCGAAGAGGATGAGCTTCAGCTTCGTCACCGCGCATGCCTGGAATCGGTTGTAGGACGACATCTCGATGCCGGTACTGCACGTCAGGGCGGCTGCTCGTGCGCCAGGGCCGCGAGAGTTCGGCAGGGCCTGTCCCTCGAGTGATGTCGTCTGGATGCACATCTCGCGCCCAGCAACGCCTGGGACGGGGCGGCAGTTGTTCGCCGGCGACTTGAACGCAGAAGCCCGGTTGGCTGGTATCGGGCGGGCAGCCTCGCCGAACACCACGTCAGGTGCGTTCGGGTCGGCATTCTGCAGTACCAGCTGCGGGACACCACCCGTGGTGGTCTTCGGTGCGAATGCGACGGCATCAAATGCGATGTCCTGGTCGCCAGTGCCGTCCGGGGTCTCCGAAGAGAGGCTGACTTCCGGGATGACGCCCTTGAAGTTTTGTATGCCGAGCGATACCCACCGGTTCGCCATGCCTGGCTGGGAGATGACCTTGCGGGTTGTGCGAGCGATGGACTTGATGTCGTATGCGGCCTGGGTGGTGTGCGCCCCGTGATCAGGTAGGTGCACCAAGACTTCGGCTGCTCCGGTCATGGGCTTGTCGAGCTTCCAGGTGCCGGTGACTTTCATGCGTCCGCCGTCGGCGCCGGGCTTGCGGGTGTGGGCGTACCAGAAGTGCCCCCCGTACCCTGCGCCGAGCTGCTGGAAGTCGATTCGGGCGCTGGGAGATGCGAAGTCCAGGTCAAACGTTCCTGCCGACGGTTTCAGCAGCGAGCAACCACCCCGTGGAGAGGCGTAGCTGTTCGGAGTGTCATCGACGATGAGGGCGTTTGCAGGCAGGCCCTGGGTTGAGCAATTGGGCGGGTAGGCGGTGCCGTCGGCCTCTTCTGCAAAGGTGTCGTTGAACCTGAGGATCTCGTTGCCGCACTCCGCCTTGGTGCAGTCCTTCCACTTGACCGGCTGGTTCCACCAGCACTTGAGGTCGGCGCGGTTGCAGGCACCGAGACCGGGTTCGTTCTGGTCGTTCGGACCGATCTTGCTCGCGTCGCAGTTGTTGGCCGTGGTGCAGAACAGTCCTTCTGCGGGCTTCATTTTCGTGCGCAGAGCGTCGTTGGTCCACCAAGCGGGACGGAAGCCGGAGACCATGTTCCCCGGGGATTCCAGCCCTTCGAGTGGGCGTGCGGCCCAACCGAGGACCTTTTCCTGGTACGGCCAGTCCTGCGGATGGGCGGCCTGAGAGTAGTCGTTACCGCCTGACGGGCTTTCCAGGAACGGGGTGCGGTTGGCCTTCCACAGCGGGTTGGCCGGGTTGTTGGTATAACCCACTCCCCACATGCCACCATTGGCGCCCGCGCTGGCCTTGGGGTAGTAACCGGCGTTGTAGGCCCACAGGGCGAAGAACCAGTTCTCCAGGTACTTCGGGTCACCGCCGTTGGCGGTCAGGCCGTCTTTGCGGGTTTGGTTCCACTTGTCGACGAGGATGTTGACGCCAGCCGCGACATTGGCGGTGTAGTCCAGGGCGACCGCTTCCTGTTGAAGAGCACTGAGAGGCTTCTCGCCGGGCTTCTCCCTGCCGTGCATCCGCATGCCGTCGGTAACCTGCGTGATGCCGTAACCGCAGTCGGCTTCTGCCCAGTCGATCGCCCAGGGGTCGTCCTGCGTGCCGCCGGAGCTGTACTTGATGCCGTAGTAGTTGCCGATGAGCGGGTTGCCGGTGACCCCGGGTACCACAACCCGGGACGCCTGCCACATGTTGGATTCCTGGGCAGTGATGCCCAGCATCACCTGCGCCGGGACGCGGCCGCCACCCTCGAGACCCTTGAGCGGGAACAGGCTCTGGGGCTGGTAGGCGCCCATGCCGAGGTTCTTCCAGTTGGCGGGACGGGATATGTGCTTGTTCAGGTTGCCGGTGATGGCCTGGTCCACAGCCCACTCGACTTGCCGCGGCTTAGGTTGCATCGCCTGCTTGCCCGTATTGTTGCGCGGCACCGAACAGTAACGTTCCGGCTCATCTGTTCCGCCGGCTGCCAGTGCTGCCGCCTTGGCGCTGTGAGCTCCCGCTGCGGGAGCGGACAGCGCGGGTGAAAGAGACGCCCCGCCGCCCGGGTGAGCACTCTCCGGTGCCGACGGGGTGAGAGAAAACGCGGCGGTCCTGCCGGTCTTGAGGACCCTGACGTCGATGCCTGCCACCTTGGGAGCCGCACCCTGGGGTGTCCTGGGATCCTTGCCATGGGCGAGGGTCACGCTGGTGATCAGCGCATCGCCGTTGGTTGAGGCCGCGGCGCCCTTCGGGACATCGGGCCAGCGCGTCACCGATTTGGGCAGCGGCTGAGCCGCCTGTGTTTCTCCGGTGACGAAGACCTCGCCGTCGGCGCTGGCGGACAGATCCATCTTGGTGAGCGGTCCGCGGGCCAGCACTGCTGGCTTCGCCTTGGTCGCGTCTGCGTGGGAGATGTCAGCTGCGGTGATCCGCCGGACCTCGCCCTCGGTGCCGGAGTCGGCGGGGCGGTCCATGTAGACAACGCCACCATCGCTGTCCACCGTGAGCCCGAAGGGGACCTGGCTGGTGTGCGCGAGGGCGACGCGGCGGCCCGAAGGGTCGATTCTGGTGAGGCGGGCCGCATCTGCGGCAACGATGTCCTTGCCGATTGGTACCGCGGAAGTAACTTGGCCCTGGAGCTCGACGGTTCGGCCGAGGTTCGCGGTAGAGGCGTCAACGGTCAGCAGCCGGGTCGCGTTCTTGGATTCACCGCCGGCTTGGGTGAACACGGCGGTCTCGCCGGTGCCGCAGCCGGGGCTGAAGTACGCCAACGAGGCTTGCCGGTCGAGCTTGGTGACCGCACCGGATCCCAAGTCGACGACGGCGGTGAACGCACCGCGGGCCATCAGCTCCGGCTTGTTGGTGAAACTACGCGGGGCGTAGGCGACGACGGCACGCTTGCCGGATCCGGTGACACAAGCATTGCCGATCCACATGTCGGTATCGAAACCCGGCTCGGACAGTGTGGCCGCAGTGCGCCAGGCGTAACCGGCCTTTTGATCCGCCGTGAGGATATGGAAGCCTGTGGCATCGCCCGTTGTCGTCCAGGCCCGGTCGGCCGATTCCTTCCAATCCCTCCCCAGCACCTTGTCGCGGTCGGCCGGTGGGACCTTGGATGGGTGGACTGGAGCTTCAGCTGTGGAACGCGCTGGCCGATCGTCTGCTGATTGGGGGTCCGCCCATGCCTGGCTCTGGAGTAGGCCGACTACCAGCGTGGCATTCAGCGCTGCGGCGACGGCCCTTCTTTGTCTTGTTCTGAATTTCAACGATCTTCCCTCTGTGTGCTCTGGGGATGGGTGTGGCGCGGGTGTGCGGCACGGCTGTCATGGTCATGATCAGCAAGTGGCCAGTGGGTGGCGTGAAGGGGTGGTACCGCCTACCGCAGTGACCACAGTTCCGATAGGGCAGGTCGGAGCGGCAATACGCAGGCAGCAGTAGTCGTCAGTGGCGCTGGGTTCGGCCCTGGTCCGTCCCTTTGGCTGGGGCGGACCAGGGTTGAGTTTCCTCGCTCAGCTGACGAGCGGGGTTCCGGTGAGCTGCCAGGTGATCGCGCCCTTTCCGTCTCCCTCGATGTCGTAGACGACGGTCGCGTCACCGGACCAATGCAGATCCGCGTTGTAAGCGGCGGTCGGAGTAGAGCACGTCAGGCCCGTCGCGTTGGCATAGCTCTGGTTGAACTTGTTCGTGAAGTCGCAAGTGGTGCTCGCGACCACACGGTCGACGCCGGACGGCGACGGTCGGTTTTCGAGTCGACTGATTACCTTGAATGATGTGAATCGCTTGCCAGCGTCTTGCACTTGGTCATCCAGGATGCCCCAGTTGAGCGTGACGTCAGCCTTTACATTTTTGTCGGCGGAAGGGTCGGCGCAGACGTCGGCGCCGATCTGAGTGTCCGGCTTGAGCCCGGGCAGATCTATGACTCGTAAGTTGCTGGACGCGGTCGAGCATGTAGCAGCTGCTCTGGCTGACTGCGAGGTCATGATGACTCCGCTGAAAGCGACGGCTGCCGCGGCAAATGTCGACAGGCGCATGACGGCGCGGTTCATAGCAGGTCTCCTAGTTGTTGCTGTGAATCGAAGTAGGGCAGCCCCGTCAATCACCGAGCTGCTTGTCAGGTGCCGCTCTACCGATGAGTCAGGCAATCGAGAGCAGCGCAGCAGCAAGACGTGCTTGCGTAGTCGCACGGACACTCGCAAAATACGAGTGGAGGATGTGCCGCTCGCCTCCCTCTCCTTCCGCACAGTGAAGGGCCTCACTGTTGCGCTGAGGGGGTGCGGCGCCGGAGGTGCTTGCTGTTGCGCACGGCCACGTGAGTGCCCCGCTGTCTCAGCGCGGGTCGGCCTCGAACCTGGACTGTGACCTCGGTCAGACGCGGCCCGGCCCGGCAGCCCTGCCCGCTGAGTGAAGTGGATGAACAGGCCAACGGGCTCGCACCGGGGGGTGCTGTGCGAGCACCGGGTCGTGGCTGCGGAAGCTAGTTGCGGCGGACTTCGAAGATGTCGACCTTGTTGTTCCAGTTCCCGCCGCCGGGATAGGCGAGGTTCCCGAAGTTGCGGTAATCAGCGGGCGCGTTGAGGGCCCTGACCCGGTCATCGACCGGCCATGACCGGTAGTCGGTGATCTTGGCGTTACCGTAGTTGAGCGCCCAACGCCCGACCCAGTAGAAGACGGAGCCCAGGTTGTCGCGGCAGCCCCACTCGTTGAGGTCCTTCTTGCCGTCACTGGACAGCCTGAGCAGCCTGCCCTCGTAGCCGGTGTCCATGTACAGGCACCAGTAGTCGGCGACGCACCCACGGGGAGGCGCCGAGGCCGAGCGCGCCGAGGCAGCCTTCAACGTCTCCTTGCGACTTTCGGCGGGTAGTGCGGGATCGGCCAGCGCTTCCTCGTCCGAGTCGTAGCAGTGGACTTCCCCGTTGGGGAGTTCGGTGCAGCTGTCCGCCCCCTCCCAGGACTCGGCGAGGTTGATCTTCCGCCCGTCGTATTCGGCGATGACCGGGTTGACCGGCTCCTCTGCCGTCGGCGGAGCCGTGACGGACGGCTCAGGAGTGGGCTCGTCGGCCTGCGCTGCCGCGGCGCTGGTGACGATCAGCGCGGTGGCCGATGCGGTCGCGAGCAGAAGATTGGTTAACGGTTTGCGTATCACGAGTTGTTCTCCGGTGTGGTGTCGTAGTTGTGCAGCCGGGTTCCGTCGGGGCCGTACACGTTGAGTACGTAGCCCTGGTCGAGGCGGACGCCCTCTCCGGCCAGGAAGGACGCCAAGTTGGTGGCGAAGTCGTCGAAGGGCTCGTAGCCCGTCTTCTTGCGGGTCCACACGGTCAGCTCAAGGGAGCCGTCCTTGGATTTCGCGTGGCGGATGCCGTAGACGTCGTTGTCTCCGCCGGTCTTGCGGTAGCGGTCGGCCAGCTCGGTGGCCACCGGGGCAGGGGAAGCGGTGGTGCTCGGAGGGGTCGGTGTGGTCGGATCGCGCGTCCATGGAGTCTCATCATCTGAGACGCATCCTGAGAGGAGGACGGCAGCAGCAAGGGCGAGCGCAGGCAGGATTCGTTTCATTACGCCAGTTTCACCGGTACATGGCGGCCGTCAGCCGGCGGGACGGGAGGGACGGGAGGGACGGGAGGGACGGGTCGATGATGACTCGGACACCCTGCCCGGGGGCTTCGTTCCAGCGGCGGATCTTGTTCGCGGCCCTGGCCAGCGTGGGTCGCCTGGCCTGACGCCGATCTCGAAGTGACCTTCGTGTACCCAGCGTCGCACCGTTGTCGTAGGTCCTGTTAATTAACTGCTGCGCTTTGCGTACCATCTCGTCGGGCATGCAGCGGACTCCTTTCAAGGTTATGGGGTGCTGAGTGAGAATGAGCAGGAGTCAAAACCGCGCGAGCTCGGGCCTATTGGCAGCGATTCAGGCACGCTACTGCGACAGCTTGGACAGGAACACGCAAGGAAGAGGGGTGATACCTCTAGCCGCCTGTCCGGGCGTCAGGTACGCCCCGGCTCGTCTAGAACCCGACGGGATTACTTAGCGCGCGATGAAAATCCGGTATCGCGGTCTGACGCGATCCCCCATGACGACGTGGTCCCCCGATGTTTGATGGCGTGCTACTTCGGCAGTCTGGTCAGGACTGCCGGGAACACGGTGACCACCATAGGCACAGCCCGAGAACGCGGGACAAGTGCCCACCCGAGACATGGCCAGGATCCGATGCTTCCACAGGCAAGGCCCAGGGCCGCCCATCCCCGCTGTGACGCCTGGGAAAAGGAGGGCCACTGAGGCGTGAGCAACGCAAAGTGGATGGCCGAATCCGATTCCCGTGACAGCAGCCCACTTCGGGCAGAGTGAAGCGGATCACAACAACAGGTTCCGGCCACAAAGCTGTCCGGGGGGACTCAATGACCTGACAAATTGATTTGACAGAAGGTCAAAAAAATTTGCTTTCCAGTCCTCGAGATCAAGATGGCTGAAGGCGTCTTCGCTGGCGCCGCCCCGCATTGATGCTCCGCCGGCATGCGATCCCGCTTGAACGGCCACCCCTGGAAGGCTGTGGGGTCACCGCCTGGGGGCCGTATCTGTCGAGAAGGGCCGCCCCTGGTCGGGCGGGACGGGCGCTGCAGATCTCGGAGGCGTCCGTGATCTCTAGAATGCTCCGGAAACCGACACCCTGGTTCCCGATGCCCTCACCGACGGTCTTTTCGCTTCGGGCGAGCTTGCGCATGGCCTCGACGCTGGCCCAGGTGAACAGCGTGCCGCCATTGGCCACGTAAAGAGTCCCGTGCGGCTCTTGTCCTCGTCGAGCAGGACTTGGACGCCACCGTTGTTGCGGCCTCTGGGATAGGCGTCGTGGCCGTTTGCGGCAACTCTAGGAGGAACCGGCCGGCGTAGTCCCGCACATTGCTGTGCGAGGCTGCGCGCAACTGTGAGGCGGGCTGCCAGCCTTTCGTCGACTGCCACTCCTTGAGCACGGCCTGCGCGTAGTTGCGCAGCCTAGGGCCCCCGTACCCTCGGAGGTAGCGACGCTCGCGCTGCTCGTTTGCGTTGTACCGACCATATTTCCCCCGGTACTTCTGTGATGATCTCACCGAGACCGTAGCGCGGGAGCCATCGAAAGCGCAGGGCTGTCCGGCGAGATCAGGACACGAGGGAAGCCAAGGGCCTCAGCTGGGGGTGGCTAGCATGTAGTGCGCGAAAGGCTCTCGTCCCACATCTGGGTTCTACCGGCGGATGTTGGACCTGTCGAAGGCGACCTTCCATGTAGAGACGCCAGCGTCGGCTTTCATCGACCGTGACGCTCTTGTGCGGGGCGTCGGATGACTGGCCGAGATTCATTGTGAGCAAACAAGCCATCAGGCCTCCCCTCCCGCACCCCTGTAGCGGAGGGCGTCGGGCTTTCCGGGCAGGATTTGTCAGTGTCGCTGCTGGCGGGCCTCGGGCTGTTCGTCAATTGATCATGGGGGGTTGACCGAATCAGCGTCTCGCTCGGTGCTCCCCCCCTCCCCCGGAGAGTGATCACGAATATGAGGCGTGTTTGTCATCCAGGCGTATCATCCCAGCCAACTTCCGGGCAACCCGGCTGTTGGCAGTCGTGCCGCATCTGACGGCGGGGTGGGGCGACTGTTACCTACGGGGTCTGATGCTGGACGGTCGGCACAAGTCGATCCAGCCGATGGCCGAGCGGCTGCCGGATGGGAACATGCGGGCCCTGCAGCAGTTTGTAAACCAGTCGCCATGGGATCCGCTGTCGGTGCGACTGCGCATTGCCCAGAAGCTGTGCGAGGTGGTCCCGCCCGAGGCGTGGGTGGTCGATGATTGCTTTCATCCTGGCCACTGATCGGGTGACAGCGGCTGGGCACGCAACGCACGAGGCCCCGTGCCGTTGGGGGAGGTGTTCGAAGTCACAATCCACTGGTAAAGGAGCCTCGTTGGTTCCCTATCCTGGAACTCGACCTTCCGCATGCTCTGGTCGAGTGGGTCACGATGCTCGTCGTCACCCGTGAGGGTGACCGGCGCTGCAAGCTGCCGCCGCACAAGCGTGCGCTGGTCGCCTTGGTGCACCTGCGCTAGCACGACCCCTCGCCCAGATAGCCGCCGGCTTCGGGATCTCCGTCGGCACCGCACACGCCTATACCTCTGTGGTGATCGCTCTCCTCGCCGACCGGGCGCCGGGCCTGCTCAAGGTCTTGCGCGAGAGCGATCCGGACTGCGTGCTGCTAGACGGCACTCTCGCGGAGTGTGACCGGACTGGCGACGGGCGGGCCGACTACTTCCACAAGCACCGCCAGCACGGTGTGAACGTGCAGGTCGTGACCGCCCCGACAGGTCGCATGCTGTGGATCTCGCCCGCGCTGCCCGGCCGTGCCCACGACCTCACAGCTGGCCGCGCGCACCGGATCATCCGGATCTGCGAACGTCAGGGCGTCCCCGTCCTCGCCGACCGGGCCTACCAGGGAGCCGGACCGTGGGTGACCACCGGACGCAAACGGCCTCCTGGCGGGGAGCTCTCTCCGACCCGGCGCACGGTCAACCGAGCACTGGCCCAGGCCCGGGCACCCGTCGAACGCGGGATGGCACGGCTGAAGTCCTGGCGCATCTTCCGCCGGTCCCGCGTAAGCCCCAGCCGCATGACGTCAATCGCCGCAGCCGTCCTCACTCTGGAGAGGCAACGCTGAAAACGCTCACTGATCGGTACCATGTTGGGGTGCACCTTTGGCGGCTCCAAGGATGGCGTGCCCGGGGGTGCGGCCAAGACCCCACCGACGTCGCCCTGAAGAGCAAGATCACACCTCCCGCTGCCTTTGCGAGCGAACAGGGTTGGGAGGTCAGGGCCGACTGGATGCCCGAGACCGAGCAGGGGTACCTCCTGAAGGTTCGCGAGGCGGTGTCCGGCCGCCTGCTGTCTACGAGCAAGCCCTGGAAGGCACCGGAGCTCACCGAGGAGCAGACCGAGTCCCCGTCCCTGCGACTGACGGTCCCGCGCATATCGCTGATCACGGGCGGCGAGTACTTCGCGGTGTGGGCGTACGGCAAAAAGAGCAAGAACCAGCTCGACAACGCCAAGGAGGTCATCTCCGCGGCCTTCTACCCGGTCGATGCTTCCGGGGACATCGCCCCATCCGGCACCACGGATGCCGAAATGCCGGGTGAGGATTCCGCCCCCGATCTCAGCGTGTTCCCGGGAGCGCGGGGCCTACTGGTCAGACCCCTCTACGAGAACGCCACCCTAGTGTCCCCTGACGACAAGGTCACCCAAGACATCTCCAAGGTGAAGCTCGGCGGGAAGTTCTCCGACCTGGACCTCAACAATGCCTTCCCCGGTCCGGACGGCCTGGTCACCAACGGCAAACTCGAGCACGGCGGCAGTGCCTCCGGCGGCTTCGGCGTCGACGGCGGCTGGCACAGCACAGAGGTGACTCCGCCCGGCGTTGACGCGGTCCTCAAGGGGGAAGCCGCCCGTACAGGCCCCTGGGAGACGCCGAACGGCCGGATCAACAGCGCCGCGGGCAACCACCTGATCGCCGGCTGGTACACCACTTCGGGCGACCCCATCTCAGCCGTACACGACCTGGCGACCGGCAAGCCCCAGGCGACCGCCTCGTGCGAAAGCGTCGGCACCCCATATGACCTGCGCATCCCCGAGCGAGCCGATCAGTACGACACCCCTCCAGCCGTATCACCCAACGGTGACTATCTGATCAAGGACGGCAGTGTCTTCGACCTTAAGAAGGGCAAGGGCCACTGCGTCGGCGAAGGGAAGGACGCCAAGGAGATCACCCTCATCTCCGTCGGCGACGACGGCACCGCCTATGGTCTGACCGACAGGACGGCACTGAGGGGAACATGCCCGTCTCCGTCTCGGCCAAGACCGGGGTCGCAAAGCCATTGCCGGTGGCGGCCACGCCCCCGGACGCCGTTGCCAAGGATGCCGGCGTGTTCATCACCTACGGCAGTCAGTACATACGCATGATCGTTCTGAGCGCTCGGAACTGAGCGCCGACAGGTCGGCGCGAGGCGTAACGATAGACGACCATCACCTGACGTCCTCCTCACGCCGAAAACGGAAGCCGTGCCCGCACGGGCACGGCCCTTCCGGCGTATTGCGGGCTGGACTCCAACAACGGTGAGCGACAGGACCTCCTGGGACACCGGATCCGCACCTACGCGGCGAGTGGCCTTCAGGACTGGCGAATCACGAAAGACGACCTGGGGCAGCGACAAGACGTTGGCGAACGGACAGTGGGACGAACACCCTCTGAACCGGAAGCGCTCGCTGCGCCGATGTCCCTCACTTGTGGGCCTGTTTCTGGAAGACCACAGGTTGAGAGCCGCTGCCTGACCGTTCGGCGAACGGTCACAGTATCCGCGTCGCCCGTATGCGAGGCCACGGTCGCCACAGCGAAGATCACTGCCTATGGTCCGAAATGTCTCGCTAGGTGCTGCCTCTCACGCCAGCCCGGGGCCGAGATATGCAGGCGATCCGCCCTGCCAGCTCCAGCACCGACTTGGGCGGCGCGCGATACAGCAACCGGAGGCTTCGCATGACTCTTCGTCGCCGAAACCATCGGCCGTTTGGGGCCCGACACGGCGTCCCGAACGTGGAAGCGCTCTGACTGTCGTCCTCGCCACGGCGGGACTGCTCGTAGTTGGGTTTCCGGGACTGCCGTCCGCTGCTGCTCACAGCACGTGCTTCGGTCGCCCGGCCACCAACCCGGGCAGCACGGCCGGCACTCCGGGGCCGGACGTGATCATCGGGACGCCGGGGCCGGACACGATCGATGGCAACGGTGGTAGGGATCTGATCTGCGGCCTGGGCGGAGACGACACGCTCAGTGGCGGGCGTGGCAACGACAAGATTGACGCCGGCGCCGGCGATGACCTGCTCGTCGGTGATGTCATCAGCCTCGGCGGACACGCAGTCGGAGGCGGTGACGATCTCCTCTACGGGCGCGGGGGAGACGACCGAGTCAATGGCGACAGCCGGGGAGAGAGCGCAACCGGCGGTGGCAACGACCGTATCTACGGCGGTCGCGGCGATGACTGGGTGACCGGGGACTCGTTCGCGTTCACCGGGAACGCCAAGGGGGCCGGTGACGATTTGATCAAGGGTGAACAAGGCTTGGACTTCGGGATCGGCGACAGCAACGCGGCCGGGGACGCTATCGGCCGAGGAGGAGATGACGTCATTGACCTGGGCGCTGATGGCGGAGGCGTGGCGATCGGCGATCACAACGTCTTCGTTTTAGATCCGGGTGCCGGCCGTGCGATCGGTTCCGGCAACGACCAGCTCATCGGCGGATCAGCAGACGAACCTCTCGTCGGCGACAGCTCCGCAGCCAACGTCAACGTTACCGACGCAGGCAACGACGTCATCAAGGGCCGAGGCGGAAACGACGCGCTCTTCGGCGACAACGCGAACTTCGACGCTACTGCGACCATCGGCACCGTCGGCGGGCGGGGCGAGCTCAACGGCGGTGCGGGAGACGACACGCTACGGGCAGGCCCGGCAAACGACTTCCTCGACGGCGGGCCGCACACTGACCTCTGCGACGGCGAAGCAGGCAACCGCGACACCGCCGTGCGCTGCGAGACGGTCAACGGCATCCCGTAGAGAACGGCTGCGTTGGCGGTGATGCCGAACGGTTCGGCGCCCAGCCAGCAGCTGAGTGACCTCGTGTGGGTGAGAAAGGGCCTGGAGTCCTGCCCCAAAGAAGGGCACCGGTCGCAAGGCGTGGTTGGCGTAGTTAGCCGAGGTAGCGGAGGTCGCGGTCGGGCTTGCAGGACCTGACAGGGGGCGATGCCTTCGGCCAGAGCGCGGAGGGCCTGCGTACGGTCGATGGCGCGAGGGCGTCCACCCGCAGGGTTACAGCCACCGACATGGACGGCCATCGGGGGCCGTCCATCACCGATGCCCAGCTGGGTCACCCAGTCAGGCCGACTGCTACCGAGCGGGGCCGCCACCGAGCCCCCGGCTGGGCGAGCCTCTGAAGACGCGGCACCTCCGCGAGCACGCTTACCGGCTCATGCGGGAGCTGGAGATGCGGAGGGTGCAGCTCTACGATGCCCGACCCTCGTGCCTCAACTACCTCGCCGTAAACGGTGTGCCTGATGTCGTCCTCGCCGCCCGGGCGGGGCACACGAACGCGGCCTTCACGAAGGCCAAGTACGTCCACGTGGACATCGAGGACCTCCGGCCGGCCGCGGCCGCGTGGGACGCCTTCCACGGAGCTGAACCGAGTGGCAGTGAGAATCGGTGAGAGATGATCAGTAATTGGTCTGCTGAAAGCGTCTCTGATTCCTGGATCTATCCGTTCACGCGTAGAACGTGACCAGATTCTACTGGCGGTTTCTGCAGGCCAGCGCCGCGGTCCCCTTTGTGGCTTGCTACGAAGAGCGCGCGATCAGCGTGTCGAGCGCGCTATGGCAGGGGAGCGTCGTACGGAAGCAGCTCCGGGCGCTTGGCCGGCCGTCCGTCGCCCGACGACCGCCCGGTGACGCGTCGCCCAATCCACGGCACCAGGTGTTCGCGCGCGAACCGCAGGTCACTCCCGCGCCGCGCCGCCCAGCCGGGCAGCACACCGGGCGCCAGCGGCGTCCGCCAGTCTTCCTCGGCCGCGAGACCCAGTGCCTGCCACACCGCCTCGGCGACGCGCCGGTGCCCCTCCGCCGTCAGATGCAACCGGTCGACATGCCACAGCCGCGGGTCACCGAGCACGGGGTTGCCGTACAGATCGACGACCAGGGCGCCGTGCCGCGCCGCCAGCTCGTCGATGAAGGTGAAGAGTTCCTCCATCCGCGGGCGGAAGCGCTCCATCACCGGACCGTTGCGGCCGGGACTGCGCATCAGCACCAGTTGCTTGCAGGAAGGCGCCAGCTTCCCTGCCGCCTCTTCGAGGAGTCCGCACACCCTGCCCATGTCGACCTTCGGCCGGAGCGTGTCATTGAGCCCGCCCACCAGCGTCACCACGTCCGCCTGCATGGCCGCCGCGGCATCGACCTGCTCGGCGACGATCTGGCCGATCAGTTTTCCGCGTACGGCGAGGTTCGCGTACCGGAAACCGGGTGTGCGCGCCGCGAGCCGAGCGGCGAGCAGATCCGCCCAGCCGCGGTACGAGCCGTCGGGCAGGGCGTCCGACATGCCTTCGGTGAACGAGTCGCCGACCGCGACGAGACTGGTGTATGTGGCATTCAGTTCCATGGCGGAGCGATCGTATCCCGGCAGGCGGCGGCCTCGGCGCGCGGCCGCCGACGCGCGCCGAGGCCGCCGCTGCCGGTGCGAGCGTCAGTTGACGAAGACGGCCGGGTTTCCGCTCTGGCTCATGTCCCGGACGGGTCCGTACGTGGCGGAGAAGTAGCCGGGCGAGAAGCAGGAGCTCGGGCCCGAGGAGCGCGTGAACTGCTGGTTGCTGAAGGAGATCGTGTTGCCCTGGTTGTCGGCGCTGCCGCTCATGCTCGTCGCGCGGTATACGCAGGTGATGGGACCGATCCAGCTGTTGAGGCGCGCGGTGATCTGCATCGGCGCTCCGCTGATCACCACGGGCTTTCCGGCGGAATCGCCGACCGACATGGAGTAGGGCAGGTTCTCGATCGTGATGCTCTGCACGCTTGTCGTGCCGCTGACGTTGGAGGTGCAGTCGCCGAGGGTGTGTGAGGTGATCGAGCCCGTGGCGGCGCCGGGTGCGGTCGGGTTCGAGGTGACAGTTGCGCTGAAGGAGGAGGTGGAGCAGCTGACGCCGGTCGTGCCGGTGGCGCTGGAGTAGAAGGTCGCCTTGGTTCCCGTGACGAGCGAGGCGGACACGACGTCACCGACCGCCACGGCGCTGCCGCCGGCACTGCCGTGCGTCAGGACGGGAACCGCGGCCGGTGCCGGTGCCGCAGCCGGTGCCGGTGCGGAGGCGCCGGTGGCCAGTAACGCGGCGGTGGCGGCGGCGGTGACGGCGGTGGCGACCGATGCGGACCGGGAGAGGGCGGACCGGGAGACGGTGGAGCGGGAGACGGTGGAGCGGGGCGTGGCGGTGAGGGAGGTGGTGGAGCCGGTCGTGGCGGAGCGGGAGGTGAATGAGCGCATGGCATGACCCTTCTGGGGATGTGGCTTTCGCCTCAGGGTGTGCACGGGAAGACGCCCGGGCGAGGGACCCGGCGCGCTGCGGCTTCCGGCGAACGACGGTGCGGCGGAGACGCGCCCGGCCGCATGTTCCCGCGCCATACTGGGAACGCCGGGCCTCCTACCGCATCGCTGGACAGGGAGGCCAACACGCGGCGCTGCCTTGGACATTGAGCGGGCGGCGACGCCGAATAATAGGAACTCTTGGGGGTTGTAAACCCGTTGGAGTTGCAACGTCAAGGGGGTTCGGTACGTGATGGCGCAATTGCGGCCGGGTCCGCCGGAGGCACCCTTCCCCTGCCCGCTCCCCGGCGCACGCGAGGGCCGGGACCCCGCCCGCGCCATCAAGCGTGGTCCGAGCCGCGTCCCCGCCGAACTGGTTGCCGCCACGCAGCGGGACCGGCTGTACGACGGCCTGGTCCACACCGTGGCCGAAAAGGGCTACGCGAACGCGCGGGTGACCGACATCTGCCGGGCGGCCGGAGTCACCCGCCCCGTCTTCTACGCCCTCTTCGACGGCAAGGAGGACGCCTTCCTGGCCACGTACCGGCATGGCACCCATGTCCTGCTGCGCATGATGGACGCCGCGTACGACGCCGCCCGTGACTGGCAGCAGGGGGCGCGAGCGAGCCTGGGCGTACTGCTCGAACTCCTCGCCCGCGTTCCCGCGTTCGCCACGATGGCGCTCGTGGAGATCGACGCGGTAGGTCCCCGCGCCCGCGAGGAGCGCGCCCGGCTCCTCCGGCACTTCCACCACTTCTTCGCCCAGGCACCCACCCCACCGCCGCCTGCCGAGGCGAACGAGCTCATCTCGGCGGTGGTCGGCGGCATCTATTCCACGCTGTGCGGGTACGTCGCCGACGGCCGTACGGCCGAACTGCCCGGGCAGCTGCCGCACCTCAGCTTCTTCCTTCTCGCCCCGTTCCTCGGCCCGGCCGCCGCGTCCGCGGCCCTGCTGTCGGACAGCGGCGCGACGGCCCAGGCGCCCTAGGACTGCTTCTGGTCCGGCCGCCCCACCAGTTCGCGCAGTACGTCCTCCATCGTGACCAGACCGGCCGGATTGCCGTCGTCGCCCAGCACCGCGGCCAGGTGAGTCCGGCTGCGCCGCATCGCCGTCAGTACGTCGTCGAGCGGCGTGACCGCCCGCACCCGGGCGATCGGCCGGAGCGCGGAGACGGGGAACGGCACGTTGCGCGGCGCGGCGTCCAGCGCGTCCTTCACGTGCAGATAGCCGAGGATCCGCAGGCCCTCGAGTACGGGGAAACGGGAGAATCCCGACTCGGCCGACAGCCGCTCCAAGTCCTCCGGCGTCGTCCCCATCTGGGCGAACACCACGCGTTCCACCGGCATGACCACGTCCTGCACCGGGCGCCGGCCCAGCTCAAGGGCGTCGTGCAGCCGCTCGGCCGCGCGATCGTCGAGCAGCCCGGCGTGGCCCGCGTCCGTGACCAGCCGCGCCAGTTCGTCGTCCGTGAACGTCGCCGACACCTCGCTCTTGGCCTCCACCCGCAACAGCTTGAGCAGGGCATTGGCGAAGGCGTTGATGGCGAAGATCACCGGCCGCAGCGCACGGGCCAGCGCCACCAGCGGCGGCCCGAGCAGCAGCGCGGTCCTGACCGGTTCGGCCAGCGCGATGTTCTTCGGCACCATCTCACCGAAGAGCATGTGCAGATACGTCGCCACCGCGAGCGCGATCACGAACGAGATCGGATGCGTCAGCCCGTCCGGCACTCCGAGAGCGTGGAAGACCGGCTCCAGCAGATGCGCGATGGCCGGCTCGGCGACCACACCGAGGACCAGGGTGCACAGCGTGATGCCCAGCTGGGCCGCCGCGAGAAGCGCCGCGACGTGTTCGAGTCCCCACAGGACGCTGCGCGCCCGCCGGTTGCCTTGTTCCGCCTCGGGCTCGATCTGGCTGCGGCGTACGGAGATCAAAGCGAACTCCGCGCCGACGAAGAAGGCGTTGACGACCAGCGTGAGCAGGCCGATGAGCAGTTGGACCGCGGTCATCGCCCGGCCTCCTTGTCCCCGGAGCCGAAGGAGTCGGTGGAGTGGAAGGAGCCGGTGGAGCCGAGCGACTCAGGGGAACCGGCGGAACCTGCGGAACCGGTGGAGTCGGGCGAGCCGGTGGAATCGCCCGGCAGGGGCGCGTGCAGCAGCACACGTGCCGCGCGCCGCCCCGTCGCGTCCACCACGTCGAGCTGCCACCCGGCCACGTCGATGCGGTCACCCACGGCCGGGATGCGTCCCAGCTCGTGGGCAACCAGCCCGGCGAGCGTCTCGTACGGGCCCTCGCCCAGCCGCAGCCCGACCCGCTCCAGCTGGTCCGTCCTGGCCGCGCCGTCCGCCGACCACAGCACCCGCCCGTCGGCGTCCTCGCCCGCCGGGGCGAGGTCCGGTGTCTCGTGCGGATCGTGCTCGTCGCGCACCTCGCCGACGACTTCCTCGACGATGTCCTCCAGCGTCACGACGCCCGCGGTCCCGCCGTATTCGTCGATGACGACGGCCATGGTGTGCTTGCCCGACAGCCGGTCGAGGAGCCGGTCCACGGTAAGCGTCTCCGGTACGAGCAGGGGTTCGCGCAGCAGAGACGCGACGGGGTACGACGGCCTGCGGTCGGCGGGCACGGTCAGTACATCCTTGATGTGCGCGATGCCGACGACTGAGTCGAGGCTGCCCCGGTAGACGGGGAAGCGCGACAGGCCGGTCGCGCGGGTGGCGTTCGCGACGTCCTCCGCGGTGGCCTGCACGTCCAGTGCGGTGACCTGCACCCGCGGGGTCATCACGTTCTGCGCGTTCAGTTCCGCCAGATTGAGGGTCCGTACGAACAACTCGGCGGTGTCGGCCTCCAGCGCGCCCTCCCGCGCCGAGTGTCGCGCGAGGGCGACGAGCTCCTGGGGGTTGCGGGCGGACGCCAGTTCCTCGGCGGGCTCCATGCCCAGGCGCCGCACGATCCGGTTCGCCGAGCCGTTGAGGTGGCTGATGAGCGGCCGGAAGACAAGGCTGAACATCCGCTGCGGGGCGGCCACGACCTTGGCCACGCCCAGCGGCGAGGAGATCGCCCAGTTCTTGGGCACCAGCTCGCCGACGACCATCAGGACGACGGTGGACAGCCCGGTGCCGAGGGCGAGAGCCACCGACGAGGACGCCGCGGGGGACAGGCCGACTGCCCTGAGCGGGCCGCGGATCAGCTTGCCGATGGAAGGCTCGGCGAGCATGCCGACGAGGAGGTTGGTCACGGTGATGCCGAGCTGGGCGCCGGAGAGCTGGAACGTAAGGCTGCGTACGGCCTTCAGGGCACTCGACGCACCCCGCTCGCCGCGGTCCACCGCGCGTTCGAGGTCTCCGCGCTCGATCGTGGTCAGGGAGAACTCCGCCGCGACAAAGGCTCCGCAGGCGAGCGAGAGCAGCAGGGCCAGGGCGAGCAGAAGCACTTCGGTCATCGGTTCACCTCCGCCCCATGATCGGGCAGGGCGGGGAGGAGTGCGCGATGTCGACTGGGAGGCTCGCCCATGGGCGGACGCTCACACCTTTCAAAAAAGGGGGTGAATGATCCGCCCATGGTAGAGGGACGAGTGAATTGCGACAGAAGTCAGCCCAAATGTCACCCTGTGAGCGGCTTGACCCACCGCCGCCACTGCTGCTCCGGGGCGTACCCCGCGGCCCGCCAGGCGTGGTGCGCGCGCTCGTTCTCCGCCAGGACCATCGCGTCGCCGCGTCGCCCGCCCAGCGCCACGAACCGTTCCTCCGCCGCCGCGAGCAGCGCGGCGCTGATGCCACGCCGCCGCCGGTCCGGGTGCACCGCCAGCCGGTACAGGTGACAGCGCCAGCCGTCGAAGCCCGCGATGACGGTGCCGACGAGCCCGGCGCCCCCACCGCCGGTGCCTCCGGCGTCGCCGAGCTCAGCCAGGATCAGCGCCTCGGGGTCGCGGACGACCAGCCGCTCGACACCCGCGCGGTCGTCGCTGATGCTCGTTCCCTCGGCGGCCTCCTTCCAGAAAGCCAGCACCGCGTCGAGGTCGTCGGGCGTCGCGGCCCGTATACGAAGATCATCCATGCCTGGCATCCCACCACCCCGCGCGTCACGGCGTCGACCCCTTTCCCACCCCTCGTCGCGTCCCCCTTGCCGGTGCTAGCGCCGTCGCGCTAGCTTGGTGGTGTGGCAAAGACTCAGCTGAACGTACGGGTGGACGAGACCACCGCCGAGGCCGCGCGACAGCGCGCCCTCCAGCGGGGGATGAGCGTGAACCGCTACATCGAGGAGCTCGTCAGGCAGGACGCGGGGGAGGTGGGACGTACCTTCGTCGAGGCCGCGTCCGACTTCATGAGGCAGTACGAGTCGGTGTTCGCGGAGGAGTTCGGCACGGAGCGCGAAGGCAAGCGTTGACTCTCAAGATCGACCTCGCCTGGCTCCTCATGATCGCCGAACGCAAAACTCCGGGTGACCCGCAGGTCGTCGACTGGGGCGCGCTCGTCGCCGCAGTGGCCCGGCACGAGGCGGAGATATTCGGGATCCCCGTCTACAGCGATCCGGCCGCCCGCGCGGCCGCCCTGCTCCAGTTGTTGCTGCACGTGCCGGCGCTGGAGCGCTCGAACGCGATGTTCGCGTCGGCCGTCGCGTACGGCTATCTCGTCGCCTGCGGACTGAAGGTCGTGACCTCGCCCGAACAGGTGCGGGACCTGGCCAGGCTCGTCAAGGAGGGCAAGGCGGACGTGCGCGTGATCGCGGACGAGCTGCGGCAGTGGAGCTAGCGAGCCCCACGGCCGCCCAGGGGGCCCGCTTTCGAAAGCGCCGGCCTCTACGGGACCTCCGGCCGCTACGGGACCTTCGGCCGCTACGGGACCTCCGGAGCCTGCCGCCGGGCCTCCGAGTTCTCCGGAGGCCGGTGTGCCACGCCCAGCACGCACGGCGACGACGGCAGTTTGGGGCCCTTCTCCGGTATGAACAGCCGCCGGTACGTGCCGATGTCGAACCCCGCCGCCGCGATGCCCGCCAGCGGGTCCCGTGCCGTGTGGCAGCCGCCGAAGAGCACCGGCCATACGGTGCGGTCCAGCACCCGCTGGGCCGTCACCATGGCCCTGCCCTCGCCCCTGCCGTGCTCGAAGAAGCGCAGCTCGCCGCCGGGCCGCAGGACGCGCCTGATCTCGGAGAGGGCGCGCGGCACGTCCCGCACGCTGCACAGCACCAGCGACACCACCGCCGCGTCGAACGCCTCGCTCTTGACCGGCAGCGCCTCCGCGGCGCCCGGCACCACGTCCACCGGGACTCCGGCGTCCAGGGCGGCCTTCACCGCCAACTGGCGCAGGCTGCGCTCCGGTTCGATGGCCACGACCTCCGAGACGGCCGACGGGTAATGGGCGAAGTTCAGCCCGTTGCCCGCGCCGATCTCGATGACCCGGCCCGAGAGACCGGACAACAGCTCCGCGCGATGCGCCGCCACCCCGCCTCTCAGGTCGGCCGCCACGCTGAAACGGGCGTAGAAGCGTGCGAAGAGCGGGTGGTGCACGGCGTCCCGGCGAACCTTGCTGCGGCGCTCGGGCATCACGGACCTCCTCCGGTGGGGCGTACGGCTACCGCGATACTTACCCCGTCGGGCGGCTCACTCCGCTCACGAAGCAGAACTCGTTGCCTTCCGGGTCCAGCAGCACCTGGAAGGAGCCGTGCTCGTCGGTGACGATGCCGCCGGTCCTGGTCGCGCCGAGGCGCTCCGCCTCGGCACTCGCCGTGTCCAGATCGCCCGCGTCCAGGTCGAGATGCAGCCGGTTCTTGGCGGCCTTCCCCTCCGGTACGCGCTGGAACGCGACCCGGGTCCAGTCCGGCGGGTCGACGTACGACCAGTCCGGACTCCGGTCGACCGGTTCGCCGCCCAGCAGGGCGGCCCAGAAGCGGACCAGGGCGGCCGGGTCCGCGCAGTCGAAGACGATTTCGTCGATACGTGCTCGCATGGCGACGACCATACGGGCGTTACGGGCGCTACAGGTGTTACGGCTGCCAGGTCCCGCCCAGCGGGGGCGCGAGCCATGTCGTGGCGCGGGTACGGAATTCAGCCGGGTCCAGGGCGCCCGCGCCTTCGGGAACGGCGCCGAGCAGGGGGGCTCCTCCCGCCGCCTCCGGCAGATCGATCACATTGCACCGTTCCGCGAGGCCGGGGGCGCCGGGCCAGCTGCCGATGACGACTCCGAGCATCTCGATTCCGCGGGCGCGCAGGGCCTCGGCGGTCAGCGCGGTCGAATTCAGTGTGCCGAGGGCGGCCGGGGTGACGACGAGGACGGGCGCGTCGAGGAGGCGGGCGGCGTCGGCGAGGGTGGCGCCTTCGTCGTCGAAGCGGACGAGGAGACCACCCGCGCCTTCGACGAGCACGAGGTCGTACTCGGTGGCCAGTTCGGCCGCCGCCTTGGCGACGTCGTGCGGCCGTACGGGGGGCAGGCCCGCTCGGCGGGCGGCGGTCGCGGGCGCCAGGGGCTCGGGGAACCGGGCGAGTTCGACCCCGGTCACTCCGTCGCCCGCCAGCCGCACGACCTCGTCGGCGTCCCCCGGCTCCCCCGCGGCGAGCCCGGTCTGGGCGGGCTTGAGCACCGCGACGGTACGGCCCTGGGTTCGGGCGACGGCTGCGAGGGCGGCCGTGACGACGGTCTTGCCGATCTCGGTTCCGGTGCCACTGATGACGATGACGGTCATGCGGTGTGTTCCTGCCTCAGTAGTGCGTGTCTGACGGTAGTGCGTGTCTGGCGGGGCTGGGGGAAGAGCCACTCACGCGCCCGCCGACGCCGCCGCCGCTCGTACCGCCCCGCAGATGCGGGCCAGGTCCGCGTCGGTCGTGACGTACGGCGGCATCGTGTAGATCAGGTCGCGGAACGGGCGCAGCCAAACGCCCTCCCGTACCGCCGCCTCCGTCGCCGCTGCCATGGCGGCCTCGTCGAGAGCGCGGCCCAGCTGTACGACGCCGATCGCGCCCAGCACCCGTACGTCCCGTACCCCCGGCAGTCCCGTCACCTGCGCCAGGCCGTCGCCCAGCCCCGCTTCGATGCGTTTGACCTCGCCCTGCCAGTCCTGGCCGAGCAGCAGGTCGATCGAGGCGCAGGCCACCGCCGAAGCCAGCGGGTTGCCCATGAACGTCGGCCCGTGGGCCAGGACCGGCACCTCGCCGCGTGAGATGCCGTCGGCCACCTCAGCCGTGCACAGCGTCGCCGACATGGTCAGATAGCCGCCGGTCAGCGCCTTGCCCAGGCACAGGACATCGGGCGAGACCGACGCGTGCTCCGACGCGAAGAGCGTCCCCGTACGGCCGAAGCCCGTCGCGATCTCGTCGAAGATCAGCAGTACGCCGTGCTCGTCGCACGCCTCCCGCAGCACCCGCAGGTACGCGGGCGAGTGGAAGCGCATGCCGCCCGCGCCCTGCACCACCGGCTCCACGATCACCGCCGCCAGCTCGTCCGCGTGACGGGCGATCAGTTCGCGCAGGTGGCCGGCGTACGCCGCGTCGTACGCGGCCGGCGGCGCGTCCGCGAAGATCTGGCGCGGCAGCACCCCCTGCCACAACTCGTGCATCCCGCCCTCGGGGTCGCACACCGCCATCGGCTGCCAGGTGTCCCCGTGGTAGCCGCCGCGCCACGTCAGCAGCCGCTGCTTGCCCGGGCGGCCCACCGAGCGCCAGTACTGGAGGCACATCTTGACCGCGACCTCGACCGACACCGAACCGGAGTCGGCCAGGAACACGTGCCGCAGCGGCTCGGGAGTGATCTCCACCAGCTTCGCGGCCAGGCGCACCGCCGGCTCATGGGTGAGCCCGCCGAACATCACATGGCTCATCCGGTCGAGCTGACCGCGCGCCGCCTCGTTGAGGACCGGGTGGTTGTAGCCGTGCACCGCCGACCACCAGGACGACATGCCGTCGATCAACTCGTCCTGCCCGTGGGCCGGCTGAGCGAGGCGAAGGCGTACGCCGGACGCCGAATCCACCAGCAGCGGCTCGGCCCGGCCCGGCATCGGACCGTACGGATGCCACACGTGCTCGCGGTCGAGCCGGAGCAGCTCGGCCGGGGACAGCGGCTCAGGCATTGGGCGCGAGGTCCGTCCCGGCGCCCCGCCGCCGTACCGACACGAGGTCCGTACGGGCCGCCGGAATCTCCGGGGACGCGTCCTTGCCGGCCGCCGGCTCGCCGCACGCCGACGCACAGCCGCCACCGGCCCGGTGCTCCGGCAGGGTCGTCGTGTCCGTCCCCTCCACCTCGAAACCGGCGTCGGCGATCATCTCCAGGTCGGCCTGGCCGGCCTGGCCCTCACTGGTCAGGTAGTCGCCGAGGAAGATCGAGTTGACCAGGTGCAGCGCCAGCGGCTGCATGGTCCGCAAGTGCACCTCGCGCCCGCCCGCGAGCCGCACCTCCACGTCCGGGCAGACGAACCGCACCATGGCCAGAATGCGCAGCGCCCGCTGCGGCGTCAGGTTCCACTCCTTGGCGAGCGGCGTCCCCTCAAAGGGGATCAGGAAGTTCACCGGCACCGAGTCGGGGTCGAGCTCGCGCAGCGCGAAGACCACGTCCACGAGGTCCGCGTCGGTCTCACCCATGCCCGCGATCAGGCCGGAGCACGCGGACATGCCCGCCGCCTGCGCCTGCTGGACCGTCTCCACGCGGTCGGCGTAGGTGTGGGTGGTGGTGATGTCGCCGTACGTCGCCTCGGACGTGTTGAGGTTGTGGTTGTACGCGTCGGCGCCCGCCGCCCGCAGCCGCTCGGCCTGTCCGTCCGACAGCAGGCCGAGGCAGGCGCACACCTCGACGTCCTCGTGCCGGTCCTTGATCGCTTCGATCGTCTTCGAGACGCGGTCGACGTCCTTGTCCGTCGGCCCGCGCCCGCTCGCGACCAGGCACACCCGCTTCGCCCCGCCCGCGACCCCCGCCGCCGCCGCCTCGGACGCCTCGTCGGGCTTCAGCCAGGTGTACTTCAGGATCTCGGCCTTCGAGCCGAGCCGCTGCGAGCAGTACGAACAGTCCTCGGGGCACAGGCCCGACTTGAGGTTCACCAGATAGTTGAGTTTCACCCGCCGTCCGAACCACTGGCGGCGTACCTTTCCGGCCGCGGCCACCACATCGAGCAGCTCGTCGTCGGTCGTCGCCAGCACGGCGAGCGCCTCTTCGCGGGTCGGCAGCTCGCGCCGCAGCCCCTTCTCCACCAGCGTGTTCAGCAGGTCCATGGAGCCGATCCTCACCTACGGCGCCGCCTGCCGCCAAGGAGGAACCGCACAAGAGCGGCCTCACGAGGTGTGGGTATTGCCACACCCTGCCCTCGCGCGAGCCCGGCTAGTGTCTGTGGGCTGCCTACAAAAGGGACTCTTCCATGCCCCAGGGACCGTTCGACCCGTTCGACTGGATCGACGAGCAGGCGGCGGTACGTGCCAGGGCCGGCCTCGTCAGGACGCTGCGCCCGCGCCCCGCCGAGTCCGCCCTGCTCGACCTCGCGAGCAACGACTACCTCGGCCTCACGCACCGCCCGGAGGTCACCGCCGCCGCCGCGGACGCCGCCCGCCGCTGGGGCGCCGGCGCCACCGGGTCGCGGCTCGTCACCGGCAGCACGCGGCTGCACGCCGAACTTGAGCGGGAATTGGCCGATTTCTGCGGATTCGGGGCGGCTCTGGTCCTCTCCTCCGGTTACGCCGCCAACCTTGCCGCCCTCACCGCGCTCAGCGGCCACGGTTCGCTGATCGTTTCCGACGCCCTCAACCACGCCTCGATCGTGGACGGCTGCCGGCTCTCGCGCGCCACGACCGCCGTGGTGCCGCACACCGACCCCGACGCCGTACGCAAGACACTCGACGCGCACGACGGCCGCGCCCTCGCCGTCACCGACTCGGTCTTCTCGGTGGACGGCGACGCGGCGCCCCTGCCCGAACTGGCAGCCGCCTGCCGCGCGTACGGCGCCGCCCTCCTCGTCGACGACGCCCACGGCCTCGGGGTGCTCGGTGACGGAGGCAGGGGCGCCCTGGACGCGGCGGGCCTGGCCGGAGCGGACGGCGTCGTCGCCACGCTCACGCTCTCCAAGTCGCTCGGCAGCCAGGGCGGAGCGGTCCTCGGCCCGGCCCGCGTCATCGACCACCTGGTCAACACGGCCCGTACGTTCATCTTCGACACCGGCCTGGCACCGGCCGCGGCGGGCGCGGCGCTGGCGAGCGTACGGCTGCTGCGCCGCGAACCGGAGCTGGCGGCGAGGGCCCGTACGGTCGCCGTGTCACTGCACCGCGGACTGACGGACGCGGGTCTGTCCGCCGTACGTCCGGACGCCGCCGTGGTGTCGGTCCTGGCGCCCTCGCCCGAGGAGGCGGTGCGGTGGGCCGCCGACTGCCGGGCCGCCGGTCTCGTCGTGGGCTGTTTCCGTCCGCCGTCGGTGCCGGACGGTATCTCCAGGCTCCGGCTGACCGCTCGCGCGGACCTGACGGGCCCGCAGGTCGAGGAGGCGGTGGCCACGGTCGTGCGGACCGCCCCCACCGCCGCCTTCTGACGGCCGGTCGCTCAGCTCGTCAGCTTCGGCTTCCCTCGCCCAGCGCCTCGTCGCGCACGGCGGACAGGAAGCACGTCCAGGTGTCCGGCCCGAACAGCAGGGCTGGCCGGGTGACGTTCTTGGAATCGCGCACGGCCAGCAGGCCGTCGGTGAGGCGGGCCGCCTCGACGCAGTTGTTCATCCCGGTGCTGCGGCTGCTGCGCCGCCACCGGGTTCCGTGCAGGAGAGTGCTGGAAGGTAAGTTCGCAAGAGGTGCGGACACGGGGCCTCCTACCGGTCATCACTGATACGCGTGATGAGAGCGGATGATTCCTCTGGTGAAAGAGCCTGTTCCTGAAGCGCGTTGAACGCGGCGTCGTACGCCTTGAGGTCTTCTTTCCGTTCCAGGTAGAGGCTACTCGTCAAGTGGTCGATAACAACCACATCCAGATCAGCTATGTTCGGAAAAGAGAAGATAACGAAAGGGCCCGTGAGTCCAATGTGCGCTCCGGACTCGAACGGCAGGACCTGTAAACGGACATGAGGCAATTCTGCCACCGCCAGTAACTGCCGTAACTGCTGTTTCATGATCTGCCGGCCGCCCACCGGACGGCGCAGCACCGCCTCGTCCAGCACCGCGCTCAATTCCAGCGGTTTTCCCGAACCCAGCACTTCCTGACGGGTGATCCGCACCTCGACCAGCGAATCGACCTTCGCCGCGGGCAGGCCCGCGAGCGCCGCCCGCGTCACCGCCCGTGCGTAGTCCGGGGTCTGAAGCAGCCCCGGCACCACCGTGGTCTCCAGGGTGCGCGCCGCACTCGCCTGCGACTCCAGGCTGATGAGGTCCCGGTACTGGGGCGGCAGCAGCCCGCGGTACGCGTGCCACCAGTGCTTGCCGTTCTCCTTGGCCGGTGGGCTCGTCAACGCGTGGACCAGCTCCCTCAGCCGGGGGTCGGTGACTCCGTACGCGTCGAGCAGCCGGGTCACGTCGGACGGCTTCACGGCACTGCGGCCTGTCTCGATCCTGCTCACCTTCGACTGGTGCCACCCGACCAGGCGGGCGGCCTCGGGGCTGGTGAGCCCGGCCCTGTCGCGCAGTCTCCGCAGCTCCTCTCCGAGCTTGCGCCGACGTACCGCGGGACTCTGCCGCATGTCCGCCTCCTTCCAACCGGCGAGGATGCGCCGGTTCGAGCCCGAATACGGTCTCGCGTAGCAGAGTTCACCGCATCGAGCGACAGATATATGCATATCTTGGGTGATGAGGCCCTATCGGAGCACCAGGAGTGGCACTCTGACGACGGAGCACAATCCGAGGCCGTCCTCGAAGTTCATCCGCTACGAGTCGGAGTCCGGCCCCGGTGGGAAAGGGACAGCGTCGCCATGGCAGACCACCAGGAAGCATCCGTCACTCTGCCGAGCGAGCCAGCCTCGGTCTCCGCCGCGAGGAGATATGTCGCGGAGATTCTCGGCGAGTGGGGCATGACCCCCGGATCCGACGCCGCCGATACCGTACGGCTGATCGTTTCGGAGCTGGCCACCAATGCCGTTCAGCACACTTTCGGGCAGTCGCCGACGTTCACCGTTGACGTACAGCTCGACCGGGACGAGCAGTTGCGCATCGGCGTCACCGACAGCCACCCGCGCTGGCCGAAACGGCTTCCCGCGGCCGTCCAGCAGGACAACGGGCGCGGCATAGTGATCATCCGGTGTCTCACCGCCGAATGCGGTGGGCGGGTCTCCGTCCAGCCCACCCGCGAAGGGGGCAAGACCGTGTGGATCGAACTGCCCTGGACCGTTCCCGTGCAACAGCCCGTCGTCCAGTAGACGACCCGTCGGCCAGGAAGAGTCGTCAGGCCGTCAGGATGCCGCAGCCCTGCCGAACGCGCCGCGCAGCAGCGCGCGCAGCGTGTCCGCCGCCGGGCTTGCCTCGCCCGGCCGGTGCGCCACCGAGATTGTGCGCCGCAGCCCGGCCGGCTCCAGCGCCCGTACGCCCAGCGGGGTCATCGCCATCGCGGCGACCATCTCCGGCACCACGGCCACCCCCACCCCCGCACTGACCAGGGCGCACACCAGGGCGTACCCCGGCGACTCGCACACCACTGCCGGGGTCGCCCCTGCCGCGGCCAGCGCCGCCTCCACGCCCTGCCGGGCCGGATGCGAGGGCGCGCTGCTGATCAGCGGCTGCCCGGCGAGTTCGGCGACCGGCAGCCGCCCGGAGCCGCCGGCCAGCGCGTGGCCGGGCGCTGTCACCAGTACGAGCTCCTCCACCAGCAGGGGCTCCGCCGCGACCCCGGCGGGCAACGGTACGGGCGGTGCGGGCTCGTAGGCGTGGGTCAGCGCCAGGTCGACCGCGCCCGAGGCCACCGCCGAGACGCCGTCGGGCGGCTCGTAGTCGGCCACCGCCAGTTCCACGTCCGGATGGGCGCGGCGGAAGGCACTGAGCACGGGCGGCAGCAGATGAATCCCGGCCGTGGTGAACGTACCCACGCGCAGGCGTCCGCCGGACAGGCCTGCCAGCCGGGCGAGCTCGTGCCGCGCCTGGTCCATCTCGTCCAGTACGCGCCGGGCCCGCGCCGCCAGCAGTTCGCCCGCCGCCGTCAGGCGGGCCCCGCGGTGATGGCGTACCAGCAGAGCGGCGCCCGCCTCCCGCTCCAGCTTCGCGAGCTGCTGGGACAGGGCGGGCGCGGTGTAGCCCAGGCGCGCGGCGGCCCGCGTGATCGAACCGGCCTCGGCGACCGCCACCAGCGCCGCGAGCCGGGTCGGGTCGTACATCCGGCGGCTCCTGACCCTTAAGCATATCTTTAGGCCAACCCAGAGTATTGCAAGTACATGCTAAAGCCCCGGCCAGGCTGAGGGCATGGACGTACAACTTGTCGCCTTCACGGGCGTCGCCGCCGGCATGGTCGCCATGCCCGGCGCGGATTTCACCGTCGTCGTACGCAACGCACTGGCATCACGCCGCGATGGAGTGGCGTGCGCGGCGGGGGTCGCGGGCGGGCTCCTCGTCCACACGGCGCTGGCCGTGGCGGGACTCGCCGCCGTACTGGTCGCCGTGCCGGCGCTCTTCCGCGCGATCCAGCTGCTCGGTGGCGCCTACATCCTCTTCCTCGGCTACCGGGCCCTGCGGTCCGCGCTGCGCCCGGCGCCGCCACGGAATGTGGAACCGGAGCCGGAGGGGAGAAGGGCCGGCGGCACCGGCCGCAGTCTGCGCCAGGGCTTCCTCACCAACGCGCTCAACCCCAAGGCGCCGGTGCTCTTCCTCAGTCTGCTTCCCCAGTTCGTGCCCGCGGACCAGCAGCCGCTGCCGAGGACCCTGCTGCTCGCCACGATCGTCGTCGTACTGGCGATGCTGTGGTTCACGGCCGTGGCACTGCTGGTGGACGGGCTCGGTGGGTGGCTGCGGCGGCCGGGCGCGGCCTGCGCCGTGGAAGCGGTCAGCGGGAGCGCGCTCGTCGTGCTGGGGGTGGCCCTGCTGGCAGGAACGGTGACGGCGGCCGGGTAGCCGCAGGACCGTGGGCCCCCTGCACCCCCGTCAGACGAGCCCGCGCTCCTCAGTGCTGCGCTCCACGCAGAATTCGTTGCCCTCGGGGTCGGCCATGACGACCCAGCCCAGACCGTCCTCGGTGCGACGGTCGCTGACGATCCGCGCACCGAGCGCGGCGAGCCGCTCCACCTCGGCATCCCGCGTGCCGCGCGGCGGCTGGATGTCGAGGTGGACGCGGTTCTTGACGGTCTTGCCGTCCGGCACCCGGATGAACAGGAGGCCGGGCACCTCGGGTTGCTCCGGATCGATCAGCACCTCGTCGTCGCCCGGCGCGTCCAGCAGCTTGTAGCCGGTCAGGTGGGACCAGAACTCGGCGACGGCGTACGGGTCGTGGGCATCGAAGGTGATGTGACGTACCGGATTCAGGAAGGTCATGGCGACGAACGTACCTTCCCGGACCGACAGCCCGTGCGGAATATTCAGCGCACCCGGCCGTACCGGACGCTCTTGGACCAGATCTTCTCCAGCTTGACCACGGAGCCCGACTTGGGGGAGTGCCAGATCTTGCCGCTCCCCGCGTAGATGCCCACGTGGTAGACGCTCCGCCCGGAGTGGAAGAAGACCAGGTCGCCGCGCTGGCGGCTGGAGGCGGAGATGTGCCGGGTCTTGTTGTACTGGGCCTGGGCGGTGCGCGGCAGGCTCTTGCCGGCCTTCTTGTACGAATAGAGCGTCAGCCCTGAGCAGTCGAACCGGCTCGGGCCCGCTGCCCCGTACCTGTACGGGGCCCCCTTCTTCGACGCGGCGACGTTGAGCGCCTTCGTCGAGTGCGCCGCGGCGTGTGCCTCGGGGACGGCCCCCGGTGCCAGCATCGTGCCGCCGATCGCGGCGAGGGTGAGAGCCGAAGCGGCTCCGGCCCGGGACAGTACGGTCGGGACATTCCTGTGCGCGGTCATGCGCAACCCTTCGTCAGCCGCCTGTGAAGGATGACCTGTCGGGTTCGGACAGGCGAAGATGCCCGGCCGCGTAACGCGGCTTCACCCCGAGGGACGACCGTCTCCGGTCACCCCGTACTGCTTGGGTCCTCCACTCCTGCCGATGCACTCCTGTCGACCAGTCATCCGGAACGGCGGCAGGACTCAGCGTCCGCCCGGACCGCCCCGCCGCGGTGGCGGGGGCTTGTCGTCCCAGGGATCTTGACTCATAAACCACCGGATTTCCGAGCCGAAACGGCGTTTTGTGAGGCTACTCACCGATGACCCGTTCGGGTGGACAGGGCGATTCGCGGCGCGGGGCGCGGGTGCCCGGCGACCGCCGTACCAGCGGCGGAATGCTCAATTCCGCCTGCCGCGTAGGCAGGTTGCGCAAGTTGGGCCATACCGCTGTTCAGGTATTTCCTACGCCGTTTGGATGAGCTCCTCTCGTACGCCAATGGAGGGTAGATGGCTGGCTGAGTGTCAACTCTCTGACGCTGGCGGGAGGGTGACGCGGCCCGCGCGCCGCTCTCCGTCGAGCACGCGCAAGGCCCGTGCGAGCGTGGCGGCATGCACGCGCGTCTCGCCGCGTTCGTACATCAGGGCGAGCGCGTCCCGCAGGGCGGCGGCCTTCCCGGCGAGGGCCTGCGCCGCCCGCAGGGCGCCGTAGGTGTCCGCACCCCGTGCGGGGTTGATGCGTCCCATCAGGTCGAGGACTTCGAGGTAACGGTCGACGAACTCGCACTCGGCGCGCGTCAGTGCGGGCAGCGGCGGCAGTTCGGGCGGCAGCATGCGCGGATTCACCTCGGCGAGGAGGACGTCAGGGAGGCCTTGCGGCTCTGTACTACCTGGTCCACCAGGCCGTACGCCGCCGCCGCTTCGGCCGTGAACACCTTGTCGCGCTCGATGTCTTCGTCGACGCGCGCCACGCTCCGGCCGGTGTGCCGCGCGAGGAGTTCGGTGAGCAGCTTGCGCATGCGCGTCAACTCCCGTGCCTCGATCTCCAGGTCGGAGGGCCGGCCGTGCACGGGCTGGTCGATGGAGGGCTGGCTGAGCAGCACCCGCGCTCCCGGCAGCGCGAGGCGCTTGCCCGGCGTGCCGGCCGCGAGCAGCACGGCGGCGGGGGACGCGGCCTGGCCCAGGCAGATCGTCTCGACGTCGCAGGTGACGAACTGGATCGTGTCGTAGATCGCGGTCATGGCGGTGTGCGAGCCGCCGGGGGAGTTGATGTACAGCGAGATGTCCCGGTCGGGGGCGGCGTGTTCGAGGTGCATGAACTGCGCCATCACGTCATTGGCCGCGGTGTCGTCGACGGCCGTCCCCAGGAAGACGATGCGCTCGTCGAGCAGCTTCGCGTACGGATCGACCGTGCGGCTCCCGGCGCTGGTGCGTTCCGTGAACTCGGGCAGTACGTAGCGGGCGCTGTGGGCGGGGGGTCGGTGCATGGCGGTGCCTCCGGGTCTCCGTAAAAAATGTACAGGACGTACAGCTCGTACTATGGGGAGCATGGCGTACGAGATTCCGGTGACGCAAGCCCGGGCAGAGCTGGCAGAGCTGATCAACCGCGTCGTCTACGGCGGTGAACGGGTGGTCGTGACCCGGCACGGGAAGCCGTTGGTGGCGCTGGTATCCGCCGCTGACCTGGAACGACTCGAGGGTGAGCAGGAAGCCGCCGAGGAGTCGGTGATCAGTTCGGTCTCCACGATCGGGTCGGCGTCGTCCGCTGCCGGCGAACGGCGCCGCTTCGGCATCGCCGCCGAGCACCGGGGCGAAGCGCCCGGCAACTGACGCGTCCGCGAGGCGGGCGGTCCTGCGCGCCGTATACGACCCCGGCCCGCCCCATGAGTTCCGCGGGGCGGGCCGAACGTGTTGATGACCATGGACGTGCAAAGGCCCAGTTAACGCGTTGGAAAAACTTCCGCTCTAACGTGCAATGCCTGGCCGCGTGGTGAGAAAGCCCAGGTCAACAGAGTGTTGAAGTTGGATATGGTCCCGCTGCGCCCGAGGTGGACGCCGTGGTTCCGTTCCCGTCCTCAGCCTCGCCGACGCGTTGGATCCGCCTGCCCCCGCCCGGGCGGCCTGGCGGCAGGACTGGAGGTAGCACGCGTGCAACTGACCCCGCACGAGCAGGAGAGACTGCTCATCCATGTGGCGGCGGACGTGGCGGAGAAGCGTTTGGCGCGTGGCGTGAAGCTCAACCACCCCGAATCGATCGCCCTCATCACCGCCCACATCCTCGAAGGCGCCCGCGACGGCCGCACCGTCGCCGAACTCATGTCGTCGGGCCGCAAGGTGCTCACCCGTGACGACGTGATGGAGGGCATCCCCGAGATGATCCACGACGTACAGGTCGAGGCGACCTTCCCGGACGGCACCAAGCTCGTCACCGTCCACGAACCGATCGCCTGACGGGGGACGCGGCCGATGATCCCCGGAGAGATCCTGTACGCCGACGAGCCCGTCGCCCTCAACGAGGCCCTGCCCGTCACCCGCCTCACCGTCCTCAACGCGGCCGACCGGCCCGTCCAGGTCGGCTCCCACTACCACTTCGCCGAGGCCAACCCCGGCCTCGTCTTCGACCGCGCCGCCGCCCGCGGCCTGCGGCTGAACATCGCCGCGGGCACCGCCGTGCGCTTCGAGCCCGGCATCCCCGTCGACGTCGAACTCGTCCCCGTCGGCGGCCTGCGCGTTGTCGCCGGTCTGCGCGGGGAGACCGGAGGTGCCCTCGATGCCTGAGCTGCCGCGCCCTGTGTACGCCGACCTGTTCGGCCCGACCACCGGCGACCGCATCCGCCTCGCCGACACCGACCTGTTCATCGAGATCGAGGAGGACCGCTGCGGCGGCCCCGGACGCGCCGGTGACGAGGCGGTGTTCGGCGGCGGCAAGGTCATCCGCGAGTCCATGGGCCAGGCCCGGACCACCCGGGCCGACGGTGCCCCCGACACCGTCATCACCGGCGCGGTGATCCTCGACCACTGGGGCATCGTGAAGGCCGACATCGGCCTGCGGGACGGGCGGATCACCGGCATCGGCAAGGCCGGCAACCCCGACACCATGGACGGCGTACACCCCGACCTGGTCATCGGGCCCGAGACCGAGATCATCGCCGGCAACGGCAAGATCCTCACCGCCGGGACCATCGACGCGCACGTCCACTTCATCTCGCCGACCGTCGTCGACCAGGCGCTCTCCTGCGGCATCACCACGCTCGTCGGCGGCGGCACCGGCCCCGCCGAGGGCACCAAGGCGACCACGGTCACGCCCGGCGGCTGGCACCTGGCCCGGATGTTCGAGGCGCTGGAGCACTACCCCGTCAACATCGGGCTGCTCGGCAAGGGCAACACCATGTCCCGCGACGCCATGCACGCCCAACTGCGCGGCGGCGCGCTCGGATTCAAGATCCACGAGGACTGGGGCGCCACCCCGGCCGTCATCGACACCTGCCTCAGTGTGTGCGAGGAGACCGGCGCGCAGGTCGCCATCCACACCGACACGCTGAACGAGGCCGGATTCGTCGGGGACACCCTCGCCGCCATCGCCGGGCGCACCATCCACGCGTACCACACCGAGGGAGCGGGCGGCGGACACGCACCGGACATCATCACGGTCGTCTCCGAGCCGTACGTCCTGCCCAGCTCCACCAACCCGACCCGCCCGCACACCGTCAACACCATCGAGGAACACCTCGACATGCTGATGGTCTGCCACCACCTGAACCCGGCCGTGCCGGAGGACCTCGCCTTCGCCGAATCCCGGATCCGGCCCTCCACCATCGCGGCCGAGGACATCCTGCACGACCTCGGCGCGATCTCGATCATCTCCTCCGACTCGCAGGCGATGGGCCGCATCGGGGAGGTCGCGCTGCGCACCTGGCAGACCGCGCACGTCATGAAGAAGCGCCGGGGCGCCCTGCCGGGCGACGGACGCGCCGACAACCACCGTGCGCGTCGCTATGTCGCCAAGTACACGATCAACCCGGCCGTCGCACAGGGCCTCGACCACGAGATCGGCTCCGTCGAGAGCGGGAAGCTCGCCGACCTCGTGCTGTGGGAGCCGGCCTTCTTCGGCGTCAAGCCGCAGCTCGTCATCAAGGGCGGGCAGATCGCGTACGCGCAGATGGGCGACGCCAATGCCTCCATCCCGACCCCGCAGCCGGTCATGCCCCGGCCGATGTTCGGCGCGCTCGGCAGGGCTCCGGCCGGCAACTCCTTCAACTTCGTCGCCCGGGCCGCGATCGAGGACGGACTGCCCGAACGACTCGGCCTCGGCAAGCGGTTCGTACCCATCAGGAACACGCGGCGGGTCACCAAGGCCGACATGCGCGAGAACGACGCTCTCCCGCGCGTCGAGGTCGACCCCGACACCTTCACGGTGACGATCGACGGCGACGCGGTCGAACCCGCGCCCGCGCCGGAACTGCCCATGGCCCAGCGTTACTTCCTCTTCTGACCATGGACACCTCCACACCCGACCCGGCAGCGCCCGGCGCGGCGCGGACCGCCCTTCTCGTCCTCGCGGACGGGCGGTTCCCCGCCGGCGGCCACGCCCACTCCGGCGGCGCCGAGGCCGCCGTCAAGGCGGGGCGTATCCGCGACGCCACGGACCTCGCCGCCTTCTGCCGGGGCCGTCTGCACACCACCGGACTCACCTCGGCGGCGCTCGCCGCCGCCGCGGCCGCCGGTGTCGACGCCCTCGCACTCGACGAGGCCGCCGACGCCCGTACGCCGTCACCCGCCCTGCGGGCAACGGCACGCAAGCTCGGCCGACAACTGATGCGCGCCGCCCGCGCCACCTGGCCGTGCGACGCGCTCGACGCGCTGGCCGCCGCGCGCCCGCGCGGCGCGCACCAGCCCGTCGTGCTCGGCGTCACCGCGCGGGCGGCGGGGCTCGGGCCCGAGGACGCCGCACACTGCGTCGCGTACGAGACCGTCGGCGGCCCCGCCACCGCGGTGGTACGCCTCCTCGGCCTGGACCCCTTCGAGGCGACCGCCGTCCTCGCCCGCCTCGCACCCGAACTCGACCAGGTCGCGCGACGGGCCGCCGGGGCCGCCCACCGCGCCCTGGCCGAAGGCACCGGCACGCTGCCCGCGGCTTCCGCGCCGCTGCTCGACATCACAGCCGAGGCACACGCGGCCTGGCCCGTACGCCTCTTCGCCTCGTAACACCGCTTAGGAGCCGCACACCATGCACCTCGACCACAGTCACGACAGCGCCATGGCCGTCAGCGCCGACGCCGCCCGCCCCGACGGTACGAAGCGCGCCCTGCGCATCGGACTCGGCGGCCCGGTCGGCTCCGGCAAGACCGCGACCGTCGCCGCCCTGTGCCGCGCACTGCGCGAAGAGCTGTCCATCGCCGTCGTCACCAATGACATCTACACGCGCGAGGACGCCGAATTCCTGCTGCGCAACGCCGTGCTGCCGCCCGAGCGCATCCAGGCCGTCGAGACCGGCGCCTGCCCGCACACCGCCATCCGCGACGACATCTCAGCCAACCTCGAAGCGGTCGAGGACCTGGAAGACGCGGTCGGACCGCTCGACCTGATCCTGGTCGAGTCCGGCGGCGACAACCTCACCGCCACCTTCTCCAAGGGACTGGTGGACGCGCAGGTCTTCGTCATCGACGTGGCGGGCGGCGACGACATCCCGCGCAAGGGCGGTCCGGGTGTCACGACGGCCGACCTGCTGGTCGTCAACAAGACCGACCTCGCGCCGTACGTCGGCTCCGACCTCGGCCGCATGGCGCGCGACGCCAAGGCGCAGCGCGGCGAACTGCCCGTCGCCTTCACCTCGCTGACCGCCGAGAACGGCGTGAAACCGGTGGCCGACTGGGTCCGCACACAGCTCGCCGCCTGGTCCGCATGACCACCGCACCGGCGGATGTGGCGCCGGCCGGCATCGGGGCGACGGCCAGGATCACCGCCGTCCCCGACGGCCTGGGCGGCACCCGGCTGCCCGTTCTGGAGAGCGACGGGCCGCTCGCCCTGCGCCGCACGCGCGGCACGGGGGCGTACGCCCGTGTCACCGTCGTCGGCGCGATGAGCGCGCCGCTGGGCGGCGACCGGCTGGCCGTCGAGGCCGGCGTCCGGGACGGCGCCGCGCTCGCCGTGGACTCGGCCGCGGCCACGGTCGCCCTTCCCGGCCGCGGCGGCCGGCACGCCCGCTACGACGTACGGCTGACAGCCGGAGCCGACGCGCGCCTGCGCTGGCTGCCGGAACCGCTGATCTCGGCCCGTGGCAGCGACCTGCGGATGATCACCCGCGTCGAGCTCGCCGCCTCCGCCCGCCTGGTCCTGCGCGAGGAGCAGATCCTCGGCCGGTACGGCGAGGAGCCCGGCACGCTCACCACCCGGCTCACCGTCCACCGGGCCGGCCGCCCGCTCCTCGACCAGGAACTGTCGTACGGTCCGGGGGCGCCCGGTGGCTGGGACGGGGGAGCGGTGCTCGGCGGCCACCGGGCGACCGGCCAACTCCTCGTCGTCAACCCCGACTTTGAGCTCAATCCTCCTGAAACCACCCTTCTGGGCGACAATGCGGTGCTCGCCCCGCTCGCCGGTCCCGCCGTGCTGGTCACGGCGGTGGCGGCCGACGCGCTCCAGCTCCGACGCGTACTGGACCGGGCGCTTCGGACATTTGGGTGACCGTCAGGTGCACCGCTCAGCGGGACATGGGTCTCCGGTTATGGGATTGGTAAAGAAACGCCAGTACAGCCTGTTGCCCAGGGCCTTTCAGGCGACAGGATGCGCCCGTACACGTACTGACCAATGACCTGTCGTCACGTACGGCACCACACTCACTGGGGGAGACACCACTTGAGGCGTACAGCAGCGCTCGGCTCGGCCGGCACTCTGATAGCGGGCACCTTGATGGCCGGCGCACTGGCCGCGCCGGCCGCCGGCGCCGAGGGCCGCAGCACCACCGCCAGCAGCACCACCAGCACCAGTACGTCCGAGGCGCGCGGCGTGCGGATCGCCGCCCACCGCGCCGCGAAGGCGGGCATCGACTGGCGCGAGTGTCCGGCCGGCTGGGGGCTCGACAAGCCCATCCAGTGCGGCTGGGTCACCGTCCCGGTCGACTACGCCAAGCCCAACGGCCGCAAGATCAAGATCGCCGTGGACCGTATCGGCAACACCGGGTCCAGGGAAGACCGTCAGGGCGCGCTGCTCTACAACCCGGGCGGCCCCGGCGCCTCGGGCCTGAAGTTCCCGACCCGGGTCACCAAGAAGAACCCGGTCTACACGAAGATGGCCAAGGCGTACGACTTCGTGGGCTTCGACCCGCGCGGTGTCGGACACTCCTCGCCCATCTCCTGCGTCGACCCGCAGGAGTTCGTCAAGGCGCCGAAGCTCGACCCGGTGCCCGACAGTGAGGCCGACAAGCGCGCCCAGCGCAAGCTCGCCGCCGAGTACGCGGACGGCTGCCAGGAGCGCAGCGGGTGGCTGCTGCCGCACATGACCACGCCGAACAGCGCACGCGACCTGGACGTCCTGCGCGCTGCGCTCGGTGAGAAGAAGCTGAACTTCCTCGGCGTCTCGTACGGCACGTACCTCGGCGCGGTCTACGGAACGCTGTTCCCCGGCCACGTCCGCCGCATGGTCGTCGACAGCGTGGTCAACCCGTCGAAGGAGAAGATCTGGTACCAGGCCAACCTGGACCAGGACGTCGCCTTCCAGACGCGCTGGGAGGACTGGAAGCAGTGGGTGGCCAAGAACGACGCCGCCTACCACCTCGGGGACACCCCCGAGAAGGTCGAACAGCAGTGGCTGAAGCTGCGCGCCACCGCCAAGAAGGACCCCATCGGCGGCGTCGTCGGCCCCGCCGAGCTCATCGGTTTCTTCCAGAGCGCGCCGTACTACGACTCCGCCTGGGCGTCCGTCGCCAAGACCTGGAGCGCGTACGCCGCGGGTGACACGCAGGCGCTCGTCGACGCGATCGCCCCCGACATGTCGGACACCGCGGGCAACGCGTCCTCGGAGAACGGCAACGCCGTCTACACGGCCGTCGAGTGCGCGGACGCCAAGTGGCCCACTAACTGGAAGACATGGGACCGGGACAACACCAGGCTGCACAAGGACCACCCGTTCATGACGTGGGCCAACGCCTGGATGAATTTGCCCTGCGCCACCTGGACGTCGAAGCAGCAGACCCCGCTGAACGTCAAGTCCGGCAAGGGGCTGCCGCCCGTCCTCATCGTGCAGGCCGAGCGCGACGCCGCCACTCCGTACGAGGGCGCCGTCGAACTGCACAAGCGCTTCAAGGGCTCACGCCTGATCACCGAGAAGGACGCCGGCTCGCACGGTGTCACCGGGATCGCCAACCCGTGTGTCAACGACCGGGTCGACACCTACCTGCTCACCGGGAAGACCGACAGCCGCGATGTGACGTGCGCCCCGCACGCCACGCCGAAGCCGTAGGGCCCCGGCGGCCGTAACAGGTGACGGGGAGGGGGCGGCCGGACATCCCGACGCCGTTGGTTAATTCGGCCCCTGTTTCGCCCCGCTGAGTGTCAGCTCAGCGGGGCGAAGTGCTGCGAAGTGGCTGGTGCGGGTGCGGGCTCGGGGTGTTTTAGTGAGGTGGGCATCGATGCGGGCGAGGTTGATGGCGGCGCCGGTCAGCTGGTGCTGGAGGCTTGTCTTCGCGAGACCTCGGTAACGGGATCTTCGCAGGCCACAGCGTTGAACTCCTTGTGAGATGGTGCCTTCGACCCCGGCACGGATCTTGTAACGGTCCTTCCAGGCATCGGTTTGCTGCTCGGCCCGGCTGTGTCGGATGACCTCGTGTTCTTCCTGGGGTCGCAGCATGATCTCCCGGCGCTGGCCG
>NZ_AUBE01000035.1 GCF_000429085.1 Streptomyces flavidovirens DSM 40150 | reverse complement strand
CTACCGCCAGCACCTCGTCGAACATGCCGCCGCCCTCGGCATCGACATGGAAATCACCACCCGCACCCCCGGGACCAGGGGTTTCACCCCCATCCCGAAGCGGTGGGCGGTCGAGCGGACCTACGGCTGGCTCATGCTCCACCGCCGCCTGGCCCGCGACTACGAAACCCACCCACACCGCTCCGAAGCCATGATCCACCTCGCCATGACCGACCTCATGGCCCGCCGCCTCACCGGCGAGAACACCATCTCCTGGCGCGACCCGACACCAGCACATCAAAGCCGCATCCCAGGATGAAACAACAGGATGAAACGACCTCTAAGGAGTTCGACCATGGCGATTGGTCACCTGTCGCCGCCACCCGCTCCCAACACCTCAGCACATCCGCCGGCAACGCGTTCACTGGTGCGAGTGTCGGCAGGGTCATCTGCCGACACTCGTCATCCCGTCAGTACACCTCGAACGCGCTCACGTCGGCGATCACCGCTCCGCACGTCCCTTGGGTGCGCTGAACGGACTCGAAGGTGAGGCGGTGAGTGGCCTTGGTCGCCAGGAAGGAGACGTTGTGCGACTCCCAAACGGCGGGCTGAGCCGAGCTGCGGGCGGGCGGGTCTACCCGATACGGCTCTTTCCCTTCAATTTTGACGTTGAAGGGCACGGCGCCGCCGTTAGGCCCCCAGTTGTAGCAGCTGCCGTACATCGACCGCGTTGACTCGAACTTGACGTGGACCCAGGCTCCCGGAGTGACGTGGAGCACTTGGCTCAGTCCCCCTGGGCTGTACTGATTGTTCAGGTCGAGGCATTGCTGATCGTCGTCGCGGTTGCACAGGGTCTCCGAGTACATGTCGATCCCGGATCCGATGAGCGTCCAACCCTCAATGCCGGTGGCGGGGGCGATACTTGTGTACTGGCCGACCTGATGCGGTTGGGCGAAGTCGCCGTTGACGACTTCCACCGGATAGGCGTTGTCGGGAGGCTGGGCGCTCGCGGCCTGAGCGGCCGGCGCCGCCGCCAAGGCCAATGCCACCGCAGCTGCCGCACAGGCGTGCGCTGCGGCAGACGACGCCGAGCGCTTCCGCTGACGAGCGTTCTTCGGGCAAGAGTTCATTTTGAGCCTTTCCACGTGGCGGACCCGTACCTGATGGCAGTCGGGGACCGCACTTGACTACGGACACAGAGCGGCAGGGCACCCTTCGCGCGCAGGTCACCTCCTTCCTGGTCCGTCCATTGCCTGCGAACGGATGTCGTGATTTACAGCGGTGAACGACGGCACCGCCCACGAGGTCAATGTCTTGAACAGCTGTGCAGCGGCGGCCCGCGGAGTGGGCACAAGCGTGCTCGCGCGCGGCAGGTCCGTGAGGCGGCACGCGAGAACGTTCCGCGCGGTAGACCACTGCTTGTTTCGGGTGCCAGGCCAACGGCGTCGGTATGTTGACTCGTTAAGACCCGTTGCCCGGCGACTGGACAAGAGTCCGGCCATGAAGACGCTTGGGGCTGCGTTACGTGTTGGCGAAAAGCTGAAAAACGGGTTTGTGGAGGACCCGGTTAGAACTGGCGGGGTGCAAAGAAGCCGCGTTCCGCAGATGGGTGCTGTTGGCACGGGACGCGATATGGACATCGCTGCCAGAGCAACTGGCGTTCTTGATCTGCGGGCGGAGTCCGCTCGGGGGCCGGCTGGCGCTGTTGTCAGAGTGGAAGTGGAGAGCGAGGACCGGCGCATCGTGCTGCCTTCCATGAAGCCCAGTACACCCTGCGGGGAGGGACCAAACGCCGGACCGGATGCGGCCCAGTACAGTCGGCCCCCGCACGATGCCTTCCCCATCACATTGACAGCACATTGAGCCGTGTTGGCGGCGCATTACTCATGTGGGTGATTAAGTCGCATATAAGGATCGGATGGGAGCTCCGATCCTGGAACGTGCCCCGAGAGGCGTCACTCTTGTCTGGAACGGGCGTGACAGAGGCGCCTCAAGGTGAGACAGCGCCCATGCAGATGGGGCACCCTGGAAGTGGGATGCCCCCTCTGACTTGCTGATTGCCTGACCTGCCGCGATGGAGTGGGCCCGGGGCTTTCGCCCTGTCCTCGGGGACGCCTACGCGGCCGCGACCGCGGTCCTGTCCGGCCGGGCCACGGGAACTCCGAAGAGCCGCGACGGAATCGTGGAGGCGATCCGGGTCCTGCGCGTGACCCGCAAGAGTGCGGTCAAGGCTCGTACCCAGACTATCAACCAGATCCGCACCCTCATCGTCACCGCCCCTTCCGAAGGACGCGACAAACTGCGCGGCTTGTCCGCACGCGAGTTGATCGACGCCCTCGCCCGTTCCCGTCCCACCGACGACCTCGACGCCCCCACCTGCGCGGTCAGGACAGCACTCCGGCGGCTCGCCCGCCGCTACCAAGTGCTCGACGAGGAGATCAAGGACGCGGACAAGGAGATCGGACCGCTGGTCACCCAGGCCGCACCCCGGCTCGTCGCGCTGCCCGGGGTCGGCCCCGAAACCGCCGGCCAGCTGCTGACGACCGCGGGTGACAATCCCGACCGGCTCCGCTCAGAAGCAGCCTTCGCACACCTCTGCGGAGCGGCCCCCGTCCACGCAAGCTCCGGCCGCACCAACCGCCACCGGCTCAACCGGAGCGGCGACCGCGCGGCCAACAACGCCTTGCACACGATCGTCCTCGTCCGCATGAAATGCGACCAGCGCACCCAGGAGTACGTCGCCCGACGCACCGCAGAGGGCATGGTCATCATGTGCTGTCTGAAACGGTTCGTCGCCCGCGAGATCTACCGCCACCTACCTCACGTGATCCACATCTCACGAACCCTCCCACAGACCACTTGACCCTCTATAGGAGCTTCTCATCTGCCTCACAACGGACACCGTCTAAAGTGGCGCGCTAGCCGACCATGATCACCACCAGCGTCAGCAGCTGTATTGGTGTCCCGTCAAGGTAGCAATCGGTCCCACCAGGGGACTCACGGGTCAAAGAGACAGACTCTAGCCAGGAAAGCTTGCCAGACATGCCATGTCTAACTGGTCGTAATGCATGACAAATGCTGGCCAGTAGAGCAAATCGCCTGACCAATCCATGCTTTTCATCCCTGCATGCCAGTTGACATCCCAGGGAGATATGACGGACCTTCATGCGGAACAAGCGACGCCCCCATGCACAGCAGCCACGCCACTTCTGCGCGCCTGCCTCGAGGCGCGTGTCCCGAGGGCGGGCGGCCACACTCAAGTGAAAGGGACACGAATGCAGAGAGATGGCATGCATATGACATTCAGCGCACCGTGGTGGGGGCGTTGGGGGCGTACGGGGGTGCTGGCCGCGGTGACCGCTTTACTGGCGGCGCTTTTGAGTGGGGTCGGTGCCGCCGGGGCGGCGCACGCGGCGACGGTGGATACGAACGACTGGTATGTGCTGGTCAATCGTGGCAGCGGCAAGGTGCTCGATGTGTCGGGTGCGAGTGGTGCCGACGGGGCGGGTCTGTCGCGGTGGGCGCGTCATGGCGGGGCCAATCAGGGTTCCAGTTCGTTGACTCGGGTGGTGGTTACTACCGGTTGAAGGCGCAGCACTCGGGCAAGGTGCTGGACGTCTACAACTTTTCCAGCGCGGACCATGCGGGCATCGTGCAGTGGGGTGATGCGGGTGGCGTCAACCAGCAGTTCCGGCTGGCTGATTCGTCGGACGGTTACGTCCGGCTGATCAACCGCAACAGCGGCAAGGCTGTCGAGGTTCAGAACGCCTCCACCGCGGACGGTGCCAAGGTCGTGCAGTTCACCGACTGGGGCGGGGCCAACCAGCAGTGGCAACTGGCCCCCGCTACAGGTGCGTTGGCACAGGTGCACACCGCGGGGCGGGTCAAGGACGCCGGAAACACCGTGCAGTACAGCTGGCCCGGCGTGTACTTCGAGGGCCGCGTCCGCGGCACCGGCGTGGGCATCGTGCTCAATGACTCGGCCGCCGATTACGACGTCCAGGTCGACGGAACCACCGTCGCCACACTCGTCACGCCCGGCGACACCACGCACTGGATCGAGGGGCTGCAGAACCGTGAGCACACCGTCCGGCTCGTCAAGCGCAACGACACCCCAGGAGACACCAGCACGTTCGGGGGGCTTCCTGGCCGCGCCCGGCGGTGCCGTACTGAGCAAACCGACGGCCCGCAACCGCCAGATCGAGTTCATCGGTGACTCCCTCACGGTGGGCTACGGCAACCTCTCGACCTCCCGCGACTGCACCTCGGACCAGGTCAAGCGGACCACCAACGCCGACGTGAGCTACGGCGCCCTCACCGCCCGGCAGTTGAATGCCGACTACCAGATCAACGGCTATTCGGGTCTCGGCATGGTGCGTAACTACAACGGAGGCTCGCCGGATGTCACGTACCGGACCTTCTACGATCGTGCCCTGCTGAACGTGTCCGGCGACGTCTGGCAGAACCCGGGCACCTGGCGCCCTCAGCTCGTGGTGGTCAACCTCGGCACCAACGACTTCTCGACCGCCGTCAACCCCGGTGAGCCGTGGACGCCCGACCGCCTCGCGGCCGCCTACCGCAGCGCGTACGGCGATTTCCTCCAGAACCTGCGGACGCGCTACGGGGCCGCCACGACCATCGTGGCCGTGGGCACCGGCCAGTTCGCCGGCCAGGTCCAGCAGGTGGTCAAGGCGCGCGACGACGCCGGCGACAGCCGGGTTCGCTACTGGTTCCTCGACGACTCGGACCTGGACTTCCTCGGCTGCCATTGGCACTACTCGGCCCACGACGACCGAGTCATCTCCGACCGGCTCACCTCGTTCGTCGCCGGTCTGCCGATGGGCCGGTGACGGCACCGACCGCCCACGAGCACCACAGATCCGGCTACGGGACATCCGACTCCTGATGTGCTGCGGCTCGACCCGGCGGCCGGGAATGCCGACCACCGTCACCGCGCCGCGTGCCCGGGCGCACCGGCAGGGATACCGGCGCGCCGACGGCGACGAGTCCCGTGCCGACCGCGACGAGTCCGACGATGCGCGGCAGAGCCGGGCCGGCTCCCCGCCGCGCGTTACTCGCGCTGCCGGTGTGTCGGCGCCGCCCCCCGCTCAGCCCTGCACCCGGCGGTCAGGAACGCACCGGCCGGCGGGGCTGCCGCTAGCGATGAACGTCCGGCGGCCGTTGGGGTTCGTCGACTTCGTCTCCTTTGGGGTCTCCGACGCCAGCAACACCGCACCGCACCTACGCCGGGCCCGCGCCTTCGACGAGGGCGGCCGGGGCCTACTGCTCGTCGCCCAGCTCACCCAGGGGTGGGGTACGCGGCACACCACCGACGGCAAGACGATCTGGTGCGCACAGACCCTCCCCGAGCCCGAGCCGCGATGAGATCCAAGCCCGGCGGGCCATCGCCGGGCTCGGCCACTTTGGAACGAGCACGACGGGGAGCCGACCCTGGGCCGGGCACGATCGGCTGGGTCGAACACCAGCAGCCAGACATGGGATGTTAATGAGTCAGGGTCGGAGAGGGACAGAACGGCGAGCGGGCCGTCGGAGCAGCGACGACTAGACGAAACGGCGCAGAGCTCGCGCCTGTGCGGCCGACCCCAAATTGTGGCATCCATGGGATGTACAGGTAGGAATTTGCGTGATATCTGTACGAGTGCGCCTTGAGGGGCCACCCCAAGGCCGAAGCCGCTCGGTACAGGACGGCCGGGGCAGACGGGACACCGGATGGCTCGGTGTTGTCAACGGTCACAGCGCAAGAGGCTCGCCGCCAGGCCGTTCTGCCAGTACGTCAGGGCGGCCGCCGACGCCAACCGGGCGGCACGACGGCCGAGTTGCCCACTCGAACGGCGATTCAGCCCCGTTGATTCAGCACTCACTCGTCCTGAGAGGACGCCTGAATGAGAAATCCTTGGACTTTACCCCTCATCACCCTTGTCACTGCCGCGCTCGGGGTGACGGCGGCTGGTGCGCCCCCTGCCTCCGCCGCCTCCACCACGCCGTTACGGGTCATGCCGTTGGGCGACTCGATAACCTGGGGCGTGGGAAGCAGTACGGGCAACGGCTACCGGGGTCCGTTGTGGGACAAGCTCGCGGCGGACGGTCATCCGCTGGACTTCGTCGGCACGTTGCGGGGTGGTTCGATGTCCGACCCCGACAACGAAGGCCACTCCGGACACCGCATCGACCAGATCGCCGCACTTGTCGACGCCTCGCTGACCCGCTACCGGCCCAACGTCGTGACGCTGGAGATCGGCACCAATGACCTCAACGGGAACTACGAGTCCTCCACCGCCACCGCTCGGCTGAAGTCGCTGGTCGACCAGATCACCACCGCCGCCCCCGACGCAACCGTCCTCGTGGCCTCCCTGGTCGTGTCCACCAGCGGCACGGTGGAGCAGTACCGCGCCTCGTACAACCAGGCCGTCCCCTCTCCGGCCGCGTTCCCGAACTCGAGCCTGAGGCCCGCGCCCTGGTCCACGAGGCGGTAGCGGCGTACAAGGCCACCCGCGCCGACCTGCCGCACGCCGTGCCGTCCTGGCCACTGGGCCTTCCCGCCTGGGACGACCCCTGGATCGCCCTGGCCCTGCGTACTCCCGCCACCACCTACCTCACCGCCTGGCGCCGCCCCGGAGCCGACACCACGGCGGCGCTTCACCTGCCCCACCTGCGGGACACCGCCGCCCGTGTCGACCTGCTCTACCCCTCGGCCGGCCGGGCCGTTTCCGCCTGGACGCCCGACACGCCCGAGCTGAGCCTCACCCTGCCCACCGCGCCGTCCGCCGTCCTGCTCCGCATCACCGCCCCCACGGATCCCGGCGCTCCATGAACCACCCCACGCCCGCATCACGAATCGACGAGAGGACCCATCGGGTGCCCCCTCTGCACCGGCCGGACGGACGCTGCACCAACCCCGTGATCCCCGGCCTCCACCCCGACCCCAGCGTCTGCCGCGTCGGCGACGACTACTACCTGGCCTGCTCCAGCTTCGAGTACTTCCCTGGCGTCCCCCTGTTCCACAGCCGTGACCTGGTGCACTGGACGCAGATCGGCAACGCCCTGGACCGGCCGGACCAACTGCGTCTGCCCGCCTCCATGTCGTCCTCCGGTGGGATCTACGCCCCCACCCTGCGCCACCACGACGGCCGCTTCTGGCTGATCGTCACCAACTGCAGCGAGGGCGGCGGCAACCTGATCGTCACGGCCACCGACCCCGCCGGACCGTGGTCGGACCCCATCTGGGCGCCCGGTGTCCCCGGCATCGATCCCGACCTGGTCTGGGACGAGGACGGCACCTGCTGGTGCACGGTCGCCGGGGTCTCGCAGGTCCGTATCGACCCGGCTACCGGGCAGACGTACGGAACACCGCACAGGCTCTGGTCCGGCGGGCCCGGCGCCAAGGCCCCGGAGGCGCCGCACCTGTACCGGATCGGCGCCTACTGGTACCTGCTCATCGCCGAGGGCGGCACCGAGCGCGGCCACGGTGTCTCGATCGCCCGCGGCCGTACGCCCGCCGACCCGTTCGAGCCGTGCCCGGCCAACCCGATCCTCACCCATCGCGGCACCGACCATCCCGTCCAGAACACCGGGCACGCCGACCTGGTCCAAGGCCCCGACGGCTCCTGGTGGATGGTGCTGCTCGGCGTACGGCCGGGCGGCGGCACGCCGGGCTGGCACGTGCTCGGCCGGGAGACCTTCCTGGCACCCGTGACCTGGGTGGACGACTGGCCGGTCGTCGGCGAGGTCGCCCTGGACCTGCCCGAACTCCCGTGGTCGCTCTCCCCCGGCCCGGTCGAAGAGCAGCGGGACGACTTCGAACTCGCCGAACTGCGACCGTCCTGGATCTCCCTGCGCGACCGGCCCGCCGAACACTGCACCACCAAGGAGCGCCCCGGCTGGCTGACCCTGCGCGCGCGGGGCGGTTCCCTGGACGAGCCCGACGTGGTGTTCACCGGCCGGCGCCAGCAGCACCTCGCGTGCCGGGCACGGACCCTGACCGACCCGTCGGAAGGCCGCGGCGGCCTCGCCGTCCGGCTCGACGAGCACCACCACTACGCGATCGAGGTGTCCGGCACGGAGGTACGGGTCATCGTGCGCGTCGGCTCCCTGCGCGCGGTCGTGGCCGAACAGTCCGTGCCTGCCGGGCCGGTGGTCCTCGCCGTCACGATCACGGAACCGCCGTCTCCGCACGGGCCGTGCACCGGACCCGACGTCGTCTCCCTCGGCGTCGAGCAGCCCGACGGCACGTTCACCGAACTCGCGGCCCTCGACGGCCGCTACCTGTCGACCGAGGTCGCCGGCGGCTTCACGGGCCGGGTCATCGGTATGTACGCCGCGGAAGGCACCGTCCACTTCGACTGGTTCGACTACGAGCCCCTCGACGGCTGATCCCTGGCCCCCTCCGCACCACGACACACATCACACCCGCACGAGCGACCGAAAGGCATGACACATGAAGGACATACGGCACCCCGCGCGGCACCGCGGCCGGGGCCCAGGACGCCTGGCCGCCCTGCTGCTGACGCTGGCCGTCATGTTGGGGCTGACCGGCGGCACCGCGCTGGCCGCACCCGACGGCACGAAGAAGGCGTCACCGTCGGCGGTCAGTGTTCCGGCTTCCGCCATGGACGCGGTCGCGGCGATGCAGCCGAGCTGGAACCTGGGCAACACCCTGGACGCCATCCCTAACGAGGACTCCTGGGGCAACGGGCAGACCAGGAAGGCGACGTTCGAGAAGATCGCCGCGGAAGGGTTCCGCAGCGTCCGCATCCCGGTGACCTGGAGCGACCACCAGTCCGCCACCGCGCCGTACACCATCGACGCCACCTACATGGCCCGCGTCAAGCAGCTCGTCGACTGGGCGCAGGACAGCGGCCTCTACGTCGTGCTCAACGTCCACCACGACTCGTGGATGTGGGTAGAGAAGATCCCGAGCGACCACGACAACGTGATGGCCCGGTTCGACTCCACCTGGTCCCAGATCTCCACGACCTTCCGTGACGAGCCGCGCAGTCTGATCTTCGAGGGCATCAACGAGCCGAGCTTCGCCAACTCCACGGACGCCCAGAAGGTCCACTACCTGAACGAGCTGCAGACCTCGTTCCACTCCGTGGTCCGCGCCTCGGGTGGCGCGAACGCGAGCCGCATCTTGTCGCTGACCACGCCGGGCGGCAGCGGTGACCAGGTCCACCTGAACAACCTGTACACCACGATCGCCGCGCTGAACGACAGTCAGCTCGTGGCGCAGGTGCACTTCTACAGCTGGTACCCGTTCAGCGTGAACGTCGCGGGCGGCACCCACTACGACGCCGCCGCGCAAAAGCACCTGGACGACACCTTCGCCAACTTGCACCACACCTTCGTCGCCAAGGGCATCCCGCTCTATCTCGGCGAGTACGGTCTGCTCGACTATCCCAATCACTTCCACCCCTCCCGCGTCGAGCGGGGCGAGGCACTGAAGTACTACGAGCATGTCGGCTACGGGGCACGCAAGTACGGCATCACCACCGCCCTGTGGGACCCGTTCTCCTACCTGAACCGCGAGACCCTCGAGTGGCGTGACCCGGCCCTGTTCGCCGCCATCAAGTCGAGCTGGACGACCCGCTCGGGTACGGCCTCCTTCGACAAGGTCTTCGTGCCGAAGTCCAGCCCGGTCACCGCCAAGTCGCTCACCCTGAACCTCAACGGCACCACGTTCCGAGGGGTGTGGCAGGGCGCCACCAAGCTGGCCGCGGGACGGGACTACACCGTCTCCGGCAACCGGCTGACCTTCACCGCCAAGGCGCTGACCCGCCTGGTCGGCGACCGCGCCTACGGCGTCAACTCGACGCTCCAGGCCCGGTTCACCCGTGGGCTGCCCTGGAACATCGACATCGTCACCAACGACGTCCCGGCGCTGTCGGACGCCACCGGCACCACCGGCTCGTTCACCGTTCCCACCCAGTACCGGGGCAACGACCTGGCGACCATGCACGCCACGTACGCCGACGGCACCAACGCCGGCCAGACCGACTGGACCCCCTTCCAGGAGTTCAACAAGGCCTTCTCGCCCGACTACCGGAACGGCGCGATCATCCTGACCCCCGAATTCCTCAACGCGCTCCGCGACGGGGAGCCGGCGACACTGGTCTTCCACTTCTACAGCGGCGCCACCGTCACCTACCACGTCACCAAGTCCGGCAGCTCGGTCACGGGCACGGTCTCCTGACCTACCGCGCAACACACTGCGGGCCGAGGTCGACCGCGTCCAGGGAAGGACGCGGACCGACCTCGGCCCTGATGTTGGGTTCAGCCGCCGTTGATGGTCAGGTTGTTGGTGTTGAAGTTGAGTCCGCCGGACGACGAGGTGACCTCATAGCCGAACTGGACGTCGCCGATGGTCTCGTTGCCGGACATCCAGCCCTTGGTGTAGGCGATCCAGTTGAGGATCGGCTTGATGTCCACGGTGCCGGAGCTGGAGTCGGACGTCCGCAGGAACGAGAACACCTGATTCGACCCGTTGCTGCCCTTGTAGACGTTCCAGTTGTGGCCGCCGAGCGTGACGTTGGCCTGCCAGGTGCCGATCGGGCCGACGGCTCCGTTGTCGTTGACCCAGAGCATGATCTCGTACTGGTGGTCGGTGTCCCAGATGTCGTACGACGTGTTGTACGCGCCGGACGACGGGACGCTGACGTTGTAGTTGCTGGTGAGCCAGCCGAGGGAGTCGATCGTCTTGTTGATCGTTTTCGTTGAGTTGGGGTAGGACTTGATGCCGCCGGTGTTGGGGTGGTTGGCCCAGACACCCCAGTTGGTCCCGGAGTTGGCCCAGACGCACTGGCTGCCCGCGCCGGAGCCCCAGATGTTGTTGTAGAGCCTGTAGCCGTTCAGGCTGGTGTTGCCCCATCGGTCGCAGGAGTTCCAGACTGCTGCCGAAGCGGGGGCGGAGGCCAGGCCGACGGTGGCACCGAGAGCCATCGCCGGTGCCAGCACCGCCATGGTGATCTTGCGTATCGTGCTTCTGACCATGGTGTCCCTTCCACGGGTGGGGGGGGGAAGTGGGGGGTCTACCACGCCCCCATGCTGAGGACGTGGTCCTCTCCGGCGACGAGATCGATCGGCTGCGCGTCGCCGGAAGAAGTCCTGACTTCGATACGAGCCGTGCGCGTCGGCTTCAGAACCGCCGTCGCCCGGCCGGGCGCCCAGGTCAGTTCGACCTCGGCGCCGAACCGCGTGCGTACGCCCGCGAGCCGACCCGCCGGCAGGGACGGCGGCAGCGCGGGCAGGAGGACCAGTCGGTGGGGAGTCGACTGGAGAAGCATCTCGATCAGTACGGCGGGCAGGGTGTGCGCGGCGTCGGCGTTGTAGACGTGGCGGTTCGGGTAGTGGGCGCTCATCAGGGAGGCGTGGAAGAAGTCGCCGTCCAGGACCTGGCCGAGGGCGTGGGTGACGCGGTCGCCGTCCCGGAGCCGGGCCGCGATGAGCGCGTGGTGCAGATGGCCGTGCGCGGAGTCGTTCTCGGCGCCGCGCAGTTCGAGGGCGCGGCGGGCGGCGGCCGCCAGGTCGGGCGTGTCGTAGGGGGTGATCTCCTCCAGCGGCCAGACGCCGTAGAGGTGGCTGAGGTGGCGGTGGTCGTAGGAGTCCGCCAGGCCGGGCCAGGCCCATTCGGCCAGGGCCCCGTCCTCGTTGATCCGGTGCGGCGGGAGCCGGCCGGCAAGGGCGCGCCAGCGGTCGGCGTGCTCGGGGTGGTACCGGGCTGCCGTCAGGAGCGCGTGGCGGGCCGCCGAGAGGTCCATGGCCGCGTTGATCGTGCCCCAGCTCGCGTTCGCCGGGCGGTTCTCGGGTGAGTAGGAGGGGACGATGACGAGCCGGCCGTTGCCGTCGGTGCGGGTGAGGAAGTCGTCGTAGAACAGGGCGACTTCGGCGAGGGCGGAGGCGGTGCGCGGGTCGCGGGTGCCCTGCGTCTCGTCGTGGTCGACGAGCGGCTTGAGCAGCCAGTCGGCGCCCGCGGTCCACAGGTGCAGCGGGTACTCGCGGCTGAAGTGGTACGAGTGGCCGGACTCGCCGTCGGTGTGGGCGGGGGCGACCACGCCGCGGGTGCCGAAGACGGCGCGGGCGTTGTCGCGCCAGTCGGGCAGCTGGCGCTGGATCAGCGCGGCGTGGGCCTCGGTGACCTCGGGCAGGTCGGCGGCCACGGCGGAGGCGGTCTGGAGGTTGAGGTTGGCGTCGTTGGTGAACGCCCCCGACCAGGCCGTGTTCCAGTCGCCGGTCCACAGGCCGGTCAGGCGGGGCGGGAAGAGGCCGCCGGAGGACAGCAGGTGGTAGCGGCCGGCCGCGAACAGCCGCTCCAGCAGAGCGGGGTCACGCGGGCGCTTCAGCAGCTCCGAGCCCGGCAGGGCCCGTTCGGCCGGGCCGGCGGCGAGGTCGAGGGTGACGCGCGCGTAGGCGGGGCGGTGCAGGGCGGCGTGGCGGTCGAGGAGCTCGTCGTAGTCCATGGGCAGGTCGCGCAGCGCGCGGCCCCGCACGGTCACGTCCAGTTCACCGGTGTGCCGCCGGACGCGGGTGAGGAGTAGTACGGACCGCGCTCCCTCGACGTGCGCGCAGGGCGGGGCGAGGGTCAACGTGCCGCCGGTGGCGACGACGAGCGTGACGCCGGTGAAGGCGCGGTCGCCCTCCGGGTAGCGGGCGCGCAGGCTCAGCAGGGCGCCCTCGGGGGCGACGACGGCGCCGTGGCCGACGGCCAGCCCGGCGGGGGCACCGGGGAGCCGGTGGTCGAGGGAGATGTCGAGGGTGAGGCCGGGCGCCGTCACGTGCTGGACGATCACGTCGTCGGCGCGGGAGACGAAGACCCGGCTGGTCCAGCCGGCGCAGGCCGCCCGTACGACGCCCGTCGTGAAGTCGACGTCGCGGCGGTAGTCGCGTCGGTAGTCACCACCGTCGCCGGCGGGCCGGACCAGGCTGACCTGGAAGGCGGGGTGGAAGGGCTGCGCCCACTGGTGCGGACGGCCGTCGGTGAAACCCTCGGCGGCAGTGCGGTCGCCCGCCAGGAGGCGGTCCTGGAGCGCGGGGAGTCCGGCGGCCAGCCGGGGCGGCCGCCGGTGCACGCCGTCGCCGCTCGGCCGTACCAGGGTGTGATGCGTGACGACGACCCGCTCAGCGTTCGGATCACCGAACGCAAGGGCGCCGTGATGGCCGTTACCGCTCAGGAACCCGTCCTCCCAGCGGGCGGCCGGGTGCGGCTCCCACGTGCCGTGGACGGGCCCGTTGGTCGCGGTCATGGCCGGAGCACCGCCACGCCGTAGCGGCCGAGGGTGACCCGGTCGGTGACGGCCGTCCCCGTCAGCAGGTCGTGGTGGGTGCCGGGCACCTCCACGGTCACCGGCTCGCGGCCGTGGTTGAGCACGAACAGCGCCTCGCCCCGGCGGACGGCCTCGACCTGCTCGGGGAGGCCGTCGAGCACCGGCCGGACGCCCGCGCCGGAGGCGATCCGGGCCAGCAGGTCGCGCAGCGCCTCAGGTTCCGGGAGCGTGGAGACGTACCAGGCCCGGCCCTTGCGCAGGACGGCGGGCAGTCCGTCGAGTTCACCGCCCTTGTACGGCACGGTCTCCTCGGCGGTGCCGTCGGCCTCCAGCTCCTCGGACCACAGGGACGCCCTGAAGCCCTCGCAGGTGACGGTCTCCCCCGCGTCCAGCGGCCACCACTCGTGCAGGGTGCGGATGCCGAACAGCTCGCGCAGCCGGGGATCCATGCCGCCGGCGCGGACCCGGTCGTCCTCGTCGGCGACGCCGGTCTGGAAGCCGCAGACGAGGGTGCCGCCCCGGCGGACATGGGCGAGGAGATTGTCGATCGCCGCGTCGGTCAGCGCGTACAGCTGCGGCACGATGACCACGGAGTACGGCGTCAGGTCGTGCTCGGGGTGGGCGAAGTCGGTGGTGAGGTGCGCCTGCCAGAGGGCTCGGTGCCAGGCGTGCAGGATGTCCGGGTAGTCCACCTGGTGGGAGAGGCGGCCGTCCTGGGCGCCGGCCCACCAGGCGTGCCAGTCGTGCAGGACCGCGATGTCCGCGGTGATGTTCCGGCCGGTCACCTCGGCGGCGATCCGCTCCAGCTCCGCGCCGAGCTGCTTGACCTCCTGGTACGTACGGCCCTCCTCCCCGGCATGGCTGACCATGCCGGAGTGGAACTTCTCCGCGCCCTGCCGGGACTGCCGCCACTGGAAGTAGCAGACGGCGTCGGCGCCCCGGCCCACGGCCTGCAGGGACCAGAGCCGGTTGAGGCCGCGTGGCTTGGGGTGGTTCACGCCCCGCCAGTTGACGGGCCCGGCGGCCTGCTCCATGAGCATCCACGGCCCGCGGGCCTGGGAGCGGGTCATGTCCTGGACAAGCGCGCCGCTCTGGGCACCCTGCGGGTCGCGCGGGTCCGGGTAGATGTCGACGGAGACCACGTCCTCCTCCCCGGCCCAGCGCCAGGCGTCCTGGCCGATCCACAACGGCATGAAGTTGCTGGTGACCGGCGCGTGCGGGGTGTGGCGGCGGACGATGTCCCGCTCGGCGGCGTAGCACTCCAGGAGCATGTCGGAGGTGAAGCGCCGGAAGTCCAGCACCTGGGTGGGGTTGCGCATGTAGTGGGGCAGGCGGGGCGGCAGGATGCCGTCCCAGGTGTCGTAGCCCTGGCTCCAGAAGGCGGTGCCCCAGGCCTCGTTGAGGGCGGTCAGGGTGCCGTACTTCTCGCGCAGCCAGCGGCGGAAGGCGGCCGCGGCCTCGTCGCCGTAGTCGAAGGTGCAGTACTCGTTGTTGATGTGCCACATGGTGAGGGCCGGGTGGGCGCCGTAGCGGGCGGCGAGGTCCTCGGTGATGGCGGCGGCGTAGCGCCGGTAGGTGGCGCTGGAGTGCGAGAAGTGCTGCCGGCCGCCCCACCACTCGGTGCGGCCGTCCTCGGTGACGGGCAGGGTGTCCGGGTGCAGCCGGCCCATCCAGGGCGGGGGCGAGGAGGTCGGGGTGGCGAGGACGACGCCGATGCTGTTCTCGTGCATCAGGTCCATCAGCGTGTCCAGCCGGCCGAACTCCCGTGCTCCCGGCTCCGGTTCCAGCGTCGACCAGGAGAAGACACCGAGGGTGACCGAGTTGACCCCGGCCGCCTTCATCAGCCGTACGTCCTCGTGCCAGGTCTCCTCGGGCCACTGCTCCGGGTTGTAGTCGCCGCCGAAGAGCAGGCGGCCTCGTGTCGCGTCGCTCAGGCCGGGCATCAGACGGGCTCCCCGTACTGCACGCCGCGCCCGTTGGTGGCGAGGTAGACCCGGCCGTGGACGCGCGGATCGCCGGTGATGGCCGCGCCTGTCCAGCCCCACCGGTGCCGGTCGTCGTTGATCCGCGTCCAGGTCCTGGCCTCGTCGTCGGAGCGGTAGATGGCGTTGAAGTCCTCGATCCCGCCGGCCATGAAGATCGCCGGGTAGGAGGCGCCCTTGGCGGCCTTGCCGAAGCCCAGGGTGTGCGAGGCCCGGCAGCTGCCGACCTTGGTGAAGCCTGCGCCGCCGTCGGTGGAGCGGTAGAGCCCGTTCGCCTTGGCGCTGAGCCACAGTTCGCCGGAGCGTCCGGGGGCCGCGGCAAGCTGGAACCCGGCGTCGCCCGAGCTCAGGCCGGTGGCCCGGGCGGTGAAGGTCAGGCCGCTGTCGGTGCTGGCGTAGAGCGTGCCGGCGCTCGTGTCGTAGGCGTAGAAGTACGTCGGGTCCACGGGGTCCGCGAGCAGGACGGCGCCCTTCGGGAGGGAGGCGACCTCGGCCCAGGTGGCGCCGTTGTCCGCCGAGCGGTGCGCCGGGTACACGGTGCCGTCCCAGTGCGCGAGGGACCACAGCAGCACACTGCCGTCGGCGTTGGTGACGATCGGGCCGGGCGCGTCCTTGGCGGCGGCCGGCTGCGACGCGAAGGGCGCCCAGGTCTTTCCGCCGTCGTTCGACCAGGCGCCGTTGCCGTTGGCGCCGGAGCCGGTGCGTACGACGTACGAGGGCTTGGCCGCGGCCTGGGCGATTCCGGTGGAGGACCCGAACACGGGGTTCGTGGCCATGCCGCGCGACGGTGAGGCGGTCAGCCGCTCGTGGTAGAGCACGCCGATGTCCCGCGATCCGCTGATCAGGTGGGCCTCTCCCGTCGGAGGCGACACGAGCGCCACCACGGACGCCTCCTCAAGACCGCGGATCTGCGGGGCCCAGCGCTTGAGGTCGCGCGTGCCGTACAGGGTCGCGCCGGTGCCGTAGACGACGTGCTCGGAGTCGAACGGGTCGAGGCCGACGGCCTGGATCCACCAGCCGAACTTGGGCTTGTCGTTACCCCACTTGAGGTAGGGGGTCTCGGAGACGTCGAGGACGGCCTCGTCCTTCAGGGACTTCCAGGTGCGGCCGCCGTCGGTGGAACGGAAGACGGTGTCGATCTCGGCCCAGCGGTTGTTGGTGGACACGACGAGCGTTCCGGGCCGGCGGGCGTCGACGGCGACACCGCCGTAGCCGAAGGCGTCGGTGGAGCCGTCGGTTGTGGTCCCGCCCGGCTTCACCGGGGTGACATCGGTCCACTTGCCGTCGGCGGTACGCAGTTTGTGCACGCTGCCGTCCGACTGCCCGTTGGGGCCGGGGGCGTTGGCGTACGTCACGTACAGCTCGCGGGTATGGCGGTCGTACGCGGCGCGGATGGGCACCTTCGTGGCGGCGCCGGTGGGCTGTCCGGGGACGGGCTCCCAGATCTTCCCGTCGGACGTGCGGTACAGGTTGGGGTGGCCGGCGGTGCCGTCGGAGTCGCCCCAGCCGGCGTAGACGCCGCGGCCCGCGGCGACGAGGAGGGTGATTCCCTGGCCGGTGGCGCTCGGGGTGGCCGGGAAGCTCACGGCCTTCCAGGTCGCGCCCCGGTCGGTCGACTTGAGCAGCCCGTCGTGCCGGGTGCCGAGCCACAGGGTGTCGCCGTTGCGCGGGTCGACCAGCAGCCGTTCACCGCATCCACGCCCGTCCTCGTTGGCGCCGAGCCGCACGGTGAGGTCGGTGCGCTTCCAGGTGGCACCCCGGTCCTCGGAGCGCAGCACGGCCCCGTTGCCGGCCCAGGACTGGGTGTAGGCGCCGAGGGCGAGATAGACACGGTTGCGGTGGGCGGGGTCGACGGCCATGGCCTCGACGCCGAGGAGGTTCCAGTCGTCCCAGCCGAGGTGGTCGGTCAGCGGGATCCAGCGGTCGGTCCGGTCGTCCCAGCGGCAGGCGCCCCCGATGTCGGTCCGGGCGTAGGCGAGCCCGCGCACCGACGGGTGGAACAGCACCCCGGTGATGAACCCGGTGCCGCCCATGACGGCGTTGCGCCACCGGTAGCCGCTCTTCGCGACGGCCGCGGGAGCGGCGGCCTGAGCCCGCCCCGAAACCGTCGGCAGGGAGACGACCGCGGCGGCGGCAGCGGAACCGGCAAGAACAGAGCGTCTGCTCAGGTGAAACGTGCTCATGACATACCTCGGTCTTCACGAAGGGGGAAGTCGAGCTGGGGCCATACGACGGAAGGCTCTGCGGCGGGACTCGGGCCAAAGGGCTTCAGCCCTTGATGGCTCCGGTGAGCATGCCCTTCTTGAAGTGCCGCTGGACGAAGGGGGAGGCAGCCGCGACGGGGATCAGCGCGAGGACCATGACGGCCATCTGGAGCCCCAGGGAGGAGAGTTGTCCAGTGCGGACCGCCTGCTGGAGGCCGGTCGGCGCCTCGGTGTTCTTCTGGACGAGTTGGATGAGCACGTTCTGCAGCGGCATCATCTCCTGGTCGGTGAGGTAGATGGACGCGTTGAACCAGGCGCTCCAGTAGCCGACCGCACCGCTGCGGTGGCGACTGCCGTGGAGGCGAGAAAGCTTCTCCGGCTCGGTCCGGAGGAGGCGGCATTCGGCGTCATTGCGTCAACCCTTCATGGCGCACCCGGACACCCGGCGGTGGGCCGTCGGCCGCGGTGTCGTGACGGGAACTGGCTGAACTGAACCGGAGATCCAAGAAGCGGACATCCAACCACTGCGACGCGATTCGCAGTCGAAGCGCTTCGAAGTTGCTGCGAGGTTAAGTGAACACCCATAAGCGCACAAGGGTCGCTTCCAAGATTCCTCCAAGGTTTGGAAGAGCCTCTTCGTATGTCTTGCTTGATAGAGCGGTGTAGAGCCCTTGACACTTGCCCTGGTGTCTGATGAGCATCGAAGCGCTTCGAAGGCGCTTGCCGCTCCATCTCAAGGGGACCCCACGTGTCAGCACATACGCCGCACACACCACCACCTTTCCGCGACCCGCAGCTGCCTTTCGCGAAGCGCGTCGACGACCTTCTGTCGCGGCTCACCCTCGACGAGAAGACCGGATTCCTGCACCAGTTCGCCCCCGCCGTGGAGCGGCTCGGCGTCGCCGCGTTCCGCACCGGTCAGGAGGCCCTGCACGGCGTGGCCTGGATGGGTGCGGCCACCGTCTTCCCGCAGGCGGTGGGCCTGGGCGCGACGTGGAACACGGAACTCGTACGACGGGTCGGCGAGGCGGTGTCCAAGGAGGTCCGGGTGATGCGTGCCCGCGACGACCGCGTGGGGCTGAACGTCTGGGCCCCGACCGTGAACCTGCTGCGCCACCCGCTGTGGGGCCGCAACGAGGAGGGCTACTCGGAGGACCCGAAACTCACCTCGGCGATCGCCACCGCCTACACGCTCGGCCTGCGCGGCGAGCACCCGACGTACTGGCGCACCGCGCCCGTCCTCAAGCACTGGCTGGCCCACAACAACGAGACGGGCCGCGACGTCACGTCCTCCTCGGTCCGCCCGCGCGTCCTGCACGAATACGACCTGCGCGCCTTCCGCGAGACGGTCGAGGCGGGCGCCGTGGCCGGTGTGATGCCGGCGTACAACCTGGTCAACGGCCGCCCGAACCACGTCTCCCCGTATCTGCGCGAGCACCTGCGCACCTGGACCGACGAGGACCTGCTGGTCTGCTCGGACGCGGGCGCGCCCTCCAACCTGGTCGACTCCGAGCACTACTTCGACACCCACGAGGAGGCGACGGCCGCCGCGCTGCTGGCCGGCGTCGACAGCTTCACCGACCATGGCACCGACAGCTCGAAGATCACCGCACGGGTCCGCGGCGCCCTGGAGCAGGGCCTGCTGACCGAGCCGGATGTCGACGCGGCGGTCCGCCGCCAGCTCTCGGTCCGTTTCCGCCTCGGCGAGTTCGACCCGGAGTACGACCCGTACGCGCACACCACGGACTTCGACACCCCGGCCCACCGGGCCCTCGCCCGGGAGGCGGCCGAGCAGGCGGTCGTGCTGCTCAAGAACACCGGTGGCCTGCTGCCGCTCGCGCCCGGCACCCGGCTCGCGGTGGTCGGCCTGCTCGCCGACGAGTGCAAGCTCGACTGGTACAGCGGCACACTCCTGCACCGCCGCACGCCGCTGGCGGGCCTGTACGAGCGGTTCGGCTCGGAGCGCGTGGAGTTCGCGGAGGGCGTGGACCGGATCCTGCTGAAGACCTCGGCCGGAACCTTCCTGCACGTTCCCGAGGCGGACGCCGGCGACGAGGTGCGCGGCGCCGAGGGCCCCCTCGACCCGGCCCTGCTCGCGGGCCGGACGGACCTGCCCCCACTCACCACCGACGCGACCGGCACCGAACTCTCCCTCGTCGACTGGGGCGAGGGCGTGCTGACCCTGCGCGCCCCCGACGGCCGCTATCTCTCCGTCGCCGAGGACGGCCATGTCCGCGCCTCCGCCGACCAGCCCGGAGGCTGGGTCGTCCAGGAGACGTTCCGCCTGGAACCACACGAGAACGGACACCTTCTTCGGCACATCGGTACGGGTCGCCTCATCTCTGTCGCCGCCGACGGCCTGAAGGTTGCCGACGGAAACGGGGAGATTTTCGAGGTCGTCGTCGTCGAAAGCGGCGAGAACGCGGTGAACAGGGTCGCCTCGCAGGCGGACGTGGTCCTGGTGGTCGCGGGCAACGATCCGCACATCAACGGACGCGAGACCGAAGACCGTACGACCCTGGCCCTCCCCGCCCACCAGGAGCGCCTCCTGCGCGCGGCCCGCACGGCCAACCTAAACACGGTGCTGGCGCTGGTCTCGGCGTACCCGTACGCGGTCGATCACGCCAAGGTGCCGGCGGTGCTGTGGACGGCCCACGGTGGCCAGGCGGCCGGCACAGCCCTGGCCAGGATCCTGGCCGGCGACGTCTCCCCCGCCGGCCGCCTCCCGCAGACCTGGTACGCCGACGACTCCGACCTGCCCGACCTCCTCGACTACGACGTGATCGGCGGCCGCCAGACGTACCTCTACTTCGAGGGCACGCCTCTCTTCCCGTTCGGCCACGGCCTGTCGTACGCGTCCTTCTCCTACGAAGACCTCACGACTCGCGTCGAGGACGGGGCACTGCACGTGTCCTTCACGGTCGGCAACACCGGTGACGTCACCGCGGACGAGGTCGCCCAGCTCTACACCAGGGCCGTGGAGCCGTCGGGGCCACGGCCCCGCAGGGAACTGGCGGCGCACCAGCGTGTCACGCTCGCGCCCGGCGAGGTCACGGAGATCGCCTTCCGGGTGCCGATGTCGGCGTTCGCGTTCTGGGACGTGGCGCAGGGACGTCAGCGGGTGGCACCTGGCCGCTACGAGCTCCTCGTCGGAGCGTCCAGCGAGGATATTCGCCTGGCCCGGACCGTCGGCCTTGACGGCGAGCCGTCGGTGCCCCGGCCGGTCATGGCGGGCGGCCTGGACGCGGTGGACTTCGACGACCAGAGCGACACGGAGATCGTGGACCGCGCGAAGACTTCGGGTGACTCCGTCGCCCCTGTGGCCGGCCGCAGGGGCGAGCTGGTGTTCCGTGACTGTGACTTCGGAAAGGGGGCTGCCGGGATCACGGTGGAGGCCGCGGGTGAGGGCACGGTCGAAGTGTCACTGGGTGACGGTCCGATACTGGCGGTGCTCGCGCTTTCCCCGGGTACGGCCGGGCCCTACGACTACACCACGGTGAGCACCCCCGTCGCCGTGGCTGCCGGTGTGCACGACGTCCGCCTCGGACTGCGTGGCCCGGTGCGGCTCGCGCGCGTCGCCTTCTCCGTCTGAGGTCCACATCGACCCCGTGTGCAGGGGAGTCGCCACGCAGGAGTCCGGCACCGGAAGGCTTCGGTGCCGGACTCGGCTCTTCAGGCCTGCGTTCGCCATGGTCTTCGTCGCCCGGACCGTTCGGGCGCAGGGACCACCGAACGCACGACCCTGTGGGGTGTGTCACCACGCCCGAGGGGTGTCGTTGGAGACGCTCCTGCCGGCCTGTTCCCGGTGCCGCGGTGGCGGGTGTCATCGCTACTCCGCGGCAGTTCCCGGTGCGGCGGCGAGCACGCAGACGTCCCAGGCACCGAGCCGCACGGGCGTACCGGCCGGGACCACGCTGCCGTCCAGGGCATCGGTCAGGTCCACCGGTGCCTGGGCGGTGGCCGGCTGCCAGCTCCAGTTGTGTACGACATGGACGCGCCGGCCGTCGGGGGCGGTGCCGGTGGCGGCGGTGACCGAGTCCGGCAGGCCCTGCCAGCCGCTGCACGGGGAGGGCGCGAGCCACGCGGCGAGCGCGCGGGCCAGGTCGCGGCCGGGCACGGTGCCCACGCACGTGACGCGGCCCGCGCCGTGGCGGCGGGTGGTGACGGCCGGCCAGCGCCCGAAGTGCGGGTGGTCGTACTCGGCCAGGACATCGGCGTCCTCGACGGCCAGGCCCTCCACCCAACGGGTGGCCACCGCGTCGGCCGATAGCTGGAGCGGGCTGTCCGGTGCGGTGCGCAGCGGCAGGTCGGCATGCAGGTTGCTGTACTCGTCGTACCGGACGCCCGCGGCCCGGACCAGTCGCGCCGGTGTCACCTCGTGGCGCGCCCGCGCCTCATGGTCGCCGTAGCCGGTGCGGGGCCCGAGGACGAGGTGGCCGCCCGCCTCCGCGTATGCGCCGAGCCAGTCGAGCATCCCGTCGTCCGCCACGTACAGCGCGGGAGCGATGAGCACGGGGTGCAGCTCGGCCACCGACTCCGGTGTCATCCCTGGACGTTCGCCGCGCGGGTCGTGCAACTGACGGGCGTGCATGATCCGTACCTGGCGCCCCGCCTCGAACGCGCCCCGGTAGAACGGCTCGAAGATGCCCTCGTACGCCCAGGCGTCCGGGCCGCCGTCGGGGCCGGCGAGCGGCGGGTGCTTGCGCATCAGCCACTTGCTCGGCGCCGAGTACACCATCGCGATGTCCGCGTCCGGTGTGATCCCGGCAACCAGGTCCCCGGCCCGCTCTAACTCGGCGCCCAGTCGGGTGAGTTCGCGATACGCGCGCCCCGGTCGTCCGCTGTGCGGGAGTAGGCGAGGCACGTGGTGACGAACTGGCCGGGCCTCGCGTACTCGCGCACGATGCCGGCCTGCCAGGCGATGAACTCGGTGGTCTGGCGCGCCTGGAACGCCTGCCAGGCCAGATCGTACTGCGGCTGCGCGTTGCCCTCCGGGGTCCACAGGTCGGCCCAGGTGGTCAGCCGGTGCGACCAGTACACCAGCCCCCACTCGCGGTTGAGGGTCTCCACATCGCCGTACCGCTGCCGCAGGTCGTCCACGAACCGCTGAAAGACACCGTGGTTGTGCGGCAGTCGCGGGCCGGGTTCATTGTCGACCTGGAAGCCGATGATCGCGGGGTGGGCGGCGTAACGGGCCGCGATCGCGCGGATCACCCGCTCCGCGTGGAAACGGAAGGCCGGGTGCGTGAAGTCGACCTCCTGCCGGGCGCCCCACGCGGCGCGGCGCCCGGTGGCGTCCTCGGCGGCGATCTCCGGGTACTGCCGGGCCAGCCACGGCGGCACCGCGTAGGTGGGAGTTCCGAGGACGACGCGGATGCCGCGCTCGTGGGCGCCGTCGAGGACGGGTTGCAGCCAGTCGAGTTCGAACCGGCCGTTTTCCGGTTCCCAGGTGGACCAGACCGACTCGCCGACGCGGATGACGGTGAACTTCGCCTCCGCCATGAGATCGAGGTCGGTCTTGAGCCGCTCGTACGGCTGGTACTCGTGGTAGTAGGCGGCGCCGAACAGGACGCGCGCGGGCAGCTCAGTCATGCGAAGTCCGCGACAGACGTATGGGTCCCGGCGGCCGGGACGGGGAGGTGGTGGGTGGTGGAGGTCGAGCCGGTCACGGACGTACCGGGCTTGGTCACGTGGTGGGTGAGGACGGCGGTAGGTTCGTCGAAGCGCTTCACCTGAGGACGCAAGGTAATGAGGAATTTCAGGCGAAACAAGAGGCTGCAGGCAATGGAACCGCCTTCCTAGCCAGGCATTGACATCACACCTCACGCAGTGGCAGGAAATCGAAGCGCTTCACTAACCGACGCCTCTCCCGCCCGCTGAGGTGGCCCTCCGGTGGGTTCTCTTTCTTTCCCGCCGTCGGCCGGCGGCCGTTCCGTTTCCGCACCCCCGCGCTCTTCACGACTTCCTGAAGAAAACGCTCGGCTGCTGAACGCCGCTGTCCGCTCCCGCGTACAACAGCCCACAGCCAGTCGTCGAAGAGGAGTGCCGGTATGACGGGATCTCAGGAGACAGGGCGGCTGTTCGGCCGCCGTACGGTCGTCGCCGCGGTGGGCGCCGCCGGGGTCGCCGCCGCACTGACGGCGTGCGGCGGGTCGGACAGTGACAGCCCGTCCGGCACCGCCGCCGAGAAGCCGGCAGGCGGGACGGGCGGGACGGGTGGGGCGGGCGAGACGGGCAGCGGTGGCGACGCCGGTGCCGTGCTCGCCAAAACCGCCGACATCCCGGAGGGCGGCGGCAAGGTCTTCGCCGACAAGGGGCTGGTCGTCACCCAGCCCACCGCGGGACAGTTCAAGGCGTTCTCGTCGAAGTGCACGCACCAGGGCTGCGCCGTCAAGGACGTCACGAACGGGATGATCAACTGCCCTTGTCACGGCAGCATGTTCGACGCGACGGACGGCAGCGTGAAGGCCGGCCCGGCCAAAACGCCGCTCCCCGCCAGCGCCATCAAAGTCGAGGGCGACTCGATCACCCTTGCCTGATCCTGCTCACCCTGACCCGTCGCGGGTGCTTCCAGCAGGCGAGCACCTCGTCGGTCGTGGTGATCGTGGCGACGAGGGCGAGCGTGTTGCGGACCATTGCGGGGGTGTAGTCGGCGGGCACCCCCGCGATGGCGTCCGCGGGGACGACGGCTGTGTAGCCGAGATTGACCGCGTCGAAGACGGCGTTCGGGATCGCCACATTGGCCGAGACGCCCGTCACGAGCAGGGTTCGGCAGCCGAGGTTGCGCAGCAGGGCGTCTACGTCCGTACCGGAGAGCGGCGAGAGGCCGTGCAGCCGTCGTACGACGAGGTCCTCATCCGCGACTTCGATCGGTTCCGCGACGCGCACCGCGGTCGTTCCCGAGAGCTGCTGTACGGGCAGTCGCGCGGCGGCCCGGAACAGTCGTGCGTTGTTGCTGGCGCCGCGCCCGTCGGAACGCCGTTCCGCCACCGCATGCAGCACCTGCACACCCGCTTCGTGGGCACCGGCGACCAACCGCGCGATGCGCAACAGGGCCCCCGAGGAGCGGGCGGCCCCGGCGAGTTCGGGCAGGGCGCTGTCCTTGCCGACGACCCCCTGCTGGCACTCCACGGTGAGCAGCACGGTGGTCGCCGGATCGAGCTGCTCGGCAAGCTGTTCGTACGACGGCAAGGTTCCCCCTCGGGTCCGAGCGCGCGAGGCTAACGGCCATTGCGTGATGAGGGAAGAGACCCCATGATTTCTGACAGTGAGTCAGAAACTCTGAAGGGGGACACCGATGACCGCCACACAGCGCAGAGGCCGCCGCATCATGATGACGGACGCCGAACGGGACGCGTTCCTCACCGAACAGCGCACCTGCCGGGTGGCGACGGTCTCGGCGGACGGCAGCCCGCACGTGGGTGCCCTGTGGTTCGTCTGGGACGGGCATTCGCTGTGGCTGTACTCGATCACACGCAGCCGCCGCTGGGCCCAGCTCCGTAAGGACGCCCGGCTGGCCGTGCTCGTCGACGACGGCGTGGAGTACGGCGAACTGCGCGGCATCGAGCTGTCCGGCACCGCCGTCTTCGTGGGGGAGGCGCCACGTACGGGTGAGCCGTGCCCCGAACTCGACGTGCCGGAACGACTCTTCTCCCAGAAGTACTTCGGCATGACGCAGATGCCGCACGACGGACGGCACGCCTGGCTGCGGCTTACCCCGGACGCGGTGACGTCCTGGGATTTCCGCAAGCTCGGCGACGCCTGAGCCCCGGTCCGGATGCCGGGACCCCACGCCCGACACCCAAGCGGCGCTCCGACACCAAAGCCACCGTCCGGCACCCGCGCCGGGGACCGACGCCCGAGCCTCAGTCCAACGCCCGAGCCGGGGTTCGACGCCCGAGCCTCAGTCCAACGCCCGAGCCACGGTCCTGCACCCGAGCCGGGTTCAGCTGACGACGTCCGCGCCCGCGGCGCACAGCGCGTCGACCGCCGCGCGAATGGAAGGCCGCCGGTCCGCGTCCGCGCGCCAGACGGCGTACACATGCCGCCGCATCGCGTGCCGCACCGGTACGACGCGGACCCGATCCGGCACGGGACCGCGCCCCAGCCGGGGCGCCACGCAGACCCCGAGCCCCTCGGCGATCAGCGCGAGCTGGGTGGCGTGCTCCTCGGCCACATGCGCGATGCGGGGCTCGACGCCCTTGCCGCGCAGGGTGAACATCAGCCACTCGTGACAGAACTCGCCCTCCGCCCAGGTGACCCAGTCGTCGTCGGCGAACTCCTCCAGATCCACGGTGGCGCGGCCGGCAAGCGGATGACCGACATGCATGGCGACATCGGCGGGGTCGTGCAGCAACTCCTGCTTGGCGAGCCCTTCGGGCATGGACAGCGGCCTGTTGTACCAGTCGAGCACGACTGCGAGATCGAAGTCGCCCCGCACGACCCCGCGTACCGAATCGGCGGGCTCCAGCTCCCGCATTCGCACGCGAAGCTGGGGGTGCTCGACGCGCAGGGCGGCGAGGGCGGCGGGCAGCAGACCGCGGGCAGCGGTGGGGAAGGCGGCGACGGTGAGGTCCCCGACGACCCGGCCGCGCTGCGCCTCGATGTCGGACTGGGCCAGCTCGACCTGGGAGAGGATGCGGGCGGCGTGGTCGGCGAGCAACCGCCCGGCGTCGGTGAGACGCACGCCGCGGCCGTTCTTGGCGAGCAGGGGCTCGCCGACCTCGCGCTCCAGCTTGACCATCTGCTGGGAGACAGCGGAGGTCGTCACATGCAGGCCCTCGGCTGCGCCACTGACCGAGCCGTGCCGAGCGAGGGCGTCGAGCGTACGCAGGCGCTCAAGGTTCAACATATAAGCGATACTAAGCGATCAGCTCCACAAAATCTCGCTTGTGCTACGAAGTTGAGCGGGCGAGGGTAAGCACCATGAGCCCCGTCCGCACACCCCGCGCCACGCTGCCCGCCACGTCTGCCACCTCCGCCACCTCCGCCACCTCCGCCACCTCCGCCACGTCTGCCTCTGTCGACGCGCCTCCCGCGCCCGCCCGCCGCCCGGCACTGGACTGGCGCATCCGTTTCGCGGCGCTCGCGCTCATCTGGGGCTTCAGCTTCCTGCTCATCAAGGTCGGCACAGAGGCGTACGCACCCTTCCAAGTCACCCTCGGGCGCCTGCTCTTCGGTACGGCCGTGCTCGCCGCCGCGATGGCGGTGAAGCGGGTGGGCCTGCCGCGCGGCGCCCGGACGTGGGGCCATCTCGCCGTCGCGGCGTTCTTCCTCAACGCCCTGCCGTTCTCGCTCTTCGCCTACTCCGAGCTGACGATCCCCTCGACGCTCGCCGGAATCTGCAACGCCACTTCGCCGCTGTGGGGCATGGTGCTCTCGGTGGTGGCGTTCTCCGAGGACCGCCCGACCCGCCGCCGCGTGGCGGGGCTCGGCATCGGCTTCATCGGCGTACTGACGGTGCTCGGTGCCTGGCAGGGCTTTTCCGGCCTGGACTTCGGCGGTACGGCGATGGCGTTGCTGGCTTCCCTCAGCTACCCGGTGGGCTGGATCTATCTGCGCCGTACGCTCGGCGGCAGCGGCAACTCCGCTCTCTCCATGACGGGCGCGCAGCTCCTCCTCGGAACCGTCCAACTGGCTGTGGTAACCCCCCTGTTCACGACCATGCCCAGCTCGTTCCCGGTCGTCCCACTGCTCGCCGTGGTGGCACTGGGCGCGCTCGGCACCGGTTTGGCCATGCTCGTCCAGTACGACTTGGTGGCTGAGGTCGGGCCGACGACCGCCCAGATGGTCACGTACTTCATCCCGGTGATCGCCACCGTCGCGGGTGTCACTCTGCTGGGCGAACACCTCAGCTGGAACACCCCGGTGGGCGCCCTGATCGTCCTGGCCGGCGCGGCACTGACCCAGAGCCGCACCCGAACCCGAAGCACCGACCCGAACCGCAACTGAACCGGGAAGCCCTTCCGCCCGCCGAACTCACGCCCCGCCCACCCCCCACCTCACACATAACGCCGTCCCCCCGGAGCCGGCCCCGTCGCCGCGGCGACGGCGTCGGCGACCGGGGTGATGTCGGCCGCCGTCATCGCCGAAACGGTGACGCGCACGCCCGGCGGCGCAGCCATCCGGAACCGCGCCCCCGGCGCGACGGCCCACCCCGCGTGCAACAGGCGCGCCACCACCCCCGTCTCGTCCGCCACAGGCACCCACACGTTCAACCCGCTGCGTCCGTGCGCCTCGACCCCCCGCTCCGCCAGCGCCCGCACCAGTGCGTCCCGGCGCTTGCCGTACTCGCGCGAGACGGCCCGTACATCCACGGCGCCCGCCTCCCACAGCTCGACCACCGCCCGCTGCAACAGCCGGCTGACCCAGCCGGGCCCGAGCCGCTGCCGCCCCATCACCCGGTCCACCGTGACCGGGTCGCCGGTCATCATGGCGAGCCGCAGATCAGGCCCGTATGCCTTCGCGACGGACCGCACGAACACCCATTGGTCCGTGACACCCGCGAGCGGGCGCAGCGGCAGATCGACGATGCCGTGGCCGTGGTCGTCCTCGATGAGCAGCACCCCCGGAAACATCATCAGGACCCCGCGCAGTTCCTGGGCTCGCGCGATGCCCACCGCCGCGCCGGTCGGGTTCTGCGCCCGGTCGGTGATCACGAGCGCGCGGGCCCCGCCCCGGAGCGCCCGTTCGACCTCGCCGGGCAGCGGCCCGTCGTCGTCGAGCCCGACCGGTACGGCCCGCAGCCCGAGCGCGGGGATGAGGTCGAGCAGGCTGTTCCACCCCGGATCCTCGACGGCGACCGCGTCACCCGGCTTCAGATGCGCGGCCAGGACGCGCTCGATCGCGTCCAGCGACCCCGAGGTGACGGCGACGGGCCCGGCCCGCACACCGTCCGCGTCGAAAGCGGCCCGCGCGAGCCGCGCGAACTCCGGGTCGACGGGATCCTGTCCGTACAACCCGGGCCGCTCCGCATTGCGCCGCGCCGCAGCGGCGAACGCGTCATGCAACGGCGGCAGCAGCGCCGGATCGGGGTTGCCCTCGCTCAGGTCCCGCACACCGGGCGGTACGTCGACTCTGATCGAATCCCGCGCCGTACTGGCCGGCCGGGGACGCACCCGGCTGCCACGGCGGCCCGAGGTCTCAATCACCCCACGCTCGCGCAGCGTGCGGTACGCCGCCGCGACCGTATTCGGATTGACCCCGAGCTCTCCCGCCAACTCCCTCATTGGCGGCAGCAGTTGCCCGGGTGCCAGCTCGCCGGAACCCACCGCGCGCTCCACGCTCGCGGCAATCTCCGATGCGCGCCGCCCGCTGATCCTATAGTCTCCTAGCACAAAGACAACTATGCACTAGTGCAATGGGGAACGCAATGCCGGACATCACCTCCTACGCGCCTTCGGAGCGCACCGTCCCGACTCGCTCGCGGGAACGCGCCTCGTACGACCGCGACCTGGTGCACGCGATACTCGACGAGGGTTACGTCTGCCATCTCGGCTTCGTCCGTGACGGCGCCCCCGTCGTCCTGCCGACGCTCTACGGCCGCGTCGGCGACCGCCTCTACGTGCACGGCTCCACGGGCTCCCGCCCCCTGCGCATGGCCGGCCAGGCCGACCCCGGCCTCGCTGTCTGCCTGACGGTCACCCATGTCGACGGCCTCGTGCTGGCCCGTTCCGCCTTCCACCACTCCATCAACTACCGGTCCGTGGTGGTCCACGGCATCGCCCACGAGGTCGTGGACGAGGAAGAGCGCCGCACAGCCCTGGACGCGCTCGTCGATCATGTCGTGCCAGGCCGCTCCCACGACTCGCGCCGGGCCAACACCAAGGAGCTCGCGGCGACCGCGGTGATCCGCCTCGACCTGGAGGAGGTCTCCGCGAAGGTACGCACCGGTGGCCCCAACGACGAGCCCGAGGACGCCGCACTCCCCCACTGGACGGGTGTCGTCCCCCTGACCCGCGGCTACGGCGCCCCGGTCCCGGCAGCCGACCTGGATCCGGCCATCACACTCCCCGACTACCTCACCACGCTCTGAAGAGGTCCGGTCATGCTCATTCACCCCTGGGACGCGCCGCACAGCGACAGCGAGTGGCAGCAGTGGCTGGCCATCCACGACTTCGGGCAACTGGCGGTCAACGGACCGCCGGGCGAGGCCCCGTCCGTCCAGCCGACACACTTCCTGTACGACGCCGAACGCGGCCGGTACGGCGAGGTCCTCACCCACCTGGCCCGTCCGAACCCACTCTGCGACGTGCTCGAAACCGACCCGCACGTCGTCGTGAGCGTCGTGGACGACTACACCTTCATCCCCGGCCCGTGGCAGGCACCGGCGGACACCCCGCCCGAACACGGCGTGCCCACCAGCTTCTACGCCGCCGTTCAGCTGCGCTGCACGGCGCACCTCGTGGACGACCCGGCGGAGAAGGCCGGCCTGCTCAACCGCCAGGTCGCCCACTTCCAGCCGGAGGGCGGCTCGGCCCGCGCGGCCGTCGGGGAAGCACCGTACGGCCGCCTGCTGTCGGGCATCCGCGGCCTGCGCCTGGAGGTGACGGAAGTCCGGGCCAAGTTCAAGTACGGCAGCCACAAACCGCAGGACGTACAGGACCGAACGGCAGCGGGCCTGAGCGGACGCGCGAACGCGAACGACCTTGCGGCCCACGCCCACCACCGTCGCCGCACACCGCCCCCGCCTCCAAGCCCGTCCGGCGCTTGAGAAACGGGTCCGGGGCGGGTCACAGACAGCGAAGGTCCGGAGCGGGGCACAGACAGCGAACCGCGGGGCGAGGCGCGCAGGGCCGGGGCGGGGAAGAACCGCCCCCAGCCGGGGAACAACCGCCCCGCCCCAGCCCTCCGCCTACACGAGCGCCCCAGCCGCCCTACGGCCCAGCGCCGCCGTCCTCGCCTCCGCGAACGCGAGCCCGGCCACCGCCGCGAGCAGCAGCAGCGTCCCCGCCACGGTGGCCACCGTCAGGTGCTCACCCAGCAGGACAACCGCGATGACGGCCGCGCTCACCGGCTCGATCAGCGTGATCACCGAAACGGTGGCGGACCGGACCACCGCCGCCCCGGCGAAGTAGAGCGCGTACGCGAGCGCCGTCGGCACCGCCGCCACATACACCAGCAGCCACACCACCCGCACCGGGTCGCCCGTGTGCGGCAGCAGCCCCTCGGCAGCCGCGAACGGCAACAGGCACAGCGAGCAGATCACGAACGCCCACGCGGTCGTGTGGAACGGATCGGCCCCGCCCCCGTCGCGCCCGAGCCGCCGCGTGAGCAGTGTCATCGCCGCGTATCCACCGGCCGAGAGCAGCGCGAAAAGGACACCGGCGGGCCGCACGGCCGTATCGCCGCTGCCCAGCACCATCACGCCGAGCCCGACAACCGCACCGACCACGGTCAGTACGCCGACGCGCCCCAGCCGCTCCCCCATGGTCAGCCGGGCACCCAGCGCGATCAGCACCGGCCCCGCGCCCATGGTGACGACGGTCGCGACGGCGAGCCCGGTGGCCTGGACAGCCGCGAAGTACGCGCTCTGGAAAACGGTGAGCCCCAGCCCGGTGACGAGAATGCGCGTCAGCCGCCGCCTGCGGGGTTCGGCGGGCGCGACAACCGCCTCAGCCGCCGCGACAACGCGCCGCCGACGCAGCGCACGGGCCGCCACGAGCAGCACCAGCCCACCGGCGCAACGCCAGAAGGACAGGGCGAGCGGCCCTATGTCGCTGGCCAGGAAGGTGAGAGAGGCGGCCGCTCCAGCGGTCCCCCAGGCGGTTCCGGCAACGATCAGATAGATCAGGCCACGCCCGACGGGCAGGCCTGAGGAAGGACAGGAAGATTTCGACACGTGACTTCTCCGCGTGAAGACGGGACAGGTGGTCGCTCGGCTCCGCACGCGGGCAGCGACGAACCGCTCGGGGACTGCCCGAACCCGGTCTTCGTCTTCGGCAATGCCGCCCGCGTTACGCGGCGGGAGGCGGAAGCACAGTCACATGCATGATCGTCACCCTAAGGCGCGGTCCGCCTCGCGGACAACTCCCTTTCCGCAGGCTGGAAATCCGCGTCGGCAGCCGCTCCGCCCGCTGCCACCGGCCCGCCCGCGACGGGCCCGCTGGGAGTCTTGGGCGCCGACGACTGTGCGATGAAGGCACCGATCAGCACCACGGCCCCACCGATGATCTGCGGCGCGGACAGGTGCTCACGCAGCAGCACCCACGCCAGTACGGTCGCGATGACCGCCTCCAGGCAGGCCACCACACCGGCCACCTGCGGCGACAGTCTGCGCACCGACACCACACCGGTGACGTACGCGACGACGGTGGCAATCAGCACGATCCAGCCGAGCAGCAGCGCGGCCGGAACATCCGCCCCGCCCATGTCGGCGTCCGTCGCGAGCAGCGACCAGGCCATGCCCCACGGGCGCGCCACCACGGTCAGCACCGCGGCGCCGATGAGCAGTCCGTACGCGATGACGCCGAGCGGATCTGCCGCGTCCTCGTCGGCACTGCCCTGGTCGGACAGGACGAAGTAACCGACCTGGCAACAGGCGGCGCCGAGCGCGAACAGCAACCCCAGCGCGTCGAAGCTCAACCCGGCCCACACCTCGACGACGCAGGCCAGGCCGCCGACGGCCAGCACCACACCCGCCGCGGCGGCCCGCGTCACCGGCCTGCGCTGCACGAACCGGACCCACCCGAGCACCAGTGCCGGCGCGAGATATTCGATGAGCAGGGCGACACCGACCGGTATCCGGGACAGCGAGGCGAAGTAGAAGGCCTGCACACCGGCGACCGCGAGCAGGCCGAAGCCGGCGAGGAGGGCGGGCTTGCGCCGTAGCAGATCACGATGACGCCAGGCCACGGGCAGCATGACAAGAGCCGCGCCCGCCACCCGTAGCCACACCACGTGCAGCGGGTCGAGCCCCGCTTCGATCAGCGGCTTGGCCGCGACACCCGAACCACCGAATGCGAACGCCGATGCCAGGGCTAGTCCCAGGCCGGCGCTCCTCCCCTGAGACGCTTGCATCGGCACATCATGCCAGTTGGGGTCAGGAGCGTCATCCCGGTGACACCTGTCGAGACGCTCAGTGGAGGCGCCCGGCCAGCAGCTCCGTGTCCACACCGGCCCGCCGCAGGACCTCGACCGCCCGGCAGTCGGGATCCGCAGCGAGCAGGGCGAGCAGGTCGAGCCCGCCGGCGCGCTCGTCACCGCGCGCCGCCGCGCGCTCCAGGGCGCCCTCCATGGCCGTGACAGCGGCGGGCGACCAGCCCGCTGCGCCCGGCGAGTCCCGCACCACGGCCACGGCGCCCGAATCCTCCACCGCACCCTGCCAGCGCAGCCCGTAGCCGATGCTGCGCTGCACGAGATAGCCGAGCACCCTGGCGACCTGCGGCGTACCGCCGTCGAACGCGGCTCTGGCCTCGGGGTCCGTCTCGATCACCGAGTGCAGCAGATGCGCGGTGTCGATCTGCCGGTCGCCGTCCCGCAGCGCCCGCCTGCGCGCGCCCGCGACCACCGAGGCGAGCTCCGCGGTGAGCCTTGCTTCGATGTCTGCACAGTGTGGAGCGGGCTGCTGGGGACCCCGCGGTGTACGGCTTTGCACACCTCCCACCTCATCAGCCGCCGTCGGCGGGAGCATCCCCGCCGGGAAGCATTCGCGCATCCCACCGAAGTTGGGCAACCCCGCCCGGGTTCTCCTCCTTACGGATGAGATCAGGGATATCGGGACAACCCGAGAATCCGCCATATCTGACGGTTCATCAGTATTGAATGTTCCACCGCCCCCGGCTACGTTCCGCGACACACAGCCGAGGACGGCCGACGACAGTCGACGAAAAGGGGTGGTCGCATGGCCGAAGCCAGCGCGGAGGCACGCATCGGGGCGCCGGCCGAGAAGATCTGGGCGCGGCTGACGGACTTCACGTCGTACGCCGAGTGGAACGCGACCCACACCAGCTTCCCCAAGGGCGGACCCGCCGTGCTCGAAGTCTCGGCGACGTACGAGGAGAACATGAAGCTCATGGGTTTTCCCGCGGAGGTCACCTGGACGGTCGAGGAGCTGGAGCCGGCCCGGCTGCTCGCGACCACGGGCAAGGGCCCCATGGGCGTCAGCCTCGCCATGCGCTACTCCCTCACCCCTGACGGCGACGGCACGATGGTACGCATCGACGGGGAGTTCACCGGCGCCGCCGTCTCCCTGATGGCGGGCAAGCTCAAGGACTCGGCGGGCGCCGCTCTGAGCGAGTCGCTGCGCAGGCTCGACGGCCTGGTCACCTGAGACAACCGCGTCACCTGAGACGACCCGGCCGCCCTGAGACGACCGCGTCACCTGAGACGACCCGGCCACCCTGAGACGACCGCGTCACCTGAGACGGCCCGGCCACCTGAGGCGCCGTACACGTCGACGCCCCGCGGTTGCCCGCGAGGCGTCGTCGTCTCAGTCCTCCTCGGCGAGGATCAGGTAGAGCTTCTTGCGGGACTCGTTGATGACGGCGAGAGCCTTCTGCCGCTGCTCGGCGGAGCCGGTCTTCCAGACCTGGCCGAACGCCTCCATCAGGCCGAATCCCGCCTGCCGGACCTCGTTCATCGTCTCCCAGTCGACGCCGCGCCCCGCTTCCTCCCACGGAGCCCGCGGCCCCGCCTCGGCCTCGGTACGCCCGGCGTCGGTGAGCGTGAACAGCTTCTTGCCGCCCTCGCTCTCACTGACGATCAGGCCTTCGTCCTCCAGCAGCTGGAGCGTCGGGTAGACCGAGCCGGGACTGGGGCGCCAGGCCCCGCCGCTGCGCTCGCCGATCTCCTGGATCATCTCGTAGCCGTGCATCGGCCGGTCGGCCAGCAGCGCCAGGATCGACGCGCGTACGTCACCGCGCCGCGCCCGGCCCCTGGGTCCGCCCCTGCCCCGTCCGCCACCACTCCACGGCCCGCCGAACGGCGGCCCGAATGGACCGAAGGCGGCACGCCGCCCCTCGAAGTCACCCCGACCGCGATGGCCGGGCCCGCAGTCCCCATGTCCATGTGAACGCATCACTACGCTCCTTCCATCGTTGATCTGTCGCGATACTCCAACGATATATCGGAACCTCTCCTCCGACAAGCATCAAAGAGTCCAGCCACCCGAAATTGGCCTTGGCCTGCGGCTTTGCTCCGCCCCTACGTTCATGTCCATGCGAATTCAAATCGTCGACGCCTTCACCGACCGGCCCTTCGCCGGCAATCCGGCCGGAGTGCTGCTGCTGGACACCGGCACGTTCCCCGACGACGCCTGGCTCCAGCAGGTGGCCGCCGAGGTGAACCTCTCCGAGACCGCCTTCGCCCACCCGCTCCCTGCGGGCGGCGATGCGGACTGGGCGCTGCGCTGGTTCACCCCCACGGCCGAGGTCGCCATGTGCGGCCACGCCACGCTGGCCACGGCCCACGTCCTGCACTCCACGGGCGCCGCCGCAGGCACCGTGCGCTTCTCGGCGCTCTGCGGCATCCTCACCGCGACACCACAGGACAGCGGCGACGCGTTCACCCTCGACTTCCCGACCGCGCCGCTCACCGCGGTCCCGGTCCCCGGCGGCGTCGCCGAAGCCCTGGGCGCCGAGGTCCTCTCGGCCCACGACACCGGACCGCACATCGGCGACCTGCTGGTCGAGCTGGCCGACGAACGGACCGTACGCGCGCTCACGCCCGACTTCGCCGGCCTCGTGGCCCACTCCGAACGCGGCATCATCGCCACAGCGGCCGCCGAAGACCCCTCCCGCGGCTACGACTTCGTCTCGCGCGGCTTCTTCCCCCGCGTCGGCGTCGACGAGGATCCGGTCACCGGCAGCGCGCACACGGCCCTCGCCCCGTTCTGGTCCCCGCGCCTCGGCCGCGACGAGCTGACCGGCCTCCAGGCTTCCGCCCGCTCGGGCCTGGTCGTCACCTCACTGCGCGGCGACCGCACCCTCCTGACCGGCGGCGCCGTCACCGTCATCGACGGCGAGCTGCTCGCCTGACAGACCGAAGGGGGCGTACGAAACTTCCGTACGCCCCCTCCTCGCCCCGCCTCCTCAGTTGTCCAGAGTCGGCAGCCACCCCACCTTGCCCGCCAGCAGCGCGTACCCCACGAATGCGCCCACATCCAGCAGCGTGTGTGCCACCACCAGCGGACCGACCCGCCCCCAGCGCCGGTACAGCAGCACGAAGACGGCGCCCATCACCATGTTGCCGATGAAGCCGCCGATCCCCTGGTACAGGTGGTACGAGCCTCGCAGCACCGAGCTCGCCGCCAGAGCGCCCACCGGCGACCATCCCAGCTGGTCGAGCCTGCGCAGCAGATACCCGACGACGATGACTTCCTCCAGTACGGAGTTCTGCATCGCGGAAAGGACCAGTACGGGGAACTTCCACCACGCCGGCGGCAGCGAATCCGGCACCACCGTCAGGTTGAATCCCGACTCGACGGCGACCAGATAGAAGGCGAGCCCGGCACTGCCGATGCCCGCCGCCACCAGTGTGCCCCACCCGAGGTCCGGCCACGGCCGCGAACGGTCGAACCCGATCGTGCGCAGCCCCGCCCCCTCCCGCATCAGCAGGTACGCGACCAGGACGACAGGCGCCAGCGCCGACGTGATGCCGAACAACTGCCAGGCGAGATCCAGCCACGGCCGACCGGGCGTGGCGGAGGTGTTGAGCTTCGCCGCCTGGTCCTGGAGCCCGCCCGGTTTCGTGACGGCTCCGACAAATCTGATCAGGGACGACACTCCGCTCGCACCCAGGGAGAGAGCGAGCACGATCAGGACCTCGGTCCGCAAGATCGGTCGCGTCACCTCCCGCCCAGGAGGAAATTCGGCCACCCGCCCCGCCTCTGCCTGCACACCAGCCTCCAGTTCAGCAGCAGCGAGCCCCCTTTTTCTTTGTTCTAGATACTTCGAGATTCTCCGAGAACGTTTGAAATCTTCGAGATCCGAGGAAAGGCTCCACTGCCATGGGACGTCACAGCTTGCCCGACAACGAACCGAACGCCGACACCAGGCCCGTGCGCGCGCCTTACGCCCGCCCCGGAAACCCCACCGGCCACGTGTGCACCGGATCGCCCTGGTGCATCAGCTCGCTGTAGCGGCGGGTCGTGGCGGCCAGCGCGGCTTCGCGCTCCAGACCGGCGTCCAGGGCGCGGTGGTACGTATCAACCTGCCAGGAAGCGCCATTCACGCGCCTCCTGCACCGCTGCTCGATGACACCGAGGTAGTAGTCACGGTCCGCGGGCTCGATTCCCCAGGCGTCGAGCCCGGCTGCGGCCAGCGGCAGCAGTTCGTCCCGTACGAGCTTGACGGCCGGTACCCGCGCCGTCCCGCCGGCGCGGCCCGGCTTCGGCCAGATGATCTCCGCGTCGATCCCGTACCGGCAGGCGGTGTCGAAGTTCTCCTCCGCGGCCTCGAAGGACATCCGCTTCCACACCGGCCGCGCGTCCTCGGCCAGAGCCCGCACGAGCCCGTAGTAGAAAGCCGCGTTGGCGATCACATCCGTCACCGTCGGCCCCGCGGGCAGCACCCTGTTCTCCACCCGCAGATGCGGTACGCCGTCGGCCAGCCCGTACACGGGCCGGTTCCAGCGGTAGACCGTTCCGTTGTGCAGTACGAGCTCCTGGAGCCGCGGCACCCCGCCGTCGTCGAGCACGAGGAGCGGGTCCTCGTCGTCGCAGATCGGCAGGAGGGACGGGAAGTAGCGCAGGTTCTCCTCGAAGAGCTCGTACGCCGAGTCCACCCACCGCTCGCCGAACCACGTCCTGGGCCGTACGCCCTGGGCCTGGAGCTCCGGCGGCCGGGTGTCGGTGGCCTGCTGGAAGAGGGGCGGCCTGGACTCGCGCCAGAGCTCGCGGCCGAAGAGGAACGGCGAATTGGCACCCAGTGCGATCTGCACGCCCGCGATCGACTGCGCCGCGTTCCACACGTCCGCGAAACGGCCCGGCGTGACCTGGAGGTGCAACTGCACGGACGTGCAGGCGGCTTCGGGCGCGATGGAGGCGAAGGTGCAGGTCAGATGCTCCACGCCGGTGATGTCAAGGGTGAAGTCCTCACCTCGCGCGGCGACGATCTGATCGTTGAGGAGCTGGTAGCGGTCGACGTCGGAGAGATTCGCCGAGACCAGGTCGTGGCGTCCGAGCGTCGGCAGAATTCCGATCATCACGATGCCCGCGTCGACCTCTTTGGCTTTCCTGTGCGCGTATCCAAGGCCTGTGCGCAGCTCTTCCGCCAGCTGATCGAGGACGCGTCCTCCGAGCCGGTGCGGAACGATATTTACTTCCAGATTGAACATTCCGAGTTCGGTCTGGAAATCACGGCTCGCGATCCGTTCGAGTACCTCCGCGTTCATCATCATCGGCATACCGTCGGACCCGGCGAGATTGAGCTCTATCTCCAGTCCCATGAAGTTCTTGGGACGGTCGAAGCGCTTCTCCTCCAGCAGCCGCCCCAGCCCCTCCAGGCACTGGTGGAGCTTCTTCCGGTATCTCTGCCGGTCCGACAGGTCGAACCCGCCTGCCACGACCTTCTCCCCCATCGAAGCATCCCTCCTCGAGTGGGCGGCTCACAGCATCGGGCACTCATGTCACGGTCGATGATGCCCCAACGAGCTGATCAGTAACGCCCCACGGCCACCAATGACCGAGTACCCTCCCTGGAGGACTTCAGTGGCACATTCACTCGGCATGCGGCAGAAAGCAGATACCACCCGGTTGCTGCTGGTGAAAAAAGCCTATGAGTTTCGGCCTACCGCTGGCGCTGGAGCTCTCCAGGCCACGGGCCTGCGCTCCAGAAGAATGGGTATATTCTCCGCAGGAAAAGGTCCGGATACCGCCTTGCCCGAAATGCGGACGACGGCTAGCAGAAACACCATGTGAACACGGCTCGTATAAACTCCGCAGACGAGGCAGAGAGTTGGCGCCCGGCGATCGCCCCGGCCCCCCTCTGACCCCGGAACGCAGACAGCGCCGTCCGCACCGCCCACGCACACCCACGCATCACCGTGTCTCCCAAGTGAGAGGCGACCCACCATGCCGCTGCTTGTCCCCCCGGCTCCCGCGCCCGCCCTGCGCAGCGTTCTCGCGGCACTCAGTTCCCCCACCGCCGTCCGCGAGGCCCGTCCCCCGGCCCTCCGTGCGGCTCAGGGACCCCTCAGCCCCGAGTTCCCGCTTCCCTTCCACGTACTGGACGGGATCATCCCGTCGAGCAGGCCGCCGCGCACCCGGCTGACCGGCTGGCGGTTCCTCATCCGAAGCGGCGACCGTACGGTGGCCGCCGCCGACACCATGCTCACCCCCGACGGCTGGGCCTTCTCGCACTTCTGCGAAGGCCCGTACATCGCCTCCAGCGTGCTCGCGCTGCGCCAGGCCGAGGCGATGACCTCGCGCTACCAGCCACGCCTGCTGTCCGTACCGGAGCTCTACATGCTCACCCTGTGGCTGCACGACGGCCCGGAAACCGGTGCCGAAGCCACCGACACCATGCCGCTTCCGACAGACCTGCTCGTACCACTGGCGCCGGCACCGCCCGGCATCGCCTCACACCGCCCGCACCGGGTCGCCGACCTGCTGCCGCTTCTCACCCACCGGCTCACGCCCCCGGCGGCCGTTCCGCTCCTCAGCCAGTCCGCCTGACCACAACAACCCGTTCGCGGGTGCCCCGCCCGTCCGCTGTGCCCCGTGCCCGCCCCGGCCACGGGGCACAGTGCCGTCCTCACGCCCCCCCATCCGGACTAGCCCGTATCGGCCACCCCGAACCACCCGAAGGGACACCCCTGTTGAGCTGAACCGTCCGCACGAGTGACGCGTCATTAATCAGTAAGGAGAGCTGCCGTGAAATCCCTGCGGATCGACGCCCGTGGGGCAACACTGGGGACCGGACCGACTGATACGGGGGGCGGCAATGAACACCGCATCGAGCCGCAGGACACTCACCACAACGCAGCGAAAGAACCCTTCCATGTGCCAGCACCAGCCAGCCTGCCCGACTGCCGACTCCGCCGACCGGGAAGCCGCCCTGCTTGTGGCGCACCACCCCGAGCAGGGCTGGAGCCTGCTGTGCAACGGAGTTCTCGTCTTCGAGGACACCGGTGAGCTGCTGCCGGACGGCCAGATCATCGCTCCGCACCGTCCACTTGACGTGGTCAGGGCCGCCTGACCCGGCCGGTACACCGTCACACCGAGAAACCGCCACACCGTCACACCGCCACACCGCCACACCGATACGACGAGGGGCCGGCCCGGAGAAATCCTCCGAACCGGCCCCCTGCGCATGTCCGCGCCGAGCGACGCGTACCGCGTCCGTCAGTTGTCGTACTCGTCCAGCGGCGGGCACGAGCAGACGAGGTTGCGGTCACCGAACGCACCGTCGATCCGGCGCACCGGCGGCCAGTACTTGTCCGCCGCCGAGACCCCCGCCGGGAAGACCGCCACCTCACGGCTGTACGCGTGCTCCCACTCGCCGCCCAGCGCGGCCGCCGTGTGCGGCGCGTTGCGCAGCGGGTTGTCGTCCGCGGGCCACTCGCCCGACGCGACCTTCTCGATCTCCGCACGAATAGCGATCATCGTGTCGCAGAACCTGTCGATCTCGGCCAGGTCCTCGCTCTCGGTCGGCTCGATCATCAGCGTCCCGGCCACCGGGAACGACATGGTGGGCGCGTGGAAGCCGTAGTCGATGAGCCGCTTGGCTACGTCGTCCACACTGACGCCCGTCGCCTTCGACAGCGGCCGCAGGTCGACGATGGCCTCGTGCGCGACCAGTCCGTTCGGACCGGTGTAGAGCACGGGGTAGTGCGGCTCCAGGCGCTTGGCGATGTAGTTCGCCGCGAGTACGGCGACCTGCGTCGCGCGCTTGAGCCCCTCGCCGCCCATCAGGCGGACGTACGCCCACGAGATCGGCAGAATGCCCGCCGAGCCCCAGGGAGCGGCGGAAATGGGCCCCACGCCCGTCTCGGGGCCGGCTGCCGGCTGGAGCGGGTGGTTCGGCAGGTACGGCGCGAGGTGGGCCCGTACGCCGACCGGCCCGACGCCGGGGCCACCGCCGCCGTGCGGGATGCAGAAGGTCTTGTGCAGGTTCAGGTGGGACACGTCCCCGCCGAACTTGCCCGGCTTGGCCAGCCCGACCAGCGCGTTGAGGTTGGCGCCGTCGACGTACACCTGACCGCCGGCCTCGTGCACCGTCGCGCAGATGTCGGCGACGTGCTCCTCGAACACCCCGTGCGTGGACGGGTAGGTGATCATCAGCACCGACAGTTCGTCGCGGTACTGCTCGATCTTGGCGTGCAGGTCCTCGACGTCGACCTCGCCGTCCTCGCGGGTCTTGACCACGACGACCTTCATGCCCGCCATGACCGCGCTGGCGGCGTTCGTCCCGTGCGCGGACGACGGGATCAGGCACACCGTGCGCTGGTCGTCGCCGTTGGCCCGGTGGTACGCCCGTACCGCCAGCAGGCCCGCGAGCTCGCCCTGCGAACCGGCGTTGGGCTGGATCGACACCGCGTCGTAGCCGGTGACCTCGGCGAGGCGCTCCTCCAGCTCGTGGATGAGCGTCAGATAACCCTCGGCCTGCTCGACCGGCGCGAAGGGGTGGACCGCACCGAACTCCGGCCAGGTGACCGGCTCCATCTCGGTGGTCGCGTTGAGCTTCATCGTGCACGAGCCGAGGGGGATCATGCCGCGGTCGAGCGCGTAGTCGCGGTCGGCGAGCCTGCGCAGGTAGCGCAGCATCGCGGTCTCGGAACGGTGCTGGTGGAAGACGGGGTGCGTGAGAACCTCGTCGCTCCGCAGCAGCCCCTCGGGCAGCGCGTCGGCCACCGTCGCGTCGAGCGCCTCGATGTCGGCGTCGACCCCGAAGGCCGCCCAGACCGCGGCGATCTGCGCGCGGCCCGTCGTCTCGTCGCAGGCCATGGAGACGTGGTCGGCGTCGGCCAGGTACAGGTTGACGCCGCCCTCGCGGGCCGCGGCGACGACGTCGGCCGCCCTGCCGGGGACGCGTGCGGTGAGCGTGTCGAAGTACGCGCCGTGGACGACCTCGACGCCGCCGGCGCACAGGCCCTCGGCGAGCAGCGTCGCGTACCGGTGGGTGCGGCGGGCGATGCCGCGCAGCCCGTCGGGGCCGTGGTAGACGGCGTACATGCCGGCCATCACCGCGAGCAGGACCTGCGCCGTACAGATGTTGCTGGTGGCCTTCTCGCGACGGATGTGCTGCTCACGGGTCTGGAGCGCCAGCCGGTACGCCTTGTTCCCGTCGGCGTCGACGGAGACACCGACGAGCCGCCCCGGCAGGCTGCGCGCGAACTTCTCCCGTACGGCCATGAACCCGGCGTGCGGACCGCCGAAGCCCATCGGCACGCCGAAGCGCTGGGTGGTGCCGACCGCGATGTCCGCGCCGAGCTCGCCGGGCGAGGTCAGCAGCGTCAGTGCCAGCAGGTCGGCGGCGACGGTGACGATCGCCCCGAGCTCGTGGGCCTGCTCGATGACGGGCTTGATGTCCCGTACGGCACCGGAGGCACCCGGGTACTGAAGCAGCACACCGAAGACACCGCGCTCGGCCACCTCGGCCGGGATACCGTCCGACAGGTCGGCGACGACGACCTCGACACCGGTCGGCTCGGCGCGGGTCTGAATCACGGCGACGGTCTGCGGCAGCGTGTCGGAGTCAACCAGGAAGACGCCGTTCTTGACCTTGCCCACGCGGCGCGCGAGCGACATCGCCTCGGCGGCGGCGGTGCCCTCGTCGAGCAGCGACGCGCCCGAGGTCGGCAGTCCGGTCAGGTCCGCGACCATGGTCTGGAAGTTGAGCAGCGCTTCCAGACGGCCCTGCGAGATCTCCGGCTGGTAGGGCGTGTACGCCGTGTACCAGGCCGGGTTCTCCATGACGTTGCGCAGGATGACCGGCGGCGTGAAGGTGCCGTAGTAACCGAGCCCGATCATCGGGGCGAGCACCTGGTTGCGGTCGGCGAGCGTGCGCAGCTCGGCCAGGACTTCGGCCTCGGTGCGTGCGTCGGGCAGTCCGAGCGCCTCGGCGCTCTTGATGACCTCCGGCACCGCGGCCGCGGTCAGCTCGTCGAGCGAGCCGTAACCGACCTGGGCAAGCATCTTGGCCTGAGCTCCGGCATCGGGCCCGATGTGGCGCTGCTCGAAGGGGATGCCACGCTCAAGCTGTGAGAGCGGAATGCGGTTTGCGGTCATCTGCGGAAGGCCTCCTGGTCTGACGCGACCTGCGAGGGGCACCACGGCACGGGTACCCGGACGGCCTCCCCCTCTGTCATCTCAACCTGAGAGCTTCACCGGAAGACCGTGGGAACGTCGCTGACGTCGGGGTCGTTCCGGCTTTCACCGTCGGTGAGGGAGGGATCCGTAACAAGTGCTGTGCCCTCTTCGAGCACATACCCGTCCGACGCCCGCCCTGCTTTCCAGAGTGACCTCGTCCGTGCGGTACGGGGGCCTGAGAGATTCCGGGGAGGAGTTGCTCCTTCGGCGCCTCCGGCACGTTCACCGGAGACTCTCCCGCACGGGGTCAGCAGCCACTGGCCAGCCTACCAGCGAGGCCCGTCGTCGATCCCTCGAGTGGCCGAGTCCACAGTTGTGCCCTTTCGTAGGGTCTAGGGAGCAGCTGCGATCAGTTGGAGGGACCGTGCAGACCGACATCGATCCGCGCAGCCTGATCGGCCGCAAGGCGTTCGACCGCAACGGCAACAAGATCGGAACGGTCGACGAGGTGTACCTCGACGACGCCACCGGCGTCCCCGAATGGGCCGCGGTACGCACCGGCCTCTTCAGCCGGGATGCCTTCGTCCCCCTGGAGCCCAGCAAGGTCGTCGACGACTCCCTCCGCGTGCCCTACGACCGCGCGCTGATCCGGGATGCCCCCGACTTCGGGGTCGGCCGTCACCTCTCCCCCGAGCAGGAGCTGCAGCTTTACCACCACTACGGGCTCGATATCGCCTCTCCCGACGCCGCCTCCTCCGACGCAGCCGCCTCCGACGGGGACTTCGGGCGGCTGGCCGGCGACGACCCCACCTGATCGCCGGCCGCCCGCACCAGTGGGAGCGGGTCCGAGGGCACCAGATCCGGATCGTCCACCTTGAAGGTCCGCACCCGCCCCGGCGGCGATGTCGGCTCCTCGAACCGCACCGTCACCCGTCCGACGCCACTGCCCTGCACCCACCCCGCTCCGTACACGGAGTGCCGCACGTCCTGCCCGGCCAGCCACCGGCGTTCCGGTGGCGGCTCGGGCACCGGCGCCACCGGCTCCCCGCCACCGCCCGCCCCGCCCGCCTTGCCCGCCTCGCCCGCCTCGCTGTCCTCCGCTTCTTCCGCCGCCTCCGCGCGCTCACCCGCCGCCTGCGCGAAGAGGTCTTCCTGAGTGAAGTCGGCGAGCCCGGTGACCCCGACGCCCAGCAGCCGCACCCCGCCCGTGGTGTCCACCGACTCCAGCAGCCGCCCCGCGGCCTCCCGCACCACCGTCGGATCGTCCGTCGGCCCACGCAGCGTCTCCGAGCGTGTCAGCGTCGAGAAGTCGTACCTGCGCACCTTGAGCACCACGGTCCGGCCCGAGCGCCCGGCCGCCCGCAGCCGCTGCACGCACCGGTCGGACAGCCGTACCACCTCGTTCCTGACCCGGACCCGGTCGTGCAGGTCGACCTCGAAGGTGTCCTCGACCGACACCGACTTCGCGTCCCGCTCGGCCACTACGGGCCGATCGTCGTGCCCGAGGGCCATTTGGTACAGCGAGACCCCGTGCGCCTTCCCCAGCAGCCGTACAAGCTCGTCCTCGCCCGCTTCCGCCAGGTCGGCGACGGTCGTCATTCCCGCCCGCCGCAGATGCTCGCCGGTCGCAGGCCCCACGCCCGGCAGTATCCGCACGGGCATGGGCCCCAGCAGCTCGCGCTCGGTCCCCGGCTCGATGAGCACGAGACCGTCCGGCTTGGCCTGCTCCGAAGCGATCTTCGCGAGCATTTTGGACCCGGCGAGCCCCACAGACCCCGTGAGCCCGGTGACAGCTCTGATGTCCACCCGTAGCCGCTCTCCGGCCCTGCGGGCCGAGACCGAGTCGTCCGCCACCCCGCCCGCCTCCAGATCGACGAAGGCCTCATCCAGGCTCAGCGGCTCCACCAAGGGGGAAAGCCGGCCGAGAAGCTCCATGACCTGTTCGCTCACCGACCGGTAGAGGGCGAAGCGCGGCATCAGGTAAGCGGCGTTCGGGCACAGCCGGCGCGCCTGGGCCACCGGCATCGCGGAATGCACCCCGAAACGCCTGGCTTCGTACGAGGCGGTGGCGACGACTCCACGGGTTCCGATACCGCCGACCACCACAGGCTTTCCGCGCAGACTCGGCTTCGCTGCCTGCTCTGCGGCGGCGTAGAAGGCATCCATGTCCAGATGCAGGATGGTCGGCGCGGATCTCACACCATCGATGCTGCCGTACGGCACTGACAATCGGCGGCCTGCGGCGCGGCCGGAAGCCGGAGCGCCCGGTCAGCCGGCCTTGTTGCGGCGCCGTGCGAGCTCGTCGGTGGGGTTGTGCCCGACCAGCGTCTCGCCGGTGTCGACGCGCTCACCGTGGAGCTGGGACAGGGCACTCTCCACGTCCCGCCAGACCACGCCCACGGCGATTCCGAAGACGCCCTGGCCACCCTGGAGCAGTTCGACGACCTCGTCGGGCGACGAGCACTCGTACACCGTCGCGCCGTCGCTCATGAGCGTCATCCGCTCCAGGTCCTGAAATCCGCGGGCCCGCAGGTGCTGGACGGCGGCGCGAATGTTCTGCAACGCGACACCGGTGTCCAGGAAACGCTTGACGATCTTGAGGACGACTACATCGCGAAAGCTGTACAGACGCTGCGTGCCCGACCCGTAAGCCGGCCGCACACTCGGCTCCACCAGTCCCGTACGCGCCCAGTAGTCGAGCTGCCGGTACGTGATCCCCGCCGCCGCACACGCGGTAGGCCCCCGGTACCCGACGCTCTGGGTGCTGTCGGCCGCCGTGGCCCCGCCCATGGCCGACGTCACGCCCTGCCGCCCCGCCAGAGGGTCGACCACACTGCCGTGAAGCGGATACGGCCCGCCCGCCACCGTACCGTCGCCGCTGCTTCTCACGCCGACCTCCGTCCTTGACCTGCCCTGTCGACGGTAGGCAGTCACCCGGGGTGCGTCAACGATCGCCACACTCGGCACGCCGAGTGATAATCACCCTGAGGGTGGTTTCCCGTGCCTCACTTCCGGGAAGGGCTACTCGAATGCGCGGACAGCGCCTGGCGCTCGCGGCTCACTGGCTGTTGGTCCCGAAGTCCTCGGGAGAGATCTGGTCGAGGAACTCGCGGAACTTCTCCACCTCGTCCTCCTGCTCGTCAGGAATCGCGATGCCCGCGTCGTCCAGCACCCCGTCACTGCCGTAGATCGGCGTTCCGGTACGCAGCGCGAGCGCTATGGCGTCGGACGGCCTCGCACTCACTTCGACTCCGCTGGCAAAGACCAGCTCGGCGTAGAAGACCCCTTCCCGCAGGTCGGTGATGCGGACTTCGGTGAGCTCCTGGCCGACCGCTTCCAGTACATCCTTGAAGAGGTCATGGGTCAGCGGCCTGGCAGGGGCCATCCCCTGCTGGGCGAAGGCGATCGCGGTCGCCTCCCCCGGCCCGATCCAGATGGGGAGGTACCGATCGCCTCCCACTTCGCGCAGGAGCACGATCGGTTGGTTCGAGGGCATTTCTACCCGGACACCTACGACGTCGAGCTCGTTCACACAGCAACCCTAGGACGTGCCTGGCAGGTTTGGGTAGTCGGGATCCCCCAAGCTCAGTGCAGCCGCACGCCGAGTGCTGCCTGAATGAGGGCCGAATGGAGCCTGACGGACAGCTCGGCCAGCTCCTTGGCCGTAGCCTCCGCATGGGCTCTGGTCTGCGGATTCCGGTGCCGGCGCAGCGGCGCGACCACCTGTTCGACCAGGTCGGCCTCGCGCTCCGCCGCCGCTTTCACCGCGCGCAGATGCCGCGGCTCCAGACCGAACCGGCCGAATTCGGCGACAAGCCTGGCCACCGTGACGACTTCGGCGTCATAGCCGCCGCCCGGCAGGGGCGAGATCAAGCCGTACGACTCCCAGGCCTCGAGCTCCTCCTCGCCGACCTCGGCGGCCGCCAGGAGCTCCTCCCGGCCGATCCGGGCCGCGGTCGGGCGGTCCGTTCCGTCGCCGGGGGCGCCGGGCGCGCCGTCGTGCGGTTCCCCCGGCCCACCGGCAGCCGGAAGGCGCACCTGCTCACCGCGCTCCAGCGCGTCGAGGTGCTCACGGATGACCTTGAGCGGGAGGTAGTGATCGCGCTGCATACGCAGCACCTGGGCCAGCCGCTCGACATGGTCGGGGGTGAATTTGCGGTAGCCGGAGGCGGTCCGCTGCGGTTCGACGAGTCCCTCGGTCTCCAGAAAACGAATCTTGGAGATGGTGACCTCGGGAAACTCGTCACGCAGCAGGTTCAGCACGGTGCCGATACTCACCAGCCGCTCGCCCGCGGTGGCGGTGCCGTTTCCGGCACCGCCCGTCGGTGTTCGCTGCATGGACCTTCCCGTACGGGTCAGATGGCCCGCTGGCTCGCGTAGAAGACCAGCCGGTACTTACCGATCTGCACCTCGTCGCCGTTCGACAGCGGGACCGAGTCGATCCGCTCACGGTTGACGTAGGTGCCATTGAGACTGCCGACATCGGAGACGGTGAATCCGCCGTCCGCGCCCCGGCGGAACTCCACATGCCGACGCGATACCGTCACGTCGTCCAGGAAGATGTCGCTCTGCGGGTGCCTGCCGGCCGTGGTCAGCTCGCTGTCCAGGAGGAAGCGGCTGCCCGAATTCGGACCGCGTCGCACCACGAGCAGCGCCGCACCGAGCGGAAGGGCGTCGACGGCCGCCTGAGCCTCCGGCGAGAGCGAGGGAGCGGAGGTCTGTCCCGTCGCCTCGGCCTCGTACGCCTCGAGCCCGGAGATGGAGATCGTCGACGTCGTCTCCGAGGGACGCTCGGCGGCGACTCCCGGCCGCAGCGGCGCCCCGCAGTTGGAACAGAAACGACTGGCCTCGGCATTGCGGTGCCCGCACCTCGTACAAACCGGCAAGGCCGACATGGACGGATCCTCCTGCCGCGGCTGCCCCTGGGAGGCATCGGATTCCCCGAAACCTATGCGGCCGGGACCGGCGGGGTCAACAGACGACGCGCCCGGTCCACCCGAAATGCCACCGCCCGGACCAGCGACCTCGTCCCGGAAGAGCGGCCGCTCGCCACCCTGCTCATCGACTTCTTCACCACGCGGCGCACGGTGACGGGCCGTGCTGTTCGCACCGTCCTCGCGTGCACTCTTGCCGAACAACTTCGCAAACAACTTCACGGGCGATTCCCCTTGACTGAAACAGACCCGCCCGTGGGGCAGGACGAACCCTGAATGAACACACCTGCCGAACCGGACATCTTCACAACGTCCGTAGCCACCAAACAGTTTCCACCACGCACCGCACCTTCGATGCGCCGACCCCCCGCAACCTCATGCCCTTGTCCCCGTGCCCCCATGCGCCCCCGCCTCACCGCGGTGACGACTGAGCGTAGTCAGGCTGCTTCGCCGGTCGCAAGGCATCCACGACGATCTTCCCGGAGCGGGTGACGGTAGGGACCGCCCGCTCCTCCTCCAGCGTCTGAACGACGCCACCGGGGATGTTGAGCGCGGGCTCCAGATCCTGCGGCTTGCCGATCACTTCGAAGCGGTACGGGGCTGCGATCTTCTTCCCGTCCACCTGGATGCCGCCGCCGCTGTTCAGGAAGTACGTGTCCGCGACAACCCTGACCTCATTGACCTGGATCGCTTCCGCGCCCGCCGCCCGCAGTTCCTGGATCGCGTCCAGCAGCATGTCCGCCTCCACTGTGGAGTGCCGGTCCGTGATCGTCAACGTGATTCCGGGCCCCTGCGCCGCCACCGTGCCGGCCCAGCACCCCGAGCTGACGTTCCTTCTCCAGCGTCTGCTTGCGCGCCTCTTCCGCCTGGTCCGAGCTGTTCTCCAACTCGGTCTTCTGGTCGTCGAGTTTCTGCTTCTCGTCCTCGAGCCGCTGCGTACGGTCGTCCAGCTCGTCGAGGATGCGCACCAGGTCCTCCTGGCGCGCTCCGCGCAGCGCACTGTCGTCGCTGTTCGACCTGACCTGGATGGCGAGTCCGAGCCCGAGCACGAACAGCAGCAGCGCCACGATCAACTGCGCCCGCGTGACACGCGGCGGCCAGAGCCCCGCGAGCAGTCGCTGACGCCCCGTCGTTGGCCGCTGCGCCACCGGCTCTTGAGCCGCCGGATCCTGGGCCGCATGCTGTGGTGCCTGGGAGGTCTGCGCTTCTTCTTCGTCGCGCCGAGGGTTGTCTTCTGTACTCATCTGCCTCACGCCCGGAACACGTGACGGCGAATCGCCGCCGCGTTGGAGAAGATCCGGATGCCGAACACCACGACCACACCCGTGGACAACTGCGCACCGACGCCCAACTTGTCCCCCAGGAACACGATCAGGGCCGCCACCACGACATTCGACAGGAAGGACACGACGAAGACCTTGTCGACGAAGATGCCGTCGAGCATGGCCCGCAGGCCACCGAAGACCGCGTCGAGCGCAGCGACGACGGCGATCGGCAGATACGGCTCGACCACGGCCGGCACCTCGGGCCGGACCAACAGCCCGACCACGACTCCCACGACGAGGCCCAGTACGGCGATCACGATGTGCCCTTCCCTGTGTTGGCCGCGGCCTGCCCGGCGCCCGCGACCAGCGGCTCTGCTGTACGTACGATCAGGCTCGGCGCGGCGGGAAGCCGTACCTGTTCCTGAGCGGAAATGCTCGTCCTGATGCCGTAGCTCTCCTGCAGGACATGCAGGTACCGGCCATCGGCGCTGTCCTGGAAAGCGCTACTCAGCCGCTGCCCGTCCCCCACCGCCAGCACCGTGTACGGCGGCACCAGCGGCCTGTTGTCGACCAGTATGGCGTCGCCGGCTGCCCGGATCGCCGACAGGGATGTCAGCCGCTGCCCGTTGATGGCCACCGCCTCGGCGCCCGAGGACCACAGACCGTTGACGACCCGCTGCATGTCCCGGTCCCGCAGCCGGCCCGTGTCGGAGAAGCTGCTGCTTTCCCGAGGCTCGCCGCCGCCCTCGTCGCTGTTCTTGGCATCGTCGACGACGAGCTTCACCCCACGCCCCTGCACCACCGTCGCCCCGGACAGCAGCGCCACCAGCCCGCCCTGGTCACCACCATGCTTCTGGAGCGCCTTGCGCTGCCGCTCCCCCACCTCGGTCCGGAGTTTCTCGACGTTCCGCTCCAGCGAGTCGGCCGCCGAAGTCTCCGCCTCCACGCGATTGATGAGCTCTTCACGCTCTTTGGCGATCACCGGCGCCTCTATCCGCGCCTGCGCCGCACCCACCGTGACGACCAGGGCGGCCAGCACCAGTCCGGCCGCCAGTCCGAGCTTCGCGCGCAGCGTGCGCGGCATGCCCGCGCTGCCGTCTGCCTTCCTGCGGGCGGTAGCCTCCGCGTACCCGTCGTCGAGGCTGTGGTCCATCACATTGGTCAGCAGCGACATGGACGCGTCGGGGCGCCGAGGTGGCGAAGACGTGCTCCGATCAGGGGACTGCTGCGACATGCCGCACATCGTCGCACGTCGCGGCGGCTACCGCCGAATGGCCCCTCCGGTGTGCCGGACGGCGTTGTCACACTCCGTCCGGCACACCGGTCACACCTCAGTGACCTGCGCTGTCCACGACCGCGGACCACTCGTCGAGCAGCGCCTGGGCCGAATCGTCATCGGGCCCCTCGGCCCACAGATGAGTGACAGCCTCCGCGGGGTCGGGCAGCACCATCACCCAGCGCCCGTCCGCCTCGACCACGCGCACGCCGTCGGTCGTGTCCACGAACCGATCTCCGGCGGCCTCGACCACGCGGCGCATGACGAGCCCCTTGACGGCCCACGGCGTCGCAAGGTCACGTCGCAGCACATGGGCTCGCGGTATCCGCGCGTCGATCTGGCTCAGCGTGAGCTGCGTCCTGGCCACCAGCCCGATCAGCCGCACGAAGGCGGCGGCGCCGTCGAAGACACTGCTGAACTCGGGAATGATGAAGCCGCCGCGCCCGTCACCACCGAAGATGGTGGACTCCTCACGGCCGACCCGTGTCAGGTCGTCCGGCGAGGTGGTCGTCCACTCCACCTGCGTTCCGTGGTACGCCGCCACCTGCTCGGCGATCCTGGTGGTGGTCACCGGCAGCGCGACCCGCCCACTGCGCCGTTCGGCTGCCACAAGGTCGAGCATGACGAGCAGCGCCCGGTCGTCCTCGATGATCCGGCCGCGCTCGTCGACCAGCGACAACCGCTCACCCACCGGGTCGAACCGCACACCGAAGGCGGCCCGCGCCGAAGCGACGATCTCCCCGAGCCGGACAAGACCGGAACGGCGCGAATCGCTCGTCTCGGTGGGCCTGGACTCGTCCAGGCCGGGATTGATGGTCAGCGCGTCGACCCCGAGCCGCCCGAGAAGGCTGGGCAGGACAAGACCGGCGCTTCCGTTGGAGGCGTCGACGACGACCTTGAGCCCTGAGTCGGCGATGCCGGTGACGTCCAGGTTCCGCAGCAGCGACCCGGTGTAGGAGTCGAAGACACTGGCCGGGAAGTGCAGGTCACCGATCTCTCCGGGGAAGGCCCGCCGGTATTCCTGCCGCGCGAACACCCGGTCCAGCTTGCGCTGCCCGGCCTGCGACAGGTCCGCGCCCCGCTCGTCGAAGAACATGATGTCGACGGAGTCCGGCACACCGGGAGTCGTACGGATCATGATGCCGCCGGCGCTACCTCGCGCCGTCTGCTGACGCGCCACAGGCAGCGGCACGTTCTCCAGGTCGCGTACGTCGATGGCACTCGCCTGCAAGGCGGAGATAACCGCCCGCTTCAGCGCACGCGCACCACGCGAGTGGTCACGCGCGGTGGTGACCGTCGCGCCCTTCTTGAGTGTGGTGGCATAGGCGCCCGCGAGGCGGACCGCAAGCTCGGGGGTGATCTCGACGTTCAGAATCCCGGAGACACCACGCGCACCGAAGAGATGCGCCTGCCCCCGCGACTCCCAGATCACCGAGGTGTTGACGAAAGCACCGGCCTCGATGGTCTTGAACGGGTAGACCCGCACATTGCCCTGGACAATCGATTCCTCGCCGACGAGGCACTCGTCACCGATGACGGCGCCGTCCTCGATCCGCGCGGCCCGCATGATGTCGGTGTTCTTACCGATCACGCAGCCACGCAGGTTGCTGTGCTGGCCGATGTAGACGTTGTCGTGCACGACGGCCCGATGAAGGAACGCGCCGCTCTTGACGACGACGTTGGACCCCACGACCGTGTGCTCACGCAGCTCCACGCCGGCCTCGACCTTGGCGTAGTCACCGATGTAGAGGGGCCCGCGCAGCACCGCGTCGGGATGCACCTCGGCGCCTTCGGCCACCCACACACCGGGAGAGATCTCGAAACCGTCGAGATCCACGTCGACCTTGCCCTCGAGCACGTCGGCCTGCGCCTTGACGTAGCTCTCGTGGGTGCCGACATCCTCCCAGTAACCCTCGGCGATGTAGCCGTAGATCGGCTTGCCTTCCTTCATCAGCTGAGGGAAGACATCACCGGACCAGTCGACAGAGACATCCGCTTCCACATAGTCGAACACCTCGGGCTCCATGACATAGATGCCCGTATTCACGGTGTCCGAGAAGACCTGCCCCCACGTGGGCTTCTCCAGGAACCGTTCGACCTTTCCTGCCTCATCGACAATCGTGATGCCGAACTCCAGAGGGTTCGGCACCCGGGTCAGGCACACCGTGACCAGCGCGCCCTTCTCCTTGTGGAATCTGATCAGGTCAGTGAGGTCGAAGTCGGTGAGAGCATCGCCAGAAATAACAAGGAAAGCATCGTCCTTCAATGCTTCCTCGGCGTTCTTTACGCTGCCCGCAGTGCCGAGTGGCTTCTCCTCATTGGCATAGGTGAGCTCCATTCCGAGCTCTTCGCCGTCACCGAAGTAGTTCTTGACGAGCGAGGCCAGAAACTGCACGGTTACGACGGTTTCACTGAGCCCATGCCGCTTGAGCAGCCGCAGCACATGCTCCATGATCGGCCGATTGGCGACCGGCAGGAGCGGCTTGGGCATGCTCGAGGTCATGGGGCGAAGGCGAGTGCCCTCGCCACCAGCCATCACGACGGCCTTCATGTCGGGAAAGTCCTCCTCGAAGAGACGACGGTCTAGCCGACTTCGCCCGTCCGGGACTGCCTGAGAGGCATCATGCGCAGACAATCAGGCGCTTGGGCAGCACCAGTCATCGGCAGGCTCAGTCGGCCGCGGTCTCCGCCTTCACCAGCCGGCGGACCTGGACCACGTAAAGGATTCCTGCCCACCAATACAGAGTTGTACCCCATCCGGCGAACGCCCATCCGAAAATAGCAGCCAGTGACGGCAGCCACCCGTTTCCGTCACTGAGAAGCAGCAACGGGAAGGCGTACATCAGGTTGAACGTCGCGGCCTTCCCCAGGAAGTTCACCTGCGGCGGCGGATAGCCGTGCTTGCGGAGGATGCCCACCATCACCAGAAGCATCAGCTCCCTCGCCAAAAGGGCAGCGGTGAGCCACAACGGCAGGATCTCTCGCCATGTAAGGCCAAGCAAGGTGGAAAGGATGTACAGCCGGTCGGCAGCGGGGTCCAGCAGGCGCCCGAGCTTACTGATCTGGTTCCAGCGACGGGCAAGCTTTCCGTCGAGATAGTCGCTGATGCCGCTGAGCATCAACACCAGCAAGGCCCAGCCGTCACTCTTGGGCCCACCGAACACAGGCAGGAGAATCAGCCACAGAAACAGAGGCACGCCGGCGAGGCGGGCCATGCTGAGGATGTTCGGGATGGTGAGCACCCGGTCCGTCTGAACGCGGGTCTCCTGGACCTCCACCCGGGGGCCTCCTGTGGGAACGGTGTCGATGATGCGCCCCTGACCTTACCCTCAGCCACGTCAGCCGGGCACACAGGGGTACGGACCGGACCTGAACGCAGAAAAGCCCCGCACCATGAAAGGTGCGGGGCTTTCCCACAATGATTGTTCGGCGGCGTCCTACTCTCCCACAGGGTCCCCCCTGCAGTACCATCGGCGCTGAAAGGCTTAGCTTCCGGGTTCGGAATGTAACCGGGCGTTTCCCTAACGCTATGACCACCGAAACACTATGAAGATATCGAACCGGATGTTGGCACAGTTCGTTACTTCAGAACTAACACAGTGGACGCGAGCAACTGAGGACAAGCCCTCGGCCTATTAGTACCAGTCAGCTCCACCCGTTACCGGGCTTCCACATCTGGCCTATCAACCCAGTCGTCTACTGGGAGCCTTAACCCCTCAAAGGGGGTGGGAACACTCATCTCGAAGCAGGC
>NZ_AUBE01000034.1 GCF_000429085.1 Streptomyces flavidovirens DSM 40150 | reverse complement strand
GCTCAGCGGTGGGGCCCTTCGTTTGCCCAGGTGGGCGAGTGCGGAGGATACGAGATTCGAACTCGTGAGGGGTTGCCCCCAACACGCTTTCCAAGCGTGCGCCCTAGGCCACTAGGCGAATCCTCCGCCGCAAACAATACAAGACGTTGAGGAGTGCTCGCGAACGCGTTCCGCCGACGTTGCCCGTGGTCGGGGCCCGGCTCGTTTTCCTGGGGGGCGATCCGCTAGTGTGGGGGCCAGCCCCTCACGTGGCGCTATCTCACCGAACTCCCCCAGGGCCGGAAGGCAGCAAGGGTAAGTGAGCTCTGGCGGGTGCGTGGGGGGCGCTTGCGTTGGGGCGGGGCCGGTTGTCAGTGGGTCCCGATAACCTCGTATACGTGTCGTCCCTTGCGCTCTACCGCCGCTACCGTCCCGAGTCGTTCGCCGAGGTCATCGGGCAGGAGCATGTCACTGCCCCGTTGCAGCAGGCCCTGCGTAACAACCGGGTCAACCACGCGTACCTGTTCAGCGGGCCGCGGGGCTGTGGAAAGACGACCAGCGCCCGCATCCTCGCCCGCTGTCTGAACTGCGAGCAGGGCCCCACGCCGAACCCCTGCGGTGCGTGTCAGTCCTGCGTCGACCTGGCCAGGAACGGCCGGGGGTCCATCGACGTCATCGAGATCGACGCCGCTTCGCACGGTGGCGTGGACGACGCCCGTGACCTGCGGGAAAAGGCATTCTTCGGGCCCGCCAGCAGTCGCTACAAGATTTACATCATCGACGAGGCGCACATGGTCACCCCGGCGGGCTTCAACGCCCTGCTGAAGGTGGTCGAGGAGCCCCCGGAGCATCTCAAGTTCATCTTCGCGACGACCGAGCCCGAGAAGGTCATCGGCACCATTCGGTCGCGTACGCACCATTACCCGTTCCGCCTGGTGCCTCCGGGGACGCTGTGCGAATACCTCGGTGAGGTGTGCGGCAAGGAGGGCATCCCGGTCGAGGACGGAGTGCTTCCGCTCGTCGTACGGTCCGGAGCCGGGTCCGTGCGTGACTCGATGTCCGTCATGGACCAGTTGCTCGCCGGCGCGGCCGACGACGGTGTGACATATGCCATGGCGACCGCACTGCTCGGGTACACCGAGAGCTCGCTGCTCGACTCGGTCGTGGACGCCTTTGCGGCGGGCGACGGGGCGGCCGCGTTCGAGGTCGTCGACCAGGTCATCGAGGGCGGGAACGATCCCCGCCGGTTCGTGGCCGACCTGCTGGAGCGGCTGCGGGACCTGGTGATCCTGGCCGCCGTTCCCGACGCCCGCGAGAAAGGTCTGATTGACGCGCCCGCCGATGTGGTGGAGCGGATGCAGGCCCAGGCCTCCGTGTTCGGCGCGGCGGAGCTGAGCCGCGCCGCCGACCTGGTCAACACGGGGCTCACCGAGATGCGGGGGGCGACATCGCCGCGGCTCCAGCTGGAGCTGATCTGCGCCCGGGTGCTGCTGCCGGCCGCTTTCGACGACGAGCGTTCGTTCCAGGCGCGCCTGGACCGCCTGGAGCGCAATGGTGGCGGTGGCGGTGGTGGCGGTGCGTTCATGGCCGCGGCCGCAGCTCCCGGTCCGGCTATGGGGTACGTACCGGGGCCCGAGGCGCATGGGGCTCCTGGGGGAGTGGCTGCGGCTAGCCCCGGTCCTGCCCCCGCTCCTGCTCCCGCCCCCGCTCCTGTGATGCCCGCACCCGTAGCTGCCGCGGCGGCCCCTGTGGCTGCTCCCGCTGCCGGCGAGGGCGGCCAGCGTCCCGGTGCCTGGCCGGGCTCCGGTACGGGTGCCGGAGCCGGAGCCGGACAGGACGCCGGGGGGCGCCGGCCCGGTGGGTGGCCCACCGCCTCCGCTCCTGGCCAGGGCCGGCCCGAGCCGCAGCCCGCGCCCGTCGCGGCGCCGCCGGCGGCGGCCCCTGCCGCAGCAGCGCCGCCCGCGCCCGCCGTCTCCCAGCCGGCCGCGCAGGGCGCCGTACAGGTACAGAACATGTGGCCCGGCATCCTGGAGGCCGTCAAGAACCGACGGCGCTTCACCTGGATCCTGCTCAGCCAGAACGCCCAGGTCAGCGGCTTCGACGGCACCACGCTCCAGATCGCCTTCATCAACGCCGGTGCGCGGGACAACTTCGCGAGCAGCGGCAGCGAAGAAGTGCTGAAGCAGGCACTGGCCGAGTCCTTCAACGTGCAGTGGAAGATCGAGTCGGTTGTCGACCCGTCCGGCGGCGGAGGAGGCGGCGGTGGCGCACAGCCACCCGGTGGCGGCGGCTTCGGCGGTGGCGGCGCGGGCGGTGGCGGTTTCGGCGGGCGCGCCCCGGCCCCGGCTCCGCGCCCCGCCCAGCCCACCCCGCAGGCCCAGCCCGCCCCGGCAGGCGCCGCCGCGCCGCAGGCTCCCGGCCCGCAGCGCCCGGCACCCGAGGCCTCAGCGGGCAGTTCCTACGCGGCGGAGCCGACGCCGCCGCCCGCACCGGCACCCCCGCCCATGGCGATTGAGGACGACGTACCGGCGGAAGACGACCCCGACCTCGTCGACTCGGCGCTCTCCGGCCACGACCTGATCGTGCGGGAGCTGGGTGCGACGGTCGTCGAGGAGTTCACGAACGAGTAGCGGGGGCGGGAGGAGCGCGCGGCGGGGGGAGCGCGGCGCGCGGGCTAGGCTGCACACCGTGAAGGTCCTCGTCATCGGCGGCGGCGCCCGCGAACACGCCCTGTGCCGCTCTCTGTCCCTCGATCCCGACGTCACCGCGCTGTACTGCGCCCCCGGCAACGCCGGCATCGCCGAGGTGGCCGAGCTGCACCCGGTTGACGCCCTCGACGGCGCCGCCGTGGCGAGGCTCGCCGGCGAGCTCGGTGCCGGACTCGTCGTCGTCGGCCCGGAGGCGCCGCTCGTCGCGGGCGTCGCCGACGCCGTGCGGGCGGCCGGGATCCCCTGCTTCGGCCCGTCCGGGGAGGCCGCCCTGCTGGAGGGCTCCAAGGCCTTCGCCAAGGACGTGATGGCCTCGGCGAACGTCCCGACCGCCCGCAGCTATGTCTGCACCACCCCCGAAGAGATCGACACGGCGCTGGACGCCTTCGGGGCGCCGTACGTCGTCAAGGACGACGGCCTCGCAGCGGGCAAGGGCGTCGTCGTCACCGACGACCTCCAGGCGGCCCGCGAGCACGCGCTGGCCTGCGACCGCGTGGTCATCGAGGAGTTCCTCGACGGCCCCGAGGTTTCCCTCTTCGCGATCACCGACGGTGTGACCGTCCTCCCGCTCCAGCCCGCGCAGGACTTCAAGCGCGCGCTCGACGGCGACGAGGGCCCCAACACCGGCGGCATGGGCGCGTACTCCCCGCTCCCGTGGGCCGACCCCAAGCTGGTCGACGAGGTCATGGCGACCGTGCTCCAGCCGACCGTCGACGAGCTGCGCCGCCGCGGCACGCCGTTCTCCGGGCTGCTGTACGCGGGTCTGGCGATCACTTCGCGCGGTGTACGGGTCATCGAGTTCAACGCCCGTTTCGGCGACCCGGAGACCCAGGTGGTCCTGGCCCGCCTCAAGACTCCGCTGGCGAGCGTGCTCCTCAACTCCGCCAACGGCACTCTCGACGTCGAACCGCCGCTGACCTGGCGCGACGACGCTGCCGTGACGGTCGTCATCGCCTCGCACAACTACCCCGGCACGCCGCGCACCGGTGACCCGATCGAGGGTCTCGACGAGGTCGCCGCCCAGGACGCGCCCCACGCGTACGTACTGCACGCCGGGACCCGGCGCGAAGGCGACGCCGTCGTGAGCGCCGGCGGCCGGGTGCTGTCGGTGACGGCGACCGGCAAGGACCTCACCCAGGCCCGCGAGCGCGCGTACACAGCCGTCTCCCGGATCCGTCTCGACGGCTCCCAGTACCGCACGGACATCGCCGAAAAGGCGGCGTCCGGGGCCTGATCCCACCCGCCTCCCACCCGCTTCCCACGCCCGACGGCGTCAGCAGCTTTCCCCAAAGCCATTCCATCGAGTGACCGCTGGGCTATCCGGCTGACGGCTGCCCCACCCCCAACTAGGGTGCGGCGCAAGCATTCCGGCACTTGGCCCACCGACATTGCGATGTCAGTGGCGGGTGCCACAGTGGGGGAGTGAGCAAAGCCGTCGCAGGGCGAAGGGGGTGACGTCCGGCCGTGTCCGGTACCGGTATGGGTGTGGAGAGGGGCGCGCAGTCCGCGCGTTCCAGGGCTCTCGCTGTGTTGCGTGTCCGCAGCACGGCGCTGGCCGTCGCCCTGCTGCCCGCGGCCGTCGCCGTCGTCCTGCTGGTGGGCGGCGCGACGGGCCACGTGGTGGGCGGGGCCTGGGACGCCGCGCGCTGGGTGATGACCGGCGCGGCGGTCGTGGCCCTGCTGGCGGCCGTCGCCGTAGGGGCCGTGATCGTACGGGCAAGGCCCGCCACCACCCCGACGGTGGAGGTCGCCGAGCACTCCGCACCGGATCTCTACCGGCTCGTGCGCGACCTGGCGGACCGGCTGGAGGTGCCGGCGCCGTCCGCGATAGCGCTCACGCCGGACTGTGACAGCTGGCTGGAGGACCGTACGCATCCGGCTTCGGCGTCCATACCGGGCGCCCCCGGACGCCGCAGGTCCACGGCATCACCGGTGCTGGTCATCGGGTCGCCGTTCCTGTGGTGGATGCGGGTGGCCGAGCTGCGGGCGGTGCTCGCCCCGGTCGTCGCCGGTACGGGTCCCTCCGCTCACCCCGACATAGCCGCCGCCCGCCGCTTCGTACGCGGCCTGGACGCAGCGGTCGCCGTCGCGGCCGCCCCGGACCAGGGACCACTGCGCCGGATCCCCCTCCGCTTCGTCGGCTGGGTCTCCAAGCTCCTCCTGCGCGGCTGCAGGCTGCATGCCGCCGAGATGGAGCGGGGCGTCGCCACGGCCGCTTCGGAGCGCGCGCAGACCGTCGACTACGGCCTGCGGATCGTCGCCCAGGAGCAGGTGGGCCTGGCGTACGCGGGCTGGGACCGGCTCCTGACCCGGGTCGCGCTGCCCGCCTGGCGCATGGGCCGCTGGCCGTCCCGTCTCGACGCGGGCGTGGTCTCCGCCCTCACCGAACTCTCGCGCCGCGACCGTCTGGCGGACGGTTTCGCCTCCCGCCTGGGCGAGCGCCCGGCGTGCGACCTGCTCGAAGAACCGGGCTCGGTGGACGAGGCCACCTCGCTCCTCGCCGCCCGCCTCTTCCACGGCGGCCCCGCCGAGCCGGGCCCGGACTGGTCGCCGGTGGACTGGCAGCAGTACCCGGAAGAGGTCGTGGACCGCAAGTGGCGCACCGACGCCGCCCGGCTGCACCGAGTCCTGGACACCATGGGCGTACGCCGTGCCTCGGCCCCCGCGGCTCCGACCCTCATCCGGGTGATGGACCACCTGTCGACCGCCTCGGCCCCCCCTCCGAACGGGGACCGCCCGCCCGCCACGTCCGACGCCCTCAACCCGGCAGCGGAGACGCTCGCCGCCGCCATCGGGGCAGAGGTGGCCCGCGAGGAGGCAGCCGCTCCGCCGCCGGCGCCACTCGGCCTGGGAGAAGGCGACGATCCCTGGGACACCGACCCGCTCCCGCTCTTCCCGCTCCAGCCGCCGAGGACGGGCCGTGATCTGCTCGCCGACCACGTCACCGCGATGGTCTGCTGCGCCGCCGTCGACACGGCGGGCGCCGCCCCGGGCCTGGACTGGCTGGACGGCCCCGCACTCCTGGTCGACGGCGAACGCCGCGCGGACCTGGGCACCCGGGTCCTGAGCCTGGTGGAAGACGGCGACGCGGCACCACTGCGCTCCTGGCTGGCCTCGGTAGGAGTACGCCCGGAAAAGACGGTCCGCCTGGTGTGACCCACGTCGCTTCGCCGTCCTGCGAAGTACCCGAACGTTCGGCGCCCGAGGAAACGCCCCGGCTCGGCCCCGACCCCAACGCCCCCGCACACAAGACGCAACGCCCCTGGGAAACGCCTGGGAAACGCCGCTGGGAAACGCCTCTACCACGCTCCCCGCTTACCGGAGACTGAGGTTCCGTTAACGTCAATTAGCGACGAACGGTGACGGAGTGCGTGCGTTATGTGATGTGCTGGAGGCAAGTAGCTGACAAGTGACGCACCACAGTTGTCTCGGGGGCTAGAGGGAGGGAAGCGGCATGGGGGACGAGTTCATCCGACGCTGGGAATCGGGCGCCCTGGCGCACGCCGTTTCCGATCCCTTCGGCCAGGGCCCCCTGCCCTGGCTGCGCGGCGGCGAGCACTACTTCGGGGACAGCGGCCAGGTGATCCCCTGGTACGCCGAGCACGTCGACCCCGTCACCGGGGTCAAGCTCCCGCAGCCCCGCTCCGCCCCCACCGGCGGCCCCCGCAACGCCGACGACGTACGCCAGCAGATCAAGGGCTTCGCGTCCCCCGGCGCCGCCGCCCCCGGCGAGGCGATCGACTTCCACATCACCGTGGACCCGCCCCAGCAGTTCTCCGTGGACATCTACCGCATCGGCCACTACGGCGGCGACGGCGCGGCGAAGATCACCACCAGCCCCCGCCTGGCCGGCATCGTCCAGCCGGCCCCGCTCGCCGCCGACCGCACCGTCTCCTGCCACCACTGGTGGCTCTCCTGGCGCCTCCAGATCCCGGATCTGTGGAACGTCGGGGCGTACGTCGCCGTGCTGACCACCGCCGACGGCTACCGCTCCCACATCCCCTTCACGGTCCGCGACAGCCACCCCGCCGACCTGCTCCTCCTCCTGCCGGACATCACCTGGCAGGCGTACAACCTCTACCCGGAGGACGGCCGCACGGGCGCCAGCCTCTACCACGCGTGGGACAGCATGGGCCGTCTCCTGGGCGAAGAAGACGCGGCCACCACGGTCTCCTTCGACCGCCCGTACGCAGGTGCGGGCCTCCCCCTCCACGTGGGGCACGCGTACGACTTCATCCGCTGGGCCGAGCGCTACGGCTACGACCTCGCCTACGCGGACGCCCGCGATCTGCACGCGGGCCGCGTCGACCCGACGCGCTACCGAGGCCTGGTGTTCCCGGGCCACGACGAGTACTGGTCGGCCCCCATGCGGCGCACCACGGAGCTGGCGCGCGAGGCCGGCACGTCGCTCGTCTTCCTCTCGGCCAACACCATGTACTGGCAAGTGGAGCTCGCCCCCTCCGCCTCCGGCACAGCGGACCGCCTCCTCACCTGCCGCAAACGCAGAGCTCCCGGCAAAGCCGCCCTCTGGCGCGAGATCGACCGCCCGGAGCAGCAGCTGATGGGCATCCAGTACGCCGGAAGGGTCCCGGAGCCGAGCCCCCTGGTCGTACGCAACGCGGACCACTGGCTCTGGGACTCGACCGGTGCGTACGAGAACGACGAGATCGAGGGCCTGGTCGCGGGCGAGGCGGACCGTTACTTTCCCCGTACGGCCCTGCCCGAGCACCAGGGCCGCATCCTGTTGGCCCACTCCCCCTACCGGGACGGCGACGGCGCCCTGCGCCACCAGGAGACGTCCCTCTACCGGGCGCCCAGCGGCGCCCTGGTCTTCGCCTCGGGCACCTTCGCCTGGTCCCCGGCCCTGGACCGCCCCGGCCACGTGGACCCACGCATCCAACGCGCGACGGCGAACCTCCTGGACCGCATCTGCAAACGCGACTGAGAAAAAACACCGCCGACGCACGCCCGCCGCACCGCCGGCAAACCGCCAGGACACCGCCCCCCACGCCCCCCGCCCCCACACCCAAGCCCCGCATACGGGAGAATCAGAAGCGCTCCTGGATCAACCTACGCGGAGGAACCGTGTCCGGATTCGTAGAAAAGCCCGAGCCGCTCCAGCTGCCGGGCCTGACCCACCTCCACACGGGCAAGGTGCGTGACCTCTACCAGAACGAGGCCGGCGACCTCGTGATGGTCGCGAGCGACCGCATGTCCGCGTACGACTGGGTGCTGCCCACAGAGATCCCCGACAAGGGCCGGGTCCTGACCCAGCTCTCGCTCTGGTGGTTCGACCAGCTCGCGGACCTCGCCCCGAACCACGTGGTCTCCACCGACGTGCCCGAGGGCGCCCCGGCCGACTGGGCCGGCCGTACGCTCATCTGCAAGTCCCTGCACATGGTCCCGGTCGAGTGCGTGGCCCGCGGCTACCTCACCGGCTCGGGCCTCACCGAGTACAGGGAATCGCGCACCGTCTGCGGCCTCGCCCTCCCCGAGGGCCTGACCGACGGCTCGGAACTCCCGGCGCCGATCTTCACCCCTGCCACCAAAGCGGCCGTCGGCGACCACGACGAGAACGTCAGCTACGAGGAAGTGGCCCGCCAGGTCGGGGCCGAGACCGCCGCCCACCTGCGCCAGATGACCCTCGCCATCTACAACCGGGCCCGTGACATCGCCCGCGACCGGGGCATCATCCTCGCCGACACGAAGTTCGAGTTCGGCTTCGACGGCGACCGGCTGGTTCTCGCCGACGAGGTGCTGACCCCGGACTCCTCCCGTTTCTGGCCCGCGGCCACCTGGGAGCCCGGCCACGCCCAGCCGTCGTACGACAAGCAGTACGTCCGCGACTGGCTGACCTCGCCCGCCTCCGGCTGGGACCGCACGGCGGAGCTGCCGCCGCCCCCGCTCCCGCAGGAGATCGTCGACGCGACCCGGGCGAAGTACGTGGAGGCGTACGAACGCCTCACCGGCATGAGCTGGTCCTAGAGCGGCGCCGGGGCAACGCACAGCGCCCTGGCATAGCAGAGCGCCCCGGCAACGCAGAGGGCCCCGGTCGGGATGACCGGGGCCTTCTGACTCTGAGCGGACGACCAGGTTCGAACTGGCGACCTCAACCTTGGCAAGGTTGCGCTCTACCAACTGAGCTACGTCCGCATGCACTGTGTTGCCGTGTGCGATGCCAACTATACCCAACCTCGCTCGCGTGCGAGGCGCACCGCGGCATGACGATTCTCCGCACCCAGTTTCGAGGCGGCCGAAGACAGATAGTTGCGCACCGTGCCGGGCGACAGCGCGGCCCGCTCCGCGATCTCCGCGACCGGCGCCCCGTCCGCCGCCAGCTCCAGCACTTCCGCCTCCCGTACGGTCAGCGGGGAGTCTCCGGCGGAGATCGCGTCTGCCGCCAACTCCGGGTCCACGTACCGGTTTCCGTCCCGTACGCTCCGGATGAGCTCGGCCAGCCGCTGCGCGCTGACGGTCTTCGGTACGAACGCCCGCACCCCCGCTGCGAGCGCCCGTTTCAGATGTCCGGGCCGCCCGTGACTGGTCACGATCATGCAGCGGCAGCCGGGCAGCTCGGCCCGCAGAGCTGTGGCCACACTCACACCGTCGGCGCCCGGCATCTGCAGATCCAGTACGGCGACGTCCGGCCGGTGCGCCCGCGCCATCGCCAGTGCCTCGGGCCCGGTAGCCGCTTGTGCGACGACGACGAGGTCGTCCTCCAGCCCGAGCAGCGCGGCGAGCGCGCCCCGGATCAGATGCTCGTCGTCGGCGAGCAGGACCCGCACGGGCGCTACGGCGGAACCACCCACGGAACCACTCCCAGAACCACTCACGCCACCACTCCCAGCACCACTTCCGCCACTCACCGCAGCACCTCCCGCACCAGCGGCACCTCAGCCGTCAGCCGGAACCGCCCGTCCCCGGCCGGCCCCGCCCGCAGCGTCCCGCCCACCGCGCTCAGCCGCTCGCGGAGCCCGGCGAGCCCCGAGCCCTCAGTCCCCGCAGCGGACACCTCGCCCGCCCCGTCGTTCTCCACGACCAGCACCGCCCGCCCCCCGTCGGCCGCCAGCCGCACCGTGCAGGTGCGCGCGTCACCGTGCCGCAGCACATTGGTCGTCGCCTCCCGTACGACCCACCCGAGCGCCGACTGCACGCCCGCCGGCAGCTCGTCACCGGGCCCCCGGTCCATCAGGCAGTCGATGCCCGCCGCACTCAGCACGCCCCGCGCCCCTTCCAGCTCGGCGGGCAGATCCGCCGCCCGGTAGCCCCGTACGACCTCACGCACCTCGCGCTGCGACTCCTGCGCGATCCGCTGCACCTCGGCCATCTGGTCGGCGGCCTCCGGCCGGCCGCGCCGCGCCAGTTGCACCGCCAGTTCGCTCTTGAGCGCGATGACGGCGAGATTGCGGCCCATGACGTCGTGCATGTCCCGTCCGAAGCGCAGCCGTTCCTCGGCGACCGCGAGCCGCGCGGAGACGTCACGGGACAGGTCCAGCTCCCGGATGACCGCCATGAACCAGGCCGAGGACCGGGTGGTCACCAGCGCGAACAGCCACACGAGCACCACCATCACCACCCCGCCCACGGCCAGGCCGGCCCCCGCCCCGCTGGCAGCCAGCGCGCCGGCGACCAGCACCGCGGCCACCACCGTCCCGAGCGCGAGCCGCCGGAGCGTCGACAGCATGAACGTCGACATGGCCGTGGTCAGCAGGGTGTACGGCAGTATCTGGATCAGCACCGTCCCGTCCCCGATCTCGCCGGTCGCCTGAAGGGCCACGAGGAGCCCCACCGAGCCCCCGCCCAGCGCCAGCGCGACGGCCGCCGAGCACCACGGAGCCGGCGCCCCGTCGATGTAATGCGCGAGCGAGTGGTGGATGGTGTGCATCGCGACCGCGCACTGGGCCACGCACAGGGCGAGCAGCGCCCGCGCGAGCGCGACGGCGCCGGGGTCGCGGCCCACCTCCTCGGTGAGGGGCCTGAGCACACCCACCGAGATCAGCCACGGCAGCACGTACAGCGTCGCCCGCATGTACAGGTCAATCTTCGCGGCCTGGCTCTGCTTCCCCCAGAAGCCCCTCATCCCCGTCCCCCCACTTCTATCGCCGTGGCCCCCACCGGAACCACCGCTGTACGGCGAACACCGACAGTACGGTCCAGGCCACCGCCGTGCCGACGGCCCCCAGCGCCTCGTACGCCCCCAACTGTCCACTCCAGCCGCCCCGCACGAGCGCGACGGCCGGTGACAGCGGCAGCAGCTCGCAGACCGAGGCGACCTTGTCCGGCAGCAGTTCCAGGGGCACGACGACCCCCGACCCCACCATCGAGACCAGCATCATGGGCATGATCGTGATCTGGGCGCCCTCCGCCGACCTGGTGAAGACGGTGGTGGCGGCCGCCGTCGTCCCCGCGACGGCGACGCCCAGCAGCACCCCCGCCACCACCAGCAGCGGATCGGCAGGCATCTCCACGCCGAGCAGCACCACCCCCGCGATCACCAGCACCACGCACTGCGCGAGTCCCGCCACGAGCGTGGCGGCGGCCGTTCCGGCCAGGATCTCCACGTCACCGGGCTCCCCGGTCCGCAGCCGCTTGAGTACGAGCTCCTCGCGCCGCACCACATAGACCGTGACCAGCGCCGAGTACACCCCGAAGAGCAGCACGAACGCCACGGCCATCGGCATCATCGCCGCACCCGGCGAGATCCCGGCCCTGGCCAGTTCCAGGTCACCGACGACCGGCCGCATCGCGTAGGTCATCGCCACCGGCAGGACCAGCGCCGCGAGGAGCACCGCCTTGTGCCGTACGAGAAGAGTCAGTTCGGCCCGTGTCAGGGCCGCCATGCGTCCCACCACAGCCGTGCTCATCGCGCGGCCACCTCCGCTTCCCGCTCGTCGCTCTTCGCCGCGCGCGCGATGTTCAAGAACGCCTCCTCCAGCGAGGCCGATCGCATATCGAGCCCGCGCAGTTCCACCCCGGCCGCTTCCGCCCACGCCAGCAGCCCCGTGGCGGCCCGCTGCAGCCGGTCCGTGAACAACCGGACCGTCCGCCCCGCCACTTCGTGCCCCGTCACACCGAGCTGCCCGAGCGGCGGCAGATCCCCGAGGTGGTAGCCGTCCGGCAGCTCGAAGGAGATCTGCGAGGGGTACTCCGCCACCACCTCGTCCACCCTTCCCTCGGCGGCGATCCGCCCCTCGTGCAGGATCGCCAGCCGGTCGGCCAGCTCCTCGGCCTCCTCCAGGTAGTGCGTGGTCAGCAGTACGGTCGTCCCCCCGTCGCGCAGCTTCCGCACCAGCTCCCACGTCTCGCGCCGCCCCTCGGCGTCGAGCCCCGTCGTCGGCTCGTTGAGGAAGAGGATCTCGGGCCGCCCGAGCAGCGCCGTCGCCAGATCCAGCCGCCGCCGTTCCCCGCCGGAAAGCTGCTTGACCCGTACGTTCTCCCGCTTCCCCATCCCCACCAGGTCCAGTGCCTCGTCCACCGGCCGCGCCCCGCTGGTGCATCCCGCCCACATCCGGACCGTCTCGCGCACCGTCAGCTCGGACGGAAAGCCGCCCTCCTGAAGCATGACGCCGACCCGGGGACGTACCTTCGCGCGCTCGGTGTACGGGTCGTGCCCCAGCACCCGGACGCTGCCGCCGCTGGGCCGGGCGAGGCCCTCCAGGAGTTCCAGGGCCGAGGTCTTGCCGGCCCCGTTCGTGCCGAGGAGCGCGAACAGCTCGCCGCGCGCGACGGAGAAGGAGAGCGAGCGGACGGCCTCGAAGCCGCCGCTGTAGGTACGCCGGAGCCCTTCGGCGTCGATCACGTAGTCGTTGGTGGTCATGTGCCAAGACTTCCGCCGGATCACGTCCGCGGGCAGTGCGGGCTGTCATCACCGCACATGACAAATGTCAGAACCGCGGTCGCGGCACGGCGCGGACACAACGCGGACACGACGAAGGCCCCGGTCGTAATGACCGGGGCCTTCGTACACATGGAGCGGACGACGAGATTCGAACTCGCGACCCTCACCTTGGCAAGGTGATGCTCTACCAACTGAGCCACGTCCGCATTTGGTGCCACCACTCTAACCGATCCACCGCAGTGGTTGGTAAGTGATGTAGAGCGGGTGACAGGAATTGCACACTGCGCCTTCCCCCTGGAAGGGGGATGTTCTACTACTGAACTACACCCGCACGCTGCTTGGGGACCGGCCCTGCGGCCTTGCCCCTCGGCGTGCTCCAGACTCTAGCCGATCAACAGGGGTGGAGCGCAAGTCGGCTGCGTAGCCGGGTTCGAGCGCTGTCAGGACGCCTCCGCGAAGGCCTCGTAGACCTTCTTCGGGATGCGGCCGCGGGCCGGCACGTCCATCTGGTGCGAGCGCGCCCACGCGCGCACGGCTGCCGGGTCGGGTGCCACGGCGGTGTGCCGGTAGACCTTGCCCGACTTCGAGTGCTTTCGGGCCGCCTCGATGAACGGCTCCAGCGCGGTGCGCAGTTTCTTTGCATTGGCGGGATTCAGGTCGATCTCGTACGACTTCCCGTCCAGGCCGAAGCTGACCGTTTCCGCTGCTTCCCCTCCGTCGATGTCGTCGGAGAGCGTGACCACTACGCGCTGAGCCACGGATATCGGTCCTTTCCTGCGGCACTACCGCGTCCGACATGGCGCCTGACATGACGCCTGACGTGCGGTGATGCCGGCCTTCCGGCTGATTTGGAGCAATGCTGTTTTTCTCGCTATTCCTTTGTACAGCGACAGGCATTGCATCGTGAAGCCCAGTTAATTCGGTCCGCGTGTCCTTCCGCAATCGGAGGCACGCGTTTTTCCCCCGATTTTTCCCGCGGTTGTCACCCCCGATACCGGAACGTGATCGGCGCCCACCTATATCTACCCGCGTAGAATTTCAGGGCAGGTACGCTGATTGGACCGCCTTCGCACCACACCACCACCGGGAGTGCCAGTGGCACGCGTCGTAGTCGACGTCATGCTCAAGCCCGAGATCCTCGACCCGCAGGGACAGGCGGTGCAGCGCGCACTGCCCCGTCTCGGCTTCGAGGGAATCGCGGACGTCCGTCAGGGAAAGCGTTTCGAGCTGGAGGTCGACGGGCCTGTCGATGACGCCGCCCTCGCCCGCATCAACGAGATGGCCGAAACGTTCCTCGCCAACACCGTCATCGAGGACTTCACCGTGAAGGTGGAGGAGCCGAAGTGACCGCTCGTATCGGAGTCGTCACCTTTCCGGGAACGCTCGACGACCAGGACAGCCTGCGCGCCGTCCGGACCGCGGGCGCCGAGCCGGTCTCGCTGTGGCACCGCGACAAGGACCTCAAGCAGGTCGACGCGGTCGTGCTCGCGGGCGGCTTCTCGTACGGCGACTACCTGCGGGCCGGCGCCATCGCCCGCTTCTCGCCGGTGATGGAGACGATCATCGACCAGGCGAAGGCCGGTCTGCCGGTCCTCGGCATCTGCAACGGCTTCCAGATCCTCACCGAGGCCCACCTCCTGCCCGGCGGGATGCTGCAGAACAGCCACCTGCACTTCATCTGCCGCGAGCAGAAGCTGCGCGTGGAGACGAGCGACACCGCCTGGACCGCGGACTACACCGCCGGCCAGGAGATCCACATCCCGCTCAAGAACATGGACGGCCGTTACGTCGCCGAGGAGCGCGTGCTCGACGAACTGGAGGCGGAGGGCCGCGTCGCCTTCCGCTACCTGGACGTCAACCCCAACGGCTCGCTCCGCGACATCGCCGGCATCACCAACGCCGCCGGCAACGTCGTCGGCCTGATGCCGCACCCGGAGCACGCCGTGCAGCCGCTGGTCGGCACGGGACGTACCGACGGCCTCGGATTCTTCACCTCGATCCTGAAGAAGCTGGTCAACGCATGACTTTGGACACCGTCAAGCACGCCTCGGAGACCCCCGAGGCCGAGCAGCCCTGGAAGGAACTCGGCCTCAAGGAGGACGAGTACGCGCGCATCCGGGAGATCCTCGGCCGCCGCCCGACCGGCGCCGAGCTCGCCATGTACAGCGTCATGTGGTCCGAGCACTGCTCGTACAAGAGCAGCAAGGTCCACCTGAAGCAGTTCGGCGAGAAGGTCCCCGCCAACGACGCGATGCTCGTCGGCATCGGTGAGAACGCGGGCGTCGTCGACGTCGGCCAGGGTTACGCCGTGACCTTCAAGGTCGAGTCGCACAACCACCCCTCGTACATCGAGCCCTACCAGGGCGCGGCCACGGGCGTCGGCGGCATCGTCCGCGACATCCTCGCCATGGGCGCCCGCCCGGTCGCGGTCCTCGACCCGCTGCGTTTCGGCGCGGCCGACCACCCGGACACGCGCCGCGTCCTTCCGGGCGTCGTCGCGGGCATCGGCGGCTACGGCAACTGCCTGGGCCTGCCGAACATCGGCGGCGAGGTCGTCTTCGACGCGTGCTATCAGGGCAACCCGCTGGTCAACGCCGGCTGCATCGGCGTCATGAAGCACGAGGACATCCACCTCGCGAAGGCGAGCGGTCCCGGCAACAAGGTCGTCCTGTACGGCGCCCGCACGGGCGGCGACGGCATCGGCGGCGTATCGGTGCTGGCCTCGGAGACCTTCGAGTCGACGGGCCCGGCCAAGCGCCCGGCGGTCCAGGTCGGTGACCCCTTCCAGGAGAAGCTCCTCATCGAGTGCACCCTGGAGATCTTTCGCGAGCAGCTCGTCGCGGGCATCCAGGACCTCGGCGGCGCCGGCCTGTCGTGCGCGACCTCCGAGCTGGCTTCGGCCGGCTCCGGCGGCATGCGCGTGGAACTGGACACCGTGCCGCTGCGTGACTCCTCCCTCTCGCCCGAGGAAATCCTCATGAGCGAGTCGCAGGAGCGCATGTGCGCGATCGTGGAGCCGGACAAGGTCGACCGGTTCATGGAGATCTGCGAGAAGTGGGACGTCATCGCCACCGTCATCGGTGAGGTGACCGACGGCTCGCAACTGGAGATCTTCTGGCACGGCGAGCAGATCGTCGACGTACCGCCGCGGACGGTGGCCCACGAAGGTCCCGTCTACAACCGGCCGTACGCCCGCCCTGCCTGGCAGGACGAGCTCCAGGCCGACGACGCGAACAAGCTGCCGCGCCCGGCGAACGCGGCCGAGCTGCGCGAGCAGGTGCTGAAGCTGGTCTCGTCGCCGAACCAGGCGTCGAAGTCGTGGATCACCGACCAGTACGACCGCTTCGTGCAGGGCAACACGGTGCTCGCCATGCCCGAGGACGCCGGCATGGTGCGGATCGACGAGAAGACGAACCTTGGCGTCGCGATGGCGACCGACGGCAACGGCCGGTACGCCAAGCTCGACCCGTACACGGGCGCGCAGCTCGCGCTGGCCGAGTCGTACCGTAACGTCGCCGCCTCCGGCGCCAGGCCGCTCGCGATCTCCGACTGCCTGAACTTCGGTTCGCCGGAGGACCCGGACGTCATGTGGCAGTTCGCGGAGTCCACGCGTGGTCTCGCGGACGGCTGCCTCCAGCTCGGTACGCCGGTGACCGGCGGCAACGTCTCCCTCTACAACCAGACCGGCGAGACCGCCATCCACCCGACGCCCGTCGTCGCGGTGCTCGGCGTGATCGACGACGTGACGCGGCGTACGCCGGTCGCCTTCGCGGAAGAGGGCCAGCTCCTCTACCTGCTCGGTGACACGCACGAGGAACTGGGCGGCTCCGCCTGGTCCCAGGTGATCCACGACCACCTCGGCGGCATGCCGCCGAAGGTCGACCTGGACCGGGAGAAGCTGCTCGGCGAGATCCTGATCTCGGCCTCGCGCGACGGCATGATCGACGCGGCGCACGACCTGAGCGACGGCGGCCTGATCCAGGCGGTCACCGAGTCCTGCCTTCGGGGTGGGAAGGGTGCGCGGCTGGTGGTTCCGGACGGACTGGACTCCTTCGTCTTCCTGTTCTCGGAGTCGGCGGGCCGGGCGGTTGTTTCCGTGCCGCGCAGCGAGGAGCTTCGCTTCAACGACATGTGCGGGGCGCGGGGGCTGCCCGCGACCCGGATCGGTGTCGTCGACGGCGAGGAGATCGAGGTGCAGGGCGAATTCAGCATCCCGCTGACCGAACTCCGCACGGCGCACGAGGCGACCCTGCCGGACCTCTTCGCCTGACCCCGGACCAACACTTCGGCCCCGGCCAGCTAATGGCCGGGGCCGAGGTTTTTTGTTCCCCACCCCGCCCCTTCCCGGCTGTGACATGTGCGGCTTCGCTGCGGGGGGTGCTGCCCCAGATCCTGGTCCTCAGGCGTCGGACGGGCTGGATGGGGTGGGGTACGGGCTCATCGTGCCGCTGAGCGGGGACGTGGCCGCCGGGCGGCAGATCCGGCTTCCCCGGAAGGACCAGCTTGCCGGCGTATCCAGCTCGCTGTGGCACATCCAGCCCGTCCGGCGTTTGAGGACACGCCCGTAGGGCGTCCGGGGGGCTGGGGGCTTGCCCCCGGTTTCGGGAAGGGGCGGGTAGGGGAATCTCCGCGGGGTCCGGGGCGGAGCCCCGTGCTTGGTGCGGTCGCGCGGAAAGCGGCCGTTGTCATAGCCGGGGGCTAGTCTCGGGGGCATGGCATCCGCTGCCCAGAAGGGCCCGCGCCCCCGCCCCCGCCCCCGCCGCTACGACGCCGCCAAGACCCGCGCCGCGGTCCTGGCCCAGTTCGGCCACGTGCACGACGCCGTGCGCGACCTCACGCCCGCGCAGCTCGCGCTCCCCACCCACCTCGGGGACTGGACCGTACGCGAGCTGGCCGCGCACGTCGCCATGGCCGTCGGCGCCGTCATCCGCTGCCTCGAACAGCCCGCCCCGCCCCAGCAGGAAGTCACCCTCCTGGACTGGCCGTTCGCAACGGCCCCCCGCGCCGCGCGGATCTCCGAAGACACGAAGGCGATCGCCGAGTCGGCGCCAGACCTCGACGCGCTGTACGAGCGGACCCGCACCCGGCTCGCCGAGCTGCTGCCCGCCGCCCCCGGCGACCGGCTGCTCGCGTCCCGCGTCGGCGCCATGCGCCTGGACGACTACCTCGTCACCCGCACCGTGGAACTCGTCGTCCACACCGACGACTTGAACCGCGCGGCCGGCCTCGCCGTCCCGTACGACCGCCAGGCCCTCGCCGCCTGCACCCGCCTCCTCGCCGACGCCCTCGCCGTGAAGGCGCCCGGCGGTTCGGTCGAGGTCCGCGTCCCGCCGTACGCCGTCGTGCAGTGCGTGGAAGGCCCCCGCCACACCCGCGGCACGCCGCCCAACGTCGTCGAGACCAACCCGCTCACCTGGATCCGCCTCGCCACGGGGCGTACGGACTGGGACACGGCCGTCGACGACGCGAAGGTCAGCGCCAGCGGCGAACGGGCCGGCCTGGCCGGGTTGTTGCCCATCCTCCGCTAGGCCGCTAGTTGATCATGTAGTGTTGCCGACGCCCACGCAGGACGTACGCACCAAGGAGGTGAGCCCCATTACCGCTGTATCAGGTCGGGTGCTCTCCTCTCACGACCGCGCGGTCCACCGGACATAGGCACCGGGAACTGGGGACCGAGGGAGCGCCCATCGGCGTCCCGAAAGGTTTCCCATGTCTCGCTCCACCTCGCTCTCCCCTTCCGTCATCGTCACCAGGCTTCGGGCCGCCGGCTGCGTATTCGCCGAGGACGAGGCGGAATTGCTCCTCTCCGCCGCGCGGGACCCTGCCCACCTCCGCGCCATGGTGGACCGCCGGATCGACGGCCTGCCCCTCGAACACGTCTTCGGCTGGGCCGAGTTCCGAGGCCGTCGCATCGCCGTGGACCCCGGCGTCTTCGTCCCTCGCCGGCGCACCGAGTTCCTCGTCGAGCAGGCCGTCGCCCTCGCCCCGTCGCGGGCCGTCGTCGTAGACCTCTGCTGCGGCTCGGGCGCGCTCGGCGCGGCGTTGGCCGTGTCCCTGGAGCGTGTGGAGCTGCACGCCTCCGATGTGGACCCCGCCGCCGTGCGGTGCGCCCGGCGCAACGTCACCGCCGTCGGCGGGCAGGTCTACGAGGGCGACCTCTACGCGCCGCTGCCCGCCGCCACGCTGCGGGGACGGGTCGACGTACTGCTGGCCAATGTGCCGTACGTACCGACCGGCGAGATAGAGCTGCTGCCCCCGGAGGCCCGCATCCACGAGGCGCGGGTCGCACTCGACGGCGGGGCGGACGGACTCGACGTACTGCGGCGGGTGACGGCACAAGCGGCGCGGTGGCTGGCACCGGGCGGCCACCTGCTGTTCGAGACGAGTGAGCGGCAGGCACCGCAGGCCGTCGAAACCGTCGCCCGCGGCGGCCTGGTCCCGCGGGTCGTCACGTGCGACGAGCTGTACGCCACCGTCGTCATCGGGACCAGGGGCAAGTGACGGAAACAGGCAGGTGGAACCAGAAACCCCACTCGCCCCGTCCCATCGCCATGGATACGTCGCGCACCCGCATCTCCGGCCCCCTCACCGGCGCCCTCACCGTCCTGGCCCTCCTGACCCTGGCCGCCTGCGGCACGGAGCCGGGGGGCTCGGCCGCCGGAGGTGACGGCACCGTAAAGCCGGACGTTCAGGTCTCCGGCATCGACTGGACCGTCGACAGTGTGACGGTCGACGGGAAGAAGATCCCGGCGCCCGAGAAGGCCACGGTACGGATCGACGACAAGGGCCGGGCCAAGGGCAACACCGGCTGCAACCACTTCGGTGCCGATGTGTCGGTCAAGGGCGACACGATCACGGTGGGGCCCGGTCGGACCACCGAGATCGGCTGTCCGAAGAACGTCGCGAAGTTCGAGCAGCACCTGCAGCGGACCTTCACCGGTGAGCTCAAGGCCAAGATCACGGACGACAGGCTGACGCTGACCACGGCCGGGGGCGACACCATCGCCCTGTCCGAGACGAAGCCCGAACCGGACGCGCAGCTCCTCGGTACCGAGTGGCGTGTGGAGTCGCTGCGGGACGGCGACACCGCGACCTCGGTGTCCGGGGACGCCGCGGGCAAGGCGAAGCTGGTCTTCGGCGAGGACGGATCCGTGGGCGGGAACCTCGGCTGCAACCACGTCTCGGGCCGGGCGAAGGTCTCCGATTCCACCCTCACCTTCTCCAAGATCGCCACCACCCGGAAGCTGTGCCCGCCCCCGGTGATGGACACCGAGCGGGCCCTGCTGAAGATCCTCGACGGCAAGGTGACGTACGAGATCCGTGAGCGCGCCCTGTCCCTCACCGCGGCGGGCGGCAAGGGACTGGACGCAGTGGCGATCGCCAGGTAGCCAGCTAGTCCGGAGCGAGTACCGCCGAGCGGTTACGGGCGCAGAGCGGTTACGGACGACGAGTGGTTACGGGCGACGGCGGCGCAGCGCGAACAGCGCCGCGCCGCCCAGCGCGAGCGCCGCCGCGCCACCGAGGGCCAGCGGCACGGTGGAAGAGTCCCCGCCGGTCGCGGCCAGGCGCTGGTCGCCCACGTGGGTACGTACGCCGGATTCCGGGGTCGGTGCCGGTGCCTCCGATACGGCGGTCCCGCCCGGCTTCGCGGCAGCCACCGGGGCCGGGCCGGGCGACACTGGGCCCGTCGCAGCGACGCCCGCCGCCGGGCCCGCCGACGCCGGTGCCGGCGCCGGGCTCCCCGGCCCCGCCGCCACGCTGCCCAGGCGGACGGCGACCGTGGCCTGCGTCTTGCCCGAGGACACGACCTTCACCGTGACCTTGCGCGCGGTGTCGGTCAGTTCCCTGCCGGCCCGGACCGCGTCCGCGTCCGGCGCCTTCGCCTCGCCCGTGGTCGGGTCGATCAGCGCCGACCTCGTGTAGTCGCCCCTCGCGACCCGGTAGGCGTGAACGCCCTGGAGCGCGCCGTCGAGTGCACCCGCCTTCGACCGCATCTCGACGATGATCTTGTCCTGGCCGCCGAGCGGGATGCGCAGCGCGCGGACGCCCGTGCCCTCGCCGTACAGCGGACGCAGCGTGTACGTGCCGGACTTGGTGACGTCGGTGAGCTCACCGCCTGTGAGCCACTTGTTGTGGATCAGCTCGGCCGCCGTCAGTCCGGCCGCCGAACCGCCGCCGCCCATCACCGACTTGTGACTGTTGCCGTCCTCCTTGCAGCCGGCACCCAGGTCTCCGTCCGGGCAGCGCAGCCGCATCTGATGGTGGTAGCCGAGATTGTGGCCGAACTCGTGGACCAGCGCGTCGACCGAGAAGTGCTCGTCCGGCATCCAGGTCTTCCCGCCGCCCACCGTTCCGAGGCCGCCGAAGCCGCACTTCGCCTTCTCGTTCGGGAAGACGATCGAGACGTGGTCGTACGTGTCCTTCCCGATGCCCGTCGCGGCCAGCGCCTTCTGCGTCTCGTCCGCGATGCGGCCGGTGTCGCAGGAGGCGGCCACGGGGAGCGTGAGCGGGCCGGTCACCTGGTCCGTACCGGCGGGCCCGAAGGTGATCCTGCCCCGCGTGATCTCGTTGTAGTACGAGGCCAGGGAACCGCTCTTCCCGTAATAGGCGGACTTCAGAGCCGACTCCAGCTTCGCGGCGTCGGCGAGCGCGCTGTCGCTGAAGTTCACCATCACGACCTGCACGGTGCGCCGGTCGGCGGGCGCCACCTCGCCGGCGCGGGCGGTCGGGGCCGCCGTCGAGGCGAGTACGACGCCGCAGGCGAGGGCCGACAGACGGACTCGGGAGGTCGACTGCATGTGGGGGTTCCTTCCGCCGCAGAACGAGAACATGGGGGAAGGACATCGTGATCAAGCGCGGAGCACGTTAAACCGCGAACACTGTGCGCTCGACTCGGCTACGCGCAGCGATGTAAAGGGCGCATTCCGAGCCCTCCAAGCACCACACCAGACAGCGGAATGCGCGTGATTACGGGCCCTTGCGCCCAATGCGCCCCCGATTCGGAGCCCGCCCCTGTCCCCAATTCGGACCAGTGGTCGATCTCGCCTACACTCGGTGGTGTGCCTCGTGGTGATGGACGACTCAACCACGACCTGCTCCCCGGTGAGAAAGGCCCCCAGGACGCTTGCGGCGTCTTCGGTGTCTGGGCTCCCGGCGAAGAGGTCGCCAAGCTCACCTATTTCGGACTGTATGCCCTGCAGCACCGTGGACAGGAGTCCGCGGGCATCGCAGTGAGCAACGGGTCGCAGATCCTGGTCTTCAAGGACATGGGACTGGTCTCGCAGGTCTTCGACGAAACTTCCCTCGGCTCCCTCCAGGGCCACATCGCGGTCGGTCATGCCCGCTACTCCACCACCGGAGCCTCGGTGTGGGAGAACGCGCAGCCGACGTTCCGTGCCACAGCGCACGGCTCGATCGCCCTGGGACACAACGGCAACCTGGTCAACACGGCGCAGCTCGCCGAGATGGTCGCCGCCCTCCCCAAGGAGAACGGACGCGCGACCCAGGTCGCCGCGACCAACGACACCGACCTGGTCACCGCCCTGCTGGCCGGCCAGACGGACGACGACGGCAAGCCCCTCACGATCGAGGAAGCCGCCGCAAAGGTTCTCCCCGACGTCATGGGCGCCTTCTCCCTCGTCTTCATGGACGAGGGCACGCTCTACGCGGCCCGCGACCCGCAGGGCATCCGCCCGCTGGTCCTCGGCCGTCTCGAGCGCGGCTGGGTGGTGGCCTCCGAGTCCGCCGCCCTCGACATCTGCGGCGCCGCGTACGTCCGCGAGGTCGAGCCGGGCGAGATGCTCGCCATCGACGAGAACGGTCTGCGCACCTCCCGATTCGCGGAAGCGAAGCCCAAGGGCTGCGTCTTCGAGTACGTCTACCTGGCGCGCCCGGACACCGACATCGCCGGCCGCAACGTCTACCTCTCGCGTGTCGAGATGGGCCGCAAGCTGGCCAAGGAAGCCCCGGTCGAAGCCGACCTGGTGATAGCCACGCCCGAGTCGGGCACCCCCGCGGCCATCGGCTACGCGGAAGCCAGCGGAATTCCGTACGGCTCGGGCCTGGTCAAGAACGCGTACGTCGGCCGGACCTTCATCCAGCCGTCCCAGACGATCCGCCAGCTCGGCATCCGCCTGAAGCTCAACCCGCTCAAGGAAGTCATCCGCGGCAAGCGCCTGGTGGTCGTCGACGACTCGATCGTCCGCGGCAACACCCAGCGCGCCCTGGTCAAGATGCTCCGTGAGGCCGGCGCCGCCGAGATCCACATCCGGATCTCCTCCCCGCCGGTGAAGTGGCCCTGCTTCTTCGGCATCGACTTCGCGACCCGCGCCGAGCTGATCGCCAACGGCATGACGATCGAAGAGATCGGCACCTCCCTGGGCGCCGACTCGCTCTCGTACATCTCCATCGACGGGATGATCGAGTCGACCACCATCCCCAAGGCGAACCTGTGCCGCGCCTGCTTCGACGGCGAGTACCCGATGGAGCTTCCGGACCCCGAGCTGCTCGGTAAGCAGCTTCTGGAGACCGAGCTCGCGGCCGGCCCGGCGAACGCCGCGGCCGAGGCGCTCCGTCGCCCGTAACGCCCCCGTTCCACGACACGAAAGTTCCCAGCAATGTCTGAGACGACTGGTGCCAGCTACGCGTCCGCGGGCGTCGACATCGAAGCGGGCGACCGCGCCGTAGAGCTGATGAAGCAGTGGGTGAAGAAGACGCAGCGCGCTGAAGTCGCGGGCCTTGGCGGCCTGGGCGGCTTCGCCGGTCTCTTCGACGCCTCCGCCCTCAAGCGTTACGAGCGTCCGCTGCTCGCCTCCGCCACCGACGGTGTCGGCACGAAGGTCGACCTCGCCCGCAAGATGGGCGTGTACGACACGATCGGCCACGACCTCGTCGGCATGGTCGTCGACGACCTGGTCGTCTGTGGCGCCGAGCCGCTCTTCATGACCGACTACATCTGTGTCGGCAAGGTGCACCCCGAGCGTGTCGCGGCCATCGTCAAGGGCATCGCCGAGGGCTGTGTCCTCGCGGGCTGCGCCCTGGTCGGCGGCGAGACGGCCGAGCATCCGGGCCTGCTGGGCGAGGACGACTTCGACGTCGCCGGCGCCGGTACGGGCGTGGTGGAGTACGACCGGCTGCTGGGTGCGGACCGTATCCGTAAGGGTGACGCGGTGATCGCCATGGCGTCCTCCGGTCTTCACTCGAACGGGTACTCACTCGTCCGGCATGTGGTCTTCGACCGCGCCGGCTGGTCGCTGGACCGCGAGGTCGAGGAGTTCGGCCGCACCCTCGGCGAGGAGCTGCTCGAACCCACCAAGATCTATTCGCTGGACTGCCTGGCCCTCACCCGCACCGCCGAGGTGCACGCTTTCAGCCACATCACGGGCGGCGGTCTTGCGAACAACCTGGCCCGTGTGATCCCGGACGGCCTGCACGCCATGGTCGACCGCGCCACCTGGACCCCCGGCGCGGTCTTCGACCTGGTCGGCAAGGCCGGTCAGGTCGAGCGGCTCGAACTGGAGAAGACCCTCAACATGGGCGTCGGCATGATGGCCGTCGTTCCGGAGGAGTCGGTGAACGTGGCCCTGGAGACCCTCGCCGACCGCGGTGTGGACGCCTGGGTCGCGGGAGAGATCACCGAGCGCGGCGACCACGCCACCGGCGCGACGCTTACGGGCGACTACGCCAAGTAGTCACCCGAGGCAGCACAGAACCCGGTCCGGGGCCGAGGCCCAGGACCGGGTCAAGTGTGTGATGCCTGTTCGAGGTGTACGGACGTCAAGCGCCGCGACGATGGGCCGAAGGACCGGACTCCTCGTCCTCGTCCCCGTCATCGTTGTACTGAGCCGCGTACTGTGCGTACGGGTCGTCTTCCTCGTCGTCGTCCTCGAACGGCTCGCCATTAGGCGGCTGTTGCGAAGTCGTCGAAGCGCCCAGCTCGTTGGCCAGACGCGACAGGTCAGTCCCGCCGCTGCTGTACTTCAGCTGGCGGGCGACCTTAGTCTGCTTGGCCTTTGCCCGGCCGCGCCCCATGGCTCGACCCCCTCGGTGACGGGGCTCGACGGCCCCAGAGTCTTGACACGCGTTCATGGTTCGGAACGGACTCCCCTCGGAGAGACCGGTCCGTAGGGCATCAACGGTACCTGCTTCCGCGGCCATACGGTACGCCGCCCGCATGCAACGCCTCGGCACAGAACCCGCGAGGAGCCCCGTCCTCGCTGGTCAACTGCGATTTTAACCTCTTCTTGAGGGTCGACCCGCCGACGGGGGTGAGTCATGTCTCGTCATGTCTCTTCATGCCCCACCGAACGGCGGGCCGGCCCTCCCCGCGGGTCAGCTCCGGCGCGCCTCGGCCATCCTCTGCTCGGCGATCCTGTCGGCCGCCGCGGCCGGCGGAATGCCGTCCGCCTTCGCACGTGCGAATATCGCCAGCGTGGTGTCGAAGATCTTCGCGGCCTTCACCTTGCACCGGTCGAAGTCGAAGCCGTGCAGTTCGTCGGCGACCTGGATCACGCCACCGGCGTTCACCACGTAGTCGGGCGCGTAGAGGATCCCGCGGTCCGCGAGGTCCTTCTCGACGCCGGGGTGGTCGAGCTGGTTGTTGGCCGCGCCGCACACGACCTTCGCCGTGAGCACCGGGACGCTGGCGTCGTTCAGCGCGCCGCCGAGCGCGCACGGGGCGTAGATGTCGAGACCCTCGACGCGGATCAGCGCCTCGGTGTCCGCGGCGACAGTGACCTGCGGGTGACGCTCGGTGACGCGGCGTACCGACTCCTCCCGTACGTCGGTGATCACGACCTCGGCGCCGTCCGCCAGGAGGTGCTCGACGAGGTGGTGGCCGACCTTGCCGACGCCCGCGACGCCGACCTTGCGGCCGCGCAGCGTCGGGTCGCCCCACAGGTGCTGGGCCGAGGCCCGCATGCCCTGGAAGACGCCGAACGCGGTCAGCACGGAGGAGTCGCCGGCACCGCCGTTCTCGGGGGAGCGGCCGGTGGCCCAGCGGGTCTCGCGGGCGACGACGTCCATGTCGGCGACGTACGTACCGACGTCGCAGGCGGTCACGTAACGGCCGCCGAGGGAGTTTACGAACCGGCCGTACGCGAGCAGCAGTTCCTCGCTCTTGAGCGTCTCCGGGTCACCGATGATCACGGCCTTGCCGCCGCCGTGGTCAAGTCCGGCCATGGCGTTCTTGTACGACATGCCGCGCGCGAGGTTCAGGGCGTCGGCGACGGCCTCTTCCTCGGTCGCGTACGGGTAGAAGCGCGTGCCGCCGAGGGCCGGGCCCAGGGCGGTGGAGTGGATGGCGATGACGGCCTTGAGGCCTGAGGCGCGGTCCTGGCACAGCACGACTTGCTCGTGGCCGCCCTGTTCCGATCGGAACAGGGTGTGCAGGACGCCGTCGGTTGCGTCGGTCACGGTGGTGACTCCCAAGTGCGAGGCGGCTTCGCCCTCCTGCGGGTGGGGAGGGCCGATGGGCAAGAGAGTAAGACCTGGGGAGCCGCGGGCGGGCGGCAGTGCTGAGGATCACCCCCTGGCGGAGTAGCCGTGGGACGATTTCTCTCCGGTTTCCTTTCGTTCTTTGAGCTTATTTCCGGTCGCTCATTTCCGGTCCGAGTGAGGAGCAGGCGTGGCCCAGGAGTCCTCGGTGATCGTCCCGTACGTCTCCTATTTGCGGGTGTACGAACCGCTGGCGGCCTTCCCCGAGCCCGAACGCGGCCATTGGGCGCGGTACGCGAAGCGCGAGCGGCTCCCCACGGCCCAGGACGAACTGAGGCGGTCCCTGGTGGACTTGCTGCCCATTCCGCCCGTCCCGGTGCCGGTGCACGAGAGCGGTGACGCGTTCGTGACCGAGGTGGACGGAGTCGTGTGCGTCTGTCCCTGGCGGACGAGGCTGCGCGGCTGGCTGGCGCTGGAGGAGCTGCCCGACCTCTTCCCGGAGCCGCTGCTGGACGCGGCGCTGCCGCCGCTGGTGCGCCGGCAGGCGGCCGCGGACTTCGAGCGCTGGCTGGAGCGCAACCCGGACGCGCGTCCGTGGATCAGGAGCTCGGCGTGGCACGTGCCGGTGCGCTGGTTCGCGCTCTTCTCGGGTGAGGAGCGGGAGTACGCGAAGGCGGAGGGCGAGACGACGCCCGTACTGCGCTACCGGACGCCGATGGCCCAGGCGCGGCGGCGGGTGGCGCGGGCCCTGAAGGTGCTGCGGGAGCATCTCGACGCGGAGGCCGGGGGGCCGCTGGTCGACGGCCTGGTGGACGTGGGGCGCTGGCTGGAGGAGTTCCACCCCCGGTCGCTGGTCGAGCTCGATTACGGCGGCCTGGCGCACGTACTCCCCGAGGAGCATCTGGCCGGGGATCTCTCCGCGGCGGACGTGGCCGAGGGGATCGCGGCGCTGCGGGCCGGGGACGGCGCGGCGGCCGGTGAGGCGTACGGACGGCTCACGGAGCGGTGGCGGGTGGTGCGCGAGCGCCAGTTCGCGAACTGACAGCATTCGGGTCGCCTCCGGGCGGCCGGGACGTAGGTCCCGATCCGGGCCTTTGCCTCAAGGGTGACGGACAGCACTAAGCGGGCTCTTGCGCCCATCGCCCATCCTCATGCCAAAATAGGACAAGGAGTCCGGCGAGGGCTCCTTCCGTCCATGTAAGGGCGGAATGGCTCGGTATTGCGCACTATGGGGGGTCTGGTGGCTCCTGATCGCTCTGTGACTGATCGTCACTGTGACGTGACTGTCCGCTATGGCATGGTCCATCGGCTTCGTCGCTGATGAACACCTGGGAGGGCAATTCCATCGGTTTGGCCGACGTGGCTGGACGGATGGTGTAGTTGTAGTGCCGAGGACAAGCCGTTCGTCCTATAACCGACTCGGCCCGCGTCCACCATTTCGGGCAACGCGGGTCAAGGTGCAGAATTTAGAGGAAAGAACCGTGATGGTTCGGTTCTCCCGAGGAGGCCGCTCATGACCGCTCGCACCCCTGACGCCGAGCCGCTGCTGACCCCCGCTGAGGTTGCCACGATGTTCCGTGTGGACCCGAAGACGGTTACGCGCTGGGCCAAGGCAGGCAAGCTCACGTCCATCCGCACGCTTGGTGGACACAGGCGTTACCGCGAGGCTGAGGTCCGCGCACTGCTTGCGGGCATTCCGCAGCAGCGCAGCGAGGCCTGAACAACCGCATAACCCCGTTTTACCGGGCATTCCTCCGGGTCCCCCAACCCGGCCGCCCACCTGAGCACCACACGACAGGCGTCTGCCCCAACAGGCGCCACATCCATGCAAGACGGGTGCGTCGTCGATCGCGCTGGACTCCGCCGGGTCCAGCGCGATCTTTTTTATGCCCGCGAAGAGGGCGCGTAGACCGCTCTGACCTGCGGTCCGCCGACTTCCGGGGAGGCTTCCGGAGGCCCCTGCGGAGGGGTGCAATTGCACATATTAAATTGGCCCGTTGTAGGGAGGGTGTAAGCGCGCTGGTTTCCAAAACTCGTGCGGTGACACCCGTCACAGGGCTCAACTCTTGTTAAATCCAGGCCCCACCAGCGATAGGGGCCTCACGAGGCCGGGGGGTCGGTGACCTCGACGTTCTCCACGCCGGCGGCGGCCTCGCCGACCACACCGACCGCGCTGCCCGCGCTGGACTGGTCGGCCGTGGTGTCCTCCGCGGTCCTCGCCGCCTTGACCGGCTTCGCCGGCTCCGGCTCCATGGCGAGCCGCAGGAGCCGATGGCAGATGGGGCAGTGCCTCGTGACGTGGCGATAGCCCGTCGAGGCCGCCAGATGGGCACGCAGCAGTGCACGCGTCTCGTGCCTGGCCGTTGATGCCGCCATGCGTCACCTCCCCGGTGCGGGCCCCCCGATGCCCTGATGTCTGGGTACCGGTGGCAGATGACCCAGTCAAGACGCAAGAAGGCCCGGATCCTTGCGGATCCGGGCCTTCTGTTACTTCGTATCGTGCGGTCCTGACGGGATTTGAACCCGCGGCCTCCACCTTGACAGGGTGGCGAGCACTCCAAACTGCTCCACAGGACCTTGATTCGCTTCGCCGTACTGCGTGGCGCTGCGAAGACAGACTGTACAGCAGGTCAGGGGGTGCGGGCGAACTCACTCAAGGCGACGGAGGAGTTACGGCGCCGCGGCGTCGATCGCCTTCACGATCCGCTTGTCCGAGACCGGCTGGGGCGTCCCGAGGGCATGCGCGAAGTAGCTCACCCGCAGCTCCTCGATCATCCAGCGGATGTCCAGAACCTCCTGCGGCACGGGTCTGCCCTTCGGGAGCTGCTCCAGCAGCCAGGCGTACTCGTCCTGCATCTCGTGGACCTTCTCCATGCGCGTGGTGTCGCGCTGGACGGCCGTCGGCATCTGCTGGAGCCTGCGGTCGACCGCGACCAGATAGCGCATCAGATCGGGCAGCCGGCGGAGCCCCGTCTTCGTGACGAACCCGGTCGGCACAAGGGCCGCCAGCTGGTCGCGTACGTCGGCGACGTTGTTGACCAGGGTCAGGCTGTTGGTGGCCTTCAGGCGGCGTTCACAGGCCTGCCAGGCGGCCAGGATCTGCTGGACCTGGTTCACCGTGCGTACGGTCGCGTCCACGAGGTCGGCGCGGACCTTGTCGTACAGCTTGCGGAACGATTCCTCGTCCCAGGCCGGGCCGCCGTGGTCCGCGATGAGCTTGTCGGCGGCAGCGGTGGCGCAGTCGTCGAAGAGCGCCTGGATCGAGCCGTGCGGATTGCGGGAAAGGGCCAGTTTCTGCTGATTGCTGAGCTTGTCCGAGGCGAACTTCGCCGGATTGACCGGGATGTTGAGCAGGATGAGCCGGCGCGTGCCGCGCCACATCTCCTGCTGCTGCTCCGCCTCGGTGTCGAAGAGCCGTACGGCGACGCTCTCGCCCTGGTCGACGAGGGCGGGGTAGGCCCGCACAGGCTGTCCGGCTCTCCTCGTCTCGAAGACGCGGCTGAGCGTGCCGATGGTCCAGTCCGTGAGACCCGTACGTTCGACCGACTCGCCCGTCGGGCCCGCGGTGGCGGCGGCGGCCTTGGAGAGCGCCTGGCGGGCCTTGGGGCGCAGCTTCAGCCGCAGGGCCTCCAGGTCCTTGTCCTCGGCGAGGTTCTTGCGACGCTCGTCGACGATCCGGAACGTGATCTTCAAGTGATCGGGTACGCGGGAGAGATCGAAGTCGTCGGCCTCGACCGGGACGCCGACCATCCGCTTCAGCTCGCGCGCGAGCGTGAGCGGCAGCGGCTCCTGCAACGGCACGGCCCGCTCCAGGAACTTGCGGGCGTAGTCCGGCGCCGGGACGTAATGCCGGCGGATCGGCTTGGGGAGGGAGCGGATCAGCTCGGTGACCACTTCTTCCCGCAGGCCGGGGATCTGCCAGTCGAAGCCCTCGGAAGTGACCTGGTTGAGGACCTGGAGCGGGATGTGGACGGTCACGCCGTCCGCGTCCGCGCCGGGCTCGAATTGGTACGTCACCCGGAACTTGAGCTTCCCCTGTCGCCAGGAGTCCGGGTAGTCGTCCTTCGTGACGGCCCCGGCCTTCTCGTTGATGAGCATCTCGCGCTCGAAATCGAGAAGTTCGGGCTCTTCGCGCTTTTTGTGCTTCCACCACGAGTCGAAGTGCGCGCCGGAGACGACATGTTCGGGGATGCGCCGGTCGTAGAAGTCGAAGAGCGTCTCGTCGTCCACGAGGATGTCGCGGCGGCGGGCGCGGTGCTCCAGCTCCTCGACCTCGGTGAGGAGCTTGCGGTTGTCGGCGTAGAACTTGTGGTGCGTACGCCAGTCGCCCTCGACCAGTGCGTTGCGAATGAAAAGATCGCGGCTGGTCTCCGGATCGATCCGGCCGTAGTTGACCTTGCGCTGGGCGACGATCGGGACGCCGTACAGCGTGACCCTCTCGTACGCCATGACGGCCGCCTGGTCCTTCTCCCAGTGCGGCTCGCTGTACGTGCGCTTGAGGAGGTGCTGGGCGAGCGGCTCGATCCACTCGGGCTCGATCTTCGCGTTGACCCGTGCCCACAGGCGTGACGTTTCGACCAGCTCGGCGGACATGATGAAGCGGGGCTGCTTCTTGAACAGCGCCGAGCCGGGGAAGATCGCGAACTTGGCGCTGCGGGCGCCGAGGTACTCGTTCTTCTCGGTGTCCTTCAGCCCGATGTGGGAGAGGAGTCCGGCGAGAAGCGACTGGTGCACGGACAGCTCGGGCGCGTCGTCCTCGTTGACATGTATGCCCATCTGCTTGGCGACGGACCTGAGCTGGGTGTAGATGTCCTGCCATTCGCGAATGCGCAGGAAGTTGAGGTACTCCGACTTGCACATCCGGCGGAAGCTGGAGGAGCCGCGCTCCTTCTGCTGCTCGCGGACGTACCGCCAGAGGTTGAGGAACGCGAGGAAGTCGGACGTCTCGTCCTTGAAGCGGGCGTGCTGCTGGTCCGCCTGCTGCTGCTTGTCCGACGGGCGCTCGCGCGGGTCCTGGATGGAGAGCGCGGAGGCGATCACCATGACTTCGCGCACGCAACCGTTGCGGTCGGCCTCAAGGACCATGCGGGCGAGGCGCGGGTCGACGGGAAGCTGGGCGAGCTTGCGCCCCTGCTCGGTGAGCCGCTTCTTGGGGTCCTTCTCGGACGGGTCCAGCGCGCCGAGCTCCTGGAGGAGCTGGACACCGTCACGGATGTTGCGGTGGTCCGGCGGGTCGATGAACGGGAACTTCTCGATGTCGCCGAGGCCGGCGGCGGTCATCTGGAGGATGACGGAGGCGAGGTTCGTACGCAGGATCTCGGCGTCGGTGAACTCGGGCCGGGTGAGGAAGTCGTCCTCGGCGTACAGCCGGATGCAGATGCCGTCGGACGTACGGCCGCAACGGCCCTTGCGCTGGTTGGCGCTGGCCTGGCTGATCCGCTCGATCGGCAGGCGCTGGACCTTGGTGCGGTGGCTGTAGCGGGAGATGCGGGCGGTGCCTGGGTCGATCACGTACTTGATGCCGGGGACGGTGAGGGAGGTCTCCGCGACGTTGGTGGCGAGGACGATCCGCCGGCCGGTGTGGCGCTGGAAGACGCGGTGCTGTTCGGCGTGCGAGAGGCGGGCGTAGAGGGGGAGGACCTCGGTGTGCCGGAGGTTCTTCTTGTTGAGCGCGTCGGCGGTGTCGCGGATCTCGCGCTCGCCGGAGAGGAAGACGAGGATGTCGCCGGGGCCTTCGGCCTGGAGCTCGTCCACGGCGTCGGCGATAGCGGTGATCTGATCCCGGTCGGAGTCGTCGCTGTCGTCTTCGAGGAGGGGCCGGTACCGGACCTCGACGGGGTACGTACGGCCGCTGACCTCGACGATGGGCGCGTCGCCGAAGTGACGGGAGAAGCGCTCGGGGTCGATGGTCGCGGAGGTGATGACGACCTTGAGGTCCGGGCGCTTGGGCAGCAACTGGGCGAGGTAGCCGAGGAGGAAGTCGATGTTCAGCGACCGCTCGTGGGCCTCGTCGATGATGATCGTGTCGTACGCGCGCAGCTCGCGGTCCGTCTGGATCTCGGCGAGCAGGATGCCGTCCGTCATGAGCTTGATGAAGGTCGCGTCCGGATTGACCTGATCCGTGAACCGGACCTTCCAGCCGACCGCCTCGCCGAGCGGGGTCTTCAGCTCGTCCGCGATGCGTTCGGCGACGGTGCGGGCGGCGATGCGGCGGGGCTGGGTGTGGCCGATCATGCCCTTCACGCCGCGGCCCAGCTCCATGCAGATCTTGGGGATCTGCGTCGTCTTGCCGGAGCCGGTCTCGCCCGCGACGATCACGACCTGGTGGTCGCGTATCGCCTCGGCGATGTCGTCCTTGCGCTGGCTGACCGGCAGCGACTCCGGATACGTGATCTCCGGCATCCGGGCAGCACGCTGCGCCAGACGGGCGGCGGACTTCTCCGCCTCGGCGGCGATTTCGTCCAGCACGGCCTGGCGGGCCTCGGGCTTGCGGATGCGACGGGCGCCGTCGAGACGGCGGCCGAGCCGGTGGGCGTCGCGGAGCGGCAGCCCCCCGAGCACGGTCTGGAGGTCGGCGAAGGAAGTAGACATACCTGATTCAGGATCTCACCCGCCGGTCGCGACTGGCGAACCGATTTCGGGCGGGGGCGGGGCGCGGTGGCGGGGGCGCTGGTGGGAGCGGGGAGCGGGGCGCTGGGGGCGGGGCGCTGGGGGCGGGGCGCTCCGGGGCGGCGCCGCCGGAGCCTTTACGCTTTACCGGACGTCGTCCCCGGACAGGAGATCCACCCCCATGCCCCAGGCCAGCCGCCAGAGCCGCAGCGCGGCGCCCGCGGCGAGCGCGGCGGCGGTGAGAGTGCTGCTGGGGACGTTGCTTGCGGTGGCGGTGGCGGTGGCGGTGCTGCTGCTGGGTACGGACACGGCGGACGGACGCGTGTCGGCGGCAGACGCCCCGGTGGCCGGAGCTGCGGTCGCCGGAGCTGCGGTCGCCGGAGCTGCGGTTGGCGAAGCGCCGGTCGCCGAAGTTCCGGTCGCGACGGCGACGGCGACGGCGATGGCTGCGGCCACGGCGCCTGCTTCCGACGAGCCCGGCTGCCGTGAGAGCCACCGGGACGGTATGGCGAACACGCCCGCGACTCCGCCGCGCGGTGGGGCGGCGTACGAGCTGATGCCGGCCCTCCACGAAGCCAGGGCCGGGGCGGGCTCCTGGGGCGCCGACGCCCTGGCCCCGCGTCCCTCACCGGAACACCGGCCACCGCCGCTGAGCCCCCCGACGCCGATAGACCTCTCGATCCTGCGCGTCTAGGCGCCGCCCGGCGGGGCTTCTTTCCCCAACCCGCCCCTTCCCGAACCGTGGGCAAGCCCCCGGACCCCCGGACACCCTCCGGGCGTGTCCTCAAACGCCGGACGGGCTGGATACGCCCACCCAGGACTCGATCCGCCGACCGGCCCCGGCTTTGCGGGCCGGGGGCGGGGCCGGACGGCTGGGTGCGCCCGCCTAGGACTTGATCGGCCGTCCGGCCTCGGCTTTGCGGGGCGGGCCGGGGGTCCGACGGGTTGGGTACGCACGCCCTGGTCTTGATCGGCCGACGGGCCTCGGCTTTGCGGGCCGCGGGCGGGGCCGGACGGCTGGGTGCGCCCACCTAGGTCTTGATCGGCCGACCGGCCCCCGCTTTGCGGGGCCGGCCGGGGTCGGACGGGCTGGGTACGCCCGCCCTGCTCTTGATCGGCCGTCCGGTCTCGGCTTTGCGGGCCGGGGGTCGGACGGGCTGGGTGCGCCCAGCCAGGACTTGGTCCGCCGGCCGGCCTCGGCTTTGCCGGGCGGGGCGGGTGTCACGGTTCGCCTCGGCGGCAGGTTCCGGCTTGTCGGAACGGTTCAGCTTTCTGGGCGGGCTTTAGTTGGGTGGCGGGGATGCCTTCAGGCAAGGCCGGCCACCTCTGCCCGGCCGGGCATGGTCTGCCGGCCGTGTGGCGCCCGGCCGGTAAGGCGCGGCGGTGCCGGTGCTGGTGGGCTCGGGCCCTTTCCGTGCGGCGGCGACCCTCCGCCTCCTCAGCCCGTCCGGCGTTTGAGGACCGGGGCGGGGCCGAGCCCCGTTCGGGAAGGGGCGGGGTGGGGAAAGGCTCCGCCCGGCTTCCGCTTCCGGCTCCCGGCTCTCGGTGCCGGCCACCCGCGCCCGCCCCCTCGCTTCCACCTCCCATCCCATCTCCCTCATCCCGTTCAGGAGCACCGAAACACCCATGACCTCTTCCTCCTCACCCAAAAACTCCGCCCGCCGCGGCATCGCCATCGGCGCGGCCGTCGCCGCCGCAGCCGTCCTGCTCGGCGTCGTCTCGTACACCGCCACCAAGCCCGGCGAGACCCGCACCGCCGTCTCCGCCGACGCGCCCGCCGCCGAGGTCTCCGCCGACCCGCAGGCCGGCGTCTACCCCGAGCTCGCGAAGCTCGCGCGGCGCGACCCCGAGGACTCGCTCGCGCAGGGCCGGGCCGACGCGCCCGTCGTGCTCATCGAGTACGCCGACTTCAAGTGCGGCTACTGCGGAAAGTTCGCCCGCGACACCGAGCCCGCCCTCGTGAAGAAGTACGTCGACGCCGGCACCCTGCGCATCGAATGGCGCAACTTCCCGATCTTCGGCGAGGAGTCCGAAGCGGCGGCCCGTGCGGCCTGGGCGGCCGGGCAGCAGGGCCGCTTCTGGCAGTTCCACGCGGCCGCGTACGCCGACGGTGCCAAGGAGAAGGGCTTCGGGGACGCCCGGCTCAAGGCCCTGGCCGAGGAGGCGGGGGTCAAGGACATCGCCCGCTTCAGCCGGGACGCGGGCAGCGAAGCCGCCGCGAAGGCTGTGAAGAAGGACCAGGAGGAGGCGTACCAGTTGGGTGCCACCTCCACGCCGTCCTTCCTCGTCAACGGCAGGCCGATCGCCGGCGCCCAGCCCGCCGAAACCTTCACCTCGGCCATCGAGTCGGCGGCGAAGACCGCGAAGGCGGGCGAGTGAGCGCCGGCATCGGGTATCTCGCCGCCTTCCTCGGCGGGCTCCTCGCCCTGCTCAGCCCGTGCAGCGCACTCCTGCTCCCCGCCTTCTTCGCGTACTCGATCGACTCGGCGTCACGCCTGACGGCCAGGACCGGCATCTTCTACGCCGGACTCGCCACCACCCTCGTACCGCTGGGCGCGGCCGGCTCGTACGCCGGGCGGCTCTTCTACGGGCACCGCGACCAGCTCGTCCTCGCCGGTGGCTGGCTGATCATCGCGCTCGGCGTCGCGCAGATCCTGGGCATGGGCTTCGCGTCCCGCCGTATCGCCGCCCTGTCGGGGCGGATCAGGCCCACGACGGCGGTCTCCGTGTACGCGCTGGGAGCCGTCTACGGCCTGGCGGGCTTCTGCGCGGGCCCCATCCTCGGCAGCGTCCTGACGGTCGCGGCCGTCAGCGGCAGTCCGGTGTACGGCGGACTGCTGCTGGCCGTCTACGCGTTGGGCATGGCCGTGCCGCTGTTCCTGCTGGCGCTGCTCTGGGAGCGGTTCGAACTGGGGAGGCGGCAGTGGCTGCGGGGGCGGGCGTTCAAGGTGGGGCGCTTCGAGCTGCACACGACGTCGCTGCTGTCCGGGCTCTTCTTCGTCGCCCTGGGTGCGCTCTTCCTCGTGTTCGACGGGACTACGGCCCTGCCCGGTCTCCTGGACGTGGACGACTCGTTCGCCGTCGAGCAGTGGGTGAGCGGCCTCGGCGAATCCGTCCCCGACGCCGTCCTGCTCACCGGTGTGGTGGCGGTGGTGGCCGTGGCGCTCGCCCTGCGCGCCCGGCGCCGCAAGGCCCCCGCCGAGGAGGGGTAACGCGAAAGGCCCCGTCCGGTGGACGGGGCCTTCGAAGTGGTGGCTGGGGCCGGGATCGAACCGGCGACCTATCGCTTTTCAGGCGATCGCTCGTACCAACTGAGCTACCCAGCCACTCGGATCTCTCGATCCGCAGCGGTCCTGACGGGATTTGAACCCGCGGCCTCCACCTTGACAGGGTGGCGAGCACTCCAAACTGCTCCACAGGACCAAGCGTGGTGCGAGAACAAGTCTCGCACACGGTTGTGCGTGCCCCCAACGGGATTCGAACCCGTGCTACCGCCTTGAAAGGGCGGCGTCCTGGGCCACTAGACGATGAGGGCTAGAGCCCGCCTGGGCGCTTTGCAGCGCGTCGGGGACGTGAGAAGCATATGGGATGGCGGGACCGTTCGCCAAAACGCTTTACGGGGAGGGCGCCGGGGAGGTCGGCGAAGGGGTGGCGGAGGGGGTCGGGGAAGGGGGTGCTCCGGGCCTGTTCTCGGCCGGGAGATGGCGGCTGACCTCGGCCGTCGTCAGGCCCAGGCCGCCCAGCGTGACCTCGTCCCAGGCCTGCAGCCGCTTGGTCGTACGGTCCAGATAGAGCACCGACGCACGCACCTTCTCCGGCTCGTCGTTCTGCAGCGCCCGCAGACCGCCGCCGCCCGTCGAACCCTCGATCTTGAGGCGGGTGCCGTGCTTGAGCACCTCCGTCCTGCGGTTGTGCACATGCCCGGCCAGGACCAGCGGAACCGTGCCGTCCGTCTCGCGCGCCGCGACCGGGTTGTGCGCCACCGCGATGTCGACGGGCGCGCCGGCCCGCTTCTGGTCGCGCAGGGCCGAGGCGAGGCGGATGCCCGCCATGCGTTCGGCCGGATCGCCCTGCGCCGCGACCGAGCGGTCCGGGGTGAACTGCGGGTCGCCGGTGCCCGCCACCCGGAGCCCCGCCACTGTCACCGCCTTGCCGTTGTCGAGGACGTGGACGCCCTTGAGCCGTTCGAGGTAGCGCTGGGTGGCGAGCGAATCGTGGTTGCCGCGCACCCAGACGTACGGGGCACCCAGGTCGGAGATCGGGTCGAGGAAGCCGTTCTCGGCGGCCGTGCCGTGGTCCATCGTGTCGCCGGAGTCGATGATCAGGTCGATGTCGTACTGCTCGACCAGCGAGCCGATGATGTGCCACGACGCCGGGTTGAGATGGATGTCCGAGACGTGCAGGACACGCATCGTGGCCGGGTCCGGCTGGTAGGTGGGGAGCGACGAGGTGGCGTCGTACAGCTTCGTCACATTGGTGACGAGCCGCGCCAGCTCCTTCTGGTAGACGTCGAACTCGCTGACGATGCTGCGCGCGTTGCCGACCACCGAGGGTGCGGAGGAGAGCAGGCCGGAGAACTTCGGCTCCAGGACCGACTTCGGGTTCCAGGTGGCGTACGCGCTGATGCCCGAGGCCGTCAGCAGGGCGAGCGCGAGGCCGCCCGCCGCCAGGGCGCGGCGCGGGCGCCGGTAGACGGCGAGGCCGAGGGCGGTGGCGCCCGACACGACGGCGACGCAGGAGCGTACGGCCAGGTCCGTCGCGCCGTCGGCCACGTCCTGGGTGATCTCTTCCTGGAGGCCGGAGAGGCGCTCGGGGTGTTCGACGAGGGCCTGGGAGCGGACCGGGTCGAGCTGGTCGACGTCCACGTCGAGGCGGACGGGGGCGACGTGGGTGTCGAGTTCGAGGGCGCCCAGCGGGGAGACGTTGATCTTCGTGCCGCCGGCGGCGGACGCGCGGAGCGTCATGGTCGTGTCCATCGGACCGACCGGCGTACGGACGCTGCCGACGATCAGCAGACCGAGCCAGGCACCGCAGAGCACCACCGCGGCGAGACCCAGGGCCCGCGCGTAGGGATGCGGGGTGTGGACGAGGGTGCTGGTGGGGGTGGTGGTGCGGGAGCGGTAGTGGCGTCGCAGTCGGGTCAGCGGCAGGATCTTCGTGGCACGAAAAGGGGCGCGGGCCATTGGTCCCGTATGCCCATGGGGGCGGCGGCTCATGCCGGGCGGAACTCACCCCACCCCGTCGCACGGAATTACGTGACAATGGCCGGGTGCTGGAGATGACGCGTGAGGAGTTCGAGGAACTGGTCGCCGAGGCGCTGGACAGGATCCCGCCGGAGCTGACGCGACTGATGGACAACGTCGCGGTGTTCGTGGAGGACGAGCCGGCGACGGACGACCCCGACCACGGCCCGGACCTGCTCGGACTGTACGAGGGGACCCCGCTGACGGACCGTGGCGAGTGGTACGCGGGTGTGCTGCCGGACCGGATCACGATCTACCGGGGGCCGACGCTGCGGATGTGCGAGTCCCGCGAGGACGTCGTCGCGGAGACGGAGATCACCGTCGTCCACGAGGTGGCGCACCACTTCGGGATCGACGACGAGCGGCTGCACGCACTGGGGTACGGGTGAGCCGGCTGAGCCACCCGACCGGTTCTGAGGGCGCGATCGACCCCGATGTCGATCTCCATGTGCCCGCGCAGCGCGCCGAGACCGCCGGGCGCGGCAAGTGGCGGGTGCTCGCGGCGATCTCCGCGGGCGGTGTCCTGGGGGCGCTGGCCAGGTACGGCGCGGTGGTCCTGTGGCCCGGAAGCGTGTGGACGGTCTTCGGCGTCAATGTGGTGGGCTGCGCGCTGATCGGCGTACTGATGGTGCTGGTGAGCGAGCAGGGCCGGGGGCACGCGCTGCTCAGGCCGTTTCTCGGGGTCGGCGTGCTCGGTGGCTTCACGACCTTCTCGACGTACGCCGTGGATGTGGCGCGGCTGCTGGAGCGGGGGGAGGCGCTCACCGCGATGGGGTACGCCGCCGGCACCCTCGCGGGGGCGCTGGGTGCGGTGTGGGCCGGCGTGGCGGTGACGCGGGCTGCCGTGGCGCGGGCGGGGGCCGCCTCGTGAACTGGCTGTTGGTGGCGGTGGGGGCGGCCGTCGGGGCGCCGCTGCGGTATCTGACGGACCGTGCGGTGCAGGTGCGGCACGACTCGGTGTTCCCGTGGGGGACGTTCGTGGTCAACGCGGGGGCGAGCCTGTTGCTGGGGGTGCTGACGGGGGCGCTGGTGTTCTCGGGGACGTACGCGCTGCTCGGGACCGGGCTGTGCGGGGCCCTTTCGACGTACTCGACTTTCAGTTACGAGACGCTGCGGCTGGCGGAGCGCGGCTGGACGTTCCTCGCGGTGGCCAATGTGGGGGCGTCACTGCTGGTGGGGCTCGGCGCCGTCTTTCTCGGGTTCGATGTCGCGCGGGGGCTGGTGCAGTAGCGGTCGTCGGGGGGCGCTCCTTGCGTGTCTCTTGTGGGCCAAAGGGAGTTGGGCAGTGAAATCCCGCCCGCCGTGCCCCGGAGGTGCCGCCCGTGCGCCAGTTGCTCCCGCCTGCCCGATTTGCTCCTGTCAGATTGGCCGCCGCCGCCCTCGCGGTCGCGGCGTCCGCGGGATGCATGAGCGTGAGCGACGAGGGAGGCAAACCGGCGCCGTCCCGTTCGGCGGCCCGGCAGGGGGCCGCGGCGGCGGAACCCGACGGCGGGCAGGCGCGGACCGGGGCGGGAATGGGCCGTACGGGCGGGCGGCCCGAAGCCGGCCGCGACGGCGGCGAGAAGGCTGACGACGGCAAGGCCGTGGACGACGCCTCGGCGAGTCCCGGCGCGTCGCCGGGCGCCTCGGCCGCACCGTCGAAGAGCGGCCAGGCCCCGCCCCGGCGCGACGGCCCCCGGCCGAAGCCGCGCCCCGGCGTGCCGACGCCGACGCAGGACACGCCGGCGCCGACGCCGCCCCCGGAGCCGTCCGAGCCGCCGCCGGCCACGGAGCCGCCGCCTCCGGAGCCGTCCGAGCCGGAGCCGACCCCGCCGCCGCCGTCGGCGTCGCCGGCGGCGGACACGCAGACGGCGGCGATGGGGCAGCGGCGGGAGATGAAGCGCGAGCCGGCGGCATCGCCGCAGGTGGGGCCGGTGTAGCGACCCCGGTTTGCCAGAAGTGGGGGAGGGTGCGTATGGTTATAGATCGTTTGATCCCATTGCCCGGCGCCGTTGAGTTCTCGTAAAAGACGAGGGCCTTGAGCGCCCCGTGGCGCGTACTCTCCCTTACCGTGACTGACCGCACTGAGGCGGTCGATTTGCGATTGATTTGCGATTTCACGGAGTTTGGGCGCGTGCCGAGACTCCGAGAGGTTTCGCATTTCGTATGTCCATTTCCAGCACTGACCGCACCGCCATGCCCGAGAACGCCGAGACGGTCGTAGCGACCGCCGACGTCATCGAGGCCACCGAGCTCACCGCAGAGATCCCGGCCGAGATCACCGAGCTCGACGACGCGGTCGAGGCCGCTGAGGCCACTGAGGCGGACGACACCGAGGCCGCGGCCGACGTCGACGCCGAGCCCACTGTGACCTTCGCCTCCCTGGGCCTGCCGGACGGCATCGTCCGCAAGCTCGCGCAGAACGGCGTCACCGCCCCCTTCCCGATCCAGGCCGCGACCATCCCGGACGCCCTGGCCGGCAAGGACATCCTCGGCCGTGGCCGCACCGGCTCCGGCAAGACGCTCTCCTTCGGTCTGCCGACCCTGGCCGCGCTGGCCGGCGGTCACACCGAGAAGAAGAAGCCCCGCGCGATCATCCTCACGCCGACGCGTGAGCTCGCGATGCAGGTCGCGGACGCCCTTCAGCCGTACGGCGACGTACTCGGCCTGAAGATGAAGGTCGTCTGCGGCGGTACGTCCATGAGCAACCAGATCTACGCCCTGGAGCGCGGCGTCGACGTCCTCGTCGCCACTCCGGGCCGGCTGCGCGACCTGCTCAACCGAGGCGCCGCGTCGCTCGCGAACGTCCAGGTCGCCGTCCTCGACGAGGCCGACCAGATGTCCGACCTGGGCTTCCTGCCCGAGGTCACCGAGCTGCTCGACCAGATCCCCGGCGGCGGCCAGCGGATGCTCTTCTCCGCCACCATGGAGAACGAGATCAGCACGCTGGTCAAGCGCTACCTGACCAACCCGGTCACCCACGAGGTCGACAGCGCCCAGGGCAACGTCTCGACCATGACCCACCACGTCCTCGTCGTGAAGCCGAAGGACAAGGCGCCGGTCACGGCCGCGATCGCCGCCCGCAAGGGCCGCACGATCATCTTCGTCCGCACCCAGCTGGGCGCGGACCGCATCGCCGAGCAGCTCCAGGACTCGGGCGTCAAGGCCGACGCGCTGCACGGCGGCATGACGCAGGGCGCCCGTACGCGCGTCCTCGAGGACTTCAAGAAGGGTTACGTCAACGCCCTGGTCGCCACCGACGTCGCCGCTCGCGGCATCCACGTCGACGGCATCGACCTGGTCCTGAACGTGGACCCGGCCGGCGACCACAAGGACTACCTGCACCGCTCGGGCCGTACGGCTCGTGCGGGCAAGTCCGGCGTAGTCGTCTCGCTCTCCCTGCCGCACCAGCGTCGCCAGATCTTCCGCCTGATGGAGGACGCGGGCGTCGACGCCTCGCGCCACATCGTCGGCGGTGCGGGCGCGTTCGAGCCGGAGGTCGCCGAGATCACCGGCGCCCGTTCGCTGACCGAGGTCCAGGCCGACTCCGCGAACAACGCCGCCAAGCAGGCGGAGCGCGAGGCCAAGGAGCTCACCCGCGAGCTGGAGCGCGTCCAGCGCCGAGCGACCGAGCTCCGCGAGGAGGCCGACCGTCTGGTGGCCCGCGCGGCGCGTGAGCGTGGCGAGGACCCGGACGAGGCTGTCGCCGAGGCGGCCAAGGCCGCCGAGGCCGAGCTGGCTGCGGCTGAGGCCGCCGCCGCTGTTCCGGCCCAGGCGCCGGAACGCCGTGACGACCGGGGCAACTTCCAGCGCCGTGACGACCGCGGCGACCGTGGTGGCGACCGCGGCGGGCGTCCGTTCGAGCGTCGTGACGACAACCGTGGTGGCGGCTTCCGCCGCGACGACCGTGGTGGCGAGCGCGGTGGCTTCCAGCGTCGTGACGACCGTCCGGCCGGTGGCGACCGTGGTGGCCGTCCGTTCGAGCGCCGCGACGACAACCGTGGTGGCGGCTTCCGTCGTGACGACCGTGGTGGCGAGCGCGGCGGTTTCCAGCGTCGTGACGACCGTCCGGCCGGTGGCGACCGTGGTGGCCGTTCCTTCGAGCGCCGCGACGACAACCGTGGCGGTGGCTTCCGCCGCGACAACGACCGTCGTGACGACCGCGGTGGCGACCGTGGCGGCTTCCAGCGCCGTGACGACCGTCCGGCCACCGGTGGCGGCTTCCGCTCCGGCGGCGCCGACCGTCCGTTCAACCGCGACCGTCGTGACGACCGTCCGGCCGGCGGCGGCTTCCGCACCGGCGGCCACGACCGCCCGCAGGGCCGTCGTGACGACCACCGCGGCACCGGCACCGGTACCGGCACGGCCACCGGCTCGTTCGGCCGCCGTGACGACAAGCCGCGCTGGAAGCGCAGCTGATCCCCCGATCAGTGTGATCAACCCGGCGGCGTAACGCGCTGACCTGCGAAGCGGGCCCGTTCTTCACGAACGGGCCCGCTTTTCTTTGCCCCTCCTCACATGGGTAACTCCTGTTACGCTCCGCCGACTTGCATGGGGGGCACTTCCGCCGGCGTGGCTCGGTTCGATTCGCCACCGGCGCACACTTCCGAGGCCCGCGCGGCTCCGACAGCCCCAGTAAACCGATACCCGATCGGCTGGCGGGCTCGCTGCGGCTATGCTCGGGGGTGATCCGCCAAGGGCCGTTAGCTCAATTGGCAGAGCAGCGGACTTTTAATCCGTTGGTTGTGGGTTCGAGTCCCACACGGCCTACCAACCGCAGCGAGGGGCTATGCCTCTCTGACCTGCTACTCAGCGCCTCGACTGGCTTCGGCCGGCCGGGGCGCTTTCGTGCTTCCGGTTGGCCGCCTCCGACGTGCGCGTGCGGTGGAGGGTAGGAACACTGGGGGCATGACTGAAAAGGCGCTTCTTGAGGGCGGGCCGGATGATCTGACCGAGCGGATCGTTCCGATTACGCCTCCCGGACAAGAGCTGAAGATTCCGCACCGCGGCGGATACGAACACTTCAAGGTCACGTCGCGGCATCAGGAGACCGACCAGGGGCGTGTGACGGTCTACGAGTGGTGGGAGCGTACGGAGGTCGCCGAGTAACGGCCTTCGGGGGGAGGCGGGTTGGGCGCCGTCTGCCGTGGGGTGCGTACAGGTGGTCGATGCGCGGGGTTCAAGTGGTCGAGGGCGGTCCCCTGATGGCGTACAGTTGGGTTCAACGACGCGGGGTGGAGCAGCTCGGTAGCTCGCTGGGCTCATAACCCAGAGGTCGCAGGTTCAAATCCTGTCCCCGCTACTGAAGAAGAAACGAAGGCCCGGATCTTGAAAGAGATCCGGGCCTTCGTCGTGTTCGGGGGAGGGGGAGGGGCGGCCGCTGTCCCCCGTTCGGCCGACCGCCGATGGTCGTGCGGCGCGGCTACGGCCGGCCCGGGCTGGGCGCGGTACCGTCCGCAGCCGGTGCGCGGCGAGCAGGAGACCACTGGTGGGGAAGCAAGGCGGAGTGGGCGCCGGGCGCGGCCCGGGTGAGGCTTGGCGGTTCGTCCGGGCGCTGCCGGCGCTGCTGATCGCCGGCGGATGCGTCCTGGACGTCACCACGCCGCCGGACTTCACCGCGTCGCCGCTCTTCACCGCCGCCCCGCTGATCGCCGCACCGCTCTTCTCACTCCTCAGCACCCTGGTGACCGGCGGCGTCGCGACCGCCGCCGTCATCGGGCTGCATCTCCACAAGGGCACCTCCGCCCACGTCGAGTCCGTGACCGAGCTGATCACGATGGTGACCGTCGCCGCCCTCGCGCTCGTCATCAACCGCGTCGTACGCCGCAGCGGCCGGCGGCTCGCCTCGGCCCGCACCATCGCCGAGGCGGCCCAGCGCGCCGTGGTCCCCGTGCCCGCCGACCGGATCGCCGGGCTGCATGTCGCCGCGCGGTACGAGGCCGCTCAGGCGGACGCGTTCATCGGCGGCGACCTCTTCGCCGTACAAGACACGCCGTCCGGGGTGCGGCTGGTGGTCGGCGACGTACGCGGGAAGGGGCTCGGCGCGGTGGAGGCGGTGGCTGTCGTCGTCGGGGCGTTCCGGGAGGCCGCCGAGCAGGAGAGCACGCTCGAAGAGGTCGCGCAGCGGCTGGAGCGGGCGCTTACGCGGGAGGGCGCGCGGCGGGACGGGCTCGACGCCTTCGAGGGCTTCACGACGGCCGTACTGGCCGAGATCCCACGCGGTGAGGGCGTCGTGAGGCTCGTCAACCGGGGCCATCCGGAACCGCTTTTGCTGTACGCCGACGGGGATCTCGCGGAGATCGTGCCGGCCGAGGCCGCGCTGCCCCTGGGGATGGGAGACCTGGGCGCCTGGCCGGACCGGGCGCAGGAGTACGCGTTCCCGCCGGGCGCCACGCTGCTGCTCTACACGGACGGCCTGTCCGAGGCGCGGAACGCCGCGGGCGTCTTCTACGACCCGGCCGCGCGGCTGCGCGGGCGGCTCTTCCCGGGCCCCGACGAGCTGCTCGACGTGCTCATCGACGACGTACGGCTGCACACGTCGGGGGCCGCCACGGACGACATGGCCCTGCTGGCGGTCGGGCGGCCCGCCGAGGGGCAGCAGGACCGCCGCAGGACCGTGAGCCTGGTCAGGCGGGCCGGTCGGCAGCCGGCCGGTCGAACCAGTGCAGGCTCTGGCCGTGCGGGGCCGTGAAGGCGACCGCGTGCTCGTCGAGGGCGAGGGTGAGCAGGTGTTCGTCGTCGGGGGCGGGGGCGTCGAGCCACGGCAGCACGGTGTGGTGCTCGTTGGAGATCCAGTGGCCGGGCAGTTCGCGCACGAGCGCGGCGAACTCCTCGCGGCGGGCGAGCGGCAGGTACGTCAGTACGGCGGTGTGGAAGACGACCAGGGTGGCGTCCGCCGGGGCCCCGGCCGCCAGCGCCGGGAGGTCGTCGACCAGGTCGCCGCGGACGATGCGGGGGCTGGGCGCCGTACGTACGGCCTCGATGGCGGCGAGCAGCCGGCCCGGGCGCTCCGGTTGGCCGGGCCAGATCAGTGACTGGAGCCAGCGGACGTCCTCCTCGTCGGTGGGGTCGAGGGGGTTGAGGTCGATGCCGGCGCGCCAGGCGATGTCCGGGAGCGCGGTGGGCAGGGGCGCGGGGCCCTCCGTACGGCAGTCGAAGGTGACGGGGGAGCTGCCCAGGACGGCGCCGTCGTTGTAGCGGTAGGCGTAGCGGTCGGGGTGGAGGCACAGGCCCGCCGATGCGCCGACCTCGATGAGGGCGAGCGGCTGGGGGAGCGTGGCGAGGAGCGGCAGCAGGGTGGCGCAGCGGGCGGGTTCGTTGGTCTGGGTGAAGCGGGCGAGCATGACGTCGCGTACGGCGTCCCAGTGGGCCAGGGTCCAGTCGCGGAAGGGAGCCCACTGCTCGTAGGGGCCGCCGAGGTGGCGGACGGCGGCGAGGAGGAGGTTGGGCTGCTGCTTGTTGCCGGGCGGGAGGGCGGCGATGTGGGCGCAGAAGTCCTCGTCCTCGCTGATGCGGGCGGTGAGTTCGGCGTACGCGGGGGATACGCCGCTTGCCTGCTGCTCGGAGAACTCGCGGTAGCGATCGGCCACCGACTGCGTGTTGTTGACGACCATGGGGAGAAGTTAGTCGTGCGACCGGTGTGCGACCGTCATTGCGACGGTGGGTAATCGCGAGACGCCACTGCGCATAACAATTGACGAACCGTCATGGTGAGGATGTTTCCTGAGGGGTGGTCAATTTGTCCGGCTGCGTTCGCCTGTGTCCTGATTGGTGCAGGTCAAGACCCTTAACGATCAACTGGAACAGCTTGGAAACCGGAGCCTCTGTCTATTAACGTTCGATAACGCAGCGCGGTCGTCCCAGTCGTCGCAAGAGACGACACCGTGCGCACGCGCCGAATCCCGCAAGGGAACCGGGGAACCACGTTCCTTGGGGTGAATCGGGCCGCTTCGTACCGACGGAGAGGCCCGTAGGAGACCTTCCTGCTCCGAACCCGTCAGCTAACCCGGTAGGCGAGAAGGAAGGAAAGGAGCACGCCTCCGTGGCGTCCAACAGGCCTGCCCCCGAAGCCACTCTGCCCCCTTACGGGGCGCCCGACCACACCGGTAACTACATGGGCGCGGAGGGGACCTGGGAGGAATGGAATCCGACTGAGGATTCCGTCCGGCCCGTACGCGGTCGTCACCGCGTCGCCAAGCAGCGCGGCGGTCTCGGCCGCAGCTCCACCGTTCTCGGCGTAGGCGTCATCGCCGCGGTCGGCGCGGGAGGCATCGCCACCGCGCAGGACAAGCCGGCCATCTCGATCTCCCTTCCCGACGCGATAGCGGACTCACGGCCCGACCCCAACTCACTACCCGGTGTCGGCTCTTTGATGTCCGACGACGCGGAATCCGGCTCAGGAGCGCAGGCGGGCACGGCGAACCAAGCGGTCGTGGCGGCCTCCCCGCTCACCACCGCGGGCGTCACCACCGCCGACGCCCAGCAGGGCACCACCGACGCCGGCGAGGCCCTGCGCGCCCGCATCCTCCAGCAGGCCGAGCAGCAGCAGGCCGCCGCCGACGCCGAGGTGCAGGTGGCCGCCGAGCAGGAGGCCGCAGAGAAGGCCGCGGCCGAGGCGAAGAAGCAGCAGAGCGCGGCCGAGGCCAAGGAGGCCGAGGAGAAGCGCGAGGCAGAGGAGAAGAAGCGCAAGGCGGAGGAAGAGGCCGAGCGCAAGGCGGAGGAGCAGCGGCTCGCCGAGCTGGCCGCCAGCTACTCGCTGCCCACCTCGTCGTACACGCTCACCTCCACCTACGGCCAGTCCGGCTCGATGTGGTCCTCCGGCCAGCACACCGGCCTCGACTTCGCCGCCCCGACGGGCACGCCCGTCAAGGCCGTGCACGGCGGAACGATCAAGTCCGCGGGCTGGTCGGGTTCGTACGGCTACCGCATCGTCCTGGAGCTCCCGGACGGTACGGAGGTCTGGTACTGCCACCTCTCCTCGATGACCGTCACGTCCGGCGAAGTCGGTACGGGTGACGTCATCGGCCGCGTGGGCGCCACCGGCAACGTCACCGGGCCGCACCTGCACCTCGAAGTGCACACGCCCGGCGGGGCCGGGGTGGACCCGGCGGCGTGGCTGCGCGGCAAGGGCCTCTCCGTCTGACGGCCTCTCCGTCTGACGGCCTGTCCGCACGGCTCTCCCCCTGTCCCGGCAGTCCTGGCGCCCGCCCCCCGCGCCCAGGGCTGCCGGCCTGTTCGGGGTCGCCGCCGCCCGGGCGGCTATTGCTGCCGGTACGGGTTGTACGCGGCGTAGTCCTGGTGCGGCGCGGGGCGCTGGGACGGGGGCGGTCCGTACCCGTACGGCTGACCGTACTGCTGCCCGTACGGCTGACCGGGCGGTTGCCACGGCTGTTGCCACGGCGACGGCCACGGTGGCGGCCAGGGCGGTGGGACGCGCAGGCGGCCCGTGGCCCGCGCCGCGTACTCCAGGGCCGGTCCGGCCACCTCCCTGCGCTGCCACAGGTGGTGCAGCAGCTCCTGCTCGCGTGCCGGGAAGTCCGGTCCCAGTGCGCCGCGGTGGGCCCGGTGGCGCAGGAAGGCGAGGGACGTGGCGAAGGCCTCGTACTCGGCGACGGCACGGGCGGCGGCCCGGCCCGAGGCGCGGCTTCCGGCGCCGCCTCCGTACGTACGGGCCGCCGCGCCCCGCGCCAGCGAGCGGGCACGCATCGAGGACAGCGCGAGCGGCTCGGCGGGCCGCAGCCAACCGGCGGTGGCATAGGCGGGCAGCTCGGCGGCTATCGTGCGCAACTCGCCCTGGCGCGTCCAGACCACCAGCCAGGTCAGCAGCGCGAACGCGGGGACCATGAAGACGGCGTACACGAGGTAGAAGCCGTACCCCCCGAAGACTGCCGAGCCGTTCCACAGGGCGTGCATGCCCATCGCGAAGGTCAGACCGAGCAGCGGCAGCGCGATACGCCGCCACCGCCCCCGGCGGCGCGGCGGCGCGAGCGCGGCGAGCCCGAAGCCGATGCCCGTCAGCACGGTGAACAGCGGGTGCGCGAAGGGGGACATCACTACCCGTACGAAGAAGGTCGCCGCCGTCACCGACGAGAGGCCGGAGGCGCCGGCCTCCTGGTCCTCCCCGAAGGCGTTGCCGAGGTAGAGGATGTTCTCGGTGAAGGCGAAGCCGGTCGCCGTGAACCCGGCGACCACCACGCCGTCGACGATCCCGGTGAAGTGCCGTCTGCGGAAGAGGAAGATCAGCAGCACGGCCGCCGCCTTGGCGCTTTCTTCGACGACCGGTGCTATCACCGTCGCGCCGAGGGATTCGGCCGCCGCCGGGTCGGCGGTGGCCGTCGCTATCCAGCGGGTCGCGAAACTGTTCGCGATGATCGCGACGAGGGCGGCGGCGAACGCGCCCCAGGCGAAGGCGAAGACGAGGTTCCGCCAGGGTTCGGGCTCCACCCGGTCCAGCCAGCGGAACGCCGCCAACAGCAGCGGCACCGGCAGCACCGCGAGCCCCAGCCCGACCAGGAAGCCGTGCGTACCGGTCTGGTCGCGGACGATCGCCAGGATCACCAGGCCGCAGAGCGCGAGCACGGTGATCACCGCACCCGCACGCACCGCCCTGGTGCGCCACCAGGCGCGGCGCGGCTTGTAGCGCCAGTGCGCAGGCGGCGGTACGGCGGTGAACTGCGGCTGCTGCTCACAGTCCGGGACCGCCGGGTGCTGCCGGGGGTGCGGAGGTGTCTCGTACACCCGTCGACCCTAACGAGGGGCACTGACACCTGGCGATGGAGCCTTGCCGATTACCGATTGCCGACTGCCGACTACCGATTACCGGCGGCGGAAGAGGTGGCTGTGCGGCGGAAGAGGAGGTCGTGCACCACGTGCCCCTTGTCCAGGCCCTGTCCCTCGAAGCGGGTGAGCGGCCGGAACGCGGGCCGGGGCGCGTAGCCGCCGTCCGGGACGGTGTTCTCGAAGTCGGGGTGCGCGGTGAGCACCTCCAGCATCTGCTCGGCGTACGACTCCCAGTCGGTCGCGCAGTGCACGAGCGCGCCGGGTGCGAGGCGGGGCGCGACGAGGTCGAGGAACTCGGGCTGGATGAGGCGCCGCTTGTGGTGGCGCTTCTTCGGCCACGGGTCGGGGAAGTAGACGCGCAGGCCGGCGAGGGAGGCGGGCGGCAGCATCTCGCGCAGCAGAATAATCGCGTCGCCGTTCGCCACGCGGACATTGCTCAGTCCGGCGCGTTCCGCCAGAGCGAGCAGGTTGCCCTGGCCGGGGGTGTGTACGTCGACGGCGAGGATGCCGGTGCCGGGGTCCTCGGCGGCCATCTGGGCGGTGGCCTCGCCCATCCCGAACCCGATCTCCAGCACGACGGGGAGGCCGCGGCCGCCGAAGAGCTCGTCGAGGTCGAGGACGCGCCGCCCGTCGATGTCCAGGCCCCACTGGGGCCACAGCCGCTCCAGCGCCTCGGCCTGCCCCGTGGTCACCCGGCTCCGCCGCGGCTGGAAGCTGCGAATCCGCCGCTCGTGGTGCGACCCGGCGGGGTCGGGCGCGGGACCGCCGGGGAAGCGGGGCTCACCCTTGGCTCGGTGGATGGGGGAGACGTGGGGGGCGGCGGCGTCGGGGCGGACGCGGGAGAACTCAGACACAGTGCCCCCAATTCTACGGCGCGGCGGGGAGGGCGCGGCATGAGCGTGCCCCCGCGGAACTTTCCTCCCTCCCGCTCCTTCCCACAGCCTGCCCGGCCACCGCACCGGCACCCGGTGACCGCGCCACTCCGATCCCCATGCCCATCCCCACCCCTACACCGCCGCCCCCAACACCCCCAGCGCGCGCCGAGCCACCTGTCTTCCGATGGGGAGTGACGCCGTCGCTGCCGGGGAAGGGGCGTTCAGGACATGGATCGTGCGGGGGCTTTCCTGGATCAGGAAGTCGTCGACCAGCGTTCCGTCCCGGAGTACCGCCTGCGCCCGTACCCCCGCCGGTGCCGGCCGCAGGTCCGCCTCCGTGACGTCCGGGAGCAGCCGGCGCACGGCGTCGGTGAACGCGCGCTTCGACAGCGAGCGGTGCAGTTCCCCCGCCCCGTACCGCCAGTGGCGCCGGGCTATCCGCCAGGAACCCGGCCAGGCGAGCGTCCCGGCCAGCTCGCGCGGCCGCACCGCCGACCAGGCGTAACCCTCCCGCGCGAGCGCCGGCACCGCGTTCGGCCCGACGTGTACGCCGCCGTCCATGCCCCGCGTCAGGTGCACCCCGAGGAAGGGGAACGCCGGATCCGGCACCGGGTAGACCAGGCCGCGCACCAGCTCCGGGCGCGCCAGGTCGAAGTACTCGCCGCGGAAGGGAACGATCCGCATACCGGGGTCGTCGCCCGCCAGCCGCGCCACCCGGTCGCAGTGCAGCCCGGCGCAGTTCACCAGGACCCGCGCCCGCACCACCGCCCCGTCCGCCGTACGCACGGCCACACCCCACGGTCGCCGGTCCACGACGGCCACCTCCGCGCCGTACCTGATCTCCGCGCCCGACGCCCCCAGGCTCTGCGCGAGCTGCCCCGCGACCGCCCCGAAGTCGCACACGCCGGTCGTGGCGACGTGGATCGCGGCCAGGCCCCGTACGTTCGGCTCGTACTCCGCTATCTGGGCGGCTCCGAGCTCCCGCACCGGAATGCCGTTCTCGCGGCCGCGCTGCACCAGCGCGTGGAGCCGCGGCAGCTCCGCCCGCTCGGTCGCGACGATCAGCTTGCCCGTGACCTCGTGCGCGATGCCGTGCTCCGCGCAGAACTTGATCATCTCGGCCGCGCCCCGCACCGCGTACCGCGCCTTGAGGGAGCCCGGCCGGTAGTAGATGCCGCTGTGGATCACGCCGCTGTTGCGCCCGGTCTGGTGCAGGGCGGGGGCCCGCTCCTTCTCCAGCACCGTCACGCGCGTGCCGGGCGCGGCGCGTGTGAGGGCGTACGCCGCCGAGAGACCGACGATCCCCGCACCGATCACCAGCACATCGCAGTCGTACGGCATCGCTTCACCTCCCACCGCGGCCATGTCCGGATCCGTGTCCTCCGGGAGAGCACCCCCGGACTCCCGATGATGCACTGACCCACTGACAATGCGCTTCGAACCACCGGCAGAACGGTCCGTACGCCGCCCGTGACGCCGGTCCTCGCACCGCTCCTCGCCCCGCCCCGCCCCCCTACGCCGGCGCCACCAGCAGCGGCCGCGCCCGCTCCCGCAGCTCCGCGACCCGCGGCTCGTCGCCGTACGGCTCCAGCCGGTGCAGCAGATCCCGTACGTACTCGGTGGTCCGCGCCGACGAGATCCGCCCCGCGACCTCCACCGCCCGGGTGCCCGCCGCGCACGCCGCATCGAGGTTCCCGGACTCCAGCTCCGCGACCGCCGACACCACGAGCCGCAGCCCGTGCGAGCGTACGAACTCCTCCGTCGGCCGCGACAGCGCCTGCTCCGTGAACCGCCGCACCTGCCGCGGCGCCTTCAGGTCGCGGTAGCACTCCGCCGCGTCCGCCGCGAACCTGTCGTACGAGTAGAAGCCCAGCCAGGTCGGATCGGGATCGCCCTCCCGCGCCCGCTCCAGCCAGCCCTCCGCCGCCTTCAGCGCGGCACCCGCCGCCTGCGCGTCACCCGCCTTCGCGTGCGCCCGCGCCTCCACCAGCCGGAAGAAGCTCATGGTGCGGGCGGTGGCGAGCCCCCTGTTCCGCTCCAGCGCGGCCTGCGCCAGATCGACCCCCTCGTCGGCGAAACCGCGGTAGGTGGCCTGGAGGGACATCGACGCCAGGACGTACCCGCCCAGCGGCACATCGGCCGCCGCGCGGGCGAGCCTCAGGGCCTGGATGTAGTACCGCTGAGCGGCCTCCTGCTGCCCGGTGTCGAAGGCCATCCACCCGGCCAGCCGCGTCAGTTCGGAGGTGGCGCCGAAGAGCGAGCGGCCGACGTCGTCGCTGTACGAGCCGAGGAGCAGCGGCGCCGCGTCAACCCGTAAGCACTCCGGGACCATCGACGAACGCCAGTCCCCGCCGCCGTACTTGGAGTCCCAGCGCCGCGCGTCCTCCGCCGCCTCCCGCAGCTTGGCCACATCCGCGTGCCCCACCCGCAGCGGCGTCGCGTCGGGCGCGGACTCGGCGGACGCCGTGGAGTCCCGCGCGACCGACGAGTCGGCGGGTGTTATCAGCCACCGGGACGCGGGCGTGGCATACGCGCTGACCGCGAACGAACCGGCCAGGGACTGCCAGATGCCGCCGCCGCCCGCCCGCCGGCCGGCCAGATCCAGCCGGTACAGCTCGGTCGCCGACCGCACCGCGGCCGATACGTCGCGCGGAAAGGCCAGGCCGACCTCCGGCGCCGGATCGGCGTCCGCCAGACCGATCTCGTGCAGCGGCACGGGACGGCCGAGCTTCGCGCCGATGGCGGCGGCGATGAGATGAGGCGCGGCGCCCTGCGGCACCATGCCCTTGGACACCCACCTCGCCACCGACGTCTTGTCGTAACGAAGTGTCAGGCCGCGTTGCGACCCCAGATCATTGACCCGCCTCGCCAGGCCGGCATTGCTGATTCCCGCGAGGGCGAGAACCGTGCCGAGCTTTTCGTTCGGCCCGCGTTGCTCCCTGGACATGCGCCACCCCTCGACACAGACGGCCGTCCGGCGGGGACATTTCAAGCCGTACCGCCCGCACAACCACGCGGCCAGCCCTGCCGGAATATGCGGCCCGCTCAGAACATCAGTAAACCCAGCGTAGTTCTCCGCATCCCGACCGTTAAGGGGCGGTGGTCCGTATGGCGAGATTCGTGTAGTTACACGAACGCCCGTGCTCCGCCCCGTGCTCCGTGTGTGTGGCCGTGCGCCCGCCCTGCGCTCTCGTCGCTCCGGCACGGGGGCCGTTCCATGGGAGTCGCGTGGGTCGGCCCGCTGCACTGGGTCCAGCGGGCTGGGGGACACCGCCGCCTTCATCCCCGCGGGCGGCGGACCGGTCCGGGAGGCGAACAGCGCCTCCCGGACTGTGCGTTCCCCCGCGGCCGCCCGTGGTACCGCCGCGCCCGCAGAATGGCCGAATGGCGCCTGTCGCCCAAACCGGTCGAAGTCCTGTGCGCGGCGGGCGCATTGACTTGCCCGTACGCCCTCCGTACCCCCTCCTGCGTGCCGTTGTCGTGGCAGCATGGTCCCGAAGCCGCTTCTCGGACTCTCCCGATGCCGCTTCGGTACGTGCGTGTGGTTGCCCACAGCCTGTGGAGGCGCGATGCGGTGGTTGGTGGGGTGGAGCAGTGTCGCCGCCAGCTTCGGGACGGTGGGAGCGGTCGGCGCGCCCGGCACGGCCGGCACCACCCCTTCCGCCGGCCATCCCTCGTCCCACGCCTCCTCCGACCACGAATCGCGCACCGTGCACCCCGTCGGCTCCCAGCTCCTGTGGGGCGACCCCGACCCCCTGTGGGCCGTCGGCGACTGGCGCCCCGACGAGGTCCGTACCCTCAGCGTCGACCCCTTCACCCGAATCGCCGTCCTCGGCTGCTGCGGCGCGACCGACGAAGAACTGCGCGTCGGCCTCTTCGCGGCGCGCGGCGGCGCACTGCGGCACCTGACCGCGTGGTCCGGCAGCTACACCGCCGTCGTCCAGGTCGGCCGCCGCGTCACCGTGGCCGGTGACCTGGCAGGTGCGCGCCCCGTGTTCTATACGCCCTGGGCCAATGGCACCGCGTACGCCACCGCCGCGCTCCCGCTCGCCGACCTCATCGAGGCACAGCTCGACATCGGCCATCTCGCGGCGCTGCTCGCCTGCCCCGACGTACCCGAGGCACTGCGCGACGGCACGCCGTACGCCGGTGTGCGGCGCATCCCGCCCGGCCACGCCCTCGTCCTGCGCGAGGGTTCGCGCGAGATCACCGGGTACGAACCGGTGGCCTCCCTCGCCGTCGCCGCGCCCCAGCTCGACCCGGAGCGCGCTGTCGACGGCGTACGCGACGCCCTGGTGGAAGCGGTACGGGCGAGGCTCACCGCACCGCGCCACGCCCCCGAGACCGCGCCGCCCGACCCGGGGCCCGTCCCCGGCATGGGCCCCGCCGACCGCCGGGCCGCCCGCGGCGCGCCCGTCCCCGGCATCGGCGCCGACCTCTCGGGCGGCAGCGCGTCGGCGACGCTCGCGCTCCTCGCGGCGGGCCTGCCGGGGCTGCCCGGCACCGTCCTGGGCCACGGCACGGGCGCCGGGGAGCGGCTGCTCGCCGTCACCTTCAACGACCTGACCGCCGAAGGCCCCGGCGGCGAGGCCGAGTTGCAGCGGGCCGGCGCGATCGCCGCCAACCCCCGGTTGCACCACGTCGTCGTAGCCGCCGGTGAAGAGGCCCTTCCGTACACCGACTTGGACAGCGGCCCGCTCACCGACGAACCGGGCCCCTCCCTGGTCACCGCCGAACGCCACCGCCGCCGTCTCGCCGCAGGCAGCGCCGACCACTTCACGGGGCATGGCGCCCGCCAGGTCCTGGACGCCCACCCGGCGCGCCTCGCCGACCTCCTGATGGACCGCAGACGGCGCGACCTGCTGCGCCCCGTCACCGCCCTCGCCAAGGTCGAAGGGCCCTCCGCCCACTCCCTCTTCGTCCCGCTGACCGTCTACCGCGCCGCACGCCGCCTCGCCCGTACGCCGTACCGTGCGGGCATCGAGGAAGCGGCGGCCCGCCTCAAGGACCGCCGTTTCGACGAGCCGGGCTCCAGGGGCAGGGGAAGGGACAGGGACAGGGGTACGGGCAACGGCCCGGTGACCGCCCTGGACGCCTCACTCGCGGCCCTCGCCTGGACCAGGCCGGGACCTGCGGCCCGCTGGCTGACGGGTGAGGCGCTGGCTGAAGTATCGGTTCGCCTCCAGGCTTCGGCCCTCAGACCCTCGTCGGTGCAGCGGCCGGGCGAGGCCCGCGCGCGGGCTGCCCTGGCCCGGGCGGCGGCCGACCACCGGGTCTTCGAGCAGGCCGCGGAGGTACGCAGCCAGCGCCTGCACGCCCCCTTCCTGGACAACCAGGTCGTACGGGCGTCCCGCGCTCTCCCCGAAGCCCTGCGGGTCCAGCCGGGCGCCCGCGCGGCGATCCTGCGCGCGGTCCTGTCCGGGGCGGGCGTCAAGGACCTGCCGCCGGGCTGGGGCGCCACATCCCATGCCTCCTCAGCGGCGGCCGCCCGGGCCGGACTGCGCGCAGCGGTCGGCGACTTGATCGCACTCTTCGACGCCCCGCTGCTGGCCGACGCGGGCCTGATCGAGGCCCGCGTCGTACGCAAGGCCCTGCGCGCGGCGGCCGAGGGCGAGCCGGTCCCCCTGGACGGCCTGGCCGACCTGGTCTCCACGGAACTGTGGCTGCGCCGCCTGGTCTCACGCCGCGGAACGTGCTGGACAGGAACGGCGGCCCCACGCCAACGCGCGGTAGCGGGCGGAGTACCCCCACGCCGGGCCCTGTGACCCCGCGCCCTTCGGGCCCGTCCTCAAACGCTGCGTTGCAGCCCGTCCGGCGTTTGAGGACCGGGGTCCGGGGCAGCGCCCCGGTTCGGGAAGGGGCGGGGTGGGGAACAGGCCCGCCGCAGGCGCCCGCCCGCCCAGCCCCGCCCCCTACCCGCCGCAGCTGATCCGCGACTGCGCCCAGTCCACCGGCAGCATCGACTCGTGCGGATGCTCCGGCTCCGCCACGAGCCGGATCGACTCCCGCCCCGAGATATCGGCCCGCACCGGCACAGCCCCGTCGTTGCCGCGCACCAGCCCCGACTGCCACAGCAGCGCGCCGTCCCCGTACAGCGAGAAACGCGCGGCGCCGACCCCCAGCGTCATGTCGTCGATGCCGACCAGCGCGTCGTAGGCGGTGCACGCCCGGTTGAGGTCGATGGTGACAGACGACTTCGCGTGCGTCGTTACGCCGTTTCCGTACCGCACACCACCGATCGACATGCCGTAGCGCTGCCACAGCCAACTGCTCCCGCCGAGCCGCACCTCCGGCTCGGTGTGGTCACCGAACGTGCTGTACGCCAGCGCGTTCACCTGGTAGACGTCCGGGGCAGGCGGTGGCGCGGGCGGCGGCGGCGGCGGTGGCGTCGGCTTCGGCGCGGGGGGCGCGGGCGGGGGCGGCTTCGGCGTGGGCGCGGGCTCCGCCTTCGTCGGCGTCGGCGTAGGTGTGGGTGTGGGTGTGGGCGAAGGGGGAGGCGTAGGCGTCGGGGACGGCGCAGGCGGAGCCACCGGCGGCGGTTTCGGAGCCGGAGGCGCGGGCGGCGCGGGCCGCTTGGACGGCCCAGGGCTCGGCTGCGGTACGACCGGCCGGGACACCGGCGGCTTGGCCACCGGCTTCGGCTTGGGCCTCGCGTCTTCACCCGCCAGCGCGAACACCACCCCCGCCGTCACCGCCGCGGCCACCGCCGCACCGATCGCCACCTTGGCCGGTACCCCAACGGCTTCAGCACCGGCCGCGCCCCCGGCCGCAC
>NZ_AUBE01000033.1 GCF_000429085.1 Streptomyces flavidovirens DSM 40150 | reverse complement strand
TACGGAAGGTGTGGGTCGACGGCGGCTACCGCCAGCACCTCGTCGAACATGCCGCCGCCCTCGGCATCGACATGGAAATCACCACCCGCACCCCCGGGACCAGGGGTTTCACCCCCATCCCGAAGCGGTGGGCGGTCGAGCGGACCTACGGCTGGCTCATGCTCCACCGCCGCCTGGCCCGCGACTACGAAACCCACCCACACCGCTCCGAAGCCATGATCCACCTCGCCATGACCGACCTCATGGCCCGCCGCCTCACCGGCGAGAACACCATCTCCTGGCGCGACCCGACACCAGCACATCAAAGCCGCATCCCAGGATGAAACAACAGGATGAAACGACCTCTGACTGTCGCGAGCGAATCAGCGATGCTCGCGCGGTGCTTTGCCGACGCGGTCGGCCACTTCATGGCCGCGTACACACGAGCGTGGGCGTACCAGGTGGGGGACTGAGCCGCCTGCGCCTCCGACGCGGGGAGACCCGTTTCTGTGTCGAACTGCTCGCGGTTACGCAGTGCTGTCAGCAGCTCAGATCGTCGGCCATCGGCTTGCGCCTTGATCTTGTAGCTCTTGGAAAACGGCTGGATCCCGACACGCCAACGCAGTTGGTAGGCCGCCGCACGGTTGGCCCGCTTGCGGATGCCCCAGATCTGCACGTCGTACGTCAGCACGTGGGCACCTCGCAGCCCTCGAACCACGCGTCGAGGTCGGCCCGGCGGATGCGGATCTGCCCGTTGGGGAGCTTGAGGCAGCGGGGTGCTTTCCCGCGAGCGCGGAGCCGGTAGAAGGCGGCCCGCGACATGCGCAGTTCGGCCAGCGCTTCCACCATGGTGAGCATGCGGGTGGTTGGTGCGGCGATCACTGCCATACCTCTCCTTCGGTCTTGGTCCGTTCCTTGTCGGCGCGTGTCTGGTTGATGTCGTGGCGTGTCTGGGCGGCGAGGAGTTCTTCGCCGGGGCGGTAGCCGGAGGCGAGGTAGGCCCAGGAGGTTTCGGTTACGAGCACGGTGTCCGGGGTGGGCGCGGCGTGGCCGGCGCGGACGCGGGCGACGTCGGCCTGGGCGAGGCGCCAGGCGCGGCGTACGTCGCGGAGAGCGCCGAGGGTGGTGGAGTAGGCGCGGGATTTGGTGGAGAAATGGCCGCGAAAGCCGAGCATGTGGGCCCACTTGCAGAGCTTGAGGTCCGCGAACTCGGGCAGGCCACCCAGGTCCCAGGCGGTACGGATCATCTGCCGTACGTGCCGCTGCACGGGCAGGTCCCGCAGGGGTTCGGCCTGCCGGGTGCCTTCGCAGTCGGGGCAGAGGTCCCGGGCGCGTCCGCCGACCATGCCCCGCCCGGAACAGGTCCGGCAGATCAGGGAGCGGTCCACGGTGCCGGAGTCTTCTGCGCTCTTGGTGGCGTACTTGGCGACGTACCCGGCCACGGCTGCGTCGGTGAGTTCGCCGTCGCCCAGCGCGGTGATCTCCCGTACATCCAGCATCTCGCCCCAGCGGATCTCGTGGTCTCCCACGGTGGCGGAGGTGACGGTGAGAGCGGTGCGGGGTGCGGCGGCGCGGACGGCGTGGGTGAGGTCGTCCACGCCTGCCCAGGCCGGCGGGGCGCTGGTGTGGCCGTCGGGGCCATCGATGCGGATGACGGCATGGAAGTGGACCAGGCCGCGCTTCTGGTACTCGGCGACCTTGGCGAAGGAGACGCGCAGGGCGGCCTTCATGTCCTTTTGTGTGATGCCGAAGTGCGCGGCCAGGGCGCGGCGGAGGTTGAGGGTGAAGCGTGCCCACAGGGCGCCCGCGTGGGCGTTCCACAGCACGGCGCCCGTGTAGTCGTACGTCCTGGGGTTGAGGGGGGTCCCCAGTTTGGGGGCGTCCTCGGCGTGGCAGTGCCGCATCGGCAGGGGTAGAGCTTGCCGTCCTTGGTGGTGGGCCGGTTGTGGACGGGGCCGAAGGAGGGGGCGGTGAGGGTGGCGAAGACGCGGGGGTGGGTGCGGACGGTTTCGGGGACGTTCTTGCCGCCGCAGAGTCCGGCGCGGACGAGGTGGAAGGTGTCGGCGGCGTAGAGGCGGGAGCAGGCGGGGCAGCGGGAGGCGCGGCGGTTGCCGCAGGTGGTCAGGGGCCGTCCGGTGGGTTCGTCGCTGGTGCTGTAGGAGCGGATCGTTTCGCCAGTGGTGGCGTTGCGGGTGTGGGTGTGGCCGACGAGGTTGACGGGTCGGGTGCAGCCGCGCAGGCGGGTGATCTGGTCGCGAGTGCGGTCGAAGTCTTCGAGGTTGGCCAGTTCGGTCAGGTCCCGGACAGCGGGGCTGATCACGTGCCGTAGGTCGAGGTTGCGGGGCATCGGCAGGAGGATCCTTTCCGCTGGTGATCAGGTCCCCGGGCAGCACCGAAGTGGAGGTGGGGCACTGCCCGGGGCATGACGGGCCAGGCCCAGGGGGCCGAGAGGGGGAAGGTGCCGGGAAGGCCGGCGGGAGGGTCAGGCCGACAGGGCCGCATGTGCGGCGGTGGCCAGGGGAAGGCCGACGCCGAGTCGGGCCTTGAGCTGGGGCAGCGTGATCGGCTGTCCGGTTGCCGCGCGGTGGGAGTCGGCGATCTCGCGGGCGGCGTCCAGCAGCGCCGGGGCCACCTTGACCGCTGGCACAGGTACGGCAACAGGAGTGGGAGTGTGGATCACCGGAGCGGGAGCCGGGGGCGCCAGTGGTTCGGGCACGGCAGCCGGTTCGGGATCCGGCGCCGGGGCAGGGTCAGCTTCGGTCTCCGCCGGGGCATCCTCGGGGACGGGTTCCGCGTTGGACGCTGGATCGGCTACGGGGGCCGGGGCCGGAAGCGGGGTTGGAACGGTGGCTGGGGCGGTGACGGCGTGGAAGTGGCGCAGGAGCGCGGGGCCGACAGCTCCCCAGCCCAGCAGGAGCAGCGGGGCCACGGCGTCCACGCAGGCGCGGCCGTAGTGCCCGGCGATGATCGGTTCGGCGATGTTGAGGGCGAGGGTGAAGAAGCCGGAGGCGTGCATCAGGCGGGTTGCGCCCTTGAGATCATCAGCGGCCACACCGCGCAGAGACAGGTACCGCAGGGCGACGAGGAGGCCGAGGACGGACAGGTCCACCATCGGGGCGATCAGGGGTGCGATGGGGCCGGGGATGCCCAGGCGCAGGGCCAGGCTCCAGACGTTGCCGAAGGAGAACACGAAGGCCAGCAGGGCGATGATCGCCATGACCACGGTCACGGTGCGCTGTGTGATCCGGTCTTCGGACATGAGGGGTTTCACCTCCTTCCGGGAGGAGTTGGGGCCAGGTAGACGGGTCAGGCGGTGGAGTCAGACCCGGCCAGGTGGACGGCGTTCGGGCCGAGGTAGTACAACAGGACTCGGCGCTCGTGGGTGTTGGCGATGCGGTAGGCGGCGATACCGATCCGCAAGGCCCGACCGAGGTCCCCGGCCGCGATCATCCTCCGCATGGCTTCGATGTAGATGCTGACGTTCTCTTGCATGTCAGGCCGCCACGGCCGGGGGCTCGGGGTCGTCCTTGGTGAGGTCCACGACCGTGCGGCCGGTCAGGTTCTCCAGGAGCCGGGCCGGGTGGCGCACCAGGTGGGCAGTCTGTTCTGCCACGCGGGCGGCGTCCTCGTCGTAGACGTAGGGGGTTCGGATGCGGATGAAGCCGGGGTGGCCGTGCTGGGACATGACCGCGACGCCGACATAGGCGGGGTCCTGAAGGGTGACCGGACTGACGTCGGGCCACTCGCGGATGTCGTCGCCGAGCGCGGCAACGGCAGCGTCAGCGGTCTTCTGCGCGAAGGACAGCCCGACCGGGCACACGTCCCGGATGAACGTGGGGATCGCATCCCCGGTTGTCTTCTGCGTGGTCAGGAACGTCAGGAGACCGACCGAGCGTCCCTTCTTGACCAGGTCTTCCGCCAGTCGGGCGTTCTCCGCAGCCAGGGCGGCGAGTCGCTTGGTGGCCGGGTCGGAGCCCCTGTGGTCGCGGAAGTAGGTGTGGGCTTCGTCGATGACGATGACGACCAGCGGCCAGGCTTCGGACGGGCCGACGTGCCACATGTTCTTCACGCCCAGCACCTTGCGGATGGACGCGGAGCGGGCCCGGCGCAGTTCCACAAGTTCCTTGAGGAGCTTGTTCGCCTTCTCCAGGTCGTCACCGCAGAAGGCGAAGGCCCGCTGGACCAGGTCGGCGTAGTCACCCTCATAGGCGTGGGACACCTTCCCGTCGAGGAAGGCGAACTGCACGGCCGGCGAGGGCGCCCAGTCGCACACCAGCCGGTTCACGCACGAGGTCTTCCCGAAGCCGGGCAGGCCGCCCATCGCCACCCCGGGCACTTCCTTCAAGGGCACGAAGACGGGCATGCCGAACTCATCCACCCCCAATTCCCACAGCGCTTACTCCTGCGGCGGGCGACCGGTGGGCACGTGCGTGGTGGGCGTGATCAGCGGGTCCACGCGCACCCCGCGCAACATGACCTGTCCGGGCTTGTCCCCCGGCACCACGGACACACGGGTCATGCGCCAGGCGTCCGCGAGGTAGGGAGCCGCCTTCTGGAACTCCGCAAGGCCGACCTTCGGCAGGCAGTTCGCCCACGCCATCACCCCGAAGGCGTCCGGAGTGACCTTGAGGTTCGGAGTCAGGACCCGGGGCTGGGGTTGCTTGCCGTCCGTGTTCGCAAGCGAGGCAAGCGCGGTCGGCATCTTGTCCGTGACCGACAGTCCGGCCATCTGCGCGAGCCGCTTCCAGCCCACCGGATCCGGACCGCCTGCCGGATGCTGACCCGCTCCATCGGTGAGGCCATGAAGTAGCGCACCAGCCACACCACCGCCCAGAGGGCGATCGCAGCCAGGCCCAGCCAGACAGCGGCGCCCAGCCAGCCGAACGCTTCGTTCAGCTCGTTCACCGGTCCTCCTTCGTTCTGTTCGACAATTCGAGCGGCGCCATGTCATGGGCCGCCGAGCGCGCGGGGACGCGCAAGATCAAAGGGAGCTGGGGCTCCAGGTAGGCGGCCGCTTCGTTCATGAAGATCACGAGCGGGCGGCCACTATCCTTGGGTTCACCCCGGGGTACGGGGAGCAACGTCACGCCACAGCGCCCTCGGGTGCGGGCATCTCCTGCGGCAGGAACGGGGTCTGGACCAGTTCCAGGGCGTCGCAGCGGTAGGCCACCCCGTCCTGAAGCTGGTCGTTGAAGACCCGCGCCCACGGGGCCGCGAAGAGGTTGACCGGACGGACGAAGCGGCCCGGGTGCAGACCGTTCGGAAGCCCGGACTGCGGAACGGTCACCTTCATCGTCTCGGCGCGCTCGTCCTCCATCAGGAAGAGCGTCACCGTGAACAGCGGCTCACCGGTCTCCCGGTCCACCGCACGCTCACCGGTCTCCTGGTTCTTCCACTTCGGCACCGGCGGCGTACCGGTCATGACGTTCGTGGTGTCCAGCACGTGCACACGGATAACGGTCCTGGCCATGGCAGATAGGCCCTTTCGGTGGGGAAGTGACCGCTTGTTCGGCCACGACCAAAAGCTAACCACAACGCACTAGGCGTACTGCTACACCTAGGTGTTGGACCATGCCTGCTACCCATGGGTTTCGCAGGTAAGGCGAAGGCGGCGGTCGTATCCTGCGGGCATGACACTGCCCCTCGAAGACGACTCCCGGCCGCCCTACGTCCAGGTGGCCGACTACCTCCGTCGCAAGATCCAGAGCGGCGAACTGGGCCCCGGCGACAAGGTCCCCTCCTCGCGGGAGCTGCAAGAGCAGTTCGGACTTGCCAGCGCCACCGTGCAGAACGCCTTCCGGATGCTCAAAACCGAGGGACTGATCTACAGCATTCAGGGCCGGGGCAGCTTTATCCGCCGGCCCAGCGCGGAGGGCGGAACTCCGGCAGCCGGAAGCGGAGAAGGGGACGCGTCCGCTGACGCGTCCCCCCTCACTCCTGACGAAGACCGCTACATGCGCCTGTCCATGGAAGTTGAAGACCTCAAGTTCCAACTGGCCGGCATGAAGCAGGACATGGCCAAGATGTTCACTCTGATGCAGAAGATGGCAGACCACATCGACGGGCAAGAGAACCAAGTTCCCGAGCCGCCCTCTGCATGAGTGCTGCGAACTCGGCCACCTCGTCGGCCAATTCCTGCACGTCCGCTTCCAGCGCCGCGATCTCCGACTCGTTCACTGTTTCCCCGCCCATCCCCGTGCTGTTCTTCCGTACCGTCTCGCAAAACCCCTCAATGCCCCGCACTGGCGACGCACGCGCATGCCGTCCGGCCTCTCGTCCGGGAAGCCTGCTGAAACCGGACGCTTGGTGGCAACCCTGTAGCCCACCGGACGGGACAGGCCGCGAGAATCCCCGCTGACATCCCGCCGTGCGGGCGGCGACGGTGCTGAACCGTTCCGCCCTACGGGAGGCCGCCAACCGCTCCGGCCGGCTCTGAGGCCTCTCGATCACCACCCGCTCCACCTCCGCTTCCCAGGCCGCAGCCCTCCGGGAATTCTCCGGAGAACCCGGGAATTCGGAATTCCCGCCCTGCCTGATACGAGCCGCCCAAGAGAGTTCGCGGCGGTCATCTGCTACAGGTGTCGAGATCGCTGAATCCGTGACACTTGCCCACCAACTTTCTGGTATGACGCTCATCACAAACCCCGCTCTCCCGGTACGCGGACCATCCGGCTGGTGACAAGGGTCGGGAGAATCGCCGGTTTGGGAAACCGGGGATCGTCGGCTATGTTTCGCCGCCCGTCGGCTCGCAAATTTGTGGCGTGGATCACATCTCCCGCATTCCGTGTGCATAGACACCGGAACCTCCGGCGCGAGCCGCACGCAATCAGCGAAAGCGGACACCCCTCCCGAACAGCCATGCCGCACCCCTCCCACCTGTGGACAACTCCGTGCGAAGAGCAGGAGACCACGCCGATCCTGTGGATAAGGGAACGCGATTCCGCGAACAGACCATGCTGAGCCGGGTGAAATGAGATTCTGCGGATACGCCGGGTATTGCATGGCAAAATAGCCCACTCCCTACCGGCCGAAGTGGCCCAAGGGGTGAGCTGTCCAAAGTTTCTTTACTGGATCAAGGCGGCCCGCTGACGCGGGCCGCGCGGCGCGGCGGCCCCAGGCCGCCGCTGGCTCCATGTCTCCGCCACCGCCTGCGACGGCCCCTGCCCGCTCGCGCCGCAAAAGCCCGAGGAGCGGGCAACCGGATACGTGAAGAACCCCGCCAGTCGTCCCACGGCGAGCGCGGCCGACAGCATTGGGACGCGGGCCAGGCCCGCACAGGTCGCCGCGGATTGCTCTTCAGCCAGTCGTGGCGGGGCGGCCGGCCTCCACGGCTTTACCCACCTGTTCGGGCCGGGGCCCGCGTCGGGCAAGTCCAGGGGGCCACTCGTTCAAATTCCGGGCAGGGGCAAAGCCTGCCCGAGTTGCCGGGCCAGCGTACGGCCCCCTGCACATGCCCGACCCCAACCCGAACAGGACACCGGCCAAAGCCGCTCCGGCCGACCGCGTTGTACGCCGCGCCAGCGTGGGCGAACAGTCAAGGCGGGAACTGTAGTTGGCGTGTACGCGCAGAGGTTCTGAAGCGGCTACGCAGGTGTGGTGTGGCTGAAGCCGAGGGAAGTCAGCCCTTCGGCTTGGCACAGCCTGTCGGATGGGCCGCCGACCTCGGTTTGGAGGAGCTGGTAGACCGCGCCGTGGGACTGGCCCCAGTACATCGCGGCCCGCCACAGGGCGCGACCCAGGCCCTGCCCTCGGGCCTCGGGCAGGACGGCGAAGTACTGGGGCATGAGCTGGTGGCATCCGATCGCGTCGGTGCGTACTTCCATGGGGCCGATCGCACCCAAGATTTGGCCCTCGACGGCGGCGGCGAGGACCGGGCCGCACCGGCCGGCCTGCATTTGGGCGTGGAGGAAGGCCAGGCCATCCGCGGCCATGGCCGCGGCGAACGGCGCGAAGGTGTCCTGCACGGCGGTCGGCCAGTCGGGCATAGGGCGGACCGGGCCGCCGAGGTCTGGGCACGGGCAGGTGGTGAAGTCCTTGAGCTGGATGCGTGTGCCGCGCGGGAAGGCGGTCTCGGGGCCAAGCGGGCGCACAACCTGGGCCTTCATCGCGTCGTGCACGGCGGCGAGCTTCACCGCAAGCTCGGCGGCCTCGTTCACAACGCTGCCATGGTGCCCGTAGGCGAAGACCTTGACGGTGCCGCGTCCACGCCGGGTCAGGGTGGGCATGAGGGTGTGGTCGGGCTGATGGACCACATCGCCGCAGAGGACTGTCTCGTCCTTCTCGCTACTCCAGCGCCGGTCCTTGTCGTAGTGGAGGAAGGACCGGCCAGTGACGGCCGCTCGCAGTGTGTCCTCGAAGAGGTCGACAGTGAGGACGTGGGGGTGGACGGGGCCGAGAGTCGGCACGATCGGCGCGGTCAGTACCGACTGAGCTCTCGATCCCCGAGAAATGCTTCAGGGATAGCTCCGGCAGTCGCCAATGTTATTCTGGGCCATGCGTGCAGCCCGATATCCTCTGCGAGTTTATCGGCGTCGTCCTTCAGTGTGGCCGCGCGCAGCGCTCGCAGGACGTCGGCCAGATCTGGCCTGGTGCCCCCTAGTCAGTCGCCTTTGCCGAGAATGGCGTCAACGAAATTATGTGCGTACCAGAAGCTCAGCTCTCCTTCGGCCCGGCGAAGTGCGACTAGAAGTTTGGGTATCTCGGAGGAGTGCTGCGTCAGCAGGCAGGTCTGAAAGTATCGGTTGCCGATATTTTCGGGACCGTCCTCGGCGATCGATTCGAGGATTTCCACTATCTGCCAGGTGGTGCGTGGGCGGCCAAGTTGAGGAAACTTTGGTAATCCATATGTGCGTGGCCGAGTGCAACAATGACAGCTGGCAGCCATGTTTCTAGGGGTTGGCCTGCCCCCTGTCTTGCGAGATTTGCAATATCCTCCATGCCGGCGTTGATGAGGGGCGAGATTAGCGCCTCTAGATCAGATGAGTCGCCGGTTTTTTGATCCTGGGATTCCTGGGGGTCCGTCTCGTGTGGCGGCTCAACGACATGCCGATTTTTGGGCGCAGTGGGGTGTGCTGCCTTTTCTTGCCAAAATTGCTCGTCGGTATCTTCAGGCGGAAGTGGAACGCCGATCGAATGCGCGTAGTCGGCGCATGCTCGAACCAGAGCCAGCACCTGGACCATTTTCAGACCACTAGTTCCGGAGAACTTATCCTGGATAGAGGCCCGGCTCATCCTTCTGCCTTGGCGATCGGTGAGCTTCTCCAGGTCTCGCAGCGATGGGTTGCCAGCCCGGACACGCAAGCGGCCCAGCTGTTTCGCCAGGGAGTCATCAGTCATCGCCCCGCCCCGTCTCATGGTTCGTTGCCGCCGCCTGTCCAGAGTCGTCCAGCATCGGCCACAACTGTCCAGCTCAGTTGCGTTCAGACTAGGGCGCGGTGAGCCGACTGTCCGGAGTTCAGCAGGAACGTCCGAGGCACTGGTGGACAGCTGCGACGCACAGCTTCCCTTGGAGCGTGTCCCCATCAACGGACGCGTTGTCAGACGGTGAGAGGAGCATGGAACCAGTGGATGTGACCATCACGCTCTGGGTTCTGGCCGGCTCGGGCGTGGCGAGCGTTGCATTGTTCGCTGCCAAGGGCCTGCTTGATCAACTATCTGGAGTCTTCGACTCTTGGCGTGCTGCGCAACGCGCGTGGCGAGGAGACCCGCCACCAGCACCGGAGCTTCACTCCTGCCAAGGTGCCTGCGCGCTGGATCACCCAGACGCTCGCCCCGTCTGAGCACCTGCCTAGAGGTATCTGATGGGCTAGACGAATAAGTCCGATGCCTGGCTGTCCTGGAGCGGCTGACCTTGCATGGGTCAGTTTGACCTTGCATCTGGATCTGCATTGGACATCTGGATCTTGCGTACGGTTGCCGAGGGCGGCAGGACCTCTCTCGGCGGGGGCGGCCTTGGTGTGTAAGTCAGTACGAGGGGCCCACCGGTCTGTAGCACGGATGCGATGCGGCTGCACGCCGGCCGGATGACCGGCGTGGCGGGAGGGCTGGGACTATTGCGTCATGAAAAGACCTGTCCGCCTTGCCGCCGTTCTGTGCACTGCAGCCCTGCCCTTGCTGGGGGCCTGCGCCCTGGATTCTGGCACGGCGAGGGACCACTCCGCCGAGTCCCCGAGGCCCAACGCCACCACCACAGTCGCGCCCGACTCCGCCGCGCAGCTTGCCGACCGCTACCGAAAGGCGAGCGGGAACAAGGATGTGTATGGCATCCAGCGTGCCGACGGCCCTGGTGGCGTTCCGCTGCTGACCGTGTGGACGCACAACGCGGTCGATGACGCGGAACCCTTCGACCGCCTGAAAGTCTCGCTCACTGACTACCTGAAGCGCGAGGAAGACGTGGATCTGGGCAAGGGGTATCTCATGGACGTGTTCGGACCGGACGGAGGCATTCAGCATCGATTCGACGCGCGCCCATAGGGTGCGGATTCGTGCGGTGAGACTCGGGTGAGCCTGAGCGCAGTCGCCAAAGTTGCAAGGTCGGGTTGCCCAACTCAGGCGATGGTTGTGCAGCCTGACTTTTCACCCGGCTGGTCACAGCAGCCGAACGGTGCAGTCCCCAGGCGGATCGGACACTGGCGGTGCGTCCGGGAATGCGGACAGGGTGTCCAAGATCGTTGTGTGACCGACGAACTGAACACCCTGCTGACCGCACTGTATGTGAAGACCGACGACGAGATCGTGGAGGCGCGATGGATGGGCAGACCGCCGCAGTTGACGGATGCCGAGCTGGTCACGCTCGCGGTCGCGCAGGCGTTGCTCGGTTTCACTTGCGAGGCGCGCTGGTTGCGGTACGCGGAGCAGCACCTGGGCTCGATGTTCCCGTACCTGCCGCAGCAGTCCGGGTACAACAAGCGCCTTCAAGGCCGCGTTGCCGCTGGTCAAGAAGGCGATACGGATGCTCGCGGTGGACACAGACTTCTGGTTCGACAACCACTGGATCGTCGACTCCACCCCACTGCCGTGCGGGATGTCGAGGCCGACGGTGAAGCGGTCGGAGATGGCCGGCTGGCCCGGATACGGATACTGCGCCTTCCACTCCCGCTTCTTCTGGGGCCTGCGCCTGTACCTCGTCTGCACCCCGACCGGGATGCCGATCCTGTGGGCCCTGGCCAACCCGAAGATGGGCGAACGCGAGGTGTTGCAGGCCATGCTTGATGGCGAGGAGGGCCTGGTTGCCGAGCGGCCCGGACTGCTGCTGATCTCCGACAAGGGCTTCGCCTCCAAGGAGTTCGAGAACGACCTGGCCCAGCGCGGCATCACCCTGCTGCGGCCCTCGTTCAAGCGGGAGAAGAAACGCAAGGGCGAGGGCCTGCTCAAGTCGGTACGCCAGCTCATCGAGTCCGTGAACGACACCCTCAAGGGCCAGTTGGACCTGGAGCAGCACGGCGGCCGCACCTTCGAGGGCGTCGCCGTCCGCGTCGCCCAGCGCATCCTCGCGACGGCTGCTGCAATCTGGCGCAACCACAAAACCGGAGCACCCACCATGCGCTCCCTCATGGCATTCGATCACTGAACACATCGGACTTATTCGTCTAGTGGACCAGGTATGGACCGCCAGCGGCGGTGAGTGACCCGGAGGTGGGGGAACGTGCAGGTCATGCACGACGAAGACGCTGCTCGCAGCACTCTCTTGAAAACCGTCGTGGCAGCGATGTCACCGTGGGTTCAAATCCCACACCCACCGCAGGTGAACGGCCCCTGAGCAGTCACTTTGGTCAGGGGCCGTCAGTGCGTCAAGTCCCCGTGATCAACCGCTGTTGACCGCGATTCCCTACCCTGGCGGGCACGGCAGGGGCACGCGCACTTCCTCAGTGCCGGTACCTGGCCTGACCTCCCCGCACGTGAAGCAGGAATTCCGCGATCACTGGCCCGCCGTGGCGGGTACGAGCGTGACGCCAAGGTCGTCCACGACTTGTAGCGCTCGTGCTGTCGCCGCACCTTCTGGGTCGTGACTGTTGAGTGCTGCTGTCCAGGCTTCGAAGATCGGCCTAACTGGCTCCCACTCGGGAGTGGCTGCGAAATCGCAGATGAACCAAGGTTGATCAACACCGTTGGGAGTAAGCACTCCAAGCAGCGTGTCGCCCTGCATGAGTCGCAAGGAATGATCGGTCACTGTGCCTCCCACTGAGTGAGGCCCGCACGGTACCGCGCGGTCGGTGGAGCGGCTTTGGGGCGAGTGATCACGGCCCCTTACGCTGGCCGCGATTCGGGCAGCACCTAGCCTGCCCGCACAGCCCGAATCGGGGCCATGATCTTAGAGGCTCGCCCCAAAGTGGCTGCCTAAAGCCGTGGAGCCGACCGCCCCAGCCACAACGGGTTTCCTACCCCCATCTCCCGAGCACGCGGTGCGCCGCTCGGCGCGGTCCGCCGCTGGCGAAGACAGGGCGGCGGACCGCGCCGAAGAGCGGCGCACCCCCGCGCCGTGCGCGGGGGCCTTGATAGAGGTAGAGAAACCTGTAACAGCTCCAGTGCAACGGGCTGCTATTCCAGTCGTAGTCAGCGGCCAACTCGCGTTGCGCGCCGATGAAGTCCCGTGCGTGCTCCGCGATTGGCCGTGTTGATCCCAGTAGTAATTGGCCATGGTGAGGGTCGACGATCCCGGCTCGACCTCAAGGAGCGGTGCCACGTCGTCAGGAACGGCGCGAACGGACACGACGTCTCGACGCTTGGTGGCCTGCGTCCAGTGTGGTCCTCGATCAGCCCGAAGGTCATCTTCGGAAGTGGCCCAGTGGAGATCAGCTCTGATGCCGCCTGTGCAAGATCCGCAGGTAGCCACGACGTAGAGAGAGCAGCTACTCCCTCGTCGTCCAGATACCGGCGACGGCGCTGCACAACGAGGCTCCCTTCGTCCACCTCTAGGGCGTCGGCTACCTCGGCCGGGGCCGGAATCAGTTCAGCGCTCACGATCTCTACGCGTTCACCTGGCCGGAACCCGCTGCCGGTTGGAGGCCGAGGGCGAACTGGGCAGCCCAGTCATCCCCGGTTACCGCCCACGGGGACAGGCGCGTCTGCGACTCGCGCGGCACATGTTCATCGCGGACAACGTCCCGGTAGATGCGCAGGTCAGTGCGCTGGTTGCGCATCAGCTTGAACGACGAGTGCGGATGGAACCGCCCCCAGCCGTTCCCCTCATGGGACGCCTTCAGGCGCAGCAGGCCGTAGCAGAACCAGGGGGATTCCCAGGGCATGAGGATCGCGCCCCCGCTTCTGTCTGCGCCAGCAGAAGTACCAGCGGGAGGCGTCGACGCTGGCGCTGCGCAGGGAGTCTCTGGAGGCGGTCAACGGGGCTATACGCGGGCCGAGGGGTGGCGCTGACGCACGACAGTTTCGTGGTCGAGGGCGGAACTGCCACGCTCCATGCCACCGAAGACGCACGGCTGTACTTCCCGGATGTCCAGCAGGGGGAGTCCGAGTTCGAGGAGTACACGCTCCCGCACACGCGGCGGTTCACCTACAGCGACGGCGGATGGCTGCTGAGCCAGGACGAGGCGAGGCTGGACCCGAACGGGCTGCAGGCTGCCACGCAGCTGACAGAGGCGGCTCCCAACACGAACCCGGAGCCCGACGCGGCGGGCCGAGCCGCTGCCCACGGGGCCGTCCGAGCCGGCCACCGATCCGCTGCCGCCGGGCTCGGGTGCCGGGCCTGTGCCGTACGGGTACAACTACTCGAAGATGGTGGGGTACGCCAACAAGCACTGGAAGAACGCGAACAGCGACTACCGCTCCTGCACCAACGACTGCACCAACTTCATCTCGCAGGCCATGCGGGGCGGCGGCTGGGGAAACGACCTCGGGCAGTTTCGCCTCCCGCAAGGACAAACAAGAGGTGGTTCTACGGAAGTTGGTCATCGACCACACGATGATCGTGACGGCGACGAAGACCGGGGAGCGCTACCTGATCTACCGGTCGGGCCGTACGCACAACAGAAAGCTCAGTTCGCTGCTGAACTCGTATCCGCGTGCGTGGTGGCACGTCCACCGAACGGGACGCGGACGCGCTGACCGAGGTGGCGCCTCCGGGCAATGAGGTGGAGGAGGAAGCCGCCTCGCTGGTCGGCGTCCAGGGCGGGCGCAGGGTGAGGGTCGAGGATGTCGACATTAGCCATGAGTTCGGGACCGATTTCGCCGCCGCCGAGGTGGTCGCACAGGGCAAGCGGGGCGAGGAACAGCGCTACGGCCTGACGCTGAGCCGTGCGTCCGGGCGGTGGGTCGTCGTGATCGGGGAGAACCCCGTGGGACGCGAGAAATCACCGGCTGCCGCTGCCGAGACCTGAGAGGCGGGCGGCGGAGGCGATCGTGGCGCGGGCTTCGTGTTCGGTGAGGCCTGTGTGGACGGCCGCTTCTGTGAGCGCGTTCGCGAGGGCGTCGCCGATGCCGTTCTCGTACGCGCGGCAAGCGGCCCAGAAGAGGCGGGTGTTGCGCTGGCCCTCGTGTGCCGCCAGTACGAACTGGACCAGGCCGTGGCCCCCTCCTGAGCCGCCGGTCCGGCGGCCGGTGGGGGCGTGGGGGCGTGCGGGGGGTGTGAGGAGGCGGAGCAGTGCGCTGGGGCAGGGGGCCGGCGCGAGATGGCCGGTGCCTGGCGCGGTGCGGTAGACGCCGTGGGTTGTGAGCGAGCCGGGACCCACCAGGTAGCCGCCGGTGCCGCGGATGTCGATGCCGGGGGCCAGGCGGCTCGCGGAGTTGGGGACGACGACGTCCGGCGGGCCGGTCAGCCAGATGTGGCGGCCTCCGCTGGGAGTGAGGACGACGACGGTCTCCGGGATCGTGAAGAGGTGCCGCAGCGCCAAGTGCTTGAGGGCTGTGGTGGAGTCCGTGCCGGGAGCGGGGGTGGTTCCCGTGCCGGTGTCCGTCTTCGTGTCCAGGTCTATGCCGATGAGGCGGTGCGGGGGGCGGCCGCAGGCGATGCCGTAACCGGTGGCCCAGGGGGCGGCGGCGAAGAGGGCGCGGACGGTGGCCGGGTCGGTGCTGGCGTCGTGGACGCCGTGCCCAGGGCGCCCGCATTCGCCCCGGCACAGGTGCGGCTCAGGGGCGTCGCGGTGCGGGGAACGCAGGGCGGGGAGCTTGGTGCGGGACAGGGGGATGACGGGGAGCCCGCGCTCGGCGGCGGAGAGAGCGTGGGCGAGGGCCAGGGTGGCGGCACGCCGGTCGGAAATGGCCATGGGTTTATTTTCGTACGCGCGTTCGAAGAAGGGAAGGGGGCGGATTGGCCGAAAATGTACGGGAACGCTTTTCCTTGCGGGGCGGGTTGCTTCGGCAGGAGCGGTTAGCTGGGATTTGGGGGCGTGAAGGGTGTTTATCGACATGTCCTCACGCTTGAGGGGGAATAAGCGCCTCCGGGGTGGTTCGCCGGGGATTCGGTGGGCAATTCTGATCTCGCGACGTCGTCACCATCGCTGAGGCAGTCGGCCAACTGCCCCGGAACAAGGCGTACTTACCGTTCCCTGGAGGAATGCACATGGCAAGCATCCGTACCGCTCGCGTCATCGCCGCTGTAGCCGCCCTGCCCCTCGCGGCCGCTCTCTTCTCGGGCTCCGCCGTCGCGCACAACGGTTCCTTCGCGGGTAACGGATCGAACGCGACCGTGGCCACGGTCAGCGGAAGCGGTGTCACTGGCTTCAACGTCGGCGACTCGACCACCACGCAGCAGGTGGCGACGGGTCCGGGTGCCAGGAACCAGAACAACAGGGCGAGCGTCAACGGCTCGGGCTTCACAGCGATCGACCAGAGCAGCGAGACCGTCACTGTGAATTTCGCGCCGCTCTGGTGAGCCGTGGCCCGGCTGGGGTCTGTGTTGCGGGGTGAATGACTGCCTGCGCGACGGCGCTTGTCGCCGTTGCGCAGGCCGTTCCCGTTTCGGGCCGCGCTGTTGCTGTTGCTGTTGCTGTTGCCTTGACAGGCCGGTTCAACTGACGGACAGTCAGAAACCGGTTGGGTGTGGCGACGATGCGGCTCGGGATGCCGGGGGGCGGCGATGAGCGCGGACGTGAGTACCGACGCGAGTACCGACGCGAGTGTGCGTCTGTACGGGCGGCTGAAGGCCTTCGAGGGCCGGGCGGCAGTGGTCGCGGGGGCCGGGAAGGACCCCGTCAACGAGCCGATGATCAGGCACTGGTGCGAGGCGATGGCAGATACCGCGCCGGCGTACTCCGGTCCCGGCGCGATCGCCCCGCCCACGATGCTCCAGGCCTGGACGATGGGAGGCCTGTCCAGGCATACGGGCAGGTCGGCGGCGTACGACGAACTGCTCGCGCTGCTGGACGGCGCAGGGTACACCTCCGTGGTCGCGACCGACTGCGAGCAGGAGTACGTGCGGGATCTGCGGCCCGGGGACCGGATCACCTTCGACGCGCTGATCGAGTCCGTGTCGGAGCGCAAGACCACCAAACTGGGCACGGGGCACTTCGTCACGACGCGGATGGACGTCCGCGCGGACGGCGAGCCGGCGGGGACGCACCGCTTCCGCATCCTCAAGTACGCACCGGCCGGGCGAGGACGCGAAGGCGAGCGCGAAGGGGAACGTCAGGGACGTAAGGGCGGAAGCGAGCGGCCCCGGCCCGTCGTCAACCGGGACAACGCCGGGTTCTGGGACGGGGTGGCCCAGCACAGGCTGCTGATCCAGCGGTGCGAGGGGTGTGGGGCGCTGCGGTTTCCCTGGCTGCCGGGGTGCGGGGCCTGTGGGTCGCCGGAGTGGGAGACGGTCGAGGCGAGCGGGGCCGGGACGGTGTTCTCGTACGTCGTCATGCATCATCCGGCGTTCCCCGCCTTCGACCCGCCGTATGCCGTGGGGCTGATCGAGCTCGCGGAGGGCGTGCGCATGGTCAGCAACGTGGTGGGGGTGCCGTACGACAAGGTGCGGATCGGGATGCCCGTTCAGGTGGAGTTCCTGCGGGTCGACGAGGAGTTGGAGCTGCCGGTCTTTCGGCCGGCCGAAGGCAGCGGAGGCGGCGGCGGAGGTGGCAGAGGCGGAGGTGGCGGAGCGGCGAAGAGGGCCGGGGCTCATGGACTTCACGCCACGGACGCACACCGGGCGGCGGACGACTCGGCCGCGCGCAGGGAAGGAGGAGGGGAAGGAGGAGCCCGTATGAGGGTCGGTCATGAGCTGTCGGCGCTGGAGATTCCGGTCACCCGCACACTGATCGTCGCGGGCGCCGTCGCCTCCCGCGACTACCAGGACGTCCACCACGATGCCGAGGCCGCGCGGGTGAAGGGCTCGCCCGACATCTTCATGAACATCCTCACGACCAATGGCCTGGTCGGCCGGTACATCACCGACCACTTCGGCCCCGGCGCCCGGTTGCGCGCGGTGAAGATCCGCCTGGGGGCGCCGAACTACCCCGGCGACACCATGGTGCTGACCGGCACCGTCACCGCCCTCGACGCGGACGGCACGGCCGAGGTGCGGGTCGTCGGCGCCAACGGGCTCGGCCACCACGTCACCGGCAAGGTGACCATCACCGTCGCGGAGCAGGACTCGTGAGCGTACGCAGCGCCGACGCGCTCGGTGGGAAGGCTGCGATCGCCGGCATCGGGGCGACCGACTTCTCCAAGGACTCCGGGCGCAGCGAGCTCAAGCTGGCCGTCGAGGCCGTACGGGCCGCCCTCGCGGACGCCGGGCTCTCACCTGCCGACGTCGACGGCATGGTCACCTTCACGATGGACACCAGCCCCGAGATCACCGTCGCCCAGGCGGCCGGCATCGGTGAGCTGTCGTTCTTCTCCCGCGTTCACTACGGCGGCGGCGCGGCGTGCGCCACCGTTCAGCAGGCCGCACTCGCCGTGGCGAGCGGGGTGGCCGAAGTCGTCGTCTGCTACCGGGCGTTCAACGAACGGTCCGGCCGCCGCTTCGGGTCGGGCGTGCAGCACCGCGAGCCCTCGGCCGAAGGAGCGGCCCTCGGCTGGAATCTGCCGTTCGGGTTGCTCACCCCCGCCTCCTGGGTCGCCATGGCCGCCCAGCGCTACCTCCATACGTACGATCTGGCGCCCGACGTCTTCGGCCACGTCGCCGTCACCGCCCGCCGGCACGCCGCCCGCAACCCCGCCGCGTACTTCCACGAGCGGCCCGTCACCCTCGCCGACCACGCCGCCTCGCGCTGGATCGTCGAACCGCTGCGGCTCCTCGACTGCTGTCAGGAGACCGACGGCGGACAGGCGATCGTCGTCACCTCCCGCGAGCGGGCCAGGGACCTGCCGCACCCGCCCGCGGTGATCGTCGCCGCGGCGCAGGGCGCCGGGCGCGGCCAGGAGCAGATGACCAGCTTCTACCGGGACGGCCTGACCGGCCTGCCCGAGATGAACGTGGTCGCCCGGCAACTGTGGCGGACCTCGGGGCTCCGGCCGGACGACATCGATGTGGGCATCCTCTACGACCACTTCACCCCGTTCGTGCTGATGCAGCTCGAGGAGTTCGGGTTCTGCGGGCCCGGCGAGGGCGCCGGTTTCGTGGCCGGGGACGCCATGCCGCTGAACACGCACGGCGGCCAGCTCGGCGAGGCGTACCTGCACGGCATGAACGGCATCGCCGAGGGGGTCAGACAGCTGCGCGGTACGTCGGTGAACCAGATACCGGGCGCGGCCACCTCGCTGGTGACGGCAGGCACCGGCGTTCCCACGTCCGGGTTGATCCTCGGCGCGGATGGCTGACTGCGGAGTGTGAAGAGCGTCGGTGCGGCGGGGGACCCGTTCACTCTCCTTCATGTACCTAAAGAGGCTCATCGGATATGGACTCGCGCTGGCCGCCACCCTCGGCGTGCTGGCCCTCCCGCAACAGACGCAGGCGACAGAGGCGACGGCGGCACAGTCGAGAGCACCCGCCACGCGGACGGAGGCGTCCGCCGCCCGCACCGTGACGTTCCGCGGCCGGGCGTTCGACACCTGCAAGGCCCCGCCGGTCTCCACCCTGCGGGCCTGGCGTTCCTCGCCGTACCGGGCCGTCGGCGTCTACTTCGGGGGCCGGGGCAGGGCCTGCCCCAAGCAGCGCCACCTCAGCAGACGGTGGGCGGCGGACGTCACCCGGCTGGGCTGGAAAGTGCTGCCGATCTTCGTCGGCTCGCAGTCCCCGTGCGTGCACGCCAAGAACAAGCGGCACGTCCGGATCGGCCGCGCGCCCTGGCGCCAGGGCAAGAGGGAGGCGCGCCAGGCGGTACGGGCGGCGAAGGCCCTCGGCATGCTGACAGGAAGTGCGCTCTACCTCGACATGGAGGCGTACAACGTGCGGAACAGCCGCTGCGCACGCACCACCCTCGACTTCGTCCGCGGCTGGAACCGTGAAGTACGCAAGTACGCCTACCTCCCCGGCTTCTACAGCAGCGCGGAGTCCGGCGTACAGCACATGGAGCGCTCCCGCCGGGCGGGGGTCACGGACCTGCCGTCGGCGATGTGGTTCGCCCGCTGGGACGGCAAGCCGTCCCTGTACGGCGAGCGCGTGCTGGCCAAGTGGGCCTGGTCCCCGCACCGCCGCATCCACCAGTACGCCGGCAACGTCACCGAGAGGCACGGCGGCCGGCGCCTGACCATCGACCGCAACTCGGCCGACGCCCCGGTCGCCCGGATCGCCCGCTGATCGCCCGCTGACCTCCGAAGGACCGGGCCCGTCCCTGACACGCGCCCCCTACGCGGGACGACGCGGCCTCCACCCTCAGGAGGTGGGGCGGGCCCCACCCCTACAACCTGAGGCGGATCCGGGTTCGGGACCTGGGGGCGATCCGCCGCGTACGTCCCGCTCCTAGCGTGGAAGCCATGACCACGCCTGTCTGCACCAGCGCATCCAGGGCGGCGACAAGGGCGGCGACGCCGGCGCCCTATCCGTCGTTCTCCACGTACGTACGCGCCCGGGGGCCCGTACTGCTGCGCACCGCGCGCTCGCTCACCCCCAATCCGTGCGACGCGGAGGACCTGCTGCAGACGGCGCTCGCCAAGACGTACGTCGCCTGGGACCGCATCGAGGACCACCGTGCCCTCGACGGGTACGTACGCCGCGCCCTGCTCAACACCCGCACCTCCCAGTGGCGCAAGCGCAAGGTCGACGAGTACGCCACCGACGAGCTGCCCGAGCCCGCCCCCGCCCTCGTCAGCGCTCCGGCGGCCGACCCCGCCGAGCAGCAGGTGCTGCGCGACGCGATGTGGCGCGCGGTCATGAAGCTGCCGGACCGCCAGCGCGCCATGGTCGTACTGCGCTACTACGAGGACCTCACCGAGGTCCAGACGGCCGAGGTCCTCGGCGTCTCCGTCGGTACGGTCAAGAGCGCCGTCTCGCGCGCCCTCGGCAAGCTGCGCCAGGACCCGGAGCTGGCCCCGGTGCGCTGACCCCCTCCCTGTTCGCCGGGGCTCCGCGCGCCGCCACCGATTCGTACGCCCGGAAGTAGTGACATACCGCACGGTACGTGCGCAGAATCAGGCCACCCTTATTACTGCCGCGTAGCGCCCACCGGGAGGACGCCGTGCTGAGCACCATGCAGGACGTACCACTGACCGTGACCCGCATCCTGAAGCACGGGATGACGATCCACGGCCGCTCACAGGTCACCACATGGACCGGTGAGAAGGAGCCGCAGCGCCGCACCTTCGCCGAGACCGGCGAGCGCGCGACACGGCTCGCGAACGCTCTGCGCGACGAGCTCGGGGTCGACGGCGACCAGCGGATCTCAACCCTTATGTGGAACAACGCGGAGCATCTGGAGGCGTATCTCGCGATCCCCTCCATGGGCGCCGTACTCCACCCGCTCAACCTGCGCCTGCCCCCCGAGCAGCTCGTCTGGATCGTCAACCACGCCGCCGACCGCGTCGTCATCGCCAACGGCTCGCTGCTGCCGCTGCTCGCGCCGCTCCTCCCGCACCTCAAGACCGTCGAGCACGTGGTCGTCTCCGGTCCCGGCGACCGCTCGCTGCTCGACGGCTGCGCGCCGCGCGTGCACGAGTACGAGGACCTGATCGCAGACCGCCCCACCACGTACGACTGGCCCGAGCTGGACGAACGCGCCGCCGCCGCCATGTGTTACACCTCCGGCACCACCGGCGACCCCAAGGGCGTCGTCTACTCCCACCGCTCCATCTACCTGCACTCCATGCAGGTCAACATGGCCGAGTCGATGGGCCTTTCCGACAAGGACACGACCCTGGTCGTGGTCCCGCAATTTCACGTAATGGCGTGGGGCCTCCCCCACGCCACCTTCATGACCGGCATCAACATGCTTATGCCGGACCGGTTCCTCCAGCCCGCCCCGCTCGCCGAGATGATCGAGCGCGAGAAGCCGACGCACGCCGCCGCCGTGCCCACCATCTGGCAGGGCCTGCTCGCCGAGGTCACCGCCAACCCGCGCGACCTCTCCTCCATGGCCAGCGTCACCATCGGCGGCGCGGCCTGCCCGCCCGCCCTCATGGAGGCGTACGACAAGCTCGGCGTGCGCCTGTGCCACGCCTGGGGCATGACGGAGACCTCCCCGCTCGGCACCATGGCCCACCCGCCGGCCGGGCTGACCCCGGACGAGGAGTGGCCGTACCGCGTCACGCAGGGCCGCTTCCCGGCCGGTGTTGAGGCGCGTCTGATCGGCCCCGGCGGCGAGATCCTGGCCTGGGACGGCGAGTCGGCCGGTGAGCTGGAGGTACGCGGTCCCTGGATCGCCGGGGCGTACTACGGCGGCGCGGGCGGCGAGGACTTCAGGCCCGCCGACAAGTTCAGCGACGACGGCTGGCTGAAGACCGGCGACATCGGCGTCATCAGCCACGACGGCTACCTGACCCTCACCGACCGCGCGAAGGACGTCATCAAGTCGGGCGGGGAGTGGATTTCGAGCGTTGAGCTGGAGAACGCCCTGATGGCCCACCCGGACGTCGCCGAGGCGGCCGTCGTCGCCGTACCGGACGACAAGTGGAGCGAGCGCCCGCTGGCCACCGTGGTGCTGAAGGAGGGCGCGACCGCCGACTACGAAGAGCTGCGCGCCTTCCTCGCCGGCAAGATCGCGAAGTGGCAGCTGCCGGAGCGCTGGGCGACGATCCCGGCCGTGCCGAAGACGAGCGTGGGGAAGTTCGACAAGAAGGTGATCCGCAAGCAGTACGCGGACGGCGAGCTGGACGTCACGAAGTTCTGACGGCCCATGGCGCCCTGGCGGGGCCCACGAGCTGCTGAAGGGGCTCCGCAACGGCGCGGGGTCCCTTCAGCGTGCGTCGCCACGGGTCAGTTGGTGCCGATCTTCGCGAGCAGATCGACGATCCGGCCCTGCACCTCACTGCTCGTCGAGCGCTCCGCGAGGAAGAGCACCGTCTCCCCCGAAGCGAGCCGGTGCAGTTCGCCCTCGTCGAGGCCGGCGGAGGTGTAGACGACCAGCGGAGTGCGGTTCAACTGCCCGTTCGCGCGCAGCCAGTCGATGATTCCGGCGCGGCGTCGGCGTACCTGCATCAGGTCCATCACCACCAGGTTCGGCCGCATCTGCGTCGCCAGCGTGACCGCCTCGGTGTCCGTCCCGGCGCGCCCGACCTGCATGCCGCGCCGCTCCAGCGTCGCCGTCAGCGCGAGCGCGATCTCCTCGTGCTCCTCGATCAGCAGGACGCGCGACGGGTGCTGCTCGCTGTCGCGCGGGGCGAGCGCCTTCAGCAGTACGGCGGGATCGGCGCCGTACGCCGCCTCACGCGTCGCCTGCCCGAGCCCGGCCGTCACCAGGACGGGGACCTCGGCGGCGACGGCGGCCTGGCGCAGCGACTGGAGCGCCGTACGGGTGATGGGACCGGTCAGCGGGTCTACGAACAGCGCCGCCGGGAACGCCGCTATCTGCGCGTCGACTTCTTCGCGGGAGTGCACGATCACCGGGCGGTACCCGCGGTCGCTCAGCGCCTGCTGCGTCGAGACGTCGGGGGCGGGCCACACCAGCAGGCGGCGCGGGTTGTCGAGCGGCTCGGGGGGCAGCTCGTCGTCGACGGGCTGCGGCTGGGGCCGGTTGGCCACCTCCACGGCGCCGTTGGGGCCGTCCAGCGGCTCGGGGCCCTCGGAGCCCTCGTCGGGTGCGCCTATGGCGTACGCGCGGCCCTCGGCGTGGGCGGGCAGCCGCTGCTGGAGAGAGCCGTGGGGGCTCTGGGGGCTCTGGGGGCTCTGCGGGTGCGGGCGGGCTCCGGGCTCGGCGGCATCCTGCGTCGCGGTGCCTTCGGCGGGCGCGGACTGCTCCGCCTCCGGCCGCGCGGCAGCGAGCTTACGGCGCCGCCCGGAGCCCAGGGTCTGATTCTGCTGCTGGGCGACCTGCTGGGCGAACGGCATGCCCTGGCCGAGGGTACGCACGCTGAACGCGCGGCCCTGCGAGGCGTCGGCGGGCAGGGCGGCGGGGGGCGGCGGGGGCGTGGGTGCGGGCATGGGTGCGGGCATCTGCCCCGGTGTCGGCGTCGCCGCGGGGGCGGCAGGGGCGGCGGGGGTCGCAGGGGCCGCTGGGGACGGTGGGGACGCTGCGGGCGTCTCGGCGGGGAGGGGCTGGGCAGGCGGCAAAGGCTGCGCGGCGCCTGGGTGCTGTTGTCCGGTGGAGGGCGCGGGTGCAGGGGCGGGTGCGGGTGGGGGCGTGCCGGCCGCGCCGTTCGGTCCGGCTGAGCCGATCGCGGCGTGCCCGTCGCCCCAGCCGGCCGAGTTGGCGGGTGCGGCTACGGGCGCGATGCCGGGCGCGCGGGGCGCGTTGCCGTTCGGGCCGGCCGCACCGTTCGGACTGGCTGGGCCGATTCCGCCGTGCCCGTCGCCCCAGCCGGCCGAGTTGGCGGGTGCGGCTACGGGCGCGATGCCGGCCGCGCGGGGCGCGTTGCCGTTCGGGCCGGCCGCGCCGCTCGCGCCGGGCGCGCCGGCCGAGCCGTTCGGGCCCTTCGGTCCGACGAAGCCGTTCGGGCCGGCCGCGTCGGCCATGCCGTCCGCCGCCGCGCCCCCGTGCTGCTCGGCCTCGTTCTCGTTCACCGCCGTGCCCGCGAAGCCGGGCGCGGGCCAGGTCTGTGTCGTACCGGTCGTCGTCGCGGTGGCTCCGCTGGGGACGGCCGACCAGGTCGGGGGCACGGAGACGGCGCCGCTGGCGTGTTCGGCGGCGCCGGGAAGCGCTGCCCCTGCCGGAGCGGGCGTGGCCGGACCGTGGCGGGGGGTGCCGTTGGCCGCCGCCCAGTCGGGCTGCACCGGCTGCCCGGACTGAACGTCGCTGCGCGCCCTGCGCCGCCCTGTCGGTGCCGGAGTGGGATGCGGCTGCGGCGGCGTGTGGTCGGCGTCCGGAGGAGTGCGTACGGCGTCGTGGCGTCCAGGCGGCGATACGTCCGCCCCGCCCGGCGCCGGCGGCACCCGGTCGGCGTCGGCCGGCGGCAGCGCGAACGGGCTGCGGGGCGCCTCGGCCCGCGCCTGCGCCGGCGCGAGCGCCCGCCGCGCCCGCCGCCCGGAAGTCTGCTGCGGCTGCTGTTGCTGCTGGGACTCGTTTCCGGGAGACGGCGCGGAAGGCAGGGCGGGAAGCGCGGGCACATTCCCGTGCGCCCCGTCCTCACCGCGTCGCGCACGACGCCCTGGCGACCCCGGTACGTCGACGGGCACCCCCTGGGGCGGCACCGTCTCGCCCAGCGCCGCGCGCCCGGTTCCGTGCGCCCCCTCGGAGGCCGTCACGACGGAGCCTTCCGAGACCGCACCCGTGGGACCGGCCGGCGCGGCGGCAGCCGGAAGCGCGGCCCGCAGCTCTACGCCGCCTCCGCCTCCGCCCGTACGCCCCTCGCCGCCGCCTTCGACGGGGCTGGGCCGCCCACGCCTGCGCCCCGTACCACCGGAGTCGGCAGCGGCCCCGGAAGCCGAGCCCGCGCCATCTCCCCCCGCCTGCGCCGGAATACGTTCCCGCGCCCCACCGGCGCCCGCCTCGCCCGGCCCACCAGGCCGCGCCCTGCGCCTCCCCGTGGGCGCCGCGACCGTACCCTGCGAGCCCGCTGGGCCCGCCGAGCCCGCGTCGGCCGGGGCCTGAGCGGCCCCAGCCGCCTGCTCGCCCGCCGCGCCCTTGCCGTCCGCCTCCAGGAAGGCGTCCGTGGACGACCGCCGTGCCCGCCGCCCGCCACCGTCCGCGGGCGCCGGCTGCCGCGTCGGCACCGGCGCCGGGTCCGGAGCGGCCGCCCTGCCCTGCGCCGGAGCGACCGCCCCGGCGCCCGCGCCGAGCGGCACCTCCAGCACGTACGCGCTTCCGCTCATGCCGGGCACTTCATGCGTCTGCAGTACGCCGCCGTGCGCCGCCACGATGCCGCGCACGATCGGCTCGTGCACCGGGTCTCCCCCGGCGTACGGCCCGCGCACCTCGATGCGTACGACGTCACCGCGCTGCGCCGCCGCGACCACGATCGTCGAATCCGTGTAGCCGCCGCCCGGCGCCGCCGCCGGGGCCTTGCCCGTCGAGTCGATCCCGGCCACGTCGGCGACGAGATGCGCGAGCGCCGTGGCCAGCCGCCCCGCGTCCACCTCGGCCTCTATCGGCGGCGCGTGCACGGCGAACTGCGCCCGGCCGGGCCCGATCAGCTCGATCGCGCCCTCGACACCGGCCGCCACGACACCGTCGAGCAGCACCTTCGTCTTCGTCAGCTGCTCCGTGCCCGCCGCCAGCCGCTGGAAGCCCAGGACATTGTCGACAAGGGTGGTCATCCGGGCGTAACCGGCGGCCAGATGATGCAGGATCTGGTTCGCCTCGGGCCACAGCTGCCCGGCGGGGTCGGAGGCCAGCGTGCCCAGCTCGCCCCGCAGTTCCTCCAGCGGCCCGCGCAGCGAGTCGCCCAGTACGGCGGTCAGCTGGGCGTGCCGCCCGGCCATCTCCTCGTACCGCTTGGCCTCGCGTTCGAGCACCTCGGCCTGCTTCTCGACCAGTTCGTCGTACGGCCGGCGGTCGGTGAAGGTCATCACGGCGCCGACCAGCTGGTCGCCGTCCCGTACCGGAGCGGTCGTGAGATCGACGGCGACCGGCTTGCCGTTCTTCGCCCACAGGACCTGCCCGCGCACCCGGTGCTTGCGCCCGGACTTGAGGGTGTCCGCGAGGGGCGAATCCTCGTACGGGAAGGGCGTGCCGTCACCCTTCGAATGGATCGCGAGGGGGTGCAGCTCCTTGCCGCCGAGGTCGCTCGCGCGGTAACCCAGTATCTGCGCCGCGGCCGGGTTGACGAGGACCACGCGCCCGTCAGTGTCGGTCCCAACGACGCCCTCGGAGGCGGCGCGCAGGATCATCTCGGTCTGGCGCTGCGAACGGGCCAGCTCGGCCTCGGTGTCGACGGTGCCCGAGAGATCACGTACGACGAGCATCAGCAGCTCGTCGCCGGTGTAGCCGGGCCGGTCCGTGTGGGAGGCGTACGCGTCCCGGCCGTCCTCCAGGTTCGCGCTGGTCACCTCGACCGGGAACTCCGTCCCGTCCGTGCGCCGCGCGATCATGCGGGTCGGTTTCGTACGCCCTTGATCGTCCGCGCCGTCGGCCCGCCGCATCGACCCCGGAATCAGCTTCGAGTCGAACATCGGCAGCAGGTCGAGCAGTCCGCGCCCGACGAGCCCGGTGCCCGGCGACTCGAAAGTCTCCAGGGCGATGGTGTTGGCATTGACGACGGTGCCGTTGCAGTTGACGAGCAACAGCCCGTCAGGAAGTGCGTCGAGTATCGCTGCGAGGCGAGCAGCGCCTCGGGATGGCCTGCTGCTCACGACGACGGTTCCTCCCTGAACTACTGCACCTTGCCGACAGCCGGCCTCATTTTGCTCCTCGGGCCGCAAGCTGTCACTGGAGGGAGTCTAAAGGCAGCGGATGGGCCCGCGACGGCGGATGACGGGGAGCTCTCCCCAATGTTTTGTGCGCTTGGGGGCACATCGGACGGTGCGGCGTACGCCCTGACCAGGCACGAGTGCCCCGTGGCCGCGCTGAGGGCGGGCCGGCGGCGGACGGTCAACGCACGCTGGGAAGCACCGGCTCCATTTCTCGCCAGCGGGAGATTTCGCAGCCATTGCCCTGATTGAACTTCGCGTCGACGGTTCGCCCGTTCCAGGTGCCGGTGATCCGCGCCGTGGCCGGTCCGCCGTGCTGGTGGGTGCACATGCGGTCCTGCGCCACGGGCGCGAAGGGGTCGCCGTTCTTCCGGGCCAGCTCGTCGAGCCGGTCGCAGGCGGCCTGCGCCTCGGGGTGCGTGCCGCCGGCTGGGTCGCATTTCAGTTCGTACGTCCCATTGGCGGCCCGGTTGCCCGTCTCGGCGGTCGTCACGGTGAGCCGGTCCTCGGTGTCCTTCATGCCCAGTACGTCATGGAGGAGCGGCAGCGGGATGGGCGCGGCCGCGGCGGACGCGCCGGGGGCGGCGGCGGACAGGACGGCGAGGGACGCGGCGGCGGTGAGGGTGAGGCGGCGCAGCATGGAGGCTCCTGAGGTCCAAGAGGGGGCAGGGGCGCCCCGCACTGTCTAACGCTCCGCGGCGCCGGGCGTTGCGCAACCGGTAACACTTTGCTCTGGCCCCCGACTGCCTAGTACCGTGGTCAGCGATTGGTGGCATACCGCAAGGCTGTGTCATCATCTGCACGCACCCACTCGCGCAGGCGAGAGAGTGTGCTGGAGGCGTCGCCTAGTCCGGTCTATGGCGCCGCACTGCTAATGCGGTTTGGGTCTTAAAGCCCATCGAGGGTTCAAATCCCTCCGCCTCCGCGCATGATCACCGAAGCCCCGGTCCACGGACCGGGGCTTCGGTCGTTTGTGCCCCTCTGGAGGTCGTTTCCGCAGCTCAGCACGGGTCCGGCTAATGGATTTCGCGTCCCGGCGCAGGTCATGTAATGTTGTTCTCGCAACGCCGACGGGGCCGAAAAGGCCCCGGACGCACAAGCACTCGTAGCTTAACGGATAGAGCATCTGACTACGGATCAGAAGGTTGCAGGTTCGAATCCTGCCGAGTGCACAGCAGGCCGGAGGCCCTGACGAGAAATCGTCAGGGCCTCCGGCTTTTGAGCGTTAGCCTCCTGGTATGAGCTGGCTGTGCGGTGGGCTGCGGTGGACGGCGGGGCGGCCGGCGCTTGCCTGGTACGGGGGCGGGGGGCGGCTTGAGCACGTCGAACGCGTCGAACGCGTCGAGCGCGTCGAGCGCGTCAGTGCGCTGACGTACGGGGGTGACGTCGCGTTCCGGGTGGCGGGGGCGGAGCGTCTTTGCGTCGGGGTGCGCCGGGGCGGGTGTCCGCTGCGTGCCGTGGTGCCGCGGCGGAGCAGCGGTGGGCAGTGTCCGGAGTGCGCGCGGCTGGAGCGGTCGCGGTCGGTGGCGGCGGACACGATGGCCGACGATCCCCGGCCGTACGCCGTCTACCTCGCCTGGTTCGGCCCCGGACTGGTCAAGGTCGGGATCACGGCGGACGAGCGCGGGTCCACGCGGCTGCTGGAGCAGGGGGCGGTGGCGTTCAGCTGGCTGGGGCGGGGGCCGCTGATGGCGGCGCGGCGGGCCGAGGAGCTGCTGCGGGCGGCGCTGGGGGTGCCGGACCGGATTCCGTACAAGGAGAAGAGGGCCGTGCGGACCTCGTTGCCCGCGCGGGCGGAGCGGGCGCGGGAGATCGAGGAGCTGCACCGGCGGGCCGGGGCGCTGGTGGGGTGGCCGGAATCCCTGGAGCGGGCGCCGTTCGAGGCGGTGGACCATGCCGGGGTGTTCGGGCTCGAAGGGCTGCGGCCGATGACCGGCGTGGTGACCGAGCTGGTGCCGGGCGGGGTCGTCGCGGGGCGGCTGGTGGCCGCCGCGGGGCCCGATCTGCATCTGGGGACGGCGGACGGCGGGGTGGTGGTGCTCGACACCCGGCTGATGAGCGGGTGGGAGCTGGCGGGCGCGCGGGGCGCGGCGCGGGGTGCGGCTCAGGGCTTGGCGGGGGGCGCGGCGGGTGGCGCGGCGCAGGGTGTGACGGTGGGCGTGACGGTGCCGGTGAAGAGCGTCGAGCGGGGCGTGCAGGGTGGGCTTTTCTGATCGGACGGACGGTGGCCCCCTCAGCTACCGGCACGAGGGGGGAACGGGTCGCGCTGGTGCGGGAGTTCGGGGTGCGGTACTTCTAGCGGCTCGGGCTGGGGGACGACTGGCTTCGGGCGTCTGTCCGTCACGGGAACTCGGAGCGGCTCTTCGGATTGTAGGGGGCTGCGGGTGGTGGGGTTGTGGGTTGTGGTTTCTCAGGGGATTCACAGGAATGAGAAAGGGTGCTCTCAGGGGCGTCGCCCAGCCTGTCCGCATGCGTAGTGAAATGCTGAGGGCCGGCGGCGGGCCCGTTCGCGTGCTCGTCGTCGACGACGAGGCGCCGCTCGCCGAGCTGCTGTCGATGGCGCTGCGATACGAGGGGTGGGAGGTCCGCAGCGCCGGTGACGGTGCGGCAGCGGTCCGCTCCGCGCGCGGCTTCCGGCCCGACGCTGTCGTACTGGACATGATGCTGCCGGACATGGACGGCCTCGCCGTCCTCGGGCGGCTGCGCTGCGAGCTGCCTGATGTGCCTGTGCTGTTTCTGACGGCCAAGGACTCCGTCGAGGACCGCATTGCGGGACTGACGGCGGGTGGCGACGATTACGTCACCAAGCCGTTCAGTTTGGAGGAAGTCGTGGCGCGGCTGCGCGGGCTGATCCGGCGCTCGGGGACGGCGGCCGCGGCCGTACGCGAGGAATCCCTGCTCGTGGTGGGGGACTTGACGCTGGACGAGGACAGCCACGAGGTCGTGCGCGGCGGCGAGGGGATTCACCTCACGGCGACCGAGTTCGAGCTGCTGCGCTTCCTGATGCGCAACCCGCGCCGCGTCCTCAGCAAGGCACAGATCCTGGACCGGGTGTGGTCCTACGACTTCGGCGGGCAGGCGAACGTCGTCGAGCTCTACATCTCGTACCTGAGGCGGAAGATCGACGCCGGCCGTCCGCCGATGATCCACACCCGGCGCGGGGCCGGATATCTCATCAAGCCGGGTGGGTGAACGCGCGGTGTCCCTGCGGACCCGCCTGGTGGTCTCCGCCCTTGCGCTGATCGCGGTGGTCGCGGCGGTGATCGGGGCCGTTACGACGATCGCGCTGCACTCGTATCTGGGGCACCAGCTCGACGACCAGCTGATGTCGTCCGTACGGCGGGCCGAGCGCGACCCGGCGGAGCGTGACCCGGCCGAGCGTGACCCGGCGGACGTGACCGGACAGGAGCTGAGGTTCGTGGCGGCGCCCGGTCAGCCGCTGGGGACCGTCGGCGGGCGCGTCGCGGTGGACGGGACCGTTGTGGCGGCCGCGAAGAGCGTCGAAGCGCGGGGGGCTGGGCCCGAGGCGCATCTGGCGGCGCTTTCCGACGCGCAGACGCGGGCGCTCGGCTCGGTCGAGCGGGACGGCGAACCGCACACCGTGGCGGTGCCGGGGCTCGGTGACCACCGGATCGCCTCCACGCGCGACGGGGCGGTCGTACTGGGCTTTCCGCTCGGCGGCGTACAGGACACCGTCAGCACGCTGATCCTCGTCGAGGTGTGCGTCACTGCCGCCGGTCTGGTCGCCGCCGGGCTCGCGGGCACGGCGATCGTGGGTGTCGCGCTGCGTCCGCTGCGGCGGGTCGCCGCGACCGCGACGCGCGTGTCCGAACTGCCGCTGCACAGCGATGAGGTGGCGCTCCACGAGCGCGTACGGGGCCAGGAGGCCGACCCGCGGACCGAGGTCGGGCAGGTCGGTGCGGCGCTCAACCGGATGCTCGGGCACGTCGGTTCGGCGCTCGCAGCGCGGCAGGAGAGCGAGACGCGGGTACGGCAGTTCGTGGCTGATGCGAGCCATGAGCTGCGTACGCCGCTGGCCTCGATCCGCGGGTACGCCGAACTGACGCGGCGGGGGCGGGAGGCGGCCGGTCCGGATACACGGCACGCGCTCGGGCGGATCGAGTCGGAGGCGGCGCGGATGACGGGGCTGGTGGAGGACCTGCTGCTGCTGGCGCGGCTGGACGCGGGGCGTCCGCTGTCGGTGTCGTACGAGGACACTGATCTGTCACCGCTCGTCGTGGACGCGGTGAGCGATGCGCGGGTGGCCGGGCGGGAGCACGTCTGGCGGCTGGAGCTGCCGGACGATCCTGCCGTTGTACGGGGCGATCCGGGGCGTCTTCAGCAGGTACTGGTGAATTTGCTGGCCAACGCGCGTACGCATACCCCGGCGGGTACCACTGTCACGGCGGCGGTGCGGTGTGAGGGGGTGGGTGCGGGTGCGGGTGCGGGTGCGGGTGCGGGCGGGGGTGCGGGCGCGGGTGGGTGGACCGTGGTGGAGGTACGGGACGACGGGCCCGGCGTTCCGCCGGAGCTGCTGCCGTACGTCTTCGAACGCTTCGCGCGTGGCGATGCGTCGCGGGCGCGGGCCGGGTCGCGGGTGGCGAGGGGTACGGGGCAGGCCGGTGCCGGGTCGACGGGGCTCGGGCTGTCGATCGTTCAGGCGGTCGTCCGCGCGCACGGGGGTGAGGTGACCGTCGAGAGCACGCCTGGGCGCACGGTCTTCGCGGCGCGGTTGCCTGCGGCGCGGGCGGTGCGGGACGCGTAGCGGGGCGGGGTGTCGGGAGGCCCCGCGCGTTGGGGGCGGTGCCGCGCCGGGGCGTCTCCTCGGGCGTCGAACGTTCGGGTAGGTGCTGGTTCGTTGGCGGTGGTTGCGTTCAACGCCCTGCGGGGAGCGCCCCGACACGTCCCCTCCCCGGCGGCGTTGCAGGTGGGGCGGGGGTGGGCGTGGCCCCGGCGCCGTCGGCGCTGGTGGTGCGGGAGGGCTCCGGCACGTCCCCTCCCCTGTGGCGTTGCAGGTGGGGCGGGGTGGGCGTGACCCCGGCGCCGTCGGCGGTGGTGGTGCGGGAGGGCTCCGGTGCGTCTCGTCCTGGCGGCGTGGCGGGTGGGGTGGGGCCGGGCTCGGTTCACGTGTTGGCGGGGTGGGGACTCACAGATGGGGGACAGGAGGGTCACACTCTGCTGACAGGGGAGTTCGCGAGGGTCGGGATCATGCGAACCGACACTTCAGTGGGCGCCCTTCCGGCAAGGGAACACCTTCCGGCCGGAGAGCCCGGCGCCCCAGTACCCGTGCTCGACGTCGTCATCCCCGTGCACAACGAGGAGAAGGACCTCGAAGCTTGTGTGCTCCGGCTGCGCGAGCACCTGGCCCGCACCTTTCCGTACGCGTTCCGGATCACCGTCGCGGACAACGCGAGCACCGACCGCACGCCCGGCATCGCCGCCCGGCTCGGACGCGTGATGCCCGAGGTGACTTCCGTACGGCTGGAGCAGAAGGGGCGCGGGCGGGCCCTGCGCGCCGTCTGGGAGCGTTCCGACGCGCCCGTTCTCGCCTACATGGATGTTGATCTGTCCACCGATCTCAAGGCGCTGCTGCCTCTGGTCGCTCCGCTGATGTCCGGCCACTCCGACCTCGCCATCGGCTCCCGGCTTGCGGGCGGTTCGCGGGTGGTGCGCGGGCCGAAGCGGGAGTTCATCTCGCGTACGTACAACCTGATCCTGCGCTCCTCGCTCGCCGCGCGTTTCTCCGACGCGCAGTGCGGGTTCAAGGCGATACGCGCCGATGTGGCGGAGCGGCTGCTGCCGATGGTCGAGGACACCGGGTGGTTCTTCGACACCGAGCTGCTGGTGCTCGCCGAACGCGCCGGACTGCGCATCCACGAGGTGCCGGTGGACTGGGTCGACGATCCCGACAGCACGGTGCACATCGTGCGTACGGCCGTCGACGACCTCAAGGGCGTGTGGCGGGTCGGGCGGGCGCTAGCCGTGGGCGCGTTGCCGCTGGACCGGCTCGCGCGGCCCTTCGGTGACGACCCGCGCGACCGTTCGATCGACGGCGTGCCCGGCGGGCTGGCCCGTCAGCTCGTCGGCTTCTGCGTCGTGGGTGCGCTGAGCACGCTCGTCTACCTGGTGCTGTACTCCGTCTTCCGGGCGGGAGCAGGTCCCCAGGCTGCCAACGCGCTCGCCCTGCTCGTCTCGGCCGTGGCCAATACGGCGGCCAACCGGAGGCTCACCTTCGGGGTGCGGGGCCGTGAGCGTGCCGTTCGCCACCAGGCCCAGGGCCTGGTCGTGTTCGGTATCGGGCTCGCCCTCACCAGCGGTTCGCTCGCCGCCCTCGACGCGGCGGCCGGCGCACCCTCCCACGGCACGGAACTCGCCGTGCTCATCACCGCCAACCTCGCCGCGACCGTGCTGCGCTTCCTGCTGCTGCGCGCCTGGGTCTTCCCGGACCGGCGCACCGATCACCCCGAACGCGAACCGGAGAAGGCCGCCCGATGACCACACACCGAAATGGCGACCCCCGCTGGGCGCGCCCCGCGCTTGTGGGGCTGCTGCTCGCCACCGCGCTGCTGTATCTGTTCAATCTCAGCTCCTCCGGTTACGCCAACTCCTTCTATTCCGCCGCCGTCCAGGCGGGCAGCGAGAGCTGGAAGGCCTTCTTCTTCGGCTCGTCCGACGCCGCGAACTCCATCACCGTCGACAAGCCCCCGGCCGCCCTGTGGCCGATGGCCCTGTCGGTGCGCTTGTTCGGTCTCGGTTCCTGGCAGATCCTTGTTCCGCAGGTGCTGATGGGAGTGGGGACGGTCGCGGTGCTGTACGCCGCCGTACGCCGGCGCTTCTCCCCTGCCGCCGGCCTGATCGCGGGCGCCGTGCTCGCGCTGACGCCGGTCGCCGCGCTGATGTTCCGGTTCAACAACCCGGACGCGCTGCTCGCGCTGCTGATGACCGTCACCGTGTACTGCGTGCTCCGCGCTCTTGAGGGCGCGCGGACCGAGTGGCTGGTGTGGGCGGGGCTCGCGGTGGGCTTCGCGTTTCTTACGAAGACCCTGCAGGCGTTTCTCATTCTGCCGCCGCTCGCCGTGCTGTACGCCGTGTGCGCCCCGACGCCGGTACGCCGGCGTCTTGGCCAGCTCGCTCTGGCCGGGCTCGCCGTCGTGGTCGCGGGCGGCTGGTGGGTCGCGATCGTCGAACTGTGGCCGGCGGCCTCGCGTCCGTACGTCGGAGGCTCGCAGACCAACAGCTTCCTGGAGCTGACCTTCGGCTACAACGGCCTCGGCCGGATCAACGGGGAGGAAATTGGAAGCGTCGGCGGTGGTCGCTGGGGTGGAGGTGGTATCGGGCGGATGTTCAGTTCGAACATCGGCGGTCAGATCTCCTGGCTGCTGCCCGCCGCGCTGATTTTGTTGGTCGCCGGTCTGGTCGTCACGTGGAGGGCGAAGCGGACGGACAGCGCGCGGGCCGCGTTCGTCGCGTGGGGCGGGTCGCTGCTGATGACCGCCGCCGTCTTCAGCTTCATGGCCGGGATCTTCCACGAGTACTACACCGTGGCCCTGGCCCCGTACATCGCCGCCCTGATCGGCATGGGTACGACCGTGCTGTGGGAGGAACGGCGCTCGTTCCTGGCGGCGGTCACGCTCGGTGTGACGGCCGCGGTGACGTCCCTGTGGGCGTACGTCCTGCTGGGGCGCACCGCTGACTATGTGCCGTGGCTGCGCTGGGCCGTGGTGGTGTGCGGTGTGGTGGCGGCGGTCGGGCTGGTGTTCGCGGGGCGGGTGGACCGGCGGATCGCTCTGGGGGTCGCCGGGATAGGGCTCGCGGCGGCGCTGGCGGGGCCGGGCGCGTACGCCGCGTCCACGGTCGGCAGCGCGCACACCGGGTCCATCGTGACGGCGGGACCGGTCTCCATGCGGGGCGGTCCTGGTGGTGGTGCTGATGGTGGTCCTGGTGGTGGTTTCGGTGGGGGGCCAGCGGCGGGCGTACGGGCCGGGGGCCAACAGGCCGCTCCCGCAGGCGGCATGCGCCCCGGTGGTGCTCCGGGGGTGGGGGCGCGCGAAGGCGGCATGGGTGGTCTCCTCAGCGGCCGGAGCGTCGGCTCCGAGACCGGGGCCACGCTCCGCGCCGGCGCCGACGAGTACACCTGGGCCGCTGCGGCGATCGGCTCCCAGAACGCCGCGAGCTACCAACTCGCCACCGGAAAGCCGGTGATGGCGATCGGCGGGTTCAACGGCAGCGATCCGTCCCCGACCCTGGCCCAGTTCAAGGCGTACGCAGAGAAAGGCTTGATCCACTACTTCATCGCCGGCGGAAATGGCGGTGGCGGTGAGGGCGCCGGTCCCGGCGGCGGCAACTCGGCGATCACCACCTGGGTCGAGGCCAACTTCACCAAGGTCACTGTCGGCGGGACGACCCTCTTCGACCTGACCCGGCAGAAATAGTTATACGGCGTACAGGAGCTTCTTGTACGGTGTATGGGAGGGGGTGGTGGCCGGGATTCGGCCCCCCCTCGTACCCGAACCCGTACAAGGAGACCCCCGCATGACGGCGACGACCGCCGAGAACCGCCCCACCGCGCAAGGCCACCCGCAGCGCTGGCTGATCCTCGGTGTCATCTGCCTCGCCCAGCTCACCGTGCTGCTCGACAACACCGTCCTCAACGTCGCGATCCCGTCCCTGACGAAGGAACTGGACGCTTCCACCGCCGACATCCAGTGGATGATCAACGCGTACTCCCTGGTCCAGTCCGGCCTGCTCCTCACCGCCGGCAGCGCCGCCGACCGCTACGGCCGCAAGAAGATGCTCGTCGCCGGCCTCGCGCTCTTCGGCATCGGCTCGCTCGTCGCCGGACTCGCCCAGTCCAGCGCCCAGTTGATCGCCGCCCGCGCAGGCATGGGCATCGGCGGCGCGCTGCTGATCACGACCACCCTCGCCGTCGTCGTCCAGATCTTCGACGACGCGGAGCGGGTGAAGGCCATCGGGCTGTGGTCCACGGTCAACTCGCTCGGCTTCGCGGTCGGTCCGCTGATCGGCGGCGTGATGCTCGACCACTTCTGGTGGGGCGCGATCTTCTTGATCAACATCCCGGTCGCGATCACCGGCCTCGTCGCCGTCGTCTCCCTCGTGCCGGAGTCCAAGAGCAAGCAGGGCGACCGGCCCGACCTGCTCGGCGCGCTGCTCTCCACCATCGGCATGACCGCCGTCGTGTACGCGATCATTTCCGGCCCCGAGCACGGCTGGGCCTCCGCCCAGGTGCTGGTTCCGGCAGGGGTGGGCGTCGTCGTCCTCGGCGCGTTCGCCGGGTGGGAGCTGCGCATCCCCTACCCGATGCTGGACCTGCACTTCTTCCGCAACCAGCGCTTCGTCGGAGCGGTCGCGGGAGCGATCCTCGTGGCGTTCGGGATGGGCGGCTCGCTGTTCCTGCTCACGCAGCACCTCCAGTTCGTGCTCGGGTACGGGCCCCTGGAGGCCGGGCTGCGGACGGCCCCCCTCGCCCTCACCGTCGTGGCGCTCAACCTCACCGGTATCGGCGCCCGGCTGCTGCCCGGGCTGGGTACGCCCCGAACCATCGCGTCCGGCATGACGCTGCTGTCGGCGGGCCTCGCCGCGATCGCACTCCTCGGTGGCTCCGGCTACGGCGGAATGCTGCTCGGCCTGGTCGTGATGGGCGCGGGCATCTCGCTCGCCATGCCCGCCATGGCCAACGCCATCATGAGCGCCATCCCGCCGGAGAAGGCGGGCGTCGGCGCGGGCATCAACGGCACGCTGGCCGAGTTCGGCAACGGCCTCGGCGTCGCCGTCCTGGGCGCGGTGCTGAACTCCCGCTTCGCCGCCCTCGTACCGGCCGCCGTCGGCGCGGCCTCGCTGCCCGCGGCGCTGGCGGCGGCGGGCGACGCGGGTGAGCGGGCCCGTATCGCGGACGCCTTCGCCTCCGGGGTCGAAACCAGCCAACTGGTGGGCGCGGTCGCGGTGCTCGCCGGCGGACTTCTCGCAGCGGTGCTGCTGCGCCGGGCCGAGCGGGCAGACTCATCCGGAGCCGCAGCAGCGGCATAGCATCGGGAGCGAAGCAGCGGACTGGAACATTCCGGTCCGCGGCCCGCCCCGTGCCCGCCGGGAGAACGAGGAGTGTGCGTCATGGTGTCCGCGGCCGACCGCGTCAAGAATCCGGCCCGTAACAGCGTCTGGCTGGAGGAGAAGACATCGCGCACCCGCAAGGCCGACCAGCCGGCCGGTCTCGACCGGGACCGGATCACTGCGGTGTCGGTGCGGCTGCTCGACGCGGAAGGGCTCGCGAAGTTCTCCATGCGCCGGCTGGCCGCCGAGCTGAACGTCACCGCGATGTCCGTCTACTGGTACGTCGACACCAAGGACGACCTGCTGGAACTGGCCCTCGACTCGGTCTTCAGCGAGATCACGCCGCCGGCGGAGGCGGATGACTGGCGGGAGCGCCTGCGCGGACTCGCGACCAGCTACCGGCAGTTGCTGGTCCGGCACGTGTGGGTGTCGCCGCTGATCGGCACGTTCCTGAACATCGGGCCGCACTCGCTGGCGTTCTCGCGGGCCGTACAGAACGTGATGCGCGCGACCGGGCTGCCGCCGCACGGGCAGATGGGCGGCCTGGCCGCGGTGTTCCAGTTCGTGTACGGCTTCGGCACCATCGAGGGTCACTTCGTGCAGCGCTGTGCGTCGGCCGACATGAGCCAGGACGAGTACTTCGCCGAGGCGATGGGCGCGATCAGTACGGCGCCGGAACTCCGGGAGACCTTCGAGAGCGCGAAGGATCTGATGGACGCGCGGGGCGGGGACACGGTGGCGGAGATGCGCGAGCGGGACTTCGATTTCGCCCTGGAGACGCTGATCGCGGGCATTGAGGCCATGGCGTCCCGCTGAGTGATCGGCGCCTCGCCACGCATGCTTCGTCGCAGCACAGAAGCGGATAGAGTCTGTTCGTCCTTTGCTCGCAGTCGGGAATGTGCTGCGGAGCTCTCCTGCGCATGGCCGCACGCTCAGCCATGCTCGCCGAAGAGGTTCGTGGTGTCTGCGTCCGACATTCCGGAGATTTCGTACGATTCTGCCCATTTGGGGTCGACTGGCTCGCTCGCCGAGTCGTTGGCCGCTGCCGCGATCGCCCTGCACGAAGCAGATGGGCGCGCGGAGACGGCGAGGATCGCGGTACGGCTGGCCACGGACATCGTGCCCGACGCCGACCACGCGAGTATTTCCGTTGTCGAACGTGCGGGACGCGTGCGAACCGTCGCCTGCACCGACGAGGTCGTACGGACCGTGGACGCCGCCACCAGCTGCGGAGCCGGCTGCGGCATGCGCCGGCCGGAACTGTGGACCACCCCCGTCGTCCGCGTGGAGGACATCGCGGAATGCGAGGTCCACGGGTCGGTGCTCACCGGGAGCGGCCTGCGCTCGGTCCTGTATCTGCGGCTCCGCGGTCACCAGCGAAGATTCAGCGTGCTGACGCTCTACTCGCGCAAGCCGCGCGCCTTCGACGACGAATCCGTACACATTGGGCGGCTGTTCTCCGCGCATCTCGGTATCGCCCTGGAGAGCCTGGACGTACAGGAACAGCTCGCCGAGGCCATGCACACCAGAGACGTGATCGGACAGGCCACCGGCATTCTCATGGGGCGAATGAACATCGACGCGGCGCAGGCCTTCGACCGTCTGGTACGCGCCTCTCAGAAAGGCAATGTGAAGCTCCGCGACATTGCGTCACGCATCGTCGAAGTCAGGGCCACCGAATAGCACCGAGCGTGACCGGAGCAATTGCGGGAAGATGGAATACATGACGGATACGGTGCGGAGTTCGGACGGCACAAGCGGCAGAGGGGGCGACGGATTCGACCTGGCGTCGATCCAGGACGCCCTCGCCGAGTGGCGGGGACTCCATGCCTTCCTCCAGGACGTCACCCAGCGCGCGGTGCAGGCCATGGAAGGCGCGGACGCGTGCAGCATCACCATGCGCCGCAACGGCCGCCTGGTCACGGCCGCCGCCGAAAGCGGCGGTGCGCTCCAGCTCGACCTGCTCCAGTACGACGCCGAGGCCGGGCCCTGCGTGTGCAGCATGGAGAACGGTGAGGAGAACTACGTACCCGACATGCTCCTGGAGACGCGCTGGGCCCCGTACCCGGCCGCGGCAGCGGCGCACGGCGCACGGTCCGTGCTGGCCACGCCGCTGGCGCTGAACTCCCACTCCCTCGGCGCCCTCAACCTCTACTCCGGGAAGCCCGACGCCTTCGCGACCCAGCTGGAAATGGCACGGCGGCTCTCCGCCCAGGCGGCGGGAGCGGTCGCCGTCGCCGAGCGGATCGAGCAGGAGGCGGAGACGGTGCGCGACCTGCGGACCGCGATGCTCTCGCGCTCGGTCATCGACCAGGCGATCGGCATAGTGATCGCCAGTAGACGCTGCACCGCGAATGAGGCGATGGACATCCTGCGCCGCGCCTCCCAGGCCCGGAACATCAAGCTGCGCGACCTCTGCCACGACATGGTGGCCGGAGCGGGCGGCAGCCCGCCCCTGCCCGGCTCCTTCACCAGCCGGGGCCAGGAGGACCCCCCGCCCGGCCGGCTCGCCCCTCTCTAGGCCTGCGGCAGCCGCTCCCCCTGCACCGCCTGTACGTCGAGTTCCACCCGCAGCGTCGCGCCGATCGCCGAGATCCCGGCCTGGACGACCTGGTTGTAGTTCATGGCGAAGTCGTTCCGGCGCAGTTCCGCCGTCGCCCGGAAGGCCGCCCGTACGCCGCCCCACGGGTCCGGGCCCGTGCCCAGGTAGCTGAGGTCCAGGTCGATCGGGCGGGCGACGCCGTGGAGCGACAGCTCACCGTGCACCGTCCACCGGTCGGGCCCGGCCGGGGTCAGGCCCGTGCTGCTGTACGTGATCTCGGGGTAGCGCTCCACGTCCAGGAAGTCGGGCGACTTGAGGTGCCCGTCCCGCATTCCGTTGCCCGTGTCGATGCTCGCCGCACCGATCACCGCCTCCACGCGCGACGCGCCGAGGTCCTCGGCGATCTCGATGTGCCCGCCGAATTCGAGGAACCTGCCGTGCACGCTGGAGAGCCCCAGGTGCTGGGCGACCGCGGCCACCGACGAGTGCGCGGGGTCCAGGGTCCAGGTGCCGGGCGGCGGCAGCTCCACGCCGCCCTGGCGGGCCAGTACGACCGTTCCGGCCTCCGCCCACCCGCTCGCCGTGACGAACGCTGTGGACGCGGCGGGGGCGTAACCGGCCGCCGTCACGATCACCGTGTAAGGACCGGGCGACAAGGGAGCATCGGTCCTTACCGACCCCTCCTCGTCCGCAGCCGCCCGGATCACCTGCGTGCCCGTCATGTCGGTCACGGTCACCACCGCGTGCTGCACGGCCCAGCCGTCGCGGGTCCGTACCTGTGCGCGAAGTCCCATCCCGTTTTCTCTCCTTGCGAACGAATGACGAGGGCCCCGGGCCGGGGCCGACAGGCGTCCCCTGCCTGTCGGCCCCGCCACCGGGGCCCGTTCCACACCGGCCGCGGGACACGAGTGGCGCGCCTCCGCTAGGGACGTGCCCCCCGCGACGCGGCCGGGGGCTCTGGATTACTCGCCCGGGTGGGCGAGCTCGATGTCGTGGCCGTCGACGCCGCGGCCCGCGACCGTCAGCGCTCCGGCCACCGGCGGGTAGCCGGTCGCGACGACCGTGTACTCCCCCGAGTCGAGGTCGGCGAAGGCGTACGCCCCGTCGTCCCCGGTGGTGGAGGTGGCGACCACGTTCCCGGCCGCGTCCATCAGCGTCACCCGGGCGTCGGCCAGCGGAAGCCGGCCGGCGCCGCCGCGTACCGTGCCCCGGACCAGCGCACCGGACCGCAGCGCGACCTCGACGCGGGTGACGCCCTGGCCGCCGATCTCCACCGGCAGCGCCGTCGGGCGGAAGCCGGCCGCGTTCACCGCGACGGTCACCGTGCCGGGGATCAGCTCGCCGAAGACGAACTCGCCCTGCGCGCCGGACTTGCCCGTCGCCAGCACATCGCCGCGTACGTCGGTCACGACGACCATCGCGTCCTCGACCGGCAGGCCGCCGTCGGCGGTGCGCACGGTGCCGGTGAGTCCGCTCGTACCCGACAGGAGGATGTCGTACGCGACGGGCTCGTCACCCACGACCACCGTGGACGCCTGCGGCTGGAAGCCGTCGGCGGAGGCGATCAGGACGTACGAACCGGCTGCCGGGGCGTCCAGTGCGTAACGGCCGTCCTGGGCGACCGCGCGGCCGAGCTGGCGCCCGGCGAGCGAGATGAGCGTGACCGCGGCGTGCGGGACGGCCGTTCCCTCGGCGGTACGGACCGTGCCGTGCAGGGTCTTGCCGGTGACAAGGGGGGCCGCGACGGCCTCGGTGGTGGTGGCGGCCACCCCGGCGGCCGCCGGCTCATTCTCCGCGGCCTGTACCGCGTCGTCGTTCGACGACTTCAAGGCGACCTCCTTCACGAACAGCACCAGGAACAGACCGACCAGCGCGATGGGCGCGGCGTACAGGAAGAGGTCGGCGATCCCGTCTCCGTACGCGCTCTCCATGACGGTCCTGATCGGCGCGGGCAGCGCGTCCATGTCCGGGATGGTGTTCCCGCCGCCCGCGGCGGACGGCTTGATGTGGAGCGCGGCGAGGCCGTCCTCGACGTAGTGGGTGATGCGGCTGGAGAGCACCGCGCCGAGCGCCGAGACGCCGATCGCGCCACCCAGGGAGCGGGTGAAGGTCACCAGCGAGCTGGCCGCGCCGAGTTCGTGCGGCTCGACCTGGTTCTGGGAGGCCAGCACCAGGTTCTGCATCATCATGCCCAGACCGAGGCCGAGGACCGCCATGTAGACGGCGACCTGCCAGTACTCGGTGTCGTACGTGATGGTGCTGAGCAGGCCGAGGCCCGCGACGAGTCCGACACCGCCGCCGACCAGGAAGCCCTTCCAGCGGCCGGTCCTGGTGATGGTCTGGCCGGACACGGTCGAGGAGATGAAGAGGCCGGCGATCATCGGGATCGTCATGACGCCGGACATCGTCGGCGACTTGTCGCGGGCGAGCTGGAAGTACTGGCTCAAAAAGACCGTCGAGCCGAACATCGCCACACCGACGAAGAGGCTCGCGAACGACGTGAGCGCGATCGTGCGGTTACGGAAGAAGCGCAGCGGGATCAGGGGCTCCGCGGCCTTCGTCTCGACGAGGATGAAGATCAGGCCGAGCACGATGGAGCCGCCGACCATGGCGTACGTCTGCCACGAGATCCAGTCGTAGTTGTCGCCCGCCAGGGTCACCCAGATCATCAACAGCGAGACGGACGCGGCCAGGAAGAACCCGCCCAGCCAGTCGATCTTGACCTTGCGGCGCACGACCGGGAGCTTGAGGGTCTTCTGGAGGAGGACCAGGGCGATGGCCGCGAACGGCACACCGACGTAGAAGCACCAGCGCCAGCCCAGCCAGTCGGTGTCGGTGATGACACCGCCGAGCAGCGGACCGCCGACCGTGGCGACGGCGAACGTCGCGCCGATGTAGCCGGCGTACCGGCCCCGCTCACGCGGCGGGATCATCGCGGCGATCACGATCTGCGAGAGCGCGACCAGACCGCCGGTGCCGACGCCCTGGAGCACGCGGAAGGCGATGAGCGTTCCGGTGTCCTGCGAGACACCGGCGAGCGCGGAGCCGATCACGAAGATGACCAGGGCTATCTGGACCAGCAGCTTCTTGCTGAAGAGGTCCGCCAGCTTGCCCCACAGGGGCGTGGTCACGGTCATGGACAGCAGGGCGGCGGTGACGACCCAGGTGTACGCGCTCTGGGTGCCGTCGAGGTCCCTGATGATCTCGGGGAGGGCGTTGGACACGATCGTCGACGACAGCATCGCGACGAACATGCCGAGCAGAAGACCGGTGAGGGCCTCCATGATCTGCCGGTGAGTCATCGGCTCGCCGTCGGAGGAGTGGTGGTGGGACCCCTGCTTGGCGTGGCCGCCCCGCACACCGGCCGGTGTGGTCGTAGCCATTGAATTCCTTTGCTTACGCGGGTGTTGCGGGTGTTACGGGCATTGCTGGTGCCGCGGTGTCGTGCTCGAAGTGGTGCGGGGCCCGCGCCCGGCAGTCACCGAAGCTGCTGCGCAGCCGGGCCAGCATGGTGTTGAGCTGTCCGACCTCGTCGTCGGACCAGTCGTCGAGGGCGCCGGCGAGCGTCTGGACATAGCGCTCGGAGAGTTCCTCCAGCAGCGCCCGGCCCGCCGGGTTGAGCCGCAGGATGCGTGAACGCTTGTCGCACGGGTCGGGAGCCCGGTCGATCCAGCCGCGCTCCGCCACCTGCGCCACGTGCCGGCTGGTCACCGACATGTCGACCGCCAGGAGCTCGGCGAGCCGGCTCATCCGCATCTCGCCGTGGCGGTCGAGGAGGGTGAGCACGGCGGCCGATCCGGCCGGGCAGTGCGCGGGCAGCACGCGTGCCAGATCGCGCTTCACGGCACCGATGGCACTGAGCTGCCGGGCCAGTTCCGCGAACTGACTCTGTGCGGCCATGGGCACCTCCGAACATCTTGTTGCTTAGGGCAACCATAGAAGTAGTTGGTTGCTTCAGGCAAACTAAATCGGGCCTGCTGGAGTAAAGGAACCCAAAAGGCTCCGTGAGTGGCGGGTCAAGGCCGTCCGCGCGGCCGGTAAAGCCGCAGATCACGCCCGTCGGAGGGTCCGGGGTGTGCTGAGGGGGCCTACTTCGCTAGGGTCGTGGCCCATGGCACACAACCCCCATGCTCCGCAGGGTCCCGAGGGTCAGCACGACCCGGCGGGCAGCACCCAGATGTTCCGCGCCTTCGTGGACGACGGCGAACCGCAGCGGCAGCAGCCGGCCGCGGCCGCCGCGTCCGGCGGCCCCAAGACCGGCGTGATCGTCGGCGTCGTAGCCGTCGTCGTGATCCTCGCGGCGGTCGCCTGGCTCGCGTTCGGCTGATCCGTTCCGCTGATCACTTCCAGTCGGCGGTGACCTCCTGGGTCTCGACCCGCATACCCAGGGGCACCCGCCAGGCGTCCACACACACGGTGTACGTCTTGCGCACGGCCGCGCCCGCGGCGATCGGCCCGGGCAGCGGCTGGGTCGACCACCTGGTGTCCCAGTCCACGCCGAGCGCGCCGATGACGTGCGTTCCGAAGGTCACGGTGCCCGAACGGACCGCTGACTCCCCGGTGTTGCGGAACGGCACGGTCACCTGCTCGCACCAGCGCTTGTCGCCGGGCGCGAGCAGCGGGTCGCCGAGCTTCAGTACGGCGGGCCCGGCGGGCGGCGCGGGGGAGGAGCCCCCGGAGCCGTTCCCCGGCCCGTTTCCAGGTCCCGGCCCGTTCCCAGGCCCCGGCCCGTTCCCAGGCCCCGGCCCGTTCCCCGGCGCCCCCGGCGCTCCGGTCACCGGCGGCTTCGTCGGCGTACCACCGCCACTGCCGTCTTCGCTGCCGCCACCACCGCTACCACCGCCGCTGCCGTCTTCGCTGCCGCCGGGCGCGCCGGGCGGCTTTGCGGGGGCCGTCCCGCCGGGGCGCGGCCCGCCGCCCTTGGCCGGCGGCCCCTCCGTCGCGGGCCCGCTGCCACCACCGCCGGGCGCGCCCGTACCACCCGCGTCCCCGCCGCCACCGTCGGCCAGGGGCGGCCCGTCACCGGGGCCGCGACGGCCACCACGCCCGGCACCGGGCGTACTGTCCCCGTCGAGCGGCACCAGCTCGACCTTGCCCTGCGGTGGTACGGCCCGTCCCGGCGCCCGCTCCGGCCCCGGCCCCGCCGCGCCGACCGCCGCATAGCCGTCGTCGTCGCTGCTCCCCCCGCCGCACGTGGCCAGCACCCCGCCCAGACACAGCACAACCGCCGCGGCGCCCGTAGCGGCACCTCGGCGGCCGTGCGTCAGCACATGACGTCGCATCGCGCCAGTTTGTCTGACGCACCGTCAATTAGGAACCCGTCTGCCCCGTCAAGAACCCGCACCCGGGGCTCAGTCCGCGATGAGCCCTTCCCGAAGCTGTGACAGCGTGCGCGTCAGCAGCCGCGAAACGTGCATCTGCGAGATGCCGACCTCTTCGCCGATCTGGGACTGGGTCATGTTCGCGAAGAACCGCAGCATGATGATCTGGCGTTCGCGCGGCGGCAGTTTGGCCAGCAGCGGCTTCAGCGACTCGCGGTACTCGACGCCTTCCAGCGCCATGTCCTCGTACCCGAGCCGGTCCGCCAGCGAGCCTTCGCCGCCGTCGTCCTCCGGGGAGGGCGAGTCTAGTGAGCTCGCGGTGTAGGCGTTGCCTACCGCGAGCCCGTCGACGACGTCCTCCTCCGACACCCCCAGTACGGCGGCGAGTTCGGGGACGGTCGGCGACCGGTCGAGCTTCTGCGCGAGGTCGTCGCTCGCCTTCGTCAGCGCGAGCCGCAGCTCCTGGAGGCGGCGCGGGACCCGTACCGACCAACTGGTATCGCGGAAGAAGCGCTTGATCTCTCCGACGACCGTCGGCATCGCGAACGTCGGGAACTCCACGCCCCGTTCACAGTCGAACCGGTCGATCGCCTTGATCAGGCCGATCGTGCCGACCTGGACGATGTCCTCCATCGGCTCGTTGCGGCTGCGGAACCGGGCCGCGGCGTAACGCACCAGGGGAAGGTTGAGTTCGATGAGCGTGTCGCGTACGTACGTACGGTCCGGGCTGTCTTTCTCAAGGGCGGCAAGCCGCAGGAAGAGCGAGCGGGACAGAGTGCGGGTGTCGATGGCTTCCGGCTGCGACACCAGCGGCGGCGGAGGAGCCGTCACCTGGTCGAGCACGGCGGGCACTTCCTTGGTGAGCACCTTCGAGCTGCCCTGTTCTGCGGACATGCCAGCCCCCTTTCGGTCGACTGCGGTCGCTGACGGTAGCGGCGGGCGCTCCCGTCGGAGGAAGCAGCCTCCACCTGAATACCGGCGGCGGAGCTGCGGCAAACGCGGTTCCAGCAGAATGTCACATGTCGGCAACACGCTGTAGCGCCAAGTCGACAAATCTGCGCAGGAAAAGGGGGGTGTGCGGCTTTTCGGTCAGGGGTGGGTACTACCCGATCCGGTTACGCCTCGATTCGATTTGCGGATCGAAGGCGGGCGAAGCTCCTCGCCAGCAGTCTTGACACATGCATCTGCGAGACACCCAGTTCGGCACTGATCTGGGACTGTGTCAGATTGTTGTAATACCGGAGCAGCAGGATCCGTTGCTCACGTTCGGGCAGTTGTACGAGCAGATGCCGTACGAGGTCGCGATGCTCGACACCGGCCAGCGCCGGGTCCTCGTACCCGAGCCGGTCGAGCAGCCCCGGCAGCCCGTCACCCTCCTGGGCGGCCTCCAGTGAGGTGGCGTGGTACGAGCGTCCCGCCTCGATGCAGGCCAGTACCTCGTCCTCGGAGATGCGCAGGCGCTCGGCGATCTCGGCGGTCGTGGGGGAGCGCCCGTGGGCCGTCGTGAGGTCCTCGGTGGCCCCGCTGACCTGGACCCACAGCTCGTGGAGCCGGCGCGGCACGTGCACGGTCCTGACGTTGTCGCGGAAGTACCGCTTGATCTCCCCCACGACGGTCGGCATCGCGAAGGTCGGGAACTGCACGCCGCGGTCCGGGTCGAACCGGTCGATCGCGTTGATCAGCCCGATCGTGCCGACCTGTACGACGTCCTCCATCGGCTCGTTGCGGCTGCGGAACCGGGCCGCGGCGTACCGCACCAGCGGGAGGTTCGCCTCGATGAGTGCGCCGCGCACGCGGTTGTGCTCGGGTGTCCCCGGTTCCAGCCCCTTCAGCTCCGCGAACAGCACCTGCGTGAGGGCCCTGGTGTCCGCGCCACGGCTCTTGGGGGTGCCGCCCGCCGGAGGATCGGGGGCGGTCTCGGGAGGGAGCGGCTGAAGCTGCTGGGGCGGAGCTTGAGGCGCTGTACTGGCCGGCACGGTCACGCCACCCCTTATCTCGGTCAACCACGATCAACTCATCCGTCAAAAGCGGTCATAGCATCACAAGACATGTGCACTGTGTGCAAGCACCGTATAACTCCGTGTTGACGGCAAGTTGGGTCTTAAACATGCAAAAACCCCACACCGGACCGGTGTGGGGCCTGCTGGCGCGGGGGCTCAGAACTCGTAGTCGGCGATCACCCACGTGGCGAATTCACGCCACTGCCCGGCGGCCGCCTGGTGGGCCGGGTGCTCGATGTACCGCTTCAGCGCATCGCGGTCCCGGACCGCCGAGTTGATGGCGAAGTCGTACGCGATGGGCCGGTCGGTGATGTTCCAGGCGCATTCCCAGAACTCCAGCTCGGGAACGACCCCGCCGAGCTCCTCGAAGGCCTTCGCGCCGGCGCGCACGCGCGGCTCGTCCCGCTCGACACCCTCGTTGAGCTTGAAGAGGACCAGATGGCGGATCAAGGGGCACTCCTACTGGATCAGCTGGGACATGAACTCGCCGACGCCCTGCGCGGCACTGGAGACGCCTTCGAACCCTATGTGGACGAGATCGGCCGATCTGCGGGGGTCGGTGATGATCGTGTACAGCACGAAGACGACGAGCATGTACAGCGCCACCTTCTTCGTTTGCACCATCTGTGCGGCCTCCCCTGCCGGTCCCGTGAGTCGCGTGAGTCTAACCGCACAACACGAAAGCCCCGACTCGGGGAGCCGGGGCTTTCGTTCTGAGCGGTAGCGGTGGGATTTGAACCCACGGAGGAGTTGCCCCCTCACACGCTTTCGAGGCGTGCTCCTTAGGCCGCTCGGACACGCTACCGAGAGAGAGCTTAGCCCACGCCGGGCCGTGCTCCGAAATCGGTTCCTCAGCGGCCCCTTCAGCAGCCTCCGCGGCGGTCTCTTGAGCGGTCTCTTCAGCGGTCCCTGAAGAAGGCCGTCAGCAGATCCGAGCACTCCTTTTCGAGTACGCCCTGGATGACTTCGGGCCGGTGGTTCAGCCTCCGGTCCCGTACGACGTCCCAGAGCGAACCGGCGGCGCCCGCCTTCTCGTCGAGCGCCCCGTAGACCACCCGCTCCACCCGCGACTGCACGATCGCTCCCGCGCACATCGTGCACGGTTCCAGGGTGACGACGAGTGTGCAGCCCGTCAGCCGCCACTCGCCGAGCTCGCGCGCCGCCCTGCGGACGGCCAGCACCTCGGCGTGCGCCGTCGGATCACCCGTCGCCTCCCGCTCGTTGTGACCCGCCGCGAGCAGCGAGCCGTCGGGAGCCAGCAGGACGGCGCCGACCGGCACATCGCCGGCCTCCGCCGCCCGTGCCGCCTCGGCCAGGGCAAGGCGCATGGGCGCCCGCCACCGGTCCCGTACCGGGTCGGGCTCCGACTCCGGTCGTTGTTCGTCTGTCACTGCCGGGCTCACTACTGGACGGTCTCCAGTACGTCGGCCGCGCCCAGCGCGTCGGCGATCTCCGCGAGCGCGTCCGTGCCGAGCGCCAGCAGTTGCTTGTCGGCGAGGCCGAGGTCCGCGAGGATCCCCGTCTCCCCGAGCGGACCAGCCGGTACGACGCTGCCGTCGTCCGCCCTGATCTCCTCCTCGTCGTTGTCGTCGCCGGGGTCCTCGTCCGGTTCCCCGTCCTCGGTGCCGTCGAGGTCGACGAGCTCCTCCAGGACGTCCGGGTCCTCGGGCTCCCGGCCGAGCAGTTCGTCGGTGAGCAAAATCTCCCCGTACGACGAACGGGCGGCCGCGGCCGCGTCGGAGACATAGATACGAGGGTCCTCCTCGCCGTCCACCCGGACGAGGCCGAACCATGCGTCTTCCTGCTCGATGAAGACGATCACCGTGTCGTCGTCGACCGTGGCCTCGCGGGCCAGATCGGTCAGGTCGGACAAGGTTTCCACGTCGTCGAGCTCCGTGTCGCTCGCTTTCCACCCGTCTTCGGTGCGCGCGAGCAGTGCGGCGAAGTACACCGTGACTCTCCCACTGGTCTTGAGAAGTGCCGGTTGGAGTTCCTCCCGGCCGGAGGGTGTCGCTGAGGTTGGGGAGAAACCGTTTCGCAGCTCCGAGCCCCGCCCACTCGGAATCGTGGCAGAAGAAAGCGTTCCGCGAGAGGTCTTCCGCTCTTGCGTCGTGTACCAGTCCTGCGAGAAAGCCCCTACCAGCGGAAGGTACGCATCCGCATCTGCTGCCGCATCCGGGCCGCGCGGGCCCGGCGCGGCTGTACCCGCTCGCGCAGTGCCTTCGCCTCGTTCAGCTCGCGCAGGAACTGGGCGCGCCGCCGCCTGCGGTCGGCCTCCCCCATGGTTTCCTGCTGTTCCTGGTCCTGCTCCTGATCCTGCCCTTGGTCCTGTTCCGGCTCCTGGTCCTCGTCCGGCATCGGCCACACCACCCCAAGCCCGCGTCCGTCCCCCACCCCACCTTCCCTCGGGCCCGCGTGTTGATGCCAGCGCGAGTGGCCTGTAATGCCCGGTTACTGTTGACGGCATGCGGATCCACGTCGTCGACCACCCGTTGGTGGCGCACAAACTCACCACGCTGCGCGACAAGCGCACCGATTCTCCGACCTTCCGGCGCCTCGCCGACGAGCTGGTCACCCTGCTCGCGTACGAGGCGACACGGGACGTGCGCACCGAACAGGTCGACATCCAGACCCCGGTGACGGCGACGACGGGCGTGAAGCTGTCCCACCCCCGCCCCCTTGTCGTACCGATCCTGCGGGCCGGTCTGGGGATGCTCGACGGCATGGTGCGGCTGCTGCCGACCGCCGAGGTGGGCTTCCTCGGCATGATCCGCAACGAGGAGACGCTCCAGGCGGAGACGTACGCCACCCGGATGCCGGAGGACCTCTCCGGCCGCCAGGTGTACGTCCTGGACCCGATGCTGGCCACCGGCGGCACGCTGGTCGCGGCGATCCGTGAGCTGATCAAGCGCGGCGCGGACGATGTCACGGCGGTCGTACTGCTCGCGGCGCCCGAGGGCGTCGAGGTCATGGAGCGGGAGCTGGCCGGCACGCCGGTCACCGTCGTCACCGCCTCGGTCGACGAGCGGCTCAACGAGCACGGCTACATCGTGCCGGGGCTCGGCGACGCGGGCGACCGGATGTACGGCACCGCGGGCTAGCCGACGGGCGTACGCACCGTTCTCAGCACTTCGCGGAGGGCGCGGGCGCGGGCCTGGCCAGAGCGGTCAGGGCCTTGTCCGCGTCCTTCTTCGTGGTCAGGGTCTTGAAGCCGTTGCCCAGGATCAGGTCCACGTCGGCGCCCTTGCGGGCGTCGGCCTTTTGCACGGCGCCCTTGAGCTGCGTGGCGAGGACGGGTAGTACGCCGGAGACCGCCCTGGGCGCGCCCAGCAGTATCCCCGCGCCCTTGACCTTCTTGTCGTACTCCGGCGGCGCGTTGCCGACCTTGCCGATGGTGAAGCCGCGCTTCTTCAGCTCGTCGGCGGTCTCCTTGGCGAGACCGCCGCGCTTGGTCGCGTTGTAGACGTTGACCTTGATCTTGGCCGGCTTGGGCAGGGCGGCGTTCCGTACGGGTGCGGAAGGCGTGGCGGCCTTCGGGCAGTCCTGCCCGCGTCCGGCGGCCGTGGTCTTCTTCCCACTGCCGCCGCCGAAGACATCGATGAGCTGCAGCGTCCCCCAGCCGGCCATGGCGAGCGCCACGAGGGAGGCCACCACCGCGAGGATGGTCCTGCGCCGGTTCCGGGGGCGTCGCATGCGCGGGTACTTGTCGCCCGTAATGCGGTACTTTCCGCCCATGCCGGGGGGTGTCAGCATGCTCATGGGCGCAGCGTAGTGCGCCTTGGTGGCGATGCCTACTAAATGATCAATGACTTGGGGTCAGGCAACCCATAAGGCTCAACACGGCGGCTGTTCGGGCGACTGTCCGGGTGTCGGGCGGGCCGGCCCGGACCCTCACATGTTGTCGAGTTCGAGGACGCGCGCGTGCAGCACCTGGCGCTGCTGGAGCGCGGCGCGGACCGCGCGGTGCAGTCCGTCCTCCAGGTACAGGTCGCCCTGCCACTTCACGACGTGGGCGAAGAGGTCGCCGTAGAACGTCGAGTCCTCGGCCAGCAGTGTCTCGAGATCCAGCTGGCCCTTTGTGGTGACGAGCTGATCGAGGCGGACCGGGCGCGGCGCGACATCCGCCCACTGCCGGGTGCTTTCCCGGCCGTGGTCGGGATACGGCCGGCCGTTTCCGATGCGCTTGAAGATCACACGGAAAGCCTACCGGGCAAGCAGCTCCGGGCGCAGCCATGAGGGCCGGGTGCAAAGGTCGTATTCGGCGCCAGAACGGGAGCAAATCGTGAGCGGAACCACCTGCTCCGGCGATGTGGGCGCTTCCGGCGGCCCCCCAGCGGTGCTTGCGGCGGGCCGCCGCCGTGCGCATCGCGGCCGGGCAGGCTTTCCCCCATTCGGATTACGCCGTCCCCGAGGGGTTACTTCGCCGGCGCCCGCTTCTTCGCCGCCGCTTTCGCCGCCGCCTTCGTCTGCTGCTTGAACGCCCGGACCTTCGCCAGTGACTCCGGGCCCGTGATGTCCGCCGCCGAGCGGTACGAGCCCTCGTCGCCGTACGCGCCCGCCGCCTCCCGCCAGCCCTCCGGCCGTACGCCGAGCTGCTTGCCCAGCAGGGCCAGGAAGATCTGCGACTTCTGCTTCCCGAAGCCCGGCAGCGCGTTCAGGCGGGCCAGCAGTTCCCTGCCGGTGGCGACGTCGCGCCAGATCGCGGTCGGGTCGCCGTCGTACTCGTCGACCAGGTACTGGCAGAGCTGCTGCACCCGTTTGGCCATCGACCCCGGATAGCGGTGCACGGCGGGCTTGGCCGACAGCAGGGCGGCGAAGGCCTCAGGGTCGTACGCGGCGATCTCGTGCGCGTCGAGGTCGTCGCCGCCCAGCCGCTGAGCGATCGTGTACGGGCCCGCGAACGCCCACTCCATGGGGATCTGCTGGTCGAGCAGCATGCCGATCAGGTCGGCGAGCGGGCTGCGGCCGAGCAGTTCGTCGGCCTCCGGTTGCTGGGCGAGGCGGATATCGGGGCTCATCCTCCGATGATCACGCACCCGCGCCGGCTTCGCACACCTCACCGCCCGCCGTCTCCGGCCGCGTCCCGCCATCCCGCCGGCCCAAGCCCGTGGGCGGATGAGCCGGACCCGGCCAATGATCGGGAGGTGAGGAAGGCATCCAGGCGACCGACCCGGAAGGACGCACCCCATGTCCGACGCACCGCCCCCGCCGCCCGACGGCCCGCGCTGGGGGCCGCGGCCCCCGGACGGCGGCCTGCCCCCGCCCGGGTGGGCCGGCTACCCGCCGCCGCCGAGAAGACGCCGGATCTGGCCCTGGGTCCTCCTCGGCCTGGTGCTCCTCCTCGCGGGCGGCTGCATCGCCGTCATCGCCACGGTCGCCACCGTGGTCGACGACGAGTCGACGCGGACCGTGAAGGTGAGGTACGCCGTCACCGGCGACGCCAGGGACGTCACCATCGCGTACACGACCTGGCGGGACGGGGACGCCTCGTCGCACACCGTGTCCGACGCCCGGCTCCCGTGGCGCGAGGAGGTCGAGACCACCGGCCTGGTGAAGGGCGGCTCGCTCGTCGTCACCACCGGAGCCTCCGGCGGCACCGCCACGTGCTCCGTGTCGGTGGACGGGAACGAGCCGCGGACCGCCACGGCCACCGGCAGGTTCGCCACCGCGACGTGCGACGACTTCTGACTCCGGGGCCGGCCGGCTGTCCGCCGCGCGGCCCTGGAAGCGTCGTGCGCCGCATGATTGTCGTACCCCCGTGGAACGATTGCCCAAGTCGGCTGTAAACAGGGCAGTTCGAGGGTGGGGACATGGTCTCGTACGACGAGCGCGACGCATGTGACGCGTGCGGTGTCCCGCGCGGCAGGTGGCGGGCAGTTCTGGGGATGACGCTGTGCGGCCCGTGCGAACGGGCCGGGGGCAGCCGTCCCGGCCGTGAACCGGTGCTGCTCGCGGAGGTACTGGCCACCACGGCCGTCGAGCTGACGCTCGCGGCACGCACCTCGGCGGCCGTACCCGATCCGCGCACCGCCAGAACCACGGCGTGCAAACAGTGCGGCGCCCCGGCCACCTGGCACCGCACCGTACGGGGCCGCTGGATCCTGATCGAGCCGGGCAACCGGCCGCTCGGCGCCGTCCCCGCGGGCAAGCGCTGGCGCATCGCGGGCGACGGCACGGCGGTCAACCTGGGCTCGTCGTCCCCGTCCGACACCTGCCGCATCAGCCACTTCGACCTCTGTCCGGCCCGCCCCGCCACGGCCGGCGGACCGGGGCATCCCAGAAATGAGATATATTCTCAGATGTGAAATCCCTCGACGACCGCCTGGCAGGCAGGCTCTGCGAACTCCGCGTAGAGCGTGGCTGGTCGCTGGACGAGCTGGCACGGCGTACGGGCGTCAGCCGGTCGACCCTGTCGCGGCTGGAACGCGCGGAGATCAGCCCGACGGCGGCGCTGCTGGGCAGCCTGTGCGCGGCGTACGGGCGGACGATGTCGCGACTGCTCGCCGAGGTGGAGACCGAGCCGCCGCAACTGGTCCGCGCCGCCGGCCAGTTGGTGTGGCGCGACAAGGAGTCCGGCTTCACCCGGCGGTCGGTGTCCCCGCCGCACCCGGGGCTGCGGGGCGAGATCGTCGAGGGTGTCCTGCGGCCGGGCGCGGACATCTCGTACGAAGACCCTCCCGTGCCGGGCATCGAGCAGCACATCTGGGTACTGGACGGCGCCCTGGAGGTCACCGCGGGCGGTGGCGTCCACGAGATCCGCGCCGGGGACTGCCTGCGCTTCCGTCTCTGGGGCGCTTCACGGTTCCACTGCCCGGGCCCCGGCCCGGTCCGTTACGCCGTCATGGTCGTCCTGCCATGAGCGCCGTCACGCACGCCATATCCCGCCTGTCCGCCGACGAGTTCCGCGACAGCGTGAAGGACCTGGCCGACCTCCTCGCGGACACGGTCGACGGCAACGCGTCCGTCGGCTTCCTCGCCCCCTTCGGCCCTGACGCGGCCGCCGCCTGGTGGAGCGCCCAGCAGCCGGCGGTGGACGACGGCAGCCTCGCCGTCTGGGTCGCCCGCGGTCCCAGGGGCATCGCCGGCACCTTCAGCCTCGCCCGGAGCCCCAAGCCCAACAGCCGGCACCGCGCCGAGCTGGTCAAGCTGATGGTCCACCGCGACGCACGGGGCCAGGGCCTGGGCCGCACACTCCTCGCCACCGCCGAAGAGGCGGCAGCCCGCTCCGGAGCCACGCTCCTGCTCCTGGACACCGAGACCGGCAGCCCCGCCGAGCACCTCTACCGCGCCGCGGGCTGGACCCGCTACGGCATCGTCCCCGACTACGCGGGCGACCCGTGCGGCACCCTCAAGGACTGCAGCTTCTACTTCAAGCGCCTCCGACCGTCCTGAGCCGCCCGACAACAACCCTGAGGGGCGCCACCAGCCCGAGGCGGGGCGTCAGATCCAGCCGCGGTCGCGGGCCAGGAGCGCCGCCTGGAAACGGTTGGCGGCGCCGAGACGGTGCATGAGGTCGGCGATGTACTTGCGGTAGGTACGCACCGACAGGCCGACCTCCCGTGCTCCCGATTCGTCCTTGTCGACCTGGTACATGGTGGCCAGGATCTTCCGCTCGACGTCGGTGAGCTGCGCGCCGGGCTCCGCGGTGAACCCCAGCAGGTCGCGGATGTCGGTGGCGTCGTTCCACATGCGCTCGAAGAGGGACACCAGGTTGGCCACCAGCCCCGGCTCCCGGACCAGCAGCGCGCCCTGCACCGAGTTGCCCGGATCGATCGGGGTGAGGGCGGCGGCCCGGTCGAAGACGAGCAGGCGTTCCAGCGGGCGGTCCGAGATCCTGATCTCGGCGCCGGCGGCGACGAGTTCCGAGAGGTAGGCCAGCGTCGGCGGTCCCCGGCGGCGGCGGCGCCCATGATGGTCCGCATCCGCACGCCCCGGCGCAGGATGCGGGTGTCCAGGGGGCGGCAGCTTCCCGGCCTGCTGCACGGCGGCTCGGGCGAGGCGTTGTTCTTCCTGCGCCTGCACGAACGCACCCTCGACGACGCGTACCTCGACGCCGCCGAGTCCGCCCTGCGGCGCGACCTGGCCGACACCGGCCGGCTGCCGTACGAACAGGCACCGGAAGGGGCGCCGTGGGGCCGCCCGCACCTGGGGGCGGGGAGCGCCGGACTGGGCATGGTGCTGCACGACTTCCTGGCGCACCGCCCCACCCCGGAACTGGGCGCCGTACGCGACACCATCCTCTCGGCCTCCGGCCCGAATTCGCCCACCAGAGTGGCCTGTTCAACGGCCGGGCGGGTACGCTCGCGGCCCTCACGCACCTCGACGACGGCAGCCGGGAGACAGCGCGCGCGATCCGCGCCCACCTCGCCGGGTTCGGCTGGCACGCCATCCCGTACCAGGGGCACCTGACGTTCCTCGGCGACCAGACGCTGCGGCTCTCGGCCGACCTCGGCACGGGAGCGTCCGGCGTACTCCTCACGGTGAACGCCGCCCTGACCGGCCGGCCGTGCCTGCCCTTCTTCTCCGCTCCCCGCCCCGCCTCACTCGGGCCGGAACCTGAGCCCGTACGCATCCTCGCCGGCACGGCGAGCTGACTCGGGAGACGGACATGACAGACCCCACTTCCCTGCCTGCCGACCACCACGTGTTAATCGTCCCGCTCGACCAGGACTCCGGCGCGGGGGCCCCGGAACTGGCGGCGGTCCGCCTCATCGCCCTCCTGCCGACCCAGTGGCGGTACGCCCCCACGTACCCGGGCCAGAAGGTCTGCCTGCGCGTCGTCACAACCGGCGGAGCCACCGCGGCCGAGGTCCACTCCCAGGTCGACCGCGCCCTGACCGACCCCGGCCTACGCGCCTGGCGCCGCACCACTACCTGCGACGAGCGCTACGCCTCGGCTTGAGGCGGGGGGCGGCCGGGTCATTGCCAGACCAGGCCACGTCACGTCCCGTTTCGGGTCAGGTCAGGTTAGAGTGACGGCGGTGACAGCCGCGATCGTCGTGGTGGTAGCGGCCTGCACCGCCTTCACGGCGTCGCGCACCACGGGAACCGACCACTGCCCCTGCGCCAGCTCGGTCAGGCGCCGGTCGAGCGCCTTGCCCTGCGCGTCGGGGAAGGCAAGCTTCTGGAGCCCGGCGCCGTGCAGCAGCCCGAGGAGCGCCGCAGTCCGCTCGTCCGGCTCGGCGCCCTCGTAGACCACGGAGGCCAGGGTGTCCCGCAGCTCCCGTTCCACGGTCCCGTCGGCCTCCGGGTAACGGCGGGTCGGGAAGATCCCCCAGACCCGCTTCTTCTCCTCACGCACCAGCCCCCGCTCCAGCAGCCGCTCACGCGCCGCGTTCACGGCGTCCTTCTGCAGCAGCTCCACCCAGTCGCGGGCCTTGCGCGGCTTGTCACGGCCCGCGAGGGCGCTGAGCACCGGGTCCAAGGCCGGCTCACCGACCGGAGCCGGATCCACCACCACGACCTTGCTGTCGCCCGTCACGGCAACGCGCCCCAGCAGCGCCAACTCCACCAACGCGGCCCCCGTCACAGCCAGTCCCGTCCTCATCGCTTCCTGGCCGACACCCGTGTCGTCCTCGAGCGAGAGAAGCATGACCTGTTCCCCGAGCGTGCAGTCCATTCGCTGTCCCATTCCCCGAACCCCCGAACACCGTCACAACCAACGCAAGCTGCGCCACCCCCATCATGACCGCCCCGAACGCCCCACTCACCAGAGATCACACCCGCGCTCCAACACCGCCGGACAACGATGAAGGCCCCGACCGGTGAACCGGTCGGGGCCTTCATCTGCCCTGGTGGGCGAGTGCGGAGGATACGAGATTCGAACTCGTGAGGGGTTGCCCCCAACACGCTTTCCAAGTCTGTTGGTGCAGTCCACAGCCCTATTCG
>NZ_AUBE01000032.1 GCF_000429085.1 Streptomyces flavidovirens DSM 40150 | reverse complement strand
AGATGAGTGTTCCCACCCCCTTTGAGGGGTTAAGGCTCCCAGTAGACGACTGGGTTGATAGGCCAGATGTGGAAGCCCGGTAACGGGTGGAGCTGACTGGTACTAATAGGCCGAGGGCTTGTCCTCAGTTGCTCGCGTCCACTGTGTTAGTTCTGAAGTAACGAACTGTGCCAACATCCGGTTCGATATCTTCATAGTGTTTCGGTGGTCATAGCGTTAGGGAAACGCCCGGTTACATTCCGAACCCGGAAGCTAAGCCTTTCAGCGCCGATGGTACTGCAGGGGGGACCCTGTGGGAGAGTAGGACGCCGCCGAACAATCATTGTGGGGAAGCCCCGCACCATTCATGGTGCGGGGCTTTTCTGCGTTCATGGCATTCAAGGCCCTGCCGCCCGTCGGCAGGGCCTTTCTTTTTGGGGAGTCTCTGGGCTACAGGGGCTACAGGCGGCCTGCCGCTTTCAGTGCGAGGTAAGCGTCAGCCAGAGCCGGGGCCAGGTCGTCGGGGGTGGCGTCGACGACGGTGACGTTGTGGCGGGTGAGTTTTTCCGCTGTGCGGCGGCGTTGTTCCTGGGCCTGGGTGCCTGCGGCGGCCTCGTAGACCGCGTCCACTGTGCCGCGGCCGTATGCCATCTCTTCGACGCGGGGATCGGCCACAGAGGCCACCAGGACGGTGTGGCGCTTGGTGAGCTGCGGGAGTACCGGAAGGATGCCCTCTTCGATCGGGGCGGCGTCCAAGCCGGTCAGCAGCACGATCAGGGACCCCCGGGGAGCGTTGGCCAGGGCTGTGGCGCTGAGGCCCCGGGCGTCGGTTTCCAGCAGTGCCGGCTCCAGTGGGGCCAGCGCGTTGACGAGAGCCGGCAGGACGTCTCCTCCGGTGCGGCCCTGGGCCTGGGCGCGGATGCGGCGGTCGTAGGCCAGGAGGTCCACTCGGTCACCGGCCCGCGAAGCGAGAGCCGCGAGGAGAAGCGCCGCGTCCATCGAGGCGTCCAGGCGTGGTACGTCGCCGACGCGGCCGGCGGAGGTGCGGCCGGTGTCGAGGACGATCAGGATGTGGCGGTCGCGTTCGGGACGCCAGGTGCGCACGGCGACGGTGTTCTGCCGGGCGGTGGCGCGCCAGTCGATGGAGCGGGTGTCGTCGCCCGGAACGTAGTCGCGGAGGCTGTCGAATTCGGTGCCTTCGCCACGCGTCAGGACGCTCGTGCGGCCGTCGAGTTCGCGGAGGCGGGCCAGCTTGGACGGGAGGTGTTTCCGGCTCGTGAAAGGGGGAAGGACGCGTACCGTCCAGGGGACTCGGTGGCTGCCCTGGCGGGCGGCGAGACCAAGCGGCCCGTACGAGCGGACAGTGATGCGTTCGGAGTGGCGATCGCCGCGGCGGGTGGGGCGCAGTGTGGTGGTGAGACGGCGGCGCTCCCCGGCGGGGACTGCCAGCTTGTGGCGTGACGCTGCCTGCTCCGTGCCTGCGGGCCAGCTGCTGGGCGGCCACGCGTCGCGGAGCTGGGCGCGCAGTGGGCGGCCCGTGGGGTTCGTGACCGTCAGCTCGATTTCGGCATCGTCACCCAATCGAACTGACGTGTCACCACTTCGGGTGAAACGAAGCTTCCGCACTGGCGCGGCCAGGGCGTAGTCGCACAGAATTGCGAGTGTGAGGGGGGCGTTCACGGCGAGGACCCCGGACCAGTTCGGCGCGAGGATGCCGATGGGGATCGCGCCGAGGGCCGCGAGGAGTGCGCTTCGTCCGGTGAGGGCCACAGTCATCGCCTCAGCGGGGGACGGGTACGTGGGCGAGGATCGCGGTGATGACGGAGTCTGCGGTGACTCCTTCCATCTCGGCCTCGGGCCGGAGCTGGATGCGGTGGCGCAGGGTGGGGAGGGCCAGGGCCTTCACATCGTCGGGGATGACGTAGTCCCGGCCGGTGAGCCAGGCCCAGGCGCGGGCGGTGGAGAGCAGTGCGGTGGCGCCTCGGGGAGAGACGCCAAGAGTGAGCGAGGGGGACTCTCGGGTGGCACGGCAGATATCGACGACGTAACCGGTGATCTCCGCGGATACCGCGGTCTTGGCCACGGCCGCGCGGGCAGCTTCCAGATCGGCAGGGCCGGCGGCCGGACGTAGGCCCGCTGCTTGCAGGTCGCGGGGGTTGAAGCCCTCCGCGTGGCGGGTCAGTACGCCGATCTCGTCCTCGCGGGACGGGAGCGGGACCGTGAGCTTGAGGAGGAAGCGGTCCAGTTGGGCCTCGGGGAGGGGGTAAGTGCCCTCGTACTCCACGGGGTTCTGGGTCGCTGCGACCAGGAAGGGGTCGGGCAGGGGGCGGGGGGTGCCGTCGACTGTGACCTGGCGCTCCTCCATGGCTTCCAGGAGGGATGCCTGGGTCTTGGGAGGCGTGCGGTTGATCTCGTCTGCGAGCAGGAGGTTCGTGAAGACCGGGCCTGGTTGGAAGGAGAACTCGGCGGTGCGGGCGTCGTAGACCAGGGAGCCCGTGACGTCGCTGGGCATGAGGTCGGGGGTGAACTGGACGCGCTTCGTGTCCAGTTCGAGGGAGGCCGCGAGTGCGCGGACGAGCAGCGTCTTGGCTACTCCGGGGACTCCTTCGAGCAGGACATGGCCTCGGCAGAGCAGGGCCACGACCAGCCCGGTGACAGCGGGGTCCTGGCCGACCACGGCCTTGGCGATCTCGGTGCGCAGTGCTTCGAGGGAGGCTCGGGCGCTGTCTGGGGTCTCTGCGGGCTGGGCGCTCATGAAGCGCGTACCTCTCTTTCGAGGGCGTCGAGTTCGTCTGCCAGGCGGATGAGGCCGGCGTCGTCCGAAGGAGCGGTGCCGAAGAGCAGGGCCGGGAGATCCCGGCTGGTCGTCGGCAGGTGGGATGAGACGGCTGGGATCAGTGCGTCGGAGGCGTGGGCCCGGGAGGCGGGCACGCCGAGAAGGGGGGCCAGACGGGTGCGGGTTGCCGAGCGGAGGGCCGCGGCCGCGCGGTCGCGGGCGTCGGCCCTGCGGTAGAGACGGGCGCGGCCCTCGGTGGTCTCGGAGGCACGGACGGCCACGGGGAGCTGTTCGGTGACGAGGGGGCCGAGTCGCCGGGCGCGCCAGATGGCGGCGAGTACGGCGGCGAGGGCGAGTTGGAGTGTGGCCCAGAGCCAGCCGGGAGGGACCAGGTCGTAGAAGCTGCTTTCGCCGCCGTCGGTGGCGGAGGCGTCACCGAGCGAGGGGAGGTACCAGACGAGATGAGGCCGGGAGCCGAGGAGTTGAAGGGCGAGCGAGGCGTTGCCCTGCTTGTCGAGGCGGTTGTTGTAGAGGATGTCCGGCGCGCCCAGCAGGACGGTGTCGCCGCCCGTGGTGTCCGGTACGCGCAGGAGGGTGGCGAGGCCGTCGCTGAGGTAGCAGGCGTCGTCGGCGGCGGCCTCGGAGGTGTAGCGGTGCCCGCCGGTGTCGGCGTCGCCGGCGCGGAGCGCGGCGGGCAGCGAGCACTGCGGGGAGCGAGGCGACACGGGGGTGGGCTTCTCGACGCGTACGCCGGGGGCGAGGGCGCGGGCGGAAGGGGCGCCGGGGGCGAGGAGCACCGTACGGGACGCGGATTCGCTCATGGTGGTGCGGAGTTGGTGCTGCTGCCGGTCCGTCAGGAGGTCGGGGTCCGTCACCAGGAGAGTGGTGCCGGGGGTCACCGCCTCCGTGGCGTCGTCGAGAGTGGTGACCACCTGGGTGCTGACGCCGCGGTCCTTGAGCAGTTCGGCGACAGCGCGGCTGCCGTAGGGGTCCGCGGAGCGCGGGTCCAGTCGGCCGTGCTGGTCGCCGGAGCGCACGGCGGCGATGGCGATGCCGGCGACCAGGATGATGAGCAGCCCCAGGAGGAGGCCGCGGCTGCGCGTCCAGACCTGGCGGGCGGTGGGGGAGGCCGAGGTGGAGCGGATGGGAGCTCCGGTCATTCGGCGGCTCCTTGGGCCGCGCCGCTGAGCAGTGGCTTTGTTCGTTCGACGTCGGAGTCGAGTTCGCTCAGGCGCCGGTATGCGTGCTCGTCGGCGGTGCGGCCACCGTATGTGACGTCGTCGAACTCGCGGGCCGCGGCGCGCAGCCGGCCGGCGTGGCCGGGCAGGGACTGTCCGGCTTCCGCGGCCGCCTCGTCCGCGGTGCGGCCAGGACGCGGGGCGAGGAGTGCGCGTTCTTCCAGGGAGCGTACGACGGCCCGCATCCGTTCCTGGACGGCCTGGTTCCAGCGGTGCGTGGCGGCGTGCGCCTCCGCGGCGGTCCGGTGCTCCGCCGCGCTGCGCGGGCCTGCGTCGAACAGCGTCCCTTCGGAGGGAGGGGTGCGCTGCGGGGTGCCGAGCCGCAGCCACAGGCCGACGGCGAGGAGCACGACGAGTACGACGACGACCACGAGCCCCACCCAGCCTCCCGGTGTGGCCCCGGACGCCGCGCTGAACAGGTCGTTGACCCATTCCCAGAAGCGGTCGATGGCGCGCTCGAGGAAGCTCGGGTCGTTCTCGTGGTACATCGGCTTGGACAGTTCGCGCTCCGCGGCCTCGCGGGCCGGGACACGCGGAGTGTCCACCGGTACGTCACCCACGTCGTCGCTTGCGCGGGCCCAGAGGTCCGCTGCTGTCCTGCCCCCCGCTGTGGACACCGCATCAGCTCCCGGGTGTGTTGTCGGTGGGCTGCTGGGGGCCGTAGCCGGGGATACCCGCGGCGCGGGCGAGTTCGAGGTCGAGAGCCTCACGGCGGATGCGCTGGTCCACGTAGAGCAGGACACTCACGCCGGCGGAGATCGGGTAGGTGATCGAGGAGGCGATCACGGCGCCGATGCCGGTGATGATGAGGAAGGGCCAGCCGAACTCCGGAGTCCTGCCGCTGAACAGTCCGTCCAGGCCGTCGTCGGCGGCGTAGGCGATGAGGCCGAACGGTACGGCGATGATCATTGCCACGATGAAGGTCAGCAGCGCCGTGAGCAGCATGATGCCGAAGATCCGCCACCATGCGCCGCTGACCAGCTTGGCCGAGCGGCTCAGGGACTTCATGATGCTTTGCCTCTCCAGCATCAGTGCGGGGGAGGCGAGGCTGAACCGGATCATCAGCCACACGACGACGACGAAGGCCGCGAGACCGAGGAGCAGCGAAAGTGCGGTGCCTACTCCGCCACCCACCAGGAGGCCGGGCAGGATGCCCACCGTCATGATCGCGAAGGCCATGAGGGGGAGCAGCAGGGTCAGGCCGAGCAGCTGCGGCAGCCGGGGCTTCGCCTCGCGCCAGGCGTCGGCGAGCGTCACCGGCCGGCCGAGCACGGAGCGGCTGATCACCATGGTGAGCAGCGCGGTGGTGAAGAGCGTGCCGATGAGGGTGATCGCGAACGTGGGGGCCGAGTTGATCAGGGTGCTCTGCATGACGTCGACGGACTGGCTGAGGGCCTCGGCCGGCGTGGCGTTCGGGTCGACCTCGGGCGGTGCGGGGAGCAGGTAGCGCTGGATCAGGATCTGGCAGATCTGTGTGATCACCGCGACGGTGACCGTGATGCCGAGAACGGTGCGCCAGTGCGCGCGCAGGGTCGACACCGCTCCGTCCAGGATCTCGCCGACGCCGAGCGGGCGCAGCGGGATCACTCCTGGTTTCGCGGCGGGGGGAGGGCCTCCCCAGCCGCCTGCCTGGGGCCTGCCGCCCCAGTTCGGCGCGGGCTGCTGCTGCGGCGGCCCGGGGGGCGTGTCCTGGCCGCTGGGCGCGGACCACTGGCCTGCCGGGGGCTGCTCCTTCGACCACTTCGACGCGGTATCGCTCTGGTCGGTGGGCTCGGCAGGGCGGGGCACGCCCGGCTTCTGGTCGTCGGAGGGGGCAGATCCGGGCGAGGCCCAGCCCGGAGAGTCGTTCATTGTCGCTCCTTCAGGGTGCCCGTCCGCGGGCGCGGCGGCAGGTTGGCAGCCATCGTGTCATGGGGCACGCGTCGGCGGACCGGGCCCCGTATCTCCTTCGCACCTTCAATTGTCGGTGCCTCAGCGGGCAGACTGGGCAGATGGCTGATCAGGACGCGCAATTCCCGGCGGGCGCCGAGCCGCCCGCTCTCCCTACGCTGCGCTGGGAGGAGCCGCCCGAGGGGCCCGTGCTGGTGCTGCTCGACCAGACGCGGCTCCCCGCGGAGGAGGTCGAGCTCGTCTGTACGGATGTGCCTGCGCTGGTGCAGGCCATCCAGGTGCTGGCCGTTCGTGGCGCACCTTTGCTGGGCCTGGCCGGCGCCTACGGTGTGGCTCTGGCCGCCGCCCGCGGGTACGACGTGGAGGAGGCCGTGGCGCTGCTGGAGCGGGCGCGGCCCACCGCTGTGAACCTCGGCTCCGGGGTGCGGCACGCGGCAGCGGCGTACCGGAGGGCCGTCGCGAACGGCGCGGGCAGTGAGCAGGCGGCGGCGTCCGCGCTGGCGGCGGCGCGGGAGCTGCACCGGGCCGACGCCGAGGCCAGTGTGCGGATGGCGGCGCACGGGCTGGCTCTCCTGCAGGAGCTGGTGCCGGGAGGCGGGCACCGCATCCTGACCCACTGCAACACCGGGGCGCTGGTCTCGGGCGGTGAGGGCACCGCGTTCGCGGTGGCGCTGGCCGCGCACCGGACGGGCAGGCTGCGGCGGCTGTGGGTCGACGAGACGCGCCCGCTGCTGCAGGGGGCCCGGCTCACGACGTACGAGGCCGCGCGGCACGGCATGGCGTACACACTGCTCACGGACAACGCCGCGGGTTCGCTCTTCGCCGCCGGTGAGGTGGATGCCGTACTCATCGGGGCGGACCGGATCGCGGCCGACGGTTCGGTGGCGAACAAGGTGGGGAGCTATCCGCTCGCGGTGCTGGCCAAGTACCACCACGTGCCGTTCATCGTGGTGGCGCCCGTGAGCACGGTGGATCTCAGTACCCCGGACGGTGCGTCCATCGAGGTGGAGCAGCGGTCGGGACAGGAGGTGACAGAGTTCACGGTGCCGTCGGTCCCGGTGGCTGGATCTGATGCCGGGATCGGGGTCGGGATGCCTGTGGCTCCGCTGGGGACACAGGCGTACAACCCGGCCTTCGACGTAACGCCGCCAGAACTGGTGACCGCGATCGTCACGGAGCAGGGTGCAATTTCCCCGGTCACGGGGCTCGCACTGGCGGATCTGTGTGCCAGGTCACGCCAGGTAACGATTAGCTAATGGGATGATGTCGTTTATGAAGGGACGCGTCCTTGTCGTCGACGACGACACCGCACTGGCCGAGATGCTCGGCATTGTGCTGCGTGGTGAAGGTTTTGAGCCGTCGTTCGTAGCGGATGGCGACAAGGCACTTGCTGCATTCAGGGAGGCCAAGCCCGACCTGGTGCTGCTGGATCTCATGCTGCCCGGACGGGACGGCATCGAAGTCTGCCGGCTGATCCGGGCCGAGTCCGGGGTGCCGATCGTCATGCTCACCGCCAAGAGCGACACCGTAGATGTGGTGGTGGGGCTGGAGTCAGGTGCTGACGACTACATCGTCAAGCCGTTCAAGCCCAAGGAGCTCGTCGCCCGTATCAGGGCGCGACTGAGGAGGTCGGAGGAGCCGGCGCCGGAACAGCTGGCGATCGGGGACCTGGTCATTGACGTGGCCGGTCATTCCGTGAAGCGGGACGGGCAGTCCATCGCCCTGACTCCGCTCGAGTTCGACCTGCTGGTCGCGCTCGCCCGTAAGCCCTGGCAGGTGTTCACCCGCGAGGTGCTGCTGGAGCAGGTGTGGGGTTACCGCCATGCCGCGGACACCCGGCTGGTCAATGTCCATGTCCAGCGGTTGCGGTCCAAGGTCGAGAAGGACCCGGAGCGGCCGGAGATCGTTGTGACCGTTCGCGGGGTCGGCTACAAGGCCGGACCGAGCTGACATGACCCGAGGCAGCGCTGCTCCGATGCCCGGGGGGCCGGGAGTCCGTACGGGGCGGGCTGCCGGTCCTCGGCGAAGGACGTCCAGGGCCGGGCGTCTCCTGCGGCGCAGTCCCGCGCTGCGGCTCTTCGCGCGCTGGGTGCGCCGGCCGCTGCTGCCGTCGTTGCGGCTGTGGCGGCGGAACATCCAGCTGCGGGTGGTCGTCGGCTCGCTGCTGATGTCGCTCGGAGTGGTGCTGCTGCTCGGCTTCGTCGTGATGTGGCAGGTGCGCAACGGCCTGCTCGACGCGAAGCAGGAGGCCGCGCAGAGCCAGGCGGCCGGTGGGTTCGACGTGGCGGAGGAGAAGGCCCGTACCGTCGCGGGAACGGGTGCCAGTGACAGCTCGGAGGCCAGGGCCGCCGCGCGGAACTCCACCAACTGGAGGACCGAGCTGGTGGAGCAGCTCGCCAGCGGTGGCCGGCAGGCCTTCCACGTCGTGGCACTGAGCGCCAATTCCGACGACGAGAGCTCCAGCAACCGCGGGCCGCGGGCGTCGGGTGGCGTGAACCAGAGCGCGAGCGTGCCGCAGGAGCTGCGGGACGCGATCGACCAGGGGACCGGCAAGGCGTACAAGGCCTTCGTCCGGATCACGTACACGGACGCGCAGGACCCCGAGCCCGGTCTCGTCATCGGCAAGCAACTGAATGACAACAGTGGGCAGCCGTATCAGCTCTACTACCTCTTCCCGCTGACGCAGGAGGAGGAGTCACTCAGCCTGGTGAAGACCACACTCGCCACCGCGGGGGTGTTCGTCGTGGTGCTGTTCGGGGGCATCGCCTGGCTGGTCGTACGGCAGGTCGTCACGCCGGTGCGGATGGCCGCCGGGGTCGCCGAGCGGCTGTCCGCGGGCCGGCTCCAGGAACGCATGAAGGTCACGGGCGAGGACGACATCGCGCGCCTCGGCGAGGCCTTCAACAAGATGGCGCAGAACTTGCAGGTCAAGATCCAGCAGCTGGAGGAGCTGTCCCGGCTCCAGCGGCGCTTCGTCTCGGACGTCTCGCACGAGCTGCGTACGCCGCTGACGACGGTGCGGATGGCCGCTGACGTCATTCACGAGGCGCGCGGCGACTTCGACCCGGTGACGGCGCGCTCCGCCGAGCTGCTCGCCGGACAGCTGGACCGCTTCGAGTCGCTGCTCGCCGACCTGCTGGAGATCAGCCGGTTCGACGCGGGCGCCGCGGCCCTGGAGGCGGAGCCGATAGACCTGCGTGAGGTCGTACGCCGGGTCATCGAGGGCGCCGAGCCGCTGGCCGAGCGCAAGGGCACCCGGATACGGGTGACCGGCGACGAGCAGCCGGTCGTCGCCGAGGCCGATGCCCGGCGGGTGGAGCGCGTACTGCGCAATCTCGTGGTCAACGCCGTCGAGCACGGTGAGGGCCGGGACGTCGTGGTCCGGCTGGGAGCCGCGGGCGGCGCTGTCGCCGTGGCGGTGCGTGACTACGGCGTGGGGCTCAAGCCGGGCGAGGCGACCCGGGTGTTCAACCGCTTCTGGCGGGCCGACCCGGCGCGTGCGCGTACCACCGGCGGTACGGGCCTCGGCCTGTCCATCGCCGTCGAGGACGCGCGGCTGCACGGCGGCTGGCTGCAGGCGTGGGGAGAGCCGGGCGGCGGATCGCAGTTCCGGCTGACGCTGCCGCGTACGGCGGACGAGTCGCTGCGCGGATCCCCGATCCCGCTGGAGCCCGAGGACTCGCGGCGTGCGCGCGAGCGCGCGCAGGCGGACAGCAGGATGACGGGGGACCAGCGGGGCGCCGGCGCCAACCGGCTCGCGACGGTGCCCGCACAGCCGCGCGCCGAGCGGTCGCCGCTGCCCGCGGTGCCCCGTGCGGCGCCCGCGGCGGATCCGACGGCGCTGCCGGGCAGCGGAGCCCGGGTGGTGGCCCGTCCGGCGGGTGACGGTGACAGTTCATCGCAGGCGGAGCGGAAGGACATCACCCGTGGGCACTGAGCGAAGGCGCGGCGGCCGGTGGCGGGCGCCGCGGACGGCGGTGCTGCTCGGGTGCGCGGGTCTGCTGCTGGCCGGCTGCGCCTCCATGCCGGACAGCGGTGACGTGGAGGCCGTGGAGGCGTCCCCACGCGGTGACTCCCAGGTGCGGGTGTACGGGATGGCGCCGAGGAAGGGGGCGCAGCCCAACGAGATCGTCGAGGGTTTCCTGGAGGCGATGACGGGGGACGACCCCCAGTTCGCCACGGCCCGCAAGTACCTGACGAAGAAGGCTTCCGAGAACTGGAAACCCACGCAGGTCACGGTGCTGGACAACGGCCCGGTGCCCCAGGACCAGCGGGCCAATGACCGCGAGGGCGGGGCGTATACGTACGCGCTGACCGGCACGAAGATCGCCGAGGTGAACGAGCAGCACGCGTACCAGCCGGTCAACAGCTCGTACCACGAGACGCTCCATCTCAGCAGGCAGAACGGACCGGACGGCAAGGAGTGGCGCATCGACGGCCTGCCGCAGGGCCTGGTGCTCGGCGAGTCGGACTTCGAGCGCATCTATCACTCCGTCAACAAGTACTACTTCGCTTCCGGTACGTCGTCGGAGCGGACCGGCGCGGCCCACCCCTGGCTGGTCGCCGACCCGGTGTACGTGCGCAAGCGCATGGACCCGCAGACCCAGATGGACCAGGTGACGCAGACGGTCGAGGCGCTGCTGAGCGGTCCGACCAACTGGCTGAAGCCGGTGGTCGGTTCGAGCTTCCCCACGGGTACGGCGCTGAAGCTGGAGGACGGCGCCAAGTCGCTGGCGTTCGACGACCGCAACGCTCTCAAGGTGCCGCTCAACGAAAAGGCGTCCAACGTCGGGCAGAAGCGGTGCCGGGAGATGGCCGCCCAACTGCTCTTCACCCTGCGGGACCTGACGTCGTACCGGGTCGGGCAGGTGGAGCTGCAGCGGTCGGACGGCTCGACGCTGTGCGTACTCGGCGGGGACCAGGCGGAGGACTTCGCTCCGGAACGCGCCTCGGGGAGCCCGGACTACCAGTACTTCCTCGACACGAAGCAGCGTCTCGTACGGATGGTCGGAAGCACCGAGAACACCGGCGCCGACGAGGAGGCCGAACCGGTGCCGGGGCCGCTCGGCAGCGGCGAGCGGCGCCTGAACTCTGTCGCGGTGGCGCGCAACGAACGGCACGCGGCGGGAGTCTCGCACGACGGGCGCTCGCTGTATGTGGCGTCCGTCGTCTCCGACAGTGAGCCGCAGGAGCCGGTGCTGACCAGCAGCGCCAAGCAGGAGAAGGACCGGCTCTCGGCGCCGAGCTGGGACGGCCGGGGCGACCTGTGGGTGGCGGACCGCGACCCGCGCCAGCCGCGGCTGCTGCGCCTGGCGGGCGGCGAGGGCGAGCCGGACGAGGTCACGGTCGTCGACGGCCTCGACGGGGCTCGTATCGAGGCTCTGAAGGTGTCGGCGGACGGCGTACGGATCGCCCTGCTGGTGTCGCAGGACGGCCGGACGACCTTGAAGCTCGGCCGGATCGAGCGGCGCGGGCCCGAGGACAAGCCGGAGGTGTCCGTCACCGACCTGCGGCCCATCGCGCCGCAGATGGAAGAAGTGACGGCCGTGTCGTGGGCCGGGCGCAGCCGCCTGGTGGTGGTCGGCCGCGAGTCCGGCGGGGTGCAGCAGCTGCGGTATCTGCAGACGGACGGTTCGACGTCGGACGCCCAGTCGGTGCCGGGTGCGAACAGGGTGACGGCGGTCGCTTCGGCGGACGACAACCGGCTGCCGCTGCTGGCGCACTCGCTGGAGGACGGCATTGTGCGGCTGCCACCCGGCGCGAACTGGAAGACCGTGGTCAGCGAGGGTTCGTCCCCGGTCTATCCCGGATAGCTCCCTCGGCTCCGCTCCTTGCCGTCTCCGCTCCTTGCCGCTCCGCGATCGAGTTTTCCACAGGGGTGGTTGCCGGGTGCCCGGCTGGGCACAGTGGATGCCATGCACGGATTGTGGCGGGAGGTCGCCGGTCTGGTGCTGCCGGTCGCGTGCGGCGGCTGCGGCAGGCCGCGCACGGTGCTGTGCGCCCAGTGCGGGCAGGCGTTGTACGGCGCCGCGGCGCGCCGGGTACGCCCGTGGCCGGAGCCGCCGGGGCTGCCGGTGGTCCATGCCGCCGCTCCGTACGAGGACGCGGTACGCGCGGTGCTGCTCGGCCATAAGGAGCGGGGCGCATTGGGGCTCGCGGGGGCGCTTGGGGGCGCACTGGCGGGCGCAGTGCGGGCCGCGGTGACCGGTGTGCCGACCGGGGCGGCGGGGCCGCTGCTGCTCGTACCCGTGCCGTCCGCCCGCAGCGCGGTCAGAGCGCGCGGGCACGATCCTGCGCGCCGGATCGCGCTGGCCGCCGCGGGACAGCTGCGGCGCGCCGGGGTGCCGGCCCGCGTGCTGGCCGTGCTCAGACAGCGGAGGGCGGTGAGCGACCAGGCGGGCCTGAGCGCCCGCGAGCGGGCGGCGAACCTGGCGGGAGCCCTGGAGGTCGTCGCCGGGGGCGGGCGGCTCCTGGAGGGCGGCCGGGCCGTGCTGGTGGACGATCTCATGACCACCGGGGCTTCGCTCGCGGAGGCAGCCCGTGCACTGAGTGCCACCCAGGAACGGCTGAATTCCGAATCCGGACGGGTGAATGCGGCGGTGATCGCGGCCCCCTCGCGTTCGTTCGTAATAAACCGGAACTGACAGGGAACACGGATCGTTGCAGGTGGAGAGAGGGGAAAAGCACTTGAATGGAGGTACGCGCCGGTAGCGGGTGCCGACAGGCGTCCGAGCGAGCTATGTTCGGTTGTGAGGAAAAGCAGACCCTGCGCCTCACTTGTCCGGACGGCTGCGCTTCGGGATTCTCTTCAGCCCGAAGTCGATGGGGTGGGGATCTTGTCGACTGGGGAGGAGGAGGTGAAAGTCACCAAGTCCGAGGTTCCGGAGTTCACCGGAACCTGGTGCGAAAGGGAGACGCTCCGCCGTTGAGCGGGGCTATCCGGGAACGGAGTTCTGCGTGGACATCGTCGTCAAGGGCCGCAAGACCGAGGTGCCCGAGAGGTTCCGCAAGCACGTGGCCGAGAAGCTGAACCTGGAGAAGATCCAGAAGCTCGACGGCAAGGTGATCAGCCTGGACGTCGAGGTGTCCAAGGAGCCCAACCCGCGGCAGGCCGACCGTTCCGACCGTGTGGAGATCACGCTTCGCTCGCGTGGCCCGGTCATCCGGGCCGAGGCATCCGCCGCCGATCCGTATGCGGCACTGGACCTCGCAACGGGCAAGCTCGAGGCGCGGATGCGCAAGCAGCACGACAAGCGCCACACGCGTCGCGGGAACGGCCGGATTTCGGCCGCCGAGGTCGGTGCGACCGTGCAGGGTGCCGCAGCCATCAACGGCAACGGGGTGCTCGTCGCCGAGGAGGCGCCGCCCACCATCCCCACCACCAGGATCGGACCGCTCGAAGTACAGGGCGAAGGACCGCTGGTGGTCCGCGAGAAGACGCACGTCGCGGCGCCGATGTCGCTCGACCAGGCGCTCTACGAGATGGAGCTCGTCGGGCACGACTTCTACCTCTACGTCGACTCCGAGACGAAGGAGCCGAGTGTCGTCTACCGGCGGCACGCCTACGACTACGGTGTCATCCGCCTGACGACCGACCCCCTGGCCGAAACCGAGGCGGGCGGCGCCGGCGGTGCACTCGGCGGGTGATTCGCAGGGCACGCTGAACCAACGAGGGCAGCGCGCCGTACCCATCTGTGGTGGTGGCCCCTGGGGAGCGCTCGTGCGCCCCCCGGGGGCACCACCGTGCGACCGCAGGATCACCGGTCCGTCGTCCGGGCATGAAATCATGGCGCCGCAAGCCAATCGGTGCTCTGCACACTGTGGTTGGGGCAGCTCATGAATTTCGGGCCACGGCCTTCAGGGGGAGGAACGATGGCGGACAGCTTCGGTCCGGTGCACGACGAGTCCGGCATGGAGGACGCCGACGGTGCCGGCGGTCCCAGGGGGGACACCGGGGGGTCGCGCAAGGAACCCATCAGGGTGCTGGTCGTGGACGATCACGCCCTGTTCCGCCGGGGGCTGGAGATCGTCCTCGCGCAGGAGGAGGACATCCAGGTCGTCGGCGAGGCCGCGGACGGGGCGGAGGCCGTGGACAAGGCCGCCGATCTGCTGCCGGACATCGTGCTGATGGACGTACGGATGCCCAAGCGCGGTGGCATCGAGGCATGCACCTCGATCAAGGAGGTGGCCCCCAGCGCGAAGATCATCATGCTGACGATCAGTGACGAGGAGGCGGACCTCTACGACGCGATCAAGGCGGGTGCGACGGGGTATCTCCTCAAGGAGATCTCCACGGACGAGGTGGCCACCGCGATCCGTGCGGTGGCCGACGGCCAGTCCCAGATCAGCCCGTCGATGGCGTCCAAGCTCCTCACCGAGTTCAAGTCGATGATCCAGCGCACCGACGAGCGCCGGCTCGTGCCCGCGCCGCGGCTGACCGAGCGGGAGCTCGAGGTCCTCAAGCTGGTCGCGACCGGCATGAACAACCGCGACATCGCCAAGGAGTTGTTCATCTCCGAGAACACGGTGAAGAACCACGTCCGCAACATCCTGGAGAAGCTGCAGCTGCACTCCAGAATGGAGGCGGTCGTCTATGCGATGCGCGAGAAGATTCTGGAGATCAGGTGAGGCGGCCCGCGGGTCAGGTCAGGCGGGCCAGTTCGGCGGTCAGCGGCTCGCGCAGCTCCGGAGCGTCCACACGCTCCAGTCGTACGTTCGTGCAGCCGACCCACTCCGCAGCCTGAACCAGGGCCTCGGCCATCGGCCGGACCGCCTTGCGGGTCACGAGCGAGACCTGCCGGGCCACCAGCGTCTTCCCCTCGCGCGCCGGGTCGACCCGGCCCAGCAGCCGGCCGCCGGCGAGCAGCGGCATCGCGAAGTACCCGTGTATCCGCTGAGGCTTGGGGACGTAGGCCTCCAGGCGGTGAGTGAAGCCGAAGATCCGCTCGGTGCGCGGGCGGTCCCAGATGAGGGAGTCGAAGGGCGACAGCAGCGTCGTGCGGTGGCGGCCGCGCGGGGTGCTCACCAGCGCCTCGGGGGCCGCCCAGGCGGGCTTGGCCCAGCCCTCGACCTCGACCGGGACCAGACCCGACTCGGCGATCACGGCGTCGACCTGCTCACCCTTGAGGCGGTGGTAGTCGGCGATGTCGGCCCGCGTGCCGACGCCGAGGGACTGCCCGGACAGCCGCACGAGGCGGCGAAGGCACTCGGTGTCATCCAGGTCGTCGTGGTAGACGGCGTCCGGGACGGCGCGCTCGGCCAGGTCGTAGACCCGCTTCCAGCCGCGCCGCTCGGTGCACACCACCTCGCCGTACATCAGCGCGCGCTCGACGGCGACCTTCGACTCCGACCAGTCCCACCACTCACCCTTGTTCTTCGCGCCGCCCAAATCCGTTGCCGTCAGCGGGCCTTCGGTGCGCAGCTGCTTGATCACCGTGTCGTACGCGCCGTCCGGCAGGTCGTGGGACCAATGCAGGCGGTCGCGGTAGGCGCGGCGGCGGAAGGCGAAGTGCGGCCATTCCTCCATGGGCAGGATGCAGGCGGCGTGCGACCAGTACTCGAAGGCGTGAGCGCCGGTCCAGTAGGCGCTGTCGACGGTCGCGCGGCCCACGGCGCCGAGGCGGGCGTACGGAATCAGCTCGTGCGAGCGGGCCAGCACGGAAATCGTGTCGAGCTGCACCGCGCCCAGGTGGCGCAGCACGCCGCGCACGCCGGCCCGCCGGTCCGGCGCGCCCAGGAAACCCTGGGCGCGCAGGGCGATCCTGCGGGCTTCGTCGGCGGACAGGGAAACGGCGGGCGGCGGCAGGCTGGTCATGGCGGCAGCCTAAGCGCCGCCACTGACAACGGGCCCTGATCTCGGGGGATTCAGGCCCAGGGGGACAGGCCAGGGGGACAGGCCCGGCGGGGTTCAGGCTTCAGGCTTCAGGGCTTCCTGGGCAGGTACGGGCTGGCCGACGGCAACCCGAGGTCGGAGGGGAGCAGCGCGCCGGCCCAGCCGTCGCGGCGTACCCCCTTGTTCATGATGCCGGCGCGCTGGATGCCTTCGATGACGAATCCGGTCTTCTCGGCCACCGCGCGCGACGCCTCGTTGCCGATCTCGGCGCGCCACTCCAGACGTTCCACGCCCGCCGTGGTGAAGGCCCAGTGGGCGACGGCCCGCACCGCTTCCGTGACGTAGCCGCGGCCGCGGTGCTCCTTCGCCGTCCAGTACCCGATCTCCGCGGCGCCCTCGCCGCGCGTGATCGACGACACCGCCCCCACCAGTTCGCCGGTGTCCCGCGTGAGGACCGCGAAGGCGTACACCGTGTCGTAACGCCAGCCGTCCGGGACGATCCGGCCGATGAAGCCCTCCGCGTGCTCGCGTTCGTACGGCGAGGGGATCGACGTCCAGCGCTGGATGTCGGGGTCCTGACAGGCCTGGTAAACGGCTTCGGTGTCGGCGGGCTCGAAGGGGCGCAGCAGCAGACGCAGGGTGGTGAGGATGGTGGGCTCCATCGCCTGATTCTCGGCTCGCGCGGGCGGCCCGCGCCAGCCCGGCGGCCGGGTGTGCGAGACCTTTTCGGGATGGCCCGGCACCTTCCGGGCTCCCTGTCCGTTCTCTTTGCGGGTAACAGTGGGCCTTCCTGCGGGCGGACCTCCCGGCGTGGCGGGGTCCTCGCTTACGATGGCCGATGCGGTGGGGACCACCTGCCGTGCCCGCGCCAGCGTCCATACATGACTCAGTGCACAGGCCCGACCGGCAAGGAGACCAGCCTCAGTGTCCGTCTTCAACAAGCTCATGCGTGCAGGCGAAGGCAAGATCCTGCGCAAACTGCACCGCATCGCGGACCAGGTCAACTCCATCGAAGAGGACTTCGTCAACCTCTCCGACGCCGAGTTGCGGGCGCTCACCGATGAGTACAAGGAGCGGTACGCCGACGGCGAGAGCCTGGACGACCTGCTCCCCGAGGCTTTCGCGACCGTCCGCGAGGCAGCCAAGCGTGTTCTCGGTCAGCGCCATTACGACGTCCAGATGATGGGTGGCGCCGCCCTTCACCTCGGATATGTCGCCGAGATGAAGACCGGTGAGGGCAAGACCCTCGTCGGCACGCTGCCCGCCTATTTGAACGCGCTGTCCGGCAAGGGCGTCCACCTGATCACGGTGAACGACTACCTGGCCGAGCGCGACTCCGAGATGATGGGCCGGGTGCACAAATTCCTTGGCCTAGAGGTCGGCTGCATTCTCGCGAATATGTCGCCCGCGCAGCGCCGTGAGATGTACGCCTGCGACATCACGTACGGCACGAACAACGAATTCGGTTTCGACTACCTGCGCGACAACATGGCGTGGTCGAAGGACGAGCTCGTCCAGCGCGGCCACAACTTCGCGATCGTCGACGAGGTCGACTCGATCCTGGTCGACGAGGCCCGTACGCCGCTGATCATCTCGGGCCCGGCCGACCAGGCCACCAAGTGGTACGGCGACTTCGCCAAGCTGGTCGTGCGCCTGAAGAAGGGTGAGCCGGGCAACCCGCTCAAGGGCATCGAGGAGACCGGCGACTACGAGGTCGACGAGAAGAAGCGCACCGTCGCCATTCACGAGTCCGGTGTCGCCAAGGTCGAGGACTGGCTGGGCATCGACAACCTCTACGAGTCGGTCAACACGCCGCTCGTCGGGTACCTGAACAACGCCATCAAGGCCAAGGAACTCTTCAAGAAGGACAAGGACTACGTCGTCATCGACGGCGAAGTCATGATCGTCGACGAGCACACCGGCCGTATCCTCGCCGGCCGCCGCTACAACGAGGGCATGCACCAGGCGATCGAGGCGAAGGAAGGGGTGGACATCAAGGACGAGAACCAGACCCTCGCCACGATCACCCTGCAGAACTTCTTCCGCCTCTACGACAAACTCTCCGGCATGACCGGTACGGCCATGACCGAGGCCGCCGAGTTCCACCAGATCTACAAGCTGGGCGTCGTGCCGATCCCGACGAACCGGCCGATGGTCCGCGCCGACCAGTCCGACCTGATCTACCGCACCGAGGTCGCGAAGTTCGCCGCCGTCGTCGACGACATCGTGGAGAAGCACGAGAAGGGCCAGCCGATCCTGGTCGGCACGACGTCCGTGGAGAAGTCGGAGTACCTCTCGCAGCAGCTCTCCAAGCGCGGCGTGCAGCACGAGGTCCTGAACGCCAAGCAGCACGATCGTGAGGCGTCGATCGTCGCCCAGGCCGGCCGCAAGGGCGCCGTGACGGTCGCCACGAACATGGCGGGACGCGGTACGGACATCAAGCTCGGAGGCAACCCGGACGACCTCGCCGAGGCGGAGCTGCGCCAGCGCGGCCTCGACCCGGAGGAGCACATCGAGGAGTGGGCCGCGGCGCTGCCCGCCGCCCTCGAACGGGCCGAGCAGGCCGTCAAGGCGGAGTTCGAAGAGGTCAAGGCGCTCGGCGGACTGTACGTACTGGGTACGGAGCGGCACGAGTCGCGGCGTATCGACAACCAGCTGCGCGGCCGCTCCGGCCGTCAGGGCGACCCGGGTGAGTCCCGCTTCTACCTGTCGCTGGGCGACGACCTGATGCGTCTGTTCAAGGCCGCGATGGTCGAGCGCGTGATGTCGATGGCGAACGTGCCCGACGACGTACCGATCGAGAACAAGATGGTGACGCGGGCGATCGCGTCCGCGCAGTCGCAGGTCGAGCAGCAGAACTTCGAGTCGCGCAAGAACGTCCTGAAGTACGACGAGGTGCTCAACCGGCAGCGCCAGGTCATCTACGGCGAGCGCCGTCGTGTCCTGGAGGGTGAGGACCTGCAGGAGCAGATCCGTCACTTCATGGACGACACCATCGACGCGTACATCCAGGCGGAGACCGTCGAGGGATTCGCCGAGGAGTGGGACCTCGACCGGCTGTGGGGCGCGTTCAAGCAGCTCTACCCGGTGAAGGTCACGGTGGAGGAGCTGGAGGAGGCGGCGGGCGACCGCGCGGGCATCACCGCCGAGTTCATCGCCGAGTCCATCAAGGACGACATCTACGAGCAGTACGCCCAGCGCGAGGCGCAGCTCGGCTCCGAGATCATGCGTGAGCTGGAGCGGCGTGTAGTGCTGTCCGTACTGGACCGCAAGTGGCGCGAGCACCTCTACGAGATGGACTATCTCCAGGAGGGCATCGGCCTGCGTGCGATGGCCCAGAAGGACCCGCTGGTCGAGTACCAGCGCGAGGGCTTCGACATGTTCAACGCCATGATGGACGGCATCAAGGAAGAGTCCGTCGGCTACCTGTTCAACCTGGAGGTCCAGGTCGAGCAGCAGGTCGAGGAGGTTCCGGTGCAGGCCGCCGTGCCGGATCAGGTGGCGGGCGAAAAGCCGTCGCTCCGGAAGGAAGAAGCGGTGCCGGCGGGCGCGGGCGCAGGCGCAGGCGCAGGCGCGGGCCGTCCGGAGATCCGGGCGAAGGGGCTCGACGCTCCGCAGCGGCCCGACCGGCTGCACTTCTCCGCTCCGACGGTGGACGGCGAGGGCGGTGTCATCGAGGGCGACTTCCACAATGGTGACGGGCCTGCCCGGTCCCAGTCGGACGGCATGACGCGTGCCGAGCGGCGCAAGGCGCAGAAGGGCGGCAGCCGCCGCCGGAAGAAGTAGGCACGCTGGTACGTGTGCGCGTACCGCTGTTTCCCGGCCGGGGCCGGACACCGATGGGGTGTCCGGCCCCGGCCGCGTTCTGCGGGGAGTGGCTATGCCGGGACTGCCTATGCCGGGGCGCATGCCGCCGCCGGGGTGCCGCCCAGTTCGACGGCGGCGCACCGCCAGCGCAGGTCGCGGCCCTGCTCCAGGCGGAACGCCATCGCCCGTACCTGATCGCCCGCCGCGATGCTCGCGAAGGCCTCGACCACGCCCGGGCGCGGGTGGAAGCCACCGCAGGTCCGTACGACGGGGAGTGTGCCGCGCGTGCGCAGTGGGGTCCGGGGCGCCAGCTGGACGAGCTGCTCGTATGCCTCGCCGATGGTGTGGCCGAGCATCCAGTGGACGGGGCGCCGGCCGCTGAGGACCGCCAGCAGGCGCTCGGCGAACTGTTCGTGGGGGGTGGGGCGGTGGTGGGGGTGGCGCGGTGCGGTGGGCGCGGGGGTGGGTGTGGGTGCGGGTGCTCGGGTGGGGGTGGGCGTGCGGGGTCGGGTGCGGGCGGGGGGCGTCGTGGCCGGCCTGCGCTGGTCGCGGCGTCCTTGTGGCCGGGTGCTGTCCTTGCTCATCTCAGTGCCCCGCTCTCCGGCCCGGCCGTGATACCGGGCAGTAACTTCTGTTGGTGATCTTCTACGGGAGGGCGGACGGCGGCGGCAAGGGGCGGTCGGTGTGGGAGGCGTCGGCCGTCGGAATCACCTATCCGGGTGACGGGAGGCAGTCCTGGGGCGGTGGCCGGCCGACGGGCGGGTCGACGGGTGGACGGCGCGGGGGCCGGGGACCACCACCCCGAAAGGGGACTCCGTACGTATCCTTGAGGCCGTCTCCCGACTACGAAAGCGGCCTGCTCATGCGCGTCTACGTCCCCCTGACCCTTCCCGGTCTCGCTGAGGCGCACAAGGCGGGACAGCTGGGGCCCGGCCCGCTGACGGCCTACGCCGTGACGCCGGGCCTGCGCGAGTGGTACGTCTCGGACGACATCGAGGAGCTCGAGTACGCCGCGCTCAACCGCGCCGCGGCGGCTTCGCTGCGGCTGCTGGCGGGGGACCCCGGCGCCGCCCGGCGCCGGGTCGTCGTGGCAGTCGACGTACCCGACGGAGACGCTGTCGCCGACCCCGACCGGGGACTGGATTCGGCGGGGATCGGCGAGGTGCGGATCGCTGCCGCGGTGCCGCTGAAGAAGGCGGCGGCGGTGCATGTCGACGCGGACGACGCGGAGGCGGATGTGACGGCGGCTGCCGCGGCGCTGGGGGCGGCGGACCACGGGGACGACGACGCGCAGTTCACGGTGGACGGGGCGGAGGACCACGAGCTGCTGTGGTTCGGGGTGCAGGAGATCCCCAATTTGATCTGACCGGCTCAGTCCGGGCATCAGCGGTGTCTGCGGTTCTGCGGTGTCTGCGATGTCTGCGTTGTCGTACCCGGTGGGTACCTTCTTGGAATGGGGAAGCACACGACGACGCATCTCGTCTGGGACTGGAACGGCACGCTGCTCGACGACATCAGTGCGGTCATCGGGGCGACGAACGCGGCGTTCGCGGAGATCGGCATCGAGCCGATCACGCTCGCGCGGTACCGGGAGCTGTACTGCGTGCCCATCCCCCGCTTCTACGAGCGGCTGATGGGGCGGCTGCCGACGGACGCGGAGTGGCTGGTCATGGACGAGGCCTTCCACCGGCACTACACCGAGCTGCGGGTGGTGTGCGCGCTTGCCCACGGGGTGGAGGAGCTGCTCGTGGAGTGGCGGTCCGCGGGGCGCAGCCAGTCGCTGCTGAGCATGTACGGGCATGAGCAGCTGCTGCCGGTGGTGCGGCAGTACGGAATCGAGCGGCACTTCGTGCGGGTCGACGGGCGGACCGGGCCTTCCGGCGGCAGCAAGGCCGCGCACATGGCGCGCCATGTCGCGGCGCTCGGCGGCGTCACGCCGGAGCGGGTGGTCGTGATCGGCGACGCGGTCGATGATGCGGTGGCGGCGGCGCATGTGGGGGCGCGGGCGGTGCTCTATACGGGGGGCTCGCACAGTCGGGCCAGCCTGGAGCCGGCCGGTGTTCCGGTGGTGGACACGCTTGCGGAGGCGGTGGAGCTGGCGGAGCGGTGGGTGGGGTGACGCCGGCCCCCTGACCCCGTCGCTCTTGACCCCGCCGCGCTTGACCCGCGGCTCTGCGGTGCGGTGCTCGGGGGCCTGCGGCGCTTTCCCCTACCCGCCCCCTTCCCGAACTGGGGCTCGGCCCCAGACCCCGCTCCTCAAACGCCGGAGGGGCTGGAAGTGTCCGGGGGAGGGAGAGCCGGAGGCTGGGATCGCCCGAGGCAACGGCAGCCGGGGCCGGGAGTGAGCCGTAGCCCGGCAGCTGGGGCTGGGATTGCCCCAGGGGGAGCGGCGGCCGGGGGCCCGGATTGCCCGGCGGAGCGGCCAGCCGGGGCTGGACGTGCCCAGGGGAGTGGCAGCCGGGGGCTGGGAGGGGGGCCGTGGTTGTGGTGGTGGTTACGTTGTTGGGTTTTTCGTGTGCAGGATCTTTAGGAACTCTCGCATCCAGGCTGAGTGGTCCGGCCAGGCGCGGGCCGAGACCAGGGTGCCGTCGACGACCGTTTCGGCGTCCTGGAAGGTCGCGCCCGCTGCCTGCATGTCGAGTTCAAGGGCCGGATACGCCGTGACCCTGCGGCCCGCCAGGCCGTCCACCGCCGCTGTCAAAAGCGGGCCGTGGCAAATCTGGGCCACGGGCTTGTCCGAGTCGAAGAAGGCCTTGAGGATCTTGCGCAGCTCCAGGTCGTTGCGCAGGTACTCGGGTGCTCGGCCGCCCGGGATCACCAGGGCGGCGTACTGGCTCGGTTCGACTTCAGAGAACGCCAGGTCGGCGGGCCAGGTGTAGCCGGGCTTCTCGGTGTACGTGTCGAAGCCGGGTTCGAAGTCGTGGACGACGAACTGGAGCTTCTTGCGGGCCGGGGCGGCGATATGGACTTCGTACCCCTCCTCGCGCAGGCGCTGGTACGGGTAGAGGACTTCCAGCGATTCCGCTGCGTCACCGGTGACAATGAGGATCTTGGGTGCCATGGGTGTGTGCTCCCCTCGGTCTGTGCCGTCTCGGTCAACGTGCGTCGGCGGTCGGCGGCCGGCGCTTGCCACGGCGCCGGGCCGGACCGGCGGCCGGAGGCCGCCGCAGCGGCCTCGAAGCCTGTGAGGCGCCCTGGCGCCGAGCAACGCGAGAGACGCGTCGAGGAGAGGTGTCGATGAGGATCTTGGGTGCCATGGGTGTGTGCTCCCCTCGGGCGGGCCGTGCCGTGCCGTCCGGTTCAACGTGCACCCGGCGGCGGCGTTTGCCAAGGCGCCCCGCCGGGTCCGTCAGGAGCTTCGGGCGGCGGTCGTCGCTGTCCACAGTGTCAAACTTCCGGGCTGGTTTTGTACACCGATCGGACATGACGGGGCCCCCGTGCGGCGGGATAGCCTGGTGCCGTGATCAGCGCGATAGCCCTCGGGGGCAGTGAAGCCCCCGGCAAGCGCCCGGAGTGCCCATGCGCCCGGGCGGCGCTCGCTGGTCCCCGAAACCCCGACCGGTCATCAAAAATGGCCAATAACGTCATGGGTATCTCTCACCGCGGCATAACGTCGACACCGACCGGATACCCGCGTCGTGGCGTTGTGTCACCCTTCTTCACCTACGTCACGCAACGGCGCGCGACAGGAGCCAGAGGACATGCAGACCAAGCTGGACGAAGCCAAGGCCGAGCTGCTCGTACGGGCGGCCCGGGTAGCTGAGAACAGCCCGGCCGGGGGGCAACCTTCGACTGGGTCCACGAGTGAAGGCACTCCCGACAGGGAGACGCTCCTCGCGTACCTCCAGCGCTACTACCTGCACACGGCCCCCGAAGACCTCGCCGACCGCGACCCGGTCGATGTATTCGGCGCGGCGCTCTCGCACTACCGGCTGGCGGAGAACCGCCCGCAGGGCACCGCCAACGTCCGGGTGCACACCCCGACCGTCGAGGAGAACGGCTGGACCTGCAGCCACTCCGTCGTCGAGGTGGTCACCGACGACATGCCGTTCCTGGTCGACTCGGTCACCAACGAGCTGTCCCGGCAGAACCGCGGCATCCACGTCGTGATCCACCCGCAGGTCACCGTGCGCCGCGACGTCACCGGCAAGCTGATCGAGGTGCTCGCCGCCGACGGCGTGCGCAGGGGAGAGAAGCTGCCGCACGACGCGTGCGTCGAGTCCTGGATCCACGTCGAGATCGACCGCGAGACCGACCGGTCGGATCTGAAGCAGATCACCGCCGACCTGCTGCGCGTCCTGAACGATGTCCGCGAGGCCGTCGAGGACTGGGAGAAGATGCGCGACTCGGCGCTGCGCATCGCCGAGGAGCTGCCGAGCGAGCCCACCGCCGACGACCTGCGTGACCAGGAGGTCGACGAGGCCCGCGAGCTGCTGCGCTGGCTGGCCGCCGACCACTTCACCTTCCTCGGCTACCGCGAGTACGAGCTGACCCAGGACGACGCGCTGTCCGCCGTTCCCGGCACCGGCCTCGGCATCCTGCGCTCCGACCCGCACCACAGCGGCGACGAGGACCACCCGGTGAGCCCGTCGTTCAGCCGGCTGCCCGCCGACGTCCGGGCCAAGGCCCGCGAGCACAAGCTGCTCGTACTGACGAAGGCCAACAGCCGCTCGACCGTGCACCGGCCCAGCTACCTCGACTACGTCGGCGTGAAGAAGTTCGACGCGGACGGGAACGTCGTCGGCGAGCGGCGCTTCCTCGGGCTGTTCTCCTCGGCCGCGTACACCGAGTCCGTACGCCGTGTCCCCGTCGTCCGCCGCAAGGTCGCCGAGGTCCTCGACAGCGCGGGCTTCTCGCCCAACAGCCACGACGGCCGCGACCTGCTCCAGATCCTGGAGACGTACCCGCGCGACGAGCTGTTCCAGACGCCCGTCGACCAGCTCACGTCCATCGTGACGAGCGTGCTCTACCTCCAGGAGCGGCGCCGGCTGCGGCTCTACCTGCGACAGGACGAGTACGGGCGTTACTACTCCGCGCTGATCTACCTGCCGCGCGACCGCTACACGACCGGTGTGCGGCTGCGGCTCATCGACATCCTCAAGGAGGAGCTCGGCGGCACCAGCGTCGACTTCACCGCCTGGAACACCGAGTCGATCCTCTCCCGCCTGCACTTCGTCGTCCGCGTCCCGGCCGGCACCGAGCTGCCGACCCTCACCGACGCCGACACCGAGCGCATCGAGGCGCGCCTGGTCGACGCGGCCCGCTCCTGGGCCGACGGCTTCTCCGACGCGATGAACGCCGAGCTGGGCGAGGAGCGCGCCGCCGAGCTGCTGCGCCGGTACGGTCACGCCTTCCCCGAGGGCTACAAGGCCGACCACTCGCCGCGCGCCGCCGTCGCCGACCTCGTCCACCTCGAACAGCTGACACACGGCCGCAACAGCTTCTCGCTCTCCCTGTACGAGCCGGTGGGCGCCGGACCCAACGAGCGCCGCTTCAAGATCTACCGGATCGGCGAGCAGGTCTCCCTGTCCGCCGTCCTGCCCGTGCTCCAGCGCCTCGGCGTCGAGGTCGTCGACGAGCGTCCGTACGAGCTGCGCTGCGCCGACCGTACGCACGCGTGGATCTACGACTTCGGCCTGCGCATGCCCAAGTCGAACGGCAACGACGGCTACCTGGCCGACGACGCGCGTCAGCGTTTCCAGGAGGCGTTCTCGGCCGTGTGGACCGGGCAGGCCGAGAACGACGGCTTCAACGCCCTCGTCCTGAGCGCCGGCCTGGACTGGCGGCAGGCGATGGTGCTGCGCGCGTACGCGAAGTACCTGCGCCAGGCCGGTTCGACCTTCAGCCAGGACTACATGGAGGACACCCTCCGCAACAACGTCCACACCACCCGGCTGCTGATCTCGCTCTTCGAGGCGCGGATGTCGCCCGAGCGCCAGATCGCGGGCACCGAGCTGACCGACGGGCTGCTCGAAGAGCTCGACGGCGCGCTCGACCAGGTCGCGTCGCTCGACGAGGACCGGATCCTGCGGTCTTTCCTGACCGTCATCAAGGCGACGCTGCGGACCAGTTTCTTCCAGCGGACCGAGTCCGGTGAGCCGCACGGGTACGTCTCGATGAAGTTCGACCCGCAGGCCATCCCGGACCTCCCCGCGCCCCGCCCGGCGTACGAGATCTGGGTGTACTCGCCGCGCGTCGAGGGGGTCCACCTGCGCTTCGGCAAGGTCGCGCGCGGTGGTCTGCGCTGGTCGGACCGGAGGGAAGACTTCCGGACCGAGGTGCTGGGCCTGGTCAAGGCGCAGATGGTCAAGAACACGGTCATCGTGCCGGTCGGTGCCAAGGGCGGGTTCGTCGCCAAGAACCTGCCGGACCCGTCCGTCGACCGTGACGCGTGGATGGCCGAGGGCATCGCCTCGTACAAGACCTTCATCTCGGCGCTTCTCGACATCACCGACAACATGGTGGCGGGCGAGGTCGTGCCGCCGAGAGACGTCGTGCGCCACGACGAGGACGACACGTACCTCGTCGTCGCCGCCGACAAGGGCACGGCGACCTTCTCCGACATCGCCAACGAGATCGCGATCGCCTACAACTTCTGGCTCGGTGACGCCTTCGCGTCCGGTGGCTCGGTCGGTTACGACCACAAGGGCATGGGCATCACCGCCCGCGGTGCCTGGGAGTCCGTCAAGCGGCACTTCCGCGAGCTCGGCCACGACACGCAGAACGAGGATTTCACGGTCGTCGGCGTCGGTGACATGTCGGGTGACGTGTTCGGCAACGGCATGCTGCTCAGCGAGCACATCCGGCTCGTCGCGGCCTTCGACCACCGGCACATCTTCATCGACCCGACCCCGGACGCGGCAACGTCGTACGCCGAGCGCCGCCGTCTCTTCGAGCTGCCGCGCTCCTCGTGGGCCGACTACAACATGGACCTGCTGTCGCCCGGCGGCGGCATCCACCCGCGCAGCGCCAAGGCGATCCCGATCAACTCGCACATCCGCGAGGCGCTCGGCATCGAGCGGGGCATCACCAAGATGACCCCGGCCGACCTGATGAAGGCGATCCTCAAGGCGCCCGTCGACCTGCTGTGGAACGGCGGCATCGGTACGTACGTCAAGTCCTCGGCGGAGTCCAACGCCGACGTCGGTGACAAGGCGAACGACGCCATCCGCGTCAACGGCGAGGACCTGCGGGTCAAGGTCGTCGGCGAGGGCGGCAACCTGGGCGCGACCCAGCTCGGCCGCATCGAGTTCGCCCGCCGCGGCGCGGGCGGCGAGGGCGGCCGGATCAACACCGACGCCATCGACAACAGCGCGGGCGTGGACACCTCCGACCACGAGGTGAACATCAAGATCCTGCTGAACGGGCTTGTCGCGGACGGTGACATGACCGTCAAGCAGCGCAACAAGCTGCTCGCCACGATGACCGACGAGGTCGGCTCGCTCGTCCTGCGCAACAACTACGCGCAGAACACCGCGCTGGCCAACGCGGTCGCCCAGGCGCCCTCCCTCCTCCACGCCCACCAGCGCTTCATGCGCCGGCTGGAGCGTGACGGGCACCTGAACCGCCCGCTGGAGTTCCTGCCCAACGACCGGCAGATCCGCGAACTGCTGAGCGCGGGCCGCGGCCTGAGCCAGCCGGAGCTCGCCGTCCTCATGGCGTACACCAAGATCACGGTCGCGGACGAACTGATCCACACCGGCTTGCCGGACGACCCGCACCTGCGGAGCCTGCTGCACGCGTACTTCCCGAAGGCGCTGCGCGAGAAGTTCGGCGAGCAGATCGACGCGCACGCGCTGCGTCGCGAGATCATCACGACGGTGCTGGTCAACGACACCGTGAACACCGGTGGCTCGACCTTCCTGCACCGTCTGCGGGAGGAGACCGGCGCGTCGATCGAGGAGATCGTACGGGCGCAGTTCGCGGCCCGCGCGATCTTCGGCCTGAGTGAAGTCTGGGACGCCGTCGAGGCGCTCGACAACAAGGTCGCGGCCGACGTCCAGACCCGGATCCGGCTGCACTCGCGCCGCCTCGTCGAGCGCGGCACGCGCTGGCTGCTGGGCAACCGGCCGCAGCCGCTGCAGCTCGCCGAGACCATCGAGTTCTTCAGCGCCGGTGTGGCGCGGGTCTGGGACGAGCTTCCCAAGCTGCTGCGCGGGGCGGACCTGGAGTGGTACCAGGGCATCCTCGACGAGCTGACGGACGCGGGTGTTCCCGAGGAGCTGGCGCTGCGGGTGGCCGGGTTCTCGTCCGCCTTCCCGACTCTCGACATCGTCGCCATCGCGGAGCGCTCCGGGAAGACGCCGATGCAGGTCGCCGAGGTGTACTACGACCTCGCCGACCGCCTCTCCATCACCCAGCTGATGGACCGGATCATCGAGCTGCCGCGGGCCGACCGCTGGCAGTCCATGGCCCGCGCCTCCATCCGCGAGGACCTGTACGCGGTGCACGCCGGCCTGACGCAGGACGTGCTGTCCGTGGGCGATGGGGCCTCCTCGCCGGAGGAGCGCTTCAAGGCGTGGGAGGAGAAGAACGCGGCGATCCTCGGCCGCGCGCGCACGACGCTGGAGGAGATCCAGGGGTCGGACGCGTTCGACCTGGCGAACCTGTCGGTGGCCATGCGGACGATGCGGACGATGCTGCGTACGCGCGTCTGATCCGTACGCAAATGGAAGAGAAGGGGCGCCCCGCACCGGAAGGACTCGGTGCGGGGCGCCCCTTTCACGCACTCCCGGAGGACGACCACAGCCTGCGGCAGGACAGCACGGTGGCGGTGAGGAGCAGGCCGTTGCGTACGACCATGACCGCGCACCCCAGCGGCGTGCCCGACACCACGTCGTCGTACAGCACCGGATAGGCGAGCGCGCTCACGGCGGCCGCCGGCAGCAGCAGCGCCGCCACCGGGCGCTGGGTGGTGGCACGCGAGGTCAGGCAGACGGCGGCCAGGCCGAGCAGCCACACCAGGTACTGCGGGCTGATCACCCGGCTGGTGACCGTGAACAGGAGTACGGCGGCCAGCGCGGCGTCGAACGGCGTCGCCGGTGTCCAGCGGCGGGCCCTGACCCGCCACACCAGCAGCCAGCAGAAGGCGGCGGCGGTGAGGAGGAGGGACGCCTGGGCGAGGGCCGGGACGTACGGTCCGGTCAACTCCATGGCGCCGTAACGGTATTCGGCCGTGCCCGGCCAGCCCGCGAGCCGCCCCAGGGACAGCGCGGTTCCGGCCAGCGACTCGATCTGCACGCCTCTGCTGCCCTGCTGGCGCAGGAAGCCGAGGGTGTGCGAGAAGCCGAACGCGAGGACGGCGAGCAGCGCGGCCGCACTGGCGGCGGCGGACAGCCAGGCGTCTTTGCCGGCACGTCCGCGAGGGGCGCCCAGCAGCGTGAGGAGTGGCCAGACCTTCACCATCGCGCCGAGCCCGGCGAGCGCACCGCCGACGCGGGGCCGCCCGTGCAGGGCGAGCAGGGCGAGTGCGGCGAGTGCGGTGACCTGGACGTCGTACCGGACGAGGGGCAGGTGCAGGAGCAGCGGCAGCGCGCACACCCACATCCACGCACCGGCCGTGCTGCGGCCGGGCCGCCGCCCCGCGCGCGCGAGCGCGCAGGCGACGAGCGCGTCGGCGGCGAGGGTGAGGACGAGGAAGCCCTGGAAGTACGTGAGTCCGGGCAGCGCGCCCGGCCCGAGGATCACCAGGGCCGCGCCGGGCGGGTACTGCCACATGGCGTCGTCGAGGGGGAAGTCGCCCCGCGCGAGCTGCCCGTACCAGCCGTAGTAGATGTGGTGGACCTCGCCGCTGATCGTTCCCACGTCGAAGGCGGCGAGGGGCTGTGCGAGCAGGGCGAGCATGACCAGGCGGGTGGTGAGCCAGACGGCGCCGAGTGCGCGGGCGAAACGGCGCGCGGCTGCCGCGGACGTGGGGGAGCCGGGGACGGTGTTCGCGTCGGCGGCCGGGATCTGGTCGGTCGTCATCAACGCGCACTTTAGCCATCTCCGGGCTATTTCTTCGGCTTTGTGTGGGCCTCGTAGGCGGCGACGACGTCCTTCGCGGGCCCGTCCATCCGCAGCGTCCCCGCCTCCAGCCAGAGCGCCCGGTCGCACGTCTCGGTGACCGTCCTGTAGTTGTGGCTGACCAGGAAGACGGTGCCCGCCTCGGCGCGGAGCTCGGCGATGCGGGCCTTGCTGCGGCGCTGGAAGGCGGCGTCGCCGGTGGCGAGCGCCTCGTCGATCATCAGTACGTCGTGGCTTTTGGCGGCGGCGATGGAAAAGCGGAGGCGGGCCGCCATGCCGGAGGAGTACGTACGCATCGGCAGGGTGATGAAGTCGCCCTTGTCGTCGACACCGGAGAAGTCGACGATCTGCTGGTAGCGCTCACGGACCTGCCGGTGTGACAGGCCCATCGCCAGGCCGCCGAGTACGACATTGCGCTCGCCGGTCAGGTCGTTCATCAGCGCCGCGTTGACGCCGAGGAGCGAGGGCTGTCCCTGGGTGTAGAGGTGGCCGCGGGCGGGTGGGAGCAGGCCGGCGACCGCTTTGAGGAGCGTGGACTTCCCGGACCCGTTGGAGCCGATGAGGCCGATGGCCTCGCCCTTGTGCGCGACGAAGGTGACGCCTTTGACGGCGTGCACTTCGCGGGTGCGGCCCCCGCTCTGGACCTTGTAGGTGATGTGGATGTCGTCCGCGATGACGGTGGGGGTCGGTGCGTCACTCTTTTCAGCCACGGCCGTACGTCTCCTCTGCCTGCCAGAAATAGATGAAGCCCCCCACGCCCGTGAGCAGCGCCCAGCCTGTGGCGACGAGCCACACATGCGGGGGCAGCCGGGCGGCGGTGAAGCTGTCGATGAGCGCGAAGCGCATCAGATCGATGTAGACGGCGGCCGGATTGCACTGCAGCGCCACGGCCACCAGGTGCGGCACCCTGTCGCTCCGCAGGACGTGGCCGACGCTCCACATGACGCCCGAGACGTACATCCAGGTGCGCAGGACGAACGGCATGAGCTGGGCGATGTCCGGGGTCCGGGACGCCAGCCTCGCCATGATCAGCGCCAGGCCCGTGTTGAACAGCGACTGGAGGGCGAGTGCGGGCAGTGCCAGCAGCCAGGACGGCCGGGGGAACTGCCCGAAGCAGCAGAGGATCACCGCCAGCGCGGCCATCGAGAAGAGCAACTGCTGGAGCTGCTGGACGGCGTACGCGACGGGGAGTGAAGCACGCGGGAAGTGCAGGGCGCGGACGAGAGCCAAGTTGCCGGTGAGGGCGCGGGTGCCCGCCAGGACGGTGCTGCTGGTGAAGGTCCAGACGAAGACGCCGGTGACCAGGAACGGCACGAAGTCGGCGATGTCGTCCTTGGTGCGGAGCAGGACGCCGAAGATGAAGTAGTAGACCGCCGCGTTGAGCAGCGGAGTCATGATCTGCCAGAGCTGGCCCAGCCTGGCCCGGCTGTACTGCGCGGTCAGCCGGGCGGTGGCGAACGCGGTGACGAAGTGACGGCGGCCCCAGAGCAGGCGGGTGTACGCGGGGAGCGAGGGCCGGGCGCCGCTCGCGGTGAGGCCGTGGCGGGCGGCCAGTGCGGCCAGGTCGGTGGCGGACGGGGCGGAGGGGGTGGGCACGGTGGGTGCAGCGGGCTCGGTGGGCGCCGGGGTGTGGGCGGGCGGTGTCGAGGTCAGGGTCACATCGGCGGCTTTCGGTGGGGGCGGCGGCGAGCGTGCGACGGAACGGGACCGTATCGTCGCTACGGTGACAGTACGGGTGACGTACGTCGAAACGCAACCGTTCCGTCGTGACGCTATGCTTCGCGCATGAGCGCCGACCCGCGACCGACCACGCCCACGCCACCCCGCCGCGCCCCCGCCGGAGCCGCCGTGCTCAGGGAGGACGTGACCGACGCCATCCGTGCCGCCGTCTTCGGGGAACTGGCCGCCGTCGGGTACGCGCGCATGTCGATCGAGGGCATCGCCCGCCGGGCCGGCGTCGGCAAGACGGCCGTCTATCGCCGCTGGAAGTCCAAGCTCGCCCTTGTCCTCGACCTCGTCTCCGCCGTGGCGGCCGAGGGCCTGCCCGCACCGGCGACCGGTTCGCTGTACGGCGACGTACGGGCCCTGCTCGAAGTGGCCGCTCACGCGCTGCGCCACCCCGTCGCCTCACAGGTCGTCCCCGACCTGCTGGTCGAGGCCGCGCGTCACCCCGAGATCGCCGACGCGATCAAGTCGGCACTCCTGGACGGACAGCACGGGGTCGCCGCCGCCGTCGTACGGGACGCGGTCGCGCGCGGCGAGCTGCCCGAGGGGGCTGACGCGGACCGGGCTCTGGACCTGATCGTGGGGCCGCTGTACTGGCGGCTCGTGGTCGTGCGTACCGCGATGCCCGCCGGATATCTCGACGATCTGGCGGCCTCGGCGGTCGCCGCGCTCAAGGCCTGACGGGACCGGCCGGCCGGCCGGGCGCTTCCTCCTCGGCCGGGTCGCCGAGCCGGTAGCCACGGCCGCGGACGGTGGTGATCCGGTCGGCGCCGAGTTTGCGGCGGAGGTAACGCACGTACACCTCGACGACGTTGGAACCTTCCTCGGCGTCGTTGCCCCACACCGTGGCCAGCAGTCGTTCACGGGGCAGCACGCGTCCGCAGTCGCGCATCAGGGTCTCAAGCAGGAGGGACTCGCGGGCGCTCAGGCCGACCGTACGGCCGTCCACGTGAGCTTGACGCGTTCTCAGGTCAAGGGCGACGGCGCCGCGCCGCAGCACGTAGTCGTCGTCGACCTCACGCAGCCGGAGCCGGACACGGGCGAGCAGCTCCTCGAAACGGAACGGTTTGGCCATGTAGTCGTTCGCGCCGCCTTCGAGGCCCGCGACGGTGTCCTCGACGCTGTCGCGGGCGGTGAGGATGATCACCGGCAGACAGGAGCGTGCGGCGCGGAGCTCGGACAGGACCGTGAACCCGCTCTTGCCCGGCAGCCCCACGTCGAGGATCAGCAGGTCGTAGGCGCCGGTCAGGGCTTCGTCGTGGGCGCGCCGGCCGTCGCTGACGACGGTGGTGACGAAGCCGTGGGCCCGGAGCCCTTTCCGGAGGAACGAGGCGATGCTCGGCTCGTCCTCGGCTATGAGGATGACGGGTTCGGCCGGGCTCATCGCGCCTCACTGAACACGGCGTCGCGGTCCGCTCCGCCGGGGGCGAGGGGGATGAGCAGGGTGAAGGTGGCACCGCGGCCGGGGTGATTGCGCAGGGTGACCCGGCCGCGGTGGGCCTCGGCGATCGCCTTCACGATGGCCAGACCGAGTCCGGCGCCGGCGGTACGGCGGATCCGGGTGGCTCTCGCGAACCGGTCGAAGACGCGGTTCTCCTCCTCGGGGGGTACGCCCGGCCCGCTGTCGCGCACCCACAGCTCGGCGGTCCCGCCGCGTACCCGCCACCCGATTCGGATGGGGGCATGCGGCGGCGTGTGCTGGGCCGCGTTCTGCGCGAGCTGGACCAGCGCCTGGGTCAGCCGGTGCCGGTCGGCGTGCACGGTCACAAGCTCTGGCGATGGGGGAACTTCGAGGATCCAGTGATGGGGCGCCAGGGCCGATGCCTTGACGTAGACCTCCTCGACCAGTTCGCACAGGTCGACGTCGGCGGGGTGCAGGAAGTCCGGGTGGCCGGCGTGGGTGAGCGTCAGCATGTCCTTCACGATGCGGTTCATCCGGTGCAGTTCGTCGGTCACCAGAGCGACGGTGGCCTGGCGGTCGGCCGGGTCGGCGTCGATCAGTTCCAGGTGGCCGAGGACGATGGTGAGCGGCGTACGCAGCTCGTGCCCGGCGTCGTCGATGAACTGCCGCTGGGTGGCGAACGCCTGCTCCAGCCGGTCCAGCATGGCGTTGAAGGTCCTCGCCAGCTCGGATATCTCGTCGTTGTCGTGTACGGGGATGCGGGTGGCCAGGTCGGACTCGTTGATCGACCTGACGGTGTCCCGGAGCAGCCGCAGCGGCGCGAGGAGGCGGCTCGCGAACACCCAGCCGACGACGGCGGCCAGGAACAGCGAACCGAGCCCGATGAAAGCTTCCACCCGGATGGTGTCGGCTATCTCGGCGTATTCACGGTCGGTGAAGGTGGCGATGACGAAAACGCCGCGACGGTGATCGCCCTCGACGGACACGGGCACCACGGCATACCGGACGTGCCCGGCCCGGGTGTGGGTGTCCCCGAACGCGGGCCGGCTGGCGGCGGCGAACTCGGCCACCAGCGCGGGATCGGTGTCCAGCCGCGCGGGCGGGGGGATGGCGGTCCGCCGGAACGGCACACCGTCGACGATGGTCAGCATGGTCTGATGCTTGTCCGGAACCTGGTTCCGCAGCACCGCCTCCATCAGTTCGCGCACCCCGGTCGACGGCTGGTTCACGGCAGGGCGGTGGTCGTCGAGGAAGACCCGCAACTCGCCCACCTCCTGGGCTATTCGCGCATCGATACGTTCCCCCGCACGGGTCGACAGCAGGACGCTCTCGGCGGCGGTGACAGCACCGAGGGTGAGGACGAGGAGCAGCAGCATCCGCCCGAGCATGCGCAACTGGACCGAGCGGAACAGGCTCGGGCCGCTCGGCTCGTGCGGGCCGCAGGGGACGGCTCCCGCTCGGCGGCGGCTCACCCGTCGTCACCGTCCCCGCCCTCCCCGTCGTCGTCACCGTCCCCGCCGTCGTCGTCCCCGCCGTCACCCCTGCCGTCACCGTCCCCGCCGTCACCCCTGCCGTCGTCGTCCCCGCCGCCGCCGTCGTCCCCGGCGCGACCTCTGGCGGGGGGTGCCGGGGACGACGACGTTGACGTCACCCCGGCGGGCAGCGGCTCGCCCGGCGGCACCGGCTCCGCTTCCGTCGGCCGCGGGGCCGGCTCGCTGGGGCCCGGTGCGCTCGTCGGGCGGGCCGATGGGGCCGGGCGTACCGGCGCCGGAGCACGGCCGGGTGGGGCTGACGACGTCGGCTGTGGTCCCGGCGCCGGTGCCACGGACGACGCTGTCGGACCGGACGCGGGCCCGGTCGCGGGCCCCGTCACCCGCCCCGCCTCCGCAGGTGCCGGAGTGGTACGCCGGACGACGACGGAATCGCCGAGACGCGGGGGCGGTTCACGGTCGGCACAGGAGACCGGCGCCGCCGCGATCGGCGCCACCGCGGCGAGGAAAGCCGCCGTACGCCGAAGGGACCGCTTCATGCGGTGACAGCCTCCCGCGCACGCTCTTGGCTCGCGGCCGCCACGGACGTGCCCTTGGCCCCCACCGGAGCGAATGTGCCGGAGGCGGCGTCCAGGACGTACATCTCCGCCTCGGCGATGTCGAAGTACATCCCGGTCAGTCGCAGCGCGCCGGAGTCGACCCGCGCTGACAACCGGGTGAGTGAGCAGATTGTCGAGTTGCTGGATGACGTTGAGCCGGGCCAGCCGGGCCTGGTCGGTGCCTTCGCCGCTCTCCCCTTCCGCCGCCGAGTCGACGCGGAAGCGGGCCATCGTGTGTGCGCCGTGGCGCAGCCACTCGTCCAGGGGAGAGCCGGCCGCTTCCGTACCCGTCCCGTCGAGCAGCGCCCCCATGGCGCCGCAGCCGGAGTGGCCGCAGACGGTGATGCTGCTTACGCCGAGGACTTCGGTCGCGTACTGGATCGCGGCGGCCACCGAGGTGTCCCCGCCGTCCAGGCCGCCGTCCTTCCCGCGGCGCGGGATCAGGTTGCCGATGTTGCGCACGGTGAAGAGGTCACCAGGGCCACTGGCCGTCATCAGGGCCGGAACCAGTCGCGAGTCGGAACAGGTGATGAACAGTTGCGACGGGGACTGACCGGCCTCCGAGAGCTGCGCCAGAACCGCTCGTAGCTGCGGAGCGGTGATCCGCTGGAACTCGTTCACGCCGTGCAGCAGATGCGCCTCCGGCGCCGCCTCGGGCCGTCGTACGGCCCACGGGAAGAACGCGGACACCGTGGCGGCGGCGGACTTGCGGCCCGCCGGGGTGCCGGACGCCGCGTTCTCGTACCAGCTCTCGTGGATCTCGTCGATGTCCACCCGGCCGCCGAGGCGTTCGTGGGTGGTGCGCCAGGCGTGCAGGGCCTCGAACGCGGCGTGGTCCAGGTAGTCCACGCGCAGGTCCACGTCGACCGTCGCACCGGGGGCCACCCGGGACAGGACCCGGTTCAGCTTCGGGACGGCGGCGAAGGTCAGCGAACCCTCGACCACGACGTGCCAGTGCTCCCCGGTGTGCTCGGTGCGGATCTTGGTGTGGGTGAGCCGGTACAGCGCCTGCAGTACGGCCACACCGATGCCCAGCAGGACGCCCTCCAGCAGGTTCAGTTCGACCACGCCGAACGCTGTGACGACGTACACCATCAGTTCCCGGTGCTGCCGCAGGTGGCGGATCTCCTTGGCACTCACCATGCGTACGCCGACGACCACCAGCAGCGCGGACAGCGCGGCGAGCGGGATCTGCTCGATCAGCCCGGCGGCCAGCGCCACGAAAACGACCACCCACACCCCGTGGAGGACGGCCGAGGCCCGGCTGCGCGCACCGGCCTTGGCGTTGGTGGAGCTGCGCACGATGACACCGGTGACGGGCATCCCGCCGAGCAGCCCGGACGTCGAGTTGGCCAGGCCCTGGCCGATCAGCTCGCGGTTGAGATTCGCCCGGGGCCCCTCGTGCATCCGGTCCACGGCGACCGCGGACAGCAGCGACTCGATGCTCGCGATCACCGCCATGGTCAGTACGGCCAGAACGACGGCGCTCCAGCTTCCCTCGGGCAGTTCAGGAGTCAGGTGCACATTCAGTACGTCGCCGGGCAGCTCCACCCGGGCGGCGTCCAGCGGTGCCACGACCGCGGTCACCGTGGCCAGCGTGATCGCCACGAGAGCGGGCGGCAGCGCGCCGGCCTTGGCCGGCAGCTTGGGCCAGAGGAGCATGACGGCGATGGTGAGGGCGCCCGCCACGGCCGCCGCCGGGTTCAGGCTCATCACCTGGCCGGGAAGTGCGGTGAGGTTGTCGGTGGCGGAACTGCGGGCGTGGCCGCCGAGTACGACGTGCACCTGGGCCAGCGCGATGGTGATGCCGATGCCCGCCAGCATGCCGTGCACGATGGCGGGCGAGATCGCCAGCGCGGCACGGGCCACGCGCAGACAGCCGAGCGCGATCTGGACCAGGCCCGCCGCCACCGTGATGGCGCACGTGGCCTGCCACCCGTACGTGTCCACGAGCTCCGCGACGATCACGGTCAGGCCCGCGGCGGGCCCGCTGACCTGGAGCACGGAACCGCCGGTGGCGCCCGCGACGATGCCGCCGACCGCCGCGGCGATCAGGCCGGCGGCGATCGGGGCGCCCGAGGCCAGGGCTATGCCGAGGGACAGCGGTATCGCGATCAGAAAGACGACGACCGAGGCGGGCACGTCGTAGCGGAGATTGCGGAGATTGCGGAGATTGCCGAACAGGGGAGGCATCTGTGCGTCCTTCACCAGAGCGTGGGGATGCGGATGCCACCCAGGTAAGGCCCGGGCGATGAATCAGGCAGGCGGGGTCCGGGACTGCGGGTTTGTCATTCGATTGCCATTCCATGAAGCCCCGATGAGAAAGTTCTCAGCGTTGCTCCACGGCTGCCCCTGTTGATCCTCCCTACTTCACCGCGCCGGCCATCACGCCGGACACGAACTGCCGCTGGAACGCGAAGAAGACGATCAGCGGGATGATCATGGAGATGAAGGCGCCGGGCGCCAGGATGTCGATGTTGTTGCCGAACTGCCGTACCTGGCGCTGGAGCGCCACCGTGATCGGCGGGTTGGCCGAGTCGGCGAAGATCAGCGCGACCAGCATGTCGTTCCAGACCCACAGGAACTGGAAGATGCCGAGCGAGGCGATGGCGGGACCGCCGAGTGGCATCACGACGCGCGTGAACAGCCGGATTTCGCCCGCCCCGTCGAGCCGCGCCGCCTCCAGGAGCTCCCTGGGGATCTCCGCGAAGAAGTTGCGCAGAAGGAAGATGGCGAAGGGCAGGCCGAAGGCGACGTGGAAGAGGACCACGCCCGCCGTGGTCTCGAAGATGCCGATCTTGCCGAAGAGTTCCGACACCGGGACGAGGGCGACCTGCACCGGAACCACCAGCAGGCCGACGACCACCAGGAACCACCAGTCGCGGCCGGGGAAGTCCATCCACGCGAAGGCGTACCCGGCCAGCGAGCCGATCACCACGACCAGGACGGTCGACGGGACGGTGATCATGATCGTACTGAGCAGGGAGTCGACGATGGTGTTGTTGTCGAGGAGATTGGCGTAGTTGTCGAGGGTGAGGCCGGCGGGGGCGGAGAAGACCTTCCACCAGCCCGTCTCCGCGATGTCGGTGGGGCTGCGCAGTGACGAGAACAGCAGCCCGATCGTCGGCATCAGCCAGAACAGCGCGACCAGGATCAGGAAGATCCGTACCGCGCCGCCGCCCGCGCGCGCCGCGATCCGCGCGGGCAGGGACTGCTTGGCCTTGATGGGGGCCTCGGTGGTGGTGGTCGTGGGGGGCGTGGGGGCCGTGGTGGTCATCGGCGGCTCTCCTTTCGCATCCGTCGGATGTTGAAGAGCATCACCGGGACGACCAGCAGCAGGAGCAGTACGGCGATGGCGCTGCCGATGCCCGGGTCCGCGTCCGTACCGAACGACGAGCGGTAGAGCTGGAGCGCCAGCACGTTCGCGTCGTCCTGCGACGACCCCGGCGCGATGATGAACACCAGGTCGAAGATCTTCAGTACGTTGATCATCAGAGTGACCAGCACCACCGCGAGGACGGGCGCCAGCAGCGGGACCGTGACGCGGCGGAAGACCTGCCACTCGTTGGCGCCGTCGACGCGGGCCGCCTCCAGGAGCTCGCGCGGCAGGCCCGCGAGCCCGGCCGCGATCAGCACCATCGCGAAGCCCGCCCACATCCATACGTAGCTGCCGATGATGGCGGGGGTCACCAGGCCCGGACCGAGCCAGTCGACCCCGTTGTAGGGCTCGCGGAAGTTCGAGGCGGGGAAGCGGAGTTCGGCTCCGTCCGCCTTGGCGGAGAGGGTGAAGGTGCCGTCGGCGCCGGCTTTCGCCGAGTCGACGACCTTGCCGTCCTTCACCGCCTCGACCTTGATGCCCTTGAGGCCGAGCTCCTTGGGGTCGATGGTGTTGGGCCTGCCGCCGCCGCCCTTCGTGAAGTCCAGCCAGGCCGTGCCCGTGACCTTGTCCGGCGCCGTCTTGGCGGGCGCGGCGATCTCGGCGTCGCCCGGCATCTTGGCGGGCGGTACGCCGACCAGCGGCAGCAGGACCTGTTCGCCGGCTCTGACGGGCTGTTTCGTGACGAAGGAGCCGCCGCCGCCCGCTTCCAGCGGATGGACCGGCAGGGGGCGGGCCTTCGGGAAGCCGGCCGATTCGGAGAACATGTCGTGGACGCTCACCGCGACGGCGTTGGCGACCCCGCGCTCCGGATTCTGCTCGTACACCAGCCGGAAGATGATGCCCGCGGCGAGCATGGAGATCGCCATCGGCATGAAGACCAGCAGCTTGAACGCCGTACCCCAGCGGATGCGTTCGGTGAGTACGGCGAATATCAGGCCCAGGGCCGTCGAGACCGCGGGGGCGACGACCACCCAGATCGCGTTGTTCTTGACGGCGGTCAGGATGGTGTCGTCGGTGAAGATCTCGACGAAGTTGCCGAATCCGGCGAAGTTGTCGCCCGACTTGTCGAAGAAGCTCCGGTAGACCGAGTACCCGATCGGGTAGACCACGAGCGCACCGAGCAGCACCAGGGCGGGCAGCAGGAAGCCGGCCGCCATCAGTTTGCGCGTACCCGTCACGCTCTTGCGTGTGCCCTTGTCGGCGGGGGGCGGCGTGACCTTCGCGGCACCCCCCGCGGTCGCTGACGTCACGGCGTCAGCTCTTGTACGCCTTGGCCGCGTCGGACTCCAGCCGTTGCTGGGTCCCCGCGATGTCCTTCGGGTTCTTCAGGAAATCCTGCAGCGCCTTCCACTCACCCTTGCCGGGCGTGCCGCCGAACGACTGCGGGGCCTGGTCCGACATGTCGAAGCGGAAGTCGTCGCCCGCCGCGATCAGGGCCTTCGCGATGTCGCGCTGCACGTCGTTCGGATACGCCGCCACGTCCAGGGACTTGTTCGGCGATACGAACCCGCCCGCCCCCGCCCAGATCTTCGCGGCGTCGGTCGAGGCCAGGAACGTCAGCAGCGCCTTGGCACCCTTGGAGTCCTTGAGCGCCACGGCGGCGTCGCCACCGGTCACGACGGGGGACTCACTGCCCACCGCCGGGAACGGGAACACCTTGGCGTCCGTGCCGATCTTCGCCTTCGTCTGCCCGATGTTCACGGAGACGAAGTCGCCCTCGAAGACCATCGCGGCCTTCGGGTCCTCGGCGAACGTCTGCGTGACGGAGGCGGGGAACTCGGTCTGCAGGGCACCGTCCTGGCCGCCCGCGATGAGCTCCTTCTTGCCGAACAGCTCGGCGAGTGTGGTCAGCGCGTCCTTCACGGACGGGTCCGTCCACTTGATCTCGTGCTGGGCCAGCTGGTCGTACTTCTCGGGGCCCGCCTGCGAGAGGTAGATGTTCTCGAACCAGTCGGTGAGGGTCCAGCCGTCCGCGCCGCCGATGGATACCGGGGGGACGCCGGAGGCGGAGATCGTCTCGGCGGTGGTCAGGAAGTCCTTCCAGGTCTTCGGCTCCTCGACGCCGGCGTCCTCGAACGCCTGGGTGTTGTACCAGATCAGGGACTTGTTGGCGGCCTTGAAGTACACCCCGTACTGAGTGCCGTCGACAGCCCCGATGTCCTTCCAGCCCTGCGAGTAGTTCTTGTCCAGCTGTGCTCGGGTCGCCGCGTCGACGGGCTTCGCCCACTTGCGCTGGACGGCCTGCTGGAGCGCGCCCACCTGCGGGAGCATCGCCACGTCGGGCGGCGAACCGCCCGCGATCTTCGTGCCGAGGAAGTTGACGATCGGGTCCTGGGCCGGGACGAAGGTGACCTTCGCGCCCGTGCGCTTCTCGAACTCGTCCAGGACCTTGGTGAAGTTCTCCTGCTCGGGGCCCGTCCAGACCGCCGCGACCTGGACCTCCTCGCCGTTCAGTCGGGGGAGCGTGACGGAGGACGAGGGCTCTGTGGTGGGCCCGCTTCCCTCGTTCCCCCGGTCCTTGTCCTTGTCGCCACCGCAGGCGGTGAGGGCGAGCGTGCTCGCGGCGATCACCGCCAGGGCGGCCCGGCGCGCCCGGCGCCCCTGGCGCCCCCGGCGCTCCTTGCGACCCTTGTGTGTGCGAAGAGTTGTGCGCATCACTGCCCCGTCTCTCCTGTGCGCGTACGGACCGGCGCAGCCCTCGGAGAACCGCTGGCGCCGATGCCGGTCTAGCTGTCCCGTGGGTCAGTCCTACGCCCGGCGGTCGGCCCCGGCAATAGTGCCTTCCGTGTCAACCGGGTGATCGTAATGGGCTCGTGACGTTGAGTCAGGCCTCGGGGGGCGCGTCCAGGGGCGGCAGCGGAGTGGCGTTGACCGTGCGGGCGGCGCGGTCCAGGGCGCTGGCCAGCAGCGCGAGGTCCGTCGGCCCGTTGCCCAGTTCGCGCACCGGGCGGCGGGCCGGCGGATCGCCCATCCGCTCCCACTCCAGGGGCACGACGGTGGGGCGCAGCGTCGCGGTGCGGGGGATTCGGCCGGTGACCCGGCCGGCCTGGAAGGGGGTCGGGGTGCTGTGTGGGTTTGTGGTGCTGTGCGGGTGTGTGGTGCTGTGCGGGTCTGCGGTGCTGTGCGGGTCTACGGTGCTGTCTGTGGTGCTGTGCGGGTCTGGGGTGCTGGGACGCAGTAGCGTGCCGCGTCCCGGTGCCGGCTCGTCGGGGGCGGGTGGGGACGGCGGTGGGTCGAGTACGACGCGTAGCCGCGCGCCGCGCGCCAGCTCCGTGTCCGCCGTACGGTCCGGTCTGGCGGATGTTGCCACCAGGTGTACGCCGAGCCGCTCGCCGTCCCTCGCCACGGCCTCCAGGGCCCGTACGACGGAACCGGCCGCCGGCCTTCCCGTACTGCCGAGGGCGGGCGCGACCAGCGCGTCGAGGTCGTCGACCAGCACGACGAGGCGGGGGAGCGGCGAGGGCCCGGTATCGGCCCTGGCCTGGCGCTCGCGGGACGTGGTGGTGCGCAGGCGCAGGGTGCCGCTGGGCGGTGAGTCCAGGTCGCCGTTCTGCTCGGCGGCGCTGGGCGGGCGCTGGCCGATCATGCGGCCCGACACTTCGCGCCTCGTGTGCCATTCGGCGAAGCCGAGGCCGCCGAGGAGTTCGTGGCGGCGCTTGAGCTCCGCGCCCAGCGCCTGGGCGAACTCCCTCATGCGGATGGGGTCGGAGGCGCTGAGGTGGGTGGAGACGTGCGGCAGTTCCGTGCAGGGGCGCAGGCCGTCGCCGCGCTCGCCGCCGGCGCCGTCGACCAGGACGAGTCCCAGGCGGTCGGGGCGGGCCGCCGCCGCGAGTGACGCCGCTACGGAGCGCAGCAGCTCGGTACGGCCGCTGCCCGCCGGGCCCTCGATCAGGAGGTGCGGGCCCTCTGCGGTCAGGTCTACGCAGAGCGGGCCGCGCGGGCCCGCCCCGAGCACCGCCCACGCGCGGGTGGCGCCGGGCGCCTGGCCGTCGTCGGCGGCTGCCGCCCAGCGGGCCATCAGGGAGGCGGGGGTGGCTCTGGCCAGGCCCAGTTCGTCGAGCAGGCGGGCGGAGGAGGGGAGGGGGGTGGTTCTGCCTGGGCGGGGGGTGTGGGTGGTGGTGGTGCTCGTGGTGCTGGTGGTGTTGGTGGTGCCGACGGTGGGGTTTGTGGGTGGGTGGCCGTCCGCGCGTAGTGGGGCCAGGGCCCGCGCGACACGCTCCGCCCAGGCCGCGGACACCGCGTCCACCGTTGCGAGCGTGCCGTGGCCCGCTGGTTCGCCTCCCGCTGTACGCAGCAGCCGCAGGGCGGTGGCCACATCGCCGCTGAGCAGTGCGGCCGCGCCGCACTCGCGGAACGCGGGTGACGCGGCGCAGGCGGCCTCGTACGTCGCCGCGACCGGCGAAAGCGGTGACGCGGCGGGGGTCTCGGCCAGGCACAGGAGGTGGATGCCGGACGACGCGCCGGTCGCGGCCAGCCGGGCGGTGGACTCGCGCAGCGCGGCGGAGCCGGGGTCGCCGTCGACGATGACGACCGTGTACGGGCCTTCGTCCGCCGCGTGCTCCTCGTCCGTGCGGCGCATCAGCTCGGCGATCCGGGCGGTCGCCTGGTCGCGGTCGTACGCGAGGAGCAGCCGGCAGTCCTGGCCGTGGGCGGGGCGCAGGTGCGGCAGCCAGCCGAGCCAGGACCACTCGGCAGTGCGGTCTTCGAGGGGCCTGGCCCTGTCTGTGCTGAGCAGCACGATTTCGAGGTCGGTGGGGGAATGCAGCGTCGCGAGCTGCGCGACGGCCGACCTGGCGAGCCCGGCCAGGCGTGCGCGGGGGCCGGCCAGGCCCAGCGAGCCGACTTCGCGCAGGGCGACGGTCACGGGCACGGCGGGCAGCGGGCGTCCTCCGTCGGGCGCCGGGCGGTCCGCGGTGCCCAGCCGCAGGACGAGTGCTTCGGGGTGGCCGGGGCCGCGCTCCCACAGGCGGGGGCCGGGGCCTAGCGCGGTGAGCAGGAGGGCGGCGGGGTCGGGCCAGGCTTCGGGCAGGGGGGTGGGGGTGGCTGGGGTGGCGGGGCCGGTGGGGTTGGCGGGGTTTGCTTCGGTGGGCGGCAGGCCGAGGGGGGTGGCCGCGGCGGGGGCGTACTCATCCAGGAGCTCGGGGCGGCCGCCGGTGAGGCGGCGGGCCCAGGCTCCTATGCCGCCGCGTCGGCCTGGCTGTGCGGCGGGGGGTGTCGCTTCTGGTCGCGGGGGCTCCGGGGTCGGTGCCGCGTCGGGGCGTCTCCTCGGGTGCCGAACGTTCGGGCACTCGGGATGTTCGGGCGTGTTGCGTTCGACACCCTGCGGGGAGCGCCCCGACACGTCCCCTCCCGGCACCTCGGTGTGCGACACGGGGTCACCCCCGGCCACGTGCCCTGCTGGGGGTGGGGTGGCCACGTGCCCTGCTGGGGGTGGGGTGGCCACATGCCCCGCTGGGGGTGGGGCGGGTGTGGCGGGTGTGGGTGTGGAAGCTCTGCGGTCGGTGGCGTGCGTCGGTGGAGTGTCCGGTGTGCGGGTCAGGCGTAGGTGGCCCTCGCCGTCCGGGGTTGTCTGGAGGGGGAGGGGCTGGTCGGCGGGGGTCAGCAGGCGCAGGGCCGACTCGCCTACGCGCAGCAGTGCGCCGGGTGAGAAGGGGACCGGGTGGTCGGTGAGGTCCTCGCCGTCCAGGGACGTGCCGTTCGTGGAGCCCAGGTCCGCGACGGAGACCCGGCCGTCCTTCGTCAGCGTCACCGTGCAGTGCAGCCGTGACACGTCCGGGTCGTTCAGGGGGACGTCGGCCTGTGTTGAGCGGCCGATGCTGATCCGGCCGCCGTGGAGGAGGTGGACCCCGCCCGCGTCGGGTCCCGCCACCACGTGCAACTGGGCGGGGGCGTCCGAGGTGCCGTCCGGCTCGGGTGAGGGAGCGTAGAGGGACAGCACGGCTCCGTCGACCAGTGGGGGCTCGCCGAGCGCGCAGCGCTGTGCGTCGAGCCGGTCCCGGCCCGCGTAGACCACCACGGCGCCCGTGGTCTCCGGGGCCGACCCGGGACCGGAGACGGCCGCGGCCAGACCGGAGGCGACCGCGGCCAGCGCGGTCCCGGCGGGCGCGGTGACGAGCACGTCGCACGCGCGTCCGGCCGGGGCACCCTCGGGGCCCTCGGCGGGGCGCGCACTCAGCGCGCGTGGCGCGAGGACGGTCAGCCGGATCTGCATCGCGTCAGCGGTCCCTTCTGCGCGAAGTGCCCGGCAGGGGTGGCGCCCTGTGATTCCCCCCACCCGGCACGGACGCGTCGTCCGGTTCAGGTCGGCACGTGTGCGGCAATCCCGACCCCACAGTCCGTGCTGCAGGCATCCTCGCACCTGCCACTGACAACATGCCCGCCGCCCACCTTCAAGTGATCTTGAATGGTCGGCTGTGGGCGTAAAAGTGCAGACTTCGACATATGCGGCACGCGCGTTCGGCAACCATCCGTATGGGGAGCGCGTCTACCCTCGGTACGCGGCCCGGCCGCGCCCCGGTGGGAGGCGGGCGGACGGCACTACAGTGGGTCGGAACCACCACGAGGATCACGAGCAGCAGGGAGCGCATGACGTGCGGCCGGTAGGCAGCAAATACCTGCTCGAGGAGCCGCTCGGGCGCGGCGCCACGGGCACCGTCTGGCGAGCCCGCCAGCGTGAGACCGCGGGCGCCGAGGCGGCCGTGGCCGGCCAGCCCGGCGAGACCGTCGCGATCAAGGTCCTCAAGGAGGAGCTCGCCAACGACGCCGATGTGGTGATGCGTTTTCTGCGTGAGCGGTCCGTTCTGCTGCGGCTCACGCATCCCAACATCGTGCGGACCCGTGACCTTGTGGTCGAGGGGGATCTGCTCGCGCTGGTGATGGATCTTGTCGACGGGCCCGACCTGCACCGCTATCTGCGGGAGAACGGTCCGTTCTCGCCGGTCGCCGCCTCTTTGCTCACCGCGCAGATCGCGGACGCCCTCGCCGCCAGCCACGCCGACGGCGTCGTCCACCGCGACCTCAAGCCGGCGAATGTGCTGCTCGACGAGCGTGACGGCCAGATGCATCCGATGCTCACCGACTTCGGCATCGCGCGCCTCGCCGACTCTCCGGGACTCACCAGGACCCACGAGTTCGTCGGTACGCCCGCCTACGTCGCCCCCGAGTCCGCCGAGGGACGGCCGCAGACGTCCGCCGTCGATATTTACGGCGCGGGAATTCTGCTGTACGAGCTGGTCACGGGGCGTCCGCCGTTCGCGGGGAGCTCGGCGCTGGAAGTGCTCCACCGCCATTTGAGCGAGGAGCCCCGCCGGCCCACCACCGTCCCCGAGCCGCTGTGGACGGTCATAGAGCGCTGCCTGCGCAAGGAACCGGACGAGCGGCCCAGCGCCGAGAACCTCGCCCGCGCCCTGCGCACCGTCGCCGCAGGCGTCGGCGTGCATTCGTCGTCCGCCCAGGTCGAGGCGGCCATGGGTGTCGGCGCGCTGCTCGCGCCCGACCCCGCCCCCGCGCCGGTCCCCGGAGCCGCCGATCCGACGCAGGTCCTGCCGGGCAACGCCGGATCGTACGACCCGGCCGCCGCGACCAGCGTCCTGCCGTCGACCGGCGGCGGACAGTACGGCGGCCCCGGCGCCGCCGACCCGACCGCCGTCATGCCGCCCGTGCCGCCGCGCCCCGACGGCGTACCCGGTGGCGCGAACCCCGAGGACCCGCACCCCTGGCAGAACCAGCTACGGGCCGCCCGCGACCGCAACGAGCAGACGCAGGTCCAGTACCTCGACCCGAGCCAGGACCCGCTGCGCCGCCGCCCCCAGCGCCAGCCGCAGCAGCCCCCGCAGCGGCAGCAGCAACAGCGTCCACAGCAGCCGCAGCGGTACGCCCCGCCGCCCCCGCCGCAGCACCAGCAGCCCCAGGCGCCGCCCCCGCAGCAGCGGTACGCGCCGCCGCGGCAGCCCGCCCAGCCGGCTCCGCGTCCGCCGCGCGAGCCCCGCGAGCCGCGCCGCCGCAGTGCCAATCCGATGCGGATTCCGGGCCTGGGCTGTCTGAAGGGCTGCCTGTTCACGCTCGTCCTGCTGTTCGTGGCGTCCTGGCTGATCTGGGAGTTCTCCGGGCTTCAGGAGTGGATCGGCACGACGAAGGGCTTCTTCGCCCAGATCGGTGACGTGATCGACAGCGTTTCGAAATTCGTGCGCGATCTCGGCGGGCCCAGCGGCGCGTGAGCGGGCGAGTTCGTTGATTTGTCGACTTCTGGGGGTGGATTTCACCCCCAGGAGTCGACGTTGACGCGATACCGGGCACCGGACGCCCTGTCAGCCGCGTAGCCTCAGGGCGACCGTCAGCCGCTGAGGGAGCAGTCTTGGCACGGAAAATCGGCAGCCGGTACACGGCCCACCAGATCCTTGGACGGGGCAGTGCCGGCACGGTGTGGCTCGGTGAGGGGCCCGAGGGCCCTGTCGCCATCAAGCTCCTGCGTGAGGACCTCGCGTCCGACCAGGAGCTCGTCGGACGCTTCGTCCAGGAGCGCACCGCGCTGCTCGGACTCGACCACCCCCGCGTCGTCGGCGTCCGCGACCTCGTCGTGGACGGCACCGATCTCGCCCTGGTGATGGATCTCGTACGGGGTACGGATCTGCGGACGCGGCTCGACCGTGAGCGGCGCCTGGCGCCCGAGGCGGCCGTCGCGATCGCCGCGGATGTCGCCGACGGGCTCGCCGCCGCGCACGCGGCCGGCGTCGTACACCGGGATGTGAAGCCGGAGAACATCCTGCTGGACATGGAAGGGCCGCTCGGGCCCGGCGGCGCGCATCCCGCGCTGCTGACCGACTTCGGCGTCGCCAAGCTGATCGACACCCCGCGCCGCACCCGCGCGACGAAGATCATCGGTACGCCGGACTACCTCGCCCCCGAGATCGTCGAGGGCCTGCCGCCCCGCGCCGCCGTCGACATCTACGCCCTGGCGACCGTGCTGTACGAGCTGCTCGCGGGCTTCACACCCTTCGGCGGCGGCCACCCCGGCGCCGTACTGCGCCGTCATGTCACCGAAACCGTTGTTCCTCTGCCGGGCATCCCCGAGGAGCTGTGGCAGCTCCTCGTGCAGTGCCTCGCGAAGGCTCCGGCGTCCCGGCTGCGCGCGTCCGAGCTCTCCGCCCGGCTGCGCGACCAGCTCCCGCTTCTCGCCGGAATGCCGCCGCTGGACGTCGACGAGCCGGGCGCGGAGGAAGAGGAGACGGAGTACCCGGCGTATCCGGCGTACGACGAGCCGCAGCCCGTCACCCCCGACGAGCCGCACCGCCGCGGCGTCGTCCCGCTGGTGCGCGGCTCCGCCCCGGACTCCAGCCGCGACACCCACACGAGCATGCGCGTCCCCGCCCCGGACGAGCTGGCCGGCGGCGCCCGCGGCACGGCGCGCGCCCCCCGGGCGGCGGGCGAGCGCCGCCCCGGCTCGGCCCGCCACAAGTCGGACGCCGTACGCAGGCGGCGCCTGGTGCTCGGCGGGGCCGCGGTCCTGGTGGCCGCCGCGATAGGCGTGGGCGGCTGGCTGGCCGCGACGGGGGAGGGGGCGGACCAGGCCCCGCAGGACAGCGAGCAGTCGTCTCCGGCGCAGCCGTAGCCCGGTGGAGTGACAAGGCGCTCTTCCGGGGGAGGGGAAGGTACGGCCGCCCAGCCGTTACGCTGGACCCGTGGCAGTCGTCGATGTATCCGAAGAGCTCAAGTCCCTCTCCTCGACCATGGGGTCGATCGAGGCCGTCCTGGACCTCGACAGGATGAGGGCCGATATCGCCGTGCTCGAGGAGCAGGCCGCGGCCCCGTCCCTGTGGGACGACCCGGAGGCCGCGCAGAAGATCACGAGCAAGCTCTCCCACCTCCAGGCCGAGCTGCGCAAGACCGAGGCGCTCCGCAGCCGGATCGATGATCTTTCGGTGCTCTTCGAGCTCGCCGAGATGGAGGACGACGCCGACACCCTCGTGGAGGCGGAGGCCGAGCTTCTTTCCGTCCGCAAGGCGCTGGACGAGATGGAAGTACGCACGCTCCTGTCCGGCAAGTACGACGAGCGCGAGGCCCTGGTCAACATCCGCGCCGAGGCCGGTGGCGTCGACGCCTCCGACTTCGCCGAGCGGCTGATGCGCATGTACCTGCGCTGGGCCGAGCGCCACGGATACGCCAGCGAGGTCTACGAGACGTCGTACGCCGAAGAGGCCGGCATCAAGTCCGCCACCTTCGTCGTCAAGGCGCCGTACGCCTACGGAACGCTCTCCGTGGAGCAGGGCACGCACCGCCTCGTCCGCATCTCCCCCTTCGACAACCAGGGCCGCCGCCAGACGTCCTTCGCGGGCGTCGAGGTGCTGCCGGTCGTCGAGAAGACCGACCACATCGAGATCGACGAGTCCGAGCTGCGGGTCGACGTCTACCGCGCGTCCGGCCCCGGCGGCCAGGGCGTCAACACCACGGACTCCGCCGTCCGTCTGACGCACATTCCGACCGGCATCGTCGTCTCCTGCCAGAACGAGCGCTCGCAGATCCAGAACAAGGCGAGCGCCATGAACGTCCTCCAGGCGAAGCTCCTTGAGCGCCGCCGCCAGGAGGAGCAGGCGCTGATGGACTCGCTCAAGGGCGACGGCGGCAACTCCTGGGGCAACCAGATGCGTTCGTACGTCCTGCACCCCTACCAGATGGTCAAGGACCTGCGTACGGAGTTCGAGGTCGGCAACCCGCAGGCGGTTCTCGACGGCGAGATCGACGGCTTTCTGGAAGCCGGAATTCGCTGGCGCAAGCAGCAGGAGAAGTAAAGCTCGCTTTGTCGACAACGCAACTGCCGCCGAAGAGGCGGCAGTTGCGTTTTGTGTCACAGTCGTATTCCCGTACGACGGGCAAGTGCCTGCAATCCGGACATCGCACCCGGAATGACCTTGACGCTCCCTTTAAAAGTGGCAAAGCTGACGCGCGGCATGCGTATCTCTGGGGCGTGTGTGACCGGGGGAATTTACAAACCCCCAGTGTCTGTCGCCCCTTGCGCTGCTCCACTCACGAATTCAGCTACTGGGGGTAGCAAGCAGATGACCAAGAAGACGCGGATCCGCGTTGCGCGTATAGCAGCCGGTGCGGTGATCGCCGCCGGTGCCTCGCTGACCGCCGCGGGCGCCGCTTCGGCCGTCGGCATCGGCGTCGACGTGGCCGGCCTGAGCGCCGACGCCAGCGTCGACAAGGAAGGCCTCGACATCGCCGTCGCCGCCGACCCCGGCACCCCGGCGGACCCGGGTACGCCGGCCGACCCGGACGTCCCGGCCGACCCGGGCACCCCGGCCGACCCGGATGTCCCGACGGACCCCGGTACGCCGACGGACCCGGACGTTCCGACCGACCCGGGTACGCCGACGGACCCGGATGTCCCGACGGACCCCGGTACGCCGACGGACCCGGACGTTCCGACCGACCCGGGTACGCCGACGGACCCGGACGTCCCGACGGACCCCGGCACCCCGACCGACCCGGACCTCCCGACCGACCCGGGTGGCAACGGCGGTAACGGCACCGGCGGCAACGGCGGTAACGGCAACGGCGGCAACGGCGGCAACAACGGCAACCAGAACGGTGGCGGCGGCAACGGCGGCACCGACGACGGTGGCTCCGTGACCGGTGGCTCCGACGGCGGCACCGACGGTGACGCCGGCACCTGCACCCTCGACCTCGACGGTGCCGAGTGCGAGGACAACACCGACACCGACAGCGCCGGCTCCCAGCCGGTGGCTCAGGGCAAGGCCAAGGAGGAGCTCGCCGCGACGGGCGCCGCCCAGACCTCGTTCCTGCTGATCGGTGCCGCGACGATGATCGCGGGTGGCATCGGCTTCCGCATGCTGCCGCGCCTGGTCAACGGCCGTACGGTCGCCTGAACCAGCTAGGCACACAAGAGGGGCCCGGAGCGCGCTGAGCGCTCCGGGCCCCTCTCTTTGGCCCCGCCGGCCCTCAGAAGGGCCGTGGAAGCGTATGAGCGGCAAAAACCGGCGTACCGAGCGGTAGGGCCGGGCCGGGTACTACGCGGTCTGGTACACCAGCAGGGCCACCGCCGCCACCAGCAGCGCCACGAGCGCCACCAGTGCCGCAGGACTCAGCGCGCCCAGCGGGCCGCCCTCCTGCTGCATCCTCGCCCTGTGGGCCCGGCAGACCGGGCAGCGGCCCTGATTCACAGGCGCCGCGCAGTTCGCGCACACCAGTCGGTCATAGGTCATGCGCATTCCTCCTCCCGCGCGGCGGAGCCGCCTGTCACTCCGCCCAACGCTCAGGGGAACGTGACCGTTCCCCCTCCCACTGTGCCAGCTCCCACGGGTTCCGGCGCGCCCCGCAGTGTTACGGCCGTTCCCTTCCGGTCGGAATGCAACGCCGATCCGTGATAAAACGCCCATCGCAGGACGCCGACTGCGCGGCCGTGCCCGCGTCGCGTATGGTCACGCTCACCTACTCCCGGCGACCGTGGTGCACCCGTGATCCGATTCGACAACGTCTCCAAGACCTACCCGAAGCAGAGCCGCCCCGCCCTCAGGGATGTTTCCCTGGAGGTCGAGAAGGGCGAATTCGTCTTCCTCGTGGGCTCTTCCGGCTCCGGCAAGTCAACCTTCCTGCGGCTGCTGCTGCGTGAGGAGCGCGCCAGCCACGGCATGGTGCACGTCCTCGGCAAGGACCTCGCGCGCCTGTCCAACTGGAAGGTGCCGCAGATGCGGCGCCAGCTCGGCACCGTCTTCCAGGACTTCCGGCTTCTCCCCAACAAGACCGTTGGGGAAAATGTCGCGTTCGCGCAGGAAGTCATCGGCAAGTCGCGCGGAGAGATCCGCAAGTCCGTGCCCCAGGTCCTCGATCTCGTCGGCCTCGGCGGCAAGGAGGACCGGATGCCCGGTGAGCTCTCCGGTGGTGAGCAGCAGCGCGTGGCGATCGCGAGGGCGTTCGTCAACCGCCCGATGCTGCTGATCGCGGACGAGCCGACCGGCAACCTCGACCCGCAGACCTCCGTCGGCATCATGAAGCTGCTGGACCGCATCAACCGCACCGGCACCACTGTGGTGATGGCGACCCACGACCAGCAGATCGTCGACCAGATGCGCAAGCGCGTCATCGAACTCGAGGGTGGCCGCCTCGTGCGCGACCAGTCTCGCGGCGTCTACGGCTACCAGCACTGAAAGGACGCCATGCGCGCCCAGTTCGTCCTGTCGGAGATCGGCGTCGGTCTCCGCCGGAACCTCACCATGACCTTCGCGGTGGTCATCTCCGTCGCCCTCTCCCTCGCCCTGTTCGGCGGGGCGCTGCTCATGCGCGAGCAGGTGAGCACGATGAAGGGCTACTGGTACGACAAGGTCAACGTCTCCATCTTCTTCTGCAACAAGAACGACGCGGAGACCATCCCCAAGTGCGCCAAGGGAGCGGTCACCGCCGAGCAGAAGAGGCAGGTCAAAGCCGACCTCGACAAGATGGACGTCGTAAAGAAAGTCGAGTACGAGTCGGCCGACCAGGCTTTCAAGCACTACAAGGAGCAGTTCGGGGACTCCTCGATGGCCGACACCATCACCCCGGACCAGATGCAGGAGTCGTACCGGGTCAAGCTCAAGGACCCGGAGAAGTACAAGGTGGTCGCGACCGCGTTCGCGGGCCGGGACGGCGTGCAGTCCGTCCAGGACCAACGCGGCATCCTCGACAACCTCTTCAACCTGATGAACGGCATGAACGTGGTCGCGCTCTACGTGATGGCCCTGATGCTCGTCATCGCGCTGATGCTGATCGTCAACACGGTGCGCGTCTCCGCCTTCAGCCGGCGGCGTGAGACGGGCATCATGCGGCTCGTGGGCGCGTCGAGCTTCTACATCCAGATGCCGTTCATCATGGAGGCCGCGGTCGCGGGTCTGATCGGCGGTGTGTTCGCCTGCGTCATGCTGCTCGCGGGCCGGTACTTCCTCATCGACCACGGCCTGGCGCTGTCCGAGAAGCTGACCCTCGTCAACTTCATCGGCTGGGACGCGGTGCTGGCCAAGCTGCCGCTGGTGCTCGCGATCGCCCTGCTGATGCCCGCGCTCGCCGGGTTCGTAGCGCTGCGCAAGTACCTCAAGGTGTGACATGAGCCCCTGGCGTCGTACGGTCAACCGACCGTACGGCGCCCTTTGTTTGTCCTAGACTCGGCGCCATGCCGGGCCCGGAAGTCACTTCTCGGCCCCGCGGTGTTCGCCGCGGGGCGGCCCTGACGTTGGTTTTCGCGACCGTACTCGTCACCGCGGCCGCCACCGACGCCTGGCAGCGCGACGACGCGAAGTCCCCTTCCCTCCCGGCCCGTTCCGTCGCGGCCACGGCCGGCCGCGAGGCGGTCGCCGACGCCGCCGCCCAGGCGATGGCCGACGGCAAGTCCGGCAAGGAGGCGGCCGAAGAGGTCGTCAGCCGCAGCGGGGACCGGTGGGGCGCGGTGTACGACCCGGCGGAGTACGAGGAGTTCGAGCAGGCGCTCGACGGCGCGTACACGGGCGTCGGACTGTGGGCCGAGCGCGCCGAGGACGGCCGCATCGAGGTGTCCAGGGTGCAGCGCGGCGGCCCGGCCGAGCGGTCCGGAGTCAGGGCGGGCGACCGGCTCCGTACCATCGACGGGCGCCCGGTGGAGAACCGCCCCGTCACCGAGGTCGTCCAGCTCCTGCGCGGCGACGGCGGCAGCGGGGCCGAGGCCGGCAGCTCCGTCGTGCTCGGTCTGGAGCGCGCCGGGCGTCAGTGGAGCGAGCGGCTGCGGCGGGCGCGGCTGACCACCGAGGCCGTCACCGTCGAGCGGCTCGCGGACGGCGCCACGCTGATCAAGGTGGCGGCCTTCACCAAGGGCTCGGGCGAGCGGGTGCGGGAAGCGGTCCGCGCCGTACCGGAGGATCACGGTGTACTCCTCGACCTGCGCGGCAACGGCGGCGGGCTCGTCACCGAGGCCGTCACCGCCGCATCCGCCTTCCTCGACGGCGGCCTGGTGGCGACGTATGACATGGAGGGTGAGCAGCGGGCGCTGTACGCGGAGCCGGGCGGGGACACCGACCGTCCGGTCGTGGCGCTCGTCGACGGCGGCACCATGAGCGCGGCGGAGCTCGTCACGGGCGCGCTCCAGGACCGTGGCCGGGCCGTCACCGTGGGTTCGCGTACGTTCGGCAAGGGCTCGGTGCAGATGCCGAGCCGGCTGCCGGACGGGTCCGTCGCCGAGCTCACCGTCGGTCATTACCGCACTCCCGCCGGCCACAGTGTCGACGGCAGGGGCATCAGCCCGGACCTCGCGGTGAGCGAGCGGGCCGAGGAGCGGGCCCGGACAGTATTGAGTGGCCTCGGGGGAGGGTCATAGTGCGAAAATGGCCGCACTATGGCTAAGGAAAAAGGGCGCAAGATGATCGCGCAGAACAAGAAGGCGCGACACGACTACCTCATCATCGACACCTACGAGGCCGGCATGGTCCTGACCGGCACCGAGGTGAAGTCCCTGCGCCAGGGTCGCGCCTCGCTGGTGGACGGCTTCGTGCAGCTCGACGGGGGCGAGGCGTGGCTGCACAACGTGCACGTACCGGAGTACTCGCAGGGGACCTGGACCAACCACTCCGCGCGCCGCAAGCGCAAGCTGCTGCTGAACCGGGCCGAGATCGACAAGCTGGCGAGCAAGTCGTCGGAGACGGGTCACACGATCGTGCCGCTCGCGATGTACTTCAAGGACGGCCGGGCCAAGATCGAGATCGCGCTGGCCAAGGGCAAGAAGGAGTACGACAAGCGGCAGACGCTGCGGGAGAAGCAGGACCTGCGCGAGACGAACCGGGCGATCTCGGCGGTGAAGCGCAGGGAGCGAGGGCGGCTCTGAGGGCGCGCAGCCGGCCGGCAGGAATAGGCTGGCACGGTCGTGCGTTGTTCACGTACGATGGCGCCTGTGCCCCTCGGGGTGCGGCACCACCTTGATAAAAAAACATGGGGATGATCGGTTTCGACAGCGGATGTCGAGGCAGGGGAAGCGAGTCGAGGAAGCGGCAATGATCTCGTTAACCATATGTCGCAACCAATAATCGCCGATTCCAAGCGCGATTCCTTCGCCCTCGCTGCCTAAGTAGCGACCTAGCGAAGTGTCAGCCCGGGGGTGTTCCCGACCCGGATCCTGGCATCATCAAGGGAACTAAACCACTCGGTCCGGTCACGGGATCGGGTGGGAAATCAAACAGTGACTGAGCCCGTCGGAGACTTGTCCGTGTGATCTCCGGGGCCGAGAAAATCGCAGCGGACTGCACTCGGAGAAGCCCTGGTTCTGCACCGTTGGACGCGGGTTCGATTCCCGCCATCTCCACAATTCCCATGTGAGGCCGAGGCCCCGCTGTCCTAGGACGGCGGGGCCTTTGCCGTGCCCTGCGGGCGCGTCCTCAAGCACAGCAGCAGGGCGGCGGCCGCGGCCGCCACCGGGGCGGCGTAGCCCGAGGCCGGGTGGGTGTGTTCCGCCAGCCAGCCGCCGGTCGCCGCGCCTGCGGCGATGCCGCCCAGGATCGCGGTGACGGCCAGGGTCATGCCCTCGTTCAACTGGGCCCGCGGGACCACGCGTTGGAGCAGGGTCATGCCGGTGACCATCGTGGGTGCTGTTGCCGCTCCCGCCAGCAGCAGCGCCCCGGCGACCGCGGCCAGCGAGCCCGTCGAGGCCGCGAGCAGGGGCGCCGACATCAGCAGGGTCATCGCCGCGACACACACGAGCAGGCGGCGGTGCGGGTGGGCCGCCGGGCGCGCGGAGCCGTACAGCAGGCCGGCCACGCATGATCCCGCCGCCTGGAGGGCGAGGACCGGGCCCGCCGCCGCGCCTTGGCCCAGACCGTCGGCGAAGGCCAGCGTGACGACCTCCATGGAGCCGAAGACGCCGCCCGTGGCGAGGAAGACGGCCAGCAGCGCGGGCACGCCGGGCAGGCGGAGCGGGGAGCGGGTGGTCGTCGTGCGGGGGGCGACGGGCGGTTCCGTGGCCCGCTGGGCGGCGAAGATCAGTACGCCGGTCATCAGGAGGATCGCCCCGGTCAGCGTGCCGGCCTCGGGAAAGAGCGCCGTACAGAGGAACGCGGCGGCGACCGGGCCCAGCATGAAGCACAGCTCGTCGGCGGCCTGCTCGAAGGAGTTCGCGGTGTGCTGGGCCGCCGGATCGCCCCGGTGCAGGTGGGCCCAGCGGGCGCGGGACATGCCGCCCGTGTTGGGGGTGGTGGCGGTGGCGGCGTACGCGGCGAAGAGCGTCCAGTCCGGGGCGCCGTAACGGACGCACAGGAGCAGCGCGAGGGAGCCCAGTACGGCGACGGCGGTGGCGGGCACCGCGACGCGGGCCTGCCCGTGCCGGTCGACGAGCCGGGCCGTCCAGGGCGCCACCAGGGCGGTGACGGCCAGGCCGGTCGCGGTGACGGCGCCTGCCAGGGCGTACGAGCCGCGCGAACCGGCGATCATCATGACCGCGCTCACGCTGAACATGCCCATCGGAAGGCGGGCGAGGAGATTGCCCGCGGTGAACGCGCGGGCACCGGGGGTGGCGAAGAGGCGGCGGTAGGGGGAGAAGTGTCCGGGCCTGCGGGGCCGTGACCGGTGTCGCGGTTCGTACGCGTACGCGGGGCGGTCCGCGACGATCAGGACATCACCGGACACGGCCAGGAAAGGGGAACAAAAGGGTTCTTGGAGGGGCATGGATCAAGCTTCACGGCGGGAGCCCGCGGCGGTCCAACACCTGCTGGGCGCCCATTTACGCACCTGCGTTGTAAGTTCACGGCGTGCCCCATGACATCGAACCCCGCCTGCTGCGCGCCTTCGAGGCGGTCGCCGCGGATCTCCACTTCACCCGCGCCGCGGCCAGGCTCTACGTCGCCCAGCAGGCGCTGAGCCGTGACGTCCGGCGCCTGGAGCGGGAGTTGGGCTCCGAACTGTTCGTACGGTCCACCCGGAGCGTGTTGCTGACGGCGGACGGCGAGCGGCTCCTGCCGTACGCGCGGCGGGTGCTGGCGGCGTACGACGAGCTGGGCGCGGCCCGGGCGCCCGGCGAGCGGCCGCTGGTCGTGGACGTGAGCGCGACGGTCGGCACCACCTACCAGGTGCTGGAGAGGGCACGGGCGACCGCGCCCGACGTCGAGTTCGTCGCGCGCTTCCACAGCGGCCTCACGGGCGCGGCGGCCGCGATCGTCGCCGGCCGGCTGGACGTGTCCTCGGGGCGGGTCGCCGGGCTCGATCCCGCCGTGCTCGACCAACTGGAGCACTGTCCGGTGCGCTTCGAGCGGATGGCCGTACTGCTCCCCGGGGACCATCCGCTGGCCGCGCTGGACGAGGTGCCGCTGGACGCGCTCGCGGGGGAGACGCTCTACGCGGGCGCGGGCAACCCGGCCACCGCCGAGTGGACCGATCTGGCGCTGCGGCTCTTCGCGGGGCGGGGCATCGAGGTGGCGGCGCCGTTCCCGGAGATCGAGGGCGCCGAGGAGTTCGTCCGGGTCATTCGCAAGCGGCGCTGGTCGGTGCTGGCGAGTACCGAGTTCATCGCGGTGCCCGGCATGGAACTGCGGCCGATCGTCGATCCCGTACCGCTGTCGCCCATTTCACTCGTGTGGCGAAAAGGGCTGCGCCACCAGGGGCTCGAAGCCTTGAAAGAGACGATTCGCGGGCTCGTGGAGCGGCATGCGTGGCTGGAGCTGCCCGCGGACGGCTGGCTGCCCGAGACCGACAGGTCACTGATGCGGCCCCGTCCGACGTCGCCACCGAACCGGAAGGTGTACGGAGAAACGTTCCGCTCGCCCTGAGCCTCACCGCCCCGCCCCGCCCCGCGTGAGAGCAAGGTTGCGCGGCAGTCATCTCGTAACACGGGGCTGAAACCCGCCGTCCCTACCGTCAGGTCCATCGACCCGACACCTGTGGAGGCACGTGATGACTGGGCGGCGCTGGATCGAGCACTGGGACCCCGAGGACGAGACGTTCTGGCGGGAGGGCGGTGAGCAGATCGCCCGCCGCAACCTGCTGTTCTCGGTGTTCTCCGAGCACATCGGCTTCTCGATCTGGACCCTGTGGTCCGTCATGGTGCTCTTCATGGGCCCGGAGTACGGCATCGACCCGGCCGGCAAGTTCTTCCTGATCGCCACGGCCACCCTCGTCGGGGCCGTCGTCCGCGTCCCGTACACCTTCGCGGTGGCCCGCTTCGGCGGCCGGAACTGGACCATCTTCAGCGCGCTGATGCTGCTGCTGCCCACGGGCGCGGCGTACGCCGTGATGGAGCCCGGCACCTCCTACACCACCTTCATGGTGGTGGCGGCCCTGACCGGCGTCGGCGGCGGCAACTTCGCCTCCTCCATGACGAACATCAACTCCTTCTTCCCGCTCCGCAAGAAGGGCTGGGCGCTGGGCCTGAACGCGGGCGGCGGCAACATCGGCGTACCCGTCGTCCAGCTCATGGGCCTGCTGGTCATCGCGGTGGCCGGCGCGACCCACCCCCGCATCCTGCTGGCCGCGTACATCCCGCTGATCATCCTCGCGGCGGTGTGCGCCGCGCTGTGGATGGACAACCTGGCGCCCGTACGCAACGACACCGGGGCGGCGAAGGCGGCGGTCCGCGACCCGCACACCTGGATCATGGCCTTCCTCTACATCGGGACGTTCGGCTCCTTCATCGGCTACAGCTTCGCCTTCGGCCTGGTCCTCCAGACCCAGTTCGGCCGTACGCCGCTCCAGGCGGCCTCGCTCACCTTCATCGGCCCGCTCCTCGGCTCGCTGATCCGCCCCCTCGGCGGCTCGCTCGCCGACCGCTTCGGCGGCGCCCGCATCACCCTGTGGAACTTCGCCGCGATGGCGGCGGCGACCTCGGTCGTCGTCTACGCCTCCACCACGAAGTCGCTCCCGGTCTTCCTGACCGGCTTCACCGCGCTCTTCGTCCTGTCCGGCCTCGGCAACGGTTCGACGTACAAGATGATCCCGGCGATCTTCCAGACCAAGGCGCTGGCGCAGGGCATGGAGGGCGAGGCCGCGGCGGCGTACGGACGACGGCTCTCCGGGGCGTCCATGGGCCTGATCGGCGCGGTCGGCGCGCTGGGCGGACTCGCGATCAACCTCGCCTTCCGGCAGTCTTTCCAGACAGCCGGAACGGGCACGGCGGCCTTCGCGGCCTTCCTGGCCTTCTATGCCGCGTGCTTCACCGTCACGTGGGCGGTATACCTTCGGCGTCCGGCGGCCGTACCGGCGAAGCCGCAGCTCACCTATGCGGAGGTGTGAGCCGCGCGGGTCCGTAACGGCCGGGAAATACGAAGGAACCGAGTCTGTCATGTGATGTTGACAGGCTCGGCCCTCCGCATCACCAGCACAGCGGTACTGAGAGCCGGGTACGCCATGTCCGTGAACAACACCACCCCCGAACCACAGCACGGCCCGCTCGCGGGCTTCACCGTAGGCGTCACAGCCGCCCGGCGCGCCGACGAACTGGGCACGCTGCTGACGCGGCGCGGCGCGGCGGTCCTGCACGCGCCGGCGCTGCGGATCGTGCCGCTGGCCGACGACAGCGAGCTCCTGGCCACCACGAAGCAGCTGATCGACGACGCACCCGACGTGGTGATCGCGACGACGGCGATCGGCTTCCGGGGCTGGGTGGAGGCGGCGGACGGGTGGGGGCTGGGCGAAGCCCTCCTGGCCCGTCTCCAGCACGTGGAACTCCTCGCCCGCGGTCCCAAGGTCAAGGGCGCGATCCGGGCCGCCGGCCTCACCGAAGAATGGTCGCCCACCTCCGAGTCCATGGCCGAGGTACTGGACCGCCTCCTCGCCGAGGGCGTGGCGGACCGGCGCATCGCGATCCAGCTTCACGGCGAACCCCTGCCCGGCTTCGTCGAGGCGCTGCGCGCCGGCGGCGCGGAGGTCATCGGCGTGCCCGTCTACCGCTGGATGCCGCCGGAGGACATCGCACCACTGGACCGCCTCATCGACGCGACGCTCTCCCGCGGCGTGGACGCCCTGGCCTTCACCAGCGCCCCCGCGGCGGCGTCACTCCTGTCCCGCGCCGAGGAACGGGGTCTGCTGCCCGACCTCCTGGCGGCCCTCAGCCACGACGTACTGGCGGCGTGCGTCGGCCCCGTCACCGCCCTCCCGCTCCAGGCGCACGGCATCGACACCGTCCAGCCCGACCGCTTCCGCCTGGGCCCCCTCGTCCAGCTCATCTGCCGCGAACTTCCGGGCCGCGCCCGCACCCTGCCGGTCGCCGGCCGCAGCGTCGAGATCCGGGGACACGCGGTCGTGGTCGACGGCGAACTGCGCCCTGTGCCGCCGGCGGGGATGTCGCTGCTGCGGGCCCTGGTCCGCCGCCCCGGCTGGGTGGTCTCCCGAGCGGACCTGCTGCGCGCACTGCCTGGCTCCGGCCGCGACGAACACGCCGTCGAGACGGCGATGGCCCGCCTGCGTACGTCCCTGGGCGCCCCCAACCTCATCCAGACGGTGGTAAAACGCGGCTACCGCCTGGCCCTGGACCCGGCCGCGGACACGAAGTACGCAGACGCGTAGCCCCTGGCCCGGCGCAGCCCAGCACAGGCCAGGCCGGACCCCCGTTTTCCCCACCCCGCCCCTTCCCGAACCGGGGCTCCGCCCCGGACCCCGCTCCTCAAACGCCGGAGGGGCTGGGTGTGGCGGGGGGTGTTGCTGGGGCTCCGCCCCGGACCCCGCTCCTCAAA
>NZ_AUBE01000031.1 GCF_000429085.1 Streptomyces flavidovirens DSM 40150 | reverse complement strand
CGGCCGAAGTCCAGGGCCCGACCGCGGCGTTCGAAGCGCCATGCGGACAGCACCGGCTCGATCAACTCCCAGCGCGCATCGGACAGGTCACTTGGATACGCACGTCGTTCCGTCATGAACTGGGCGTACCGCCAGCTGGGGGCGTGCGCCCAGGCGCGCAACCCGCCGTGTCGAAGCACGGGACAGATCTGGCGTCCTGGAATGAGACAGGCGCAAGCAGGATCTCGCCCCATCTGACACACCACTGGCCTCACCACGCATAACCACAACTACAGCCCCACCAGCAACACCTCATCGAGAAGCGCAAACCGCCCTAAGAGATGACGCTCAAGATGAAAACGACCTCTTAGACGGCGGAACCGTGACCGTGCCGATGGAGACGCAGATGTGGGGCGACGAATTCGGGATGTGCGTGGACCGGTTCGGCATCGCCTGGATGGTCAACATCTCGCAGCCGCAGGCCTGAAGGTCCGGCCCTACGGCACCTTCACCGGCGTCCTCAAGAGGTCCTGCGGCGTCGGCCCGGCTCCGGGCGGACAGCACGGCTCCGGGCGGACAGTACGGCGCGGGCCGGCGACGAGGCACGAGCTTGCTCAGGGACACCCCGGCCATGAGCAGGGTGGTCGCGGCGACCACGGTGGCGAGTGCCTGGAATCCGTCCCGCCGCGCCGCGAGCGCGGACGACCCCCCGATCCCCAGAACACCGGCCACCGGAATTCCTCCGTACACGGATCTCCTTTCCCGGCCGTGCGTTCACGTGGCGCACCAGCGCTCTTCCCGGCGCCGGGCCATGTCCCACAGGGAACGTACGTAAACGGCGTGCTGGAACATGTCGTACGCGAGTTCCACGACAAGGCTGCCGGCGAGTATCTGGGCCCGCCGGCCGGCGCCGCGCGCCGTCACCACTTTCTCGGTGACGAATACCATCCCGACGGCCATCCAGAAACGCGAGAATTGTGGCCGTCCTCTGGCGAGCATCCACGCGGTGAACACCAGATAGAGGCTGAGGAAAACCACCGAGAGGCCCATGAACGACTGGCGGACGATGTACGGCGCGGTGACCCGCGTCCAGCCGTAATGACGTAAATTCTCCAGGGCCCCGCGTTGCCAGCGGAGCCGCTGGTGCCAGAGTTTAGGAATGGACGTCATGACTTCGGTGACCACACCGCACCCCGGCGGCGAGACCGTGCGATAACCGAGGGTGCGGACGGCCTTGGTCATCTCGTCGTCCTCGGTGAGCGAGGCGAGCGAGTAGTACGACGCCCCGCCGCCGATACGGCCGGCGAGCCGGGCCTCCTTGACCTCGCGCAGCGTGGTCACCCGGAAGAGCGTGGCGGTGCCGGTGAGCACATCGGCGCGAAAACGCCGGCGGGCGATCTCTCTTGCGTAGCGGTGGAACTCGATGCGCTGGAGCGCGCCGAGCAGGCCGCCGCCGGGCTCGCCGTAGAAGATCCCGCCGACGGCGCCGACCGCGCCCACCGCGGCGGCGTTCCCTTCCATCGCCTCGGTCGCGCTGGAGAGGAACGTCGGCCACAGGGTGGTGTCGGCGTCCTGCACGAGCACCAGGTCCTCGTCGGACAGCCTGGGCAGGGCCCGGTCGAGGGCCTGGTTGAGGGCACCGGCCTTCTTGTGCCGGTTGTTCTCGGAGACGATGACCTCCGCGCCCGCGCGGAGGGCGATGCCAGCGGTCGCGTCGGTGCAGTTGTCGGCGACCACCACGACGCGGTCGGGAGGCCGGTGCTGCCGGCGCAGCGCCGCGATGGACGCGGCGATGCGCTCGGCCTCGTTGTGCGCGGGTATGAGCGCCACGATCTGCGACGGCCGCCCGCCGGTCCTGGACCCGGGCGCCGCCCCGGGCCCGGGCCCGGCGGGACGGGGGCGGATGCGGCTCGGGCCCGGGCGGGCGAGGGCCATGCGGGCGACGGCCAGGGCGATACGGGCCACGTGCCTGATGCGTCGCACGAGCCGGCCGGTCAGGCGCCGGTGCGGGGCAGGATGGTGACCGTGGCGTGCCCGGTCGCGAAGACGGGGCTGCCCGCCTCGAAGGCGACCGTCACGGTCCCCGGGGTGGCGTCGTGGTCCACGCCCATCGCCGGGTACACGGACGCCCACTTGCCGGGCGCGAGCTCCAGCGGGAAGGCCGGGCAGGTGAGGGTGCGGTTGCCGTTCGAGCGCTCGGCCGCGACCGGGGTCTCCGTCGGATCGTCCTCCTGACGGGTCATCACGAGCCGGTCCTCCATGAAGTAGAGCCCCTCGGGAGCCGTGAAGACCACCCGGTGCGTCCCGATCCGGCGGTTGCCGGCGTTGGTCAGGGTGAGCACGACCGGGAACTGCCAGATCTGCCCCTGCCTGACCTTCGTCTGCTCCGGTTTGCGCTGCGCGACGGTGAGCAGGGTGCTGCCGCCGCCGGAGCCGTCCAGCCGGACATGCGCGAGCTGCATGCCGCTGTGGCCGTCGGCGTTGGCGCCCAGGTCGGGGTGGAGCCCGGCCCTGCCGGGGTTGGCGAACCGTACCGTCACCTGCTGCCGGCCCTCGGGCACCCGGAAGGAGAGCCGGCGCTTGCGCCAGGCGGGGTCGTTGATCCGGTCGTCGCTGTGGGACGCCTTGCCGCCCTTGCCGGAGTAGTACTGGACGTAGTCCTCGCTCAGCAGCGGCCGGCCGTCGGTCTCGACCTCGACCCGCAGATACGTGGGGCGGCCGATGTCGTGTCCGGGCCAGATGTTGTAGCCGTGGTAGAAGGACAGCTCGTAGGCCTGGCCGCCGGTGACCGGGACGGTCTGTTCGATGAAGCCGAGTGTGCTGTTGCCGTTCAGGTCGAGGAAGTTCTCGGTGTTGGCGAACGGGTGGTCCCCGTCCTCCGGGAAGTGCCCGTCCGCGGCACCGTTGATGAGATCGACGGCGTCCTGCGCTTCCGCCGGATACTCGGCCTTTCCGTTCCCGGTGTACTTCCCCCAGGTCCAGTCGGCCAGGCTGAGGAACTGATCACCGTTGTGGCGGCCGGCGGCCATCACGCCACGGTTTCCGGTCCCCCACTGGGCCCCTTGCCTGAACGTGTACTCGGAGAAGCCGCCGTTCCTTACGAGATTCATGACCGCCCCCATTTACCGGAATGATTGATTCCCGAATCAGCGGATGCTCGGCTGCGAGCCGGCGAAACCGTGGCGTGAAACTGTGTCAAAGCGCTTGGTCCACCCCGAATTCCGCTGCGCTGGATCGGCATCGTATTACCTTGCCGACCTCGCGGGGCCGACTGCACCACGCATCGATCTGGGGCAAGAGCGTCGATCGGGCCGTTTGCAGAAACGTGCATGCGGCGATTTTCCGCAGCGGGACGGTGCGGTGACGGCGGACGGAAACCCGCTGGGGACGGCTCTCCGAGGTGGCGGGCCGGATGATTTCCGGCCGTGCGCCAAGCCCGGACCTTTGTCCGAAGAGCGCGGTAAATCTGCCACGTCGAGACGGCTAGGCTCGACGTCCCGCCGGATCGTTCATCGGTTCTCCCCGACACAAGACATGCATCGTGCATGGGTCCGGCTTCGAATTCGCGCAAGAGTTCCATGACTTCCGGCTGAGGCGGTGTGCCGCCGTGCGCGGCGGCACACCATGTTCGGACAGGAGAACCAGCGATGACCACGAGTGCTTCCACGCAGGCGGCGGCCTTCCCCGCCGGCACGATCATCACGGCGGCGGGCAACGGCGAGGCGGGCTTCGTCGCCGACGGCGGCCCCGCGATCGGCACCAAGCTCCACTACCCGCACGGCACGGCGATCGACCGCGCCGGCAACGTCTACGTCGCCGACTGCTACAACCACCGGGTCCGCAAGGTCACCCCCGACGGGACCGTCACCACCGTCGCGGGCAATGGGCACGCCGGGTTCATCTCCGACGGCGGCCCTGCCGTCGCCACCCGGCTCCACTACCCGACCGGGGTGGCCGTAGACGCCGCGGGCAACCTCTACATCGCCGACCGGCACAACCATCGCATCCGCAAGGTCGCCCCCAACGGCATCATCACCACCGTGGCAGGCAACGGGAACTCGGGGTACATCTCGGACGGCGGCCCCGCCGTCGCCACCCCGCTCAACTACCCCTGGTCGGTGGCGGTCGACGAGCAGGGCAACCTCTACATCGGCGACACCAACAACCACCGGGTCCGCAAGGTGGCCACCAACGGCAACATCACCACCGTGGCAGGCAACGGGAACGCGGGGTACGTCTCCGACGGCGGCCCCGCCGTCGCCACCCCGCTCTACCACCCGTTTGAAGTGACCGTCGACGCGGCGGGCGCCCTCTACATCGCCGACCGCTACAACCACCGGGTCCGCAAGGTCACCGCGAACGGCATCATTACCACCGTCGCTGGCACCGGCACGGCCGGGTTCATCTCCGACGGCGGCCCTGCCGTCGCCACCCGGCTCCACTACCCGGCCGGTGTGGCCGTGGACAAGGAGGGCAACCTCTACATCGCGGACACCAACAACCACCGCGTCCGCAAGGTCACGGTCGGCGGGATCATCACCACCGTGGCGGGCACCGGCACTGCCGGCTACGTCGCGGACGGTGGGCCTGCGGCCGGCACCCGGGTCTACCACCCCCACGGGGTATCGGTGGACGGCACCGGGAGCCTGTACATCGGGGACGGGTACAACCACCGCGTCCGCCGGGTCTACGGCGTCACCGCCGTCGTGCCCCCGACGCCGCCCATCGCCGACCTGTACGGCGAGATCGTCGCGCCGGCGTCCGTGCCGCGCGACCAGGAATTCGACCTCGGGGCGCGGATCAGGAGCCGCGGCCCCGCCACGGTCGACGGCGAACTGATCACCGTCGTGCTGAACCTGCCTTACGGTCTGGTTCTGGTCGACGCCGCAGGCGGCACCGACCGCCGGCTCTCCCGCACCTTCGCCGGCTCCCAGCTCGTCCCCTTCAGCGCCTCCCTGGACGGCGTCTTCCGGGTGAAGGCGCCCGAGTCCACCAAGCCGGGCACCTACGAGGCCACCCTGGAGATCCAGTACGGCGGCGATCTCAACCTCAAGGACAACACCTTCACCCTGCCGGTCGTGATCATCGTGCCCGCACCGGTCGCCGACGAGACAGCGCTGACGGTCTTCCAGGAGGTCGTGCCCGAGAGCGCCCCCGGCCAGACCAGCCGCTGCAACCTGCGCTTCCTCGCGCCCACCGGCCAGCCGGTCAATCCCGGCGTGATCATCCAGCGCTACACCGCCCCGACCGGCTTCGTCTTCACCGGCCAGCCGGTCTTCGCCTACCACGGCACGGTCGACGGCGTGGTCTCCGGCCCTCTCGACCATGAGGTGTACGACTCCGGGCGCACCCTGATCATCCGCGCGAACCCGCATCTGAACACCACGGCCAGCGACACAGGCAGCCTCGTCTACACCATCCCGATGCGCGCCCAGCAAGACGCGACGGCCGGCCTGAAGAGCGACGGCTCGGCCAGCATCGGCAAGCGCACGCCCGTACAGCTCGTCGGCAAGGTCATCGCCGCGACGACGGGGCTGTCCGCCCGCGTCACCCAGTCGCAGCCGGAGAACGCCCGGGTGCGGCCCGGCCAGCAGTGGGTGTACCCGGCGGTGTTCACGATCACCAACACGGGGCAGCGCACCATCGGTGCCCTGCGGCTCGTGCTCACCGCCCCAGAGGGCATGCGGTTCACCCAGGACCAGCTGGCGATGTCCCGGGAGGGCGAGACGCAGGAGATCGTGAGCGTCGGCGAGCGGTCCAACGGCAACCGCACCCTGACCTGCCAGGACGTCCGGTTCGATCTGGCCCGGGGCAAGTGGGCCGTCGTCTACCCCGAGATGGAGGTCGACGAGGGTGCCGAGCCGGGCACCGTGCGGGTCGGCATCGAGCTGGGCGCCCCCGCTTTCGCATCGGGCCTCGCCACGGTCACCATCGAACCGCGCTGAGCGTCGGCCCATGAAGGGCCCCGCAAACCAGCGGGGCCCTTCATGGGCCGGGCCCGGCGGCCCTGCTGGCCCCCGTCGCTCACAGCCTCGCCCCCGCTCCTGTGTGACGGGTGCCCCTGATGATCGGCTCGGATGACATACACGTAACGGGCATTTCGCAGAACTCATTCTGAAAACCATCAGTTAGGTGAGTCTGCCCGACGGCTCGGACAGCGCGGTCTCCACCACATGCCGAGCCCGTCGCCCATCCGCTCCGCTACGAGGAGCGGCGTATCTGCCACCGTTCACGGGGGGCATGCGGACCTGCTCCGCTTGTGAGGACCGCTTACGACGTCGCCACGGGCGAGGGTGCTGGCGCCAGACGCTCGTGCAGCGTGGCCGCGAACTCCTCCGCTCGGGCCAGCTGACACGGTGCGGGACGTGATCCACCGGACCGCCTACCTGCGCCGCGTGCACGGACGCGTCATCCGCATCGGCCGGGCCTGGATCTCCCCGTCGGTGACGGGTCCGTGTTCGGCCTCGGCGACCTGGATGAGTTCGTTGAGGTTTTCGCGTTCGATCTGGCGGGCTACGGCGACGTAGGCGGACAGCCTGGACGGACCGCTGCGGGCCGTGGCGGCTTCGGCGATGTCGCGGGGCATGGGGATCGAGTACTTGCCGGTAGGCTCACTCAAGTCACTTGTCGAGGCCGTATCTCGGAAGCAGCTGATAGCGCTTCGCTGCCCTTCCCGGAACACATCTCCCGTGGCCCGGGTCAGAGCCCTGGGGACGCCTCACCATGGCGGCCTTGATTGCGCCCTTCTCGCGCGGTGGGAATCAGTCGGCGGGCTGGAGGGAACGGGACGGCCAGCCAAGAAGACGAGCACCGAGCGCGGCGGTCTGCAAGATGTATCGCTCGTCGGGATCCGTGGGGTCGTGGCCGGTGAGTTGCCGGATGCGAGTGAGCCGGTAGGTGACCGTGCGCACGCTCACTCCGAGTCGGCGCGCCGTGGTGGTGTTCAGGCAGCCGCTGGCGAAGTAAGCGGTCAGGGTTTCCAACAGTGCCTTGGGCCCGCCTCGTGCTTCCTCAAGGCCGCCGAGGACTGTGGCCACGAGGTCGGTGATGGCTGCGCGGTCCCTGCCGAGGACCTGGAAGACGAGCAGGTCCGAGGCGCGCACGATGGGGGTGGTCAGGCAGAGGAGGGCGGCGAGGTCGAGGGACCTGCGTGCTTCCTGGTAGGAGCGGACGATGCCGCTGGGGCCGGGCCGGGGCCGGCTGATGGCGATCTGGTACTGCTCGCCGACAGCGTTGCGTACCTTGTCGGCGAAGAACTCAGGGACCTCCGGCACCGCGCCGGGGGATATGCACACCAGCAGGCCGTCCTTGGTGGTGATCAGTACGTTCCGCGTACTGAACCGGGCGGTCAACGCTTCCTCGACATAGCGGGTGGTGTCATCGCCGGCCCCAAGGGGGGCGTTCATGACCCGCGCGACGGCCACACTGTGCGGGCCGACCAGCCGGAGGCCGAACCGTTCGGCCCGCTCGGCCAACCGGCCAAGATCGGTGCGACCTTCGAGGAGGTCGTCGACGAATTCGCGCCGCGTCGCCTCTTCGCCTCGGACAGCTGCCCGGTGAGCGGTTTCGTAGCCCTCGGTCAGTGCCACCGCCGCATCGCTGACCGCCCGGATGAGAGCGGAGGCCACATCCTTCAGATCTTGCAGGTTCTGAGCCTGACGGGAACCGGGCAGATCCGTCCAGACACGGCAGGCCGAGGCAAGGTACTCGGCGACCAGGACGCGCAAGGCCATACCCCGGCCGGCCGCAGCTGCTGCAAGCTGCCTCAGCCCTTCGAGCTCTTCATCAGGCAGCCGCTGTCTACTGACCGAGATGCTGGCGAGCTGCTCCAGGTGGCTGTCCATATGCACCGTCGGGGGGTTGTTCTCTGCGGCGGCTGCGGTATCTGGTGCGGGCACCGTGGCACCTGGTGTGGCTGCATGCGGACCCGGGCTGCGCTTTCCCATCGGCATGGTGCCATTTTGCCGCACTACGGCAAATTATGTGGGTGCGAGACGGCCGTCCTTTGCCGGCCTCGGCAGGCGTCCGACCTGCGCTCACGGGTAATCCGTGAGTAATACGCCCACCAGGACCCACGCGAACAGGGGAACCGCGCCGTGCCCCGAAGCTGCCTCCGCTCACTGGTCCGGAGGGTCATCCAGGTCCTCCTTGTGACGCTGGGCTGTCTTCTTGCCGCCCCCGCCATGAGTGCGGCCCAGTCGTCGACTGTGCTGCTGACGCGGGTGGAGGGCACCATCACCCCTGTGGTCGCCGATCACATTGAGGAAGGGCTGCGCATCGCCGAGCGGGAGCGGCACGCTGCTTTGCTGGTCGAGACAGACACCCCGGGCGGGCTGCTGCAATCGACCAGGGAGATCGTCAAGGACGTCTTCGCCTCCGGTATTCCGGTCATCGTGTACGTCGCCCCGTCCGGGGCACGTGCGGCGTCTGCGGGCGCCTACATCACGCTGTCCGCACACGTCGCCGCCATGGCGCCCGGAACCCACATCGGCGCCGGGACACCGGTGTCCGGCCAGGGCGAGGAGGCGAGCGACAAGGTGATCAATGATGCGGTCGCATTCGCGGTCTCGATCGCGGAGCAGCGCGGGCGGAACACGGATTTCGCCCGGGACATGGTCCGCGACGGCACCGCGGTGTCAGACCAGGAGGCCCTGCGAACGGACGTGGTCGACCTGGTGGCACCGTCGCGTGATGCTTTGCTCACCGAGTTGGACGGCCGCCGCGTCACCGTCGGTCCGGCGGACGCAGAACGCCAGGTGGTTCTGCAGACGGCTGGTGCGCGGGTGGTGGAGCACCATCTGGGCTTCTTCGGCGAGCTGCGGCAACTGCTGGCCAGCCCGGAGCTGGCGTTCCTCTTTCTGTCGATCGGCACGCTGGCTGTGATCTACGAGCTTGCCGGCCCCGGCATGGGATTCGCCGGCATCACGGGCGCGATCCTGCTCGTCCTCGGGTTCGTCGCGCTCAGCGTCCTGCCCTTCAACGTCGCAGGACTGCTGCTCCTCGGGCTGGCCGCTGCCCTGTTCGTCGCAGAAGTACTCACACCCGGTGTCGGCATCTTCGCCGCCGGGGGAACCGTGTCGCTCGTACTCGCTGGAGTGTTGCTCTTCCGCGGTGAGCTCGGCGTGGACCCTGCCGTGCTGTGGCCCACCGCCGTAGTGGTCGGAGGGGGCTCGGTACTCGCCGGCCGGCTGGCGTGGCGTGCCCGCCGCGCTCCCGCGACGACCGGACACGAGGGACTGCTGGGCCGCCAAGCCGTGGTGCGTCGTGTCGACGGCGGCACGGGGCAGGTCCTGCTCGAAGGCGCGTGGTGGACCGTCCTCGGCCGTAAGTCACCCGTCACTGAAGGGCAGCACATTCGCGTCGTCGATCGCGACGGCCTGCGCCTGATCGTCGAAAACGCCGAGCCCCCGGAAGACCGCCACAACCCACAGGAAGATGGATCATGAACTCAGGACTGATCGGCATCATCGTCGGCGCAGCCGTCCTGCTCCTGCTACTGATGGCCGCCGTGAAGATCGTGCCCGAGTACGAGCGCGGGGTGATCTTCCGTCTCGGAAGGATCATCGGCGCCAAAGGGCCGGGACTGTTCTTCATCATCCCCGTCGTCGACCGCATGGTCCGCGTCTCCCTGCGGACCATCACCATGGACATCCCACCGCAAGATGTGATCACCAAGGACAACGTCACCGTACGAGTCAACGCCGTGACGTACTTCAACGTCGTCGACCCGAACCGGTCCGTCGTGGCAATTGAGGACCACATCAAGGGCACCTCGCAGATCGCTCAGACCACGCTGCGCAGCATCCTCGGACAAGTAGACCTCGACGAGCTGCTGGTCAACAGGGACGAGATCAACCAGCGGCTCCAGCAGATCATCGACGATGTGACTAACCCCTGGGGTGTGAAGGTAACCCTGGTGGAGGTCAAGGACGTCGAGCTGCCCGAGACCATGCGCAGGGCCATGGCCCGGCAGGCCGAGTCCGAGCGTGACCGGCGCGCCAAGGTCATCCACGCCAAGGGCGAATTCGAGGCCGCCGAGACACTGGCGAACGCCGCAGTGCGGCTGGAGGGCCATCCCGCGGCACTGCACCTGCGGATCCTGTCCACGATGTCGGAGATCTCCAGCGACCGGAACTCCACCCTCATCTTCCCGCTGCCCATGGAGATCCTGCGCCTCGTCGACATGCTCCGGCCCCCCGACGCAGCGCAGAGCCCAGCCCACACCTCATAGGCATGAGACCCCGCCGAGCGGTCGTGCGCTCTGCGGGGGGAGAGCCCAAGGACACAGGTGGTCGGTATGAACCCCTCAATGGACGACCGGCGCATCCTCGCAGAGATCGAGCGACGCCTCGCCCGGGACGACCCCGAGCTGACATCGCTGATGGACGCACTGAACTGCCAGTTCCCAGGCGCTCAGGATGAGGCCGACGAACGTAACAGCGACGGCGAACGGGGCGACTGGCGCGTGAAGGCAGCGGTGGCACTCGCCATTCTGGCGGTGGTGGGCATGATCCTCACGGCGATCTTCACAAGGCCGCCCTCCGCCGAGGACAACCACGTCCCACCGAACGGCCTCGCTCCCGCGGTATCCATATACACCCAGCACCGTGGTCTACGGTCCGGGGGAGCACCAGGGCAGCGCTGCCCGGGCAAAGGTGACAGCCAAGCGAACTCCCAAGGGGCGAGCCCTCATGCGTGCGCGTGACCTCGCAGAGCCATACGTGTCAGTCAGCACGGAGGCCGATGCCGCAGAGGCGGTGAGACTGTTCATCGAGCACGCTCTGCCCGGTCTGCTGGTTGTTGACCCTGCTGGGCAGCCTTACGCGATTCTGCCCGCTTCCGACGTGGTCAGGGCCCTCGTGCCCAGCTACGTGCAGGAAGACCCCGTGCTCGCCAACGTGATCGACGAGCCGCATGCCGATCACCTGTATCACGCGCTCGCGGGACGGAAGGTCGCCGAATGCCTCCCGGTGGGAAGGCCATTCCTGCCCACTGCCGCTCCCGACTGCACAGCCATCGAGCTCGCAGAACTGATGACTCGCACCCGAAGTCCCCTCATCGCCATTGTCGAGGGGGGCGCCGGGGGCCCAGGCCGAGCGCTCGGCGTCGTCACGGCCGCCCATCTGCTGGAACGGCTCCGCCAGGCGTGAGCAGCCTGCTGGCTGGAAGCATCCCATCACTCTCTGCCGGATTACCGAGAGGCCAGCTGTATGCCCGGAGGCAACCGCAAGACCCGCACCTTCCTCGGCCGTCTCCCGCTGCCGGAGCGCACGTTCGTGGCGGACGCTCTGCGCACGGAGACCGTCGGTGGCATGGTGCTGCTCGCTGCGGCTGCCGTGGCGCTGGTGTGGGCCAACACACCGCTGAGCGGCGCATACGAGTCGGTGCGGGACTTCCACTTCGGCATTGAGGCACTGGGGCTGGATCTCTCCGTGACCCACTGGACAGCCGACGGGCTACTGGCGATCTTCTTCTTCGTCGCCGGCGCCGAACTCAAACGTGAGCTGGTGGTCGGCGATCTGCGCCACCCCGGAACAGCGATACTGCCCGTCGTCGCAGCGGTAAGCGGCATGGCCGTACCGGCCCTGCTCTACGGACTCGTCGCCACGTCCATGGGAGGAACGTGGAACGGCTGGGCCGTCCCCATGGCCACCGACATCGCCTTCGCGCTGGGCGTACTCGCGGTGATCGACACCCATCTGCCCTCCGCGCTGCGCGCCTTCCTGCTCACGCTGGCGGTAGTCGACGACCTCGGTGCCATCGTCGTCATCGCCGTCTTCTACACCCACACGATCAACTTGGCGGCCCTCATCGGCGCCGTACTCGGGCTGGGTCTGTTCTTCCACTTGCACGACCGAAGGCGGGTGCACGGCTGGTACTGGTACCTACCGCTGGCACTGGTGATCTGGGGCCTGACGTACGCCAGCGGCGTACATGCCACCGTGGCAGGAGTCGCCATGGGGCTGCTGCTGAGGGTGACGAAGGACGGAGAGAGAGGCCGACGTCCGGCCGAGCGGATCGCGCACCTGGTCCGTCCGGTCTCCGCCGGAGTGGCCGTTCCGCTGTTCGCCCTGTTCTCGGCCGGAGTCAGCGTATCCGGCGACACCCTGGGCGACGTCGTCGGCCGACCCGAACCGCTGGGCGTGGCACTGGGCCTGGCCATCGGCAAGGTTGTGGGTATCTTCGGCGGCTGCTACCTCGCGGCACGCTTCACGCGGGCCCGACTCAGCCCCGACCTCGCCTGGCCGGACGTGATCGCCGTGGCCATGTTGGCCGGCATCGGTTTCACCGTCTCGCTGCTGATCAGTGAACTCGCCTATCCGAACCCTGCAGACCTTGAGCGCATCAAGGCAGGCGTCCTCCTCGGATCCCTGACTTCCGCACTGCTGGCATGTGGGCTGCTGAAGCTGCGGAACAACAAGTACCGGCGGCTGTACGAGGAGGAGACCCTAGACGAGAACGCCGATGGCATCCCCGACATCTACCAGCAAGGCGATTCCCCCCGCCCGCAGAACAGCACCGACCGGGAGAGCCCGAACGCGGGCCGCCCTGAGCAAAACGGTGGCCCCGACGCCCCAGCCGCACCCGACAGGTGACGCATCCATGTCAAGGAATGCCACGCCCTCAGCCGCCTGTCCCCACCGAGGGAGACTGTCAGTGGACGGACACCGTGCTGGTCCGTCGCGGGGACGCCCGGAGGGCGCATCGGCTCGGGTGAGGGACCGCCTGCTTCAGTCCGCGGGAGGCAGTGATGAACAGCTCGGTACGGATAGGACGAGTTCTCGGGGTGCCGCTGCGCATCCACTGGACCGTGCCCCTGCTCGTGGTGTTCTTCGGATACAGCCTGGGCGGGCAGACGCTCCCCGCCTGGGTTCCGGAACAGTCGAACGCCACATACACAGTCGCCGGCCTGGCCGGTGCCCTGCTGCTGCTCGGAAGCCTGCTGGCTCATGAGGCCGCCCACGCGATCACCGCGGGGAAGAAAGGCATCCCGGTTGAGAACATCACGCTCTGGGCACTGGGCGGGATGACCGCGATGGGAAAGCCGCGCGCGGCCGGCGCAGCCTTCCTCGTTGCCGTGAGCGGCCCGCTCACCAGCCTGGTCGTCGGTGCAGCGGCGTTCGGGGCGGGCCTTGGTCTGAACGCGCTGACTGGCTGGGCGGTGCCCGCGGCCGTCATGGTGTGGCTGGGGTGGGTGAACTTCGTGTTGGGAGTGTTCAATCTGCTGCCTGCCGCGCCGCTCGACGGAGGACGTGTGGTGCAGGCGCTGATGTGGTGGCGTACCGGAGACCGGGACCGGGCCGAGCGGGCAGCCGCACGCAGTGGGCAGGTATTCGGTTTCCTGCTGATCGCCGCCGGATGGATCTCCGTTCTGCGCGGCGCCTTCGGCGGTCTTTGGCTAATGATCATCGGCTTCTTCATCATGATCGTCGCCAACGCGGAACGGCGGCACGCCGGGGTGGCCGCAGCCCTGCACGGGGTACGCGCAGCCGATGCCATGTCGAGTCCCGTGGAAACCTGCCCCGACTGGCTCACCGTGGAACGCTGCATCGACGAAGTGGCCATGCGGGCCCGCCACTCCACCCTGCCCCTGATCGACTTCGAAGGACGCCCCAGCGGCATGGTCCACCTGCCGCAACTGGCGAAGACGCCGGCGCCGCAGCGGGAGACATTGCGCGTACGTGACGTGGCAACCCCGCTGACGCAGTGCACCACATGCGCGCCCGACGACTTCCTCGAAGACGTTCTGGAAAAGGTCCACCAGAGCAGCGGCATGCGGATCCTCGTCACCGACGGCCAGCACCTCATGGGCATCATCACCGCGCGAGACATCTCACGACTCTTCCAGCGCCACGCACTTCGCGTCACGGAGGACCGCTGAGCCAGGCGGTGACCGTGCACTGCTGGAACTGGTTGTGCCACCTGAGCCCACGGGCACGGTGTCCGGGAACCTCATGGCCCAGCAGACCGACGACCGTTCCCGAGCCCTCAAGCCAGGACTGGAATCGCCGTTGCACTGCCTGGTACTGCAGCCTGCAGAGGATCACGGTGACAGATAGCAGATTAGAGCGGTCGCTGACTCGTCCGCCCACGCCAACTGCGGAAATTCGAGGTCGAAGCTGTTGCGCTTCACCGCGCGTACCCGGAATTGGTCGCTTTGGGCACATGAGACAGCAGATCCATGTCCCGCCTACAGCGGCGTTCACCGGCTTGGCCACGGCTTTCCTTCTCTCGAAGAGCTGCGGGACCGTTTCCCGGAGCGTCATGAGCCGGGAGTGCCGTGCCCTTCCTCGGCGCGCAGGATTCTCAGCAGTCCGACTCGGTTGAGCACCTTGGCCACCTGCGGAGGTGCGTGAGTCACAGTCAGCCGCGTGCCACGCGAGCGAGCCGCCTTGAGCCCGGTGAGAAGGCACCGGTGCCGTCGGCACTCAGGTGCTGCACGCCCGACAGGTCGATCTCCAGGCTCGTCGGGGAGGCCCCCAGGGCATTCACGAGGGCCTGGCTGGTGCGTTCGGCGCTGCGCGCGTCGATGTGCCCTCGCAGCCTTACAACCATCCTGTCCGGACGATGCGATCTGCGCCGGCCCGGCACAGCGGCATCAGGCGGCTCCGGGGCAGGGAATGTCCACTTGTCGACCAGACTTCCCGGCGCACCTGACGGCAGCTTATGGGGCATCGGTCCGGGCCGCTTCCCTGGCGGGCCGCGTGTCGGCCCGGCGGGCGGCTCAGCAGGTGGCGGGGGTCCGTGGCGCGCGTGATGGCCGTTTCGACCGCCGCGCTCGGCCTGCGAGCAGACCGCCCACGAGAGATCGGCAGCGGATGGATAGGGGCGGCAGGCCCCGGCCAATCGGTGGGCCAAGGCGTCGTCACCGCAGACGACCATGTGTCCCGCCGGGCTGTCTGAAGAGTGCGGAGGGGGAGGTGAAGGCACCTGCGTAGAAGTGCCTCGCTCGGTGCACGGATCGCACGGGAATCCCCTGCCCGCCCGTCGGCTAAGACATAAGTGTCCGATGAACGGAACCCGGTCCCCGCATAACGGTCTGATTTCGTTCGCAGGGACTTTCCATCATCACTTAAAGTTATGTGACTTGAGTCACTAAAGATCTCGTAAAGGCGTGGTAGAACTGCGCAACTCCGCAGGTGGCACCACCCCCAGCCGCCGTAAGGAGTCGCCGGCACGCACCGGCAGCACGACCAGAGTGATCACGGTCCGAGTCCACGGACCGCACTCAGGGTCGCCGATCGGACAACGGCGTTCGCTCAAAGCCCGCACACCAACCGGCGCACTCCTCCCGTGCCCCGGCCCTGCGCCATCGAGGTAGCCACAGTGTCACTCGACTCCATCACTCAGACCGTCGACGAAGCCGTCAGCGGTTTCTTCGAGCCCATAGCCACGTGGCTCGTGGAAGTCGTCTTCTACTCCGTGCCCGTCGGCGGGGCGGCCCTGCCCCTCATCGTCGCCTGGCTCGTCGTCGCCGGTCTCGTCTTCACCGGCTGGTTCGGCTTCGTACAGGTGCGCAAATTCCGCCTCGCCATCGATGTGGTGCGCGGCAAGTACGACGAGAAGGGTTCGGCTGGCGAGGTCAACCACTTCCAGGCGCTGACCGCCGCCGTCTCCGGCACCGTGGGCCTGGGCAACATCGCCGGTGTCGCGGTGGCCGTCTCCATCGGTGGCCCCGGTGCCACCTTCTGGATGATCCTGTGCGGTCTCCTCGGCATGGCCACCAAGTTCGTCGAGGTCACCCTTGGCGTGAAGTACCGCGAGGTGCACGCCGATGGCACAGTCTCCGGCGGCCCGATGCACTACCTGCCCAAGGGCCTGGCCGACCGCTTCGGCAAGAACGGCAAGACCCTCGGCAAGGTCCTCGGGGTCCTCGCCTCCTTCATGATCCTGTTCTTCGGCCTCTTCGGCGGCAACCTCTTCCAGGTCAACCAGTCGTACGCCCAGCTGGTCTCCGTCACCGGCGGCGAGGACGGCCTGATGGGCTCCTCCGCCGGCGCCCTGTTCTTCGGCATCCTGATCGCCGCGCTCGTCGGCATCGTGCTCCTCGGCGGCATCCGCTCGATCGCCAACGTCACCAGCAAGCTCGTGCCCGCCATGGCCGGCATCTACATCGCGGCCTGCCTGGTGGTCATCCTGGTGCACGTCACCGCCGTCCCGGCCGCCATCGCAACGATCATCGAAGGCGCCTTCAACCCGGAAGGTGTCGCCGGTGGTGTACTCGGCGCCCTGATCGTCGGCTTCAAGCGGGCCGCGTTCTCCAACGAGGCGGGTCTCGGCTCCGCGCCCATCGCCCACTCCGCGGTCAAGACCAAGCACCCCGCCAGCGAGGGCTTGGTCGCCCTGCTGGAGCCGTTCATCGACACCGTCGTCATCTGCACGATGACCGCACTGACCATCGTCATCGCCAACCCCGCCAGCTGGGCCCAAGCGCGTAAGGACGGGGATCCTGTCGGCGTCACGATCACTTCCGACGCGTTCGGCACGGTGATGCCCTGGTTCCCGTACATCCTCACCGTGGCGGTGATGCTCTTCGCCATCTCCACCGTGCTGACCTGGGGCTACTACGGCCTCAAGGCATGGACGCATCTCTTCGGCCGCAGCAAGGCCAGCGAACTGACGTACAAGGTCGTGTACACCCTGTTCGCGATCGCCGGTTCGCTCCTGACGCTGCAGACCCTGATCGACATGGCCGACGCCGTGCTCTTCATGCTCGCCGTCATCAACATCATCGGCCTGTACCTGCTCGCCCCCGTCGTCAAGCGCGAGCTGAACTTTTTCCTGGAGTTCGTCCGCGCCCGCAACGCCGGCGAGACGGGCGAGGCCGACGAAGACCAGGAGTCGGTGAAGACCACCGTCTGACCGCCCTGCGGCCCGGCTCCTGAGCGGGTCCGTACACATCTCGCGCCTTGGTGTGTACGGACCCGCTCGTTGTGCGTTTCAGCAGGTGAACCGGCTCCTGGCGGGATTCGGAGAAGGCAGTTAGGGTGCAAAGAACGCGTCAACGGCCGCCCGAAGCGGCCACATCGGACGCGCGGTGTGCCGGGAAGTCTGGTCGGCGTCCTAGGGGCTGCATGCCCTTGTGCCGATGCCCCGGAGGATTTCCTTGATGGCCCCCGCCCCACGCGAGCGTTCCCCTTTCCTCGGCCTGCTGCCGCTGCCTGAGCGGACCGCCGTAACCCAAGCACTGAGGACGGAAACGGTCGGTGGGCTGGTGCTCCTGGCCGCCGCCGTCGTGGCGCTGGTGTGGGCGAACACCCCGTGGAGCAACGTCTACGAGCAAATACGCCACTTCCACTTCGGGATACCGGCCCTCGGCCTGGATCTCTCGGTGCAGCACTGGACCGCCGACGGACTGCTCGCCATCTTCTTTCTGGTCGCGGGCATTGAGCTAAAACGCGAATTCGTGGTCGGCGAGCTGCGCACCCCGGCCACGGCAGCTCTGCCTGTCGTCGCGGCGCTGTGCGGCATGGTGGTGCCGGCCGCCCTGTACGCCGCCACGGTGATGTCGGGCGGTGGCAGCCTCGAAGGCTGGGCCGTGCCTATGGCCACCGACATCGCCTTCGCACTGGCCGTCCTGGCGGTCCTCAGCACCCACCTGCCCTCCGCGCTCCGTGCCTTCCTGCTCACTCTCGCCGTCGTCGACGACCTGGGCGCGATCCTCATCATCGCGATCTTCTTCACCAGCGATCTGAACTTCCTCGCCCTCGGCGGAGCCTTGGCCGGCCTGGTCGTCTTCTACCTTCTCCAGCGCTACCGCGTCCGGGGCTGGTGGTGGTACGTCCCCCTGGGCATCACCACCTGGGCTCTGATGTACAACGGCGGCGTGCACGCCACCGTCGCCGGTGTTGCCATGGGCCTGATCCTGCGCACCACCCGCGACAAGGGCGAGAATTCCACGCCTGCCGAGCGGACCTCTCATCTGCTGCACCCGGTATCGGCAGGAGTCGCCGTGCCGCTGTTCGCTTTCTTCGCCGCGGGCGTCGGTGTCTCCGCAGCGTCACTCGGAGAGGTCTTCACCCAGCCCGAGCCGCTCGGAGTGGTGCTGGGACTGGTCATCGGCAAGACCCTGGGCATCTTCGCCGGCACCTACCTGGCCGCCCGCTACACCAAAGCCCAGCTGAACCCGGACCTCGCCTGGGCCGACGTCTTCGCGCTCGCTGTACTGGCCGGGATCGGATTCACCGTCGCGCTGCTGATCGGTGAGCTCGCCTTCCCCGACCCGACCGCAGCTGAACACATCAAGGCCGCAGTCCTCATCGGTTCACTGATCGCGGCGGGCCTGGCCGCACTGCTGATCAAGCGCCGCAACGGGATCTACCGCCGCCTGTACGAGGACGAGAACCGGGACGACGACCACGATGGCATCCCCGACATCTACCAGCGCACCAGCGGACCGGTACCGGCGAGCACTGACGGATAGGGCAGGGTCATGGACCCCTCAGTGATGAAGTGGCGATCATCGTCGCCGCCCTGACCGTCAGGACCGCCGCGGCGGAACTGCGGGAACCGGGCAGCGCACGCCGGGAATGGGCCTTCGCCACCAACGCCTCAGCCCTCACAGCGGGTCTGACAGCAGCGATCCTCTTCGGCGCCACGGGATGGCAGTCGAGACACGCGGCCCTTGCGTGGTCGATGCTCGCCGGCGTACTCGTCGCCTACATCGTCGACCGCCCTGGGGTTGAGCGCAGGGGCGATGACCTCACAACCTCACGGGCGCCGGGTTCGATCTACCGCTGTCCGGTCAGGGTCCGGGCGGAGGTCCGCAGGCGTCGGGCACGGACTGAGGTACGCGGCCGCACCCTTCGGGCTTCACCTTCGCGCAAGTGATGCGCCCTGCACGGGCGTTCGCTTTGACCCCTGACCGGGACAGGTCCAGTTCGCGGGCTACGTCATCATCGACGGCACTCGCTGAGGCGCCGGTGTCCAGTACGAAAGCGAAGGGTCCCTCGCCCCGATGGTCACGGGCACGAAGCCCATCGTCTGCCCGGCCCGTTCGACGACCGTGAGGGAGCCGGCGGGTGTCGGGTTGGGTCCGGCGACTGTGCGGCGGAACCGATCGGATCGTGAGCGCATCCCGCCATGAAGGCGGCTACCAGGCACAGTGCCGCGCCGCGCGCGGCGGGACGCTTGAGGGCGAACATGGCAACGCCTCTTCGGCTCCTTGCAGATTCTGCCTGTGTCCCCTTCTGCCCTGACGCAAAACACGGCGGCCGGTCAGTGCGGTTGCATGGACATCGCCGCCCTCACCAGCTACCAGCGGCGACCGCACGGCCTTCCTCGGTGTGTGCGGGGTTGATGCGTGGCCTGACACGCGGCAGCTCGTGCCCGGCACCTGACGACTGACGCCATGTGTGCGGCTCGGAGAGCGGTTGGGTACCGGACAATTCACATGTCAGGGGCGTCTATGGGCAGCGCCGGGCTTCGCATGGTGGTTTCTGCGTTCCAGACGGTTGATGGCGGGGGTTGCCATCGCTCCGTGCAGCACCACCGAGACCACCACGGTGAAGGCCACCAGGGTCCACAGTTCGCGTTCCAGTCCGCTGAAGGAGTTCTGCCCCAGCGCATAGGACAGGTAGAAAAGCGAGCCAATCCCTCGGATGCCGAACAGGGATACGACAACGCGCTCCGGTCGCCCAGTTGTGCTCTTCACCTGAGCCAGCCATCCGGTGAGAGGCCGGACGACCAGCAGCACCAGTACACCGACGGCCGCCCCCCTCAGGGTCAGGGCGGACAAGGCGCCGGCGGCGAGGTATCCGCCGAGCAGGAACAGCAGAAGGGCGGTGAGCAACCGCTCGATCTGCTCAGTGAACTCGTGCAACACCTTATGGTAGCCGTGGCTGCGCTCGGCGGCACGGATGACGCAGGCGGTGACGAACACGGACAGGAAGCCATAGCCGTGGAGCACCTCGGCGATCCCGTAGGACAAGAAGGTGGCCCCCAGCGCCACGAAGCCCTCCATGTGCTCGGACAGCCGCAGGGCCGGCGTCCTGGCACGGAAGAACATCCACCCCAGCAACCAGCCGACAGCGGCGCCCGCGGCCAGCCCGACGGCGCACCTGCCCAGCGCGTCGGTCAGCGCCCAACGGCCGATCCACTCCGCCGACCACCCGGCGCCCGCCGCCGTGGCGAGGGCAATGGCCGCATAGACGAATGGGAAGGCGAGTCCGTCGTTCAGTCCCGCCTCGCTGGTGAGAGCAAACCGCGCCTCGTCCTCGTCACGCTCGGTACCGAGCGGCTCTCCCACCCGTACCTCCCCGGCAAGCACGGGATCGGTGGGGGCGAGCACCGCACCCAACAGGAGGGCGACGGCGGGCGGCCAGTCCAGCAGTCCCCAGGCCAGCAGAGCGACGGCCACCACCGTCAGCGGCATGGTGACGCCCAGCAACCGCCAGGTGCTGGACCACCTCCGACGGCTGACGGGCCGGTCGATGGCGAGCCCCGCGCCCATCAGCGACACGATCACACACACCTCGGTAGTGTGCTCGACCCACAAGCGGTCGCGTACGGGATCCACCACCGGTACGGGCAGCGGCAGCAGCTGGATAAGGACACCTGTGACAAGGAAGATTATGGGCAGGGAGAACGGCCGCTTGGAGACCACCCGGGGCAGGACAGCTGCCCCGAGCGCCCCGATTCCCAGGCACATGTAGACCACGTCTGAAAGCGTCACTCCACACTCCTGCCCGCCGCGGCGCATCGAGTCTCGCCAGCCGCTCGTGTACCCACCCGGCGCGCGTCTGTCCTCGGATGTTCTTCGAGCCCAGACGAGGACAAGGGCGAGGCCACGGTCCGCCGTGGCAGCCCCGAGAGGGATCAGGTGGCGAAATGGCTGCGGGACGCCACACGGCCCTGTGCGACCAGCGGCCGGTTCACGGCGGGAAGCTGCGCCAGACCGGTATTTCGAACTTCCGTGCTCGCCCTTGCTCTGGCGAGAACTCAGTCGAGAACTGCAACGAGACCCAGCGCGACCATAGCCAGGACACCCAGGGCGGGCGCGAAGTCCGCTGATGTGACGTGGCTAACGGCAGTATTCGGAGACGACTCCGTGGAAGGTTTCAGCAGCGCCTCGAAGAGTCAGGGCGATGGCCAGTGGTCAGCACAGGGCGCGAGTCATGGCTCGCTGCGGCCGTCGCCGACAACGCGAGCATGCGTCCGCAGGACTGCGTTTTGGTCAGCCGAGGGCTTGGAGGAGGTCATTGCACGCCTGCTCACAGGAGCGGCAGGCTTCGGCGCACAGGCGGCAGTGCTCATGCTGGTCGGCGTGGGTGGAGCACTCGTTGGCGCAGGCTTTGCAGGCGGTGGCGCATGCCTGGAGAATCGCGCGGCTGATGTTGGCGTCGTAGCCGGTGTGACGGGACAGGACGGACGCCGTGGCGTTGCAGATGTCGGCGCAGTCCATGTCGGTGCGGATGCACTTGGTGAGTTCGCCAACCATGCCCTCGGACAGGCAGGCGTCGGCGCAGGCGGTACATGCCTGGGCGCAGGCGATACATTCCTCGATGCAGCGAGTGAGCTTGTCGCGGTCGATCTGCCCGAGGTCGGCCGGATAGGTGGCGAGCATGTCCTTGACCGTGGTCTTCATGGGGCGTCCTACCTTTCAAGCGTGGGTTTGATCGGATCATTCGTAAGACCGGCGGGCCTGGTCGTCCGCGCCTCGTAGACCTCCGGCCCGTGCCGGGTTGACCGCGGCCCGCAGGCTCAAACGGGCCTGGCCTGCCCTGTGGGGCCGACCGAGCCTGTAACGGGAATCAGCCATCGCGCTGACCAGGTACTACGGCGACTGGGCAGTGTGCCGTGTGCAGCACTTCGGCGCTGACTGACCCGAGCAGGAATCTGCGCACCCCGGTGCGCCGATGGGAGCCGACGACCAGCAGGCACGCACCTGTGGAGGCTTCGGCGAGCAGGGGTCCGGGTGATGCGCGATCGATGCGCAGGTTCACTTCTACGCCGGGGTGGCGGTCACGCCGCCTTCTGAGTTCGGTGTCGAAGAACTCCTGCTGGCCGCTTTTCACCAATGTAGGGTCCACTGGGACGGTTGTGATAGCCCCAGTGGGAGACGTGGCGACATCGAAGGCGCAGTGCACCACGTCGAGGCGAGCACCGCGCAGATCGGCTTCCAGATACGCCACATCGAGGGCCTGCAGCGAGGCGTCGTCGGTGTCGACGCCAACCACGACACGATTGTCCGGCCGCTCCGCCGACTGCGAGGGACGCACGACGACGACGGGGCACTCGGCATGCGTGGCCACCTGCCAGCTCACCGATCCGAGCGGCAGCCGGGGAAACCCGCCACTGCCCCGGTGGCCGATCACGATCAGCTCCGCCTCCGCGGAGCGTTCGATCAGCCCGGCAGCCGCATGCCCCATGATCAGCTCGCCGCCGACGGAGAGGCCAGGAACCTCCTCGCGGGCCAGCCGCTCGTAGTGCTCCACCAGCTGGGCACTCGCCTTGGCCCCGGAGCGGCTCTCCTCCTCGTCGGAGACTGAAACTCCGGGCAGTGGCAGTTGGAATGCGTGGGCGATTTGCAGGGGGTGTCTGCGTAGTGCCGCCTCGCGGGCTGCGAACCGGACGAGATGCTCATGTCCGGGCCCTCTGTCGATACCGGCGATGATGGGGCGCTCCGGCGGCTGCGTGGCACTGGTCATGGCTGCTCCCGGCGGGCATTGGTCCCAGGGCCCCCACGGGTACCCGAACCCAGACTGCTCCAAACGCCTCCGGTGATGCCTTTGGGCGCTTGCCGGCGAGGTCCGCAGGGGAGCCAGGAAGCTCAAGCGAAACGTCTTCGGATTCCGCCTCGGAGTGGGCGCTGCTCCCAGGGGAAGGGGAGGGGCGGGCCTGTCTGTCACCATGTGAAGTGGTCACCTCACCCCATGGCGTCCGGGTGATGGGAGGCGATGTCCAGGCAAGGGTCGGGCAACCAACGAATGTGCTGGTCAGGGGCGATGCCACCACACCTACCGGTTTCCGCGAACCTTGAGAGCATTTCCCACCAGCCCCAGCGGATCGAGGGTTACAGGTGGCACCGCATCGCCTTGAGACGCGGCCGGGCAGCATTCGACTGGTCGTGAGGTGCGCGCCCAGGTTCATCCCACTGTTCCGAGGCAATCGGCGGCGGTTGCGATGCCTGACACGTCTGCACTCCAGCCCCCGGACGGGCTACCACCACAAGGGCGGCGTACGGGCCGACGACGGTACTTCTCGACCGCGGTCAGGGCTTCGGCGAAGCCTTCGGACGACGTTCCCTGCGAGCGCCGTGTGCTTGACCTCCAGAACCGCTGATTTCTTGCAGGCCATCCAGCGGGTGACCTTCAGAAGCAGGCCCGTGAAGCGGACTACGACCAGTTCGGCACAGGCGGTAGCACTCTCGACGGCTGGCTGACCCGCCATCGGCCCCACGACGGCCGGACACCGGCGCCCGGTCACCGTGCACCTCTGGCACCAGGACCTGCACAACACCGGCTTGGCCTGACTGGGCTATGCCACGCCTGAATTGCTTCGAGCGGCCGATGTCCGACCGCCAAGTGCTCCGGAGTAAAGGTCGGCATCGGCGGGAAACAGAGCCGGCGGCCGTCATAGAGGGTGTCGCCCACGCGCAGGGCAGCGGCATTGACGAGGCCGACCACATCGCCGGGGTAAGCGGTGTCAACCCCCTCCATGCCCGAGCCCCCTCATCGACGCGAGGAAAAACCTCTACAACGAGGGCATCGACCGTGAGACGTGGCGCGGCTGCCGTCCATGACCGGCTCCTGCATGTGCGCCATCGCCACGAACACGATCAACAGTACTTCGCATTGTCGAAGAGCGCGTCCCGCTGCTTCGGGGCCCCACGCCGCGCGGTGGTCACAACGGTCCGTGCAAGGGGACTTGCGGGCTCCTGCTCCCCGACCGGTGGGAGCGGGGCTCTCGCATCCGTGGGGGCATGAAAATGGGGTGCATCACATCTTCAGTCCCTCGTGAGGTACCTCAGCCTTGGCTGAGCCCAGATCCTCCCCTCCGTGGACCGGCCTCCTTACTACGGACCGTGTGAGAGGCAAGGCACCGCTTTCCCGGTGCCTGGCTGGTTCACGGCGTCATCGGGGCAGCGCGCGATCCGGGTGTTCGTCACACAGGAAGCCCCAGGCAACCGCCTGGGGCTTCCATGTCGCCGAACCAGCTACGACGAGCGCATCGAGGATCCCATCAGTCGAACGATGAGATCGTCGAGGCTGATCAGGCCGGTCAGCCGACCCTCCGTGTCGCGTACGACGGCGAGCGAAGCCCGGCGGTACTGGAGTTGCTCGACCGCGTGGGCGACGGTGTGGCTCGGGGCGAGTTCCGGGACGGGGCAAGCGAGTTCACGGGCCGTCAGGGTCCTGCCCTGGGCACGTGCGACCAGGGCGTCGCGGGCGTGCACCGAGCCAACGACCGTTTCACCGTCTCGTACGACCAGCCGGGTGTGGTCGGCAGCCGTCGCGGCGGCGAGGATCGTATCGGTGTCTGCGTCGGCTTCGACGTAACTGATCTGGGCGGCGGGCACATGGAGCTGTGCCACCGGGGTCTGCGGTTCCCTCAGGGAGCGGGTGATCAGGCTGGAGTCGGTTTCGCTGATCAGGCCGAGGCGCTGGGACTCCTCGACGAGGTGGGTGAGCTGCTCGCGGTTGTGTACGGCGGTGAGTTCGTCGCGCGGGGTGACGCGGCACAGGCGTACGAGCGCGTTGCTGATCTTGTTGAGCAGCCAGATCAGCGGGCGTACGAGGCGGATCAGGGCGCGGAAGGGCGGGGTGAGCAGCATGGCGGGAGCGTTCAGGGTGGGCGATGGCCCAAGACTTGGGGGCCATCTCGCCGAGGACCATGTGCAGGAAGACGACCACGGTCATGGCGACGGCGAAGGCGATGCCGTAGCTCAGTCCGCTGGGCAGGCCGAACTTCTCCAGGAGCGGGTCGAGCTCGTGGGAGATGGCGGGTTTGGAGATTGAGCCGAGGCCCAGGGTGCAGATGGTGATGCCCAGCTGGGCGCCCGCGAGCATCAGGGAGAGTTCTCGCATCCCTGCCAGGGCCGACCTGGCTCCGCGTTGGCCCTGGGCGGCGGCGCGTTCCATGCGGTGGCGCTTGGCGGCCACCAGGGCGAATTCGGCCGCGACGAAGAAGCCGCTGCCGATCAGCAGGAGGAGGGTGACGAAGAGGGCCAGGGGGAAGCTCATGCGGTCGGCTCCTCGTCGGCCGGGGCGGCGTGCAGATCCGCGTCCGGGTCGGTGTCCGGCAGGCGCTCCATGCGGATGCGCTCGGGGACGTGGCGGTCGAGGGTGCGGACCTCGATGAGGACGGTGCCGACGGTGAGGCGGTCTCCGATGGCCGGGAACCGGCCGAGCCGGTCCACGATCAGGCCGGCGGCGGTGCCGTAATCCTCTTCCTCGGGGAGTGCGATGCCGGTGGCTTCGGCGATCTCGTCAAGGCGGCGGCCGGCGTCGACCAGCCACCCGGTTCCGTCGGCGACCGCGATCTCGATGACCCGGTCGGACTCGTCCGCGATCTCGCCGACCAGTTCCTCGGCGATGTCCTCGAAGGTGACGATTCCGGCGAAGCCTCCGTGCTCGTCGAGGACGACTGCGAACTCCTGCTTGTGCCCCTGCATCTGCTCGACGGCGCCGGGCAGCGCCAGCGTGTCGGGAAGCAGCAGCGGGCGTCTGGCCAGCTCACCGGCGGTGGTCCGGTCGAGGCGGGCGGCCGGCAGTCGCATCAGCTCGCGTACGCCGATGACGCCCTTGATGTCGTCGTGGCGCTCGCCCGTGACCGGGTAATTGGAGTGGCCGCACTTGGCGATCAGCTGCACGACCTCGGTGGCCGGTGCGTCGGCGCTTACGTAGACGGCATCGACACTCGGGACCATGACCTCGTCCAGGGTGCGCTCGGAGAACTCCAGCGCGTGGTCGAGAAGTTCGGCGTTGGCGCGAGGCAGCTCGCCCTGTTCGTGTGACTCGCCGATCAGGTGGCTGAGCTCCTCAAGAGTCGCGCCGTGGTGCAACTCCTCAACCGGCTCGATGCCGACCCTGCGCAGCAACTTGTTGGCCGTGGCGTCGAAGAGGTGCACCACCGGGCCGACCACCTTGAGGTACGCGAGCGTGGAAGCCGACAGCGACTTGGCGAGCCGGTCAGGGACGGCCAGCGCCAGGTTCTTGGGAGCCAGTTCACCGAGCACCATTTGCACGAATGTCGCCATGACGAAGGCCAGCGTCACCGAGATGGCGGAGACCGCGCCGTCGGGGAGGCCAGTGCCGTCCAGTGCGGGGCGCAGTAGCGCGGAGACGGCCGGCTCGGCGAGGAAGCCGACGACCAGGCCGGTGACTGTGATCCCCAGTTGAGCGCCCGAGAGCATGAAGGAGAGCCGTTCGAGCACCTTCACCGCGCGCGCCGCGCGCTTGTCACCCGCTTCGGCCTCACGGGCGAGCGCGAGCCGGTCGGCGGCGACGTACGCGAATTCCTGGGCGACGAAGTAGCCGGTTCCTGCCGTTAGGACGAGGACGGCCGACAGGCCGAGTACGGCGTTCATCGGACAACCCGGGGGCTGAGTCCCGGACCGTCGGGGTCCGTCAGACTGGCGGACAAGACGTGCTCCTTGAAAGGGTGTGGATGAGGACTACGGGTCTGCTGGGACCGAGTATCAGTGGATCGATGGGGTGCCGCTCGGCCCGTCAGGTGGCGGGCGGCAAGGACAAGGGCGATCTGGACCCGCTGACAGTACGGCCGCTGCCTGTGCAGGAGGCTGTCCTGGAGGCGTTCGGGCAGCTTGGCTTCGGCTTCAAGTCGGCAGACCTGGAGTACGGACACATCGGCGGCACCGGCCAGCAACTGCCCTTCTACCAAGAAGTCGAGCTCACGCCGGCTCCGCAGTACGCGCAGGCCATTCGGGAGGTCGAGGTGACCTTCCTGGCCAACCCGGGTGGCATGGAGGTCGTACTGGAGGCCGACAAGCCGGGCGGCCTCTTCTCCTCCGGCCACGACGCCGTCAACCGCTTCACCGTTGGCCACCAGGGTGTCGATCAGCGCGACTGGAACGCCGAGGTCGAAGGCTGGGTACGGCAACTGGCTGCCGGACACGGCGCCCACGCCACCCACGTCCCGCACGATTACGGCCACGGCCACGGCGAGCATCACCACAGCGACAGTCACCACCGCTCCGGGCCCGGCATGGGCACCGTGGTTGCCGCCGGTGCGACGGGGCTGGCCGTCGGCGTCGTCGGCGGCATGGTGGCCGCCGAAGTCGTCGACGAGGTGGGCGACTTCTTCGAAGGAGACGACGAAGAGGGCGAAGAGGGCTGAAGTAAGGCAAGCTCTCCTGATAGCTTCTACGTGACTGTAGAAGAATGTGGGTGTCCGGGTCGGCCCCCCCTTCCTGCCCGGACACCTCCTGACGCATATGGAGTTCTTATGGCCCTGTGGGATCGCTTCAAGGAGTCCGCGTCGACGATGCAGACGCAGCTCATGGCGAAGAAGAACGACCTCAAGAGTGGCGCCTTCCGCGACGCCAGCATGGCAATGTGCGCCCTGGTCGCCGCCGCCGACGGCACCGTCGACCCTGCCGAGCGCCAGCGGGTGGCCCAGCTCATCGCCACCAACGACGTACTCCAGAACTTCGCCGCGGACGACCTCCAGCGCCGCTTCGACGAAAACCTGAACAAACTGACCGCCGACTTCGCCTTCGGCAAGGTCAGCGTCCTTCAGGAGATCGCCAAGGCGAAGAAGAAGCCCGCCGAGGCCCGCGCCGTCATCCAGATCGGCATCGTCATCGGCGGCGCCGACGGCGACTTCGACAAGGACGAGCAGGCCATCGTGCGCGAAGCCTGCTACACGCTCGATCTGCCGCCGCACGAGTTCGACCTGTAACAAGCGGGGCACACGTACCTCATACGACGTACCGGAGGAGCAGGCGTGGAGATCTCAGGCATCATCAGCGCGATCGTGATCGGCATCATCATCGGTGTGCTGGGACGGCTCGTGCTTCCGGGCCGGCAGCACATCGGCATTCTGTGGACGATCCTCGTCGGTATCGCCGCGGCCTTCCTGGGCACCGCCATCGCGGGCGGGCTGGGTGTCGCGGACTCCAAGGGCATCGACTGGATCGAATGGCTGATTCAGATCGCTCTCGCCGTCGTGGGCGTGGCTGCCCTGGAACGCGTCAAGTCCCGGCGCTGACACCCCGTACCGATCGGAAGGAAACGGTGGGCCTGGGGCACTCAGCCGCAGGCCCACCGGCGTTCCCCCAACCAGTAGGTCGCGTCAGCGCATGCCGGTGAAGTCCGCACCCACGACGAGAATGACGGTGCCGGCCATGGCGTCCGGGTCAGGTTCTGCCGCGACACCGGGCAGCCGGGAAGCGAGCACCGCGGCCAGCTGTTCGAGGCCCGGGGGGTACGTGACCGTGGTCTTCTCCGCAGAGGTCGGTGCATTGCCGGCGCCGGTAATGCTGTAACCGGCCATCCGCAGCGTTTCGGCAACCTTCGCGGCCTGGCCGGGCACCCCGCTGCCGTTGAGCACCTGCACGCGCACCGAAGCGGCGTACACCGGACCCTTGGAGTCGGCCGCCAGCTTCTTCTTGTCAACCTCGTGGTCCTTGGCCAGCGAGGTGAACAGGTCGGCGGCCTGCGGGTACTGCCACACCACGTTGGCCTTGTCGGAGGGTACGTCCGCCTCGCGTCCGTAATTGGGCACGGTCAGGAAGGTCAGCCGGTCACTCGGGATGCTCTTGATCTCGTTCGCAAGACCGGTCAGCGGTTTGATTCCCGCAACTTCTCGTCAGTGGACAGGGACTTGGTCGCCGAGTCCAGGAAGTCGTACAGGGCGGTCGGGCTGGTGAGCTTCTCCTGAGCCTTGGCGGCGAGGGCTTGCATGAACTCCTGCTGGCGGCCGATGCGCCCGAGGTCCGAGCCGTCACCGACGCTGTAGCGGGTGCGGACGTACCCGAGGGCGTTCTCGTCCTTGACGGTCTGGCACCCAGCCTCCATGTCGAGGTGTGCCTTCTCGTCGCGGATCGCCGTCTCGGGGCAGACCTCGATGCCGTCGAGGGCGTTGACCATGCCCTTGAAGCCCTGGAAGTCGACGGACATGAAGTGGTCGATACGCAGGCCGGTGGACTGCTCCACCGTCTTGATCGTGCAGGCGGCGGCTCCGGAAACATCGCCGCTCGTACCGCCAATGGCAAAGGCCGCGTTGATCTTTGAATGGCGGGGAGTGGACATCGTCCCGTTTCCGCGATCACACGCCGGGATGCTCACCCAGGAGTCCCGCGGCAGAGACACCACCGTGGCCCAGTCCCTGTTCGCGGACAGATGCATGACCATCAGCGTGTCCGACTGCATGGTGTCCAGGTCCTTGCCGTACTTCGCGTTCTTGCCGTCCCGCGAGTCAGAGCCCACCACCAGGATGTTCTTCGAGCCCGGACTCAAATTGACCGGCCTGTCGTCGCCCAGCTTGTTGTCCACGTCCGCGGAATTGATGTTCCCGTCCAGCCCCTGGTAGACCCAGGCCCCGGCCCCTGCCGTCACCAACACGAGGACGGCCAGCGCCCCACCGGTCCACAGTGCTATCCGCCCGCGTCGGGTCAGCCGGCCGGACCCGTCTTCCACCCTGCGGCGTCGCCGGGTCGACTGTGCCCGGCGACCATGCCGCCTCCTGTCCTGCGTACCCACCTGGCATCCTCCGGGCCTTCGCGCTCGTTCATCCGCAACCGCCGCTCCATGCGGTGCGTGAACTCTACAGTCGCGTAGAGGCAGCCAAGTCCTGCGCAGGTCAGCCCGGATTACCCGTAGGTGGCAGATTGCAGAACGAAGAACAGGGCGATCGCCGCGTTGAGCGCGGACAAGGTCGACGCGGCCGTTCCGGCTGCGGCGACGATAGCGGCGATCCCGGCCGTGGTCAGGGCAGGCGGCCAGTTGCCGGGCGTCGGCACAGGCCCCAGCAGCGCGGCAACGCGGCGCGGTACCGGGCCCGCCTCGGCGAAGGCGGCCAGCCCCGGTACGGCGGCGTGTTGGGAGATCAGCGCCGCCTTGCCCACGGCGCGGGCCGTCATCCGCCGATCACCGGTCACCCGGGCGGCTTCCTCGTCGGCCCAGCGCTCCGTGCTGTAGCCCACCGCGGAACGGAGCGGGCGCAGCAGCGGGTTGGCACAGCCGGCGAGCTGCACCGTGAGCAGAAGGCGGTGGTGCCGTCCGGCGAGGTGGGCGCGCTCATGGGCGAGCAGGGCCCGTCGCTCTGCCTCGTTCAGGCCGGACAGCATGCCGGTGGAAACCAGGATCCGGCCCGGAGAGCCCGGCAGCGCGTACGCGTACGGCACCTCATCGGTGAGTACGGCGACCTCCGAGGTGTCGGGATGCACGGCCAGCGTGCGGTGGGCGCGGGCACGGAAGCCGTAATGCCGTCGCAGGGTAAGCGCGCACGCCGCGACCACGAGGGCGAGAGCGCCGATGGATGCCTTCCCGGCCACCTCGTCGTATGGCACGGCTTCCCGTACCTCGGGGTCGGACCAGCTGTCGGGCAGCGGGTTGCCGGGCAGCTGCGCGGTACCAACGACCACCAGAAGCCCGAGGCACAGCGTGCTGCACGCGGCGAGGATCGCCCCTACCCAGGTCAGCAACAGCGCCGCGTTGCGCGGATGCAGATGCTGTTCGGCCAGCCGCGCGATCGGCAGTGCGGTCAGCGGCAGGATCAGGGGCAGGAAGACGAAGACGCCCATCGGTCAACGCTCCGGATCGTCAGCTTCATTGAGGAGGGAGCGCAGGAGCTGTTCGTCGTGTGAAGACAGGGACGACACGAAACTGGAGAGCACCGCATCGCGGTCTTCCTCGTTGTCGAGCAGCTTGCGCATGCGCATGGCCACAAGACCGGCTCCGTCCGCCACCGGCGTCCACACGAAGGACCGGCCGGCCTTGGTGCGGGTCACCGCCCTCTTCGCGTGCAGCCTGGTCAGGATCGTAATGACCGTCGTGTACGCCAGATCGCCGCCGAGCTGTTCCTGTACCCACGCGGCGGTCACCGGGCCGGGTGCCGAGCCGAGCGCCGACAGCACCTGCATCTCGAGTTCACCCTGGCGCCTGCGACCGCGCCCATCTGGGCTCGTCTTCTCCGTGCCGTCAACCATGGCGCGGCCTCCTTTCCGTCCCGCCGCCCCGAACCGTACGAGCGTCGAGGGGGCATCGTACTGGTCACCCGCCGCCCGCCCCACCCAGCGGCCGAGTCGGCAGTGTGACCTGAAGGCGCCTACCGACATGCCCAGCACATCCCTACCTGTTTCTACATTGCTGTAGATTCCTAATGGTGTGTCATACGAGGGTCCGAAGCGGCGTCCCGTTCTCGGGCCCAGGTCTTGAGAAGGGAAGCGATATGGGTCTGAGCCTCGCCAAGGGCGGCAATGTCTCGCTGAGCAAGGAGGCGCCGGGCCTGTCCGCCGTACTGGTGGCTCTGGGCTGGGACGTCCGTACGACGACCGGCACCGACTACGACCTCGATGCCAGTGCGCTGATGGTCAACGATGCCGGGAAGGTCGCGTCCGACCAGCACTTCATCTTCTTCAACAACCTGACCAGTCCGGACGGCTCGGTCGAGCACGCGGGCGACAACCTCACGGGCGAGGGCGACGGGGACGACGAGGTGATCAAGGTCAACCTGGCCGCTGTCCCCGCCGACGTGTCGAAGATCGTCTTTCCGGTTTCCATTCACGACGCCGAAGCCCGCGGCCACAGTTTCGGCCAGGTCCGCAACGCCTTCATCCGCGTGGTCAACCAACATGGTGGCGCCGAGCTCGCCCGCTACGACCTGAGCGAGGACGCCGCCACCGAGACAGCCATGATCTTCGGCGAGCTCTACCGCAACGGCGCCGACTGGAAGTTCCGTGCGATTGGCCAGGGCTACGCCAGCGGCCTGGCGGGCATCGCCACCGACTTCGGCGTCAACGTCTGACGAAAGCGTCATCGGGGTGCGGGCGAAACCCGCACCCCGTGCCCGGCTCACCCACCACTCCAGAGAGCGGACACTGGTGTTTGGATTCAGCGAACTCGCGATACTCCTCATCGTCGTCATCGTCGTCATCGTCTTCTTCGGCGCCAAGAAGCTCCCTGAGCTGGCCCGCAACGCGGGAAAGGCGGCACGCATCCTCAAGAGTGAGAGCAAGACGATGAAGGCGGAAGACGCCGCCGAGCGACGCCAGGATCCCCGCATCATCAAGGTGCAGCCTGGTGACAGGACTGGCGAACGGCCCGGCGACGGGCCAGGGGCCGGCACCGGACCGGTACGGACCTGACCTCAGCCGCTCAGTACCTCCCGCACAGCCACCACGAAAACCACAACGAATAGGCAGCGCATGTCCGTGAATCTGACCAAGGGCCAGCAGATCAGCCTGAGCAAGTCCGACGGTGGCGCGCTCACCGTCGTCCGCATGGGACTGGGCTGGAAGGCCGCTCAGCGCAAGGGCTTCCTCGCCAAGCTCACTGCCCGAGAGATCGACCTGGACGCCTCGGCGGTGCTCTTCGCCGACAAGAAGCCGGTGGACGTTGTCTTCTTCCAGCACCTCGTCAGTGACGACGGCTCCGTCCGTCACACCGGTGACAACCGCGTTGGCGGCGCCGGCCAGGGCGGCGACGACGAGTCGGTCATCGTGGACCTGCAGCGCGTGCCCGTTCACGTCGACCAGATCGTCTTCACGGTGAACTCCTTCACTGGCCAGACCTTCGAGGAAGTCGACAACGCCTTCTGCCGCCTCCTCGACGAGACCACCGGCCAGGAACTCGCCCGCTACACCCTCACCGGCGGTGGCCGCCACACCGCACAGATCATGGCCAAGGTGCAGCGAAGCGGCTCAGGCTGGCAGATGGCAGCCATCGGCAGCCCCGCCGACGGCCGCACTTTCCAGGACCTCATGCCGGCCATCACCACTCACCTGTAACGAGTGCCCCTGTCCGGCTTCCGCTCCAGGAGGCCGGAACAAACCAGGATCACTCCGGCAGACACAGTAACGCCCGATCAGGTCAGGTAGCGGAGGACCCACCGGACGCAGCGGTCCAGTCAGGCCCAGGCAGAGCCGGCCTCGGCCAACTGCGGAAGCAGAAACTGCTGGTTGAGCCGGTGGGTCGCCTGGTGCCGCTGGTTCTGTCCGGCGGATCATGCTCTGGCCGTGGGGCTGGGCGATCTGACGGATGGCGAGTGGGCGCGGCTTGAGCAGCGCCCACCAAGGTTCGGTGGCCATGGTGGGCGGTGGTGCGACCACCGGAAGGCGACCGACGGCATCCCGTCCTGAATCCGTATCGGCGGCCTGCACACTGGCCCGGCCACGTCTTCTGGGCCGTGTCCACGGTGGCGTCTGCCGCCTGTCGACACCACAACGCCCTGTCTCGGCAAGACGAGGTAATCAGGACTGGCTTTCCGCCCACTCCGCGTGCCGGTTGAAGCACACCTCCGTGGGCACCACCCCTGACACCACGCTGTTCCGCCACGGTTCCCAGAGACGCTCTTGCGGGCGGTAGACGCCCGCAGCCCTACCTCGCGGTTTCCCACTCCTCACAGGCATACCTGTTGCGCTCCGCATTCTCCGCGCGGACTTGCGGAGTTCGACGACCCGCCAAGCTGTCGCGCGCCTGCCCTGACTGCCTGTGAGGTATCCGTCAGAGCTCTCCTGCTCGTACCCCGCCCCGCGAGCCAGAGCATGAGCTCTACCTGTCGCTGCCGTTATCCACCAGACGGCGAAGGTGCTCCATCGCAAAGATGGCCTGCCACCAGCTCTCGCTCGCGAGGGGGCTAGGAACACCGCCGCATCGCCAAGGCGCACGGTGAACTAACAGCCCTTCGCGGAGTCAAGCCCGTTCCGCGGCTCGCCGGGCGGTGCGTGTGGCCGTCTCCTACATGTCCGCCGTGGCTGAGGCCCGTATAGGCCGCGACCTCTACGAAGTGGTCACCTCACCCCATGGCGTAAGGGTGATCACGGGCGACGTCCAAGGCAAGGGACTGGGCGTGGTGGAGACCTCCCGCTCGGCTTGGGCGGTCACGGTACAGAGCATCCGGAGCCGTTCCGCTTGAGCTTCCTCCACGGCGACCGGCTCCTGCTCTGCACCGACGGAGTCACCGAAGCACGCGACGTCGCGGGCCGCTTCTGTCCTCTCGCCGACCGCGCTCACCTGCTCAAGGAACGCGACCCGCAGGCAGTCCTGGAGATGGTGCGCCAAGACCTGCTCCAGCACGTCAGCGTTCCGCTGCACGATGACGCCGCCATGCTGTGCTCCGCTACCGCTGACGGTTGGCGCCCCTGTGACCGCCATACGCTCCGCATTGATGCGCCGGAGCCTGGCCCCACGGGGGGACCGTGAGCCGGGTAGGGACGGATCAACCGCCCCGGTTGTGGGTACTCGCTCGCTCATGGAGCCCTGGCAGCCACTGACACGCCGAGACGGGTACCTGCCGATCGAGGATCATGGCCTGATCGGTGACGGCCGCGGCTGCGCCCTGGTCGGCCGGGACGCGGAGATCAGCTTCATGTGTGTTCCGCGCTTCGACCGCGACCCCGTGTTCTGCTCCTTGCTCGACCGGCGTCATGGCGGTGGCTTCCAGCTCTCGCCGGACGGAGTGCGGGAGAGCCACCAGCGCTATGTCGACGACACCGCCGTTCTGATCACGGAGCTTCGCACGGGCACCGGCGTCCTGCGGGTCACGGACGCCTTTGTGCTGCGTCCTGGTGCACGTCTGGAGGAAGACGCGCCAGCAGCGGCGGGGGAGCTGATACGCCAGGTCCGCGTTGTCGAGGGCGAGGTCACCCTTCGTCTCCGCCTGGAGCCACGCGGCGGCGCCCGCATCCGTCGCCGAGGAGAAGACTGGATGCTCGACTGCGTGCGGCAGGGCATCACCCTGCGCCTGTGGTCCTCACCTCAGGTGACGCTTCCGGACAGCGTCCTGACGCTCCACGCCGGGCAGGAGCTGTCCCTGCGGTTGCGCTGGGAGGGGTCGCCCAGCCCTTACCAGTCTGTGGAAGCCGGCCTGGAGAGCACGGTGCGTGCCTGGAAACGCTGGGCCGCTTTCGTGGTCGACGATGTGCCGCAGTCCGACCTGGTGCGCCGGTCGGCTTTGACCCTGAAACTGCTGGACCACTTCGAGAACGGGGCGATCATCGCGGCTCCCACGTCGTCACTCCCCGAGCACATCGGGGGGACACGCAACTGGGACTACCGCTACTCCTGGATCCGTGACGCCGCCTACACCGTCTTCGCGCTTCGCCGCATCGGACTGCCGTCGGAGGCCGGGGGCTTTCTGCAGTGGGCCCTTGGGGCCGCTCGTCACAACCATCAGCCGCGGGTTCTGTACGACGTCGACGGTGAAGTCCCGGCGCCGGAGGTGGTGGACGACGGCCTTGAAGGCTATCGCCGGTCCTCACCCGTTCGGTGGGGCAACGCCGCGGTCGAGCAGACCCAGCACGACGTCTACGGGGAGGTCCTGGACTGTGCCTTCCAGTGGGCAGCCACCGGAGGAACGTTCGACGCGACGCTAGGGGACTGGCTGGCCGGCCTCGCCGGGCGTGCTGAGCATGCCTGGCGCAGTCCCGACCACGGCATCTGGGAGGTCCGCACCTCCGGCAGGCCCTTCACCTACTCCGCCGCCATGTGCCAGGTCGCCCTTGACCGGGCCGCCAGGCTCGCACGCCGACTGAAGCTGCCCGGTGACGCAGACCACTGGGCTCGCGAAGCCGAGCAGCTCACTGAGCGCATCCTCTGCCATGCCTGGGACGAGCAGACCCGTGCCCTGACCGAGCACCTGGGCAAGGGAGGAGCGCTCGATGCCTCCCTCCTCGCTCTGCCGCTGCGCCGGGTAGTGCCTGCCGACCATCCCAGGATGGTGGCGACCTGCCGGGCGATCACCGAGCAACTGGGTGCGGGCGGGGGACTGCTGTACCGATACCTGCCGGAGCGTTCACCGGACGGCATGGATCATCAGCCCGAGGGCGCCTTTCTGCTGTGCAGCTTCTGGCTCGTGGACAACCTGACGGGGCAGGGCAAGATCGAGCAGGCCGGTGACCTGTTCGATCGCCTGTGTTCCCACGCCAACCACGTGGGGCTGCTGCCCGAGCAGATCGACCCGTCCGACGGCACGTATCTGGGTAATTGTCCGCAGGCCATCAGCCACGTCGGTCTTATCTCCAGCGCGGTCGCTCTGGCCCGCGCCACCCGGGGAATACGCCCAGACCTCTCCACGGCGGCCTGGTTCGCCTGACTCCAGCGCACATGTCACCGAGCCGGCTCCTTTGGCGAGCTACCGCGCACGCTCGGCGTTGAGGTCGTCGACCGCGCCGCGTGGGTCACCGAGGGTCGCGTAGTCCACCGCGATGAAGTTGACCAGGCTGCCACGCCTGCGCTCGCATCGGTGCGCCCGCCGCAGGACCTCCTCTCGCCTGTTGACCTTACTGGCGTCGAGTCGGCTCGCCCCGGAATCGGTGACGAAGTGATTGAGCAGGAAAAGCCGCTTGCCGGTGCCTCCCCGGTTCGGCAGGCAGGTCATCTGCTGGGGACTGCGGGAGTCGAACGGCGTTTCCATGCCGTAGCGGTAAAAGTCGCGGTACCAGGGCGCGGGACCGTCTGCCTGCTCTGCGAAGACGACCAGACGCTGACCGTTGTCGATCATGTCGGCGAGGGTGGGCCACGGTTGAGTGGGATCCTGATCCTGTTTGTACAGCAGGTCGGTCAAGTCCGCCCGCATGAACGCTTCTGCCGTCTCCTCGGGGCTGACTCCGTCCTGGATGATCAGCGTCACGACTTCCGAGCGGTGAGAGCGCAGCCAGCCACCGATCTCCCGCAGGGTGGGCGCCAGTTCGAGCGCGCCGGCGCCGCACACCGAGTGACAGAGCCACAATCCCTCACGGGGCGGGTTCACCTGCTCCAAAGCGTGGAGAAGCTGGCGCTGCTGGCGGGGTGAGAAGTCCGAGTCGCGAAGACGGTCGGCGATCTCCGCGGGCTTTTCCCACCGGTGGGTGTCGATCTGCAGCGCGCGTACTCCGGCATTGAGCTGTCCGATGATGTCCGGATCCTGGGAAGGGCTGATGAACTGGTCGGCCGTCGAGGCCATGGCGTTGTGGGAGGTGAGGTGAGCGACTTGGTCGTAGCGGAGATCGCACAGGTCCGGGCTGCCCTGGCAGACCCGTGGCGCGGGCCCGTTGATCACCGGCGGAATTACCACTGCGCCGACCACCGCGCCGGTGGTCACCGCGATGGCCAGGAACAGGATGGGGCGAGTGCGCGCCGACGACAGTGTGGCATGCCGAGTCTGCCCGGCCCAGGCGACTGCGACGAGCAACGCTGCCGCTGTCAGCAAGAGGGTCGCGGCCGTGGTCGCGGTCGTGAGAACCCGGTCAAGCAGGGCGCGCTGCACGTCATCGACTAGGCGGATCGCTGCGGGCGGCCAAGAGGAGGGGCTGTCGACCAGATGGTCCCGCGCCCTGAGATGGCCGTACACCACCGCTGACAGGATCAGGGCGGCGGTCGTGGCCAGTGACCAGCCCAAGGCCATAAGCCGCCGCGACGTGGTGGGCGGTGGCGAGAACCACAGCAGGAGCAGCGAGACGGTGCCGAGCAGAGCGGCAACCGGCTCCACCGCGTACCGCACGATGTGTATGGCCGTGCGGGCCCGGTGGACGGGAGCCAGGACGTCTTTCGACGCTTCGATGTCGGCGGTGATCAGCCACGTGCTGCCACCGCTCTCGCGCAGCACGTCCGCGACGGCCGCGCGCGTGCGGTCGGACACTGCGGCCGAGGTGACGGTGGTGAGCGCCGAGGCCACGTCACCGCTCTCCAGAGCCGCCTGAATCTCCCGTCTGACCTTGGAGCGCTCGGCCTCCGGTACGACCCGCAGCAACACTGCGGTGACCCGCACCGCCTGCTCGCGGGAGAGCGGGAGCGAGGGGAGCCCTTTCGGCGCATGTCCTGCCACCACACGCTCGGCTGCCTTGCCCAGGCTTTCGGTGAACGCCTGGAAATCGGGTTCGGGCTGCTGCTGCATCGCGGCGACGGCCTCACCGAAATAGATTTCGGCGAGACTGCCGATGTTCTCTGCCACGGGCCTGATGTCCACCGCGAGGCGTACATGGTTCTGGTCCCCTCTGAGGTAGCGGACCACCTCGGCGATCTGGCGGTCGCCCATGGCACGCAGCGTCTCCGGAGGAACGACAAGTTTCAGATTGGCGGTCACCGCGGACTCCGGTACCGGCAGTCGGCCGAGCAGGTCACGGGTGAGGTCGGCGCTTTGCGGATCGGCTAACACGTCGTCGTAAATCCGCTGGTACGCCCGCTCGTGGTCAAGGGCCCTACGGTAGAAGTCCGGATCGAGCACGGTGCTCCGCAGCGTCGCCCCAAGGGCCAAGACGCTCAGGCTCACGACTGCCACCACCCAGGCGGCCAGGCGGAGCGACCGAGAAAGAGGCGGCGGCGTGCGCATCGGCCCATGGTCGCTCATCACCTCTTGCCGAGGCGTCTCGTGGTCGGCGGACACGCAGAAGGTCAACCGGCCTCCGCGGAGGGACGGGGCAGCGGAGCACGGCAGGTTCCTCGGGAGACCCGTGCACCATGCCGACCGTCGGGCCCTTCAAGGTGAGTCGGCGGGCTGGAGGGGGGTGGGACGGCCAGTTCAGCAGGCGTGCGCCGAGCGCGGCGGTCTGCAGGATGTAGCGCTGGTCGGGGTCGGTGAGGTCGTGGCCGGTGAGCTGCCGGATGCGGCTGAGCCGGTAGGCGACCGCCCGCACGCTCATCCCCAGGCGGCGGGCGGTGGCGGTGTTCAGGCGGCCGCTGGCGAAGTAGGCGGTGAGGGTGTCAGGAGCGGCCGCGGGCCGCCGCGTGCTTGTTCCAGCCCGCAGAGGACGGTGGCCACCAGGTCGGTGATGGCTGCGCGGTCTCGGCAGAGGACTTGGAAGACCAGGACGTCCGCGGCGTGGACGAGTGGGGCGGACAGACTGAGCTGGGTGGCCAGGTCGAGGGTGCTGCGTGCTTCCTGGCAGGAGTGGACGATACCGCCGGGGCCCCGCCGTGGCCGGCTGATGGCGATCTGGTGCTGGTCGCCGACCGCGTTGCCCGCAGCGGTGGTGAAGGAGCGGGAACGTCCGGTCCCGTGCCGCGGGACACACACCAGAAGGCCGTCCTTGGTGGTGATCAGCACCTCGCGCGCGGCGAACCGGGTGGTCACGCCCTCCTCGACGTAGAGAGTGGCGGGATCGCCCGCGCCGAAGGCGCTCGCGGCCCGCGCGCGCTCGGCCAGCCGGCCGAGGCTGGTGCGCCCCTCCAGGAGGTCGTCGACGAACTTCCGCCGTGTCGCCTCCTCCCCGCGGATGGCTGCCCGGTGGGTCGTCTCGTATCCCTCGGTCAGCCCAACCGTCGCATCGGCGACCGCCCGAAGGAGGGCGGACACCACGGCTGTCACGCCCTCATGGTCCTTTGCCCGGCGGGTGCCGGGCAGGTCCTCCCACACCCGGCAGGCGGAGTCGAGGTACTCGGAGACCAGAGCCGTGAGGGGGGTGCCGCGGCCCGCCGCGGAAGCAGCTCCGTCCGCGCAGCGGCCTGCCGATCCTCGTCATGGACGGTCGGCAACTCAGCGGCATCATCACCGCACAGGACATCCTCGGCGTCGTCCAGCGCCGCTAGGGCCTGTTCGGAGTCGTGATCAACGTGTTCGAGGGTTGGCCGTCGGTCGGTGCGACCGGCGACTGGATCGAAACCTTTTTGCGCAGGCCGGGGCAGGGTTGCTACGGTCACGCCGACGCGAGAGACGCGTGATCACGGGATGGGGAGGTTGATGAATATGGCCGCCGTCGGCCTTCATCGGCATGCCCTCATCCGGTCCGCGTGCTAGGACAGCGCGGTCCGGTCGTTACCAACGACCCGGAGTGATACGTGTCTTCCTCCTCTTCATCAGCCCATGTGCAGCTGACCACCTCCCGCCTTGCCCTTCGGCCCTGGACCACCGCCGAGGCCGCCGCGGTCCTCGACGACACCAGGTCGGTGCACTGGGCCGACGACTTCCCGGCCGACGGTGACCGCGTCATCGCCGGCCTCTTCGAAGAACATCCCGCCTGGCTCGGCGCATATGGCCACCGTCTGATCATCGAACGTGACAGTGGCCTGGTGGTGGGCTCCATCGGCCTGTTCTGGCCGCCCAGCGAGGGAACCCTCGAAATCGGGTACGGCACCGTGGCCTCCCGCCGCGGCCTGGGCTATGCCCCAGAGGCCACCCGGGCTCTTGCCGAGTTCGCCTTCACCGCGCCCAGCGTCCATACCGTGTGCGCCAACGTGGAACTGTCCAACCCGGCCTCGGTCCGTGTGCTGGAGAAGGCCGGCTTCCATCGATGGGCCACCGAGGACAACCTGGCCCGTTTCAGGATCACGAGCCCGGAGCGGCACGAGCGGTGACCCGATGGTGGGGTCGGCGGCAGTCCGTCGGCCCCACCGCGCCGGAAACGCGCAGGGCTGGTAGAACGCTCGCGTGACACGATGCGAACTCAGCGACGCCGAGTGGGAGTTGGTGGAGTCATTCCTGCCGGTCGGGCGCTACGTCCCCTACCCAAAGCACCTGCGTGAGCAGGTCGAGCGAGTGATCTGGCGGTTTCGCACCGGCAGCCAGTGGCGGGAGATGCCGCCGGAATTCGGGGCCTGGCAGACGGTCTACCAGCGGTTCGCCCAGTGGCGCGACGCCGGCGTCTTCCAGTCCCTCCACGAGGGCATGATCACCGAGGCTGCCTGCCGCGGACAAGCGGAGCTGTCCCTGGTCAGTGTCGATTCCACGGTGGCCCGTGCCCATCACGACGCGGCGGGCATGCGGGTGGGCGAGGACGTTCTGGCCGCGCTGGAGGAGACCGCCGAGCGGCCAAAGGGGGCGCCCGGAAAGGACAAAAGGAGTAGGTCGCGGCAGGAGCGGCTGAGGACGATCCCGACAGAGTTGAGCGGCGGCGCATCCGGCGTCGGCGCCGCGCGAGGCTGAAGGTTGCGGCACTCGGTCGCTCGCGCGGCGGACTGGCCAGCAAGATCCACCTGGCCTCCGACCGGCGCTGCCGCCCGCTGGCCTTCGAGGTGACCGAGGGGCAGGCTGCCAAGACAGCCCCCGGTTCATCGCCACCCTGGAGAAAGTCAAGGTCCGCGGCCCGGTGGGCCGCCCGCGCACCCGTCCGGACGCCGTCGCGGCGGACAAGGCGTATTCGTCCCGCGCCAACCGTGCCTACCTGGGCAAACGCCAGATCAAGGCGGTGATTCCGGAGAAGGCGGACGAGGCCGCCCACCGCAAGAAGCGCAGCAGCAGGGGCGGACGCCCCGTCTCCTGCGACGCCGATCTCTACCGGGAACGCAACACGGTGGAGCGGCTGATCAACAAGATGAAGGCGTGGCGGGCGTGGCCACCCGTTATGACAAGACACGGGACAGCTACCTGGCGGGGCTTCAGTTACGGGGGTCGATTATCTGGATCCGCAGCCTCCGCCCCACCACATGATCACGGCTCCGAACAGGCCCTAGTTGCGCAGGAACGGGTCCGAATGAACACCACCCGGCGTACCGCCCGTACAGACCACGCGTCACAGCTTCGCCCGGAACGAGACGCGAGAACTGATGGCCGCCACACCCGCCTTGGGTGTCAGGTGGCCCTGCGACGCACGAGAGACCGCCCTGTTCGAAGACGAGCGACCTTGGGCAAGCCGACGACTCCACCCGCGTCTTCCCCGAGCCTCTCGGACACGGCCGCAACACCGCCGCATCCGATGGGGAACGGGAAGCACGGGCCCCGTGACAGTCCGATGAGGAAGGCCACCGTGGCCACCGAATCCAGCCCCACACCCGCGCCCCGCCGCCTTCCCGTAGCGAGGACGACCGACGGCAAGGTTGCCACCCTGATCTTCAACGGCGCTCTGGAGGCACAGATGGTCCGCCCGCTGGAGGAACAGCTCGCCGATCCCCGACTGCGCCACGCCCCCAGATGGGAGCTGGAGATGAGCGAACTGACCCGGATGGACCTGGCGTGCGGCTACGCACTGCTCCGGGCAGCCACTACGTTGCCGGAGCCAGCCGAGCTCCACATCCTCGGGGCGCGCCGCGCTGTACGGCGGACCCTGCACGAAGTCCGCCTCGACACGGTCGCCACCCTCGAGGAGTGACCAGCGGGAGCCGCGCGACTGGACCGCCCTCTGCCGTGTGCGGTGGGCAAGCGGCACACCAACGTCCCTGGGTTATGCCGTGCGCCTCGACGGAGCCGAAGGCAAGTCGACTGCTGTGACCAGCCGACGGAGGGCGGCAGGTCGCGCTGCCGTTCTGGGGATACCCGCACCGCGTCGAGAACAAGGCTGCGCGGACGGCACCTGACCGCAACCACGACTGCCGTCACCGGCGACCAGACAGCGCCACCATCGGCACAGGCGCCCTTCCAGCCACACTTCTGGACGACGCCCAGGCCGGGACCCGCGCGCGGGTGCGGGCGACAAGCGGAACCGGTGCGTCAAAATTTTCACGGATGCAGGCTTCCAATTCCCACGTGTGGGGTGCCTTCAGTGCTCGATGTGCCGTTTGGCTATGGGCGGCGTCCGCCGTCACCGTGGTGGTGTCGCCGGCCGTAAATCTGATGGCGCGCCGAGAGGCGCATGTCATCGGGTTCAAGGAAGCCGCCGCCTGGAGCGGGGTGTGGGTCGGGCTCGCCGTCGTCTTCGGCGGGGTCGTCTTCCTGGGGTTCTGGGCGGGACACCAGGGGCAGTGGCCGCGGCACCCCTATTTCGACCGGGCATGCATCCGGCCTGGATACACCAGGAACGCCGGGACAGGCGCTCTGGGGGCTCGCAGACTGCCTGCCGCAGATGGCACGCACTCCTTCGCATAGGTGCGCGGACCCATGTGTACGAGAGTCACATCAGACCGGCACGCACTACGGTGACGGGGCAGTGCGCATGATGGAGTACGGCTTGACTGACCGAGCCCAGAAGCAGTCCGGTGAATCCGCCGCGTCCGCGTGCACCCACTACCATGAGCTGGGCGTCACGACTCGCCTCGATCAGGGTGGGCCGCGTACGGCCTCGCAGGACACGCGTATGGGCGGTCACTTCGGGGTGCTCCTTCCGGTGCCCGGACAGGGACTCGTCCAAGAGGCGCTCCTCCTGGGCCTGAAGCGTCTCGACGTCACCGGTCAGGTCCACCAGGTCCGCCGGGCGTGCGTCACCGTGATCGCTCCACGTCCCCCACACGTGCAGCGCCACCATGTCCGCGCCTCGCAGCGAAGCCTCCTCGAAAGCGAATGCGACCGCCCCACGGCTCTGGGGAGTGCCGTCCACCGCCAGCAGCACCGGCCCGTCCTCTGCCAGCCGGTCCCGCACCACCATCACCGGGCAATGGCTGTGAGAGGCCAGATGGAGCGACGTCGAACCCAGCAGAAGCCCTGCGAAGCCGCCCGAGCCGCGATGGCCCACCACCATCAGCTGCGCCGTCCGCGACTCCGCCTCCAGTGCTGTGACCGCCTCGCCCCCGATGACCGCCTGGTCGGCCAGCACCCCGGGCGCGGCAACCAGGGCTCGTTCGACGGCTTCGGCGAGCAGACGCTCGACGGTTTCTCGCACGCCCCCCGTGGGCGGGCCGAGCGGCGACCCGCCGGGCGGAACATGCATGGCGAGCCAGATGAAGGCATGCACGACGTGCAGCTTGGCTCCCCTCATCCGAGCCTCTTGCGCCGCGGCCTCCACGGCCACCAGCGCGGAGGGGGAGCCGTCCACTCCCACTACGACCGGCCTGGGCATCACGCTGCGTTCTCCTCGCCATGGCGTCGACGCGGGCAACGGCCCGGCACCCTGCTCTCCCAGCCTCTCGCACCGCCGATAGGGGTGCCACCGCGGGCCGGTCCCACGGTCGGCTGCAGGTGCGGCTGCCCCTGAGGGGCAGTGATCGCGGTCGGAGGACCCGCGAGGCCAGAGCCCAGGTGCTGTCATGCCGCGTGAGGCGATATGCAACAGATACGTATGAAAGGTCGGCGTATTCCGACACCGGCCGCAGGGAGGCTGGCCACGTGTACGCAGTCCCCTCTGGCTATGGTTGGCGTTCACCACGACCGTGGTGGTGTCGCTGACGGTGGACCTGCTCGCCCACCGCACAACACATGTCATCGGGTTCAGAGAGGCCGCGGCCTGGAGCAGGTCTTTGGGTTGGCCTCGCGCTGCTCTTCGGCGCCGTCGTCTTCGCCATCCTCGGTACGACGGCAGGAACCAAGCACACCACCGCCTGGCTGCTGGAGAGCAGCCTGTCGGTCGACAACCTCTTCGTCTTCGCCGTGATCTTCGCCTACTTCAAATTCCCCGCGCATACCAGCGCCGTTTGCTCCTCCTCGGCGTCATCGGCGCCCGATAACCGGACTTTTCTAAAAGGACGAGGCTGGTATGCCCAGTCTGCAAGCAGCGTGTGGACATGGTCATTAAGAGACGGCACGAGACGCTGAGGGTCTTGGTGCCCGTGTGGGCGCCTGGCTTTTGCCGTAATCCCGGCTGCCCCGAGTACCTGGAAACGCCCGAGCACACCATGACCAAAAATTCCCCTTGACCAGTCTTGGCGTGCCTTGCCAAAGCCCGTGGCGGTGGGCCCTGACTCTCGCCCCCACCTCGGCCGCCCAGCGGGCTGGGAACAACGTCGAAGTCCTTCGGCCCGCATCTGGCCGAACGCCTTGTCAGTTGACCGTCCCACGCTAGGCATCCGCTCAAGGCTGTCGATGACTGGGTCTTGGGCGGCCGGGTTGCTCGGGGCAGCCACAGCCTGAGGACTACGGCGGAAGGATGCGTCACGTCCTGCACATGAGCGCCAACGACCGGGGTTTCGGTTACCGACGCGGCGGTCGGAGACGCACGGTCGTGATGGCGTGCCGATGGATGCCGGTAATTTCGACGGACCAGCCCGCGAGCTCGATCTTCTGCCCGGGACGCTGCGGCAGGTTCCCCAATCGTGCCAAGACGAGGCCAGCGATGGTCGTGTAAGGGCCGCGGGCGAGGTCGCCGATGTCGATTCCGATGTCGGGCAGGTCGTGGATGGGGAAGCTGCCGGGCAGGACCAGGGATCCATCGCGTTGTGTGTGCACGGTCATCATGTCGCGGTCGGTCTCGTCGTAGATCTCGCCGACGATCTCCTCCAGGAGGTCCTCGATGGTCACGATGCCTCCGACAGAGCCGTGCTCGTCAACGACGACGGCGAACTGCTGGCGGGTGGCCATCAGGCGCCGCAACGCTTCGGAGACCTTCATGAAGTCGGAGTAGAAGGGCGCGGGGTGGGCGAGGCCGGCGACCGAGGTGCTGTCATCACTGGTAATGAGGTCGCGCAGGTGAACGATGCCGATGACCTCGTCGATGTGACCGGCTCGCAGGACCGGGGCGCGGGAGTGCCCGGAGCGGGCCAGGTCTATACGGGTCTGAGCGGCCGGCGTACCGTCGGGCAGGGCGAACACGGAGCGGCGCGGGATCAGGACGGCACGCAAGGGGCGCTCGTGGATTTCCAGGGCGCCGGAGATGATGGTGCGCTGCTCCGTGGTCAGTCCCCGGTGGCTGACGACCATGTCGCGCAGTTCTTCGTGGCTGGGGGGCTGCTCGGCCTCGCGCGGGTTGCCGCCGAGCAGGCGGACGACCAGGTCGGTGCTGCGGCTCAGGGCCCATACGGCCGGACGGGAGACGGTGGCCAGCACATCCAGAGGCGTGGCCGCCAGAAGCGCCCACCGTTGTGCGTACTGCATGGCCAGACGCTTGGGCGCGAGTTCGCCCGCCACCAGGGTCACAAAGGTCAGGATCAAGGTCACTAGGGCGATCGCCAGCGGCTCGGCGGCCCGCCCGGCGAAGCCCAGGACGGGCACCAGGGGCTCGGCCAGCGACACAGCGGCGGTGGCCGAGGCCAGGAATCCCGCCAGGGTGATGCCGATCTGGATGGTGGCCAGGAACCGGTTGGGGTCCTCAGTCAGGCGCACCAGCCGAGCCGCAGAGGCCCCTCCAGTGCGGCCCAGACGTCTCACCTGACTCTCCCGCAGGGAGATCAGCGCGATCTCACTCCCGGCGAACAGCGCATTCAGCACGATCAGCGCGGCAACGAGTACGAGGATGAACCAGTAGCCGTCCATAACGCCACAGTGCCATCAGAAGGCACCTGGTGCCGTGTGCGGCGGCCGCCCCGCACCGGCGCAGTGGGCGGCGGCGATCTGCTGGGGGATGAATCGGGCGCGTCCGTGATTTTGGCTCTGGCCGCAGTTCCGTGAATCCCCAGGTCAAGGGCGGGAACGCGGGATCGTTTCGGCAGAGTGTTTCCTGCTATGGCGAGCAAGACGGTCGAGGCGCTGTTTCCGGGGATCGACGTGCGAGTGGAGCACGTCAGCGACTCCACCGACGTCCTTGTAGCGGAGGCTGTGTCCACGGCTCACCCGGGCCGGTGCCCAGACTGCCGGAAACAGGCGAGGCACATTCAGAGTGCATACCAACGCACCCTGGACGAGCGGCCGTTAGCCTCTCGCCAGGTCATAGTCCGGCTGCGGGTGCGCCGGTACTTCTGTGACCGGAAGAGTTGTTTCCGCAAGACGTTCGTCGAGCAGGTGCCGCGCCTGTCCGAGCGGCACCGCCGCTCCAGCACCGGGTTGACAGGCTGGCTGCGGTCGATCGCGATCGAACTCGGCGGACGTCCAGCTGCGCGGTTGTGCCGCCGCCTGCGGCTGGTGGCGGGCCGGACCCGGCTGCTCAGGCTGTTGACGGCGCCGACGGTACCGGACCGCGCCCCCCCGGGTTCTGGGGGTGGACGAGTTCGCCTTCCGCGGGGGCTGCACCTACGGCACCGTGCTGGTCGACGTCGAGGCCGGCCGGGTCGTGGACGTGCTGCCCGACCGCACCTCCGAGACGTTCGCGGCCTGGCTCACCGGGCATCCCGGAGCCGAGATCATCTGCCGGGACCGGGCCAGCGCCTACACAAAGACGGTCAAGGAAGCCGCACCTCATGCCCTGGAAGTCGCAGATCGCTGGCACCTGTTGCAGAACCTGTCCGCCGCGGTGGAGAAGACGTGCCACCAGCACCGCCACTGCCTGCGCCAAAACACGCCGCGGAGGACACAGTGACCGAGGCGCCCGAGCCGCCCCCGATGTTGTTACCGCCCGCGGAGCTGCCCCGCACCCAGATCATCGAACGCACCCGCCACCGCTACGAGGGCATCCGCCGCCTGCTGGAGAAACGCTGAACGATCAGCGCCATCGCCCGTCGTCTGAACCTCGGCCGCAAGACCGTTCGCCGCTTCCGCGACACCGACCTCGACGAGTTGCTGGCCTCCGCCCGCGAGCGCTGCCCCAACGGCGTCCTGGAGCCGTTCAAGGCATACCTCAACGCCCGCTTCACCGAAGCGCCCAGGGCCAGGTCAGCGGCACACGCCTGTTCCTAATGATCCAGGCTCGCGGCTACAGCGGCAGCCGCCAGGTCGTCCGCAAACACCTCGCCGCCCTCCGCGCGGGCACCGCCGAACCGGTCCGGGCCGACATTCCGAGCCCTCGCGAGATCACCTCGTGGATCATGCGGCCCCGGGAGACGCTCACCGAAAGCCAGGGCGAGCGACTCCTCCAAGTCCGGCTCGCCTGCGCGGATCACCCGGGCCTGCGATCGCGCTCGGGCGTTCGCCAATCTGGCCCGCCACCAGCGCGGATACCTGTTGCTGGAGTGGATCCGGCAGGCCGAGCAGGACGCACCGAAGCCCATAAGGGGCTTCGCCGGCTTCCTCCGCCAGGACCTCGACGCTGTCACCGCCGGGCTCACCCTTCCGTGGAGTTCCGGGGTGGTCGAAGGGCACGTGAACCGGGTGAAAACGCTTAAGCGAGCCATGTATGGACGAGCCTCATTCGAACTCCTCCGGACCCGCATCCTCACCCAGTCGTGACCTGCATCAATCAGCCTAAAACACTGCCCTCATTGCCAGAGGTCAGCTCCGTCGCGCCCGCTGGGATCCATTGTCAGGAGGTCTTCATGCAGGCCCGACAAGGCCCGCCCAGTCGGAGAGCCATCTTCGCCCACTCCATGACCACCCAGCCCGCCTCCACACCCGACACGTTCACATCGCCGCCGGCGTCCAGCTCGTCGAGCGTCGCGAACACCACCTCATAGGCAACGGCTCGGACCAGGCGAACAAGGTCCTCCCGGTCCGCACCGGCGGCAAGAAGGCGTTGCGCGGCTGGCAGTTGATCGAGCCAGCCCGGCTCGGCCCAGCCGTCGATCGCACCGTGCCACAGGCTCCGCAGCAGCACGAATCCCGCGAGCTGCGGAAGGTCTTCCATGACCTCCGACTTGATCAAGTCGACAGGATCGGTCACGCCGAGGGCGCTGAACTGGGCACGCAGCGACTCCGCGGCAGCCTTTCGTGGCACGTCCAGGCTGTTCAGCCATTCCTGCCATGCTGGTTGAGGATCACTCACCGCGACAGCATGCCCTACGGTCGGGAGACGGGGCGATCGGCGCATCTGTCTGTGTTGGCGCACCAGGCGCTGTGGTTCACGAAACTGCGGCCAGAGCCAATCTCAAAGAGCCCTATTAAGGGCGGGCCGGCGGAGCGCCTCAGCCAGCCCGGCAGTCGCTTGCCGCGCGGGCCGGGGGCAGGGCCGCCCCGGCCAGGAAGCCGCCCAGGGCTGCGGTCGGCAGTCCGAACGGCCCGTGGTCGGCCGGACCGGCGTCGACCACACCGAGCAGGCAGAGCACGCAGGCGGCGTAACCGACCGTGGTCGCGGCGGCGTGCGGCCTGGGCCGACCGAGCGCCCTCGGCGTCCACCAACTGCGCGAGGTGAGGTCGCTGCGCCGCATGCCGCGCGTTTCGAGCCGGCCGAAGACCGCCACAAGCACGGTGAGGAGCACGGCCTGCCAGGGCAGTTTCCACAGCAGCCACGCTCCCGTGTCCGCAGTGGGTCGGGGCAGCGGGACCAGACCGGAGGCGTACACGGCCACGGCGACGAGCACGAGCGCGCTCGTGTGCCACAGCAGCGCGGTGAAAATCGCCGAGTTCTCTGCGATCACGGCTATTCACGGCTCGAGGCGTTGCATCCACCGATTCCCCACGTCGCGCAGGAGTAGCACCAGTCCCAGCTGAGCCGTGGCCAACGCCAGCATCGCGAGCGTCGGCGGCGAGAGGTTACGGAGCGGCATGCCGGCATAGTCGCCCATGCTGACCGCGGAGGGGCCGGCAGCCGTGAGCAGCACCGCCACCCCGGCACCGCCCACCTGCAGCGGCACGGCCACTCTGAGCCGGAACGGGAGCGCCCCGTCCTGCGGCGAAGCCGATCTGGTGCACCGCCAGCCAGGCGAACAGGTAGTTACCCAACTGCAGCGTCGGCGCGTCGAACGCCAGACGCGCCACGGCCCCGCCGCGACCAGCCCCACCAGCACCAGCGGCACGACCAGCCCCGCCCGCCGGTGCAGGCGGTGCATCAGTGGCGTCCGAAAGACCACCATGAGGTAGAGAGCAGAAACCACAGCGGGATGGAGGCCAACCACACCGCTCGGCCCACCTGGGCTGGATCGACGCCCGCCAGACGCGCGATCAGCGCGGCGGTGGGGAGCGTCACCATGAGTGGGGTCGTCGGCCGTACGAGCCGTGCGCTGCGGTTGAGCAGCCAGTCGGCGATTTCGCCGCCCCTATGAGTGGCGGGGTCAGGGAGGCGGCGGTGGCGAACCCGCCCACCATGAAGAACACCGGCATCACCTGGACCAGCCAGGTGATCGGGCGGCCCTAGCGTTCCCACTGCGGCGGTGTGCGCTATGCGAGCTCGCGTGCAGGCCGGGCATGCGGCCATCATAGGAACGCAGGGCTGACGAAGATCGCAGCCAGCCACCGGGCGGCGCATGCCGGGAGCTGACGGCATGTCAGCGGGCGGGCCGGTTGCGCAGTATCGGTGCCGACGGTGCGTACCCTGGGCGCGTGCAGCTGCTTCCGGAGCCTGTTCGCCGGGTGGCCGCCTGGTGCGCCGTGATCCTGTTGGTCGCCGGGGTCGGCTACGACGGGATCCAGGTGTGCGTGGCGCTCCGGGCGGCCGTCGTTCCCGTACTGCTGGCCCTGCTCGGCACCGGGCTGCTCCTCCCCTTCCACCGGTGGCTCGTGAAGGCCAAGGCCAACCGGTCCGTCGCCGCCGGGCTCACTTGCGCCGCTGTCCTTGCGGTGGTCGGCGGCGCCGTGTGCGTCGTCACCATCGCGCTGGTCGACACCTGGGGCCAGATCATCGCCTCGCTGCGGAAGGCGGTGCGGCAGGTGGCCGATCAGTTCGGGGCGGTCGGCACCACGCTGGAGGATCTCGCCGATCACGCCCTGGATGTGCTGGGCAGGTTCGGCGGGTCGGTCGCTACCGGGGTCGTCACAGGAGTGAGCGTCGTCGCCCAGGCCCTGGGTATGGCGGTGCTCGCGGTGCTGCTGGTCTTCTTCTTTCTGCGCGACTCCGACCGGGCCACCGGCACCCTGCGCTCGCTCGTACCGCGCGGCGGCGCCGATGCCGTCGAGGCGATGGCCCGACGGGCCTTCGAGGGCGTCGAGGGATTCATGCGGGGCACCACCGTGGTAGCGCTCATCGACGCCGTCTTCATCACCGCCGGCCTGCTGATCCTGCGCGTGCCGGGCGCCATCGGGCTCGGCACGATCGTCTTCATCGGCGCCTACGTCCCCTACCTCGGCGCCTTCGTCTCCGGGACCGTAGCCGTGCTCGTCGCGCTCGCCGACCGCGGGCTCGTCATCGGGCTGTGGGTGGTCGGGCTAGTACTTGTAGTACAGGTGCTGGAGGGAAACATCTTCCAGCCGATGGTCCAGAGCCGGACCGTGCGGATTCACCCCGCGGTGATCCTGGTGGCGCTCACCGCGGGCGCGTCCGTGGCCGGGATCGTCGGAGTGCTCCTCGCGGTGCCGGTCACCGCCGCCGCTTTGGGAGTCATCCACGAGCTGCGCATGCGCTACGCATCGTCCGGGGATCCGCCGCCCACTGCGGGGCCGTGACGCGGAGCCGCCTGCGGACCCATGGAGGTCGAACCAGGACTGCGCCTCAGCTCACCGTAGACGCGGTGCCAGCGCGGGTGGAGGAGCCACCGGTCCAAAGGAAACGCCTGCTCACCCGGGTTCGGCGGTTCCCTTTCCTTTCGACGCTTTGCCGGTGCGGTTTTGGGCCGCGTGGCCGGTATCCGGATAGGTGTACTGGAGCTTCCTGGTCATTTTCGCCGTGATCCTCGTGGGGCTGAGGGCGGCTTCCGGGAAGCTCATTCGGATCGCCCGGCATGGCAGTACTGGCTCGCCTCAGCGTGACCGCGGTGGTCTTCCTGCGCCGTGGCTGGTCGTCGTCGGCTGGTTCGTCACCGCGGTGGCCGCAGCGGAAGGCGGCCAGGCGAAACTGCGCGAACTGCTGGGAGGATTGCCGGTAAGCGACGCGGTGACGCCCGATCCGGTGACCGTCCCGAATACCACGACGGTCAGCAACTCCTCACCGACCCGCCCTATCGCTACCGCCACTCGGCCGCCTTTCCCGTCGTCGACAACGAGAACACCGCGGTGGGCCTGGTCACCCTGAAAGGCGCAGACGCGGGTCCCGGAGACGGAGCGCGAGTCCACGACCGTCGCCCGTGTGATGGCGCCGGTCGACGACCTGCCGACCCCCCACTCCGACGAACCGATGGCCCGGCTCATGCCGAAGCTGCAGACCGGCTCCACCCATCCTGCCCTCATGCTGGAGGAAACCGACTGGTCGGCATCGTCACAGCCGGGTCACCTCCTGGCTCAGCTCTTCTTCCGCGTGGCGGAACCGGACCCTGTGCCGCAGGCTGGCGCCTCCAACGTCGTGCTGATGAGCGCCGGAGTGACGCGGATGCTGCCTCGCCGTCCCGGTCACCACTGCCTTTGGGCCCTGGCACCGCACCTGCGCACTGATGGACGCTCACGTTGCGCCGGAGGCTCGAGGAGTGCGGGAGTTCAGCGGTGCCGGCGACCTCCCCGGCGGAACCGCAGCGCAGCATAGGCGAGCGCGCAAATCAAGACGACCACGCCGATCGCGAGCAGGTACAGCAATCCCTCGACCACGGCACCGATGAGGCCCAGGACCACTGCTACGAGAATGAGGAACAGCAACAGGGCCATCGTGACCGCCTTCCGCGACACCGCCGTACACAAGGCGGCAGCCTTTTCCTCTTTCCCCCTGATTGTCAGTTGATGCCCTTCCTCGCGCTACTCGTCCGGGTCGTCAGCGCAGGTAGGATGCGCGCTGATACACGTGTCAGAGGGGGACGGGCACCCGGTACGACGCAGGGTCGACCACGCGGCGGACGCTTCCCGCAGGGCCGGTGGGGCGGCCGTGGCGTGATAGAGGGCCGGTAGCCCAGGAACACGCGGTCGGGTTGCTTGCGTAGCTGCTCGACTCTGCGATCGGCCCGAGTCCCCCCAGCCCGGTGGGGCGCGGTGCGGCTGCGGGCGATCTCTGCGAGAGTCGAGGCGAGCCGCGCGCACGGCCATCGCGAGCGGCATGACCATCGTGGGCAGGAAGGCGACGGAAAGCGTGGCTGGTTCGGTCAGACGCGTGGCGGCTGCGGTCGCTTCCCCGCTGCGGGCGTTCCTGCACGCGGAGAGTGCGGGCGGGATCATCCTGGTCGTTGCCGCAATGAGCGCGCTGGTGTGGGCGAACAGCCCGGCGGCAGACGGCTACGTCGAGTTCTGGCAGCAGAAGGTCAGCCTCGGTGGCGGAGCGGCGAGGGTGACCCACGACCTGCGGCACTGGGTCAATGACGGAGTGATGGTCCTGTTCTTCTTCGTCATCGGCCTGGAGATCAAGCGGGAGCTGGTCGTGGGGGAGCTGCGTGACCGCCGTGCGGCGACGCTGCCCGCGCTGGCCGCTGCCGGCGGTGTCGTTTTCCCGGCGCTGGTGTGCGTGGCCGTGGCCGGTAGTGGGGAAGCGGGGCGCGGGTGGGGTATTCCGATGGCCACCGACATCGCCTTCGCTGTCGGTGTCCTTGCGCTGCTGGGGGCGCCGCACCTCCAGCGGGGCGAAGCTGTTCCTGCTCAGCGTCGCCATCGTCGACGACATCCTCGCCATCGGCGTCATCGCGATCTTCTACACCGAACGCGTCAAGCTCTGGTGGCCGGCCGGCGCGGTGGCCGGGCTGCTGGTCGCCGCCGGTATGCGAAGGCTCGGGGTGAGCTCATCCTGGGCATATGTCCCCGTCGGGGTGCTGGTCTGGTTCGTGACCCTGGAATCCGGCGTGCACGCCACCCTCGCAGGGGTCGCGCTCGGACTGCTCACCCCCGCCCCGCCCGTGGCCGGGCGCGCAGTCCTGGACGACTTGGAGCGTTCCCTGCACCCGGTCAGCGCGTTCCTGGTGGTTCCGCTTTTCGCCCTGGCCAACGCAGGGGGCGACCTGCGCGGCGGCGCGCTCGGCGACGCCTTCGGCCAGCCGGTGACCTGGGCGATCATCACCGGGCTCGTCCTCGGCAAGATCGTCGGCATCGGCGGGGTGACCTGCCTGGTGCGCCGCCTGGGCTGGGGAGCCCTGCCCGCGGACATGCACCACCGCGAGATCCTCGGTGTCGCCGCGCTGGGGGGTATCGGGTTCACCGTCTCGCTGTTCATCACAGACCTTGCCTTCACCGACGCCGCCCTGATCGCCCAGGCCAAGGTCGGCATCCTCGCCGCCTCCACAGCCGCCGCCCTGGCCGGAGCGGTGCTGCTGCTCACCGCCCCGGCCGGCACCGGCGCAACCACCACGTCACCCCCGCCGAACCAGGACCGAACCGGAACTGACACCGACCCCGAAACCGAATGGAGGACCGGTGCTGGACATCAGCGCACTCACCTGGACCGTCACCGTCACCATCACCCTGATCCTCGCCCTGCTCGCCGTCGACCTGACCCTGGCCGCAGCCCGCCCGCACCGGGTCGGCTTCGGTGAGGCCACCACGTGGTCGGTGTTCTACATCCTCGTCGCCGTCGGCTTCGGCATCTGGTTCGCCGCGCGATACGGCGGCGAGTTCGGCACCGAGTACTTCGCCGGCTACATCGTCGAGAAGAGCCTGTCGGTCGACAATCTGTTCGTCTTCGTCATCATCATGTCGACGTTCGCCGTGCCGGCGGAACACCAGCACAAGGTGCTCACCTTCGGCATCGTGCTCGCCCTGGTCATGCGCGCGATCTTCATCGCGCTCGGCGCCACCTTGCTGGCGCTGTTCTCGTTCATGTTCCTGCTGTTCGGCCTGCTGCTGATCTACACGGCCGTGCAGTTGTTCCGGCACCGCGACGAGGACCCGGACATCGAGGACAACGTGATGGTGAAGGCCGCCCGTCGGCTCCTGCCGATCACCGGCGACTACGTCGGCGGCAAGCTCACCGTCCGCGTCGACGGCCGTCGGATGGTCACCCCGTTGTTCATCGTGCTGCTCGCCATCGGCAGCATCGACCTGCTCTTCGCGCTCGACTCCATTCCGGCGGTGTTCGGGGTCACGCGGGAGCCTTACATCGTCTTCGTCGCCAACGCCTTCGCCCTGCTGGGCCTGCGCGCCTTGTTCTTCCTCGTCAAGGGGCTGCTGGACCGGCTGGTGTATCTGTCTGCCGGGCTGGCGCTAATCCTCGCGTTCATCGGCGTCAAGCTCATCCTGCATTGGGCGCACGTCGACGTGCACGAGGCCATCCCCGAGATCCCCACCCCGCTCAGCCTTGCCGTGATCGCCCTCGTGCTCGCGGTCGTCACCGTGGCAAGCCTGATCAAGACCAGGCACGACCCGACCGCCAAGGCCCACCCAGGCTCCCTGCGCGCACATCCCCCCAAATCCGCGGACCCCGAGCAGGAAGCCGGCGCCCGCTGAACCGCGCTCGTCGCAGACGCAGACCCTGTGGGCCCGAGACAGGCTCGCCGGCTGCCGCGGTTCGCCGACCGCGACGCGGTATCGGACCAGCGCCCACGCGGTGCGGACACGGAGCCGTGCAGGCACTGGTAGGTGTGGTAGGGCTTCTACGGCAACCGCCGGCGAACGCGATCTCCGGCACTTCCTCCTCGTTACTGCTTGACGCGATACAAGCGCCATGCGGTCACGCCGACCGTGGCGTACACCCGGCGGAGGTCAGCGCCGCCCATTCGGCACGTACGGGCAGAAGTCATGGTCCGGTTGTGAGGAATTCCGGGGCCCTGCGGGGTGCCGACCTCCAGTTTGGCCGCGCCCCGGCTCCGCGTCGGCCGTGCCGTCCCCCGCCTACACCTGCGCCGGCACTGGCCCGTACGGTGAACCGCGGCCTGCGCCACGGCCGCGGTGAGCGGCGGCGTCGCTCCGGCCGACCCTGTGCGGCGGGGTGGATCTGCTTTTGGCCACGGCGGCCGTACGCGTGGTTCATCCCTGTTGGCGGGCCGTACACCCGCCCTCCGAGCGCTGCGGCGTGGCATGCCATCGTCTATCAGTTGACCGTGGGAGGGCTGCTCGGCGTGGTGCTCGGGCGCCTGCGGCAAGAGCATCGGCGGAGCCGCCGCCACCGACGAGCCATGCCGTCCATGGCCCTCCACTTGCGGGACCAGAAACCAAGCCGGCGCGACATCGCCACGAAGCTCTCCATCACCAAGGGCGCGGGTTCAGGTTCGGGCGCGTTCGGAAATAAATTCAACTGCTTCCGCTCTTCGTTACCGGTCACACTGGGTGCACGGGAGGGGCGGTGTCGAACCTGAAGCTCTACAGCACGAAGGGCGGCGTGACTGAGGTCACGTCGCGTCTTGCCGAGGTCGAAGCCGATGCGCAGCGTCTCGTCGAGGCCCACATGGAAGCACTGCTCGGGGTCCGCTTCCTGGCGAGCGAGTACAGCACCGGTGCGGTCCACGGTGGCTGGATAGACTCGCTCGGTCTCGATGAGAACGGATCCCCGGTCATCGTCGAGTACAAGCGGGGCGTCGACTCGGGCGTTATCAATCAGGGACTGTTCTACCTCAGCTGGCTGATGGACCACCGGGCGGAGTTCGAGCATCTGGTCCGCGACCGGCTCGGGATCACGGCCGCGGCCCAGGTGCTGTGGAGCGGACCGAGGCTTATCTGCATCGCCGGCGACTTCACTCGCTATGACGTGCACGCCGTACGTGAGCACCGGCGCAGCATCGATTTGGTGCGCTACCGACTCTTCGGCACCGACCTCCTCGGTCTTGAGGCCGTGGCCTCGGTCGCCGGGAAGTCGGGTGCGAACTGGCGGGCTCGTCGGCGCGCGGGCGGGCTCCAGGTGCCGCAGATGCGAACCGAGGCCATCGCGGAGCTGGCCGAGGCTGCCGACGAGGTTCTCCTCGGTTTGGGGGAGAGCGTCACCCGTGTCCAGCGCAAGACGTACGCGGCCTATCAGCGGCTGCGGAACTTCGCCTGCGTGATACCGCCCCAGCAGACCAAGGTGCTGGTCTACCTGAAGGCGGATCCAAAGACGGTAGACCTCGTGCCCGGGTTCACCCGGGACGTGACAGGGGTCGGCCACCATGGCACTGGCGACCTGGAGGTGCAGCTGCGCACCGAGCGGGACCTGGAGCATGCCCGGGATCTGTTCCGTGCGAGCTACGCAGCAGCGTGATCGCTTGACGGCACCTTGGCCATGAGCGCTTCACGCTTGTCTGTGGTCGTCTGGGTGGTGCCTTTCGACGTACGGGCGGTCGTGGCGGTGGGCTATCAAGATGCGCGGGATCGCCGGTTGGCTAACCGGCGATGCGTGTTATGCCGCCCCGTTTCGAAACCTGCGGCGTTCCACTGCCGCTACCTGTTTCAAGGCGCATGCGGACAGGCGACGTGGTAGAGATCACCCATGACGACAGCTCCGGCTCCCCGTGACATCTACGAGCGAGCCAAGAGGGAAGGCGAGCGCCGGCTCTCCATGCCGTTGTTGGAAAAGGCGTCCACCGGATTCATCGCCGGTGTCACGATCGTGTTCGGCATCGTGGCCCTAGGTATGGCGCGGGAGCTCGTGGAGCCGGAGCTTGGCCCTGGTGTCGGCAAGCTCGTCGGCGCGCTGGCCTTCGGTATCGGGCTGATTTTTGTTGTGATCGGCCGCTCGGAACTGTTCACGGAGAACTTCTTCGATCCTGTCGCTACAGCGATTGATCGCCGTCGGGCTTCGGCATGGACTCAGCTCGGCACCTTGTGGATTGTCGTACTGCTCCTCAATCTGGTGGGTGGGGCGATCATGGCCGTGGTCTTCACCGTGGAGGGCACGCTGCCTGCGGGAGCGCATCACAGCCTGGAGGAGGTAGCCAAGGACATCGCAAGCAAGAGCAGCCTGGCAACCTTCACCAGGGGCGTGGCAGCCGGAACGCTCCTGACGCTGCTGTCCTATCTCCTCCATGCCGTCAACTCCGCCACCAGTCGCATCATTTTGGCGTACGTGGTGGGATTCTTTCTCGCGCTGGGCCCGTTCGACCACGTCGTCGTTTCTGTGCTGCACCTGGTCTTCGGCGTATGGCTGGGTGACGCAGTGACCTACTTTGATGTCGGCTCCAATCTCCTATTGGCGGGCGCCGGGAACCTCGCAGGGGGACTGCTACTTATGACTTTGACGCACGCTGTGCAGGCAAAGGGAGCGCGCCGCTCGCACAATGCTCAATAAAGGTGCAGCCGCTGCTGGACACTGAACCAAGCAGGCCCTGGAGCCCCCGCGCTTCTACCCGTCCCGGTGACACTCTAGAACGGTGGTTCCTTCCAGGTCGCACGTGTGGAGCCATGAGTATGCGCTCGGGGGTCGAAGATGATCGGTGTTCTTTCGTTCTTTGTGGTCATCATCCTGTCGTTGCTGATCAATAGGGTCGCGACGGTCGCCCTTGTCCTTACCGGCATGTCACGCGAGGCAGCACGATTCCAGGCCCGCTCGACTTTCAGTGGCGTGGGCTTCACGACCTCGGAAGCCGAGACCATGGTCAGCCATCCAGTACGCCGACGTATCGCCATGACGCTGATGCTGCTCGGCAGCGCAGGCATGGTCTCTGTCGTGGCTTCGCTGCTGCTGTCCTTCACCGGCCTGCACGGCCGCGCCGACGGCCTGCTGCGTCTTGGCATCATTGTCGGCGGCCTGGGGTTTTTGCTGATCGTGCTCCGCACAGCCGCCGCCGACCGGTGGCTGACACATGTCCTGCAACGCCTTCTGCGCCGGTTCACCACCCTTGAGGCCAGGGACTACGCCGGTCTGCTACACCTGTCGGACAACTGGATGGTGGGCGAACTGCGTGTATGCGAAGACCACAGGGTGGTCGACCAGCCGCTGCGGAGGCTGGACCTGCGCGGGGAAGGCGTACTGGTGCTGGGCATCCAGCGGCGAAGCGGTCGTTGGGTCGGCGCGCCAAGGCCGGAAACCTGTCTGCGCGCCGGCGACGTGATGGTGCTCTACGGACCCCGGGAGGTGATCAGCGACCTGGACGTCCGACGAAGGGATTCTTCCGCAGAGGTGAACCGTGCCGCTGCCCGTGCCCGCTTCCAGCAGGAACTAGTCCGCCAGCAGGAGACAGATGACACAGCCCCGTGATCCTGTCACGCCGGACTGCGGCGCCCGTGCCGCACCTCCTGCCAATGGGCTGTTCTGTGCATGGCCGCCCAGCGGGCGGTCGCCCGGTCCGGTACAGCTGGCCGGTAATGGCAGGCACCGGCACCGTCCTCGCCGCCGCGGGAGCACCCCCGACTCTCGTCGGCGCAGCGATGTACGTCCTTGCCGGCCCTGGTAGCCCTGTACTGTTCACCGGCCTCGCGGCTCTGTTCACCGGGCTTGTGGGAGACGACATCTGGCTCGCGGAGCTCGTATCGGTGATGTCCTCGCCTGCCGTCGAACGGACAGCTGAAGGCGCTCCTGGTAACCAGTGGGGGGAGAACGACGTAGCCTTCACGCGATCGTCGGCTCAGGGAGCGGTTGGTACCGCGCCGCGTGGCGCGTAGAACGTTTTCTCGGCGCGTCCGGTAAGAGCCTCTTGAGTGAACGTAATGAGGTGGTGACCCACCAGGGCGGCATGCAGCATCCCTTCCACGTCACCGCGTCGTAGGGCAGGCAGTGCCATACGCCAAAAGGCTGTGCGGTAGGAGGCTCGGATCCCACAGTGCCACAGCACTCGGCCAGCGATTCGCAAGCCGCGCTGGAGCTCAGCACGGCTGGGCATGGCGGTCGATCGCGGACTGGTGGCTCGGTGGACGTATGTGTGCCGCATCTGGTGGGCGAAGCGTGCGAAGAGGCGCTCAGGGTCGTAGGCGTGGGCGATCGCTTGGCGCCAGCCATTGAGCACCACCGGGTAGGGCAGCAGGAACTCGACGTTCGACTCCCGTTCTCCTGGGTCGTCAAGAACTCGGTCTTCGGACTGCAGGCGTCGCCACAGGGGTGTGTGGGGAAGTGCGTGGAGCAGGTTGATGGTGAGCAGCGGGATGCCGCTGGCGTCGATGAAGCCGGTCAGACGGCCGTAGCTCGCCTCGGTGTCTGTGTCGAGGCCGATGATGATGCCGCCGACTACTTCGATGCCGTGGGCATTGAGGTGGCTACGGCTTCGAGTAGTGGCGAGCGCAGGTTCTGCCGCTTGTTCATGGCACGCAGCGCATCTGCGTCCGGGGTCTCAATGCCGGCGAACATGGTGGTGAAGCGCGCCTCGCGCATCAGGTCTAGTACTCCAGTTGCACTTTGCTATTGCCGCTGGTCAAAGGCTTGTTTTCGAGTGTAGCGAGCTGACTGTCCGCCATGTTGCCGGAGTTCGTGATGCGGGGTGCGGCGTTGGTAGTGACAGCGTTCGGCGGTGGCCTGGTGGCTGCGCCGGAAGCGGGACCATCTCAGGGCGTGCTGTGTGCGCTGACGGTGACCTGTTCCAGGGCGGCAAGCTGCCATGAGCTTGCGGATCTCCGCCAGGCTGAGCGGGACGAGGAAAGATCCGTTTCTGCGGCCCCCCTTTCAGTGATGCTGGCGGCAGCCATGGCGGCGAGGAA
>NZ_AUBE01000030.1 GCF_000429085.1 Streptomyces flavidovirens DSM 40150 | reverse complement strand
CACGCATAACCACAACTACAGCCCCACCAGCAACACCTCATCGAGAAGCGCAAACCGCCCTAAGAGATGACGCTCAAGATGAAAACGACCTCTTACTGATCGTTTCAGAATGAGGTCCGTTGTGGGACTTGGCAGTTGGCTGTTGTGTCGGCAGGATCTGTCGTGCGTCCGCTGATCTTGTGCCTGATGACCTGTGGGAACGTGTGGCCCCGCTGTTACCTGCTCGTCCGCCTCGGCGGCGTCGGTATCCCGGGCGTTTGCCGGCGGATGACCGTGCTGCGCTGAGGGGCATCATCTACGTGCTCTGCAAGGGCGTGAGCTGGCGGGATGTTCCGGCGGAACAGGTCGGCTGCAGTGGTGTGACGGCCTGGCGGCGTCTGCGGGACTGGACCGAGGCCGGAGTCTGGCCGCGACTGCACGAAGTGCTGCTGACCGAGCTACGGTCCGCCGGCCTACTGGACATGGACGACGCCGCGATCGACGGCTCGCATGTCCGGGCGCTCAAAGACATCTCAGGGGGCTAAGAAGTCAAGCCGCCTGCGCGGTCCGGGGTGACAGGAGCGGTGCAAAAGCCTGCTGTTCGTCAAAATGCTGCCGGGTCTTGAGGCAGTAGTGGAGCTGGCCGAGGAAGCGGTTCAGCAAGTGCCGTTGTGCGGCAGCATGCCAGTCTCCGTGGTCGCGTCGGCGTCGGTAGTGCGCGTTCGCTCCCGGTGAGGCGGTGAGGGCGGCGAAGGCCCAGAGGAAGCCGGCGTTGATGAGGCGGTTGTTCTTGACGAAGCGTCGGCCGACGAACCGCTTCTTGCCGGAGGCCCGGGTGATGGGCGCGGATCCGGCGTACGACTTCAGCGCCCGGGCGTCGGCGAACCGTGCCCGGTCGTCGCCCAGCTCTGCGAGCACGCGGGCGCCGAGCATGGGCCCCAGGCCCGGGAAGCTGAGCAGGATCTCGCTGTCGGCGTGCTGGTGAAAGGCTGCTGTAGCCGCCTCCGCGAGATCGTCCGCGGCCTCGCAGGTGGCGTCCAGCTGCTTGAGCACGGCCAAGAGCTGATGGCCGAAGGCATCCTCGACGCTGGGGAGCTGGTGGGCGTACTCGGCGCGGAAGACAGTCCGCAGCCGCTCGGCTTCCGCATCGCAGCCGCGGAGGCGGCCACTGCGTTTGAGGGCGGCCCGCAACTGGGTGAGGGTGAGCTTTGCGGCCTTGGCCGGGGTCGGGGCCAGAGTGAGGATGACACGGGCATCAGACCTGGTCAGACCGCCTTGCTTCCCCTGAAAGGCCAGCAGGGCAGCGGGGTAGTACTCACGTAGGAGCGAGCGGACCTGGTTGGCGACCTGCTGCCGGGCCCAGACGGCGTCCTGCTGGGCTCGGGCCAGGACCGTAATCGCTTGGGCGAGTTCGGAGTCGGCTGGCAGGGATCGGCGGGCGTGCATGTCGGTGCGCAGGATGTTCGCCAGGACCAGGGCGTCGCCCGGGTCGGACTTCTTGCGGCTGACGCCGTGGCGGTCGCGGTAGCGGGCGGCGGCCAGCGGATTGATCGCGAAGACCTGACGACTGCCGGTGCGCAGGCTCGCGACCAGGAGGCCGTGGCTGGTCTCGATGGCCACCGGTATCGGATCTTCTGGGCTGTCACTGTGCTCGGCCAGGAGTGCCAGGAGCTTGTGGTAGCCGGCCGCGTCGTCGGTGATACGGGCTTTGGCGAGCAGAGTGCCGGCTTCGTCGACGAGGGCGACGTCGTGGTGGCGCTCTGCCCAGTCGATACCGCAGAACACGGTCAAACTGTCCTCCCAGATCAGTCCGTTTATGCAGGTCACGAGCACATGCGGGTCACGCGGCGCCCTCATCCAAGGACTCGTTGGTCCGCCATCTCAGTAGCCGTTCGCGACACCAGCGCACTCCAGGGCTCGATCTTTCTGCAGAGCTCGCGGGCTCGCGGATGAACAAGAGGTCGACCCTGGAGCGGGCTCGCGCCGTAACGATCAACGTCCGAGCAGTCCCCGGGAGTTTCGCGGTGACCACGGAGGCGCCGGGCTGCGCCGCTCTTGACAGAGGCCTCACGGGCCTGGAGAAACGGAGGCATCAGCCCGGCGCCTGCGTCATCACCGCGAGCCCCGCAACGGACAGCGATGCCGCTCTTTGAGGAGGCCTTGACGGCCAGGGGGGATCCAGGCATTCGCTGTCCTGTGCGGGCAGTCGCTCCGGCTCGCTGCATGGGCCCGGGTCAACTGCTTACACCCTGGATTAGGGGGGCTCACACCGGACCTTCGCCGGTCGACCGGGCCCGGCCCGGCAGCAAGCACCACCTGATCGTCGACCGGCACGGGACCCCGCTGGCTGTGTCACTGACCAGCGGAAACCGTCACGATGTCACGCAGCTGATGCCCTTGCTGGACGCGATACCCCGCTTGTCCGTGCGCATGGCGAGGCCGCGCCATTGCTTACGTCGGGCGATGCACCTCTCGACGGCGTTGCGCTCCTTGTATGTCTCGACGTCGAAACCGGGCGGGCGGCCTCCGGCGCGGCTTCGCCGCAGACGATGGCCGATCTGGTCGGCGGGCTGCGAGATGACCGCACGGATGCCGCGTCGACGAAGGTGTCCACGAATCGCACGGGAAGAGTAGGCGCGATCCGCGAGCACGACCGCAGGGCGGGTTCTTGGCCTTCCGTGTCCGCTCCGAGGGACCCGGATACCGGCCATGACCGCCTCGAAGGCCGGTGCATCACCGGCCTGACCGGCAGTGACGTGGATTGACAGAGGCCGTGCCCGGCTGTCGCTGGCCAGGTGGACCTTCGTGCTCAGGCCACCGCGGGAGCGTCCGAGCGAGTGGTCCTCAGGCTCGGGCCTTCCAGGTGCCCCCTTTTTCTGGCTCCGGCTGAATGCTGGTGAGCCCGGCATGCGGTGGAGTCCACCGAAACTGTCCAGCCCAGGTCGGCATCGGTGTCCGCCGCTGCAAGGAGCGCCGCGAGGATCCGTTCCCATGTGCCATCCGTGGCCCACCTGATCAGGCGTTTGTGCGCGGTCTGAAAGGGGCCAAGCTCATTTGGCAGGTCACGCCAAGGCGAGCAGGTGCGGTACTTCCACGCGATGGCTTCCAAGGTCCGGCGGTGGTCGGCTCGCGGTCGTCCGCGCACCGGATCTGCTGGCATCAGCGGCTCGATCCGGTCCCACATCGCATCAGTGATCACTAACCGGACAGACATAGCTGATCAACTGATCAGCCCATCAAAGAGGCACGCTCTAGTTCGAGCCATCTGGCGGCGAGCATTGATGATTTACGGCGTTAACCGGGCATCCGCCCGATCGCGCCCGCCAATGCTGAGCGGCGACACCGGCCCCGGAGCCGCCGCCAGGAGGTGTCGCTAGCGGTTGTCCTCCGGGTGTGGCCCCGTCGCGTACGGGTTTGGCTCATCGTCCGCGAGCACGCCCACGAAGGGTTCGCCCTCCCCTGCGAAGGTGTACGCGCCGCCTTCGATCCGCTCGATCAGGCCGCGCGTCCATTCCGCGCCGCCGTCGGCCGAGTGCACCCACAGGTTCATGATCTCGCCGATGTGACCGAGCTGCTCGGGCCCGTCCTCAGGCGTGTAGTACTCGGTGACCGTGGACCGCCACTGCTCGAGCCCCGTGATCCGCTGCTTGAGGAGGGCGACGGCCTCGTCGCGGGGCAGATCGACGATGAAGCCGAGGCCGGCCGAGAGGACGTCGGCCTTCTGCTCGTGCGAGCTCAGGGCCTCGCGCAGCAGTGTGAAGTACTCCTCGGTTCCCTTGTCGTTGATCTCGTATTCGACGCGGGGCGGGCCACCGACAGTGCTCGGCGCGACCTCGTGCGCGATGAGGAGTCCTTGCTTCGCCATCTGCTTGAGCGCGTGGTAGATCGAGCCCGGCTTGGCGTTGGACCACTCGTGGGCGCCCCAGTACTCCAGGTCGTTGCGTACCTGGTAGCCGTGCGCCCGTCCGTGCTGGCGGACCGCGCCGAGGACCAGTAGCCGGATCGCTGACATGGGCGTCTCCCTCCTAGGCAATCTTGACTAGATTACCTCTATATAAGTTTGACTAGCTGTAGGACGCCCTGTAGGTTCGCCATGTAGTCAAGTTTGACTAGACGGTCGAGGTGTCGTACTTTGCGTCTCTAGTCGAGTTTGATCACTGACTGAAGGAGGGTGTTTTGACTGACCACGATCTGGCGATCGTCGTCGAAGGTCTGCGCAAGAAGTACGGGGACAAGCAGGCCCTCGACGGCCTCGATCTAACCGTCCGGGCCGGGACCGTCCAGGGGATTCTCGGCCCGAACGGTGCCGGCAAGACCACGGCCGTACGCATCATGTCCACGCTGCTGCGTCCCGAGGAGGGGCGTGTGGAGGTGGCGGGCATCGACGTGAGGACCAGGGCCGACGAGGTGCGCTCGCGGATCGGGCTGCTCGGCCAGAATGCAGCTGTCGACGAGGAGCTCAGCGGTCGCCAGAACCTGGAGATGTTCGGCCGCCTCTACCATCTCGGCGCGCGCCGCGCCGGCGCCAGGGCTGATGAGCTCCTGGCCCGGTTCGGGCTCGCGGACACCGGTAAGAAGGCGATCAAGCAGTACAGCGGCGGTATGCGGCGGCGCCTCGACCTGGCGGCGTCCCTCATTTCCCGGCCGCAGGTGCTCTTCCTGGACGAGCCCACGACCGGGCTCGACCCCCGCGGCCGCACGGAGGTGTGGAGCGCGGTGCGTTCCCTGGTCGGCGGCGGCACGACCGTGCTGCTGACCACGCAGTACCTGGAGGAGGCAGATCAGCTGGCCGACCAGATCGCGGTGATCAACCACGGGAAGGTCATCGCCGAGGGCACGGCGGACGAGCTGAAGACCAAGACGGGCGGCGACCGCATCGATGTCGTCCTGCACGACACCGGCCAGCTGGCCCGCGCCGCCTCGCTCCTGCCCGGTGAGGTGAGGATGGACGAGGACCGGCGGATGGTCAGTGCCTCGATCAGCGACCGGATGGCCGCACTGACCGAGACCGTACGAGCGCTGGAGGCGGCCGGTATCGAGGCGGAGGACATCGCGGTACGCCGGCCGACGCTCGACGAGGTTTTCATGCACCTGACGAAGGAGGACGCCGCATGAGTGCGACCAGTGTGAGCACGACGCACGAGGTGAGCACGGCACACGGCACGGGCTCGAAGCTGGGCTGGGCGGCGGCCGACTCCTGGACGATGACCCGGCGTGAGCTGGCGCACTGGGCGCGCCAGCCCGTGCAGGTGGTCGTCGGGCTGGTCTTCCCGGTGATGATGCTGCTGATGTTCAGCTACCTGATCGGCGGCGGACAGGGCATCGAGGGCGACTTCAAGGCCTACCTGGTGCCCGGCATGCTCACCATGACCATGGCCTTCGGCCTTGAGGCGACGATGCTCTCGGTCACCCAGGACCTGGGCAAGGGGGTCATCGACCGGTTCCGCTCGATGCCGATGAACTCCGGTGCGGTCCTGGTCGGCCGGAGCGTCGCCGACATGCTGCAGTCGGTGGTCGGCCTGACCGTCATGATCGCGGTCGGCTACGCGATCGGCTGGCGCTGGCACGAGGGCTTCACCTCCTTCCTGGGCGCCGTGGGACTGCTGTTGCTGCTGCGGTTCGCGATGCTGTGGATCGGCATCCACCTGGCGATGGTCGCGGGCAGGCCCGAACTGGTGCAGGCCGTGCAGATCCTGGTCTGGCCGGTCGCCTTCCTCTCCAACGCCATCGCCTCGCCCGCATCCATGCCCTCGTGGCTGGGCGCGATCGTGGAGTGGAACCCGATGTCGGCGACGGCCACCGCGGTACGGGGCCTGTTCGGCAACCCGGGCGCGGGTGGCGACTCGTGGGCCGCGACCCACGCGGAACTGCTCGCGGTGGCCTGGCCGGTGGCCCTGATCGTGGTGTTCTTCCCGCTGGCGGTGAAACGGTTCCGGGACCTGAGCCGCTGACGAAACCGGCCCCGGCCTCCGATCCGGTCCACCGGATCGGAGGCCGGGGCCGACCCGGCGCGATCGGCGCCGGGCTACCGGGCGACAGCGGCTCCGCGAAACCACTGACGGCCACGGGTCCGCACAGCCGATTCGGCCGCACAACAGTCTTGGAGAACGACGAGTATGGCTCAGCACACGCATATGGCTCAGCACACGCACACCCCCAAGTCGCAGGCCTCTGCGCCGCACGCTGCCGACAGCCACGACCTGATCCGCGTGCACGGCGCGCGCGAGAACAACCTCAAGGACGTCAGCATCGAGATCCCGAAGCGCCGGCTGACGGTCTTCACCGGCGTCTCCGGCTCGGGCAAGAGCTCGCTGGTCTTCGGCACGATCGCCGCGGAGTCCCAGCGGCTGATCAACGAGACCTACAGCACGTTCGTGCAGGGCTTCATGCCCACCCAGGCGCGACCCGACGTCGACGTCCTCGACGGGCTGACGACAGCGATCATCGTCGACCAGCAGCGGATGGGCTCCGACCCCCGCTCCACGGTCGGCACCGCCACCGACGCCAACGCCATGCTCCGCATCCTCTTCAGCCGCCTCGGCACCCCGCACATCGGGCCGCCGAGCGCGTACTCGTTCAACACCGCCTCGCTCACGGGGAGCGCCTCGATCACCGTCGAGGGCAGCGACAAGAAGGCAGTCAAGGCCGACTTCAGCCGCGCCGGCGGAATGTGCCCCCGGTGCGAGGGCCGTGGCTCCGTCTCCGACATCGATCTCACCCAGCTCTACGACGACTCCAAGTCGATCGCCGAGGGCGCGTTCACCATTCCCGGCTGGAAGTCCGACAACTGGTGGATCCTGCGCACGTACGCCGAGTCCGGCTTCCTCGACCCCAACAAGCCGATCGCCAAGTACACCGAGACGGAGATGCAGGACTTCCTCTACCGGGAGGCGACAAAGGTCAAGGCCGGCGACGCCACCCTCACCTACGAAGGGCTGATCCCCAAGATCCAGAAGTCGATCCTGTCCAAGGACCGGGCGTCGATGCAGCCGCACATCCGGGACTTCGTGGACCGGGCGGTCACCTTCACCACCTGCCCCGATTGCGACGGAACCCGGCTCAGCGAAGGAGCCCGCACCTCGAAGATCAAGCAGATCAGCATCGCCGACGCCTGCGCCATGGAGATCCGCGACCTCGCACGGTGGGTGCGCGACCTGGACGAGCCCTCGGTGAAGCCGCTGCTCACCGTGCTGCAGCAGACCCTGGACTCGTTCGTGGAGATCGGACTCGGCTACCTCTCGCTGGAGAGGCCCTCGGGCACGCTGTCCGGCGGCGAGGCCCAGCGGGTCAAGATGATCCGCCACCTCGGCTCCGCACTCACCGACATCACGTACGTCTTCGACGAGCCCACCACCGGCTTGCACCCCCACGACATCCAGCGCATGAACAGCCTGCTGCTGCGCCTGCGCGACAAGGGCAACACCGTGCTGGTCGTCGAGCACAAGCCGGAGGCCATCGCCATCGCCGACCACGTCGTCGACCTCGGCCCCGGGGCCGGCACGGCGGGTGGCACCATCTGCTTCGAGGGAACCCTCGAAGGACTGCGCGCCTCCGGTACGGTCACCGGCCGCCACTTCGACGACCGGGCGGCCCTCAAGGACAGCGTGCGCAAGCCCACCGGCGCGCTGGAGATCCGCGGCGCCACCTCGCACAACCTCCGCAACGTCGACGTAGACATCCCGCTCGGAGTGCTCACCGTCATCACCGGCGTCGCCGGCTCCGGAAAGAGCTCCCTCGTCCACGCCTCCATCCCGGCCGGCGAGGACGTCACCTCAATCGACCAGAGCCCCATCCGCGGCTCCCGGCGCAGCAACCCGGCCACGTACACAGGGCTCCTCGACCCGATCCGCAAGGCCTTCGCCAAGGTCAACGGCGTGAAGCCTGTTCAGCGCCAACTCCAAGGGCGCCTGCCCCACTTGCAACGGCGCCGGCGTCATCTTCACCGACCTCGCCGTGATGGCCGGCGTCTCCAGCCCCTGCGAGGACTGCGAAGGCAAGCGATTCCAGGCGTCGGTACTCGACTACCACCTCGGCGGCCGCGACATCAGCGAGGTCCTCGCGATGCCGGTCACCGAGGCCGCGGAGTTCTTCAACTCCGGCGAGTCCCGCATCCCGGCCGCACACAAAATCCTGGAACGCCTCACGGACGTCGGCCTCGGCTACCTCAGCCTCGGCCAGCCGCTCACCACCCTCTCCGGCGGCGAGCGACAGCGGCTGAAACTGGCAACCCACATGGGAGAGAAGGGCGGCGTCTACGTCCTCGACGAGCCGACCACCGGCCTGCACCTCGCCGACGTCGAACAGCTCCTCAGCCTGCTCGACCGGCTCGTCGACTCCGGCAAGTCGGTCATCGTCATCGAGCACCACCAAGCGGTCATGGCCCACGCCGACTGGATCATCGACCTAGGCCCCGGCGCCGGCCACGACGGCGGCCAGGTCGTCTTCGAAGGCACCCCCGCCGACCTCGTCGCCGCCCGCTCCACCCTCACGGGCGCACACCTGGCGGACTACATCGGAGCCTGAGGGAAGGGGGTCGCATGCGCCCCTGCGCGGCGCACAAGACGACTCTGCCCGCCGCCGCGATCGCCTTCCCGCACACGCATCCCCGTATCATCAACGTCACCCTCGGCACGCGGGCTGCGGAACAGGTCGGACGAAACGTGGAACTGCATGATCAGCAAGTCCCGGACGGCCTCTGGGACGATCTCCGCACTCAGGGGCTGATCAGGTCGGACGTGCTCACGGGGCACGGTGGGGGGAGGGACGAGCGGTGTCTCTGACGGACAAGGCCATCGAGCAGATCCGTGAGCTGATCCGGACCGGTGCCCTGCCGCCGGGCTCCAAGCTCCCACCGGAGCCGGACCTGGCCGCCCAGCTGGGACTGTCCCGCAACCTCGCCCGCGAAGCGGTCAAGGCGCTGGCCGTCGCGCGGGTCCTGGAGGTCCGGCGGGGCGACGGCACGTACGTGACCAGCCTCCAGCCGAGCCTGCTGCTGGAGGGGCTCGGCGGCGCGGTGGAACTCCTGCAGGGCGACTCGGTCGCCCTGCAGGACCTCATGGAGGTACGGCGGCTCCTCGAACCGATCGCCACGGCCCTTGCCGCCGTCCGGATCTCCGACGCCCAACTGGCCGGAGTGAAGCGGCACCTGGACGCCATGCGCGAGTCCCGCGACGACGTCCAACAGCTCAACGCCCACGACGCCGCCTTCCACCACGCCGTCATCTCGGCCACGGGCAACGAGACCCTCCTCACCCTCCTCGAAGGCATCTCCGGCCGCACTCTCCGCGCCCGCATCTGGCGCGGCCTGGTCGACGACAAGGCCGCGGGCCGCACTCTCGCCGAGCACGAGGTGATCTTCAACGCGCTGTCCACCCGTGACGCCGCCCTCAGCCAGGCCGCCGCACTGCTGCACGTGAGCAACACCGAGCAGTGGCTGAGGGAACACCTGCGCTCCGGCGAACCCCTCCCCCTCGGGACGACAGCGGGGAAGTGACGGGCGGGCGCTGCCCACCATGGTGCCCTGAAACTAGTCCCGCATCAGGCAACGTTTGCCCTGCCGACGACGGCGCGTAGGCGCTGGTCATCGGCGTGGCGGTTTCGCCAGATGATGTAGCGGCGGATCATGCTGCCCTGTTCCTTGTGGTCGGCGTGGTCGGTGCCGTCGAGGGTGAAGTAGCGCAGGGCGGTGAACTGGGCCTCGATCCGGTTGAGTCAGGAGCTGTTGGTCGGGGTGTAGGCGATCTCGACGTTGTTGGCCGTCGCCCAGTCGCCGACCCGCTGGCACCGCTTCGTCGTCAGGTGCGGGGAGACGTTGTCACAGACAATTGCGAGACGGATGTCGGGTGGGTAGAGGCTGCGCAGGTAGCGGCAGAACTCCAGGAACTGGGTGCGCTTCTTGATCGGCTTGATGTGGCTGTAGAGCTTGCCCTTGACGAGGTCCAGGGCGGCGAACAAGTGGCGTACTCCGCCATAGCGGTTGTAGGTCGCCCGCCGTCTGCGGCGTGGTTCGGGGTCGGAGTCCTTGTGCTTGCCGCCGCGTTCGGCCCACTGCCGGCCCGGGTGGGGCGTCGGATTCAGCGGGCCGAACTCGTCCATGCAGAGGACGACTTCAGGATCGCCGTCCTCGGGTATGACCTCGCCGTCGGCGATGGCGTAGAGGTGCTCAACGCGGGCCTTCTTGGCCGCGTACTCGGGGTCGCGGGAGGTCTTCCAAGTCTTCAGGCGTTGAAAGGAGACACCTTCCTCGCGGAGCAGGATGCGCAGGATCTCGCGCCGCTCGGGCAAGGTGAAGGTCTTGGGCTGACCGCCTTTGCACTCCGGATACAGGGAGTCGAAGCCGTCGGCGTTGAAGTTGTGGATCACGTCCCGGACCCGGTCATCGCTGGTGAACGTCACCTCGGCGATCTTCGCCGCCGGCATGCCTTGCGCGGACAGCAGCACCATCTGGGCTCGCCGCCAGGTCACCACTGACCTGGTGCCCCTGCGGATGATCCGCAGCAGGCGCTGCCCTTCGTAATCGTCGATCTGTCGAACCTGGACTCTGTCGGCCACGCCGACCAGTTTCCGTGAACGCGCCGAACAGAAACGGAACTTGATCGGCGCGCCACGGACCACGGGCGGCGGGTATTAGCCGAGGTGCCGGGAGAAGAACCTCAGCGTGCTGTCCAGCTCGAATGCCGGGATCTCCCCGTGCTTGCCAGGGTTGGCATGCAGCGTCTTCTCGGTCGAGGCCAAGGCGTCGAACAGCGCCATGCTCTGCACTCGCGGCACCCGCTCGTCGTCCCACTGCACCAAGAACTCCACCGGGACGGTGATCGCCGCGGCAGCCTCGGCCGAGGCCAGTGCCCCGCCCAAGCCCAGTACCGCCGCGCGGATTTGGGGTTCGGCAGCGACGAACGGAACGCCGAGTCCGCACCCCAACGAGACTCCCCAGTAGCCCACCGGACCATCGCCGACGTAGTCGAGCTGCTGGACCGCGTCCAGGGTCGCCTGCCATTCCGGCACGGTCTGGCGGGCCACGAGCGCCTGAAAACCGGCGATCAGCGGAGCCAGCTCGTCACCGGCCTCGATGCGAGCCTGGTTCTCGGTCGCGATCCGGTCGTATTCCTCGACCTTCGGCCGGTCGCCATGGGCGGGCACGTCGACCGCCACGACCGCGTAACCGAGCTCTGTCACGAAGCGGCGTGCACGGGCCAGGATGCCGGGGGCCTTCTTGTGCTGACCGCCGCCGTGTCCCATCAAGATGAGTGGACGAGCGTCGACGGTACCTTCCGGCGTCCACAGCACGCCGGGAATCTCACTGAGGGTAAAGAGCTGTTCGCGGACGCCGTCGGACGCCGTCTCAGATATGAAGCGCATAGCGTTTTCAAGCCTTTCGGGATGCCTCTGCGGGCACTCCCTAGGCCATGCAGGGGAGGGAGGCCCGACCTGTCAGAGTGTTGATGGGTCTCACCTCCTTGGTTCGCAGCAGTGCACGGCGGCAGGAACGTATCAGGAAGGACTTCCCCCGGGTCCGGGTGGGCATGCCAGCAGGGCGAACCTTGCCTGATGCGGGCACTAGGTGGCGCACACCATCACCTCTGGCGGCCGGTGTCCGCCTCCCACCCGGCGGCGGACTCCGGCCCCCACCGCCGCCCACACCGCTGGCTCGACGCGCTCGAGATGGCTCCCGTACGGCGGGACTTCACCCTGGGTGGCTTGGCGGGGGGAGACCTTGGCGGCGGGCATCGCCGCACGACCTGGTCCAGGTCCTGCCCGAGACGGACGAGACCGCCGGAATTGCTGGCCCTGGCCCCGAGGACCGACCACCTGGTGGCACGCGTCGTCGGCTGGGCCGACCTCACCTCGAACCGCCTGTCCGATACGCTGGCCGCCCTGCGGGCAGCGCTCGGCGGTGAACCCCTGGTCGGCGTACGGCACTTGATGCAGAGCGAGCTGGACCGCGACTGGCTGTACCGGCCCGGCGTACACCGGGGCCTGCACGCGGTCGTGACCTGCGGGCCTCACCTACGACCCGGTGCCGACATCCGATGTCGGACACCAAGAACAACCTGTTCGAAGCGACCAACGTGTAGAAGGTCGCCGGCAGCAACCAGTACCTGCTGGTCCAGGAGGCCATCAGCAACACCTCGGGCCGGCGCTACTTCCGCTCCTTCACCTCCACCAGCCTCACCGGCACCTGGACCCCCTGGCCGCCACGGAGAACGAACCCTTCGCCAGCCGTAACAACGTCACCTTCCCCGGCGGCGCCTGGACCGAGGACATCAGCCACGGCGAGATGGTCCGCGCAGGCAACGACCAGACCCTGACCATCAATCCGTGCCGACTGCAGTACGTCTACCAGGGCATGGACCCCAGAGCCGGGGGCGACTACGTCCGCCTGCCCTGGCGGATGGGCCTGCTCACTCAGACCAACTCTTCCTGCTGACCGCCCAAACCATCAGCGCGCACCCCAGAGCTCCAACGACCTGCGCCTGCTGTTCTCCGGGGCCGCAACACCGAGGCGCTGCGCGTGAGCGTCGGGAATCCATCGGCCTGGTCACCGCCCTTAACCCGCGCGTCGGATACGGCCGGACCGACACAGCCGGAGCCGTCCGGCTCCACCAAGCACCCCATCCGCGAGGGCAAGGTCACTGCGTCGGCGTCAGCCCTTGATGTCCAGCTGCTCATCGTGAATTGGATCTCATTGGTTGAGATTTCACCTATCCCGGCGAAGTAAAGAAAGGCTTGCCTTATAAGCTGTCGTCGTCCCTTCGCCCCAGTTGGTGCCGCAAGGGACCTGGCCGTCCCTCCCGTACGACAGGAACCCCATGCACAGGACCTCCCGTGGCCTCTTCGCGGTGCTTGCTCTCACCCCGCTGCTGGCCGGCTGCTTCGTGTCCGGGGCGGGCGGCTCGGGCGCGGGTGCCGAAGGCGCGTCGGACGGGCGGCTGAGGGTTGCTCTCGCGGTCCCACCGGTGCAGGCGCTCTCCCCGTACAGCAACGACGCCACCGTGCTGAGCAAGCTCTCCATCGCCGAGGGCCTGACGGTGCTGGACGAGGACGGAGCCGCCGCGCCCGCGTTGGCCAAGTCCTGGACGCACAAGAACGCCACCACCTGGACCTTCGAACTGCGCGAGGCCACCTTCCACGACGGCACCCGGGTCACCGCCGAGAACGTGATCAACGCGCTCGACCGCGCGGGCGCGGCAAAGCCCAAGCCCCGCGTCCTCAGCGACGTGACCCTGACCGCGAAGGCGGAGGACGCCGGCACCGTCACCATCACGACCGCGACGGCCGACCCGGTGCTGCCGCTTCGGCTCGCCAGCCCGGCGCTGGGAATCCTCTCCCCGAAGGCGTACGGCAAGGACGGCACCGTCAGCCCCGTCGGCACCGGCACCGGTCCCTTCGAGATCACGAAGCTCACCGGAAAGACCAAGGCCACACTCGACCGCTACGACGCCTACTGGGGTGGCATGGCCCGGGCTTCCGGGATCGACGTCACCTGGATAGCCGACGGCACCGCCCGCGCCAACGCCCTGCGCGGCGGCGATGCCGACATCGCCGAGTGGATCCCCACCGCCCAGGCGAAGCTCCTGTCCAAGGACACGCGCCACGAAGTGCCCTCCGTACGGACCGACAGCCTGGTTCTCAACACCGGAATGGGCATCTTCAGGGACGAGGCGCTGCGGGCCGCCGCTCGCGAGGCTGTGGACGGTTCCGCCCTCGTCGACTCGGTCTTCGGCGGATACGCCGACCCCGCGCACGGCCTGTTCGGGCCCGCCGTCTCCTGGGCCGCCGGCAAGCGCGTCGAGGTGACCGCCCGCGCCAAGGCCGCGACGGCCGTACAGGTCAAGTCGAAGACCGGGGGGAAGGCCCTGCGCCTGGCCACCTACACCAACCGCGCCGAACTGCCCGAAGCCGCCACCGTCCTGCAGCAACAGCTTGAGGAGGCCGGGTTCACCGTGAAGCAGGACGTACGCGAGTACACGCAGATGGAGGCCGACCTCCTCGCCGGCAGGTACGACGCCCTCGTCTTCTCCAGAGTGACGCTCCTCGACACCGGCGACGCGGTCGCATACCTGGCGAGCGACTACACGAGCGCCGGCGTGTACAACATCGCCGGTCTCAAGGACTCCAAGGTGGACCGGGCCATCAAGTCCGCCGCCGGGGAAGGCGACACGGCGAAGCGACAGCAGAAGATCATGTCGGCCGAGGCAGAGATCCTGCGCACCGATGCCGTCGTACCGCTGGTCCACGAGAAGGTCGTCCAGGGAATCTCCACCGAGGTCGAAGGCGTGCTCCTCGACCCTCGCGAGCGCTCCCTCGTCGACGTCGACACCCGCCTGAAGTAGCAGCTGATGAGTGTCACGTCGGCCGGTGCCTCTGCCGGCCCGGCCCAGTGGCGCGCGGGCCTCGGCCGCCTCGCCGCCGGGGTAGCGCTGCTGACGGCCGTGGCCCTGCTGCCCTGGCTGTCCGGGAACGACCCCGCGCTTACGGTCCTGCGGGCCCGCTCCGCCGACCAAAATCCGACCCCCGGTCAACTGGCCGCTGTGCGTGAGTAACTGCACCTGGACGAGGGGCCGTTCACGCACCTCGCGCAGTGGCTGGGCGGGCTGCCGCGAGGCGACGCGGGCACCTCCTGGGTGTCGGGCGAAGCGGTCCTGCCCCAGGTGACGGCCGCCTTCGCTGTCTCCTTCACGCTGATGCTCGGCGCGCTCGTGGTCACGATCGTGGTCGCCGCGCTGGTCAGTGCCCGCACCCTGTATCTCGGATCCCGCAGACGCCTGCGCCGGGGAAGGGCGGCCACCGGGGCCGCCGTCCTCGCCGCGTTGCCCAAGTTCCTGCTCGCCTCACTGCTCGCCACCGTATGCGGGGTATGGCTGGGCTGGTTCCCGTCCAGCGGGTGGGAGGGACCGTGGTCGATGGTGCTGCCTGCGCTCGCCCTCGGTGTGCCGTCCGGGGCGATGATCGGCGGTCTGCTCGACCAGTCGCTGCCCGCCGCCTTCCACGAGCTGTGGGCGCGCACCTGGCATGCCTACGGGTTCGCCCCCGGCCACATCGCCCGGCACGCGTTGCGTCGCACGCTGGCCGGAGTGCTCCCGCAACTACTGCCGACCGTCGTTGCCCTGGTCGGCGGCGCCGTCGCGGTGGAGAAGATCTTCAACATTCCAGGGCTCGGCCGACTCGCTCTGGATGCGGCGGTGGCCCAGGATCTGCCACCGCTGCAGACCGCGACACTGGTCCTCGTTCTGCTGGGCATCGCCGCCGGTCTTCTCCTCCGGGCCCTGCGTCGCGCTCTGCTCGGCCCTGCCCTGAGGGACGGGGCCCTGCCCGCCCTGCACGCGCCGGCCCTCCCGCGAGGGCGCTCCACCCGCTGGGTCGCCGGATTCTGTGCGGTCTCCCTGCTCACCCTGGTCATTGCCGGTCTGTTGCGTGACCCCCTGCACGTGGAAACGGCGGGCCGGTTGCTCCCGCCCTCGGCGGCACACCCGTTGGGTACGGATTCACTCGGCCGTGATCTGCTGGCCCGGTTGGGCCACGGGGCGCTGCGCACGGCGGGCGTGGCCCTCGCGGTGACGGCGGTCTGCGCTGTCACCGGGCTGTTGCTCGGCATGGCGGCACAGGTGGGCGCGGGGCTTACCGAAGTGGTGGCGACGCTGCCGGCCGTCCTCGCCGGACTGCTGACGACCGCGGTGACCGGCCCGTCGGCCTGGGGCGCCGCGTGCGCGGTGTGCCTGGTCGGCTGGACCCCCTACGCCGCCCAGGCCGCCGCCCTGCTCGAACAGGAACGGGCCGGCGGCCACATGCTCGCGTCCATCTCACTCGGCGCCGGACCGGCGCATCTGCTCCGCCGCCACCTGCTGCCCGCCGTACTGCCCGCCGTACTGCACAACGCCCTCCTGCGCCTGCCCACCACGGTCCTCGTGCTGGCCTCCCTCGGCTTCCTCGGTCTGGGTGAGCAGCCGCCCACCGCGGAGTGGGGCCGCCTGCTGTCGGAGAATCAGCCGTACATGGAGCTGGCGCCCTGGACCGTGCTCGGCCCGGCCTGCGCACTCGTCCTGCTCTCCGTTCTCGCCGTGTCCGGTAAGGCCTCGGAAGTGGGCAGGCCCCGGCCATTGGGCATCCGATGAGGTCAATGTGGTCTGCCAGAGCCTCTTCGCTTCCGGGCGAATGTAAACAGAGCTGATTGAGGGTGTCTCAAGGGGCGCTGAGGCGGCCGTCCCGCATCTCGAGCACCCGGTGCGCGAAGTGCCGTACGACCGCCGGGTCGTGGCAGATGAAGAGATAGCCGAGCCCCAGGTCGTCCTGGAGGTCGGCGAGCAGGTTCAGCACGCCCGCCCGCACCGACGGATCCAGCGCGGAAACCGGTTCGTCGAGGATCAGCAGCCGCGGTTCCGAGGCCAGCGCGCGAGCGATTCCGGCCCGCTGGCACTGGCCGCCGGACAGCTCGTGCGGCAGCCGGTCCCCGTACGACGGGTCGAGGCCCACCCGTTCGAGCAGCGCGGCCACCCGGAGGGGACCGTCGGCGGAGTTCCAGCGGCCCTGCACCTTCAGCGGCTCCGCCACCGCGTCCCGGATGCGGTGACGAGGGCTGAGGGAGCCGTAGGGATCCTGGAAGACGAGCTGCATACGCGGGCGCAGGGGCCGCAGCTCCCGCTCGGACAGCTCGGTCAAATCCCTTCCCTCGAAGAGAACTTCCCCGCTGTGCGGACGGCGGAGCTGCGGAATGGCCAGCGCGATGGAGGACTTGCCGCAGCCGGAGGGGCCGTTCAGGGCGAGGGTCTCGCCCGCGTCCAGGGTGAACGAGACGCGGTCCACTGCGGTGAAGTCGCCGTAACGCACGACGAGTTCACGCACGTCGAGTAGCGGGCTCGGGCTCATGCGGGCTGTTTCTCCTGGAAATCGAACAGATCAGTCGCCGGATGCGGGACGTCGTCCGTGCGGTGGCACGCGACCAGCCGCCCGTCCACGTCCGCCGGCTCCGGCTCCTCCGTGTGACAGCGGCCGGCCGCCAGCGGGCAGCGCGCGGCGAACGCACAGCCCGCCGGCAGTGCCCCCGGCGCGGGCGGACTGCCGGGCAGCGCGAGCAGCCGGCGACCCCGCGCATACCGCGGGAGCGAGGCCAGCAGGCTCGCGGTGTACGGGGCACGCGGGCGCTCCAGTACGTCCGGCGCCGGGCCGAGTTCGCTCAGCCGCCCGGCGTAGAGCACGAGCGCCCGGTCGGCGTGAGCGCGTACTGCGTCCATGTCGTGCGTGACCAGCACGAGCGCCGCTCCGACCGCCTCACGCTGCTCGGCGAGCACCCGCAGCACCTGCTCCTGGCGTTCCGTGTCCAGCGCGGTGGTCGGCTCGTCGGCGACCACCACATCGGGCTCGTTGACCATCGCCATCGCGATCACCGCACGCTGCCGCATGCCGCCGGAGAACTCGTGCGGATAGGCCCGCGCCCTGCGACCGGCATCCGGGATGCCGACCCGGTCCAGCGCGGCGACAGCCAGCGCGCGTGCCTGCCGGCGCGACACCCGCTGCACCGAACGTACGGCAGCGGCGAGCTGGTCACCGACGGCGTGTACGGGGGAGAGGGCGGACAGCGCGTCCTGCGGGACCAGGGCGATGCGGCGGCCCCGGAGCGCGGCCAGGTCGTCCGAGCCGCGCAGCCGGATCTGCCCGCTCGTCGTCGCACCGCGCGGCACCATCCCCAGCAGCGCGCGTGCCGTCAGCGACTTGCCCGCGCCCGACTCGCCGACCACGGCGAGCACTTCGCGCTCGTACACGTCGAAGGAGAGGCCGCGCACGGCCGCCACCCCGTCGAAGGCGATCCGCAGATCCCGAACCGAGAGCACTACGTCAGACACCTGCGGGGGCTCCCTTCTCGTGGGGGGTCTTCTCCATGGGAGCTTCCTTCCTTGCCGTGCGCGTGGGCTTTGCCCCGCGTCGCGTTCCCCGCCCCCCGCACGGCCCCCGCCGATACCGCGAGCGCCGCCAGCAGGGTCAGCGCGAGGGCCGGGGAGAGGGCGGCCCAGGGGGCGCGTTCGACGTAGGCGCGGGACTCGTCAAGCAGCAGGCCCCATTCGGGGGCGGGCGGCTGGGCGCCCAGGCCGAGGAAGCCCAGGGAAGCCATGGCGAGGGCGATGCCGGGCAGCCGCAGCAGCGCGTGCCGGCCCACGGGCGCGGCCACCGACGGCAGCACATGCCGGGTCAGTATCCACAAGGGCGTTGCGCCGATGCCCCGCTGGGCGGTGAGGTGTGCCGACGCCCGCACCTCCTGCACCAGCGCCGCCGCGTGCGCGGCAAGCGGGGGCCAGGAGATCAGGGCGACCGTCAGCGCCGCACCGCCGACACCGGGACCGGAGACCGCGGCGACCAGGATGCCGACGATGACCGGGGGCAGGGCGTTGGCGATGTCCGCGGCACCGGCCGCGACGCCGGGCAGGAAACCGAGTGCCAGACCCACCAGCAGGCTGAGCAGGCACACCGCGGCCGCCGTGCCGACCGTCGCCGCCGCACCGTACCCGAGCCGCGCGAGCATGTCCCGGCCGAGTCCGTCGGTGCCGAGCGGATGCTCCCAGGAGGGCGCGGCCAGCCGCGCCACCGTGTTCACCGCGTACGGGTCGCGCAGCAGCCCCCAGCCGACGGCCGTGAGCAGCACGGCCGCCAGAGACAGCGGCACCGCCGGATGGACCCGGACCGGACGGGGCGGCGGCAGCGACAGCCCGGCGTCCCGCAGCGCCGGCCCCAGCGGCCGGCGCCGTACGAGCGCGGCGAGCGCGCCGGTGACCAGGCCGAGCAGCAGCAGGGCGAGAACCGCCCCTTGGAGCATCGGCAGATCCTGCGACTTGGCCGCACCCAGCGCCGTACGCCCGATGCCGGGCACCGCGAACACCGTCTCCACCGCCACCGCGCCGCCGGTCAGCCCGACGACGACCATCCCGAACTGCGGCACCAGCGGCGGCAGTACGCGTTTGAGCCCGGCCGCCGCGATGCGCGCCCGGCCCACCCCAGCGCCGCGCCACAGCTCCGCCCACCGTTCGTCGAGAGCGGCGGGCAGCGCGTCCGCGACCAGCCGGCCGAGCAGCCCGCCGGCCGGAATACCGAGGGCGAGGGCCGGCAGCACCATGTTCCGCGGCCCCTCCCAGCCGGACGTCGGCAGCAACCCCAGCCACACGCCGCACACCAGCAGTGCGACGGTGGCCAGCAGGAACTCCGGTACAGCGGCGAGCATCGCGGCGCCCGCACCGGCTGCCCCGCGCCCGCACGCCAGTACGGGCGCCAGGAGCACGGCGGCCAGCAGCACGGTCACGCCGAGCGCCGCGCCCATCAGCGCGAGCGACACCTGGAGCCCGGCGCCCACGGACGGCAGGACCTCGTGGCCCGACACCCAGGAGGTTCCGAGGTCGCCGCGCAACAGGCCCCGCAGCCAACTCCCCAGCAGCGCGAGCGGACCGGCGTCCAGCCCGAGGGCGCCGCGGATGGCGTCCAGGGCCTGCCGTGTGGGCTCCTGCTCGGCGGAACGGGCGCGCAGGACGGTCAGCGCGGGGTCCCGGCCGGACAGCCACGGCAGCAGACCCACCGCGCCGACGACGGCGCAGAGACAGACGGCCCGCGTCACCCCGGCGACGGGCACTCTCATGGGGTGCCGACCCTCACTTGACGTACGTCTCGGCGGTGACCAGCTCCCGCTCGCGCGGGTCGTGCGCCGCGCCGACGACCCCGGCGGCGTCGCCCTGGATCACCCGCTCGTGCAGCATCGGCACGGCCGCGTCCGTGGCCAGTACGGCGGCCTCGGCGGCGACGACCGCCTTGCGCCGCGTCTCGCCGCTCGCGGTCTCGCCCGCCTTCTTCAGCGCCTGGTCCACGGAGGGGTCGGCGAGCTGGGAGATGTTGAAGGAGCCGTCGGAGGCGAAGTCGCTGTAGAGATAGGCGGCCGGGTCGCCGGAGTCCAGGACGGTGGCGCGGGAGAGGATGAACGCGTCGAACTCGCCGGCAAGCGCCGCCGACTCGATGTTGGCGTACTCGCGGATGTCCAGCTTGACCTTGAATCCGGCCTTCTGGAGCTGTTGTTGCAGCGCCGCCGCGACCTCGGGGAGCTCGGCGCGGTCGGTGAAGGTGCCGATGGTGATGGCCTTTCCGTCCGGGTCACCGGCCTTGGCGTGCTCGACCGTCGGCCGCAGGCCTGCGACCCACGGCAGCGCGGGCCCCAGCAGCCCCCCGGCGACGTCGGCGCGTCCCTCGTACACGCCCTTGACGATCGACTCGGCGTCGATCGCCTCCCGCACCGCCGCCCGCAGCGAGGCGTCCTTGAAGGCGCCCTTCTCGGTGTTGAGGTAGAGGGTGTTGGTGCGTGGCATCGGGACTTCGGTGATCAGCTTCTCGTCGAGCAGCGCCGCCTGCGACACGGGGACGGCCTCCACGATGTCGGCCTCGCCGCTGCGCAGGGCTGCGGCGCGGGCGGTTCCGTCGGGGACGAACTTCACGTCGATGCCGGGGGCCTTGGCCTTTTTGCCCCAGTACGCGTCATAGCGGTCGAGGGCGGCGGACGCGGTGCCGTTGACCTTCGTCAGTTCGAAGGGGCCGGTGCCGGCGCCGACCGGGTTCACCGTCTTCCCCTCGTAGGCCTTCGCCGCGAGTATCGACAGCTGCGGGGAGCTGAGCCGCTGCGGGACCAGGGGATCCGGCTCGGCGGTGGTGACGACCACGGTGTCGCTCTCGGCCTTCGCGGTCATCTCCACGCCGTCGAGGATGCGCGGCTTGGGGGCGGCATTCGCGGCCTGGGTGAGAGAGCGTACGACGGCCTCGGGAGTGAGCTCCGTGCCGTCGTGGAAGGTGACGCCGTCGCGGACGGTGAAGGTCCAGTCGCGGCCCGACTGCTTCCACTTGGTGGCGAGCGCGGGCTCGGCGTCGCCGTCCGCGTCCAGCCTCACCAGCGTCTCGGCCATGGACCAGCGCGAGAGTTTGAACGCGTCGTCGGAGAGCGGGGAGAGCCCCGAACGCGGGGGCTGCATCATCGCGATCCGGACCCGCTTGCCCTCCGCCCCGGCGTCCGTGGTCGACCCGGTGCCGGAGAAACAGCCGGTGAGCAGGGCGGAGGCAGCGAAGGCCGCGGGGAGGGGGAGCAGGCGGGCGGGGACGCGCACAGGGCACTCCGGGTGAAGGTGGGGTCAATGGTTGAGCGTGCAACGACGATAGCATGATGATAATCGTTTTCGACAAGGCGCCAGGCGCCCCTCCGGGCCGATGCGAATCTCGGTGGGGCGAAACGATCGTGGCGCCTACGCTGGCGGTACCCCTCGGCGCTTGTCGGGGGGCGGGGCGCTGACCGAAACTCCCCAGATCCTCCCCAGGGCTTCAGGCTGTGAAGTCGGAGGGGTGAAGGGGAAGGGGTGTGTCCCTTTGGTGGCAAGGGTGAATGAATGGATGGCCTGGGACAGTGCTTACAGAAGTGACAGCGACCCGGTATGTCACGCCGTTGCGTGAGGGCGGTTCGCTTCCCGGGATCGTCGAGGCCGACGATCTCGGTACGTACGTCATGAAATTCACCGGCGCCGGGCAGGGCCGCAAGACCCTGGTCGCCGAAGTCATCTGCGGAGAACTGGCCCGCAGACTCGGTCTGCGCGTTCCCCAACTGGTCACCATCCAGCTCGATCCGGTCATCGGTCTGGGCGAGCCCGACCAGGAGGTCCAGGAACTGCTCAAGGCGAGCGGCGGACTGAACCTCGGCATGGACTACCTCCCCGGATCACTCGGCTTCGACCCGCTCGCGTACGAGGTGGACCCGGCCGAGGCGGGCCGGGTGGTGTGGTTCGACGCGCTGATCAACAACGTCGACCGCTCCTGGCGCAACCCCAACATGCTCGTCTGGCACGGCGACCTGTGGCTCATCGACCACGGCGCCACCATGATCTGGCACCACAACTGGCCGACCGCGCCGACCGCGTCAGCGAAGCCGTACAACGCCTCGGACCACGTCCTCGCGCCCTTCGGCCCGGACATCGCGGCCGCGGCGGCCGAGCTCGCGCCGCTGGTCACCGAGGAGCTGCTGACCGAGGTCGCCGCCCAGGTCCCCGCCGAGTGGCTGGTCGACGAGCCGGGCTTCGAGAGCACCGACGCGCTGCGCCGTGCGTACGTCGACGCGCTGCTGCCGCGCGCCGCGACGATCCACGAGCGGATCACGCTGAGCGCGCCGACGAAGGACAAGCCGTCGCAGGCACCCGGCTGGCTGGCGGACCGCCTGACGCCGCGGCCGCGCACGACCGGGCAGGACGCGAAGGGCGGCGGCAAGTGAGCACCGAAGGACGGCGGCAAGTGAGCACTGAGCGGGACGTCTTCGAATACGCGCTGGTGCGCGTCGTGCCGCGCGTGGAGCGCGGCGAAATGTTCAACGCGGGCGTGCTCGTCTACTGCCGCGCCAAGTCCTTCGTCGCCGCCAGGACCCACCTGGACGAGGCGAAGCTGAGGGCGCTGGACCCCGGTGCCGACGTGGCGGGTGTACGGGCCGCCCTGCGCGCCGTCGAGGGCGTGTGCGGCGGGGGGGAGGCGGCGGGCCAGGCGGCGGGCGACGACGCGGGGCGGCGCTTTCGCTGGCTGATCGCGCCGCGCAGCACCGTCGTACAGCCGGGGCCCGTGCACACCGGCCTGACGGCTGATCCGGAGGCCGAGGTCGAGCGTCTGCTCGACCTGCTGGTGCGGTGATCCGCGCTACTGACGCACCGGGTCGTTCCGTGGGCCGTTGACACCGCGTGCCATGGCTTCTAGCGTCACGTCTGCTGAAGCTACTAAGCGGTTGCTCAGCGATCGGGAACTCACTCCCGGTGACTCGGCGGCCGCATCCAAGGGCGAGGAGAACAGCATGTCCACCACCGAGCAGCGTGTCGCGATCGTGACCGGGGCGGCGCGCGGCATTGGCGCCGCCACCGCGGTCCGGCTGGCGGCAGAGGGTCGCGCCGTCGCCGTACTCGACCTCGACGAGGCCGCGTGCAAGGACACCGTCGAGAAGATCACCGCGGCGGGTGGCACCGCCCTCGCCGTCGGCTGCGACGTCTCCGACAGCGCCCAGGTCGAGGCCGCCGTGGCGCGTGTCGTCGCGGAGCTCGGTGCGCCGACGATCCTGGTGAACAACGCGGGGGTCCTGCGCGACAACCTGCTCTTCAAGATGAGCGAGTCCGACTGGGACACCGTGATGAACGTGCACCTCAAGGGCGCGTTCCTGATGGCCAAGGCGTGCCAGAAGCACATGGTGGACGCCAAGTTCGGCCGTATCGTCAGCCTCTCCAGCAGCTCGGCGCTCGGCAACCGCGGCCAGGCGAACTACTCCGCCGTCAAGGCCGGTCTGCAGGGCTTCACCAAGACCCTCGCCAAGGAGCTCGGCAAGTTCGGCATCACCGCCAACGCCGTCGCGCCCGGCTTCATCGTCACCGAGATGACCGCGCAGACCGCCGCCCGCGTCGGCATGGGCTTCGAGGAGTTCCAGGCCGCCGCCGCCACCCAGATCCCGGTGCAGCGCGTCGGCACGCCGGACGACATCGCCAACGTCATCGCCTTCTTCACGGGCGAGGACGCCGGTTTTGTCTCCGGGCAGGTCATGTACGTCGCCGGCGGCCCGCTCAACTGACGAGGGACTGAGAGACATGGCTGCTGAGGCAGAGGTACGGGACAGCGGGAAGGTCGCGCTCATCACCGGCGCGAGCCGCGGAATCGGTTACGGCGTCGCCGAGGCGCTCGTCGCCCGCGGCGACCGGGTGTGCATCACGGGGCGCAACGAGGACGCGCTCAAGGAGGCCGTGGCGGCGCTCGGCGCGGACCGGGTGATCGGCGTCGCCGGCAAGGCCCACGACGAGGCGCACCAGGCGATCGCCGTCGAACGCACCATGGAGGCGTTCGGCCGCGTCGACTTCCTGATCAACAACGCCGGCACGAACCCGGTCTTCGGGCCGATCGCCGAGCTGGACCTGGGCGTCGCCCGCAAGACGTACGAGACCAACGTGATCTCCGCGCTCGGGTTCGCGCAGCAGACCTGGAAGGCGTGGCAGAAGGAGAACGGCGGGGCGATCGTCAATATCGCCTCGGTCGCCGGCATCTCCGCCTCGCCCTTCATCGGCGCGTACGGCATGAGCAAGGCGGCGATGGTCAACCTGACCCTCCAGCTGGCGCACGAGTTCGCGCCGGGTGTACGGGTCAACGCGATCGCGCCCGCCGTGGTGAAGACGAAGTTCGCCCAGGCGCTCTACGAGGGCCGCGAGGCGGAGGCCGCCGCGGCGTACCCGCTGGGACGGCTCGGCGTTCCCGAGGACATCGGGGGAGCGGCCGCCTTCCTCACCTCGGACCAGTCGGACTGGATCACGGGGCAGACATTGGTCGTCGACGGCGGTATCTTCCTGAACGCCGGCGTCGGCTGAGTCGCTTTACCCGCTTTTACTGTGGATTACGCCCAAGCGCCCTGTCGAGACTGCCGGTTGACCCGGCAGGGCGCTGCGGTATGGTCTGCCGACCCATGGCTGATCGAGGAGCGTGCACGTGTTCAACCGGACCAGATGTCTGCAGTCCGCTGCAGCCCTTGCGTCCATATCCCTGCTGACCGGGTGCGGGATGCTGTCCAGTGATCAGTCCGACACCGAGCAGAAGCTCGCTGTCGGTACGACGAGCACGCCCAGCACCCTCGACCCGGCCGGCGCGTGGGACGGTTCCTGGGAGCTGTACAGAAATGTCTTCCAGACGCTGGTGAGCTACCCCACGGGGAGCACCACGCCTGAGCCCGACGCCGCCGAGAAGTGCTCCTTCTCGGACAGCTCGAACCGGGTCTACACCTGCACGCTCCGCGAGCGCCTCACCTTCTCCGACGGGACGGCGCTGGACGCGAAGGCGGCGAAGCACTCGATCGACCGGATTGTCACGATTGGGCAGAAGGGGGGTCCGGCCGGGCTTCTCTCCAGTCTCGACAAGGTGGAGACGAGCGGCGACCGGAAGATCACCTTCCGCCTCAACAAGCCGGACGCCACCTTCCCGTTCGTGCTGGCGACGCCCGCCATGTCGATGGTGAGCCCCGCGGACTACCCGAAGGACAAGCTCCGCACGGACAACAAGCTGACCGGATCGGGTCCGTACACCCTCGCGTCGTACGAGCCGGACAAGACGGCCGAGCTGGTGAAGAACCAGAAGTACGAAGGGTTCGCCGATCTCAAGAACGATGCCGTCACGATCCACTACTACCAGGACTCCGCCGTCATGGTGGAGGCGCTGAAGAACAAGGAGATCGACGCGACGTTCCGCGGTCTGACCGCCGAGCAGGTCATCGACCTCGAAGGCCAGCCGAAGGAGAAGGAACTCCAGGTCGTCGAGGCGACCGGAGCCGAGATCCGCTACCTGGTGTTCAACCCCAAGGACCCCAACGCGCGCAAGCCCGCCGTCCGCCGGGCCATCGCTCAGGTGGTCGACCGGGGAGCCCTCGTCGACAAGGTCTACAAGGGCACCGCCGAGCCGCTGTACTCGATGATTCCGAGCGGTGTCGCCGGCCACGCGACCAGCTTCTTCGACACCTACGGTGAGCCGAGCGTGCCGAAGGCGCGGAACATTCTCGCCGAGGCGGGCATCACCGAGCCGGTCCCGCTGACCTTCTGGTACACCTCCGACCGGTACGGATCGGCCACCGCGCTGGAGTTCGCCGAGCTCAAGCGGCAGCTGGACGCGTCCGGACTGTTCAAGATCACGCTGAAGCACCGCCCCTGGAACGCGTTCTACAAGGGTTACCAGAAGGGCGAGTACCCAGTCTTCGGCCGTGGCTGGTCCCCGGACTTCCCGGACCCGGACAACTTCGTCGCCCCGTTCGTCGGCGAGAACAACGCCGTCGGTACGCCGTACAACACCCCGGAGATCACGGCCAGCCTGCTGCCGAAGACGCGGCAGGAGAGCGACCGCGCCGCGGTCGGGGACCAGTTCGGGCGCGCCCAGGAGATCCTGCTCGAGGACGTCCGTCTGCTGCCGCTGTGGCAGGGCAAGCTGTACGTCGCCGCCTCCGACGAGATCGCGGGCGCCGAACGGGCGCTGGACCCGCAGACGATCATGCAGGTGTGGCAGCTGCACAAGAAGACCAGTTGGTAGGAGTCCGTTGTCAGTGGCCGCAGGTAGGTTCTTTGATGAAGAACTGATCGTTTACCGGAGGTTGTTGACGTGACCGACACCGACATGCTGCCCGAGTCCTGGCGCGGCGTCCTCGGGGACGAGCTGCGGAAGCCCTATTTCCAGCAGCTCACCGAATTCGTCGAGAAGGAGCGGGCGAACGGGCCGGTCTACCCGCCGCGCGAAGAGGTCTTCGCCGCCCTGGAGGCCACACCGTACGACCGGGTGAAGGTCCTGATCCTCGGCCAGGACCCGTACCACGGCGAAGGACAGGGCCACGGGCTGTGTTTCTCGGTGCGGCCGGGCGTCAAGGTGCCCCCGTCCCTGCGGAACATCTACAAGGAGATGAACGCGGAGCTGGGCACCCCGATCCCGGACAACGGATATCTGATGCCGTGGGCCGAGCAGGGCGTGCTGCTGCTCAACGCCGTACTGACGGTGCGGGCCGGCGAGGCGAACTCCCACAAGGGCAAGGGGTGGGAGACGTTCACGGACGCGGTGATCCGCGCCGTGGCCTCGCGGCCCGACCCGGCGGTCTTCGTGCTCTGGGGCAACTACGCGCAGAAGAAGCTTCCGCTGATCGACGAGGAGCGGCACGTGGTGGTGAAGGGCGCGCACCCCTCGCCGCTCTCGGCGAAGAAGTTCTTCGGGTCCAGGCCGTTCACGCAGATCAACGAGGCGGTCGCGGCGCAGGGCCACGAGCCCATCGACTGGACCGTGCCGAACCTGGGCTGATCAGCCCAGGTCGTAGCGGAAGGTGTACGGGACGGCCGGCTCGCCGCGCCGCGCGGTGCAGCCGCCCGTCCCGCTCAGCCCGGCCCTCCTCCGCCTCACCGCGCGCGCGAGTGCTGGGCCTGCCGGGGCTGCGCGCGGAGTGGCCCGTACGGTCACCGGGCTGGCGCAGCGCTACCGGGGCGCGGCCCGAGCCTGAGCCCGATTGTCAGTGGCGGGGTCTAGCGTCAGGACTGTCGGTATTGGCTTGGGTGTGCGGGCGGACAGGAGACCACGGCGATGGGGCAGCAGGAGACGTCCGACGACGTCACGATGACGCGGATCGGGCAGGCGATCATGCTTCTCCACGCAGGCGACCGCGAGGAGGCGCGCAACCGCCTCGGTGAGCTGTGGGCGGAGATCGGCGAGGACGGTGATCCTTTCCACCGCTGCACGCTCGCGCACTACATGGCGGACACGCAGGACGACGCCGGAGACGAACTGGCCTGGGACCTGCGGGCGCTGGCCGCCGCCGACGGGCTGACGGACGAGCGGGTGGCCCGGCACGACTCCTCGGTCGCGGTGCGCGGGTTCTATCCCTCGCTCCACCTCAACCTCGCGGCCGACTACCTGAAGCTGCATCGTCCGGAAGCCGCCCGCACCCACCTGGGGCGGGCGCGGGCGGCGTCGGACGCGCTGGGGGACGACGGGTACGGGGACGGGGTGCGGGCGGCCATCGACCGGCTTGAGCGGAGGCTGGCGGACGGGGGCTGACCGGCGGCTGCGGGCCGGTGGGTGAGCGTCAGCGCCCGCGCCCGCGCGTCAACCTCCGCGTCAAGGCCCGTACGTCTGGCGGCAGATGCGGGCCTGGGTGCTGTCATGCTGCCAGCCGCCGTACCCCTCGCCGAGCGCGCAGACGTCCCCTCCCGCACCCGCGGGGGGAGCCGGCAGGGACGGGAGGACACGCGGCACCGGTACGGCGGCCTCGGGCGGTACGGGGACGGCGGGGGCTCGTGGCCGTACGGGGGCCGGGACCTCGGCCGGGCGGCGCGGCGGTGCGGGCGGTGCGGTTCGGCGTACCGCTGGGGTCTCTCGCGGCTCGGTCCGGGGCGCGGCTCTCTTTGACGGCCGGAGCGCGGCGTCCAGGGCCTCGCGGGCAGGCGCCTGCACGACCTGCGGCTTCACGTCCTGGCCCGGGGAGAGCGGTGCGGCGTCCGCCGACGGTACGGGGTCGGTGTCCGGTCGCGGCTCCACGGCCACGCATCCGGTGACGGTGGCGGAGACGGCCGAAACCGCCACCCCCATGAGGATCTTCACTGTGGTTCTTGTTCGGTGCACCCGCGCAACTCTGGGGGGCGCGCAGTGGTTCTGGGGGGTCGGCGGGGGATGATTGGCCCACACGAGTGATCCGGCGCGAGCCCAGCGCCCCGGCGCGTACAGCCCAGAGGCCGAGCGCCGGGAACGAGTGAGGCCTAGTCGCCCGTTGTGCCGTCGATGCGCTCGCGCAGCAGGTCGGCGTGGCCGTTGTGGCGGGCGTACTCCTCGATCATGTGGACGTAGATCCAGCGGAGGTTGTACGGCTTTCCGCTGCGGTGCTTGCCCTCGCCGATGTAGTCGAGCGAGTGCGGCGCGGCAAGCTCGCGCGCCCGGTCGATCGCGGCCCGCCAGGCGGCGTGCGCCTCCTCCCAGGTGTCCTGGCCGGTGACGTGGATGTCCCCGTCGGGGTTCTCGTCGCTGAAGTAGAGCGGCGGGGCGTGCTCGTCGCTCAGCACCCTGTGGAACCAGCCCCGTTCGACCTCCGTCATGTGCCGTACGAGTCCGAGCAGTGACAGGTCCGACGGTGGCACGGCCGGCTCCCGTAGCTGCTCCTCGTCCAGACCCGCGCACTTGAGCGCCAGCGTCTCACGGTGGAACTCCAGCCAGCTCTCCAGCATTTCCCGCTCACCGGCGGTGGTCGAGGGATCGATGCGCTCAGGAATCGTCATGACGGTCATCGTCACCCACCCCCTCCCGTCACCGCCAACCCTTATGCGCCGACGTCCCGCTGGCCGAGCATGCCGCGCAGCAACTCGCCGAATCCTTTGCGCAGTTCCTCCTCGCTGGGCACCGCGGAGTGGTACGAACCGGCCGCGCAGGAGAACATCAGCCCCTCACACCAGGCCACCAGCGACAGTGCGTGCCGCTCCGGTTCCCGCGAACCCGCCGAGGCCATCAGCGCGTTGAGCGGCTCGCGGAAGCGGTGGCGGCCCGTAGCGTCGTAGAACTCGCGCAACTCGGGCCGGCGCGTCGCCTCCAGGCCCAGTTCGTAGCGGGCCACGAGCAGCTCACGGTGGTGCGTCACATAGCGGTGGAGGACCACTGCGAGGGCGCCGATGACGCCGTCGAGGCCGGCGGACGGCGCGGGCATCTCGTCGAGGGCGAGCACCTGGGCATCGCGCTCGGCCAGCCGCCGCACCGTTGCCTCCAGCAGCGCCTGCCGCGTCCGGGCGTAGTTGGACGTGGAGCCCTGGGGCAGCCCGGCGCGTTCGTCGACGGCCCGGTGGGTGAGCCCGCGCATGCCGCGCTCCACGAGCAGGGCCAGGGCGGCGTCGGTGATCAGCTCGGGGCGGGAGCGGCCCGTGGCGGCGCGTGCGGTCATGGGCCCAATCTACCGCGACGACTACACCTGTAGTACGCTCAAGAAGTCACTACAGGTGTAGTTGCCGAGGAGGAGTCATGGCCGCACGTCCCGAGCCGCAGCCCCAAGGCCGTCCCCACGCCGTCGTCGTAGGAAGCGGCATCGGCGGACTGACCGCCGCGGTCGCCCTCCACCAGCGCGGCTGGCACGTCACCGTCCTGGAGCGCGCGGCGGCCGTGGAAGCGGTCGGTGCCGGAATCGGTCTCGCCCCCAACGGGCACCACGCCCTCGACGTCATCGGCCTCGGCGAGGAGATCCGTGAACTGGCCGCCTGGCAGGGCGACGGCGGCATGCGTTCCCCCAGCGGCCGCCGGCTCGCCCGTACGAGCAGCTCCGCCGCCACCGAGCGGTTCGGCGGCCCCCTCGTCCTGGTCCACCGCTCCACCCTCGTCGACCGCATCGCCGCCCGGCTGCCCGAGGGCGCGGTACGCACCGGATCGCCCGCGACCCTGGCCGATCCCGGAGCGGCAGGCGGGCGCCCCGCCGTGGTCACCACGCCCGGCGGGGACATCGAGGCCGACCTCGTCATCGGCGCCGACGGCATCAACTCCGCGATGCGCCGCGCCCTCTTCCCGGACCACCCCGGCCCCGTCTACGCCGGAATCACCACGTGGCGCGTGGTCATACCGGCCCCCGTCGCCCCCTTCGAGCCCCACGAGAGCTGGGGCCGTGGCGCGCTGTGGGGCAGTCAGCCGCTGAAGGACGGCCGGGTCTACGCGTACGCCGCTGCCGTGGCCCCGGCCGGAGGCCGGTCGGCCGACGGTGAGAAGGCCGAACTCCTGCGCAGATTCGGGAACTGGCACGACCCCGTGCCGCGCATCATCGACGCGGCCGCCCCCGACCAGGTCCTGCGGCACGACGTCCACCACCTGATCACGCCTCTGCCCGCCTTCCACCGCGGCAGGACCGTGCTGCTCGGTGACGCCGCGCACGCCATGGCACCCACCATGGGCCAGGGCGGCAACCAGGCCATCGAGGACGGCATCGTGCTGGCCCACCACCTCCCGGACGCGGGCGATGTCGCGACCGGCCTGGCGTCGTACTCCGCGGACCGGCTGCCGCGCACCACCGGCATCGTCCGCAAGTCCGCGAGGATCGCCCGCCTGATGTCGGTCCGCAGCGCCCCGGCCGTCGCCCTGCGCGACACCGTGATGACCCTCGCCGGCTTCGGCCCCGGTCTCGCCCTGCGCACCTTCGACGGCATCGCCGACTGGCTGCCGCCGCAGCGCACGTATGCTGCCGGGGCACGGGACCGCCAGGTCCGCGATCAACAGGCTCATCAGGCACAGCGTTAGGGAGACCCTCTGTGAAGGTCGGCGTCATCGGGCTCGGAGACATCGCTCAGAAGGCCTATCTGCCCGTACTGACCACCCGGCCGGGGATCGACCTCCACCTGCAGACCCGCACGCCCGCCACCCTCGCGCGGATCGCCGCGACCTACCGCATCCCCGACACGCAGTGCCACACCGGACTCGACGCGCTGCTCGACCAGGGACTGGACGCCGCCTTCGTGCACGCGCCCACCGCCGTGCACCCGCAGATCGTGACCCGGCTCCTGGAGGCAGGCGTACCGACGTACGTCGACAAGCCGCTCGCGTACGAACTCGCCGAGTCCGAGCGGCTCGTGCGGCTCGCCGAGGAGCGTGGCGTCAGCCTCGCCGTCGGCTTCAACCGCCGTCTCGCCCCCGGTTACGCGCAGTGCGCCGAGCACCCGCGCGACCTGATCCTCATGCAGAAGAACCGCGTCGGCCTGCCCGAGGATCCGCGTACCCTCGTCCTCGACGACTTCATCCACGTCGTCGACACCCTGCGCTTCCTGGTTCCCGGCACGGTCGACCACATCGACGTACGCGCCAGGGTCGTCGAGGGCCTGATACACCACGTCGTCCTCCAGCTCTCCGGCGACGGGTTCACCGCCATCGGCACCATGAACCGGAGGAACGGCTCCACCGAGGAGATCCTCGAAGTCTCCGGACAGGACGCGAAGCGCCAGGTCGTCAACCTCGCCGAGATCGTCGACCACAAGGGGCAGCCGACCATTCGCCGTCGCGGCGACTGGGTGCCGGTGGCCCGCCAGCGCGGCATCGAGCAGTCCGTCGACACCTTCCTCGACGCCGTACGGGCCGGAGAGCTCCTCAGCGCCCAGGACGCGCTGCTGACGCACGAGCTGTGCGAGCGGGTGGTCCGGGCGGCGCAGGAGCAGCAGGCCGCCTGAGGGTCCGTACGCCCTGCGCCGCGCCCAGCAGGACCAGGACGGCGAGCGCGCCGTGGACGGCCCAGTCGCCCGCCCGGACGTACGCCGTCGTGCCCTCGGCCAGCGGGATGTCGTACACGGCGGCAGTGCTCTCGTCCGTCCCCAGCGGCGCGCCGACGCGCTCGCCGCCCGGACCGAACACCGCGCTGACGCCGGTCAGCGTCGCGTGCACCACCGGGCGTCCGTTCTCGGCGGCCCGCAGCGCCGCGAGTGAGGCGTGCTGCTCGGGCGCCCAGCTCTCCTGGAACGTCGACGTCGCCGACTGGGTGACCAGCACCTGCGCGTCACGCCGGGTCAGCTCCCTGCTCATGTCGGGGAACGCGGACTCGAAGCACACCAGCGGACCGACCCGCAGCCCGCCGGTGGCGCCGCCGCCGGACAGCGTCATCACCACGGGGCTCGTCCCGCGCCTGCGGTCCTCGCTCGCGGCCTTGCCCACCGCGGTCGCCCAGCCGAGGAGGGAACGCGCGGGGACGTACTCGCCGAAGGGGACCAGGCGCATCTTGTCGTAGCGCCGGCCGGTGACGCCCTCCGGGCCGACCAGCACGGAACTCTTGAAGATGCCGGGCCGGTCGGGGCGGCGGGCGTCCACATTCACCAGTACTTCCGCGTCCACCTGCCGGGAGAGGGCGGCGAGCCTGGCCGCGAGGTCCGGGCGTTCGGTCAGATCCGCGCCGACGCTGCTCTCGCCCCACACCACCAGGTCGAGATCCCGTCCCGCCAGGTCGCGGGTAAGGGCCTCGCTGAGGTCGAACCGCCGCTCCGGGCCGCTGACGACACCCGGCTGTACGACCGCCACGCGCACCCGGCCCGACGGCTCGGGGCGCGGCGCCCACGCCCACACGGCGCCCACCGCGACGGCGCAGGCCACCAGCGCGGCCACCACGGGCCTACGGGCCCGGCGCACGGCCACCAGTACGACGACGCAGGTGTTCACCGCGACCACCAGCAGGCTCACCAGCCAGACACCGCCGACCGAGGCCAGCCGCAGCGCGGGGGTGACCTCCCACTGGCTGGAACCCAGCAGCCCCCACGGGCCGCCCAGTCCCTGCCAGGACCTGACGAGTTCCGCCATCAGCCAGCCGGAGGGGATGACGGCGAGCGCGGCCGTCACGCGAAGGACCGAAGGGGCTCCGCCCAGCATCCACCTCACCAGCCAGCCCCAGGGCAGCCACAGAAGCGCCAGCAGAGCCGCCAGGATGACGATGAACACATGCAGGCTCGGCATCAGCCAGTGATGTACGGCGATCATGAACCCGGTGGCGCCGAGCCAGCCGTCCAGAGCCGCTCGCCGACCGTTCGGCGCGGAGCGGATCAACAGCATCCACGGCACGAGGGCGACGTACGCGAACCACCAGAGGGAGGGAGCGGGGAAGGCAAGCGCGGGCAGAGCTCCGAGCGCCACCGCGGCGGCGCCGCGCCACCAGGGCGACGACAGCCGGTCCCACCGGCCGGCCGGAATCCGCATGCTGCGCCTCCTCGTCCTGCCGCCTGCCCCGCGCCCGTGAGGGATCCGGGAGCAGTCCCTGCCACCAGTGTGGGGCAGCGCGGCGATCGCGGACAGTGTGCCCGCCGAGTCCCAGGCGTAACAGGCACCGCCCAGTCGCCGGGCGCGGCTTCGAGCAGCGTCGGGCGGGTCGGCTAGGCCGCTTCGGCGATCTCGCCGCGTACGGCCGCGGCCCACTGAAGCAGCAGCAGCTCGTACTCGTCCGCAGGCCAGGCATCGTCCGCGCGCGAGTCGACGAGGGCGCGGATCGCCTCGTTCGCCTCGGTCAGGGGCCGCACGGAACCGACCGGCGGGGGTGAGCGGTACATGCGACCAGACTACGGCCAGCCACTGACAGTGAGCACCAGAACGGCAGTGGCTTTCCTCGCACTAAGGTTGATCGCCGGGCACCGGACGGCGGTGTCTCTTACCCGCATCAGGAGATCCCACACCTTGTCCGAGCAGCGCGTTCATGCGAAATCCGACATCGGCCGAGGCGCCCTGGCACTGCGGGCCGACTGCGCGAACTGCTTCGGACTGTGTTGTGTCGCACTCGCCTTCACGGCCTCCGCCGATTTCGCGGCCGACAAGGACGCGGGGCAGCCCTGCACCAATCTCCGGACGGACTTCCGCTGCGGTATCCACGATCGTCTGAGGTCACAGGGCTACCAGGGCTGCACCGTGTACGACTGCTTCGGCGCCGGGCAGCAGATCTCCCAGGTGACGTACGCCGGACAGGACTGGCGCCAGGCACCCGGAACCGCGCAGCAGATGTTCGCGCTGCTCCCGGTCGTGCGGCAGCTCCATGAGCTGCTCTGGTACCTGACCGAGGCGCTGGAGCTGCGACCGGCCCGCGCCCTCCACGGGGACCTCCGCGGCGAGCTGACCAAGATCGAGCGCCTCGTGCAGGGCAGTCCCGACGAGCTCCTCGCCCTGGACGTGGCGGCCCACCGGCAGGACGTCAACGCTCTCCTGCTGCGTACGAGCGAACTGGTGCGAGCAGGCGTCACGAAGGGCGCCAAGGGCAAGAAGGGCGCCAGGAACAAGGCCCGCAGAGGCGCCGACCTCATCGGCGCGAACCTTAAAGGCGCCGACCTGCGAGGCGCGGACCTCAGAGGGGCGTACCTGATAGGCGCCGACCTCAGGGGCGCCGACCTGAGGGTGACCGACCTGATCGGGGCCGACTTCCGCGACGCCGACCTCTCGGGCGCCGACCTCACGGGGAGTTTCTTCCTCACCCAGTCGCAGCTGAACGCGGCGAAGGGCGACCCCGGCACCAGGCTCCCGCCCGCGCTGACCCGCCCTTCGCACTGGTGAGCTGCGGCAGAGATCAGCCCGCCGACTCGCCCGCGTGGGGGCTCAGCGTGTCCGTGCCGACCAGGACGAACAGCACGATGCCGAGCACGATGCGGTAGATCACGAACGGCATGAAGCTCTTGGTCGTAATAAATTTCATGAACCACGCGATCACCGCATAACCGACCAGGAACGCGATGATCGTCGCGAAGACCGTCGGACCCCACGACACATGGCCGCCCTCGCTCGCGTCCTTGAGCTCGAACACCCCGGAAGCCAGCACCGCGGGAATGGCGAGCAGGAACGAATAGCGCGCCGCCGCCTCGCGGGTGTAGCCCATCAGCAGACCGCCGCTGATCGTCGCGCCGGAGCGCGAGACACCGGGGATCAGGGCCATGGCCTGGCAGACGCCGAAGATCAGGCCGTCCCTGACACCCAGCTCCTTGAGCGTCTTGCGCTCCCTGATCGCGCGGTGCTTCCCGCCGGCCTCGTCACGGGCCGCGAGGCGGTCGGCGACGCCGAGGACGATGCCCATGACGATCAGCGTGGTGGCGATCAGCCGCAGATCGCGGAACGGTCCCTCGATCTGGTCCTTGAAGGTGACGCCGAGTACGCCGATGGGAATGGAGCCGACGATGACGAGCCAGCCCATCTGGGCGTCGTGGTCACCGCGCATCGACCGGTCGACGAGCGACTTGCACCACGCGGAGATGATCCGCGCGATGTCCTTGCGGAAGTAGATGAGTACGGCCGCTTCGGTACCGATCTGAGTGATCGCGGTGAACGCGGCACCCGGGTCGTGCCAGCCGGCGAAGGCGGCTGTCAGTCGCAGGTGGGCGCTCGACGAGATCGGCAGAAACTCGGTGAGCCCCTGGACGAGTCCGAGGATGAATGATTCGAACCAACTCATGGGGCTAATGCCGTCCCGGATGTATTGGTGCAGCGGCGTGCAGCGTGCAGATGCAGTCAAGGTCAGTTGGTGGGCAGCGTATCGCCCGAAGATGTCGGCCCTGCGGGAAGCCCCCGACTGCGTACCCGATCAGGCGGAGACCGGCCTCGCGGGTGTCCGGCCGGGCGCGCGGAAGTGCGGGGTCAGGACGTCGTGCTCGACCTTTTCGCCGCAGGGTGGCGCGGGTGACTGGCGCGGGTGACTGAGGCGTTCAGGCACCGGACCGCTCGCCGCGCAGGCGGTGCCGCTTGCGCCAGGCGACCACTGCCGCGGCGAGCCCCGACAGCGCGATGAACCCCATGGCGAGCAGGAACGCGGGCGACGTCGGGGAAGAGGCGCTGCTCCCCGCGATGACGTACGCCGCCGTGTTCGGGATCGAACCGATCCCCGTCGCCAGGAGGAAGGGAAACCATCCCATGCGGGAAACCGCGGCGCAGTAGTTGGCGGCCGCGAACGGCACACCCGGGAACAGCCGGATGGCGAGCATCGTACGGAAACCGTGCCGGCTGAGCTGACCGTCCGCCGCGAGCAGCGCCCGCCCGCGCAGCAGCGGACGCAGCGCGTCCTGGCCCAGCACGCGGCCCAGACCGAAGGCGATCCCGGCACCGATGACGGTTCCCGCGACGGCGGCGGCGAGACCCGCCTGGGAGCCGAAGAGGGCGCCGGCCGCCAGATTGAGGATCGGGCGCGGTACGAACGCCGCTGTGCACAGCCCGTACGCGACACCGAAGAGCACCACGGCCGCCGCGCCGCTGAGCTGGGGCGGCCAGCCCGCGCTCAGCAGCCGCTGCGGCTCGAAGACCAGCACCGCCGTCACCGCTGCCGCGAGCATCACGACGAGGAGCGACAGCCGTGACCGCGGTGAGAGCAGCGTCCTGGTGCAGCGAACGGCGAGCCCCGCGGGCGCGGGTGCGGGCGGGGCGGCGGTGTCGAGCATCCGGGGAGACTAACCGACAAGTGCGTGTGATCGCCGTAACGCGCAGCGGGGGACCCGGTCGCGCGGACAACGCGTCCAATGCGTTGAGCGCTTTCAGCGTGTCGCGATAAATCATTCGACGCAGCGAGGCCCCTCGGCGAGGATCAACTCATGTTCAGGCACGCCTTCCTCGCAGCACGGACCGCAGTCGCGGCCGCGCCGAAGGCTGCCGCGATGCCCCCGGCAGCGGCCGCAGTCGCCGCTGCGGCAGCGCCCTTCGGCGGCGCCCGAAGCTGACCCTTCCCGGATCGTCCGGCGGACCCCACAGGGGGAGGGTCGGCAAGGCCCAGGGGTCCCCTCACGCTTCGACCTTCCAAGGAAGATCACCATGCCCAAGACGGCATACGTACGCACCAAGCCGCACCTGAACATCGGCACCATGGGCCACGTCGACCACGGCAAGACCACCCTGACCGCCGCCATCACCAAGGTCCTGAGCGAGCGCGGGACGGGCACGTTCGTGCCGTTCGACCGCATCGACCGGGCCCCCGAGGAGGCGCTGCGCGGCATCACCATCAACATCGCGCACGTCGAGTACGAGACCGACACCCGGCACTACGCCCATGTCGACATGCCCGGCCACGCCGACTACGTCAAGAACATGGTCACGGGAGCCGCGCAGCTCGACGGGGCGATCCTCGTCGTGTCCGCGCTCGACGGGATCATGCCGCAGACCGCGGAGCACGTCCTGCTCGCCCGCCAGGTCGGCGTCGACCACATCGTCGTCGCCCTGAACAAGGCCGACGCGGGTGACGAGGAGCTGACCGACCTGGTCGAGCTGGAGGTACGCGACCTGCTCTCCGCGCACGGCTACGGCGGCGACGCCGTGCCGGTCGTACGGGTGTCGGGGCTCAGGGCGCTGGAGGGCGACCCGCGCTGGACGGCGGCGATCGAGGCGCTGCTGGACGCGGTGGACACGTACGTACCGATCCCGGAGCGCTACACGGACGCGCCGTTCCTCATGCCGGTGGAGAACGTACTGACCATCACCGGGCGCGGCACGGTCGTGACCGGTGCGGTCGAGCGCGGCACGATCAGGGTCGGTGACCGGGTGGAAGTGCTCGGCGCGACTGTGACATTGAAAGCGGTCGAGACGGTCGTGACCGGACTGGAGACGTTCGGGAAGCCGATGGAGTCCGCCGAGGCCGGGGACAACGTCGCGCTGCTGCTGCGCGGCATGCCGCGTGACGCGGTGCGCCGCGGTCACGTGGTGGCGGCGCCGGGCAGCACCGTGCCCACCAGGCGGTTCACCGCGCAGGTGTACGTGTTGTCGGCGCGGGAGGGCGGCCGTACGACGCCCGTCACGAGCGGGTACCGGCCGCAGTTCTACATCCGTACCGCGGATGTCGTCGGCGACATCGACCTCGGCGACACGGCTGTCGCGCGCCCTGGTGACACGGTCATGGTGACTGTGGAGCTGGGCCGCGAGGTGCCGTTGGAGGTGGGGCTCGGCTTCGCGATCCGGGAAGGCGGTCGCACGGTGGGTGCGGGCACGGTGGCGAGCGTCGTGGCCTGAGCGGGTCGGGCGGGTCCTGGGGAGCTGTTCCCCTACCCGCCCCTTCCCGGCTGTGACATTTGCGGCTCCGCCGCGTGGGGGGCCAACCCCCCAGACCCCCGGACGCCCTCCGGGCGTGTCCTCAAACGCCGGACGGGCTGGATGGTTGCCGCAGGGCGGGGTGGATGGGCTGCGCGGGGCAGGCGGGATGTTGCCGCAAGGCGGGCGGGATGGTTGCCGTGGGGGCGAAATCCACTCCGCCTGCCCGGCGCACAATGGTGGGGTGGACGAGCCGATGCCCGTGATCCGGGACGTGGACTGGGGCACCGCCAAGCTGATGCCCGACGTGGACCGCCCGCGGGCCTGGCTGCTGACGGTCGACGGCGCGCCCCAGTCGTACGTCGATCTCGACGAGCCCACCCACCTGGAGTTCGAGTACGCGCGGCGGCTCGCCCACGTCGTGGACTGCGCGGCCGAAGAGGGCGTACCCCTCGACGTACTGCACCTCGGCGGCGGTGGCCTGTCGCTGCCCCGCTACACCGCCGCCACCAGGCCGGGCTCGCTCCAGGACGTGGTGGAGGCCGACCGGGGCCTGCTGGCGCTGGTCACCGAGCATCTGCCGCTGCCGGACGGGTCCGGTGTACGCGTGCACGGCGCCGACGCGCGCGAGTGGCTCGAAAACGCACCCGCCGCTTCCGCCGACGTGATCGTGGCCGACGTCTTCGGTGGTTCCCGGGTGCCCGCGCATCTCACGTCCGTCGAGTACGCCCGGCTGACCGGACGCGTCCTGCGCCCCGGCGGGATCTACGCCGCCAACCTCGCGGACGGCGCGCCGTTCGCCTTCCTGCGCTCCCAAGTGGCCAACTTTGCGGCCGTCTTCGAAGAGATCGCCCTGATCGCCGAACCGGGTGTGCTGCGCGGCCGGCGCTTCGGCAACGCGGTGCTCGTCGCATCGCACGCGCCCATCGACACGGCGGCCCTGGCCCGCAGGACCGCCGCCGACGTCTTCCCCGCGCGCGTGGAGAGCGGCCCTTCGCTGGCGCGCTTCACCGCAGGCGCGACGGTCGTACGCGACGCGGACGCGGTCGAGTCACCCGAGCCGCCCGGCGGGGCCTTCGGCATCGGCTGACACGGCGAGAGCCGCCGCCTCCCCCTTCGCCACTTCATGCGTACGGCGCGTCAGATTCCGTACGTCGGGCACGAACAGCACCGCGGCCGTGACGAGGACCACCAGCGCCGCACACCCCCACAGCGCCTCGTGGCGTCCGACGAGGCTCTCGACGGGCCCCGCGACCGCCGTGGCCAGGGGCAGCATCGCTACCGAACCGAACCAGTCGTACGCCGACACCCGCGAGAACTTCTCCTCCGGAATCTCCTGATGGAGCGCTGTCATCCAGGAGACGCCGAACACCTCGATCGCGATACCGCTGAAGAACATCACCGCGGCGAGACCGGCCACCGGCAGCGGCACGGCGAGCGCCGCCGACGGCAGGGCGAGCGGGAAGACGCACAGCGTTCCGGCGAGCAGCAGGCGCCGGGGCTTCCACCGCATCATCACCAGTGCGCCGCCGAACGTGCCGGCACCGAAGGCGGCCAGGGCGAGGCCCCAGGGCGCGGCGCCGCCCAGTTCGTCCTCGGCCACCAGGGGCCCGTACACCGCCTCGGCGGCTCCCACGACCGCAACGACCACCGAGAACTGCAGCACGATGCTCCACAGCCAGGGCCGCCCGATGACCTCGCGCCAGCCTTCGCGCAGATCGGAGAGCATCCCGCCGCCCGGTTCGCGGGGCGCGATGTGGCTCACGTCGAGGAAGGCGCGCAGCGCGCCGGCGAGGGCGAACGCGGCGGCGTCGACGGCGAGGACCCAGCCGGGGCCGACCGCGGCGATCAGTGCGCCGCCGAGCGCCGCGCCGCCGATGGCGGCGCCGTGCATGGCCATACGGAAGAGGGCGAAGGCGCGGTTGGCCTGTTCGCCGCTGACGCTGGACAGGAGCATGCCCTCGGCCGCCGGGTTGAAGAAGGCCTGGCCCGCGCCGCAGAGGCCGGTCAGGAGCATCATCTGCCACAACTGGGAGTCGCCCGTCAGGACGAGGAACGCGAAGGCGGCCTGGGAAAGGCAGTTGAGGGTGTTGGCGGCGACCATCACGCGGTGCCGCGGCACCCGGTCGGCTATCGCGCCGCCTATGAGGAGGAACAGGACGAGCGGCAGGGTACGGGCCGCGGCCACCAGACCCACGTCCCCGCCGTCCCCGCCCGCCTCCAGGACCGCGAACGCCGCCGCGATCAACGCACCATGGGTACCCAGGTTCGTCACGATCGCGGCGGCGGTCAGCAGAACGTAGTTGCGGCCTGCCCATTCGGGGCGGCGGACGCGGCGGGGAGCGGCGGCAGGGAAGGTCACTCGGGGACTATCGCTGTCGTCGCCCGCCATTGCCAAACCGGTCGGGCGACAGATTCCGGCCAGATTCAGTCGGCCAGCCGGACGGTGCCGAGGATCCGCTTGATGGTCGCGTCGGGGAGTTCGTCCTTGACGCCCTTCGAGGTGAACAGGGACCAGACGGCGAAGTCACCGTTGGCGTTCTTGAAGGCGAAGGCGATCGACTTGCCGTCGGTGTCGCACTTCTCCTTCTTCTTGACGCCCGTGACGGTCGCGACGGAAACACTGCCCTTGAGCCCGGACGTGGCGGTGAACGGCGTGGCCTTGGAGATCTTGAACGTGCCGGTCTCCTCCTGGTCGAACCCGGCGAAAACCCACCCGGCGGCCACGTTCTCGGCCTCGGGGCCCGCCTTGCCGGCGCCGTTCGCACCCCGCGTCCCGGCCGCGCCGAGCACTCCGTTGTCGCACCAGTCGGGCTTGAAGTACGCCGGTGCCGACATCCCGATGAGGGGCTTGTCCTTGTCGTCCGTGAAGCTGATGCTCAGTCCGGGCGGCTTCACTTCCCAATCCGGCGGTACGTCGAAGCGCGTGCCGTGTTTCGGGTTGGTGACGACCTTCCAGCCGGGAATCGTCGGCTTGCTCTCCTCGACCGAGCCGCCGCGCGGATTCTCGGCAGGGGAGGGCGGAGTAGTGGGCTCCTCGGCTGTGGCGGTGGGCGACGACGAGGTCTTCCGGCCATCTGCCCGCGTGCCGCCGCCGCCCTCGTCGTCGTCCTTACCCAGGACCGCCACCCCGGCGATCACGGCCGCCGCGACGACGGCGGTGGCCACGACGATCGCGACGACGGTGGTCTTCTTCCGGTTGCCGTCCGGCGGACGGGGACCGCCCGGCGGCACCGGAGGCGCGTACTGCGGCGCGGCCGGCTGCTGGTAGGGGTTGGGCTGCTGGTAACCGGGCTGCTGGTACCCAGGCTGCTGCTGGCCGGGCTGCGGGTATCCCGGCTGCTGGTGACCCGGCTGCTGGTACGGGTTCTGATGCGCGTCCTGCGGGTTCTGCTCGCCCCCGGGCGGCTGCTGTCCTGGCCACATGGCCCGTAACGATAGAGGTGCGTGGCCACGGTCGCCGCGTCCGCCCCCTGAGGGGATGGCCAAGCTTGCCTACTCACGGGTAACCTCGCGCTTCATGAGCGCAGATCAGATGTCCGTCGGCGACATGCTCGTCGCCACGGTTCCCATGGCCCGTACCCTCAACCTCGAGTTCCTGGAGACCACCGCGGAGCGCGCCGTCGTCCGCCTGCCGGACCAGGCCGATTACCACAACCACGTGGGCGGCCCCCACGCCGGCGCGATGTTCACCCTCGCCGAGTCGGCGAGCGGCGCCATCGTCATCGCCGCCTTCGGCGACCAGCTATCGCGTGCCGTGCCGCTCGCTGTCAAGGCCGAGATCGGGTACAAGAAGCTCGCCATGGGCGTGGTCACCGCTACCGCGACGCTCGGCCGCCCGGTGGCGGACGTGGTCGCGGAGCTCGACGCCGGACAGCGTCCCGAGTTCCCCGTCGTGATCTCCATCCAGCGCGAGGACGGCGCTGTGACCGGCGAGATGACGGTCGTATGGACCCTGCGCCCCAATGGCTGACCTGCCCGTGTGACGGGTGCGACCGTCCGGACGCCGTCACGGGGTGACGAGGTGCGGGTAGGCTGCCCGCCGTGTGCCACGGGGGCGCACGGCGGACAGACCGCACCTTTTTTACGACGACTCTTACGACGACAGGAACCGGCGTTGCACATCACGGAGTGGCTCGAGACCATCCCGGCGGTCAGCATTTACCTCCTGGTGGGGGTCGTCATCGGGCTGGAGAGTCTGGGCATTCCGCTGCCGGGCGAGATCGTTCTCGTGAGCTCGGCCCTGCTCGCCTCGCAGCACGGCGACATCAACCCGTACGTACTCGGTGCTTGCGCCACGGCGGGCGCCATCATCGGTGACTCGATCGGTTACGCGATCGGGCGCAGGGGCGGCAGGCCGCTGCTGGCGAAACTGGGCCGGAGGTTCCCCAAGCACTTCAGCGCATCCAACATCGCGATGGCGGAGCGTTCGTTCGAGAAGTGGGGCATGTGGGCGGTCTTCTTCGGCCGCTTCGTGGCGCTGCTGCGGATCTTCGCGGGTCCGCTCGCGGGCGTACTGCGCATGCCGTACTGGAAGTTCCTCATCGCCAACGTCTTCGGCGGCATCCTGTGGGCGGGCGGCACCACGGCGGTCGTCTACTCGGTGGGTGTGGTCGCGGAGGCGTGGCTCAAGCGCTTCTCGTGGCTGGGGCTGGTGGTCGCCGTACTGTTCGGCCTCACCTCGATGCTCGTACTCAAGAACCGCGCGAAGAAGGCCGCCGCTCAGTCTGCCGCTCAGGCGGAGGCGGCGGCAGAGGCGCGGTCCGAGGCCGTGGGCCGGCCGGCGGCCGCCGCACCGGAGAAGGTCGCGGCGACCGCCGAGTGACCGCTCCACGCCGCGGTTAGTCCGCCGGTCCGCCGGTCTGCCGGCCGGCGTGCGCCTCGCGGTGGCCCTTGGCCAGCTCCAGGTACATCGCGGCGTTCAGCCTGATGCCCTCGCGCTCCTCGTCCGTCAGCTCCCGCTTCACCTTGGCGGGTACGCCCGCGACGAGCGAGCCCGGTGGCACGCGCATGCCCTGCGGCACCAGCGCCTGCGCGGCGATCAGGGAACCGGCGCCGATGTGCGCGCCGTTGAGCACCGTTGCGCCCATGCCGACCAGGACGTCGTCCTCGACGGTGCACCCGTGCAGTACGGCGTTGTGCCCGACCGAGACACGATCGCCGACGGTGACGGGGAAGCCCGGATCCACATGCACGGTGCAGTTGTCCTGGATGTTGCTGTCGGCGCCGAGGACGATCGGCCCGCAGTCGGCGCGCAGCACGGTGTGGTACCAGACGCTGGCGCCCGCGCCCAGCGTGACGTCTCCGATCACGACGGACGTCGGGGCGGCGAAGGCCGACGGGTCGATCTTCGGCTTCTTGCCGCCCACGCCGGTGATCAAAGCCTGCTCTGCCATCGCGTGCTCCTTGGTGCTTCTGTGCCGGTCGGTCGCGCCAGGGGAACCGTAAGCGACGCCTCCGGCCCCTGGGGTGCCGGGTGGGGCGAACGTCACAGCAGGCCGCGGCGGAGCGCCCGCGTCCCGCCGACTACCGTGTGCGGGTGCCGAAGAACAGAAACACGTTCTCTGCGTTGTCCGCGTTGGCCGCCTGCCGTCGCCGCCTGGTGAGCAGCGCCGTGCACGGCGGCTGGCGCTGGCTCCAGCAGGCCGGAGCGGTCAGCGCCGAGCATCCGGGGCGGCTGCGCTTCGGTGCGATCGGCACCGGAACGAAACTCGCCTTCCCGCAAGGCACCGTGTTCGGTGAGCAGTGGATCCACCTCGGCGACCACTGCATCATCGGCGAACAGGTCACGCTGACCGCCGGCATGATGCCCGGTCTCGACCTCGGCCCGGACCCGATCCTGCGGCTGGGCAACGGTGTGGTCCTCGGCCGGGGCAGTCATGTCATCGCCGATACGACGGTGAGCATCGCCGACGACTGCTACTTCGGCCCCTTCGTGTACGTGACGTCCACCAACCACAGTTATGACGATCCGGACGTCCCCGTCGGCAAGCAGTGGCCCCGCATGGACCCGGTGGAGATAGGCCCCGGCTGCTGGATCGGCACGGGCGCCGTGATACTTCCGGGCGCCCGGCTCGGCCGTAACGTCGTCGTCGCGGCGGGTGCGGTCGTACGGGGAGAGGTGCCCGACCACGCGGTGGTGGCCGGGGCGCCCGCCCGTGTCGTACGCAGCTGGGACGCGGCGAAGGGCTGGCAGCCGCCGCTGCGGACGCCCCCGCCCGTACCGATTCCGGAGGGTGTCACTCCGGAGCAGTTGCTGGCGCTGGCCGAGCTGGAGGCGGAGAGCGCCGAGTGAGCCGCCCGGTCTCCCGGCGGCGAGGGCCGTGTCCCTGCCGCCCGTACGCCGAGACACCCAACACGCTTCGGGGCGGCGGCTGTTAGCGTCGGATCCATGCGCACACCTCTCGGAGACTTCGACAGCGCGACCCCGGCCCCCGACTGCCTCGACCAGCTCACCGCGCCGGTCGCGGACGCCGTGCGCGCATGGAACAACGACGTACCCGCCGACGAGCTGATCTACGTCGACACCGACCCCGGCATCGCCGACACGGCGGCCTTCGCCGCGCACTACGGCGCCGGGCTTCTCGACGCGTCGGCGAACTGCGTGGTCGTCGCCGGCAAGCGGGGCGGCGAGAGCACCCTGGCCGCCTGCGTGGTCCTCTCCCGTACGCGCGTCGACGTGAACGGCGCCGTCCGCAGGCAGCTCGGCGCGCGCAAGGCGTCGTTCGCCCCGATGGCCACGGCCGTCGGGGAGACCGGGATGGAGTACGGCGGCATCACGCCGATCGGGCTCCCCGCCGGCTGGCCGCTCCTCGTGGACTCCGCCGTCACCGGCGTCCCGTGGGTCCTGGTGGGCAGCGGCCGCCGCAGGGGCAAGCTCATCGTGCCCGGCAAGGCCTTCGCGGGCCTGCCGGGCGCGGTCGTCATCGACGGGCTCGGCGTCTGAGCCGGTCCGTCGCGGCCGGGTCGTCCCTCAGCCGAGCCGGGGGATCTCGATCGCCGGGCAGCGGTCCATGACCATGTCAAGGCCCGCCGCGCGGGTGCGGTCGTACGCCGCCTCGTCGATCACCCCGAGCTGGAACCACACCGCCTTGGCGCCGATCGCCGCCGCCTCGTCCGCGACGCCGCCCGCGAGGTGGCTGTTGACGAATACGTCCACGACATCGACCGGGAACGGGATGTCGGCCAGCGAGGCGTACCCCTGCTCGCCGTGGACCGTCTCGGCCTTGGGGTGCACCGGGACGATGCGCTTGCCGTAGCGCTGGAGCACCTCGGCGACGCCGTACGCGGCCCGCGCCCGGTTGCCGGAAAGGCCCACCACCGCCCACGTGTCGCCGGACTGCGTGAGGATCCTGCGGATCGTTGCCGGGTCGCCGTACACGCCCTGCCTCCTGGAGTCGAAAGGTCACTGCTTGTGACCCTGACCAACAGGCGGTGTCGTGCGGGCATTCCCGCGATGACGCGCGAACTGTTCACATGTGCGTTGTTGTTCAACGTTGTACCGATGTGTATCGTCGCGAGGTGCGACTTGAAGTTTCAAGTAACGCGAGCCCGTCCCCCAACAGGCAACAGGAGAGAGCCCCTCAATGACTCCCCCCACGAGCACCCTCGGCGTACCCGTCATCAGCGGCACCTCGACCGGCCGTACGCCCTCGCTTCACGGCTACGACGCCGGTCTCCTCGTGCTCCGTCTCGCCCTCGGGCTGACCATGGCCGTGCACGGTGCGCAGAAACTCTTCGGCTGGTTCGGCGGCGGCGGGATCGAAGGAACCGGAAAGTTCTTCACCGCGAGCGGCTACCCGGCCGGTGAGGCGATGGCCGTCGTGGCCGGTCTCACCGAGACCCTCGGCGGTCTCGGGCTCGCGCTCGGGCTGCTCACCCCCCTGGCGGGTGCGGCCGTCGTGGGCACCATGGTCAACGTGCTCGCGGTGAAGTGGGGCGGCGGCTTCCTGGCCCCCGAGGGCGTGGAGTACGAAGTGCTCCTCACCGCGGCCGCCACCGCGCTCACCCTGGCGGGTCCCGGCCGGTACGCCGTAGACCGCTTCCTGCCCGGCCTGCGCACCCACCGTCTCGCGTACGGCGTCACCGCCGTGGTGACCGGCGTGGTGGCCGCGGCCGTGATCCTGCTCATCCGGAAGTAGCCGCCACGGCCTGCGCATAGGGTGGGCCGAATGCAGGAGCAGTACCGGACCGTCGCCCGCGCGGGCGTGCACGAAGCCGAGATCAACAGGTCGCGCTTCCTCTGCGCGCTCGCGCCCGCCGCTACCGAACGCGAGGCGCAGGACTTCATCGCGCGCGTCCGCAAGGAGCACCCGACGGCGTCGCACAACTGCTTCGCGTACCTCATCGGCGCGGACGCCTCCGTGCAGAAGGCGAGCGACGACGGCGAGCCGGGCGGCACGGCGGGCGTACCGATGCTCCAGATGCTGACGCGCCGCGAGGTCCGGTACACCGTCGCCGTCGTCACCCGCTACTACGGCGGTGTGAAACTCGGCGCGGGCGGGCTGATCAGGGCGTACGGGGGAGTGGTCGGCGAAGCCCTGGACGCCGTCGGCACGATCACCAGACGGCGCTTCCGGCTCGCCACCGTCACCGTCGACCACCAGCGGGCCGGAAAGCTGGAGAACGACCTGCGGGCCACCGGCCGCGCGGTGCGCGACGTCCGGTACGCCGAGGCGGTCACCATCGAGGTCGGGCTGCCGGAGGCGGACGTCGAGCCGTTCCGTGCCTGGCTCGCCGACACCACGGCGGGCACGGCGGGATTCGAGGTCGGCGGAGAGGCGTACGGCGACGCCTGAGACGGCCATGGCAAAAACGAGGTCCGTGGTGGGCGAGGTGCCGGGCGGCGCTAACGTGGTCGGTGCTGACAGTGCTGACAGTCAGGTCCGCGCCGATTCGGTGCGGGCTCAGGGGCGGAGGAAGTAAAAGTGCGGGCCGGAGCCGTCTCTTGAGGATTCTGCACACGTCGGACTGGCATCTGGGGCGGTCCTTCCACCGGGTGAACCTGCTCGACGCCCAGGCCGCGTTCCTCGACCACCTGGTGGCGACGGTCCGCGAACGCGACGTGGAAGCCGTACTCGTCGCGGGTGACGTGTACGACAGGGCGGTGCCGCCGCTCGCCGCCGTCGAACTCTTCGACCGGACTCTGCACCAGCTCGCCGCCGCCGGTGTGCCGACGGTCATGATCTCCGGCAACCACGACTCCGCGCGCAGGCTGGGAGTCGGCGCCGGGCTCATCGACCGGGCCGGAATCCACCTGCGTACCGACCCTGCCGGTTGTACGACGCCCGTCGTACTGCGCGACGCGCACGGCGACGTCGCCTTCTACGGGCTGCCGTATCTGGAGCCCGCCCTGGTGCGCGAAGAGTTCAAGGTCACCAAGGTGGGCCACGAGGCGGTCATCGGAGCGGCGATGGACCGCGTACGAGCGGACCTCGCCGGACGGCCCGAGGGCACCCGGTCGGTCGTTCTCGCACACGCCTTCGTAGCGGGCGGCGAACCGAGCGACAGTGAACGCGACATCACGATCGGCGGCGTGGCGTCCGTACCCGCCGGTGTCTTCGACGGCGTCGACTACGTGGCGCTGGGCCACCTCCACGGCTCGCAGACCATCACCACGCGGGTGCGGTACTCGGGCTCCCCGCTCGCGTACTCCTTCTCCGAAGCGGACCACCGCAAGACGATGTGGCTGCTCGATCTCGGGCCCGGCGGGGAGATCGAGGCGGAGCGGCTCGACTGCCCCGTGCCGAGGCGGGTCGCCCGGATCCGGGGGCGCCTGGAGGAACTCGTCGAAGACCGTTCCCTGGAACGTCACGAGGATTCCTGGATCGAGGCGACGCTCACCGATCCCGTACGTCCCACGGAACCCATGGCGCGGCTCTGCGCGCGTTTCCCGCACACCATCAGCCTCGTGTTCGACCCCGAGCGGGCCCCCGAGGACCCCCTCGCGTCGTACGCCCAGCGGCTCAGGGGGCGCGACGACCGGCAGATCGCGGCGGACTTCGTGGCCCATGTGCGCGGCGGCAGCGGACCGGACGAGCGGGAGCGCACAGTGCTGCACGACGCCTTCGACGACGTACGCGTGGACGACATGACGCGTGAGGTCGCCCGGTGAGACTGCACTCGCTGGACATCACGGCCTTCGGACCCTTCGGCGCCACCCAGGAAATCGACTTCGACGCGCTCAGCGCCGACGGGATCTTCCTCCTGCACGGACCGACCGGTGCGGGCAAGACGTCCGTCCTGGACGCCGTCTGCTACGCGCTGTACGGGGCTGTGCCCGGAGCCCGGCAGAGCCCCGGCGCCTCGCTGCGCAGCGACCACGCACCGCACGACCTGCCCACGGAAGTACGCCTCGAACTGACGGTGGGCGGACGGCGTCTGAAGGTCACCCGGCGGCCCGCACAGCCGCGCCCCAAGAAGAAGGGCACCGGCTTCACCACGGAGAAGGCGCAGAGCTGGCTGCGCGAGTACGTACCCGACACCGGGTGGAAGGCGCTCAGCCGCTCCCACCAGGAGATCGGCGAGGAGATCACGCAGCTTCTCGGCATGAGCCGGGAACAGTTCTGCCAGGTGGTGCTGCTGCCCCAGGGCGACTTCGCGCGCTTCCTGCGCGCCGACGCGGAGGCACGCGGCAAGCTCCTCGGCCGGCTCTTCGACACCCGCCGCTTCGCCGCCGTCGAGGAACGGCTCGCCGAACTGCGCCGCGCCGCGGAGCAGCAGGTGCGCGCGGGGGACGAGCGGCTCCTCGCCGTCGCGCAGCGGATGGCACAGGCGGCGGGCGACAGCGCGGACGCGCGAGCCTGGCCCCTGCCCGGCGCGCAGCCGGGCGAGCCCGGACTCGCCGAAGCCGTACGGGAATGGGCCGCGATCGCGCGCAGCGGTGCGCGCGAGCGCCTGGACATCGCGGAGTCGGCGGTCGCCGCGGCGGGAAGCCGGCGGGCGGCGGCCCGGCGCACGCTGGAGGACGAGCGCGAACTGGCCGCCCTCCAGCAGCGTTACGCCGACGCGCGGCGGCGCGCCGACGCACTCGAAGCGCGGCGCCCCGAGTACGAGCGGCTGCGTGAGCGGCACGAGCGCGCCCGCCGGGCCGAGCGCGTCGCCCCGGCCCTGTCACTGCGCGACGACGCCGAGCGGGAGCACCGCGCGGCGAGCGGCGCCCGCGAGCGCTCGCGGGCCGAACTGCCGGCGGACCTCGCCGACGCCGGAGCCGAACAGCTCGCCGCGCTGGAACGCACCCTGCGCCAGGACCTCGGGGGCCTGGAAGCCGCGCGCAGGGCGGAGCGGCGGAGCGAGGAGATCGGCCGGGAGCGGGCGGCGCTGGAGCGCCAGGCCCGCGACGACGACGAGCTGCTGCGGGACGCCGCCGACTGGCTGGGCGGCTGGGACGCGACCCGCCGCCGCTGCCAGGAGCGCATCGAGGCGGCGCAGGACGCGGTGACCCGCGCGGAGCACCTGGCGGGCAGGCTGGAACCGGCCCGCCGCAGACTCGACGCCGCGCGCCGGCGCGACGTACTCGCCGAGCAGGTCACAGCCGCCGAGGACCGGCTGCGGGCGGCCCGCGACGGGGCAGCCGCGGCGCACGAGAGGTGGCTGGACCTGAAGGAACGCCGGCTGCGGGGCATCGCGGCGGAGCTGGCGGCGGGCCTGCGCGACGGTGAAGCGTGCGCGGTCTGCGGCTCGCCGGAGCACCCGAAGCCCGCGCGGGCGGCTGCGGACCAGGTGGACCGTACAGCGGAAGAGGCGGCGTACGAGGCCCACACCCACGCCGAGGCGGCGCGCGGCAGGGCGGAGCGCGCGCTGGCAGCGGTACGGGAGGACCACGCGGCGGCCCGCGCCGAGGCGCGGGGCTCCGACGCCGAAAGCGTGACTTCGGAGGCGACGAGGCCCACCGCGCGGACCGGCGCCGGCACCGCATCTCACCCGGCGCAGGCGTCCGGCTTCGCGGGGGACGGCGCCGGTGCGGGACCGGCCGGCGGGGCGGCTTCCGCTGCCGTGCCTTCCCCGACGTCCCCGGCGGAAGACCCCACCGGGACGGCGGCCGCCCGGCAGGACGCGTCCGGAGCCCGGACCGGCGCGGCGGACGGGGCTCCGGGGGCGGTTTCCGGCTTGCTGGGCGCAGTGGCGGGCAGCGATGCGGGGCGGGACGGAACGGGAACGGCCGGTGTCGGCCGCGCTGTCGGCTCCGGTGTGGGCGAAGTGGCGGGCTCCGGCCTCCCGGACCGGGCAGCGGGCCGTAGTGCGGGGCCGGGCGGAGGCGGCGCCGGTGCGCGCCTTGAGGACTCTCAGGAGGCCGGGCCGGCTGTCCCGGCGCAGTACGCGGGACCGGCGGCCGAGTCGGACCCGCTGGATGAGGCGTGTGACGGCTCGGCGTTCGGCGGAGGTACGGCCCCGCGCGCGGGCGGCCCTCGTGACGTGAGCGTCCGCGAACTGGCCCGCCTCGTCGAGGAATTGCGCCGCGAGCACGCGGCAGCGCGCACCGCCGCCGCCGGTCTGCACGCCGCCCGCGAGGCGCTGGACCGTGCCGAGCGCGAGTACGCGCGACGCGTCGACGCGCAGCAGCAGGCCGAGCGCCGGGCCGCCGCCCGTACCTCGCAGCGCGAGGCACTGGACCGCGAGCAGGCCTCCCTCGAAGCGGAGTTGACCGCCGCACGCGGCGAAGCGCGCAGCGTCGCCGAGCACGCCGCGCTGCTGGAGCGCCGCGTTCGCGTGCTCGGTGAAGCCGCCGAGGCAGTGCGCGCGGTCGACGTCACCGCCCAGCGCCTCAAGGAGGCACACGACCGGGTCGCCGACGCCGCGTTCAAGGCCGGGTTCGACACCCCGCACGCCGCGGCTCAGGCGCTGCTCGGGGAAGCGGAGCAGCGCGACCTCCAGCACAGGATCGACGACTGGCAGCGCGAACAGGCCGCCGTGGCCGACCGGCTCGCGGAGCCGGAGACCGCCGCGGCCGCCCGCCGGCCCCAGGCCGTACCGCAGCAGGCCCAAGCGGCATTCGATGCCGCCGAGCGCCAACTCCTCGACGCCGCGTCGGCCCTGGACGCCGCCCGCGAGCGCTGCGCCGCCCTCACCGCCCTGTCGCGGCAGGCCGCCGAGGAGACAAGGCGCCTGGGTCCACTGCGCGAGCAGTACGAACGGGTGGCCCGCCTCGCCTCGCTCACAGCCGGCACCTCCGTCGACAACGAACGCAAGATGCGGCTGGAGTCGTACGTCCTGGCGGCCCGCCTTGAGCAGGTCGCGGCAGCCGCCACGGCCCGCCTCCAGCGCATGTCGTCCGGCCGCTACACGCTTGTCCACTCCGACGCCAGGTCCGGCGGCCGCGGCCGTTCCGGGCTCGGGCTGCACGTCGTCGACGCCTGGACGGGCATCGAGCGCGACACGGCGACCCTGTCCGGCGGCGAGACGTTCTTCGCCTCGCTCGCCCTCGCGCTCGGCCTCGCCGACGTGGTCACCGATGAGGCCGGCGGCGTACGGCTCGACACGCTTTTCATCGACGAGGGCTTCGGCAGCCTCGACGACCAGACCCTGGACGAGGTCCTCGACGTACTGGACTCCCTGCGCGAACGCGACCGCAGCGTCGGCATCGTCAGCCACGTCGCCGACCTGCGGCGCCGCGTCACCACCCAGCTCGAGGTCGTCAAGGACCGGCACGGCTCCGTGGTGCGCCACCGCACCGCCTTCGGGGTCAGCGGCTGAGCGCGCGCCGTGGCAGCGGCGAGGAGTAGACGACGCTGGTGGTGACCGAGCCGAGCGTGCCGAACCGGCCGGAGACCTCTTCCAGGTGCTTCATCGAGCGGGCCGCGACCTTCATGACGAAGCAGTCGTCGCCCGTGACGTGATGTGCTTCCAGCACCTCGGTCGTCACTTCGAGCAGGTCGTGGAACGGCTTGTAGTTGCCGTGCGGATAGCGCAGCCGTACGAACGCCAGGATCGGCATCCCCAGCTTCTCCTGCTCGACGACGGCCGTGTAGCCCGAGATCACCCCGGCCTCTTCGAGCCGCCGCACCCGCTCTGTCACGGCGCTCGCGGACATGGACACGGTGCGCGCCAGCTCGGCGAAAGTGGCCCGGCCTTCGCGTTGCAGGGCTTCCAGGATGCGCCAGTCGGTGGCGTCCGGTGAATATCCGGTCATGCGGGAGAGACAACAGGGAATCCACCGGCAGATCAAGAGAAGAGCCGGGGAATCTCACTTCAGCCCGATGATCACGCGTCGTAGATTTTTACTCATGACCACGACACAGCCCGACACCGCCCAGGCCCCCTCCACCACCGCGAACGCCGTCCTGCGCGTCCCGCCGGCCACCCCCGCCGCGGCCGCCGCGTACTTCGGCGCCAGCCTCGCCTTCCACACCGACCCGTCCGACGTCGCCTCGGCCCTCGCGTCCGGCGAGGACCCCGGTTTCGTCCTGATCGACTCCCGCTCGACCGAGTCCTGGGACCAGGGCCACATCCCCGGCGCCCTGCACCTCCCCACGGCGCTGATCCCCACCCAGGCGGAGCGACTCCTGGACACGTCCGTGCCGGTCGTCACCTACTGCTGGGGACCCGCCTGCAACGGCGGCACCCGCGCCGCCCTCGCCCTTGCCGAACTCGGCTACCAGGTCAAGGAAATGCTCGGCGGCATCGAGTACTGGATCCGTGAGGGCTTCGAGGTCGAGACCTCGCAGGGCCGGCAGCGGCGCGACACCGACCCCCTCACCGCGCCCGTCGGCCCGGACAACTGCGGCTGCTGACGGCCGGTTTCACCGTACGACGTGACGCACGGGCCGCAGGAACCGCGCGTCCCGCGCCCCACCTCGGCCGCCGGACGCGCCGCCCGCAGCACCGCGTGGCGGCGGCCGGGCCCGGCGAACTGAGCCCGGCCGCCGTACCCGCGTACCCGGTCGTCAGAGCTTCGACAGCTCTTCCACCAGGTCGTCGAGGCCCAGCGAGCCCTGTGACAGCGCCGCCATGTGCCACGCCTTCGCGTCGAAGGCGTCGCCGTGCGCCTTGCGGGCGTTCTCGCGGCCCAGCAGCCAGGCACGTTCGCCCAGCTTGTAGCCGATCGCCTGGCCGGGCATCGACAGGTAGCGGGTCAGCTCGCTCTCCACGAAGTCCGCCGGTCGCCCGCTGTGCATGCCGAAGAACTCCTGCGCCAGCTTCGGCGTCCAGCGCTCGCCCGGGTGGAACGGCGAGTCCGCCGGAATCTCCAGCTCCAGGTGCATGCCGATGTCCACGATGATCCGCGTGGAGCGCATCATCTGCGCGTCCAGGTAGCCGATCCGGCGCTCGGCGTCGCCGAGGAAGCCCAGCTCGTCCATCAGCCGCTCCGCGTACAGCGCCCAGCCCTCGGCGTTGGCGCTGACCATGCCGACCGAAGCCTGGTAGCGGGACAGCCGGTCAGCGACGTGTACCCACTGCGCGAGCTGCAAGTGGTGCCCGGGAACGCCCTCGTGGTACCAGGTCGACGTCAGGTCGTACACCGGGAAGCGGGTCTCGCCCATCGTCGGCAGCCAGGTGATGCCCGGGCGCGAGAAGTCCTCGGACGGAGGGGTGTAGTACGGCGCGGCCGCGCTGCCGGGAGGTGCGATGCGGGACTCCACCTTCCGTACCCGCTCGGCGAGTTCGAAGTGCGTACCGTCGAGCGCTTCGATCGCCTCGTCCATCAGGGCCTGCAGCCAGGCCCTGGTCTCCTCGACCCCTTCGATGTGCGTACCGTGCTCGTCGAGCCAGGCCAGCGCCTCCCACGGAGTGGCCGCGCCCGGCAGGATCTTCTCCGCCTCCGTCTTCATCTCGCCGAGCAGGCGGTGGTATTCGGACCAGCCGTACGCGTACGCCTCGTCCAGGTCGAGGTCGGTGCCGTTGAAGTAGCGCGACCAGCGGGCGTACCGCTCGCGGCCCACCGTGTCGGGCGCGCTCTTCACGGCCGGGCCGTACACGTCGCGCATCCAGTCGCGCAGCGCCGCGACCGCCGCCGTGGCGCCGCGGGCCGCCTCGTCCAGCTCGCCGCGCAGCGCGTCGGGTCCCGCGGCCGCGAACTCCTCGAACCAGCCGCGCCCGTCGCCCGCCCACTCGGCCAGTTGGCCGGTGAACGTCTCCGTGGCGCGCGGCCCGCCGGGCAGTCCCCGCTCCAGGCCGAGCGCGAGCGACTCCCGGTAGCCCTCGAAGGCGCCGGGTACCGCGCGCAGCCGCTCCGCCACGGCCGCCCAGTCCTCGGCGGTCTCGGTGGGCGTCACCGTGAAGACGCTGCGGATGCTGTGCGCGGGGGAGTGGATGTTGCTGACGGCCCGCAGGCCCTCGTCGGCGTCGTGTACGGCGAGTTCGGCGGTCAGCCGCTCGCGCAGCAGCCTGCCGCAGCGGCGCTCGACGTCACTGTCCGCCCCGGCCAGCGCCTCCGCCCTGTCTAGCTCGGCAAGCGTGGTGCGGGCGAGCGCGGCCAGTGCCTTCTGCCCCTCGGGGGAGAAGTCCGGCAGCCTGCTGGAGCACTCCCGCACTCCCAAGTACGTACCGGTGATCGGGTCGAGGGCGATGAGTGCGTCGACGTACGCGTCGGCGACCTGGCGGGGGAGGGCGAGCCGGCTGCTCGGAGTGACTGACATGCGGAACATCCTCGTACGGCGAAGGGCTCCGCGTCACTACTGCCCGGACCGTCCGTGATCAGTGACCTGACCCCGGCGGCTTGATATCGGCGCCCCGTCGCGCCCCGGCGGCCGGAGGGAGCAGCGGTCCGCAGTCCCACGCCTGGAAGATCAGCCGGGTCTCCACACGGGCCACCTCGCGCCGCGACGTGAACTCGTCCAGAACCAGTCGCTGCAAGTCCGCCGTGTCCGTCACCGCCACGTGGACGAGGTAGTCGTCGGGGCCGGTCAGATGGAAGAGCGCGCGTGTCTCGGGAAGCGCCCTGACGCGCTCCACGAACGGGCCGATGAGCTCGCGCCGGTGCGGGCGCACCTGGACCAGCAGCAGAGCTTCGAGGCCGCGGCCGAGCTTGGCCGGGTCCAGGCGCAGCTGATGGCCGAGAATCACCCCGGAGCGGCGCAGTCGCGTCACCCGGTCCAGGCAGGTGGAGGGCGCGACCCCGACCTCGGCGGCCAGGTCGCGGTAGGTGGTCCGCGCGTCGTTCTGCAGAAGGCGCAGTATGTGCAGATCGACCGCGTCAAGTACGACAGATTCGGCCATGTGCCGAACGTAACACGGGGTGCGGTCGCTACTTCCCGGTAGTTGTTCAGAGTCATGTCATGAACACCGACGCCGCGACCACACCCTGGGCCCTGGCCACCGAAGCCGTGCACGCCGGCCGCGAAGACCTCGCCGCGCTGGGCGTGCATGCCGTGCCCCTCGACCTGTCGACCACCTATCCGTCGTACGACAGCCGGGGGGAGGCGGCCAGAATCGACGCGTTCGCCGCCACCGGCGCCCGGCCGGACGGCCCACCCGTCTACTCACGGCTGGACAACCCGACCACCGCCCGCTTCGAGGACGCCCTCGCCCGGCTGGAGGGTGCCGAGAGCGCGGTCGCCTTCGCCAGCGGCATGGCGGCGCTCAGCGCCGTGCTCCTCGCTCGGGCGAGCGCCGGCCTGCGCCATGTCGTCGCCGTACGGCCGCTGTACGGATGCAGCGACCACCTGCTGAACGCCGGGCTGCTCGGCACCGAGGTGACCTGGGTCGACCCGGCCGGAATCGCGGACGCGATACGCCCCGACACCGGCCTCGTGATCGTCGAGACCCCGGCCAACCCGACCCTCGCCGAGGTCGACATCCGGGCGGTCGCCCAGTCCTGCGGGTCGGTACCGCTGCTCGTCGACAACACCTTCGCGACCCCCGTGCTCCAGCGGCCCGTGGAGCACGGCGCACGGATCGTCCTGCACAGCGCGACCAAGTACCTGGGCGGGCACGGCGACGTACTGGGCGGGGTGGTGGCCTGCGACGAGGAGTTCGCGCGGCTGCTGCGCCAGGTACGGTTCGCGACCGGCGGCGTACTGCATCCGCTGGCCGGATACCTGCTGCTGCGCGGGCTGTCCACTCTGCCCGTACGGATGCGGGCGGCCTCGGCCACCGCTGCCGAGCTGGCCCGGCGGCTGGCCGCCGATCCGCGGGTGGCGCGCGTGCACTACCCGAAGCTCGGCGGCGCGATGGTGGCCTTCGAGGTGTACGGCGATCCGCACGCGGTGATCGGCGGCGTACGCCTGATCACGCCGGCTGTCAGCCTCGGCAGCGTGGACTCGCTCATCCAGCACCCGGCCTCCATCAGCCACCGCATCGTGGCCGAGGGAGACCGCCGCTCCTCGGGGGTCAGCGACCGGCTGCTGCGGATGTCCGCCGGTCTTGAGGACGTGGAGGATCTGTGGCGGGACCTGTGCGAGGCCCTCAGCGCTGCTGGGGCCGCCCGGCCGGTGTCGTCGCCTGTACCGGCGCCTGCCCCTGTGCCTGTCCCGGTGCCGCCGCATGGGCGGGACGCGGCCGCCCGGCAGGCTTCGCCAGCCGCGCGGTGACCACCAGCGTGCCCTCCTCGATCTGGTAGTCGAGGGGCAGGCCCAGGCCGCGCATGGCCGCGACCATGCCGGTGTTGGACGACTGGGTGACGGCGTAGACGCTCTCGCAGCCCGCCTCCACGGCGAGCGCCACCAGGCGTTCCAGCAGCTCGGAGCCGATGCCGCGGCGCTGCCACGCGTCCTCTACGAGCAGCGCCACCTCGGTCTCGTCGCCGTCCCACAGGAGATGGCCGAGGGCGACGAGGCGGCCGGAGGCGGTCTGGACGGCGAGGGTGCGGCCGAACCGCGGGCTGAGGAGATGGCTGAGGTAGCGGTCGGCGTCGCCCACCGGGCCGTGGTAGCGCAGGCTCAGCGTGCGGTCGCCGCAGCGGTCGTGCATGGCGCGGGCGGCTTCGAGGTCGTCGAGTCCGGCCCTGCGGACGGTGATCTCGTTGCCCTCGGGGAGCGTCAGGACGTCCTCGCTGCGCGGGATGCGCGGGCCGAGGCGGGCGTCGAGCTCGACGAGAGCGCGGGCGCGGGCGAACTCGGTCGGGGTGAAGGGCAGGTAGTGGCGCTCCATGGTGATCACCCCGCCGGACGGGTCGCGGAGCTTCATGACCGTACCGTCGAGTACGCCTTCGACCGGAGCGCTCTCGCCGGTGGGGCGGCCGGTGAGGCTCGTCGCGGGCAGTGAATGGATGGTGCAGCGGCCCAGCAACTGACGCAGAGCCAGCGGCAGTTCGGCGGCGTCGAGGGCGGTACGCGTGGCGAGGCCGAGTACCCGGGTGGGGGCGTCGACCAGGTCGTGGGCGTCGGCCCGCTCCAGCCAGGTGTCGCTGCCGCCGGCGGCGGCGATCTCACGGCTGAGCCGGCCGGCCTGGAGGGCGGCGGGGGCGCGCAGCAGCAGTTCGTCGACGGTGCCTTCGGCGAGCGGGTGGGTCTGCAGGGTGAGGATGTCCACCTGGTGCCGGGCCAGGGCGGTGCACAGCAGCGCGAGGCTGCCGGGCTCGTCCTTGACGGTGGTACGCATCCGCCACAGGGCGGTTTCGGAGGCGGCCGCCGCGGCGGCGCCGTTGCCGCCGGTCTTCGGATCCGCACTCGTACGGGCCAAGGCCGGCGGCGGGGCATGGCTGTGCCGCCGCGCCCACCAGGTGTGGAACCCGGCCGTGGCGGTCAGCACCACGGCCGAGATCACAAGGAGGTACGGTCCGTCGGGTCCGTGCACGACCGTGTTCGCCACGGCGTCGGCGACGGCCACCGCGGTGAACAGCGCGGCGAGTTCGACGAGGTCCCGCCGCCAGTGGTGCGCACGGCGGGTCCTCGTCGCACTCGCCGTGGCCGCCGTCTTCGTCACTTCAGTCATGTCGGTCATGGCACCACTGTGACCGAGTGTTGTTGCGCGATCACGAACGCTTTGTGACTGATGGGTTAAGTGCGCTTCTGGGTAATTAGGGGTCATTTTCAATCACTTCAGAGGCCTACCCGACCCGGCTGAAGCACCTTGCTGAACAGCACCACGCCTCCCTCCGCCCGCAGCCGCACCGTCAGTTCACCGCTGCCGCCGTCGATCTCGACCTCGCCGAAGTACTGCGGCGACTCCATGGGCGACACATTGGCGCGCGTCGGTGACTTCACGAAGACCTGGTCCGGGCCGAAGGTGGCGTCGAGCCGGCCCGCCGGGAAGCCGCCGGCGGCCAGCGGCCCGGACACGAACTCCCAGAAGGGCGCGAAGTCCTTGAACGCCGCGCGGGACGGGTCGTAGTGCTGGGCCGACGTGTAGTGCACATCGGCGGTGAGCCACACCGTGCCGGTGATACGGGCGTGCTTGATGTGACGCAGCAGCTCCGCGATCTGGAGCTCCCTGCCCAGCGGCGCTCCGGGGTCGCCCTGCGCGACGGCCTCGAAGTTGGCCGCCCCGTCCGGGACGACGATGCCCAGCGGCATGTCGGAGGCGATCACCTTCCACACCGCGCGGGAGCGCGACAGCTCCCGCTTCAGCCAGGCGAGCTGCTCGGCGCCGAGGATCCCGGTCGCGTCGTCGGGCTGCCGGCCGGGCGAGTTGGCGTTGCGGTACGTCCGCATGTCGAGCACGAAGACATCGAGCAGGGGGCCCTGCCTGACGGCCCGGTAGACCCGGCCGTCGTCCTTTCGGCCCTCCCGGCGCGCGGGGAGCGTGGAGATGGGGAAGTACTCACTGAACGCGCGCATCGACCGCGCCGCCAGTACGTCGACGTTCTTCTCCGTGTAGCGGGCGTCGTCGAGGATCTGACCCGGGTACCAGTTGTTGCGTACCTCGTGGTCGTCCCACTGCACGATCGAGGGCACCTGCGCGTTGAAGCGGCGCACGTTCTCGTCCAGCAGGTTGTAGCGGAAGTTTCCGCGGAACTCGTCCAGGGTCTCGGCGACCTTCGACTTCTCCCGTGTGGTGATGTTCCGCCACACCCGCCCGTCCGGCAGCGTCACGCTCGGCTGGATGACGCCGTCCGCGTAGACGGTGTCGCCGCTGCACAGGAAGAAGTCGGGGTCGAGGCGGCGCATCTCCTCGTACACCCGGTAGCCGCCGATGTCCGGGTTGATGCCCCACCCCTGTCCGGCGATGTCACCCGACCACAGGAAGCGCACGCCGTCGCGTCGCTTCACGGACGCCGTACGGAACGTTCCCCGCAACGGTTCCCCCGTGCGCCGGGGATCGTCGGGATCCGCGAGGGTCACCCGGTAGTGCACCTGCTCGCCGGCGGGCAGGCCCCGCAGTGACGTCGTCCCGGTGAAGTCCGTACCGGGGCCCAGCAGGGGGCCGTGCCATCGGCGCGAGTGGCGGAAGGACTCGGTCGCGGACGTTTCCACGATCATGCGGGCCGGGCGGTCGGAGCGTACCCACACCAGTCCCGACGACGAGGTGACATCACCCGTCTGCACGCCCCACGCGGCGCGCGGACGGCCGGAGAGTGCCCGGGCGGGCGCTGCGGCGGCCGCGCCTGCGCCGACCGCTGCGGCGGGCAGGGCGAGTGCGGCCGAGGCGGCCAGTGAGCCGCGCAGGACGGTGCGCCGGTCGGGCGACTGGCTTTGTGGTTGGCTCTGCGACTGGCTCTGTGGTTCGCTCTGCGGTCGGCGGTACGGCATCGATGCGCCTCCAGTGACGGTGTGGTCCGGGCGTGCGACGCCATGCCTAGTGGCCGGTCACGGCAACCACACAAACCACAAGTGAACAACTGGCCCCCGTTCCGGGGAACCGGTTCGACGCGCTCCGCTACGGCCGCGCCGCACCCGCCACCAGCCGCACTCCGTGAGCGATCGCGGACGGCGCCAGATGCGCGTACCCGAGCACCAGCCGTACGCTCCCGTCCTGCGCCCCACCCGTAGCGCCGTAATCACTCAGCAGGCGCACCGCCACCCCCGGCGTGTCAGCTGCTCGTGTCGAGGATGACCCGAGCCACCAGCGCGGGGTCGTCGTTCATCGGAACGTGGCCGCAGCCGGGCAGCCTGACCAGCCGGGCGCCGGGGATCACGCGCTTGGCCCTGACGCCCTGGCGGCGCGGCAGCAGCCGGTCACGGCTGCCCCAGGCGACGGTCACGGGTATGCCGGAAACCTCGTCGTCGAACAGGACGGAACGGCCCGCCGACAGAGTCGCGGCGAACCCGGTCGCCTCGCGCAGCGCGAGCGTCTCCGCGACGACGGCTTCCGGTGAACGCCACCCGGGCCGCGCGTAGATGGTGCTCGTGAGCGCGGCCCGGCCGGCGGCCGTGCGCGCCAGGCGCTCGATGACCGGCAGCGGGAGCGTCTGCGCTCCGAACCGCATCCCGCGCAGCGTGCCGAACGCGTAGCGGCGCTCGCTCTCCGTCCAGAAACCGGCCGGCGAAAGCGCCGTCACCGACCGTACGAGCTTCTCGTGGCCCAGCTTCAGGGCGATCAGGCCGCCGAGGGAGTTCCCCGGGACGTGCGGGCGCTCGATGCCCAGCGCCTCGCACAGCGAACCGAGTACGGGAACGACCGTCGACAGGTCGTAGGCGAACCCGTCGGGCAGCGCGGCCGAGCGGCCGAAACCGGGCAGGTCCACGGCGATCACGTCACGTTCGGCGGCCAGCGCGGACATCACGGGCTGCCACGCCTGCCAGTGATGGCCTATCCCGTGCAGGAGCAGGAGCGGTTCGCCGGCGCCCGCTCGTTCGTACGCGACGGAGAGCGTGTGACTGCCCGTGGGGGACTCGATGGACTCGATGCTGAAGGAGACCTTCGCGGCCATGCTGCTGCTCCCTGGGGTGGGGTCGCGCTAGACATCGTGTCAGCAACAATTACCGCTGGGTACCTTGGAGTTCAAGGGGCCGGGCACCTCCGGCTGGTTCCCGTTTCCCTCGATGTGCTGGGATGGAGGGGTGACTGCCGACACCGTTACCGAAGTCTTCGAAGAGCACCGCCCCCTGCTGACCGGGGTGGCGTACCGGATGCTCGGCCGGGTCGCCGACGCCGAGGATGTCGTGCAGGAAGCGTGGCTGCGCTGGTCGGGCCGGCCGCGCGACGACGTACGGGAACCACGTCCCTATCTGGTGCGGATCACCACCAGGCTGGCCATCGACCGACTGCGGCAGGTGCGGGCGCAGCGCGAGGCGTACGTCGGGCCGTGGCTCCCGGAGCCGCTGGAGACCGACTTCGGTCCGGCCGTCGAAGACACCGCGGCACGCGCGGTGCTGGCCGACTCCGTCTCGCTCGCTGTTCTCGTCGTTCTCGAGTCGCTCTCCCCGCTGGAGCGCGCGGTGTTCGTACTGCGTGAGGCTTTCGGCTTTCCGTACGGCGAAATCGCGGCCACTTTGGAGCGCTCGGAATCGGCCGTACGGCAGCTCTCGGGACGTGCTCGGCGGCATGTCGCGGAACGCAGGCCCCGCTTCGACGTGGATCCCGCCGAACGGCGGGACCTCACCGAACGGTTTCTCGCCGCCGCGTCGGGAGGAGACCTGGACGCGCTGCTCTCGCTGCTCGCACCGGACGTCAGGCTCGTCGGTGACAGCGGCGGCAAGGCGAAGGCGCCCGTGCGCGTCATCGAGAGCGCCGACAAGGTGGGCCGTTTCCTGGTCGGGGCGGCCAGGCGGCCCATTCCCGAGAGCGAGTTCCGGTTCGTGGAACTCAATGGCGGACCCGCGCTGTTGGTCCTGTCCGGCGGAAAGCCCGACGCGGTATTCCAGCTGGATGTCGCGGACGGCCTCATCCAGTGTGTCTATATCGTGCGAAACCCCGACAAACTCGCCTCACTCGCCCCGTAGACGCGACGCCTGTCCTGCGTTGATTGGTCTTGACCAAGGCAGACCCCGGACTTATGGTCGCAGAGTTAGTGCAGGAACCTTTAATAAACAAGGGCGTGGAAACTCGCCCGGGACCAGGCCGATTGCGGAGGATCAGGGTGGGGACCACGCAGCTCGATACGGTGCCGGAGCCCAAGTACTGGCACCTCAAGACCGTGCTCAGCGAGGCACTCGACTCCGATTTCGCGGTCGGTGAGATCCTGCCGAACGAGCGTGAACTCGCCGCGCGCTTCGGCGTCGCGCGCGCCACGCTCCGCCAGGCGCTCGAACAGCTTGAGCTCGAAGGCCGGTTGCAGCGCCGTCGCGGCGTGGGCACCACCGTCGCCCCGCCGCGCGTGGGCGTGGACGTCGGGACCTCGCAGCACGGCTGGCCGGGCGCCGCCGGCGACACCTGGCAGCCCGTCGACTGCATGAGTGCCGTGCCCCCGGCGGCGGTGGCCCGCATGCTTGGCGTCGACTCCGGCGCCCCCGGCAACTCCGGCAACGAGGTGCACACCGTGCGCCGGATCCGCGTCACGCATGGCCAGCCGGTCGCCGCCGAGCTGCTGTACGTCCCGGCCGCGTCCGTGCCGGACCTCGCGGCCATCGAGTCGCCCTCGGGGTCGGCCCGCGCGCGCAGCGTGCTGCGGGAACTGCAGCGCCTCGCCATGGAGGGTCAGGACCGCGCCGTCGAGCTCGGCTCGGCCCGCGCGGACGACGCGAAGGAACTCGACCGCCTGCCGGGCGCGCCCGTCCTCGTCGTCACCACGCGTTACTTCGCCGAGGGCCGGACCGCCGCCGTCTCCGTGGCCACCTACCGCGCGGACACCTGCAGGCTCACCTTCGGTGACTCGGGCGACCTGGAGATCAGCCACCACACCCAGGAGCGAAGAGCCTCCTGATATCCGCCGTCGTACGGTACGGCCCGTCGCGCTCAGCGGCGGGCCGTCACCGTTCCCTCGACGGCGAACAGCTGCTCCTCGACGTGGTCCAGAGCGAGGCGCAGCGCACCCGTCGCCACCGCCGCCTCACCGAGCAGCGACAGCGCCACCTGCGGCGGACGCAGACAGTACCGCGCCAACTCGCCGCGCAACGGCTCCAGTACGCCGTCGATCCCGGCCGCCCACCCGCCGATCACGACCAGTTCGGGGTCGAGCGCCAGGACCAGCGCCGCCACATCGTGCACCAGCCGCTGGATGAACCGCTCGACGGCCTCCTGCGCGGCGGAGTCACCCTGCCGGGCGCGCCCGAAGACGGTGGCCACCGCTTGCTCGTCCAGTGGCAGCACCGGCTCGTCCGTCGTCGACAGCAGCGTCTCCGGCGTGACCTCCCGGCCCAGCAGATGCAGCGCTCCGATCTCACCGGCCGCGCCGCCGAACCCCCGGTGCAGCCGCCCGCCGATCAGTGAGCCGGCGCCGGGGCTCAGCCCGGCCAGTACGAACACGATGTCGTCGGAGTCGACGGCGGCGCCCTTCCAGTGCTCGGCGACCGCCGCCGCGTTGGCGTCGTTCTCCACCAGTACGGGGCAGCGGAACGACCGGCGGAGCCGTTCACCGAGCGCCAGACCGGTCCAGTCGGGAAGCGCCGTCCCCAGCCGTACGGTCCCGTCGGCCTCCACGATGCCGGGTGCGCCGACCCCGACGGCGCGCAGTGAACTGCGCGGGACGCCGGCCCGGCGCAGTACGTCGGCGACCATGGCCCGTACCCGCTCCAGCCGCTCGTCCGCCGAGGCCCTCTCGGACACCGTGCGGGAACCGGCGCCGATGACGCGGCCGTCCAGACCGGACAGCAGGGCGGCGATGCGATGCGGACCGATCTCGACACCCAGCAGATATCCCGCCTCGGCGCGGAACCGGAACCTCCGCGCTGGCCGTCCCTGCCGCCGCGTCTCGACGTCCTCGGGCGGGGCCTCGACGACGAGCCCGGTCTCCATGAGGCCTTCGACGGCCCCCTCGACCGTGGGCCGGGACAGCCCGGTCACGCGGGTCAGGTCGGTGAGGGTGGGGGAATCCGCGCCGCGCAGCGCGTGCAGCACCACCGCGGAGTTGATCCGCCGCAGCAGAGAGGGGTCCCCACCGGTCAACCGCCCCACGGTGTGTCCTCCCAGCTCGCGCGCTTGTTCTGCCGGATCGTACTCGTTGGTTCGGAGCACTGCGAGCCGTGCCTCGGTCCACGGATGCGCCGGGAGCCCGTCAGCCGGGAGACGGGCTCCCGTCAGCCTGGAGAGACGAATCCGGACTCGTACGCGGCGATGACCGCCTGCGTGCGGTCGCGAGCGCCCAGCTTGGCCAGCACCGCGCTGACATGCGACTTCACCGTCTCCGTGCCGACGATCAGCCGCTCGGCGATCTCCGCGTTGGACAGACCGCGGGCCATCAGCCGGAGCACCGCCTCCTCCCGTTCGGTGAGCGCGGCCCGGTCGAGATCCGCACGTGCCTTGTTGCTGCCGTACTCGGCGGCCAGGGCACGGACCGCCGCGGGGAACAGCAGCGACTCGCCCTCGGCGATCAGCCGCACCGCGTTCACGATCTCCGAGGGCCGGGCCCGCTTGATCAGAAAACCGTCCGCTCCTGCCCGCAGCGCCTCGTACACGTACTCGTCGTTCTCGAAGGTGGTCACCACCAGGATCTTCGGCGGCGAGTCCACGGTGCGCAGCACCAGCCGGGTCGCTTCGATGCCGTCCATCAGCGGCATCCGTACATCCATGGCGACGACGTCGGGCCGCAACCGGCGAACGAGGGGTATGACCGCGGCGCCGTCGGCGGCCTCGCCCACCACCTCGATATCGGGCTGTGCCTCCAGGACGGCGCGCAGTCCCGCGCGTACAAGAGGCTCGTCGTCGACCAGAAGCACGGTAACCGGCATCCGATCAGCGTATTCGGTCCAGCGGCAGGCTCGCGTGCACCACCCACTCGCCGTTGTACGGGCCGGTCTTGGCCTTGCCGCCGAGCAGCGCGGCGCGCTCTCTGATGCCGCGCAGACCACTGCCGGCGCCGGGAGAACCCGCCGAGGGGCACAGCGGATTGGACACCTCCAGCTCCAGCCAGTCGTCCGCGACGGACATCCGGACCCGGACCGGGACGGCACCGCAGTGGCGCAGCACGTTGGTGAGCGACTCCTGGAGGATGCGGTAGCCCTCGCGCGAGACCGGGCCGGGCACCTTCGCCAGGGGCCCCGCCGCGCCGATGTCGAGTTTCACCCCCGACGCGCGGGCCGAGTCGAACAGACGGCTTGCTTCGACCAGGGTCGGCCGCTGGGTGGACGGCGTCCGCTGTTCCCGCAGCACGCGCAGTACCCGCTCCAGGTCGTCCAGCGCCTCACGCCCGGTTTCCTCGATCGCTGTCAGCGCCCGTTCGGTGAAGTCGGGGTCGTTCGCCGTTCGTGCGGCCGCCGCCTGGACGACGGCCACGGTAAGAGCATGCCCGATGGAGTCGTGCAGTTCGCGCGCGATGCGATTACGTTCCAAGAGCTGCTCGGTGCGCTCCTCCAGGGCCAGCAACCGCTCTTTGGGGGACGGCCCCAGCAGTCGACGGGCGATGGCGGTGACCAAGTCACCGAGAGCCGGCATGCAGGAGAGCATGACCAGGACGGGCAGCGGCGCGAGCAGCGCGTACCACCAGTGCGGTTCAAGGTTTCCCAGCAGCCCGACGTTTCCCCCGGCGCCGCGGAACGACAGGGTGAGCAGATCGACGGTGACGATCGGCAGCCATGCGGTGATGACCGTGGCCAGGGCCGAGAGGGCCAGCCTCACCTGGATCCAGAGCACCACCCGTCGGCGCTCGGTCCAGGTGCCGGCCGCCGCGGCGGCGATCCCGGCGTCGGGCCGGCCTCGTTCCTCGGGCGTCAACAGCAGCTGTGCCTGCAGCCCTTCCTCAAGCCGTACCGCAGGGATCAGGCCCACTGGCAGCATCACGAGCGCCGGCACATACCACGTGTCCATCGAGATGAACATCCACACACTGAAGAGGAAGGCCGGGATGCACAGGTGCAGCCATCGTGTGTAGGTGACCCCGTGGGTCAGCCGGCGGAAATAGCGGAGCATGCGGCCATCGTGTCAGCGGTCCGCGCCGCAACGGCTCCCCCGCACGGGGGAGATGGTCCCCACGGACGGGGGAGGTCACGGGTAGGGGGCGAAAGCGAGTCTGGACCCATGAACAGCATCGACGTACGAGAATTGACCAAGGAGTACAGCACCAAGCGGGCTGTGGACCGGCTCACGTTCAGTGTGCGGCCCGGCCGGGTGACCGGCTTCCTCGGCCCCAACGGCGCCGGCAAGTCCACCACGATGCGGCTCGTCCTCGGCCTCGACCGGCCCACCTCGGGCACGGCCACCATCGGCGGACGCCCCTATACGCGAATCGACGACCCGCTGCGCGAGGTGGGAGCTCTGCTCGACGCCCAATCGGCCCACGGCTCGCGCACCGCCCGAAACCACCTGCTGGCCCTGGCCGTCAGCAACAAAATATCCGCCCGCCGAGTCGGCGAGGTGCTGGACGAGGCCGGCATCGCGGAGCTCGCGGGCAAGCGGATCAAGACGTTCTCGCTCGGTATGCGGCAGCGGCTCGGTATCGCCGCCGCGCTGCTCGGTGACCCCGAGGTGGTGATGCTGGACGAGCCGTCGAACGGTCTGGACCCCGAAGGCATCGTCTGGATCCGTGAATTGCTGAAGCGGCTCGCCCGTGAGGGCCGCACTGTGCTCGTCTCCAGCCACCTGATGAACGAGACCGCTTCCTTCGCCGACCACCTCGTCGTCCTGGGCAAGGGCAGGCTGCTCGCCGATACCCCCATGCGGGAGTTCCTCGACGCCCGCAGCCGCCTCCGGGTCCGGGTGCGCACCACTGAGTCGAGCCGACTGGGCGAGGCCCTGACGCGCAGGGGATACACGCCGGTTCGTGGCGACGACGGGCGCTGGGGCGTCGACGGGGTGAGGGCCGAGGAGATCGGCGTGATCGCCGCACACGAAGGCATTCCGATTCTCGAACTTTCCGACGAACACGCCACGCTGGAGCAGGCCTATTTCGATCTCACGGCCGAGGAGACCGAGTTCGCGTCCGCCGCGACCCCTGTTCCCCCGGCCACTCCCTCGACCACCGGCCAGGAGGCCTGAATCATGTCGACCACCGCAGTCCTCCACTCCGAGTGGATCAAGATCAAGTCGGTACGGGCATCGGCCGGTTCCCTCGTAGCCGTCTTCGCGGTCACACTCGCCATCACGGTGCTCGCCTATGCCACCGTTGGCCAGGCCGAGGCTGACAACGACGGATATGACCCCGTCTTCGGTGCGTTCTATGCCCTCAACTTCGGTCAGCTGGCCGCCATAAGCTTCGGAGCCACGGCGCTGTCCTCCGAGTACCTCAACGGCGCCCTGCGGATCTCCCTCTCGGCGGTACCGCGCAGAGGCCTCTTCTACTCGGCGAAGATGGCGGTCGTCGGCGGGCTCGCGCTCGCCGTCGGATTCGCCACCAGCTTCGCCTCCTTCCTGACCGGTCAGGCATTCATGGGGGAGTACGCCATCGGCCTCGGCGACCCGGGCGCGCTGCGCGCCTGCGTCGGCAGCGGTATCTATCTCGCGCTCATGGCGCTCCTCGCCGCGGGCCTCACCGCATTGCTGCGCAGCGGCGTCGCAGTGCTGAGCCTGCTCATCCCCTTCATCCTGATTGTCTCGTTCGTGGTCGGGACATAGCCGGCGGAGCCGCCCAGTACTTGCCGGACCGCGCGGGGCAGCAGGTGCTGCACCTGAACCCGCATGGCGACCTCGGGGCATGGACGGGGCTCGCGGTCACCGCGGCGTGGGCCGGGGCGGCGGTGCTGGCCGGATGGTGGGCGCTGCGGCGCCGCGACGCCTGACAGGCGGCCAGTTGTCAGTGCAGGGAGGTTTACTGACGACATGAGCACCGCACGGTATCTCGCCCTCATAGACCTGCTGCGCGCACAGGGGTTTCCGGCACAGCGCGGCAGGTCGGACACCGGTTTCAGCGGGCCCGGCTATCACACCGCGGAGCTGAGCGCGGCAGATCAGCTGGGGGACGACGACGCCGCAGAGGCTCTGGAGATGCGGGAGCAGTGCGTGGCCGAGCACGACGCGCTGCTGGCCGTGCTCCGGGCGAAATGGGGCGAGCCCCAGGTCTTCAGCCTCTGGAGTCTGCTGGAACGGAGCATCGCGGGAGAGGAGATACCGGCGCCCTGGGAGGAGTTGAGCGCCAGGTTCGACTGCTTGCACATCTGGTGGGCCGACGGCAGATGGATCGCGCTGGGACTGGCGCTCGGGGAAGCGGAAGGCCCGTCGTACGAGCTGATGGCGGTTGTCACCGAGGTCGATCCGCCCTAGGGGCTGTCCGGAAAGTCATGGGAGCCAGAGCCTGAGGCAGGCGAGGGTGACCATGGCTTGGTAGTGGACGGCGCGTTTGTCGTATCGGGTGGCCAGGGCCCGGTTCTGCTTGAGTCGGCTGAAGCAGCGTTCGACCACGTTGCGTCGTCGGTAGGCGGTCCGGTCGAGCCGGCAGCGTGCCTTGCCACGGCGGATGCGGCCGTTGATCTGGTCGATCCGCTCGGGAATCGTCGCGGCGATGCCGCGCCGGCGGAGGTAGGCACGGATCTTCCGGGCCGAGTAGCCCTTGTCCGCGACGACCCGGTCGGGCCGTGTCCGGGGGCGTCCGGGACCCGGCCGTGCCACCCT
>NZ_AUBE01000029.1 GCF_000429085.1 Streptomyces flavidovirens DSM 40150 | reverse complement strand
CGGCCAGCGCCGGGAGATCATGCTGCGACCCCAGGAAGAACACGAGGTCATCCGACACAGCCGGGCCGAGCAGCAAACCGATGCCTGGAAGGACCGTTACAAGATCCGTGCCGGGGTCGAAGGCACCATCTCACAAGGAGTTCAACGCTGTGGCCTGCGAAGATCCCGTTACCGAGGTCTCGCGAAGACAAGCCTCCAGCACCAGCTGACCGGCGCCGCCATCAACCTCGCCCGCATCGATGCCCACCTCACTAAAACACCCCGAGCCCGCACCCGCACCAGCCACTTCGCAGCACTTCGCCCCGCTGAGCTGACACTCAGCGGGGCGAAACAGGGGCCGAATTAACCAACGGCGTCGCCGGTGCGGCCCGCCCCCTCCTGCTCAGCGTCCGCTCACTCAGCCGTGGAACGGCCCCATTACGGCGAACGTCGTACCCGGCGTATAGCAGTTCACGTACATCGTCGCCCAGTCCGGTGAGAACGTGACGCCCGCGAACTCGCCCCACTCCGGTTGCTCGGGCGTGCCGATGTTCTGCCGGCCGCGTGCCATCGGGTACACCTCGCCGCGCTTCGTCAGCCCGAATACGTGCTGCGCGCCGTTGCCGTCCTCGCACACCATCAGGCCGCCGCGCGGCGCCAGGCAGATGTTGTCGGGGGACTCGCCGGGCAGCCGGATGTCCGTACTCGGGCCGAAGACCACGACCAGGGTGAGGCGCCGCTTGTGCGGCTCGTACTTCCACACCTGCCCGAAGTGGTCGGCCGCCGAGCCCTCCGCGCTGCGCGCGAAGCTGGAGACGAAGTAGACGGCGTTGTCGCCCCAGTAGCAGCCCTCCAGTTTCTGGGCGTGCGTGATGCCCTTCCTGCCGAAGTCCTGGAGCCGGATCGGCGTCTCCTCGGCCAGCGGGTCCGGTACGGGCACCCACTCGATGCCGCTGAAGCTCGCGCCGGTCTCCTGGACCACCGACAGGTCCGGTACGCCGGGAACGCGCATCGCCTCCAGCGCGCCGCCCGCGCGCAGCGAGCCGGGGCCGCCGAGCGGCTTCTCGGGCAGGAAGCGGTAGAAGAGGCCGAAGGGCCGGTCGAACGCGTCCTCCGTCTCGTACACGATGCCGCTGCGGGGGTCGACAGCGATCGCCTCGTGCTGGAAGCGGCCCATCGCGGTGAGCGGCACGGCGCCGGAGCGGCGCGGGTCCACGGGGTCGACCTCGAAGATGAAGCCGTGGTCCTTGGTGTAGCCGTTGGTGCCCGCCTTTTCCTCGGTCTCCTCGCAGGTGAGCCACGTGTTCCAAGGGGTGGGCCCGCCCGCGCAGTTGACGGCCGTACCGGCGATGGCGACGCGCTCGTCGAGGACGTTGTTGCGGCCGTCCAGAGCGATGGCCGTGCAGCCGCCCTTGGCCGCCGGGTCGTAGGTCAGACCCTCGACCGTCGGGACACCGAGCTTGGCGGTGTGGCGGTTCTCGTGGTTCCGGACGAGGTGGACGCGGCCGTGATGGCCTCTGAAGGCGCTCATGCCGTCGTGGTTCGAGGGGACCTTGCCCTCGCCCGAGCGCAGCGGACGGCCCTCACGGGAGAGGACCTTGTAGCGGAAGCCCTTGGGCAGGTCCAGGAGCCCGTTCGGGTCGGGCACGAGCGGTCCGTAACCGCTGCGGCCCAGTCCCTGGGCGGCGGCCGTGCCGGCGAAGATCTCCGACACCGACCCGGCGAACGCGACACCGACGCCCAGGGCGCCCGCACGGGCCAGGACCTGCCGGCGTGACGCGGACGATGAGGCTGTTTCAGACATGGGGTAACTCCCTGCTGGCGGACAGGAACGTGTGACCCGCACGTGTGTAGCACGCGAGTGATCTCACGTGAACCATGCGGGCCACACCACCTCAATCAGCGCGCCGGTCCGGCGCGTTCGCCCCGGTTTCAGACGAGCGACGCGCTCAGCGTGATCGTCGTACCCGCCAGCGCCTGGCTGACCGGGCAGTTCGCCTTGCCTTCCTCGGCCGCCTTGACGAAGGCCGCCTCGTCCATGCCGGGGACCTCGCCCTGCACGGTGAGGTGGATGCGGGTGATGCCCTCGCCCGGCACGAAAGTGACCTCGGCCTTGGTGTTCAGGCGGGTCGGCGGGTTGCCGGCCTTGGCGAGCACGTTCGAGAACGCCATGTTGTAGCAGCTCGACTGGGCGGCGGCGATCAGCTCCTCGGGGCTGGTCTTGCGGTTCGCCTCCTCGGTACGGGCGGGCCAGGAGACGGCGTACTCGCCGATGCCCGACGAATCGAAGGTCACGGTACCCGTGCCCTTGAACAGGTCGCCTTCCCAGACGGTGTGTGCCTGACGCGTTGCAGCCATGTCGAAAGCCCTTCTCGCGGACGGTGATCCAGGCCCAACCTACTGCGCGATCAAGCCCTGCGCGTCGCGCGCCAGCGCGGTCAGCCGGGAGATCGCCCGGAAGTACTTCTTCCGGTAGCCGCCGTTCAGCATCTCTTCACTGAACAGCCGGTCGAACGGCAGCCCGGAGGCCAGTACCGGCACCTCCCGGTCGTACAGCCGGTCGGCGAGCACGACGAGCCGCAGTGCCGTCGACTGGTCCGGCACTGGACGCACATCGGTGAGGCAGACGGCCCGGACGTCGTCCGTGAGAGCGCCGTAGCGGCTCGGGTGGACCTTGGCGAGGTGGTCGAGCAGCAGGGGGAAGTCGTCGAGGCTGGCGCCCTCGGTGGCGTACGCCGTCCTGGTGACCTGCTCGTCGGAGTACGGGGGAGGGGCCTCGGGCAGCCCGCGGTGGCGGTAGTCCTCGCCGTCGATGCGCAGCGGCCGGAAGTGGGCCGACAGGCCCTGGATCTCGCGCAGGAAGTCGGCCGCGGCGAAGCGGCCCTCGCCGAGCTTGCCGGGCAGGGTGTTGGAGGTGGCGGCGAGCGCGACGCCCGCCTCGACGAGCCTGCGCAGCAGCGAGGACACCAGCACGGTGTCGCCCGGATCGTCGAGCTCGAATTCGTCGATGCACAGGAGGCGGTGCCCGCTCAGCGTCTGCACGGTCTGCTGGAAGCCGAGCGCGCCGACCAGGTTCGTCAGCTCGACGAAGGTGCCGAAGGCCTTGAGCTCACGGGGCGCGGGCGTGGCGTGCCAGAGGGAGGCGAGCAGGTGGGTCTTGCCGACGCCGTACCCGCCGTCGAGGTAGACGCCGCGCGGCGCGGTGGGCGCGGCGGGCTTCTTCGCGAAGTCGAACCAGCGCCGCTTGCCCCCGCCGACCGCCGTCGCGCCGCCGAGACCGGCGGCGAAGGTGCTCAGGACCTGGACCGCCTCGCTCTGGCTCGGCTGGTTCGGGTCCGGTACGTACGTCGCGAAGCGCACCGAGTCGAAGCGTGGCGGCGGCACCATCTCGGCGACCAGGCGGTCGGCGGGGACGTGCGGTTCGCGTGCGCACAAGGACAGGGGGGCCGCTTCGGCTATGGGAGCGGACCCATGAGCGGTGGTGGAGGACGACACGGGGCTCAAGTCTAGGGGGTGCTGTTCCGGCCGGGCCGGATCAGGGCGGGGCGCCGGCTCCCGCGTCCCGTCTGGCCCGGACGCGGCTCCTGCGGGCCCGCCCGGTCCGGACGGCGATCCCGCGGGCCCGCCCGGTCCGTACGCGGGTCCTGCCTGCCCGTCGGGCCCGAAGACGCCCCCGCAGGCTCCGTGCCACACTGCTCGGCATGCGACGCCTGTTCCCTGTGACCGACGAAACAGTCTCCGCCGCCTCCGCCGCCGACGGTGAGTGGGGCCTCGACGAGCTGGCCGACGCCTACGCGTATCCGAAGGAGCGGGGGACCTCGGGGGCCTGGCTGCGGGCCAACATGGTGTCCTCGCTCGACGGCGCCGCCCAGCACGAGGGCCGCTCGCAGCCGATCTCCTCCGACACCGACATGCGGATTTTCGGCACGCTGCGCGCCCTCGCCGACGTGGTGATCGTGGGTGCGGAAACGGTACGCCTGGAGGGTTACCGGCCGGCCCGTGCGCGCGAGGCCTTCGCGCGGCGCAGAGCGGCGGCGGGCCAGGGCCCGGCGCCCGCCATCGCGGTGGTCAGCGCGAGCCTGAACCTGGACTTCTCCCTTCCGCTCTTTACGTCGCCCCTCGTGCCGACCCTCGTACTGACCGGCGCCACGGCTCCCCTCGACGGCATCCGCGCGGCCAGGGAGGCCGGGGCCGAGGTCCTGGTGGTCGGGGACGGGGCGGCGGTGGACCCGCAGCGCGCGGTGGAGGCGCTGGTGGAGCGCGGGCTCACCCGGTTGCTCACCGAAGGCGGGCCGCGGCTGCTGGCGCAGTTCATCGCGGCCGGGGTACTGGACGAGCTGTGCCTCACCGTGTCGCCCATGCTCACGGCGGGCCGCGCCCAGCGGATCGCGGACGGGCCCGCTGTGGCGGTCCCCAAGCGATTCGCACTGGCGTCCGTCCTGGAGGAGGCCGGGTTCCTTTTCACCCAGTACCGTCGGATCTGACCGGCAGCGGAATTCACCGTTCCGCTTAGCTTTCGCTGGGCACACTTATTCACGCAGCGTCCCGTGCGGGCACGGGGAAGGATGGTTTCCGCAGGGGGCCGGCGGCGCTACCCAGAAGCGCCGGCCCAAGAAGACAGAGAAGGGCGCCCGTCGTGTTCACGAGCGTATTGATGATCGAGAAGCCACTGTCGTCCGTCGACGTGGAGTTCGTCAGCACCCTTCACGGCGACGAAGGCGTCTCCTTCGTCGTCCTGATGCAGCCCCGTGGCGACCAGGCGGACGTACTCCTGCGCGCCATCGACGACGTAGCGCTCGGCCAGGTCGAGGAAGCGGTACGGGAGGCCGACGAGCCCCGCGGCGAGGAGGCCAAGCCCCTCGCACAGCGTGGCCTGGAGAAAAGCCTCGAAGCGCTGCGGGCGCACGGCCACGAAGCCGTGGGCCAGGTCGTCGAGGAGCATCCGCTGGACCTCCTCAAGTCGGTCGTGTCCGAGACGGGAGCCGACGAGGTGATCGTCCTGACCGCGCCGCACTACGTCGAGGAGTTCTTCCACCGGGACTGGGCCTCGCGCGCCCGTCACAAGGTCGGCGTACCGGTGCTCAAGCTCTTCTCCCACAACGAATAGGCTGGGGCACCGCTCACACGTCACACCTTGGGAGACATACGTATGGCACCCGGCCTTCCCACCGCCATGGACCGACCGCACTTCATCGGCATCGGCGGCGCCGGGATGTCGGGGATCGCGAAGATCCTCGCCCAGCGCGGCGCACGGGTCGCGGGCAGCGACTCACGCGAGTCCGCCACCGCCGAGTCGCTGCGCGCGCTGGGCGCCACGGTCCACATCGGCCACGCCGCCGGGCACCTGGCGGACGACGCGACCTGCGTCGTCGTCTCCAGCGCCATCCGCGCCGACAACCCCGAGCTGGTCCGCGCCGCCGAACTGGGCATCCCCGTCGTGCACCGCTCCGACGCGCTGGCCTCCCTGATGGGCGGCCTGCGGGCCATCGCCGTAGCGGGCACGCACGGCAAGACGACGACGACCTCGATGCTGGCGGTCGCCCTGACCGAACTCGGCCTCGACCCGTCGTACGCGATCGGCGGCGACCTGGAAGGCCCCGGCACGAACGCCCGCCACGGGGCCGGGGACATCTTCGTCGCCGAGGCGGACGAGAGCGACCGCAGCTTCCAGAAGTACGACCCCGAGGTCGCGATCGTCCTCAACGTCGAACTGGACCACCACGCCAATTACGCCTCGATGGACGAGATCTACGACTCGTTCGAGACCTTCGCCGGCAAGGTCGTCCCCGGCGGCACGCTCGTGATCTCCGCGGACCAGCCCGGAGCGGTAGAGCTCACCTCCCGCCTCCGCGACCTCTCCACCCTCAAGATCGTCACGTACGGCGACTCCCCGTCGGCCGACGTACGCGTGCACAAGGTCACCCCGCGCGGCCTGACCAGCGAGGTCACGGTCCTCCTCGACGGCCGCTACCTCACTTTCACCGTCTCGGTCCCCGGCAGCCACTACGCCCACAACGCGGTAGCGGCCCTGGCCGCGGGCGTGGCCCTCGGCATCCCGGCGCACAACCTGGCCTCGGCCCTCGGCAAGTACACCGGCGTCAAGCGCCGCCTCCAGCTCAAGGGCGAGGAGAACGGCGTACAGGTCATCGACTCGTACGCCCACCACCCGACCGAGATGACCGCCGACCTGGAGGCCATGCGCGGCGCGACGGCGTCCGACTCCTCCTCGGGCCGTCTCCTGGTCGTCTTCCAACCCCACCTCTTCTCCCGCACCCAGGAGCTGGCCACCGAGATGGGCCAGGCCCTGGCCCTCGCGGACGCCTCGCTGGTCCTGGACATCTACCCGGCCCGCGAGGACCCGATCCCCGGCGTCACCAGCGCGCTGATCACCGACGCGGCCCGCAGGGCCGGCGCCGACGTGACACCGGTCGCCGACAAGGCGACGGTCCCCGACGTGATCGCGGGAATGGCGAAGCCGGGCGATCTTGTTCTCACGATGGGCGCGGGTGACGTCACGGACCTCGGCCCGGCCATCCTGGCCCGCCTGTCGAACTGAGGGAGCGCACCATGTCGTACGACGTCGACAAGCCCGACGAGCAGTGGCGCGCGGAACTGACCCCGGCCGAGTACGCCGTCCTGCGCCAGGCCGGCACGGAGCCCGCCTTCGTCGGTGAGTACACGGACACGAAGACGGCCGGCGTCTACTCCTGCCGCGCCTGCGGGGCGGAACTCTTCCGCTCCGACACGAAGTTCGAGTCGCACTGCGGCTGGCCGTCGTTCTACGACCCGAAGGACACGGACGCGGTCGAACTGATCGCCGACACCTCCCACGGCATGACCCGCACGGAGGTCCGCTGCGCGAAGTGCGGCTCGCACCTGGGCCACGTCTTCGAGGGCGAGGGCTACCCGACCCCCACGGACGAGCGGTACTGCATCAACTCGATCTCGCTTCGCCTGACCCCGGACGAGGCCTGAGACACCGGGAGGTCGAAGAGGCCCTTGGCCTGGTCTACGGTGCGGACCGTTCCGCTGCCCGGCCGGGCCGGGCGGCGTGACCGCCCGGGTTCCGGTCTACGACACAGGAATGCTCACCGCGCTCGCCGACCGCAGGGCCAAGGCGGTACGCCTGCGCCGCGCGGCGATCAAGGCAGCAGGCTGCCCGCCGTCGACTGCTAGGCCCGGCGGCCCAGTTCCTTGCGGAAGAGGGTGAGGACGTTGTCGCCGAGGATCTTGCGGACGGTGTCCTCCGGTACGCCGAGGGACAGCAGTGCCTCCGTGACCAGGGGCAGGCCGCGGGGCCCCTCGATGCCGACGATGGACCACGGGAAGGCGTAGTCGGGCTCGCAGCACGGTGGGGTGGTGTCGCCGATCACCTCCTGGATGAAGTCCGGGCCCAGGCCCACGTGGTCGGTGCCCGCGACCTCGGTGATGTGCGCGATGTGGTCCACCAGCCGGTCCGGCGTGCACGCGGCCGGGTCGTCGGCCAGGAACTCCGGCAGGAAGTTCACGCACACCGTGCCACCGGTCGCGGCGATGCCCCGGAGCTGGGCGTCGGTGAGGTTGCGGTGGTGGTCGCGCAGGGCGCGGGCGGAGGAGTGGGTGGCCAGGACGGGGCGGGTGGCCAGTTCGAGGACGTGGGCGACGCCGGAGGCGCTCAGGTGCGATACGTCGAAGAGGATGCCGAGGCGTTCCATCTCGGCCAGGGCCTCGACCCCCGCCTCCGTGAGGCGGCTTCCGGTGGCGTCCTCGCCGCTGCCGTCGGCCAGCGGCGTACGGCCCCAGTGGGCGAGGGAGGCAATCCGTATGCCCAGGCGGTGAAGCGTCGGGAGGAGTTCTACGTTCGTGTCGATGCCGGGTGCGCTCTCCAGCGCCAGGACCAGGGCGATCTTCCCCTCGCTGAGGCCGCGTCGATGTCGGCGCCGTCGAGGCACAGCCGTACGTCGTTCGCGTTGCCCTCGGCCAGTGTGTGCGCGCACTCGATCATGCGCAGGGTCTCGCGGAGGGCGCCTTCCGGGCGGAACCGGTCCTCAATGAAGACCGGCAGCACCTGGAGGTCCACACCGCCGTCGCGAAGCTGCGGCAGCCACTGCTCGCGGAAGAAGCCCGCCCAGCGGCGTGGCGGCCGGGCGGTGACCGCGATGAGCAGGTCGTTGTGGGTATCGGCCACGACGGAGCGGTGGTGTAGCTCTTGGGAGGTCACGTGGCCGGATGCTACGGCCTGAGTGTGTGGCGTGCGACGCTTTTACGCCCGGTGGCGGCCTGGCTGTGCTGAGCTTCCCGGACTCCGTGGACCGACGCTCTCACGTACCCAGACGCAGCGTCAGGATCTGGAACGGGCGCAGGGTCACCTCCAGTGAGCCGTCCTCGTCGAGTTCGTACGCCGGTGCGTCCGCCAGGGGGCGCTCCAGCAGGTCCGTCGCTGTCACGGACGTGACCGGGAAGCCGGGCGTGAGCGTGGTCGAGGCGCGGCCGCCCGCCGCCTCGTAGAGGCGCACGATCACATCGCCGCCGCGGTCCTCCGCCAGTTTCACCGCCTCCACGACGACGCGGGCGTCGTCCGACGTGACCAGCGGCTCGACAGGGGTGCCGGCGCCCCTGACCGTACGCTCGGGCAGGTTGATCCAGTGCCCCTCACGCACCGCGTCGACGACCGTCGCGCCCGGCGCCAGGGCGAAGCGCAGGCGGTGGGCACCCTGGTCGGTCGCCGGGTCCGGGTAGCGCGGGGCGCGGAGAAGGGAGAGGCGGACGGTCGTGGTCTGGCCGCCGTCCTCCCGTACCGTGCGGGTCACGTCATGGCCGTACGTCGAATCGTTGACGATCGCCGCGCCCCAGCCCGGCTCCTCCACCTGGATCCACCGGTGCGCGCAGATCTCGAACTTGGCCGCATCCCACGAGGTGTTGGTGTGCGTGGCGCGGAAAACGTGCCCGAACTGCGTCTCGGCGGCCGACCTGTCGGCCTTCACATCGAGCGGGAAGGCCGCCTTCAGGAATTTCTCCGTCTCGTGCCAGTCCACGTCCGTCTCGATGTCCAGGACCTTCGCGCCCGAGCGGAGGGTGAGGCGCTGTACGGCTGCCGAGTCGCCGAAGGAGCGCGAGACCGTCACCACCGCCCGGTCGTCCGCCGACTCGGTGAGGGTCACGCTGTCGGCGTCCACCAGGTCGGTGACGTTGTGGCGGTAGAACTCGTCGACGTCCCACGCGTCCCACATGTTCGGGAAGTCCGGGTGGACCTGGAGCAGGTTCGCCGCCCGGCCGGGCGCCACCGCCTCCCGCGCCGCCCCGACGTCGTACGCCGAGACGATGAGCCCCCGCGCGTCGACGACGATCCGCAGCAGGCCGTTGGCGAGCGCGTAGCCGCCGGATTCGAGGCTCACCGCCGTCACCGGGTCCGACGTACGGTACGACGGGGTGGCCGCCGCACCGCCCGGCGGGACCGAACGGCGGGCATGGGGTGCGGAGTTGAAGGTGACCGCCGACGATCCCTCGCCCGCCAGTGCCCTCTGCGCCGCCGCTGTGATCGCCTCCAGCTCCTCCCGCACCCGCGCGTACGTATCCCGCGCCTCCCGGTGCACCCACGCGATCGACGAGCCCGGCAGGATGTCGTGGAACTGGTGCAGCAGGACCGTCTTCCAGATCCGCTCCAGGTCGTCGTACGGGTACGGGAAGCCGGGGACGCGCACCGCCGCCGTCGCCGACCACAGTTCCGCCTCCCGCAGCAGCGACTCGCTGTGCCGGTTGCCCTGTTTGGTCTTGGCCTGCGAGGTGTACGTACCGCGGTGCAGCTCCAGATACAGCTCGCCCGCCCACACCGGCGCGTCCGGATACTCCGCCTCCGCCTTCGCGAAGAAGGCCGCAGGCCTCTCCACCGACACCCTCGGCGACCCCTCCAGGTCCCGCAGGCGCTGCGCCCGCGCCAGCATCTCGCGCGTGGGTCCGCCGCCGCCGTCCCCCCACCCGAAGGGGACGAGGGAGCGCGAAGCCCGGCCCTTCTCCCGGTAGTTGCGGGCCGCGTGCGCCATCTGGGCGCCGCCCAGGTCGGAGTTGTACGTATCGACGGGAGGGAAATGCGTGAAGACGCGCGTGCCGTCGATGCCCTCCCACCAGAAGGTGTGGTGCGGGAACTTGTTCGACTGGCTCCACGAGATCTTCTGCGTCAGGAACCACTTCGAGCCCGACAGCTTGACGAGTTGCGGCATCGCCGCCGTGTAGCCGAAGGAGTCCGGCAGCCAGACTTCTTCCGTTTCGATGCCGAATTCGTCGCGGAAGAATTTCTTCCCGTACAGGAACTGACGGGCCATCGCCTCCCCGCCCACCATATTGGTGTCCGACTCCACCCACATGCCGCCGACCGGAACGAACTGCCCGTTCTCGATCTTCTCGCGCACCTTCGCGAACACTTCCGGCCGGTGCTCCTTGATCCAGGCGAGCTGCTGCGCCTGCGACATCGCGAAGACGAAATCCGGGTGGGTGTCCATCAGGGCCACCATGTTCGAGCAGGTACGGGCCACCTTCCGTACCGTCTCGCGCAGCGGCCACAGCCACGCCGAGTCGATGTGCGCGTGCCCGACGGCACTGACGCGGTGCGCGGACGCGTTCGCGGGGGAGGCGAGGACGCCGGTCAGCTCCGCACGGGCGCGGGCGGCCGTACCCGCGACATCGGCCAGGTCGACGGCGTCCAGCGCGCGTTCGACCGCCCGCAGGATCTCCCAGCGGCGCGCGTCGCTCTCCGCCAGCTCGGTCATCAGCGAACCCAGCACCTCCAGGTCCTGGACCAGCTCCCACACCTCGGCCTCGAACACCACCAGGTCCATGCGCCCGACGCGGTACAGCGGTTCGGCGGACGAGGTCAGCCTGTCTCCCTCGTACGTCGGCGTCTGGCCGGCCAGCACCGGATTGGAGGCGGCCTCGACGTACAGCAGCACCTCCTCGCCGCCCTCGGCCGGGTCTGCGATCCGCACCCAGTCGTTGAACGGGTTGAGGGCTTTCACGGCCTCTCCGCCGGGACGGTACACCAGGCCTTCGCACTGGAAGCCCGGCATCCGCCGGTCGAAGCCGAGGTCGATGACGGCCTCGACGGTACGGCCCCGCCACTCGTCCGGCACCCGCCCCGTGACCCTGAACCACGTGGTGCCCCACGCCGGGCCCCACGGCTGACCCGCCGCAGCCGGTTCGTACCCGGCCGACAGGCCCTGCGCCACCGGGACCGGCTCGCCGGGGACCTCCCACTTCTCGATGGTCATCGGCAGCGGCCGGGAGCGTACGGCGGGCTTGACGCGCTCCGTGAGGACGCGGCGCAGACGGTGTTCCACGATGCTTCGGTCGTCATGCATGAGGTGACTCCGATGGTGGGGCGGGTGCGGCGGACGTCGTCCGGGCCGGTCACCTCGGTGATACCCAGCGCGGCCGGTCGTCCGGCGTCCTATCCGGTCCTACCCCCCGCGGCCTGCCCTCAGGCGGGCTGGAGAAGGTCCCAGCGGTTGCCGTACAGGTCCTCGAAGACGGCGACCGAGCCGTACGCCTCATGGCGCGGCTCCTCCAGGAAGCGGACGCCCGCCGCAGTCATCCGGGCATGATCGCGCGCGAAGTCCTCGGTGTGCAGGAAGAAACCGACGCGCCCGCCCGTCTGCCCGCCGACCCGCGCGAGCTGCGCGTCGTCCTTCGCGCGGGCCAGCAGCAGCCCCGTACCGGCCGCGGACCCGGGCGGACGTACGACGACCCAGCGGGAGCCGTCGCCGCGGTCGGTGTCCTCGGCCAGTTCGAAGCCGAGGGCGCCGGTGTAGAAGGCGATGGCGTCGTCGTAGTCACGGACGACCAGGGTGACGAGAGCGATGTGCGGCATGGGCTTCTTCCTACCCCACGCCCCTTCCGCCGTCACAATGCCCGCATGGAACCGCACCGCCTCGTTGACCGCGCCCGCCGTCTCGTCACCCCCGGCCGCCGCCGGATCCTCGGCATCGCCGGGCCGCCCGGAGCAGGCAAGTCCACCCTCGCCGCGCACCTGGTCGACCACCTCGACGGACTCGCCGTACTCGTCCCCATGGACGGCTTCCACCTCGCCGGAGCCGAGCTGGAGCGCCTCGGGCGTACGGACCGCAAGGGCGCACCCGACACGTTCGACGCCTCCGGGTACGCCGCCCTGCTGGCGCGGCTGCGCACGCCTGGTTCACGGGACACCGTCGTCTACGCACCCGTCTTCGACCGGGCAATCGAGGAACCCGTGGCCGGCAGCATCGCGGTGCCGGGCCCGCACGACGTACCGCTCGTCGTCACCGAGGGCAACTACCTGCTGCACGACGAGGGCCCCTGGGCACTGGTACGGGACCTGCTCGACGAGGCCTGGTACCTGGAACTCGGCCAGGAGGAGCGGGTACGCCGCCTCGTGGACCGGCACGAACGCTTCGGCAAGCCACGCCCGGCCGCCGAGCGCTTCGTCCACGCGTCGGACGAGGCCAACGCACGCCTGGTCGCAGAGGGTCGGGACCGCGCCGACCTCGTCGTGACGCTCGCCCCCGGGCCGGACAGGCCCTGAGGCCGCTCCACAATAGGCTGGCGGGGACGCCGGGCGCCGGGCAGGATGAGGCCATGTCCTCCGCGCCCCGGCCTTCCGCACCCGCATCGGCACCCGCGTCCGTGTCCCCGCCGGCCGCCGCGTCCGCGCCCGCCCCCGCGCCCTTCACCGCCGACGACTACCGCGCCCGGATGGACCGCGCGGTCCGGTCGGCCGCCGAAGCCGGCCTCGACGGCGTACTCGTGGCGCCCGGACCCGACCTGGTCCACCTCACCGGCTACCACCCCCCGGCGGACACCGAACGGCTGACGCTGCTCGTCCTGTCCGCGGAACAGGACCCCGTACTCGTCGTGCCGACCCTGGAGGCACCGGACGCCGAGCAGGCCGCCGGAGCCGCCGCGTTGACCCTGCGCGACTGGACGGACGGCAAGGACCCGTACGCCGTCACCGCGCCGCTCCTCGCCTCCAACGGCCGCTTCGCGGTGAGCGACAACACCTGGGCGATGCATCTGCTCGCCCTCCAGCAGGCACTGCCCAGCACCTCGTACGTGTCGCTGACCGCCGCCCTGCCCATGCTGCGGGCCGTCAAGGACCCGGCCGAGCTGGCCCGGCTGGAGGCGGCGGGCGCCGCCGCGGACGCGACGTACGAGGAGATCCTCAGGGTCCGCTTCTCCGGGCGGCGCGAGACCGAGGTGGCCGCGGAACTCGCCCACCTGCTCACCCAGTTCGGTCACGAGCAGGTGGACTTCACGGTCGTCGGCAGCGGCCCCAACGGCGCCAACCCGCACCACGAGGCCGGCGAGCGCGTCATCGAGCGGGGCGACACGGTCGTCCTCGACTTCGGCGGCCTCAAGCACGGTTACGGCTCCGACACCTCCCGTACGGTCCATGTCGGCGACGGCCCCAGCGCCGAGGAACAGCGCGTCCACGATGTCGTACGGGAGGCGCAGCAGGCGGCGTTCGAGGCGGTGCGGCCCGGCATCGCCTGCCAGGACGTGGACCGGGTGGCGCGCGCGGTCATCACCGAGGCCGGGTACGGCGACCGGTTCATCCACCGCACCGGACACGGCATCGGCGTGACCACGCACGAACCGCCGTACATGATCGAGGGCGAGCGGCAGCCGCTCGTACCCGGCATGTGCTTCTCCATCGAGCCCGGCATCTACCTTCCGGGGCGCTTCGGCGTACGCATCGAGGACATCGTGACCGTCACGCAGGACGGCGGGCGCCGCCTCAACACGACGGCCCGCGAGATGGCGGTCGTCGGCTGAGACCCACTGCCGGCCGTCCTGCCGGCGGTGCTGTGGTCCGGTCAGCTTCCGGCGGGGCCCAGTACGACACAGGACTCCGGCGGCAGGCGCAGCAGCCCGTCGGCGCCCGGTGCGTCGACCGGCTCCCAGGCCGCCAGTACGCGGCTCAGGCCGTTGCGGCCGAGGCGGATCGTGGCGGGCGTCTTCGACAGGTTCACCGCGACGCGGATGTCGCCGCGCCGCAGCGCCAGCCAGCGTGCGGCCTCGTCGTACGCGACCTTGACCGCCGCCAGGTCCGGGTCGGCGAGGTCGGGCCGCTCGCGACGCAGCGCGATCAGCTCGCGGTACCAGGCCAGCACGCGCGCGTGCGGCTCGTTCTCCTGCTCCGACCAGTCCAGGCAGGAGCGTTCCCTGGTCCGTGGGTCCTGCGGGTCGGGAATGTCCTCCTCGGCCCAGCCGTGCGCGGCGAACTCCCGCCTCCTGCCCTCCCGTACGGCCTGCGCGAGCTGCGGGTCGGTGTGGTCGGTGAAGAACTGCCAGGGGGTGCGGGCCGCCCACTCCTCGCCCATGAAGAGCATGGGGACGTACGGGCCGGTGAGGACAAGCGTGGCGGCGCAGGCGAGCAGGCCGGGGGAGAGGGTGGCGGAGAGGCGGTCTCCCAGGGCCCGGTTGCCGATCTGGTCGTGCGTCTGTGCGTAACCGAGGAAGCGGTGCGCGGCGGTTTTCGTGCGGTCCACGCAGCGGCCGTGAACGCGTCCCCGGAACGTCGAATACGTACCGTCGTGGAAGAACACGCGGGTCAGCGTCTTGGCGAGCGCGCCGAGGGGAGCGCGGGCGAAGTCGGCGTAGTAGCCCTGGGACTCGCCGGTGAGGGCGGTGTGCAGCGCGTGGTGGAAATCGTCGTTCCACTGAGCGTGCAGACCGAGCCCCCACGACTCGCGCGGGGCCGTCGTGCGTGGGTCCCCCTGGTCGGACTCGGCGATCAGGAAGAGTGTTCTGCCCACCTCGGCGGAGAGCGTGTCGACGGCCGTGGACAGCTCTTCGAGGAACGTCAGCGCGCGGGTGTCGGCGAGGGCGTGGACCGCGTCGAGCCGCAGTCCGTCGACGCGATAGTCGCGCAGCCAGGCGAGCGCGCTGCCGAGCAGATACGCGCGTACCTCGTCGGACCCCGGTGCGTCGAGGTTGACGGCCGAGCCCCAGGGGGTGTGGTGGGTGTCCGTGAAGTACGGGCCGAAGAGGGGCAGGTAGTTGCCGGAGGGGCCGAGGTGGTTGTGGACGACGTCGAGCACGACGCCGAGACCGAGGCCGTGCGCCGCGTCGACGAAGCGCTTGAGTCCTTCCGGGCCGCCGTACGGCTCGTGCACGGCCCACAGCGACACGCCCTCGTACCCCCAGCCGTGCGTTCCCGGGAACGGGCACACGGGCATCACCTCGACGTGGGTGACGCCCAGCTCCACCAGATGGCCGAGCCGCCGGGCGGCGGCGTCGAAGGTGCCCTCCGGGGTGTACGTACCGATGTGCAGCTCGTAGAGGACCGCGCCCGCCAGTGGGGCGCCGCCCGGCCAATCCGTCCGCCACTCATGGGCGTTGTGGTCCACGACGGCGCTGAGGCCGTCGGGGCCGTCCGGCTGGCGGCGGGAGCGCGGGTCGGGCAGGACGGGGCCGCCGTCCAGGGAGAAGCCGTAACGCGCCCCGTCACCCGCGTCGGCGTCCGCCGTCCACCACCCGTCCCGCGCCGGATCGCGCTCCATGGCGTACGTGCCACCCGCCAGCTGAAGCTCTGCCCGCTCGGCATTCGGTGCCCACACCTCGAACCGCACTGGCGGCCCCTCTCGTCGACGATGCCGCCACCCATGGTGCTTCAGGCGGGCATGATCCGCCGGTAAATCGTCAGCTCCAGGCCATGTCGGCCGAGTGCCCCAATGTGTCGTCCGATTCGTATGCGCAGGTCAGGTCGTGAGGGATGACCTCTTCTTCTGGACACTTGTGCCCAGTCGGCCCGACAATCAGGCTGTGACGTCCTCCTTCGAGTTCCACACGTATCCCGCTCGGCTGTCCGACGCCGAGCGCGACCGTGTGCTGGGGGTGCTCAGAGAAGGCGCGGCCCAGGGCAAGTTGTCGCACGACACCTTCATACGCCGGATGGAACTCGCCCTCGTCGCCCGCCGGTCCGACGAACTGGCCGTACTCACCTCCGATCTGGAGACCGACAGCCGCTGGGCGCGGGGGCTGTTCGGCGTCGTGGAGCGGGCGTCGGCGTTCACGGTGCGGCTGCGCAGGGCGTGGCAGTCGGAGCGGCTGCCGAAGCTGCTGCTCCCCGAGCCGGGTCCGTACCCGCTGAGGATCGGGCGCGACCCCGCGAACGGACTGCGGCTCAGCCACGAGACGGTCTCGCGCGTGCACGCCGAACTGTCCGCGCGGGGCGGCATGTGGACCCTGCGCGACCTCGGCTCGACCAACGGGACGTCCGTCAACGGGCGACGGGTCACGGGAGCGGTCCTGGTGCGGGACGGGGACCAGGTCAGCTTCGGCCGGATGACTTTCCGGCTGTCCGCACGCTGAGGCTGCCCGCAGGGCCGGGGTGGGGTTGACCGCAGGGGAGTCCGTGGCGACCGCTGCTGGACCCGCCCGCCAGCCACCCCGCCCGCCCCCGAGGCCCGGCCCGGCGACCTCTCCCGCCCGCCCGGCTACCGCTGATGCAACGCCCGCCCCGCGAGGGTGAGGAAGGTTTCACCGACCGCCTCGGAGAGCGTCGGGTGGGCGTGGATGTGGCGGGCCACGTCGGCGGGCTCGGCGTCCCAGCCGACGATCAGCTGGCTCTCGGCGATCATCTCGGAGACGTGCGGTCCCACGAGATGGACGCCGAGCACCTGCCCGCCGCGCGCGGCCACGACCTTCACCACGCCGCCCTGACCGTGCACCATGCCCTTGGCCACCGCGGTCAGGGGCATGGTGTTGACCACCACGTCGTGGTCGCGGCCCCGTGCCTCGGCCTCGCTCAGACCCACCGAGGCGGTCTGCGGCGAGGAGTACGTGACCCGGGGAACCGCCGCGTAGTCCACGGGCGGCGAGCCGAGACCCGCCAGCGTCTCGGCCACCAGCAGACCCTCCGCGAACGAGGCGTGGGCCAGCCCGAGCGAGGGCGACGGCAGGAGGTCACCGAGCACATGGATGCCCGCTACGGCCGTCTCCAGCCGGGACCAGTCGGCGGGCACGACGAAGCCGCGCTCGTCGGTGGCCAGTCCGGCCGCCGCCAGACCGAGACCGTCGGTCACGGGGGCGCGGCCCACGGCGACCAGCAGCCGCGCGGCCTCGACCGTGGAGGTCTCGCCGCGCGAGGTGCGGACATCCGCCCGTACACCGTCGTCGAGCACCGTCACGTCCAGCAGCCGCGCGCCCACCCGCACGTCGATGCCGCGCTTCTTCAGGCCCCGCGTCAAGTGACGGGAAACATCGGCGTCTTCGAGCGGCACGAGCCGGTCGGCGGCCTCGATCAGGGTGACCTCGGCGCCCATGGAACGGTGGAACGAGGCGTACTCCACGCCGATCGCGCCACCGCCGAGCACCAGTACGGACGCCGGCAGCCCGGGCGCGAACAGCGCGTCGTCGCTGGTCACTACGCGGCTCCCGTCCGGGGGCAGACCCGGCAGCGTACGGGGCCGGGACCCGGTCGCCAGGACGATGCCGCGGCGCGCGGTGAAGGCGCCGCCGCCTCCGCCTTCCACCTGTACACTCCGGGCGCCGGTCAACCGCGCGCTGCCCCGCACCACTTCCACTCCGGCGTGCGACAGGTGCCCCTCGACGCCCTTGTGGTTGCGGGACACGATGTCGTCCCTGGTGGCCACCAGCGCCGGCCAGTCCACCGACTCCAGCGTCGCCTTCACCCCCCACCGCTCCCGCGCCTCCGCGATGCCGTCGACGAGTTCGGCGGCGTGCAGCATCGCCTTGCTGGGGACACAGCCACGGTGCAGGCACGTACCGCCCACCTTGTCCCGCTCCACCAGGACGACCTTCAGGCCGAGGGACGCGGCGCGCAGGGCGGTGCTGTAACCGCCGGTGCCGCCGCCGATCACGATCACATCGGTTTCATGAGCTTCAGTCATGACATCAGCGTCCGCCGACCCTTGCCATGAGTCCAAGGCAATGTTTCTCTGGCATCGATGCACTGTGCTTATGGGAGGGAGTGGGCGACCGGATGAGCCTGCGGCAGATGGAGTACTTCGTCACGGTCGTCGAGGAGGAGTCCTTCACGAGGGCCGCTGAGCGACTGCACGTCACGCAGCCCGCCCTCTCGCATCAGATCAAGGCCCTGGAGAAGTCGGTGGGCGGCGCGCTGCTGGAACGCATGCCGCGCGGCGTAAGGCTGACCGTGATGGGCCGCGCCTTCCTGCCGCACGCCGAAATCGCTGTGCGCAGCGCCGTCCAGGCTCAGCGTGCCGCCAGGGCCGCCGCCGGGGCCGAGGGCGGCGAGCTGCACATCGCCACCCTCCACTCGGTCGCCGTCGGCATCCTCCCCGACGTCTTCGCCCGCTGGCGACGCGCCCACCCGGGCGTGGCCCTGGTCCTGCACGAGTACGCGACGACCGAGGCGCTGGAGGAGCGACTGGAACGGGGCGTCGCCGATCTCGCGGTCGGTCCGGCCCCGTCGCGCCAGTGGCAGGGCCCCGTGGTGCCGGTCGGTGAGGAGGAGATCGTGCTGGTCGTCGCCTTCGACGACCGCCTCGCGGGCCGTACGTCGGTACGCCTGACGGAGCTGGCCGACCGCACCTGGGTGCGGTGCGCGATGGAAGCGGTGATCGACGGGCAGCGGTTCCTCGACTGGGCCTGCGCCGAGGCCGGCTTCGTACCGCGCACGGCGGTACGCACCGAGCACACCTCGACGGCGGTCCGCATGGCCGCGGCCGGTGTGGGGGTCGCCACCGCGCCGTCGCACGTCGTGCGGGGGGCTGTGGGCGAGGACTGCGTGGTGCTCCCGGTCGACCCGCCCTGGCGGCGCGCCCTGACGGTCTTCTCCCGCGTCGACCTCACGGGCGCGGCGGCGGCGTTCGCGGATGTGCTGTGTGACGCGTGGCCGCACGGAAATTCCGGGTCCTCAAACGCCGGAGGGGCTGGATGGTGCTCAGCCACTTCCAGCCTGTCCGGCGTTTGAGGACCCGACCGTAGGGTCCGGGTTCTGGAGCCTGCCCCACGCGGCGGAGCCACAAAGCGTCACAGCGGGGGTAGGGGAGGAGCTCCGCAGGAGGCGTCGTTACGGTTGCTTTCGGGTCAGGAGTGACACCGGGCGTTCCGTGAAGAGGTCGGCCACTCGGACCGATCCCGTGAACTCCCGCCCCGGCGCCAGCACGTCCCCCCACCTCCCCTCCGGCAGTGCCAGTTCCGTGTCCCGCCAGCCGCCCGCCTCCGCCAGGCGCAGCGACAGGCGGGTGACGGCCGTGACGGTCTGACCGGAGCGGCAGAACGCCACGCAGTGGTCCGCGGCCGGGCCCGCGGCTGTCAGCGGCGTGTACGTCCCCGACTCGCCGAAGACCTCGGGGCGCGTCCGCCGCAGACCGAGCGCCGCCACCGTCACGGCGTACTTCTCCGCGGAAAGCCCGTCCTCGTCCGCGGCGGGCGGCGTGAAGTCGACAGGGCGCCGGTTGTCCGGGTCCACCAGGGCGCGGAGCTCCCGCTCCGTGCCCTGGTAGAGGTCCGGCACCCCCGGCATCGTCAGATGCAGCAGCGCGGCCCCGAGCACATTGGCCCGTACGTACGGACCGAGATCCCGCGCGAACTTCGCCACCGTCTCGAACGGCGGCCCGGCGGGGCCCGCCGCCACGAAGTCGGCCACCGCCTGCTCGTACCCGGCGTCCTGCTCGGTCCAGCTGGTGTGCAGCCCCGCCTCCCGTACGGACTTCAGCAGCGCGGCCGTCAGCCGCTCCGCGTCCGGCTCCCCGAAGCCGAGAGCCGTCTGCCAGGCCGTCCACGCGAGGTGCGCGTCGGGGGCGGGGACCGGGGCCAGCCCGGCGAGGAGCCGGGCCCACCGCTGCGGGCACTCGGACAGCACCGCGATCCGCGCGCGCACGTCGGCGCTGCGCTTCGTGTCGTGCGTGGACAGTACGGTGCCGGTGGCCGGCCAGTCGCGCGCCAGCCGCTCACAGAACGCGTGGAAGTCCGCCGGACTCACCGAGGGCGCTCCCGGTTCGCCGCCCACCTCGTTCGCCGAGATCAGCGGCGTGTACCGGTAGAAGGCCGTGTCCTCCACCGACTTCGCCCGCAGCGCCGACGCGGTCTGCGCGAACCGCGCGCAGAACGCCGCCCGGTCCGGCCCCCCGCCCAGCTTCCCCAGCGCCAGATCGCGCACCACATCGACGACCGCCGCCTCCTCCCGCACCGCGAACGCCGCCTTCGCCTGCCGCGCCGCCTCCACCGGAACGGCGGCCTCGGCGCTCTCAGGACAGGGCCCGCCCGCCGTCACGTACGGGCGGTACACGGGAACGCGCACCAGCAGCTCCCGTACGGCCGTCCGCAGCGCCCAGGGCGCGTAGTCGCGCAGGGCGGGATCAGCCGCGCAGATCCGTTCGGCCGTACGGACCAGGTAGCGGGTCTCCGCGGCCAGCTCATGGGTGAGCACCTTGTACGCCGACCGTCGTACTGTCGCTTCCCAGTAGCCGCCCCGGTCCCCGGCGGGGCCCGCGAAATCGCGGTAGTGAGCGGTCAGTTCCCCGGTACCGTCCGGATCGGTGAACAGGCCGTCGATCCGGTACAGCGCGTCGTACCCCGTCGTACCCGCGACGGGCCATTCGGCGGGCAGCCGCTCAGGCCCGGTCAGGATCTTCTCCACGACCGTCCAGCGGCCCCCGACCGCCTCACCGAGGCGCCGCAGATACGCCTCCGGGTCGGCCAGGCCGTCCGGGTGGTCGATGCGCAGCCCTTCCACCACCCCGTCCCGTACGAGCTCCAGGATCTTCGCGTGCGAGGCCGCGAAGACCTCGGGGTCCTCCACCCTCACCCCGATCAGCTCCGAGATGGTGAAGAAGCGGCGGTAGTTCAGCTCGGTGCGGGCCAGCCGCCACCAGCCGAGCCGGTACCACTGGGCGTCCAGCAGTTCGGGCATCGGCAGGCTCGCCGTGCCCTCGCGCAGCGGGAACGTGTGGTCGTAGTAGCGAAGCGTCTCGCCGTCGACCGTCAGGTCCTCCAGCTCGTCACCGAGCCGGTGCGCCAGGACGGGCAGCAGCACCTTGCCGCCGCCGCCCTCCCAGTCGATGTCGAACCACCGGGCGTACGGCGATCCCGGCCCCTCCCTCAGCACCTCCCACAGCGGTCGGTTCAGGCTCTCGGGCGCCGGTACGGCCATATGGTTCGGCACGATGTCCAGAATCAGGCCGAGACCGTGCGCGGCGGCCGTGCGGGCCAGCGCCCGCAGTCCCTCCTCGCCGCCGAGTTCGGCCCGCACGCGCGCGTGGTCGACGACGTCGTACCCGTGCTGGGAGCCCGGCACGGCTTCGAGCACGGGTGACAGATGCAGATGCGAGACCCCGAGAGCGGCCAGATGGGGCACCGCCTCCTCGGCGGCCGAGAAGGGGAAGTCGGAGTGAAGCTGCAGACGATAGGTGGCGGTGGGCGTCATGCGAACGTACGTACCCGCATTGGGGCCATCTGTGACATCGGCCCATGCGTACGTGTGATGAACCGGTAGTACGTTCACCTGCAGCCTGCCGTCGGGGTGGTGGCGGCCACGCTCTGCGCCGTACTCGCGTGGACCGCCCGCCCCGCTCCCGCGGCCGCCCCTAAGCAGGCCGCTGCAACACCACCAGACTGCGCCCGATCAGCGTGACGTGTTCGCCCGCGCCCACCTTGGGACCGCTGCCGGGCGGCACCCCTTCGGGCCGCGCCGTGTCGACCACGACCTGCCACTGCTTCCCGTGGTTGACGGGAACGGTGAAATGGAGATCCTTCGCGCTCGCGTTGAACATCAGCAGGAAGGAGTCGTCCGAGATCCGCTCGCCGCGCGGCCCCGGCTCCGAGATCGCGTGACCGTTCAGGAACACCGTCAGCGCCTTCGCGTGCGCCGCCTGCCAGTCCCGCTGGGCCATCACCTTGCCGTCCGGTGTGAACCACGCGATGTCCGACAGATCGTCGTGCGTGCCCTCCACCGGACGCCCGTGGAAGAAGCGCCTGCGCCGGAAGACCGGATGGTCCCGCCGCAGCCACACCATCGTGCGCGTGAAGGCGTGGAGCGAACCCTCCTCGGCCTCCTTGTCCGGCCAGTGGACCCACGACAGCTCGTTGTCCTGGCAGTACGCGTTGTTGTTGCCGCGCTGCGTCCGGGCGAACTCGTCCCCGTGCGACAGCATCGGCACGCCCTGCGACAGCATCAGCGTCGCGATGAAGTTGCGCATCTGACGGGCGCGCAGCTCCAGGATCGCGGGGTCGTCCGTGTCGCCCTCCGCCCCGCAGTTCCAGGACCGGTTGTGGCTCTCGCCGTCCCGGTTGCCCTCGCCGTTGGCCTCGTTGTGCTTGTCGTTGTACGAGACCAGGTCGGCCAGGGTGAAACCGTCGTGGCAGGTGGCGAAGTTGATGGACGCGAGCGGCCTGCGGCCGTCGTCCTGGTAGAGGTCCGACGACCCGGTCAGGCGCCCCGCGAACTCGGCGATCGTCCGGGGCTCACCGCGCCACAGGTCCCGCACGGTGTCGCGGTACTTGCCGTTCCACTCGGTCCACAGCGGCGGGAAGTTCCCCACCTGGTAGCCGCCCTCGCCCACGTCCCACGGCTCGGCGATCAGCTTCACCTGGCTGACCACCGGGTCCTGCTGCACCAGGTCGAAGAAGGACGAAAGCCGGTCCACCTCGTGGAACTGCCTGGCCAGCGTCGCCGCCAGGTCGAAACGGAACCCGTCGACGTGCATCTCCGTCACCCAGTACCGCAGCGAGTCCATGATCAGCTGGAGTACGTGCGGCGAGCGCATCAGCAGCGAGTTCCCGGTCCCCGTGGTGTCCATGTAGTACCGGGGATCGTCGGCCAGACGGTAGTACGAGGCGTTGTCCAGGCCGCGGAAGGAGAGCGTGGGACCCAGATGGTTGCCCTCCGCCGTGTGGTTGTAGACGACGTCGAGAATGACCTCGATGCCGGCCCGGTGCAGCGCCCGTACGGCCGTCTTGAACTCCAGGACCTGCTGGCCCCGGTCGCCCCAGGAGGCGTACGCGTTGTGCGGGGCGAAGAAACCGATGGTGTTGTAGCCCCAGTAGTTGCTCAGATTCGCGTCGACCAGCCGGTGATCGTTGACGAACTGGTGCACCGGCATCAACTCGAGGGCGGTCACCCCCAGTTCTGTCAGGTGCGAAATGATCGAGGGATGCGCCAGCGCCGCGTACGTACCCCGGAGCTCGTCGGGGAGATCCGGGTGCATCATCGTCAGGCCCTTCACATGGGCCTCGTAGAGGATGGTGCGGTGATAGTCCGTGCGCGGCGGGCGGTCGTCACCCCAGTCGAAGTACGGGTTGACCACCACCGAGGCCATCATGTGCGGCGCCGAGTCCAGGTCGTTGCGCGAGTCCGGCTTCCCGAAGTGGTAGCCGTACACCGCCTCGCCCCAGTCGATCTTGCCGCTGATGGCCCGCGCGTACGGGTCGAGCAGCAGCTTGGCGGAGTTGCACCGCTTGCCCTCCTGCGGGGCGTACGGGCCATGGACCCGGTAGCCGTAGCGCTGGCCCGGCATGATGCCGGGCAGGAAGGCATGACGTACGAACGCGTCGGACTCGCGCAGTTCCACCGCCGTCTCCGAACCGTCGTCGTGCAACAGGCACAACTCGATCCGGTCCGCGGCCTCCGAATAGACAGCGAAATTCGTTCCGGCGCCGTCGTACGTGGCGCCGAGGGGGTAAGCCTCTCCCGGCCAGACCTGCATGCGATCGACTCTTCCACTTCTGATCCGGGTTCTGCGGGGCACTTCGCACAGATCTTCTCCGAAAGCGGGGCAACCTCCTAGGACTTCGCACCGTCCTACCGGGTGACCACGCATACCCGGTATGCCAGTTGCTGTCGCGCGTGACGCGCGGAGCGACGGAGGGCTCTCGGGAGAGTAGGGGGGCATTGTGCACAGGACAGTGCGCCGGCATCTGGGGAAGATGCTGGCGGGGGCCGCGATAGCGGTGACCGGAACCGCGGTGATGATCGGGGTGACGCTGCCGGACCCGGCAGGTGCCGCCGACGACACGCGCGGCGGCCGGACGGGGAGCGCGGCCGTCACCGGGGCCGACCGGGGCGAGCAGAGCGCCCGGGGGAACCGGGACGCTGGGAGCGCGGCGCCGGGGCAGGCCCCGGCGCCCGGGGTCGTCGAGGACGCCCCGGCCGAGGGCGAGCAGGGCATCGGCCGGGACCCCCTGACCGACGCCGAGCTGGAACGGGTGGAGAAGCTCGCGCTGACGCCGTCGCAGTTCGCCGCCGGCCGGGACGTCGAGGGGGACCGGGGCCCGCAGCACCTCGCCACGAACCTGAGCGAGACGCAGCCGTCGGAGGCCGACGACGCCGCGCCGCCGCGCCGCGCGGAAATCTCGTACTACGACTACAAGAGCGACGAGCTGGTGACGAAGACCGTCAACCTTGCCACCGGCAAGGTCGAGCGGACCGGCGTGCTGAAGGGCGTACAGCCGTCGCCGACCCGCGAGGAGAACCGTGAGGCCACGGAGCTGATCCTGGCGAGCCCGCTCGGTCAGGGGCTGAAGGACGATTACCAGGACGCCATGGGCAAGCCCCTCACCTCGGTGGACCAGCTGTGGGTGAACGGCGGGATCTTCCGGGCGGACCTGGAGAAGACGGTGCCGCGGGCGCTCGCGAAGTGCGGCGTGCACCGCTGCGTCCGCGTCACGTCCAAGGTCGTGAACGGACCGTGGATCGACACCCGTGATCTCGTCGTCGACCTGAGCGCGAGGACGGTCGGCCGCGTCGGCTGACCCTCCCGACTCACCCGTCCGACTCATCCGCTTCAGTCCCTTCCCGCACTTCCGTACGAGGGAGTTCATCCTCATGCACATCAACAGAACTTCTGGTGCCCGCAAGCGGGCCGCTGCAACCCTCGCGGCCGCCGCCCTGATGGGCGGCCTCGCCACCGCGGGCGGTTCCGCGGCCTCCGCGGCGCCCAAGACGGCACCCAAGACGGCGCCCAAGGCCGCGCCCGCGGCTCCCGCTCCGGCCCCGGCCGACTGCAGCGCGGCGTACCGCATCGAGCAGAAACTCGACGGCGGCACCACCTGGCGCATGTGCTGGAACTACAACAGCGACGCCGGCCTGGTGCTGGAAAAGGTGACGTACCAGCCCAAGGGCGAATCCAAACCGATCCGCGTCCTGACGAGCGGCAAGCTCGCACAGGTGCACGTGCCGTACGACAACGGCGAGGCGGAGTACGACGATCTGACCAGCTACGGCTTCGGTCAGGGACTCCAGAACCTGAATCCGGCCGAATGTCCCGGCGGCACCATCCGGACCGTCCGGCTCCGCGAGGTGGGCAACGTCAAGGGGATCTGCGCGACCACGCGTGCGCGCGGGCACGCGTACCGCCTCGCCAGCGACGAAGGCACCAAGGTCTGGCAGGCCCAGGGCAAGGACCTGCTCGTCTACACCGTCAACAAGGTGTCCTGGTACGAGTACATCACCGAGTGGCGCTTCTCGTCCGACGGCACCATATCCGCCAACGTCGGTGCCACCGGCAGCCTCGCGCCGGGAGATTACGACGCCACCGACGGCCGGGGCTGGCCGATCGGCAAGGGCGCACGCGACTACGCCACCAGCCACAGCCACAACGTCTTCTGGCGGCTGAACTTCGGTCTCGACGGCAGCTCGAAGAACCGGATCGAGCAGTACGACTCGAAGGTCACCCCGCCGCGTGGCAACGGCAGCCCCACCACCAAGACCACCCGTACCCCCATCACCAAGGAACTCGCGGGCGACGCCAAGAGCATGCGGTGGTGGCGGGTCGTCAGCGCGACCGGCAAGAACAAGGACGGACACGCGCGCTCGTACGAGATCGTGCCGGGGCCTTCCAACAAGCACCCCGGACGCAGCTTCACCCAGCACGATGTCTACTTCACGAACTACCGTAAATGTGAACAGTTCGCGAGCAACAACATCCGCGACTGCGGTGGCGCGAACGCGCCGAACAGCGTCGACAAGTGGGTGAACGGCGAGACCCTCAAGAATCCGATCACCTGGGTCAACATCGGTTTCCACCACGTGGCCCGCGACGAGGATCAGCAGCCCATGCCGGTCCACTGGCAGGGTTTCCAGCTCGCGCCCAGGGACGTAACCGCTATGAATCCGCTCACTCCGGCTGATCTCGCAGGACAGAACGGGAACTACCAGCAGGGGAGTTGAGAAAGGAGCCTGCGGATCGGCTGCACCGCCTCCCGCTCGCGGAGTACCCTTCCTTGATCGTTGGAGACGGGGCTTCCAGGAGCTGAAGGCGGTGCGTGGGTGAGCTCGGGAGGGCTGGAACTGCCCCCCGGTGACGCAGGTCACGAGGGGGGTTCCGCAGGCGTCCCGCCCGGAGCGGTCTCGCTCGCGCGTCCGATGGAGATCGGCGCGGAGCTGGACTGGGGCGCGGACGACTGGAGCGAGGTGCGTACGCGCGCCCAGCGGGCGGGGCGGGCCTACATCTGGCTGAACCTCGTGGAGCAGCGGCTGCGTGCCGTGGTCGCCGCCGTGCTCCGGCCCATCTACGAGCCGGTGCACGGCGAGGACGACTGGGTGGTGGCGGCCGCGGGGCCGGCCGGGCAGGAGTGGGTGCAGCGCGCCGTCGCGGTGCGGGAGGTGTCCCGCAGGAAGGGCTACCTGCTCGACCCGGCCGACGACAACGTCATCAGCTTTCTTACGCTGCCGCAGTTGCGCGAGCTCATGGTGCAGCACTGGCCGTGCTTCGAGCCGTACTTCGACGACCGGCGCGAGGTCGAGCTGGCCCTGGACGAGCTGGAAGTCACCCGTAACGTCGTCTCGCGCAACCGTGCGCTGTCCGAGGCGGTCCTCGCCCAGGCGGAACGGGCGTCCGCGCGGCTCCTCGAAATCCTGGGCAGCGGGGCCGGCGTGCAGTCCGGCGGCCGGCTCAAGGTGGACGCCGTCGAGGAACTGGTGGGGGACCGGTACGCCGATGTCGTCAGCGTTCACCCGGACCGGGTACGCCTCCAGCGCCAGTTGCCCGCCGAGGACCTCTTCGGCGGCGCGCGGCGCCTCGACGCGATCGGCATAGGCCTGAACCTCCTCGTCCAGAACTTCTCCGGCAGGCGGCTGGTGCGGCTGGCGGAGTCCGGCTGCCGCATACGTCTGCTCTTCCTCAATCCGGCGAGCAGCGCGGTCAAACGGCGCGAGCGCGAACTGGGGCTCAAGAAGGGCGAACTGAGCCGTTCGGTGGAGATGAACATCCTCCACATGCGGCGCGTGCGCTCGAAGCTCCGCGATCCCGGCGCGTTCCAGATCCAGGTCTTCGACGAGACACCGCGCTTCACGGCGTACCTCGTGGACGGGGACGGCTCGGACGGACTGGCCGTTGTCCAGCCGTATCTGCGCAAGGCGCGTGGCATGGAGGCGCCGGTGCTGGTGCTGCGGGGCAGTGGGCGTGGCGTGGTCAGGCACGGACAGGACAGTCAGAACAGCGAACACGGCCTTTTCGAGACGTACCGGGAGGAGTTCGAAGCCGTGTGGACGGACTCCCGGCCGGTGTCCTGACCGGTTCCCGACCGCTGTCCTGCCCGCCTCCGAGGGCGTTGTCAGTGGTGCGTGCGAGGGTGGTTCTCCACCGGGGAGCTTCCGGGGGAGCATCACGAAGGAGGTCCCACGATGGGATGGCACGGGGAACCGCTGGTCGGATTCGACCTGGAGACGACCGGCACGGAGCCGCTGGAGTCCCGCATCGTCACCGCCGCGATCGTCGGCGTGAAGGACGGCAGGGTGTCCCGGCAGCGCGACTGGCTGGCCGACCCGGGCATCCGCATTCCGGCGCAGGCGTCGGCGATCCACGGGATCAGCAGCGAGCGTGCCGGGGCGGAGGGCAGGCCGGCCCGTGAGGTAGCCGACCAGATCGCGGAGACCCTCACCGGGTACTGGGCGCAAGGGGTGCCCATCGTCGCCTACAACGCCGCATTCGATCTGACGCTGCTCGCGGCCGAGTTGCGCAGGCACGGGCTGCCGTCACTGAGTGAGCGGCGGGGCGGCGCCGGCATCGGCCCCGTCATCGATCCGTACACGATCGACCGCGCCGTCGACCGCTACCGCAGGGGCAAGCGGACGCTGGAAGCCGTCTGTGTCGAGTACGGCGTGGTCCTGGACGGCGCCCACGAGGCCTCGGCCGACGCGCTCGCGGCGGTCAGGGTCGCCCGCGCGATAGCCGAGCGCCACCCGTCGATCGCGGCGCTGACCCCTGCCGAGCTGCACGACAAGCAGATCCAGTGGTACGCCGACTGGGCCGCCGACTTCCAGGAGTTCCTCCGCAGGAAGGGCTCCCCGGACGCGGTCATCGATCCCCGGTGGCCGCTGCGCGAACTCAACCCGGTCGCGCTCTGACCCGGATCGAGAGGCGGCTGCCCCGCATCCGGAGGCGGCTGACCGCGCCTCAGAACGGATACCAGCGGACCTCCGGGTCGCCGTCGCGCAGGGACGCCACCCGCCGGCGGAACTCGGCGAGCGCCGCCGGGCTGGACGGGGCGTGCTGCGCCACCCAGGCGGCGCTGGCCGTCTCACGGGCCCCGCGCAGCACCGCGAAGCCCGCCCATTCGCGTACGTCCCAGCCGTACGCCGAGGTGAACGTGTCGTACGCCTCGGGCGCCAGGCCGTAGCGGTCGCGCGAGAGGGCCATGACTACCAGGTCGTGCTCGCGGAAGTCGGCGGCGAAGGTCTCCAGGTCGACCAGGGCCGGCCCTTCGGGACCGACATGGACGTTGCGGGGAAGCGCGTCGCCGTGGATCGGCCCCTGAGGCAAGTGCGGGGTGAGCGCGGCCGACGCCGCCGCGAAGCCGTCGCGCCGCTCGCGCAGGTACGCGGCGTCGGCCGGGTCGATCGCGTCCCCGGCGAGCCGCAGCCACCGCTCGACGCCGCCCAGCAGCTCACGCCGGGGGAGGGGGAAGGGGGGTGCGGGCAGGGCGTGGACGAGGCGCAGCAGCGCTGCGAGATCCTGCGGGCCCGCAGGCCGTACGGACTCGGGCAGCCGGTGCCACAGCGTCATCGGGTGGCCGTCCACCACACGGGGCTTCGGCTCGGCGGCCCGTACGGCGGGGACGCCCGAAGCGGCGAGCCAGGCCGCGACGGCCAGCTCACGCTCGGCCCGCGCCACCAGCTCCGGGTCGCGGCGGCCGACCTTGACGACCATGGCGCCGGCCGCGAACACCGCGTTCTCGCCCAGCGCCAGCAGCTTCGCGTCGGCGGCGGAGGCGGGGAGTCCGGCAGTGGCCAGAACCTTGCGTGCTCGTGTCTCGTCCATGAGCACCGATTCTCGCATTCCTGCAGGTGGGGTTGACGAACCGATGACCCGTCAGCACGATGACGGGGGCCGCCGGGGCGGCCGGGCAGTCCAGATCGGCCGAGCCGCCCGAAGGAGTCGATTCCGTGACATCGAAGACCGCGAAGGCGCGGTCCGGCAGAAGCTCCAGCAGTGGTGTGGCGGACCGTGGCGCCTGGTTCCTGGTGCTGCCCGCGCTCATCCCGATCCTGATCCTCAGCGTCGGCCCGCTGCTCTACGGCACAGCCCTCGCCTTCACCGACGCCCAGTCGGGCCGCACCACACCCACCCAGTGGATCGGGCTGCTGAACTTCCAGGACCTGCTGCACGACACGCTCTTCTGGGACTCGTTCCGGATCGGCCTGCTCTGGGCGGTCGGGGTGAGCGTTCCCCAGTTCCTGCTGGCGCTCGGCCTCGCCCTCCTGCTCAACCAGAACCTCCGCTTCCGCTGGCTGGCCAGGGCGCTCGCCATCATCCCGTGGGCCATGCCGGAAGTGGTCGTCGGCATCATGTGGCGCCTCGTCTACCACCCCGACGCCGGGATCCTGAACGAGACCGTCCGCGACCTGGGCCTGGGCGACGGACGCGACTGGCTGACCGGCCTCGCCACCGCCCTGCCCGCCGTCATACTCGTCGGCATCTGGGCGGGCATGCCCCAGACCACGGTGGCCCTGCTCGCCGGCCTCCAGAACACCCCGCACGAGCTGCACGAGGCCGCCGCCCTCGACGGCGCCGGTGCATGGCGCCGCTTCCGTACCGTCACCTGGCCCGCCATCAAACCGGTCGCCCTCGCCATCACCGCGCTCAATTTCATCTGGAATTTCAACTCCTTCGCGCTGGTCTACGTCCTGACCAGCGGCGGCCCCGGCGGCCGCACCCGGCTGCCCATGCTCTTCGCGTACGAACAGGCCTTCCGGTACGGCCAGTTCGGTTACGCCGCCGCCATGGGCTGCGTCATGGTCGCGGTGATCTCGGTGATGCTCGCCTTCTACCTCGTGGGCCGCCTGAAGGGAGCCGAAGACCAGTGACGATCCGCACCAGCAGGCCGGCACGCGCCGGCCAGTACCTCGCGCTCCTCTGCTACCTGGTCTTTCTCGCCTTCCCCTTCCTCTGGCTGGTCTCGACGGCCTTCAAGCCGCCGCGCGAGCTGGGCTCCCTGCACCCCACCTGGATCCCGCAGAACCCGACCCTCGACAACTTCCGTCAGGCCTCCGACGAACAGCCCCTGCTGGAAGCGGCGCTCAACAGCCTCCTCGCCGCCCTCTCGGCGGCCCTCATCGCCGTCGTCATCGCGACCCCGATGGCGTACGTCATGGCCCGCCACCGCAACAAGCTCTCCGCCGCCGCCACCGGCTGGGTCGTGATCAGCCAGGCGTTCCCCTTCGTCCTGGTGATCATCCCGCTCTTCCTGATCCTCAAGAATTTCCACCTCATCAACTCCCTGGTGGGCCTGATCATGGTGTACGTCGTGTGGTCGCTGCCCTTCGCGCTGTGGATGCTGGTCGGTTACGTCCGGGCCGTACCGCCCGAGCTGGAGGAGGCCGCCGCGGTCGACGGCGCGAGCAGGCTCCGTACGCTCGTCTCCGTCACCGCCCCGCTGCTGGCCCCCGGCATCGTCGCCACCGCGCTGTTCGCGTTCATCACCGCATGGAACGAGTTCTTCTTCGCGCTCGTCCTGCTCAAGACCCCTTCCCTGCAGACGTTGCCGGTCGTGCTCACCCACTTCCTCGGTGCCGAGGGCGTGGCCGACCTCGGCCCGCTCGCCGCCGCCGCGTTCCTCGCCACGCTCCCTTCTCTCGTCGTGTTCGCCGTGATCCAGAAGCGGATCACCGGCGGGATGATGGCCGGGGCGGTGAAGGCGTGATGCGACGTATCGCCCGGCTCACGAAGGCGAAGCGGCTCACGGCCACCGCGCTCGCCTCGCTCCTGCTGCTCACCGGCTGCTCGGACGGCGGCGGCGGCCGCGACACCGATGGGAAGATCACGCTCCGCTTCCAGTCCCTCGCCTGGCAGAAGGAGTCCGTCGACGCCAACAAGGAGCTCGTCGACGAGTGGAACGCCGCGCATCCCGGCGTCCGCGTCGAGTACGTCCAGGGGAGCTGGGACAGCGTCCACGACCAGCTTCTGACGTCCTTCGAGGGCGGCGAGGCGCCGGACATCATCCACGACGCCTCCGACGACCTGGCCGACTTCGCGTACGGCGGCTACCTCGCCGATCTGCGTGAGCTGCTGCCCGCCCGGCTCAAGAGCGACATCCCGCCGCGAAGCTGGGAGACAGCGACGTTCGGCGAGGGGGTGTACGGCGTGCCGTTTCTCCAGGAGCCGAGGGTCCTGATCGCGAACGAGAAGATCCTCAGGGAATCGGGCGTACGCATCCCGACTCCCCAAAAGCCGTGGAGCTGGCCGGAGTTCCGGCAGATCGCCAAGGAACTGAGCGGCGGCGACGGCAAGCGGTTCGGCGTCGCCTGGCCCCTGAAGGACCCCGTCTCCGCCACCCTCAACCTCGGGCTCTCGGCGGGCGGGCAGCTCTTCCACCGCGACGCCGACGGCAAGGCGAAGGTGCGCTTCACCGAGGGCGACGCCGTGGTCCCCGCCACCGTCCACGACCAGGTCAACACCGACAGGAGCGCATCGGCGGCCACCCTCGGCATGGGCGGCTCCGACACCCTGCCCGGCTTCTTCGGGGGCAAGTACGCCATGGTGCCGCTCGGCTTCTCCTACCGGCAGCAGATCGTGCAGCAGGCGCCCGAGGGCTTCGAGTGGACGGTGCTGCCTGCCCCGGCGGGCGCCGGGGGACCGGCCCAGGGCGTGAGCCCCCAGACGCTGTCGATCGCCGAGGACAGCCCGTACAAGAAGGAGGCGATGGAGTTCATCGACTTCTTCCTCCGGCCCGCCAACATGGCGCGCCTCGCCAAGGGCGACTGGATGCTGCCGACCGGCACCCGGGCGCTGAAGGACCCGGCCCTGCGCGCCGAGAAGGACGGCTGGGCCACCGGCACCGCGCTCGCCGGGCATCTGGTGCCGGCGCCGGCACAGTCGGTGCGCGGCTATCCCGAGTGGAAGGACAAGGTGGCGACCCCCGCCTACCAGGAGTACTACAGCGGCGCGATCGACGCCGAGGAGCTGGAGAAGCGCCTGGTCGAGGACGGCAACTTGGTACTCGCCCGCTATCAACGCTGATTCAGATTGCACGAGACGTATCGTCTCGCTTATGGTCGGGGCGTGACTTCACGCAAGCGTGCCCACATCGCCATGTTCTCGATCGCCGCCCCCGGGCACGTGAACCCGAGCATCGAAGTGATCCGGGAGCTCGTCGCCCGTGGTCACCGCGTCAGTTACGCGATCCCCGCCTCGTTCGCCGAGAAGGTCGCCATCACCGGCGCGACGCCCGTGATCTACCGCTCGACGCTGCCCACGGACGACGATCCCGAGGCGTGGGGAACCGAGCTGATCGACAACATCGAACCGTTCCTCAACGACGCCATCCAGGTGCTGCCACAACTGGCCCGGGCGTTCGAGGGGGACGAGCCGGACCTCGTCATCCACGACATCACGGCGTACCCGGCGCCCGTGCTCGCCCACCGGTGGGGCGTGCCCGCCGTCTCCCTCTGGCCCAACCTGGTCCCCTGGGAGGGGTACGAGGAGGAAGTCGCCGAGCCGATGTACGCCGACCTCAAAGCGTCCGGGCGCGGCAAGGCGTATTACGCCCGCTTCGAGGCGTGGCTCGCGGAGAACGGCATCGACACGCACCCCGACCGGCTGATCGCCTGCCCCCGCCGGGCGGTCGTCCTCATCCCCAAGGTCCTCCAGCCCAACGCCGACCGCGTCGACGAGTCCGTGTACACCTTCGTCGGAGCCTGCCAGGGCGACCGCGCGGACCAGGGCGACTGGCAGCGCCCGGCCGGGGCGGACAAGGTCCTGCTGGTGTCGCTCGGTTCGTCGTTCACCAAGCAGCCCGGCTTCTACCGCGCGTGCGTCAAGGCCTTCGGTGACCTGCCCGGCTGGCACGTCGTGCTCCAGATCGGCAAGTACGTGGACGAGTCGGAGCTGGGCGAGGTACCGGCCAGCATCGAGGTGCACAACTGGGTGCCGCAGCTCGCCGTCCTCAAGCAGGCGGACGCCTTCATCACCCACGCGGGCGCGGGCGGCAGCCAGGAGGGCCTCGCCACCGGTACGCCGATGGTCGCCGTCCCGCAGGCCGTCGACCAGTTCGGCAACGCCGACATGCTCGTGCCGCTCGGCGTCGCCCGCAGGCTCGACACCGAGGACGCCACCGCCGACGCACTGCGCGCCGCCGTCCTCGGCCTCCTCGACGACCCCGAGGTGGCCCGCAGGGCCGAGGAGATCCGTCTCGGCATGGCGTCCGAGGGCGGCACCCGGCGGGCAGCCGACCTCATCGAGGCCGAACTGCCCACTCGCTGACGCCGGTTCAGTAAAAGCGGGTCGTCACGATCCGCGCGCGGGTTCGTGCCTGACTTGACGGGCTATGCCCCATTCCTTATTAAGAAAGCTTGTTGACTAAGTAACAGGCACATGAAGGTCTTGATCTGAGCGTGTCAATCCGTCAGGGTTTCGAGGCAGCCCCCGGAGATCTTCCGGTCCGGAGGCGAATCCCCCCACATTTTGACGAGGAGACACCCTCTTCATGGCAATTCACCAGCGTTCCAGCCGGCTGAAGCTCACCGCGGCGATAACCGCCGTGGCGGCAGCGGCAGGCGTGACCGTACTCAACTCCTCCTTCGCGGGAGCGGCTCCCGTTGCCCAGGGGCATGTGTACGGAACCGACGCCAAGGGCGCAGTCGCGGGCAGCTACATCGTGATGCTGGACGAGAAGGCCGACAAGCAGGACCTGGCCAAGGAGTACGGCGGCAAGCTGCAGCGCGACTACAGCTCCGCCATCAACGGCTTCTCCGCCAGCGGCCTTTCGCAGACCGAGGCCAAGCGCCTCGCCGCTGACCCGTCCGTCGCCAAGGTCGTCCAGAACAAGACGTTCACGATCAGCGCGACGCAGGACAACCCGCCGTCCTGGGGCATCGACCGCATCGACCAGACCGGCACCGCCGGCGACAGCACGTACACGTACCCGGACAGCGCGGGCGAGGGCGTCACGGCGTACGTCATCGACACCGGAGTCCGCATCTCGCACAAGGACTTCGGGGGCCGCGCCACCCACGGCTTCGACGCCGTGGACAACGACAACTCCGCCGACGACGGCAACGGCCACGGCACGCACGTCGCCGGAACCATCGCGGGCGCCGCGCACGGTGTAGCGAAGAAGGCGAAGATCGTCGCGGTCCGTGTCCTGGACGACCAGGGCTCGGGCACCACCGAGAGCGTCGTCGCCGGCATCGACTGGGTCACCAAGAACCACCAGGGCCCGTCCGTCGCCAACATGAGCCTGGGCGGCGGCGCCGACGAGGCCCTCGACGAGGCGGTACGCAAGTCCATCGCCTCCGGTGTCACCTACGGCGTAGCGGCGGGCAACGAGTCGAGCGACGCCGGCCAGGGCTCGCCGTCCCGCGTGAAGGAGGCCATCACGGTCGCCTCCAGTACCAAGGACGACGCGCAGTCCGACTTCTCCAACTTCGGCTCGGTCGTGGACATCTACGCGCCCGGCTCGGACATCACCTCGTCCTGGAACGACAGCGACACCGGCACGAAGACCATCTCTGGTACGTCCATGGCGACCCCCCACGTCGTGGGCGCCGCCGCGGTCTACCTGGCGGGCCACAAGGACGCCACCCCCGAGGCCGTCGCGACGGCGCTGACCGGGGGCGCCACCCTCGACAAGATCAGCAACCCGAGCACCGGCACGGCGAACAAGCTGCTGAAGGTCGTCGAGTAAGGACTCGGCCCCAGCACCGAACGGGCGGTCGCCGTGCCCTCCCCCACGGGGTGCGGCGGCCGCCTATCGTGTGGCGCATGACGACGACGTACGCCGCCCTGCTGCGCGGAATCAATGTGGGCGGGCACAGACGAGCGCCCATGTCGGAACTCAGGGCGCTGCTGGCCGGACTCGGCCACCGGGATGTCCGTACGTACCTCCAGAGCGGCAACGCCGTCTTCACCACCGACGCCGCCGGCCCCGGCGCCTCCGACGAGGACGCGCTCGCCGCGGCCCTTGAGCAGGCCATCGAAACCCGCTTCGGTTTCACCGTCGACTGCCTGGTCCGCAGCGGCGCCTACCTGAAAGCCGTCGCGGACGCCTGCCCCTTCCCCGCTGCCGAGTTGGCGGGCAAGCAGCTCCACGTCACCTACTTCTCGCGGCCGCTCACCCCCGACCGGTTCGCTTCCGTCGACCCGGCGGCGTACCTCCCCGAGGAGTTCCGCCTCGGTGACCGCGCCCTCTACCTCTACACGCCGGACGGCCTCGGCCGCTCCAAGCTCGCCGAGGTGCTGGCGAGACCGGCCCTCCTCAAGGGGATCACCGGCACCAGCCGCAACTGGAACACGGTCGTCAAGCTCGTGGAGATGACCCACCAGGGCGCCCCGTGAGCCGCTCCGCGATGCTGCTCACAGCTCGGCCATCTCCTCCGCGCTCAGCCGCAGCGCCGCCGCGTCCATGTTCTCCTCCAGGTGTACGAGCGACCCCGTGCCCGGCGTCGGGCACAGCACCGGCGAGCGGTGCAGCAGCCAGGCCAGCGCGAGCTGCCCACGCCCCCCCAACTCACCGTTGGCCAGCGGGAACCAGGGCAGGAAGGCGATCCCACGCGCCTCGCACAGCTCCAGCACGTCCTCGGACGACCGGTCCACCAGGTTGAACCGGTTCTGTACGGACGCGATCTCCGTCAGCGCGAGCGCCTCCTCCAACTGCCCGACGGTGACACAGTCCAGGCCGATGTGCCGGATCTTGCCCGCCGCGCGCAACTCGTCGAGGGCGCCGAGCTGTTCGGCCATGGGGACGTCCGGATCGAACCGGTGCAGCTGATACAGATCAATGGTCTCGGCCCGCAACCGCCGCAGGCTCGCGTCGCACATCGCCCGCAGATCCTCGGGCCGCCCCGCGATGTGCCAGGCGTCGGCGCTCGTACGGACCACCCCACCCTTCGTCGCGACGACGAGCCCCTCCGGGTAGGGATGAAGCGCCTCGGCGACCAGCTCCTCCGCGAGGCCCGGCCCGTAGTTGTCCGCCGTGTCGATGAGCGTCACGCCGCGCTCGACCGCACGCCGCAGCACCGCGACGGCGTCCGCCCGCTCGCCGCGCGGGCCCCAGTAACCGGGCCCGGTCAGCTGGGCCGTACCGAACCCCAGGCGGCGTACGGGAAGGTCCCCGCCGATGGTGAAGGTGTCCGAGATCGAGATCATGTACGGACGCTACTCGGTGCCCACTGCACACCACACGCGGGGTGTGGCAGGCTCACGCCCATGCGCTACATCATCATCGGAGCAGGGGCGGTCGGCGGCACCATCGGCGGACGCCTGGCCGAGGGCGGCCACGACGTCGTCCTCGTCGCACGCGGAGCGCACTACGAGGCTCTGCACGCCCGCGGCCTGCGCCTGACGACGCCGGAGGGCACACGGACGCACCGACTTCCGGTCGTGCGGCGCCCGGAGGACCTCGGTCCGTGCCTGCGCCCCGACGACGTACTGATCCTCTCCGTCAAGACGCAGGACAGCACGGCCGCGCTCGACGCGTGGAGCGCACGCCCTGTGTCCACGGGCGGTACGGCGGGCGAGGTCCTGCCTCTCGTGTGCGCGCAGAACGGCGTCGAGAGCGAACGCCTCGCGCTGCGCCGTTTCCGCCACGTCTACGCCATGTGCGTGTGGCTGCCGGCCACCCACACCGAGCCGGGCAGCGTCCGTGCCGCCGGCGCTCCCGTGTCCGGCATGCTGCACCTCGGCCGCTACCCGGCAGGGGCCGACGACACGGCGCGGGCAATCGCCGCCGACCTGGAGAAGTCGCGGTTCCTGGCACCGGTCGTGCCGGACGTGATGCGGTGGAAGTACGCCAAGCTGCTGAGCAATCTGGCCAATTCGATCGAGGCCGTCTCGGGGGTCGTCGTGAGCGAGGAGGCGAAGGCGCTCGTCCAGCGGGCCCTCGCGGAGGGGCAAGCGGTGCTGGCCGCGGCCGGCATCGAGGCCACGCCCCCGGCGGAACAGGCCGAAGCCCGCGACGGCCGGATCACTTTCGAACCGCTCGACGACTCCGAGCGGGGTGGCGGGTCGTCCTGGCAGAGCCTCAGCCGGGGCACGGGCACGATCGAGGCGGACTACCTCAACGGCGAGATCACCCTGCTGGGCAGGCTGCACGGCGTCCCGACCCCGGTGAACGACGCGCTGCGGCGCATAGCGAACGAGTTCGCGCGGGAACGGCGGGCGGCGGGGTCGCTGGGAGTGGCGGAACTGACGGCGCTCGTGGACGCGAGCTAGACCACTCTCCCAGGCCCGGCAAAGCCCCGCAGGGTCCGAACGCACACACCCGCTACGCGCCGGCCCTACGCGCTGACCGCCGCCAGCCGCACCGGCACCCGTGCCTCGTCGTAGCGCGTCAGCAGCAGCCGGGCCACCTCCGGGGACGCGCCCAGGACATCACCCAGTACGTCCGCGCCGGATTCACGCGCGCCGCGCGCGATCCGGTCCGGCAGGAAGCCGGGGGCTATGACGTACGGGGCGACGGCCACACGCCGTACCTCCGGCACGGTCCGCAGCAGCCGGACCGCGTCCTGCGTACGAGGAAGAGATGCGGAGGCGAACGCAGGCCGCACGGCGCACCAACCGGTGTACCGCAGCTCCCGCGCGATTTCAGCGATCACTGCGATCGCCTCCGGGTCTGTGGAGCCCGCCGAGGCCAGGACGACCCCGGTCGAGCTTTTGTCGCCGGGGGTGAGCCCGGCTTCGTACAGCCGCCGCTCCAGCGCGGTGAGCAGCAGCGGCGACGGGCCGAGCACCTCCGCCTGGTGGATCCGCAACCGCGGCAGCCGCGCCGACGCCTCGTGGAGTACGGCGGGGATGTCGGCCTTCGCGTGAAAGGCGCGGGTCAGGAGCAGGGGCAGGGCCACCACGTCCCGCACGCCCTCGGCCGCGAGGCCTTCCAGCACCTGCGGAACAGCCGGGGCGTTGAAGTCCAGGAACCCGGTCTCCACGCGCAGCCCCGGCCGCAGCGACCGCACCCGCGCCACGAGGGCGTGCACGGTCGCGGCGTGCCGCGGATCGCGGCTGCCGTGGGCTATGACGAGAAGGACGGGACGGACGAACATGGTGATCAGCCCTTGGTCAGGAGGCCACGGCTGCGCAGCACGCGGCGCTCCAGCGGGGAGAAGAACAGCAGGTCGATACCGATGCCGACGATCAGGATCAGGATGATGGTGGCCAGCACACCCGACATGTCGCTGTAGGTGCGGAAGTTCTCCATGAGCTGCCCCAGACCCGTGCCGAGGTCCGGCGAGTTGGCGATCAGCTCGGCCGCCATCAGCGAGCGCCACGAGAAGGCCCACCCCTGCTTCAGCCCCGCCAGGTAGCCGGGCAGCGCGGCGGGCAGCAGCACGTGCCGGATGCCGTTGACGCCGGTGGCCCCGATGGTGCGGCCCGCTCGCAGATACAGCGGCGGGATCTGGTCGACACCGGCGACGAGGCCGTTGGCGATCGACGGTACGGCGCCCAGCAGCACCACCGCGTAGATCGTCGCGTCGGTCAGCCCGAACCAGATGATCGCGGCGGGCACCCAGGCCACCGAAGGCAGCGACTGGAGCCCGGACAGGATCGGCCCGATCGCCGCCCGCACCACCTTCACCCGGGCCACGAGCAGACCGAGCGGCGTACCGATGGCGACCGAGACGGCGAAGCCGAGGGCGCCGCGCGAGATGCTGGTCCAGATGTAGCCGAGCAGGGTCCCTTCGAGCCACATCTGCTCGATGGAGTGCCATACGTCGACCGGGCCGGGCAGGACGTAGTCCGGCTTGAGGTCCGAGGCCGCGGCGAGGTGCCACAGGGTGATGACCAGGGTGATGGCCACCAGCGGCGGCACCACCTTGGACAGCAGGATCCGGCCGAGGCCGACCCGCTCGGTGGAGTGGGTGGTCTCCAGTGCGTCCAGGCCGGCCTCAAGACCGGCGAGGTCGTTCCTGGGACGCGTGTCCCTCGTATCAGTGCCTGTATCAGTGCTGGCCATGTCGGCGGATCTCCCCCCGCAGCTGTTCAGTGATCTCTACGGACAGGTCGGCGACCGCGGAATCCTCGATCCGGCGCGGCTGCGGGATGCCGACCTTCCATTCGCGCGCGATGCGTCCGGGACGGGACGACAGCAGCACCACGCGCTCGGCGAGGCGGACGGCCTCGCGGACGTTGTGGGTGACGAAGAGGACCGACACGCTGGTCTCGGACCAGATCCGCGTCAGTTCCTCGTGCAGTACGTCGCGGGTGATGGCGTCCAGCGCCGCGAACGGCTCGTCCATCAGCAGGAGCCTGCTGTCCTGGGCCAGGGCACGCGCCAGCGCGACGCGCTGACGCATACCGCCCGACAGCTCGTGCACCCGCTTCCCGAACGCCCCGCCGAGCCGCACGAGTTGAAGCAGCCGCTCCGCCTCGCCGCGACGCTCCGACTTGGCCATGCCCCGCATCTTCAGGGCGAGTTCGATGTTCTTGCCCGCGGTCAGCCACGGGAAGAGCGCGTGCTCCTGGAACATCAGGGCGGGCCGCCCGCCGGGCACGTCGATCGTGCCCGCCGACGGCCGGTCGAGGCCCGCGACCAGGTTGAGCAGCGTCGACTTGCCGCAGCCGGAAGCCCCCAGCAGGGTAACGAACTCACCCGGCGCGACATCGATGCTGATGTCGTCCAGTACGAGCTGCTGCGCGCCGGGCCGGCCGAACGACTTCGACACGTGGTCGATCCGTGCGGCGTACTGCGCCGTGTCTACGGGCGCGGCGGCCTGCTTGACGAGTGTGGTGGCCATGAGCCTCACCTCCTGAGGGCGTTCCGGTTGCGGGAAGGGACGGTTACTTGGCGCCGAGTCCGGCGTCCTCGACGGCGGGCCGCTTCTCGTCCTTCAGCACCTTGTTGAGGAGCGTCAGGTCGTAGATGCCGTCGAGCAGCGGGTCTTTGAGGAGACCGGCCCCGACCGCGTGAGCGGCCTCGTCCCGCAGCGTCGAAGCGAGCGGGTCGTCGGTCGTCTCGACGTTCTTGAAGGCCGGGTCGAGCACCTCGGCGGGCAGTGCCTTGCCGGAGTCCGCCTTCAGCTTCGCGTTGACGGCGGCCTTCGCCTCGTCGGGGTTGGCCTTGATCCAGGCGTTGCTCTTCACGGAGCCGCGCAGCACCGCCTCGACGACCTCCGGGTGCTCCTTGAGGAACTTCTGGGAGACGATCACGTTCGTGAGGACGAACCTGCCGTCCTTCCACAGCTTCTTCTCGTCGAGCAGCACCTTGCCGCCGCCGGCGACCAGCTTGGACGCGGTCGGCTCCGGCACCCAGGCACCGTCCAGCGCGCCCGACTCGAAGGACGCCGGGATCTCCTTGTTGTCCTGGCGGACGACGCTGACTTCGCCCTTGCCGGTGTTCGCGTCGACCTTCAGGCCCTTGCCCGACAGATAGTTCAGCAGCGCCACGTCCTGGGTGTTGCCGAGCTGCGGGGTCGCGATGCGCTTGCCCTTCAGGTCGTCCAGGGACTTGATCTTCTTCGGGTCGACGACGAGCGAGACGCCGCCGGAGGCCGAGCCGGAGATGATCCTGAGGTTCTGGCCCCCGGACTTGGTGAAGCCGTTGATGGCGGGGGAGGGGCCGATCCAGCCGATGTCGATGGCACCGGCGTTCAGGGCCTCGATCTCCGAGGGGCCGGCGTTGAAGGGCTGTGCCTTGACCAAGGTGCCGCCCAGTTCCTTCTGGAACAAACCCTTCTGGAGGCCGACCAGTGCGGTGGCGTGCGTGACGTTCGCGAAGTACCCGATCCGCACCTCGTCGACGCCGCCGGTCTTCTTGCCCTTGGCGACGTAAACGGTCTGGTCGCCCTTCTCGGCCTGCGAGCCGTAACCGCAGGCGCCGAGCACGCCGGTCAGCAGCGGCAGCGCGGCGGCAGCGGCGAGGCTGCGGCGAAGGGTGGCACGGGGGGCATGCACGGGAGGTGTTCCTCTCGGTGGCCCGGCGTCACACCCTTCGCGTGGAGCGGGGTGTGTCCGGGAAATCGGCAGGTCTTCGTCGGTACGGCGGCAGGGCGCGCAAGCGGTGCGCGTACGTCAGCGGGCACATCGCGCCACCCCGCCCGTGCCCGCGCCGACGGTGCCGCTGCCGATGCGGCCGCCTTCCTTCGCGAACAGCCCGTACATGTCGACGGTCATGGTCAGAAGTCCCAGCCCTCGTCGTCCGCCACGGCCTTCACGGCCTCGGCGGCGAACGAGTCGCCCGCCATGCCCGCCGCCAGCGTCGTACCGTCCGCCGGGTCGATCAGCAGGAACGATCCGGTACGGCGGGAGTCGCGGTACGCGTCGAGCGCGAGCGGCTCGGCGGTACGGACCTTCACCCGGCCGATGTCATTGGCGACGAGCTGACCCGGGTCCGGATGTTGAGACAGGTCGTCCAGCGTCAGCCGCGACGGGATCTCCTTGACGATCGCCTTGACCGTACGGGTGGTGTGCTTGAGCAGCACCCGCTGACCCACGGTGAGCGGCTGGTCCGCCACGTGGCAGACGGTCGCCTCGACGTCCTGGGTGGTGCGCGGCGCGGAACCGCTCGGCGCGATCAGGTCACCGCGCGAGATGTCCAGGTCGTCGGCGAGCGTGACCGTCACCGACTGCGGCGCCCACGCGATGTCGACCGCCTCGCCCAGCGCGTCGATGCCGGTGATCGTCGACGTACGGCCGGACGGAAGGACCGTCACGGCCTCGCCCACGCGCAGCGCGCCGGACGCGATCTGGCCGGCGTAACCCCGGTAGTCGGGGTGCTCGGCGGTCTGCGGGCGGATGACGTACTGGACCGGGAAGCGGGCCTTGCAGCTCGCCAGGTCGTGGCTGACCGGGACGGTCTCCAGGTGCTCAAGCACCGTCGGGCCGCCGTACCAGTCCATGTTGGCGGAGGGCTCCACCACGTTGTCGCCGGCCAGCGCGGAGATCGGGATCGCGGTGATCTCCGGGACACCGAGCGAGGCGGCGTACGCCGTGAACTCCTCGGCGATGGCGGCGAAGACGGGCTCCGCGTACGCGACGAGGTCCATCTTGTTGACGGCGAGCACCACGTGCGGGACGCGCAGCAGCGCGGCGACGGCCGCGTGGCGGCGGGTCTGCTCGACGACACCGTTGCGGGCGTCGACCAGGACGACGGCCAGCTCGGCGGTGGACGCGCCCGTGACCATGTTCCGGGTGTACTGCACGTGGCCGGGGGTGTCGGCGAGGATGAACCGGCGGCGCGTGGTGGCGAAGTACCGGTACGCGACATCGATCGTGATGCCCTGCTCGCGCTCGGCGCGCAGACCGTCGGTCAGCAGCGCCAGGTCCGGCGCCTCCTGACCGCGCTTGAGGGACGCCGCCTCGACGGCCTCCAACTGGTCGGTGAGGATCGACTTGGAGTCGTGCAGCAGCCGCCCCACGAGGGTCGACTTGCCGTCGTCGACGGAACCGGCCGTCGCGAAACGCAGCAGGGTGGTGGCCGACAACTGCTCGGTCAGCCCAGTAATGGCAGTCATGTTTAGAAGTACCCCTCGCGCTTGCGGTCTTCCATCGCGGCCTCGGACATTTTGTCGTCGGCGCGGGTCGCGCCCCGCTCGGTGAGCCGGGAGGCGGCGATCTCGGCGATCACGGCGTCGAGCGTCGTGGCGTCGGAGTCGACGGCGCCGGTGCAGGACATGTCGCCGACCGTGCGGTAGCGGATCAGCCGCGTCTCGACCTTCTCCGACTCCTTCGGGCCGCCCCACTCGCCTGCCGTCAGCCACATGCCGTTACGGGCGAAGACTTCGCGCTCGTGGGCGAAGTAGATGCCCGGAAGCTCGATCTTCTCGCGGGCGATGTACTGCCACACGTCCAGCTCGGTCCAGTTGGACAGCGGGAACACGCGCACGTGCTCGCCCGGAGCGTGGCGGCCGTTGTAGAGCTGCCACAGCTCGGGGCGCTGGCGGCGCGGGTCCCACGCGGAGAACTCGTCACGCAGCGAGAACACCCGCTCCTTGGCGCGCGCCTTCTCCTCGTCGCGCCGCCCGCCGCCGAACACCGCGTCGAACCGGTGCTGCTGGATGGCCTCGGTCAGCGGCACGGTCTGGAGCGGGTTGCGGGTGCCGTCGGGCCGCTCGCGCAGCTTCCCGGCGTCGATGTACTCCTGTACGGACGCGACGTGCAGCCGCAGCCCGTGCTCGGCGACCGTGCGGTCGCGGTACTCCAGCACCTCCGGGAAGTTGTGCCCGGTGTCGACGTGCAGCAGCGTGAAGGGGACCGGCGCCGGCGCGAACGCCTTCAGCGCCAGGTGCAGCATGACGATCGAGTCCTTGCCGCCGGAGAAGAGGATCACCGGCCGCTCGAACTCGCCCGCCACCTCGCGGAAGATGTGGACGGCCTCGGACTCCAGGGCGTCCAGGTGGCTGAGCGCGTACGGGCTGTCGGTGCCGTTGACGGTTGCGGCGGTCGTCGTCATGCCAGACCCCTTTCGGTGAGCAGCGCGTGCAACGCGGCTGCGGACTCCTGCACGGTCTGCTGGTGCGACTCGATCCGCAGGTCGGGCGACTGGGGTGCCTCGTAGGGGTCGTCGACCCCGGTGAGTCCGGAAATCTCGCCGGCCGCCTGCTTGGCGTACAGACCCTTCACATCGCGTACGGAGCACACGTCCACCGGCGTGGCGACGTGCACCTCCAGGTACGCGGTCCCCTCGTTCTGGTGGCGCTTGCGGACGGCCTCGCGGCTGTCGGCGTACGGCGCGATGACGGGTGCCAGGGCCAGCACGCCGTTACGGGCGAGCAGCTCGGCGACGTAACCGATCCGCTGGACGTTGGTGTGCCGGTCCTCGCGGCTGAAGCCGAGGCCCGCCGAGAGGAACTCGCGGATCTCGTCGCCGTCCAGCACCTGGACACGGCGGCCTTCGGCCTTCAGCCGTCCCGCCAGCTCGTAGGCGATGGTGGTCTTGCCGGCGCTCGGCAGACCCGTGAGCCAGATGGTGGCCCCAGTCACGTCTTTCTCCTGATCGTTTCTCGTCATCAGCCGTGCAGCCCGCATTCCGTCTTGTTGCGCCCCGCCCAGCGGCCGGCGCGGGCGTCCTCGCCCTCCTCGACCCTGCGGGTGCAGGGGGCGCAGCCCACGGACGCGTAACCGTCCATCAGCAGCGGGTTGGTGAGGACGCCGTGCTCGGCGACGTACGCCTCCACGTCCTCCTGCGTCCAGCGGGCGATCGGCGAGATCTTGACCTTCTGGCGCTTCTCGTCCCAGCCGACGACGGGGGTGTTCGCCCGGGTCGGGGACTCGTCGCGGCGCAGGCCGGTCGCCCAGGCGCTGTAACCCTTCAGGCCGTCTTCCAGCGGCTTGGCCTTGCGCAGGGCGCAGCACAGGTCGGGGTCGCGGTCGTGCAGCTTCGGACCGTACTCGGCGTCCTGTTCCTCGACGGACTGCCAGGGCAGGAGAGTGATGACGTTGACGTCCATGACGGCCTCGACAGCGTCCCGCGTCCCGATGGTCTCCGGGAAGTGGTAGCCGGTGTCGAGGAAGACGACGTCCACGCCGGGCTTGGCGCGGGAGGCGAGGTGGGCGACGACGGCGTCCTCCATGGAGGAGGTCACGCAGAAGCGGTCACCGAAGGTGTCGGCGGCCCACTTGAGGATGTCGAGGGCGGAGGCCTCTTCGAGGTCCCGCCCGGCTTGTTCCGCCAGTGACTTGAGATCTTCCTGAACCGTGGTCATATCTCGTCCCCTCCACCGTCGTTGCGCTGAATCCCACGGGCGAGCAGCCCGAGGAACTTCAACTGGAAGGCGCGGTTGCATGCCGCGCATTCCCACGCGCCGTGACCGGTCTCGTTGGGCCGCAGGTCCTCGTCGCCGCAGTACGGGCAGTGGAACGGCGCCGCACGCTCGCTCATACCAGGTCTCCGTCGCTCGCCCGCGCCACCCAGGTCGCGAAGCGCTCGCCGGCTTCCCGCTGCTCCTGGAAGCGGAGCAGGACGCGCTCGACGTAGTCGGGCAGCTCGGCCGAGGTGACCTTCAGGCCACGCACCTTGCGGCCGAAACCGGCCTCAAGGCCGAGCGCGCCGCCCAGGTGCACCTGGAAGCCCTCGACCTGGTTGCCGTTGTCGTCCAGGACCAGCTGGCCCTTGAGACCGATGTCCGCCACCTGGATACGGGCGCAGGCGTTCGGGCAGCCGTTGATGTTGATGGTGATGGGCTCGTCGAACTCCGGGATGCGCCGCTCCAGCTCGTCGATGAGCGAGGCGCCGCGCGCCTTCGTCTCGACGATCGCCAGCTTGCAGAACTCGATGCCGGTGCAGGCCATCGTGCCGCGCCGGAAGGGCGACGGCGTGACCCGCAGGTCCAGCGCCTCAAGCCCGGCGACGAGAGACTCGACCTGAGCCTCCTCCACGTCGAGCACGATCATCTTCTGCTCGGCGGTGGTGCGCAGCCGGCCCGAGCCGTGCGCTCCGGCCATGTCGGCGATCTTCGTCAGCGTGGCGCCGTCCACGCGGCCGACGCGCGGGGCGAAGCCGACGTAGAAACGGCCGTCCTTCTGCTTGTGCACGCCGAGGTGGTCGCGCCAGGTGCCGGTGGGCTGAGCAGGCGCGGGGCCGTCGACGAGCTTGTACTTGAGATATTCGTCTTCCAGGATCTGGCGGAACTTCTCCGGGCCCCAGTCGGCGACGAGGAACTTCAGGCGGGCGCGGGTGCGCAGGCGGCGGTAGCCGTAGTCGCGGAAGATGCCGATGACGCCGCCGTAGACGTCCGGCACTTCGTCGAGCGGCACCCAGGCGCCGAGCCGGACACCGAGCTTGGGGTTGGTGGAGAGCCCGCCGCCGACCCAGAGGTCGAAACCGGGCCCGTGCTCGGGGTGGTTGACGCCGACAAAAGCGATGTCGTTGATCTCGTGCGCGACATCGAGCTGGGGCGAGCCGGAAACGGCGGACTTGAACTTGCGGGGCAGGTTGGAGAAGTCCGGGTTGCCGATGAAGCGGCGCTGGATCTCGTCGATGGCGGGGGAGCCGTCGATGATCTCGTTCTCGGCGATGCCCGCGACGGGGGAGCCGAGGATGACGCGGGGCGTGTCGCCGCACGCCTCGGTCGTGGACAGCCCGACCTCTTCGAGCCGCCGCCAGATCTCCGGTACGTCCTCGATCCGGATCCAGTGGTACTGGACGTTCTGCCGGTCGGTGAGGTCGGCCGTCCCGCGCGCGAACTCCTGCGAGATCTCACCGATGACGCGCAACTGCTCGGTGGTCAGCCGCCCGCCGTCGATACGCACGCGCAGCATGAAGTACTCGTCGTCCAGCTCCTCCGGCTCCAGGATCGCGGTCTTGCCGCCGTCGATGCCGGGCTTGCGCTGGGTGTAGAGGCCCCACCAGCGCATGCGTCCGCGCAGGTCGTTGGGGTCGATGGAGTCGAACCCGCGCTTGGAGTAGATCGTCTCAATGCGTGTCCGCACATTGAGACCGTCGTCGTCCTTCTTGAACTGCTCATTGCCATTGAGGGGGGTGAAGTGACCTACGGCCCACTGACCCTCGCCACGGTGGCGTCCGGCCTTGCGGCGGGGCGTGACGGCAGCGGGCTTGTCCGGCGTGGCGGCCATGGTTGTTCGTCCTTCTCTGGCGGCTCAAGGGGTGGCGGATCGCGCCAGCCGCCCCCTGTGACCTGCGAAAAGTCGGTCGGACACGCCAGACCGGAGTGCTCCGCCCGGTGGGCGGAGATCACGTGCGTATCGGGGTGGCCGGCTCGTCCGCGACGGCGGGGACGGCTAGTAAATGCGGCGGTGCTGTGCTGTCAGCCCACCAAACAGATGGCGCTGGACATGCGGCCGAGGTCGACGTGCCGCCGACTCACCAAGGCAACTCCAGCTGAAGACATGACGGAAGCGTGTCACGCGGATCTCCGGCCAGTCCACCACCGCCCACAATGTGGACAACTCTGTCCCGAATCGCGAGACGGTGTGTCACCGGTCACTCTTCGGCCACTCCCCGGCCGCCCTCCGGGCGGGTGCCGTGCCGTCGCTCAGACGTGCGCTCCGGGCCACGGGCCGGGGCTCGCCACGTCCTCCTCCTCGGCCGTCTTCGTCTCGAAGAGCCGGAACCCGCGGCGCAGGTAGTTGTCCATGGCGTGCGGCCCGTCCTTGCTGCACGTGTGCAGCCACACCCGCTTCGTGCCGGGGCGCTCCGGCCACCGCTCGGCGAGATCCCAGGCGCGCGCGACTCCGCAGGAGAGCAGATGCCCGCCGATCCGACGCCCCCGGAAGGCCGGGATCAGACCGAAGTACATGATCTCGACGACGCCCTCGTCCTGCGGGTCCAGCTCCACGTACCCGGCCGGAGTGCCGTTCTCGTACGCGACCCAGGTCTCGACACCGGGCCGGTCCAGGGCCGCCTGCCACTGCTCGTACGTGAGCCCGAGCCGGTCGGTCCACCCGATGTCACCGCCCACCGCCGTATAGAGGAAGCGGCTGAACTCCGGGGAGGGGATCTGCGCCCGCACGATCCGGATGTCCCCCGCCGGCTCGGCGGCCGGCCGCAGGTCGTCGGGGGAGGTCTGTTCCAGGGACCAGGTGGTCACAGTGACGGTGCTCATGCGGCAAGCGAACCACGGGCCCGTGCCCTGGCCAAAGCCAGGCTCGATAAAGGGCCGGACGGGCTGGATGGTGCCGCGTACGGAACCTCTCAGCGCCTCCGGCGCTTGAGGAGCGAGGCGTGGGGCAGCGCCGAGGGCGGGGCGGATCGCGGAGGCGGGTCGGGGCACAGCCCCCGCATGACACGGAGCCGGTGACGTCGGTCGACTTCAGCCGGTCCGGGCGACTGGCCCCGGCTGCACGCCGCCGGCCTGCTCGGCGGCGGGCTCGGCGGCCTGACCTGGCGGCAGGCGGAGGACGCGGCGCGGTTCGGGGCGGAGGTCGCGGCGGCGACGTGTGCGGTGCGGGGCGCGAATCCGCCGTGGCGTGCCGGTGCCGGCTCGGAGGCCGGCCCCGGCTCGGTACCGGCGTACGGCTAGGGCGAGCCGCTGCGCGGGCTATTTCTCCACCCCGCCGGTCCGCGCTACGACACTTTGCCGCTCCGGCGCGTGTGGGGCTCCGCCCCAGACCCGCTTCTCAACCGCCGCAGCACATTCAGCCCGTCCGGGGTCTGGGGCTCGCCCCCCGCGCGGCGGAGCGGGAAGGGGAGAAGGAAGGGGTCCCACGCAGCGGCTCGCGTCGCCGCCTAACCCTGCGCCGGCAGCCGTCGCGCCGCCGTGATCGCCGGGGCCGTGGAGTGGGGGAGCAGGTCCGCCGGGTGGGGCGGGGGGACCACCTCCACCTCCACCTCGTCCACGAAGCGGTACGGACGGTGGGCCAGGACCTGGGCGAAGTGGCGCCGAAGCCGGGATATTTCGGCCCGTACCGTCACCGTCCGCGTCCGGTCGCCGAACAGATCCGCCGCCAGCTCGGCCGCGCTGCGCCCCTCCCGGTGCACACACAGTACGTACAGCAGCTCCGCGTGCCGTGGACTGAGCTCGTGCGTCCAGCGCCCGGCCGGTCCCGAAACGGTCACCGACGAACGCCGCCGACTGCTCAGGTCCAGTACGACCCGGCTCACCGCGCTCTCGGCCACGTCCGGCCCAGCCGCCGCCGCCTCCTCCACCCGCACCAGCCACCCGCCCGGCAGCGGCTCCACCGCGCACATGCCCAGCGAAGGCAGCCATCTTCGGCCCGCCCGGAACGACTTCGGCAGCGGCAGCCGGTCGACCGGCGGCATCCCTGTCACCGCCGCGAGCCAGCCGTGCGAGTCGACCGCGAGCGCCCGGCCGCCCACCCGGCACAGGATGGGCGACGCCACCGACCGCAGCCGCTCGACGGACATGAGGTGCCGGTCGCGCAGTTCGGCCTCGGCGAGCCGGGCCACGGATTCCACGAGGGCGAGCGTGGCCGGGTGGAACGTGGAGTCGGCCCCGCTCACATCTATGACGCCGAGGAGCCGCCCGTCCCGCGGATCGTGCACGGGCGCGGCCGCGCACGTCCAGTCGTGGAGCGTACGGACGAAGTGCTCGGCGGAGTGCACCTGGACGGGTCTGCGCAGTTCCAACGCGGTGCCGATGCCGTTCGTGCCCGTCGTGTCCTCGCTCCAGGCCGCGCCCGCCTCCAGGCAGATGCCGTCGGCCTTGCGCATCACCCCACGGTCGCCGTCGCGCCACAGCACGCGGCCCTCCTCGTCGGTCACCACCATGATCTGCTGCGACGCCTGCACGACCGAGATCAGCCCCTGGCTGAGCGAGGGAAGCAGCTCACCGAGCGCGGTGGACCGGCGCCGGTGCTCCAGTTCACCGGCCGGCAGGAGGTCGCTGGCGGTGCTCCGGTCCGGGTCGATCCCGATACGCATCACGCGTTGCCAGGACGCGTCGATGACGGGACGCGGCGCGACGTGCGGCGTCTCGCCGGCGAGGGCGGCTGCCCGTACCCGGGCCAGCAGCCGGGTCCCATCGGCGCTGGGCCCGGTGCCCGGAGGTGACAGGCGGAGGGGGTCGAGAGGCTGGATGTTCACTGGGCGTACCCCGTAACTCACGTGAGGGTCACTGGCTGTGAGGTGGTCACTCCTCATCGTGCACCGTCGTGGGCGCGCGCGCCTGTAGTCCGGACAACTTTGCAACGGTCTGCAACTCTCGTGCGCCGGGTCGCGTTTGTACGAAGGTGGAGACGTTCAGCCGGGGTGATGCCGTGTCGGCGCAGCATCACCCCGGCGGCTCCCATCTCCCGGCGGGTCGTTCCCCCGGCGGCCCGCCGGGTCGGGCAGCGGAACGGGCCCGGCGGCCGGGCGGTGTTCCGCCTCCCGGCCTGACCGGCCGGACCTGATCAGCCCCGATCGACCCCCGATCAGCCCCGGTCAGTCCCTGTGGGTCCCGCCCTCGCCGCTCCTCACACCTCCACCCGCGCCCTCTCCACCACCGCCGCCAGGTCGAGGCTGTGCGGCAGCGTGCCGAACGCCGCGCCCCAGTCCCCACCGAGCCGCGACGCGCAGAACGCGTCCGCGACCTCCGGCGGCGCCCACCGCACCAGCAGCGAACCCTGCAGCACGAGCGCCATCCGCTCGACGACGCGGCGCGCCCGCCCCTCCATGCCGCCCAGGTCGGCCAGTTCGGTCAGCAGATCCTTGATCGCCCCGTCGAGGCGGTGGTCGGCGCCGCGCGCCTGACCGATCTCGGTGAGGAAGGCGTTCAGCGCCTGCGGTTCGCGCTGGAGCGCCCGCAGCACATCCAGCGCCTGTACGTTCCCCGAGCCCTCCCAGATCGAGTTGAGCGGCGATTCGCGCAGCAGCCGCGGCATGCCCGACTCCTCGACGTACCCATTGCCGCCCAGGCACTCCAGCGCCTCCGCCGCGACCGGCGTACACCGCTTCGTCACCCAGTACTTGGCGGCGGGCACCGCCAGCCGCAGGAAGGCACGGTCCTGCTCGGTGTCGCTGTCGTACGCCGCCGCCAGCCGCATCGCGAGCGTCGTCGCCGCCTCGGACTCCAGCGCCAGGTCGGCCAGCACGTTGCGCATCAGCGGCTTGTTGATCAGCTTGGAGCCGAAGGCGCTGCGGTACGCCGCGTGATGCGTGGCCTGGGCCACGGACTGGCGCATCAGCGCCGCCGAGCCGAGCACACAGTCGAGCCGGGTCGCCGCCACCATCTCGATGATGGTGCGCACCCCGCGCCCCTCCTCACCGACGAGCCGCGCCCACGTCCCGTCGAACTCGACCTCGCTCGACGCGTTGGACCGGTTGCCCAGCTTGTCCTTGAGGCGCTGGATCCGGAACACATTGCGCGTCCCGTCGGCCAGCACCCTCGGCACCAGGAAGCAGCTCAGCCCGCCCGGCGCCTGCGCCAGCACCAGGAAGCCGTCGGACATCGGCGCCGAGCAGAACCACTTGTGCCCGGTCAGCAGGTACTCGCCCGCCCCGGCTACCGGCTCCGCCCGCGTCGTGTTGGCGCGTACGTCGCTGCCGCCCTGCTTCTCCGTCATGCCCATCCCGAAGAGCGCCCCGGCCTTGAGCGACGGCGTCGTCAGCCCCTCCTCGTACACATGAGAGGTGAGCCGCGGCTCCCACTCGGCGGCCAGAGCCGGGTCGGTGCGCAGCGCCGGCACCGCCGCGTGTGTCATGGACACCGGGCAGCCGTGCCCCGCCTCGGCCTGCGTCCACACCAGGAAGCCCGCTGCTCGCCGCACATGCCCGCCGGGCCGTCCCCAGGCGTCCGTGAGCCCCGCCGCGACGGCCCTGTCGAGCAGCCGGTGCCAGGCCGGATGGAACTCCACCTCGTCGATCCGATGGCCGTAGCGGTCGTGGGTCCGCAGTTTTGGTGGGTTCTCGTTGGCCTGCACCCCCCATTCCTGAGCCTGGAAGGACCCGGCGGTGCGGCCGAGGCCCGCCAGTTCTTCCCGTACTTCCTCGGCGAGTTCGGGCGCGACGTGCCGTTCCACACCCTCCGACAGGGCCCGGTCGGACGTGAAGACGTCGTACTCCACCAGGGGCGGAGCCTGATTGGTCACTGTGTGAGTGGTGGCTGCCATGCCGCTACGGTAAGGAGGTGCAGGCAGCAAAAGAAACACCCGAACGGCCCGAGGGCCGGCTTCACCGGGCAAGAGTCCTCTACCGCAACGTCTCGAAGCGCAAGTTGGTCTGGTTGCTGCTGAAGGACACCGTCAACTCGTGCATCGAGTACCGCATCCTCGGTCTCGCCGCCGAGGCGGCGTTCTTCACCCTGCTGTCCCTGCCGCCCCTCCTGCTCGGCATGATCGGCCTGCTCGGTTACGTCGACGCCTGGACCGACACCGACACGGTCGCGTCCATCGAGCGCAACATCCTGACCGCCGCCGAAACGGTCCTGTCCGACCGCGGCGTCAACGACTTCGCCAAACCGCTCATCGCCGACGTCACCCAGGGCGCCCGCCCCGACATCATCTCCATCGGCTTCGCCATCGCCCTCTGGTCGGGCTCCCGTGCGGTCAACGTCTTCATCGACACGATCACCGTCATGTACGGGCTCGACGGCCACCGCGGCATCGTGAAGACCCGGCTGCTCGCCTTCCTGCTGTACGTCATCGCACTGATCATCGGCGCGGTCGTTCTTCCGCTGATGGTGGTCGGTCCCGACCGGGTGGTGGACCTGGTGCCGTTCGGGACGGAGGTCGTCAGCATCCTGTACTGGCCCGTCGTCATCGTGCTGTCGATCGTCTTCCTCACGACGCTGTACCACGTGTCCGTGCCCGTGCGTTCGCCGTGGGTGGAGGACGTGCCGGGGGCGCTTATGGCGCTCGCGATGTGTGTGCTCGGGAGCTTCCTGCTCCGGATCTACCTCACCAGCACGGTCGAGGGCCCGACGATCTACGGCTCCCTGGCCGCCCCCATCGCGGTCCTGCTGTGGATCTGCATCTGCGCTTTCGCGGTCCTGGTCGGTGCGGCGGTCAACGCCGCGATCGACCGGGTCTGGCCCTCGGTCGCCACGGCCGCGGCCCGTGAGGCCAACGACCGGGTACGGACGGCCCAGGCGGCGGCTGTCATCGCGCGGGCGGAAGCGGCGCGTGCGGCGGCGGGGGACGGGGACGCGGACGAGTCCGACCCGGACATGCCGTCGGAGTTCCCGGAGCGGTGGTCGCGCTTCCTGCCGCCGGACGATGTGAAGTCCCGCCTGCACACCAGCCGGGAGAAGGAACCGAAGGACACGTCACGGCCGGCACGCGAGCCACGGGACTCACGCCAGTAGGCGCGGCGGGAGGAGGGTGCGGCCGGGGCTGCGGCCGGGGGTGCGGCCGGGGGTGCCCTGCGGGGCGACTTCCCCACCCCGCCCCTTCCCGACCCGGGGGCCAGCCCCGGACCCCGACGCCCTACGGGCCTGTCCTCAAACGCCGGACGGGCTGGGAGATGGTTGCCGCGAGGCGGACCAAGTCGCGCGGCCTGGTCGCAGCGGCCGGGCCGCTGGTGCGGCCCAGATCGGCACAGCTCGCCCCTGCCCGCACATCCAGCCGTCCGGCGTTCGAGGAGCGGGGACCGGGGCGGCGCCCCAGGCATCCCCGGTCAGCTCCAGCCCGTCCGGCGTTTGAGGACCGGGGGCTGGGGCGGGCCCCAGTTCGGGAAGGGGCGGGGTGGGGAAAGAGCACCCTCCCTACCCTGGGGACCATGTACGCCGAACGCGCGTCCCGGCTCGACGGCGCCGTCGTCTGGACCCGCACCGTGCCGCCCCCGGCCTCCGGCCCCGCCGCCCACCCCGTCCTCCCGGACGGCTGCATGGACCTGCTGTGGACCAACGGCAAGCTGTACGTCGCAGGACCCGACACCCACGCCCACCCGCCCGGCGAAACCCCCGCAGGCGCGAACGCCCGCTACGACGGAGTGCGCTTCGCCCCCGGCGCGGCCCCCGCGTTCCTCGGCGTACCCGCGCACGAGCTGCGCGACCAGCGCGTGGACCTGGCCGAGTTGTGGCCCGCAGCCAGGGTGCGCGCCCTGACCGGTCTGGTCAGCGGCGCGGCGGACCCGGCGGCCGCCCTGGAGAAGGCCGCCCTGCGGCACGCGGCCGACGCGCCACCGCCCGACCCGGCGCTGCGCGCCATCGCCCGCCAACTGGCCGCCGGCCGCACCGTCGCGGCGACCGCCGACGCCGTCGGCCTCGGCGCCCGGCAGTTGCACCGCCGTTCACTCGCCGCCTTCGGGTACGGCCCCAAGACGCTGGCCAGGATCCTGCGGCTCCAGCGCGCGCTCGCGCTCGTACGGGGCGGAATGCCGTATGCCGAGGCCGCCCTCGCCGCCGGTTGCGCCGACCAGGCGCACCTCTCGCGCGAGATGCGCGACCTGGCCGGCACGACGCTGGGTGCCTACGTGGCGTCGGCGAACAGGGAGATCCCGCAGCCGTCGGGGTCCAGCACCACGGCGTAACGCTGTCCCCAGAAGGCGTCCCAGGGCTTGAGGTGCCCACGGTGCCCGGCGGCGGTCAGCGCGTCGTACACCGCGTCGACCTCGGCGGGACTGTCGCAGCGGAAGGCGAGGCCGACCCGGTCGCCGCCGACCTCGGGCCTGCTCCACTGCGGGTCGAACGAGCGGATGGTCTCCTCCGTGTCCCACAGGACGCGCAGGCCACTGGGCAGCGTCGCCTCGGCGTGCGGGGCGGTGTCGGCGTCGGCGGGGATGTCCAGGCCGAGGAGCCGGTAGAAGGCGAGCGAGGCGGCCATGTCGGCGGCCACAATTCCGATGGCGTCAAGTCGTGGAGTCATGCGTTCAACGTAGGCGGGGCGCCGGGTCCCGCTCTTGAAGGAATCGGACAACCGGCGAGCACCGGCGGACCGTCCGGTCGTCACCGCTTCGTAAGGGCCCGAACGGCCGTCGCCGCCCGTACGTCGGCGAGACTTTGTCCATGCAGAACATCCTGGTCGTCGACGACGATCCGACCGTCGCCGAGGTCGTCACCGGCTACCTGGAACGTGCGGGTTTCATCGTGACGCAAGCCGCCGACGGCCCCACCGCGCTGCGGCAGGCGCGGGACCACCGGCCCGATCTCGTGGTCCTGGACCTCATGCTGCCCGGCATGGACGGCCTTGAGGTGTGCCGCGAACTGCGCGCGCACGGTCCCGTCCCGGTCATCATGCTGACGGCGCGCGGTGACGAGGACGACCGGATCCTGGGCCTGGAGGTCGGGGCCGACGACTACGTGACCAAGCCGTTCAGTCCGCGCGAGCTGGTGCTGCGCGTCGAATCCGTACTCCGCAGGGCCACCGCCCAGCACCGGCACCGGGGCCCGCAGGTGCGGGCCGCCGGGATCGTCCTCGACCCCACGGGCCGCCGTGCCACCAAGGGTGGCCACGAACTCGCCCTCACCCTGCGGGAGTTCGACCTCCTCGCGCACCTCATGAGCCACCGGGGTGAGGCCATCGGCCGTGAGCAGCTGATGCACGACGTCTGGGGCTGGGAGTTCGGGGACCTGTCCACCGTCACGGTCCATGTGCGGCGGCTGCGCGGCAAGATCGAGGACGACCCGGCCCGGCCCCGCCTCATCCAGACGGTCTGGGGCGTCGGCTACCGCTTCGACGACCACCCCGCCCCCGATGACCCCGGCGCGGAGGGTCACTACGGCGCCGATAACCCTGGCGCGGAGGGTCACCACGGCGCCGAAGCCCCCGGCGCGGGTGGTCGCCTCGGCGCCGATGACCCCGGTGCGGTGAGTCGCCCTGGCGTGGTTGGTCGTCCTGCCGCCGCCGATCGCCCCGGCTTTGAGGGCTGTCCCGCTGCGGCCGACGGTCCCGGCGCCGACGACTCCGCCGCTGAGGGTCGTCCTGGCGCCGATGACCCCGGTGCGGTGAGTCGACCTGGCGTGGTTGGTCGTCCTGCCGCCGCCGATCGCCCCGGCTTTGAGGGCTGTCCCGCTGCGGCCGACGGTCCCGGCGCCGACGACTCCGCCGCTGAGGGTCGTCCTGGCGCCGATGACCCCGGTGCGGGTGGTCGACCCCGCTTTGGTGAACGCCCCGGCGCCGCCAACCGCCCCGGTTTCGAGGGCCGTCCCGCTGCCGCCAACGGTCGCGGCTTCGGTGAACGCCCCGCCGCCGCTCACCGTCGTACCGGCGAAGAGCGGGGTGGCAGCCGTGCGTGATCTGCCGCTCATCGCCCTCATCGCCTTTTTCGGGGCCGCCGCCGCCGGGCTGCTCGGCGCCGTGGTGCTGCGTCTGCTGCGCAGGCGTTCGGTCGTCGTCTCGCTGACGGTCGTCGCCGCCGTCACGGTCACTGCGATGTTTGCCGGCACCCTCGCCGTGTGCAAGGCGATGTTCCTGTCGCCGCACGACCTGACGGTGGTGACCATGGTCGTGGCGATGGCCGCCCTGGTCTCCCTGGCGACCGCGCTGATCCTGGGCCGCTGGGTCGTCGCCCGCAGCAACGCGCTGACGCTGGCGGCCCGTACCTTCGGTGACGGCGGTTCCTTCGCCGCCCCCACCGGCTCGTCCACCGCCGAACTCGACGCGCTGGGCCGTGAACTGGCCGCGACCAGCGCGAAACTGGCCGCCTCGCGGGAACGCGAGCGCGCCCTGGAGACCTCCCGCCGCGAACTCGTCGCCTGGATCTCCCACGACCTGCGCACCCCGCTCGCCGGGCTGCGCGCCATGTCGGAGGCGCTGGAGGACGGCGTCGTAGCCGACCCGGCCCGCTACCACCGGCAGATGCGCACCGAGGTCGACCGGCTCAACTCCATGGTCGGTGACCTCTTCGAGCTCTCCCGCATCCACGCGGGCGCGCTCGCCCTGACGCCGGTACGCATCTCCGCCCACGACCTCATCGGCGAGGCGCTCGCGGGCGCCGACCCGCTCGCCCGTGAGCAGGGCGTACGCCTCGTCGGTGACACGGCGGAAGCCCTCGCCCTGGAGGTGGACGCACGCGAGATGACCCGCGTCCTCGCCAACCTCCTCGTCAACGCGATCCGCCGTACCCCTGCCGACGGCACGGTGGCCGTCGGCGCCGAACAGTGCGAGGACCGCGTGGTCCTGTCCGTCACGGACGGCTGCGGCGGCATTCCAGCCGACGACCTCCCGCGCGTCTTCGACACCGGGTGGCGCGGCACCGAGGCCCGTACGCCACCGGGAGGCGCCGGCCTCGGGCTCGCCATCGTCCGCGGCATCGTCGAGGCCCACGCGGGGCGTGCCGACGTACGCAACGTGAAGGGCGGCTGCCGCTTCGAGGTCACGCTCCCGGCAGCGCCGCTGTAAGAGGCCGCGGCTCCTGCGACGGCTCCGACGGCTCCGACGGCTCGTGCTCGCACGCGTCGTCGATGCCGTACGTGTCCCAGGCGGGGAACGGGTCGTCCGCCGGGGCGTCTTCGCCGGCCGTGACCAGGCACGCCGTGAGCGCGGCGTGCAGGGCCCCGGCCCTCAGCCCCGTACCGATGAACACGAGCTCCTGCCCCTGCTCGGTGTCCGCGTCGCGCGCCCCCGAGGGCTCGAAGCGGGCTACGGCGCCCGCCTGGGACCACAGGCCGGTGACGCGGGGCCGGGTGGCCAGCCAGAAGAAGCCCTTGGAACGCAGGACCTGCCCGTACGCTCCACTGTCGAGCCCGCGGGTGACGAAGTCCCACAGGCGCCCCGGATGGAACGGGCGGTCCGCGCGGAAGACCGTGCTGGAGATGCCGTACTCCTCGGTCTCCGGCACATGGTCGCCGTTCAGCTCCCGCACCCACCCCGGCGCCTCCTGGGCGCGCTCCAGGTCGAAGAGCCCGGTGCCCAGTACGTCGGCGGGGGAGACGCGGCCATGGGTGGCGGCCACGATCCTGGCCGCCGGGTTGAGGCGGGACAGTGCCGCGCGCAGGCGGTGGGCCGTCTCCGGATCGACGAGGTCGAGCTTGTTGAGCACGATGACGTCGGCGAACTCGATCTGGTCCACCAGCAGGTCACTGACGGTGCGGTTGTCGTCCTCGTACTGGTCGAGCCCGCGCTCGGCGAGTCCGTCGCCGCCGGTCAGTTCGGGCAGGAACCCCGCGGCGTCCACGACGGTGACCATGGTGTCGAGCCGGGCCAGGTCGCCAAGCGTCGCGCCGTCGTCGCGGGGGAACGCGAACGTGGCCGCCACCGGCATGGGTTCGGAAATGCCGCTCGACTCGATGAGGAGATAGTCGAAGCGGCCCTCCCTCGCCAGCCGGTCGACCTCTTCGAGCAGGTCGTCGCGCAGCGTGCAGCAGATGCACCCGTTGGTCATCTCGACCAGGCGCTCCTCGGTGCGCGAGAGCGCCGCCGTGCCGCCCCGCACGAGCGCGGCGTCGATGTTGACCTCGCTCATGTCGTTGACGATCACGGCGACACGCAAGCCGTCCCGGTTCCCCAGGATGTGATTGAGCAGGGTCGTCTTGCCGGCCCCGAGGAACCCGGAGAGCACGGTCACGGGCAGCCGGTGGAAGGCGGGGACGGTCTCGCCTGTCGTTCCGGTCGCAGCGGTCACACCGGTCATGCCGGTCAGCCCTCCGGGCGCAGGAGCCCGCGCTCGTACGCCTTGGCCAGCCGCTGCGGCACGCGGTACACCGAGCCGTCGACGGTGACGGGGACGAGCTGCGGCGTGGTGGCCTTCCACTGCGCGCGCCGGTGACGGGTGTTGCTGCGGGACATCTTCCGCTTGGGTACGGCCATGGGGTCCTCCTGTGGGAGTGGACGAAGGTGCGAGGTCACCGAACGCTACATGCAAATGGATTCCATGTTCAATTAACGGCCGCTGGGTCGCGTATCGACCGGGGTGGAATTCCGGGCGTATCGTGACAAATAAGATGCGTTTGGACCCATGGGGGTCGTGATGCTCGACGAGCTTCTGGCAGTTGGGGCGGCCACGGGAGCGGCCGCCGTGGTGTACGTCGCGGCGGCGGCGCGAGTGGTGCGGCAGTACGAGCGAGGCGTGGTCTTCCGCCTCGGGCGGCTCCGCAAGGACATCCGGGGCCCCGGTTTCACCCTGATCGTTCCTGTGGTGGACCGGATGCGGAAAGTCAACATGCAGATCGTGACGATGCCGGTGCCGGCGCAGGACGGCATCACCCGCGACAACGTCACGGTCCGGGTCGACGCGGTGATCTATTTCAAGGTGATGGACGCCGCCGACGCCGTCGTGAGGGTGGAGGACTACCGGTTCGCGGTCTCGCAGATGGCGCAGACATCACTGCGGTCGATCATCGGCAAGAGCGATCTCGACGATCTGCTGTCCAACCGGGAGAAGCTTAACCAAGGACTTGAGCTGATGCTCGACAGCCCCGCTGTGGGGTGGGGCGTATCGATCGACCGGGTCGAGATCAAGGACGTGTCGCTGCCGGAGACGATGAAGCGGTCCATGGCCCGGCAGGCCGAGGCCGACCGGGAACGGCGGGCGCGCGTCATCAACGCGGACGCGGAGCTTCAGGCGTCGAAGAAGCTGGCGGAGGCGGCCGGGGTCATGTCCGACCAGCCGGCGGCTCTCCAACTGCGGCTCCTCCAGACGGTGGTGGCTGTGGCGGCCGAGAAGAATTCGACGCTGGTACTGCCGTTCCCCGTGGAGTTGCTGCGGTTCCTGGAGCGGGCGGCGCAGCAGCAGGGTCCGCCGCAGGTGGGGCAGGCCCAAGGCCAGGCCGAGGGACAGGCGCAGCCCCAAGGACCGGCGCAGCCGCCGCCACAGGCGCAGGCGCAGCCCGAGCCGCAGCTGCCGCGTGTGGACGAGGCACCCGGCCTGACGGCCCAGCAGCCGCCGGCGGTGACCGGCTAGGACCGGCTGGGGAGTGTGTCCGCAAGGTACGCGTCGGCACTTCCGGCTGTGTGTGCTGCTTGCGCTGCGAAAACCGGCCCGTCCGGGCGCCTGTGGGCCGGGGCGGTGCGGAGCCGCAGAGGGCGTCAGCCGGTGGTGAGGCCTGTCGCCGCCTCTGCCAGTGCGCCCAGTACCGGGCTGATCAGGGGATGACGCTCCGCCCCCCGCCGCACCGCGGCGAACACCCGGCGGGTCGCCGCCGGGCCCGATACCGGGCGTACGACCGTGTCCTTCAGCTCCATCCCGCGCAGCGCCGAACGCGGTACCAGCGCCACCCCCGCCCCGGCAGCCGCCAGCGCCACCACCGCGCGGAAGTCGTCCGACGAGTGCACCAGCCGCGGCTCGAAGCCGGCGAGTTCGCAAGCCAGCAGCATCACGTCGTGGCACGGATTGCCGGGGTACGGGCCGATCCAGTCGCTGTCGGACAGGTCGGCGAGCGCGACCTGCGGGGCCTGGCCGAGCGGGTGCGACGCCTGCAGTACGGCGTCGAACGGCTCCGCGTACAGCGGTACGCGCGCGAGGCGCTGGTCGTCCTCGCGCGGCGCGCCCCGGTACTCCACCGCCAGGGCGACGTCCGCCTCACCGTCCAGCACCAGCGGCAGGCTCTCATCGCCCTCGGCGTCCCGGACGCGGACGCGGATGTCCGGGTGGCCGTCCGCGAGACGGGCGATGGCCGGGGCCAGGACCTCCGCGATGCCCGTCGCGAAAGCCACCACCCGCACCTCACCGGCCGCCCCGCCCGCGTACGCCGCCAGCTCGGCCTCGGCCCGCTCGAGCTGCGCCAGTACGGCGTTGGCGTGGGCCAGAAGGATGTCGCCGGCCGCCGTCAGGCGTACGCCCCGGCCGCTGCGGGTCAGCAGGGTGTGGCCGGTCTCCTGCTCCAGCGCGGCGAGCTGCTGGGACACGGCGGAGGGCGTCAGATACAGCGCAGCCGCCGCGGCGGTCACCGTCCGGTGGTCCGCCACGGCCCGTAGGATGCGCAGTCGTCTGGGGTCGATCACCCAGCCATTGTCGCCCGTGCGTCGACGAAGGCCGCCACGGCCCGCTCCACGTCGGCGGTGGAGTGCGCGGCCGAGAGCTGGACCCGGATGCGGGCCGCGCCCATGGGGACGACGGGGTACGAGAAGCCGATCACGTACACGCCACGCTCCAGGAGGAGCTCGGCCATGCGGCCCGCCTCCGCCGCGTCGCCGATCATGACGGGGGCGATGGCGTGGTCGCCGGGGAGGATCTCGAAGCCGGCCTCGGTCATCTTCGTACGGAAGAGCTTGGTGTTCGCGGTGAGGCGCTCGCGCAGCTCACCGGCGGATTCGAGGAGGTCGAGGACCTTGATCGACGCGGCGGCGATCACCGGGGCGAGGGAGTTCGAGAAGAGGTACGGGCGTGAACGCTGGCGCAGCAGCTCGACGACCTCGGCGCGAGCGGCGACGTAACCGCCGGACGCCCCGCCGAGCGCCTTGCCGAGGGTGCCGGTGATGATGTCGACGCGGTCCATCACGCCGTGGAGTTCGGGGGTGCCGCGGCCTTCCGGGCCGACGAAGCCGACGGCGTGCGAGTCGTCGACCATGACCATGGCGTCGTAGCGGTCCGCGAGGTCGCAGATCTCGGCGAGCGGGGCGACGTAACCGTCCATCGAGAAGACGCCGTCGGTGACGATGAGGCGGCGGCGGGCGTCCTGCGTGTCCTTGAGCTGCTGCTCGAGGTCGGCGAGGTCGCGGTTGGCGTAGCGGTGGCGGCGGGCCTTGGAGAGGCGGATGCCGTCGATGATCGACGCGTGGTTGAGGGCGTCGGAGATGACCGCGTCCTCGGGGCCGAGGAGGGTCTCGAACACGCCGCCGTTGGCGTCGAAGCAGGAGGAGTACAGGATCGTGTCCTCCTGGCCCAGGAAGGCGGAGAGGCGCTGCTCCAGCTCCTTGTGGATCTCCTGCGTGCCGCAGATGAAGCGGACCGAGGCCATGCCGTAGCCCCAGCGGTCGAGGGCGTCCTTGGCGGCGGCGACGACTTCGGGGTGGTCGGCGAGGCCGAGGTAGTTGTTGGCGCAGAAGTTGAGGACGTCGCCGGAGGGGACGGTGACGGAGGCGTTCTGGGGGGTGCCGATGACGCGCTCGGGCTTGTAGAGGCCGGCGGTCCGGATTTCGTCGAGGGTGGTGCGGAGGTCTTCGCGGACGGAGGTGTACATGGGGTGAGCGTCTCCTTGCGGTGCGGTGCGGTGCGGCGGGCGGTGGGTGGTGGGCGGTGCGTGTAGGTGGGTGTGGTGGCGGTCCGGGCGGGTTGCCGCTGCGCGGGGCTTTCCCCGACCCGCCCCTTCCCGAACTGGGGCTCCGCCCCAGACCCCGGTCCTCAAACGCCGGACGGGCTGGAGGGGTCGGGGGGCTGCCGGGGCTTCGCCCCGGTCCCCGGTCCTCCAGCGCCGGGTGGGCTGGGGGGCCGGGGGGTGTTGCTGGGGCTTCGCCCCGGTCCCTGGTCCTCCAGCGCCGGTCGGGCTGGTGGGGCCGGGGGTATTGCGGCTTTGCCCCGGTCCCTGGTTCTTCAGCGTCGGGTGGGCTGGTGGGGCCGGGGTGCTGCCGGGGCTTCGCTCCGGCCCCCGGTCCTCCAGCGCCGGGCGGGCTGGTGGGGCGGGGGGTGTTGCTGGGGCTTGCCCCGGTTCCTGGTCCTTCAGCGCCGGGTGGGCTGGTGGGCTGCGGCTTTGCCCCGGACCCCCGGTCCTCCAGCGCAAACGGGCTGGTGAGGCCGGGAGCGCTGCTGCGGGCTCCGGCCCCGACCCCGGTCCTCCAGCGCCGGCGGGCTGGCCTTGCCGCTGCGCGGCAAGGCCAGCCCGTCCGGGGTCTGGGGGCTTGCCCCCAGTTCGGGAAGGGGCGGGTCGGGGAAAGCTCCGCGCAGCGGCAACGGGCTCAGGTGGTCCAGTCGAGGATGATCTTGCCGCTGCGGGCGGTCGCCGCCTCGTCGAACGCCGCGTCGAAGTCCTGGTGGGCGTAGCTGCCCGTGATGACCGGGCTCAGGTCAAGACCGCCCTCCAGCAGCACCGTCATGGCGTACCACGTCTCGTACATCTCACGGCCGTAGATCCCCTTCACGGTGATCATCGACGTGACGATCTTCGACCAGTCGACGGCGAACTCCTCGGCCGGCAGCCCGAGCATGGCGATCCGCCCGCCGTGCGTCATGTTCGCGACCATGTCGCGCATCGCTTCCGGCCGGCCCGACATCTCCAGGCCGACGTCGAAGCCCTCCTTGAGGCCCAACTGCCGTTGCGCGTCGGCGATGTCCGACTGCGCGACGTTGAGGGCGAGCGTCGCGCCGGCCTTGCGGGCGATCTCCAGGCGTGACTCGCTCACGTCGGTGATCACGACGTTGCGCGCACCGGCGTGCCGGGCCACGGCCGCCGCCATAATGCCGATCGGGCCGGCGCCGGTGATCAGCACGTCCTCGCCGACCAGGGGGAAGGAGAGCGCGGTGTGCACGGCGTTGCCGAACGGGTCGAAGATCGCGGCCACGTCGAGGTCCACCTTCGCTCGGTGCACCCACACGTTGGAGGCGGGCAGGGCGACGTACTCCGCGAAGGCGCCGTTACGGCCCACACCGAGCCCGACGGTGGAGCGGCACAGGTGCCGGCGCCCGGCGAGGCAGTTGCGGCACTTCCCGCAGACCAGGTGGCCCTCGCCGCTCACCAGGTCTCCGACCGCGATGTCCGCGACGCCGGCGCCGACGGCCGCGACCTCGCCCACGAACTCGTGGCCGAGGACGAGCGGCGTGGAGACGGCCTGCTGGGCCCAGCCGTCCCAGGATCTGATGTGCAGGTCCGTGCCGCAGATGCCGGTACGCAGCACCTTGATCAGCACATCGCCGGGGCCCGTCTCCGGCTCCGGCACATCCATCAGCCACAGCCCGGGCTCGGCGTACTGCTTGACAAGTGCCTTCATGGCTTCGGCTCCAGCCGGGAGGGGAGGTGATCCTGAACGCGTACCAATCTGTCGCCCCGGCGCCGCCCGGTCCATCGAGGATTTCTTAACCGGGCCAACAGCGGAGCTTCACGCGTGTAGAAAAGATCATCCGCGACCGTTGGGACGTCGGGATGCTGGGACGTTCGACCGTGGGAAGGAACACCCGAATGACCGACGACTCCGTACTCCTGCGCACCGAAGGGCACACCGCGTACCTCACCCTCAACCGGCCACGGGCCATCAACGCCCTGAACCACGCGATGGTGAACCGGATCGCCCGCGCCCTCGCGGCCTGGGAGCAGGACCCGGCCGTCGCGACCGTGGTGATCACGGGGGCGGGCGAGCGCGGCCTGTGCGCCGGCGGGGACATCCGGTCGATCTACGAGGACGCCAGGGCGGGCGGCACCGCCTCGGCGGCGTTCTGGAGCGACGAGTACCGGCTCAACGCGCACATCGCCCGCTTCTCGAAGCCGTACGTCGCCGTCATGGACGGCATCGTGATGGGCGGCGGCGTCGGGGTCTCCGCCCACGGCAGCGTCCGCGTCGTCACGCAGCGCTCGCGGGTGGCCATGCCCGAGACCGGCATCGGTTTCGTGCCCGACGTCGGCGGCACCTGGCTGCTGTCGAGGGCGCCCGGAGAGCTGGGTACGCACCTCGCGCTCACCGGGGCGGCGGTCGGCGCGGGGGACGCGTTGCTGTGCGGGCTCGCCGACCACTTCGTACCGGCGGACCGGCTGCCCGCCCTCCTCGCGGATCTCGCGACGGACGGGGCGCGGGACGTGATGTCGCGGTACGCCCGCCCGGCGCCCGAGGCGGAACTCGCCGCGCACCGCGCGTGGATCGACCACTGCTACGCGGCGGGCACGGTCGAGGAGATCGTCGGCCGTCTCTTCGACTGCGGCGAACCGGCGGCGAAAGAGGCCGCCGAGACGATCCTCGTCAAATCGCCCGTCGCGCTCAAGGTCACCCTGGCCGCGATGCGCCGGGCGGCGGAGCTCGGCACGCTGGAACACGTCCTGGAGCAGGAGTACCGCGTCTCCTGCGCGGCGCTGTCCACACCCGACCTGGTCGAGGGTGTCCGGGCCCAGGTGATCGACAAGGACCGCGCACCGCGCTGGTCGCCGGCCACCCTCCAGGAGGTCACGGCCGGGCACGTGGCGCGCTTCTTCGCGCCGGGTGGCGGGGAGGAGTGGACAGTCGGAGCGTAATTCGTACGTTTGTTTGAGTAGGGGTACGCTGGGTTCATGGCCGTACACCTCCAGGGCTCGCTCTTCGACCAGGGGGACGACATCGCGCTGGGCCCGCTGGACGGGCTGCGCCGTACGGAACTCGGGCACGGCGCCTGGATCGACGTACTCCCGCAGTGGGTCACCGGCGCCGACGCGCTCTTCGACGTACTGGCGCGCGACGTCGAATGGCGCGCCGAGCAGCGGGTCATGTACGAGCGCGTGGTGGAGGTGCCGCGCCTGCTGTCGTTCTTCGGCGCGGACGACCCCCTGCCGCACCCGAGCCTCGAAGAGGCCCGTACCGCACTGAACGCGCATTACGCCGCCGAACTCGGCGAGCCGTTCGTCACGGCCGGGCTGTGCCTCTACCGCGACGGACGGGACAGCGTCGCCTGGCACGGGGACACCATCGGCCGGGGCAGCAGTGAGGACACCATGGTCGCGATCCTGTCTCTGGGCGCGCCGCGGCAACTGGCGCTGAGGCCGCGCCGGCGCGACGCGGCCACCGTGCACAAGCCACTGGGGCACGGCGATCTCATCGTCATGGGCGGCAGTTGTCAGCGCACGTGGGAACACGCGATCCCCAAGACGTCGCGTGCCGTGGGGCCGCGCATCAGCGTTCAGTTCCGCCCCGAGGGCGTGGGCTGACCAACTGGCGAGGAATTGCGGTGCCATTGTGCCGGACGGACAATGGGAGAGACCCCGCTTCGGGCCCGATGCTCCTTCCTTCATCCCTTCCCCACAGCCGTTTGCCGCGCTGATTCGGGAGCACTCATGGACCGCGACGACCTTGAGACGGCGTTTTACGGGGAAGGGCGGTTTCCCATTCCGTGGGCGACCGACTGCCCCGTGCGCTTCGACGCCTGGCTGGCACTCGCCCAGCCGTCGCCGCCGGGGCCGGAACACCGCGAGGACCTGATCCTCGCGATCAACGAGGAGCACGGCGTACAGCGGGTGCTGCAGCACTTCAGGGAGCTGGGCATGACCGACTGCCAGCCGGTCGCGGCCGGCAGTTTCGTGGCGGCGCGGCTGACGCTCGGCGAAGTGGTGCGGGCGGTGCTTCCCATGACCAACCTGCTCAGCCTCATCCGCCTCGCGAAGGAACTCGCCGGACAAGTAGGACCCAAAGGCATCGAGGCCGCACTCCTCGGCCACTTCAAAAGCCCGCCGACCAGCGACGTTCACGACAACATCGAACGGCGCCAGGAACGCAGCAGGCACCTCATGTGGTTCCTCGGCCTGCTGCGCACGGTCATCGCCGCGACACAACCGGACCTGCGCCGCACCCCGGCGGACGAACCCGCACTGATCGGTGCGATGACCGGCATGCTGAAGGACGTTGCCCTGGAGTCACCGCTGACGCGGCCGGCCGACGCACCGTCCAGGGGCGTCATCGACCGCAGGAAGCGGCACCCGATCACGTCCGTGACGACGAACCGCCAAGCCGCGCCCGCCGTCGTCCGGTCCAGGTCCACGATCAAGGCCGACGCCGCCGAGCAGGTCTTCTCCGTGGACTGCGGTTCGATCGGCTGGGCCATCGTCGACAGCGGCATCGACGCCCGGCACCCGGCGTTCTACGACTGGGACACGGCCGGCACCCCCGCGGAGCAACTGGCGTCACGCGTCGTCCGCGCGTTCAACTTCGTCGGCGTACGCGGAACTCTCTCCGCCGACGCGCTGGAGAACGGCCTCATCGACTGGTCGCGTGCCCTGCCGTACGTCGAAATGGAGCTCCCCACCCCCCAGAACCGCGCGACGCGGACCGACCTGCCGTACACCACCCCCGGCGACCCGCACGGCACCCACATCGCCGGAATCCTGGGCGCCTGGTGGCCCGACCGCAGATTCCGTGGCATCTGCCCGACGATCCGGCTGTACGACTTCCGGGTCCTCGACGACAAAGGGGAAGGCGACGAGTTCTCCATCGTCACGGCGCTTCAGGCCGTGCGGCACATCAACGAGCAGGCGGGCAGGTTCGTCATCGCCGGGGTCAACATCAGCCTGTCCGTACCGCATGACGTCGCGACCCACTCCACCGGCTGGACGCCCGTATGCATCGAATGCGATCACCTGGCGCGATCAGGGGTCGTGGTCGTCGCTGCCGCCGGGAACGCCGGGTTCAGCGGGGCGATGCGAACCCTGGGCGCCGACTACCGCAGCATCAGCATCTCCGACCCCGGCAACGCGGAGTCCGTCATCACCGTCGGCTCGACACACCGCAGCAACCCGCACCGGCACGGCGTCAGCTACTTCTCCAGCCGCGGCCCCACGGGCGACGGCAGGCCCAAACCCGACCTCCTGGCACCGGGGGAGGACATCGACGGCCCCATCCCCGGAGCGGGCATCTCGGCCATGCACGGGACGAGCCAGGCGGCGGCGCACGTCAGCGGAGCCGCGGCCATGCTGCTGGCCCGCAACCGGGAGCTGCTGGGGCGTCCCGAGCGCGTGAAGCAGATCCTGTGCTCCACGGCGACGGACCTCGCCAGGGAGCGGGACTTCCAGGGACACGGACTGGTCGATGTCCTGCGGGCGATGCAGTCCGTCTAGGGAAGCAGGAGACCGTCATGTTCACCTTCGATTTCCTCGACGCCCGGCACGGAGACTGCTTTCTCGTACGGTGGGGAGCACCGGACCAGCGCGTCATGCTCGTGGACGGCGGGCCCGGCGGGGTCTACGAGGCCTCGCTGCGCGACCGGTTGACCCACCTGGCGCCGGGCAGCGACGGCGCCCCGAGGATCGACGTCGTCTGCCTGTCCCATGTCGACGACGACCACGCCGCCGGACTGCTCAGGCTGCTCGCCGAAATACGCCGGGCACGACGTGAAGAGCTCCCCGATCCGTTCGACGTGACGAGACTCTGGTTCAACTCGGTGGAGGAACTCGTCGACCGGCGGGCTCCCGGACTGAGCGCGTCCGTCCAGCCGCTCGTCGACCAGGCCCTGACCAACAGCGGCGCCGTCAAAGCGAGTTACGGCCAAGGGCGGGCCATCCGCGACGAAGCGACGGCGCTGGGCCTGGCCGGCAACCCGCTGTTCGAGGGGCCACTGACCGAGGGCGCCGAAACAACGCTCGACGACCTGAACGTCACCGTCGTCGCCCCCGACGACGTGGCTCTGGAAAAGCTGGAGAAGCGCTGGCGGGAGGCGAAGAAGCGGCGAGACCCCGATGTGATCACGGCGGCGTACACGGACCGCTCGGTACCGAACCTGTCGAGCATCGTCCTGTTGCTGAGCCACGACGGCCGGACCGCGCTGCTCACCGGAGACGCGCGGGGTGACCGCATACTCGCCGGGCTGCGGGCCGGCGGCCTGCTCACCGACTTGCAGCCGCTCCACGTCGACCTGCTGAAACTGCCACACCACGGCAGTGAACGAAATGTGGAACGCGACTTCTTCGAAAGCGTGCACGCCGACCACTACGTGGTGTCCGCCGACGGCGTCAAGCACCACCACCCGCACGAGGACACCCTGCGCTGGCTCGTCGAGTCCAGGGACGAGGACGACGAGTACGCCATCCACCTGACGAACGACATCGCCTTCGCGACCGACGCGCTCGCAGCCCTGCGGGCGGAGCGGAGCTTCGAAGTCGACGTACGGCCGTCCACGGACCCCGCGCTCGTCATAGAGGTCGGTGACCGGCGATGAACGCGGCCAAGCCTCCTGCCGGGGACACCTGGTTCGTGGACTCGCCCGCCGTGGGCACGGGCCTGCAGGCGCGGCCGTGCGGCGACACGCTCCGCCCGGCCGAACCTCCCGGCGCGGCCGACCCGGTCGCGCTCACCCTCTCCGGAGGCGGCTTCCGTGCCACGCTCTCCGCACTGGGTTTCGTACGCCTGCTGGCCGATGCCGGGCTGCTGCCCAGCCTGCGGTACGCCTCGTCGGTCTCCGGCGGATCGGTCGCCAACGGGTGCCTCGCCACTGCCTGGCCCGCCCTGAGGGAACGGGGCTGCACTGCCGGAGCCGTCGACGAACTCGTCGTGGAACCGGTCATCGAACGCGTCTCGTCCCGGTCGCTCAAGCGGTCGCTCGTCCGGGGACTGTGGCGGACGCTCGGCCCGATGACCCGTACCGAACTCCTGGCGAAGCGCCTCGACGAGTGGTTCTTCGACGGAATCGAACTGAAGGACCTGGACCCGGAAGTCCGCTGGGTCCTCAACGCGGCGAACCTCACCACCGGCGTCCGGTTCACCTTCGAACGCGATGTGTTCGGCGACTACACGACCGGACTGGCCCCGACCTCCGGTACGGGGCTGAGACTGAGCCTCGCCGTGGCCGCATCCGCCGCCGTTCCCGGCGCGTTCCCGCCCGTGGTCCTGGACAGCGCCCACTTCCCGTGCGCCACGCACCCGCCCGTCCTGCTGGACGGGGGAACGTACGACAACACCGGCCTGGAGGCCGTCGACAGCGAACGCTACCGCCACGCCTTCCTGTTCGTCCTCAACGCCGGAGGCCTCCTGCGGCCGGGCCCGTACGGCCGTATCCCGGTGATCCGCGACCTCGCACGGGCCAACTCCCTGCTGTACCGGCAGAGCACGGCCCTGCGGACCCGGGCGATCGTCGAGCGCTTCCAGCTCGGTCAGCGTGCCGACGGACAGGGGGAACCGCCCCCGCCCGGTGCTCGTCGCGGAGTCCTGGCCGGGCTCTCCACCGACTTCCCGGCGGACGGCTCGGCGCCGCTGCGCCGGTGGCGCGAGACATTCGGCGAACACCGCGGTTTCGACGGCCGGGACCTGGCGCTCGTGCCGACCGTCTTCGACCGCCTCGACGCGGGCCTGTGCCGGGCCCTGGTCTACCGGGGCTGGTGGCTCGCGGGCGCCGGGCTCGCCGCCTTCCATCCCCAGTACCTGCCGGACCCGGCATCGCTCGTACCGCCCCGGCTCTGACGGCCGGTGTTCAGTCGCGCTCGCGCGGTGTGATGCGGAAGTCGAACGCGGCCGTTCCGGGGTCGAGCGCCGTCACCCCGCCGTCGACGGTGAGCACCGCGCCGTTGACGTACGACGCGGCGGGCGAAAGCAGCCAGCTCACCGCCTCGGCGACTTCACGCGGTTCGCCGGGGCGCCGCCCCGGCAGCAGCCGCGTCGCCTCCGCGTACGCCGCTTCGACGCCGCCGTCCGCCGCCCCCGCTTCCCCGGCCAGCCCCGCCTCCTCGGCGAACCGGGCCATCCGCCGGTCGGCCATCTCGGTACGTACCCAGCTCGGGCACACGGTGTTGGCGCGCAACCCGTGCTGCCCGTAGTCGACGGCGAGGGAACGGCAGAGCTGGAGCAGCGCCGCCTTGGAGGTGGCGTACGCGGCGTTGGCCACGCCGTTGCGCAGCGCGGCCACCGAGGCGACCGCGACGACCGCGCCGCGCGCCTCCAGCAGGTGCGGGAGCGCGGCGCGCAGCAGCAGGAAGGGGCCGGTCAGGTTGGTACGCATGACGGCCTCCCAGTCCTCGTCCGACAGGTCGCCCACCGCTCCGGAGCGGCCGATGCCCGCGTTGAGCACCAGCCCGTCCACTCGCCCGTACGCCTTCACAGCCGCGTCCACCAGGCCACGTACGGCGTCCGGATCGGCGGTGTCGGACGGGTGCGCCAGGGCCCCGGTCTCCTCCGCGAGACGTCGCAGCGGCTCGGGCCGGCGTCCGGAGACGACCACGTGGTGCCCGGCCTCGCGCAGGAGCCGGGCGGTGGCGGCGCCGATACCCGTTCCCCCGCCGGTGACGATGACAACTCGCTGCTGCACCATGGCTGTTCGGACCTCCGCCGTCGTAGCTCACCGTGCCAGCGATCATAGGGACGCCCGCTGTCCTCGGAAGAGCCGGGGCCGCTCCCGTACTCGAAGGGGGCATTTCCCGCAGACTTCCCCTGTCGGCCGCCACCCGGCCGTACCGTAATGATGTAGTTGTAGATCTTGCCGCTGGGAGGGAACGCAAGCCCATGGAAGCTGTGGTTCCACGGCAGCGTGCCGTGTCCGGCCGGATTCCGCTCGCGGTCGTCGTGGTGGGCGGCGACGGCCTGGTCTCGCACTGGAGCTCCGGCGCGCAGCGGCTCTTCGGTCACCGCAGGGAGGACGCCGTGGGCGCCCCCGCCGCCGACCTGCTGCCCATCTCCGGTGCCCTGACCAGGCCTTACGCATATGACGCCCTCGCCCCGGCCCCCTACCGGCCGCCCGGCGGCGATTTCGCGGGCCACCTCACGTCCGGGCGTGCCAAGTGCGCGCGTCCGGACGGCGACCCGCACCCACCTGCCGATTCCGGTTCGCTGGACGTGCTGTGGTGGGCGTACCCGTTGGCCGTACCGGGACCAGAGCGGCTGCTGGTGCTGGCCGCCGACGCCTCCGGGCTGGGCGAGGAAGGGGACCCGCACGAGCGGGTCGCCCCCGGTTTCGCGCTGCACACGGAATTCCCCGGCGCGGCCAGGCTCGCCGACCGGCTGCCCGACATCCTCCCGCACATGGGTCCGGCCACGGCGAGCCGGATCGTGGCGCAGATGCTCGAACTGGGCTACCCCGTACTGGAGATGAGCACGTACGAGCGCGTCCCGGTCACACCGGACTGGGGGGTGCCGAAGTACCGTGAGCGCCGGAAACGGACCGCCGAGGCGGACGGCGGTCCCGCGGACAGTACGACAGCTCCCGGCAGCGGGCCGATGCCGGGCGCGGGCCCCGACCAGGAGCAGGGCCAGGACTTCGACCCAGACTTCGACCAGGACCTCGAACACGCCGCTGTCCGTGAGCGGCTGGAGTTCCTCAACGAAGTGAGCGGCGGCATCGGCAGCTCACTCGACCTGGCCCGGACGATCCGCGAGGTCACGAGCGCCGCCGTACCCCGCTTCGCGGACTTCGCGGGCACCCACCTGCGGGTGCAGATCCTCGCCGGCGAGGGATTCCCGGACGGCCCGCCGGACGTGAACACCGAATGGCGCCGGGTCTGGGTGGAGCACAACGACGAGCCGGGCCGCTGGGACGACACCGTCCCCGTCGGTGAGGAGATCACCTTCCCCGAGAAGACCCCGTTCTTCCAGTGCATGGTGACGGGGGAACCCGTGCTCCTGCCGCACATCGGGAACGAACTGAGCGAGCGCATCGCCGCCCAGTTCGAGAAGCGGGACCTGCGCCCGCTGATCGGCGGCCGCTCGCTGCTCGTCGTACCGCTCACGGCGCGCACGGTGGTGCTCGGCTTCATGGTGCTGATGCGCCGCCCGGGCCGCGAGCCGTTCACCGACATGGACCGCAGGACCGGCGCCGAGCTCGCCGCCCGCGCCGGACTCGTCCTGGACAACGCCCGCATGTACACCTACCAGGAGCAGGTGGCCGAGACACTGCAGGAGAGCATGCTCCCGCAGGTCCCACCCCGTATGGCCGGCTGCGACATCGCCACCCGCTACCTGCCGGGCACCGCGCTCGGCCGCGTCGGCGGCGACTGGTTCGACACCATCCGGCTCCCCGGCTCCCGTACGGCGCTGGTCGTCGGCGACGTGATGGGGCACGGGCTGAACGCGGCGGCCATGATGGGCCAGCTGCGCACCGCCGTACACACCATGGCCGCACTGGACATCCCACCGGCGCGCCTGCTGCGCAACCTCGACGACCTGGCACACCAGCTCGGCGACCACTATCTCGCCACCTGCCTGTACGCCGTCTACGACCCGGTCGCCGGCGAGCTGCTGATCTCCAGCGCCGGGCATCTGCCTCCCGTGCTCGTACGGGCCGAGACCGGCCGCTCGGAGCTGATCGACGTGCCCGGCGGCGCGCTGATCGGCCTCGGAGGTGTGGCGTTCGGGACCGCACGGGTGCCGGTGTCACCGGGCGACCGGCTGGTGCTGTGCACGGACGGGCTGGTCGAGGTGCGCGGCGAGGACATCGGAACCGGCCTGGCGGCACTGTGCGAATCGGCGGCGCACCCGGCCGCCTCCATGGACGAGGCGTGCGACACGATCATCCGGGCACTGGCGGTGTCGACGACCGCGGAGTCCGGCGGGCGCAAGGACGACATCGCGCTGCTGATGGCCCGGCTGAACGGCATGCCGCCCGAGGACATGGCGGCCTGGCGGCTGGAACCCACGGCGGCCGACGTACGCCGGGCCCGGCGGCTGGTGGACGGCCAACTGGCGCGCTGGGGGCTGCCGGAACTGGCCGACACCACCCTGCTGCTGGTGAGCGAGGTCGTCACCAACGCGGTACGGCACGGGGGCGGGCGGCCCGTGGAACTGCGCCTGGTGCGCTCGGACACTCTGCTGTGCGAGGTGTCGGACGAGGACCACACGCTGCCCGTGCTGCGCGAGGCGGGGCCGGAGGAGGAATGCGGGCGCGGTCTCGGGCTGGTGAGCCGGCTCGCCCACCGGTGGGGAGCGAGCCACTTCGGGCCGGGGAAGGTGGTCTGGTTCGAGCAGGAACTGCCGCCGGGAGCGCACTGAGGCACGGGAAGCGGATGACGTCAGATCAGGGCGTCCGGACGGCGCCGCCGGGGTAGGAACCGGGCGGCGAAGGGCATCAGCGCCGGGGCGACATCACCGTGTCCTCCGGTGCGTCGTTCGTCCGTCCGTCCGTCCATCCGCACCGGGGGGCATCAGATGACTCTGACCGGCCGTTACATACACGCATGGGAAAGCTACTGGGGCGACACCCCGGACGCGCCCGGCGAAGCGATCTGGGACAGCGATCCGTCGCTGACCGCCGCGCCTCACCTGAAGCTGTTGGCACCGTACGTCGACATGGCACTTCCCGTGGTCGACCTCGGTTGCGGGAACGGTACGCAGACCCGCTACCTGGCACGCCACTTCCCCCGTGCGGTGGGCGTAGACGTCTCGCACGCGGGGATAGCCCACGCGCGACGGGCGGACCCCGCGGGCACGGTCGAGTTCCGGCAGCTCAACGCCACCGACACGGAGGCCGTGCGGGAGCTGCACAAGCGGCTCGGTGACAGCAACGTCTACCTGCGGGCCGTCATCCACCAGAGTGATCCGCCGGACCGGCCACTGATCGCGGCGGCGGTCGCGGAGCTGGTGGGGGAGCGGGGGCGTGCCTTCGTGGTGGAGCTGACCGCCGAAGCGAAGACCGTACTGGCGGACATCATGCGGGAGCCCGGCGGACCGCCGCCCAAGCTGGCACGGGTCTTCGCGCATGGGCTGAAACCGGCCGAGTCCGAGGACCACGAAGTGCCGGATCTCCTGCGCGCGTCGGGGCTCACCGTCCTGGCGGACGGCCGTACCACTCTCGCCCAGACGGAGTTCCGGGCGGACGGCACCCGCATCGAGCTGCCCGCACAGTGGCTGATCGTGGGCCGCACCGGCTGAGCGCGCCCCCGTCAACGCCGTACTTCGCCTCGCGCGAGCCGTCGTGTGAGCCGTCGCGTGAGCTGCCTGGTGGGCGCCGGGCGGACGCACCGCGGTTGTGCCTGTCCCGGCCACAGCGGATTCTGTAGGGGATGAACCGGGCTGGTGTGGCGCCATGAGTGCGTGGAACGCGGCGCAGAGTGCCGACTTCCGTGGTCCCCTCGACGTCACCGGGGCGGCCACGGTGGTCGTCGACGCCCGGGACACGGTCATCGGATGGAGCCCCGCCGCCGAGGAGTTCCTCGGCTACCGGCCGCAGGACGTCGTCGGACAGCCCCTGGCGACGTTCCTGCCGGCCCGCCCGGCCCCTGCCCTCCCCGTTCCTGCGGCGGAGGACTCCGCCCCCGCTCCGGCCGGGCCGGAGCGGGGAAACGCGATTCGCGTCGCCCGGCACCGGGACGGGCGAGAGCTGCTCGTCGCGACCGCGGTGTCCGCGCTGCCGGGCCCCGGCACGGCCGAGCGCGTCCTCGTGTTGACGGAGCTGAAGGACCTGAGGGCGTGGGAATCCCGGCTGGCACTGTTGCACGGTCTGGCCACCCAGTCGCCCGTCGGCCTGGCCATCTACGACACCGATCTGCGCCTGACCTGGTGCAACACGGCCTACGAACGCGAGATAGGGCGGCCGTTCGCCGACTTCAGCGGCCTGCGGGCCGATGAGCTGTACTCCGGGGGCAGGTTCGTCACGCAGGGGTACCCGCACACGCTCGACGCGGTGATGAACCTCGTACTCGGCACCGGCGAACCCATCCTCGACCTGCACTTCCTGGGCCGGCCTCCCAGCGACCCGGAAACGGACCATCTCTGGTCCTGCTCCTACTACCGGCTCCAGGACGCCGACGGGCACGTGCTCGGAGTGTGCGAGGACGCTTTCGACATCTCCGACCGCTACCGGGCCCAGCAGCGGCTGGCCCTGCTCGTCGAGGCCGGCCGAGGCATCGGCACCGCCCTCGACGTGCTGGTCACCGCCGAGAAGATCACCGAGGTGGCGGTCCCGGAGTTCGCCGACACCGTTACGGTCGACCTCGCGAGGACGGTACTGGAAGGCGAGGTGCCGGCCACCGGCGGCTCGGCGGCGATGGCTCTCGTACAGGTCGCCTGCCGGTCGGCCGGGGCGGCAGGCGAGGCGGTCGATGCCGGGGAGGGCGGCCCGCCGGAACCGGGGGTGACGGGGCAGGCCGGAACGCCGCCCGAGCCCGGGCCGTCGTGGCAGGCGGGACCGCCGGGGCAGCCGGGACCGTCGGGACCGCCGGGGCAGCCGGAACCGCCGCCCGAGCCCGGACCGTCGGGGCAGCCGGTGCGGTCCAGGGAGCCGGGGGAGCCGGTGTGGTCCGGGGAGCCGCGGGAGCGGTGCCGGCGGCCTCTTCCCCCGGTCGCATACCTGCCGGGCTCACCGCAGGACCGCAGCCTCTCCTCGGGTGGCCTCGTACTCGACGACACCACCCTGGTCGTGCCGCTGCGGGCCGGGAACAGCGTCCTGGGACTCGTCACCTTCGTCCGTGGTACCGACGCGGCCACCTTCGACAGCGGTGAGATCGCGCTGGCCGACGAGCTGGTCGCCCGTACGGCGGTGTCCATCGACAATGCCCGCCGCTTCACCCGTGAACGCACCGCGGCCCTCGCCCTCCAGCGCCAGTTGCTGCCGCAGCACGTGCCGCGCCAGTCGGCGGTCGATCTGGCCTACCGCTACCTGCCCGCGGACGACCTGTCAGGCGTCGGCGGCGACTGGTTCGACGTCATCCCGCTGTCCGGAACGCGGGTCGGACTCGTGGTCGGGGACGTGGTCGGCCACGGCCTGCAGGCGGCCGCCACCATGGGACGGCTGCGCACGACCGTACGCGCGTTCGCCCAGTTGGACATGGCCCCCGACGAGCTGCTGACGCGGCTCGACGACCTGGTGGGGCAGTCGGCGGAGGAGCAGTGGGGCGAACTGGGCACACTCGACGGCACCTTCGACGACGTGACCACCGGGGCGACCTGTCTCTACGCGGTCTACGACCCGGTCTCGCGACGGTGCGTCATGGCCCGGGCCGGGCACCTGCCCCCGGCGGTTGTGCACCCGGACGGCCGGATGTCCTTCCCCGACCTGCCGGCCGGCCCGCCCCTCGGGCTCGGTGGCTTGCCCTTCGAGTCCATGGAGGTCGAGCTGCCGGTGGGCAGCCTGCTGGCCCTGTTCACCGACGGCCTGGTCGAAGCCCGTGACCGCGACATCGATCACGGACTCGACACCCTGGCCCGCGTACTCGGCGACCGGCAGGCGTCGCTGGAAGAACTGTGCGACCGCGCCGTGGCGCGACTCCTGCCGGGTGGCACCACAGCCGACGACACGGCCCTGCTTCTCGTCCGCACCCGCGAACTCGACACCTCGCAGGTCGCCGAATGGGAGCTCCCCGCAGAACCGGTCGCGCCGGGCCGCGCCCGGGAACTGGCCACCGGACAGCTTCGGCAATGGGGCCTGGAGGAACTGTCGTTCGCGACGGAGCTCGTAGTCAGTGAGCTGGTCACCAACGCGGTCAGGTACGCCGCCGGGCCGCTGCACCTGCGCCTCATCCGCGACCGCACGCTCCTGTGCGAGGTCGCGGACACGGGCCACACCTCACCGCACCTGCGCCACAGCGGGGACGACGACGAGGGCGGCCGGGGACTGTTCATCGTCGCGCAGCTCGTCCAGCGCTGGGGCACGCGCTACACCCGCTCCGGGAAGACCATCTGGACCGAACAGGCCTTCCCTTCCACGTGATGATGCCGACCGCGAAACTTGCCCGGCCCGGAGAATGCCCGGCCCGGAGAATGCCCGGCCCGGAGAAAGCGCGGCGCGGAAAATGCTTGGCGCGGTGCGCGAGGGCCGGTCTAGGCTGTGATCGTTCTTCGCGGTGGCCGGTGGCTGCCGTGTTCAGCGGTGTGTGATCCGGGAGGTGTGACTGATGGCTGTTTCTTCGATGGGCGCTGCCCTCATCCAGAACTGCGTCAATTCCACTTCCGTGGCCACCGGCTGACCTTCCTCTCTTCCCGCGCCTGTGTGCGCGGTGCCGGGGCCACCCTTGTGAAGGGTCACCCCTTGTCTTTCCCGCATGCCTCTTCCTCCTCCTCTTCCGCTTCCGCCTCGTCGACGTCCGTGGTCTCCGCCGCGTCGCACCCTCTCGCCCAGTGCGGCTGGGACGAGGTGTGGGAGGCGGAGTTCGCTCCGTACGCCGCCCAGGGCTTGCTGCCCGGCCGTGTCGTACGGGTCGACCGCGGCCAGTGCGACGTCCTCACCGCCGACGGCGTCGTCCGCGCCGACACCACCTATGTGACCCCGCACGATCCGCTGCGTGTCATCTGCACCGGCGACTGGGCCGCTGTCGACCCCGCCGGCGACCCGCAGTTCGTACGGGCGTACCTGCCGCGCCGCACCGCGTTCGTACGCTCCACCTCCTCCACCCGGTCCGAGGGGCAGATCCTCGCGGCCAACGTCGACCACGCGATCATCGCAGTCTCGCTCGCCGTCGAGCTGGACCTCGGACGGATCGAGCGCTTCCTGGCACTGGCCTGGGAGTCGGGCGCACAGCCGCTGGTGGTCCTCACCAAGGCCGACCTGGTGCCGGACGCCACCGGGCTTTCGTACCTCGTCGAGGACGTGGAGACCGCCGCGCCGGGCGTCCAGGTGCTGCCCGTCAGTTCCACGACGGGCGACGGCATCGACGTACTCACCGCTGTCGTGTCGGGCGGTACGAGCGTGCTGCTCGGGGTGTCCGGCGCCGGAAAGTCGACGCTGGCCAACGCGCTGCTCGGCGAGGACGTCATGGATGTGCGGGCCACCCGTGAAGTCGACGGCAAGGGCCGGCACACCACCACCACGCGCAACCTTCTCGCCCTGCCCGGCGGGGGAGTGCTCATCGACACGCCCGGACTGCGCGGCGTGGGACTGTGGGACGCCGAGGCCGGTGTCGGACAGGTCTTCTCCGAGATCGAGGAGCTGGCGGCCCAGTGCCGGTTCCACGACTGTGCCCATGAGTCGGAGCCCGGCTGCGCCGTGCTGGCCGCGCTGGAGGAGGGCTCGCTGTCGGACCGCCGGCTGGAGAGCTACCGCAAACTGCTGCGGGAGAACCGGCGCATCGTCGCCAAGACCGATGCGCGGCTCCGCGCGGAGATGGGTCGCGAGTGGCGGCTGAGGTCGGCGCAGGGCCGCGCCAACTTCAACGCCAAGCGCGGCGGCAGCCTGGCGCTAGGGGCTGTCCGGAAAGTCATGGGAGCCAGAGCCTGAGGCAGGCGAGGGTGACCATGGCTTGGTAGTGGACGGCGCGTTTGTCGTATCGGGTGGCCAGGGCCCGGTTCTGCTTGAGTCGGCTGAAGCAGCGTTCGACCACGTTGCGTCGTCGGTAGGCGGTCCGGTCGAGCCGGCAGCGTGCCTTGCCACGGCGGATGCGGCCGTTGATCTGGTCGATCCGCTCGGGAATCGTCGCGGCGATGCCGCGCCGGCGGAGGTAGGCACGGATCTTCCGGGCCGAGTAGCCCTTGTCCGCGACGACCCGGTCGGGCCGTGTCCGGGGGCGTCCGGG
>NZ_AUBE01000028.1 GCF_000429085.1 Streptomyces flavidovirens DSM 40150 | reverse complement strand
CCAGCGTTCGTCCTGAGCCAGGATCAAACTCTCCATGAATGTTGGCTCGTAATCGAGCTAGCACCACGAAAGAGCGGAACAGATCGGACCGGAATATGGTCCGCTGTTCTCAGCGTCCTCGCTGTGTTCGCCCAGGCCGTCACACGTGACGACCCAGGACTTTTCAAAGGAACCACCAACCCACCAGAGGTGGGCCGGGGTATCAACATATCTGGCGTTGACTTTTGGCACGCTGTTGAGTTCTCAAGGAACGGACGCTTCCTTTGTACTCACCCACAGAACATCGTCTGGGGCTTTCCTCCGGGCTTTCGTTCGGTATTTCGTGTTTCCGACTCTATCAGACTCTTCCGTGTCCGACTTCCTCGGCGCTTTCCAGTTCTTCGCTTTCGCGTTTCCCTTTCCGGCGATTCCGACTTTATCAGAAGTTCTGAGTCGGAATTCCCGCCCCGTTCGGGTGGTCCCAGGCGCACCAGTGCGCCGGGCTTCCCGTTCAGGAGGAGCCGTAAACGTACTGGAGCGGGGCGCCCCGATGCAAATCGAGGTGCCCCGCTCCCAGTTGACGTGCTACGGCGGCGTCAGACCTCGACGACGACCGGCAGGATCATCGGACGCCGGCGGTAGGTGTCGGAGACCCACTTGCCCACTGTGCGGCGGATCAGCTGCTGGATCTGGTGCGTCTCCAGGACGCCGTCCTGGGCCGACTTGGCGATGGCCTCTTCCATCCGCGGGACGACGGCCGCGAAGGCCGAGTCGTCGATGCCGGAGCCGCGGGCGTGGATGTTCGGGCCGCCCACGATCTTGCCGGTCGCGGTGTCGACCACGACGAAGACCGAGATGAAACCCTCCTCGCCGAGGATCCGGCGGTCCTTGAGGTGGGTCTCGGTGACATCGCCGACCGAGAGGCCGTCGACGTACACATAGCCCGCCTGGACCTTGCCGACGATCTTCGCGCGGCCGTCGATCAGGTCGACCACCACGCCGTCCTCGGCGATGACGATGTGGTCCTTGGGGACGCCCGTGAGGGCTCCCAGCTCGGCGTTGGCGCGCAGGTGGCGCCATTCGCCGTGGACCGGCATCAGGTTCTTCGGCTTGCAGATGTTGTAAAAGTACAGGAGCTCGCCGGCCGAGGCGTGGCCCGAGACGTGGACCTTGGCGTTGCCCTTGTGGATGACGTTGGCGCCCCAGCGGGTCAGGCCGTTGATCACGCGGTAGACCGCGTTCTCGTTGCCCGGGATCAGGGAGGACGCCAGGATCACCGTGTCGCCCTGGACGATGCGGATCTGGTGGTCGCGGTTGGCCATCCGGGACAGGGCGGCCATCGGCTCGCCCTGCGAGCCGGTGCAGACGAGGACGACCTGGTGGTCGGGGAGGTCGTCGAGGGTCTTTACGTCGACCACCAGGCCGGCCGGGACCTTGAGGTAGCCCAGGTCGCGGGCGATGCCCATGTTCCTGACCATGGAGCGGCCGACGAAGGCGACGCGTCTGCCGTACTCGTGGGCCGCGTCGAGGATCTGCTGAATGCGGTGTACGTGGCTGGCGAAGCTGGCCACGATGATGCGCTTCTGGGCGTTCGCGAAGACCGTACGCAGGACATTCGAGATGTCGCGCTCGGGCGGGACGAAGCCCGGGACCTCGGCGTTCGTCGAGTCGGAGAGGAGGAGGTCGATTCCCTCCTCGCCGAGCTTCGCGAACTTCGGGAGGTCGGTGAGGCGGCGGTCCAGCGGGAGCTGGTCCATCTTGAAGTCGCCGGTGTGGACCACCATGCCCGCCGGGGTGCGGATGGCGACGGCCAGCGCGTCCGGGATGGAGTGGTTGACCGCCACGAACTCGCAGTCGAACGGGCCGACGCGCTCGCGGTGGCCCTCCGTGACCTCGAGCGTGTACGGGCGGATGCGGTGCTCCTGGAGCTTCGCCTCGATCAGGGCGAGGGTCAGCTTGGAGCCGATCAGCGGGATGTCCTGCTTCAGACGGAGCAGGAAGGGGACGCCGCCGATGTGGTCCTCGTGGCCGTGCGTGAGCACGATGCCTTCGATGTCGTCGAGGCGGTCCTTGATGGACGTGAAGTCCGGCAGGATCAGGTCGATGCCGGGCTGCTCCTCCTCGGGGAAGAGCACTCCGCAGTCGACGATGAGCAGGCGGCCGCCGTACTCGAAGACCGTCATGTTGCGGCCGATCTCGCCGAGACCGCCGAGCGGGGTGATGCGCAGGCCGCCCTTCGGGAGCTTGGGCGGGGTACCGAGTTCAGGATGCGGATGGCTCAAAAGACTCTCCTCACCACACACGCCACGTACCGCTGAGGCACGTGGCGCGCATGACATTCGTGCACTTGCTGTTGTGTGTGGGATTCCTGCGTATTCAGTTGTGAAGTCTGTGGTTAGAGCTCTACTCCACCGGCCGCGAGATCCCGCTTGAGCTGTGCCTCTTCGTCCGGCGTCAGCTCCACCATGGGGAGGCGCAGCGGGCCTCCGGGCAGGCCCTGGAGGGCAAGGGCGGCCTTGGTGGTGATGACGCCCTGGGTGCGGAACATGCCGGTGTAGACCGGGAGCAGCCGCTGGTGGATCTCCGTCGCCTTGCGTACGTCGCCGGCGAGGTGGGCTTCCAGGAGCGCGCGCAGCTCGGGGGTGACGACGTGGCCGACGACCGAGACGAAGCCGACGGCGCCGACGGAGAGGAGGGGCAGGTTCAGCATGTCGTCGCCGGAGTACCAGGCGAGGCCGCTCTGGGCGATGGCCCAGCTGGCGCGGCCGAGGTCGCCCTTGGCGTCCTTGTTGGCGACGATCCGCGGGTGCTCGGCCAGCCGGACGAGTGTCTCGGTGTTGATCGGCACACCGCTGCGGCCCGGAATGTCGTAGAGCATCACGGGGAGCCCGGTGGCGTCGGCGATGGCCGTGAAGTGGCGGAGCAGGCCCTCTTGCGGGGGCTTGTTGTAGTACGGCGTCACGGCGAGGAGGCCGTGTGCGCCGGTCTGCTCGGCGGCGCGGGCCAGCTCGACGCTGTGGCGGGTGTCGTTGGTGCCGACTCCGGCGACGACATGGGCCCGGTCTCCGACGGCTTCCAGTACAGCCCGTACGAGGTCGTTTTTCTCCGCGTCGCTGGTGGTCGGCGACTCGCCGGTGGTGCCGTTGACGATCAGCCCGTCGTTGCCGGCGTCCACCAGGTGGGCGGCGAGACGCTGGGCGCCGTCGAGGTCGAGTGCGCCGTCCGCCGTGAACGGCGTGACCATGGCGGTGAGGACCCGCCCGAAGGGGGTCTGCGAAGTGGAGATCGGAGCCATGGGTAACACGCTACTCGCTGCTCAACGCGTCGTGTCCCCTCGGGGGAGGTCGGACGTACGGGAAGTGGAACCCGACACTGCCTGCTCGGGGGTTCAAGCAGTGCCGGGTCCGTTTGATCAGCCTAGATGAAATTCTCGAACTGCGGCAATACGGACACTTCGGACTGTAGGTCCGTACATCTGTACTCCGGCCGGTGTCCAGGGCTTACGGCGCGACGCGTCCGTTGTTGTTGAAGGCCGCGTAGGTGAGGGGCATGAGCTTGGCCCAGTGGGCCTCCATCTGCTCTCCCACCATCTCGATCTCGCGCTGCGGGAAGGAGGGCACCTTCGCCAGCTCGTGCTGGGTGCGCAGGCCGAGGAAGTGCATGAGCGAGCGGGCGTTGCAGGTGGCGTACATCGAGGAGTACAGGCCTACGGGGAGGACCGCGCGGGCGACCTCGCGGGCGACCCCGGCGGCGAGCATGTCTTGGTATGCCTCGTACGACCGACGATAGGCGGCCTCCATGGCTTCGGTCACCGTCTGATGCTGCTTCGGCGTACCCGCCACGAACTCGTACTTGCCGGGACGGCCCTGCTGGACGAGCTTGCGCTCTCCTCCTGGCAGGTAGAAAACGGGCTCCAGCTCCCTGTAACGGCCCGATTCCTCGTTGTACGACCATCCGACGCGGTGGCGCATGAACTCGCGGAAGACGAAGATCGGGGCGCTGATGAAGAAGGTCATCGAGTTGTGTTCGAAGGGGCTGCCGTGACGATCCCGCATCAAGTAGTTGATGAGCCCTTTTGAGCGCTCGGGGTCCTTGTTGAGTTCTTCCAAGGACTGCTCGCCAGCGGTCGACACCCGGGCCGCCCACAAGACGTCAGAGTCACTGGCGGTGTGCTTCACCAGCTCCACTGTGACGTCACTCCGGAAGTGGGGCTTGGCTGTCTCATTGGGGGTGGGGGTCACCGATGGTCCTTCCATGTACATCTCTGGGCGCCCCACACTCTACGGGCCGGGGCCAGCGGTGACGGCCCGGCAGCACTCGGGGGACATTGTTCGGCCGATTCCGGGAAATCGGGCACCAAGCGACAGCTTTGTACGTCTGTCCCTGTAGAAGCCCAGGTACCAGATCAAAAATCAAAAGGAGTGAGCGCCCCATGTTGCGCCGGCGAGAGTCCGTCCCCTTCGCATTCGTTGCCGAGGCCGACCGATTCCGCAGTAACGTCACCCCTCCGCCCCCCGAACGTCCGAGTGCGTCCCAGGTCGTCGGACGTACGCTCATCGGTCTCACCGTCGTCGCCGGACTGGTCGGATCGCTGCTCTTCGGGGTTCCCGCCCTCGACCCGGCGCAGGCTCCGGGCGCGGCACAGAAGTCCGAGGCCGCTGACGGGCGCTGAGCGCCGTTGAGGGGCGCTGACTCGTCCGGGCCCCCTGGAGTGGCCCGGCGAAGACCTCCTCGGTAGCCTCACCGGGCACAGCCCAATCGAGCGTGCTGGTGAGTGAGGATCAGTCGTGCCCCTGCCCTTCCTGACGGCCGACCGTGCTTTCGAAGCGTCCGGTGAGACTTCCGACGATGTCGCGCTGCCCTTCGACGACCACGATCAATGGCGCAGGCCCTATCGCCCTGGGCCCTGGCGCGTAGGAGCGGCAGCCCTGCTGCTGCTCCTGGCGTCGTTCGTTCTGCTGGCGGCGATGGTTATCGCCTTTACGGGCGCGGTGCCGGGTGCGGGGGTCTGTCTGGGCCTCTCCCTGGTCGTGATCGCCTGCGCCCTGCGACTGCTGCGCGTCGGTGCCTGGGTCAGCCGGCACGGGCTGCGGCGCGTGCGGTTCTTCTCGACGACCACGGTGGCGTGGGACCGGGCGACGACCGTACGTACGGTCCAGCAGCCGGTGCGATGGCTCGGGCTGCCGCGCACGGTGCAGGGGCAGGCGCTCGTACTGGTATGGCAGAACGGTGAGCGGCTGCAGCTGCTAACCGATCACAACGCCGATTTCCTGTCGCGGGTGGAGGCCTTCGACCGGGCGGCCGACACGGTGGAGGCCTGGGGCGACGAATACCGGCCGGTCTGAGCGGCGGTAGCGCATGCGAAAGGGGGCGTCCGATCCGGTCGGACGCCCCCTTTCGCGTGGGCCTACCTGCCCTCGTGCAGCGCGATCGCCCGCTGCATCGCCTTGCGGGCGCGCGGGGTGTCCCGCGCGTCGTAATAGGCGATCGCCAGCCGGAACCAGGAGCGCCAGTCGTCCGGGGCGTCCTCGGTCTCGGCGCGGCGCCGGGCGAAGACTTCGTCGGCGGAGTCGCGGTCGATGCGGCCACTGGGCGTACGTGCCAGCTCGTCGACGGGCAGGCCGCCCTCGGCCTCCAGCTTCGCGGACAGTGCGTCCGCCTTGCGGGCGAACTGTGTGGTCTGCCAGAGGAACCAGATGCCGATGGCCGGGAGGACCAGCACCGCGACGCCGAAGGTGACGGTGAGGGCGGTGCCTTCCCGGATGAGGAAGTACCCGCGGCTGCCGGCCAGGAAGAAGTAGACGACCAGGACGGCGGCGAGGGCGAAGTAGGTAATTTTTGCGCGCATGGGTGTTGCTGCCGTCAGTTCAGGTCGAGGAAGTTTTCCAGGCCGAAGGTGAGGCCGGGAGTGGTCACCACGCGGCGCGCGCCGAGCAGGATGCCCGGCATGAAGCTGCTGTGGTGCAGGGAGTCGTGACGGATCGTCAGCGTCTCGCCCTCGCTGCCGAGGAGTACTTCCTGGTGGGCGAGGAGGCCGCGCAGGCGAATGGCGTGTACGGGTACGCCGTCCACGTCCGCGCCGCGGGCGCCGTCCAGCGCGGTGGTCGTGGCGTCCGGCTGGGGGGCGCTGCCGGCCTCGGCGCGTGCCGCCGCGATGAGCTGGGCGGTGCGGGTCGCGGTGCCCGAGGGGGCGTCGGCCTTGTTCGGGTGGTGCAGCTCGACGACCTCGACGGACTCGAAGTACGGGGCCGCCTGCTGGGCGAACTTCATGGTGAGGACGGCGCCGATGGAGAAGTTGGGCGCGATGAGCACGCCCGTCTCCGGGAAGGTGGCGAGCCAGGAGCGGAGCTGCGCGAGGCGTTCGTCGGTCCAGCCGGTGGTGCCGACGACGGCGTGGATGCCGTGGCGTACGCAGAAGTCGAGGTTGCCCATCACCGATGCGGGGGTGGTCAGCTCGACGACGACCTGGGCGTCGGCTTCGACGAGGGCTTCGAGCTTGTCGCCCCGGCTCAGCGCCGCCACCAGTTCCATGTCGCCGGCGGCCTCGACGGCCCGTACGGCCTCGGAGCCGATACGGCCCTTGGCACCGAGAACGGCCACGCGCAGCTTGCTCATTGCTTGCTTCTTTCTGTCTGACGTCTCTAGGCGACTGTTTCGTGCAGGCGGTCGGCCTGCTTGTCCTTCAGCGGGCCGATGACCGACAGCGAGGGACGGTGGCCCAGGACTTCGGCGGCCACCTCCCGTACGTCGTCGGGCGTCACTGCCGCCATCCGGGCGAGCATGTCGTCGACGGAGATGTGGTCGCCCCACGCCAGCTCGCTCTTGCCGATGCGGTTCATGAGCGCGCCGGTGTCCTCCAGGCCGAGGACGGTGGAGCCGGAGAGCTGGCCGACGGCGCGGTCGATCTCCTCGTCGGGCAGACCGTCCGCGGCGACCTTCTCCAGCTCGTCGCGGCAGATCTTGAGTACGTCGTGGACCTGTCCCGGCCGGCAGCCGGCGTACACCCCGAAGAGGCCGCAGTCGGCGAAGCTGGAGGTGTACGAGTACACGCTGTAGGCCAGGCCGCGCTTCTCCCGTACCTCCTGGAAGAGGCGGGACGACATGCCGCCGCCGAGAGCCGTGTTCAGTACGCCCATCGCCCAGCGGCGGTCGTCGGTGCGGGACAGGCCCGGCATGCCGAGGACGACGTGTGCCTGCTCCGTCTTGCGGTTCAGGTGCTCGACGCGGCCCGCCGTACGGATGACGCGGGAGCCGTCGCGCGGGTCGAGCGGGACCGCGTCCGTGCGGGACAGGGCGCCGGCCCGCTCGAAGGCCTTGCGGACCTGGCGTACGACGGTGGCGTGATCGATGTTGCCCGCGGCCGCGACGACGAGGTGCGTCGGGTCGTAGTGCTTCTTGTAGAAGCGGCGGATGCGGTCGGCGGAGAGCGCCTCGACGGTGTCGACGGTGCCGAGGACCGGGCGGCCCAGCGGGGTGTCGCCGAACATCGTCTTGGCGAACAGGTCGTGGACGACGTCGCCCGGGTCGTCCTCGGTCATCGCGATCTCTTCGAGGATGACGCCGCGCTCGGCGTCGACGTCCTCGGCCCTGATCAGGGACCCCGTCAGCATGTCGCAGACGATGTCGATGGCGAGGGGGAGGTTGGTGTCCAGTACACGTGCGTAGTAGCAGGTGTACTCCTTCGCCGTGAAGGCGTTCATCTCGCCGCCGACCGCGTCGATCGCGGACGAGATGTCGAGGGCACTGCGCTTCTCGGTGCCCTTGAAGAGGAGATGCTCCAGGTAGTGCGTCGCGCCGTTCAGCGAGGGCGTCTCGTCGCGGGAGCCGACATGCGCCCAGATGCCGAAGGTGGCGGAGCGTACGGAGGGCAGGGTCTCGGTGACGACGCGCAGGCCACCGGGGAGGGTGGTCCTGCGGACGGTGCCGATGCCGTTCTGGCCCTTGAGCAGTGTTTGGGTACGGGCGACGGCCCGCCCCTCCGAAGAGGTGCGGGCCGTCGTCACGGAACTACGGGACGTCACTTGTCGGCGTCGTCCTTCTCGGCCTCGGAGCCCTCTTCGCCCTCGATCACGGGGACGAGGGAGAGCTTGCCGCGGGAGTCGATCTCGGCGATCTCGACCTGGACCTTCTGGCCCACACCGAGGACGTCCTCGACGTTCTCCACGCGCTTGCCGCCGGCGAGCTTGCGGATCTGCGAGATGTGGAGCAGACCGTCCTTGCCGGGCATCAGGGAGACGAAGGCACCGAAGGTGGTGGTCTTGACGACCGTACCCAGGTAGCGCTCGCCGACCTCCGGCATGGTCGGGTTCGCGATCGCGTTGATCGTCGCGCGGGCCGCCTCGGCCTGCGAGCCGACCTGGGCACCGATGTAGATGGTGCCGTCGTCCTCGATCGTGATATCCGCGCCGGTGTCCTCCTGGATCTGGTTGATCATCTTGCCCTTGGGGCCGATGACCTCACCGATCTTGTCCACGGGGATCTTGACGGTGATGATCCGCGGGGCGTTGGGGGACATCTCGTCCGGCGTGTCGATCGCTTCCATCATCACGTCGAGGATGTGAAGGCGGGCGTCGCGGGCCTGCTTGAGGGCCGCGGCCAGGACGGAGGCCGGGATGCCGTCCAGCTTGGTGTCGAGCTGGAGGGCGGTGACGAATTCCTTCGTACCGGCGACCTTGAAGTCCATGTCACCGAACGCGTCCTCGGCGCCGAGGATGTCGGTGAGGGCGACGTAGTGCGTCTTGCCGTCGATCTCCTGCGAGATCAGGCCCATGGCGATACCGGCGACGGGGGCCTTGAGCGGCACACCGGCGTTCAGCAGCGACATGGTGGAGGCGCAGACCGAGCCCATGGACGTCGAGCCGTTGGAGCCGAGAGCCTCGGACACCTGGCGGATCGCGTACGGGAACTCCTCGCGCGTCGGCAGCACCGGCACGATGGCGCGCTCAGCGAGCGCGCCGTGGCCGATCTCGCGGCGCTTGGGCGAGCCCACGCGGCCGGTCTCACCGACGGAGTACGGCGGGAAGTTGTAGTTGTGCATGTAGCGCTTGCGGGTCACCGGGGAAAGGGTGTCCAGCTGCTGCTCCATCCGGAGCATGTTGAGGGTGGTGACGCCCAGGATCTGGGTCTCGCCACGCTCGAACAGCGCCGAGCCGTGCACGCGCGGGATGGCCTCGACCTCGGCGGCGAGCGTACGGATGTCCGTGACGCCACGGCCGTCGATGCGGACCTTGTCCTTGATGACGCGCTCGCGGACCAGGTGCTTGGTCAGCGCGCGGTACGCACCGGAGATCTCCTTCTCGCGGCCCTCGAACTGCGGGAGCAGCTTCTCGGCGGCGATCTCCTTGATGCGGTCGAGCTCGTTCTCGCGGTCCTGCTTGCCGGCGATGGTGAGCGCCTGCGTGAGCTCGGACTTGACGGCGGCGGTCAGCGCCTCCAGCACGTCGTCCTGGTACTCGAGGAAGACCGGGAACTCGCCGGTGGGCTTGGCAGCCTTGGCGGCGAGGTCCGACTGGGCCTTGCAGAGGACCTTGATGAACGGCTTCGCGGCCTCGAGACCGGCGGCGACGATCTCCTCGGTCGGGGCGTCGGCGCCGTCCGCGACGAGCTGGACCGTCTTCTCGGTGGCCTCGGCCTCGACCATCATGATCGCGACGTCGCCGTCCTCCAGGACGCGACCGGCGACGACCATGTCGAAGACGGCGTCCTCGAGCTCGGTGTGCGTCGGGAACGCGACCCACTGGCCCTTGATCAGGGCGACACGGGTGGCGCCGATCGGGCCGGAGAAGGGCAGGCCCGCCAGGATCGTGGAGCAGGAGGCGGCGTTGATCGCGACCACGTCGTACAGGTGGTCGGGGTTGAGCGCCATGATCGTCTCGACGATCTGGATCTCGTTGCGCAGGCCCTTCCTGAAGGAGGGGCGCAGCGGGCGGTCGATCAGGCGGCAGGTGAGGATCGCGTCCTCGGAGGGCCGGCCCTCACGACGGAAGAAGGAGCCGGGGATCTTTCCGGCTGCGTACATCCGCTCCTCGACGTCCACCGTCAGGGGGAAGAAGTCGAGCTGGTCCTTGGGCTTCTTGGAAGCGGTGGTGGCCGACATCACCATGGTGTCGTCGTCCAGGTACGCCACGGCGGAGCCGGCGGCCTGCTTGGCCAGGCGGCCCGTCTCGAAGCGGATGGTGCGGGTGCCGAAGGAACCGTTGTCAATGACGGCCTCGGCGTAGTGGGTCTCGTTCTCCACTAGCGTTATCTCCGATACTTTTCGTCTTTCGTCCCCGTCGCCCGTGTGGCGGGGGGACAGTGGCGGAGAAGCGCTTCAGCTGCGGGCCGGTCTTCGATCGAAGACCCCGGTGTCGATGTGCTCCGGGGGCCACTACCGAGGACCGGCGGCGGGGAAGCCGCTTCTCGCTGGTGCTTCTGTGTTGCGTTGTACGACCAGACTACTGAGCGTCCGGTACGTCTCGCACGTACAGCAAAGGGAGCGGTCCCCTAGAAGTGGGGTACCGCTCCCTTCACGACGTCCGTCTTACTTGGCGCCGCCGGCCGCGCCACGGCGGATGCCGAGGCGGTCGACCAGGGCACGGAAGCGCTGGATGTCCTTCTTGGCCAGGTACTGCAGCAGGCGGCGACGCTGGCCGACCAGGATCAGCAGACCACGACGGGAGTGGTGGTCGTGCTTGTGCGTCTTCAGGTGCTCGGTCAGGTCCGAGATCCGGCGCGAAAGCATGGCGACCTGGACCTCGGGGGAGCCGGTGTCGCCTTCCTTCTGAGCGAACTCGGTCATGATCTGCTTCTTCGTAGCGGCGTCGAGCGGCACGCGTACTCCTCTTGGTCTTCGTATTGCCAGCGAGTGCCCCAGGTCGAATTCTCTGGGGAGCTTCCGTTACTCGGGAGGCGGGGATCCGCTGGGCGCAGCCTCCGGAGGTCCGGGGGCGCATACACAAGCGGCCGTCATGCAGCTTACCAGCAGAAGCGAGTGCCCCTGACGGCGGGCCGCACGGGTCAGAAGCCGCCGCGGACCTTGGCGTACACGTCGAGGACCGCCAGGCAGATCGGGATGAGGGAGAGCAGCACCAGCGAGTCGGCCAGGTCCAGCATGCGGCCCCAGAAGGGAGAGAGGCCCTTCTGCGGAACGATCAGGGCGATCGCGATCAGGAGCATCGCGCCGGCCGCGACGGAGGCGCCGAGCCACAGGGTCCGTACGTCGATGCCCGCGGAGTTGCCCTGGGCGAGGTCCGCGATGATCCCGAGCGGCGGCGAGATCGCGAGGCCGAGGATCAGCAGGCCCATCGTGAGGACGCCGGCCACCAGCAGGCACGTGACCTGCGCGGTGTAGCGGAACAGGCGTGCCCGGAGCATCGCGGCGAGGCCGGTGACCAGGGCCATGAGCTGGGCCCAGCCGCTGTCACTGAAGCCGAGCACCGCGCCGCCCGCGCCGAGGATGACGACGGCGCAGCCGCCGACGAGGCCGAGCAGCAGCTCGTGGCCGCGGCTGGTCTGGGCGACGATGCGCTGTACGTCGACGGCTTCGAGGTTGCCCTCCTGGCCCTCGCGGCGGGCCCTGGCCAGGTCCTCCGGGTTGCGGAAGCCGATCGGCAGCTTGGCGAAGCGGGCCGACCAGCCGGGCAGGAAGCCGACGACGGCCAGGGCGACGACCGAGGTGACGGCGGCGATCTCGCGGGGCTGTGCCTCGGTGAGTACTCCGCCGAACGCGGCGAGGGTGCCGATCGCGGCGGCCAGCGCGGCGGCGACGAACGGGGCGTCCCCCTGCGGCAGCAGCATGATCAGTACGACGGAGAAGAGCAGTACGGCGACGCAGCCGACCAGGAACTGCAACCTCCCCGGTCCTTCACCGGCATCCTGCGGGATGACACCGGAGCCCGCGATGAGCGCGTGCGGCAGTGCGGCGATGCCCAGGGCGACGGCGGAGGCTCGGTCGTCGTACACCCGGCCGCGTACACCCGCGAGGGCCGTCAGCGTCAGCGCGACCACGCCGGCGACGATGCCCTGGAGGCCGTGCATGTCGTGCCGCAGCGGGTCCGCGAACCAGAACACGAAGCCGAGCATCGCCAGCAGCAGTACGCCGGAGACGAGACCCGCGACGCGCATCAGGTTGTCGTTCCAGCCGCGCAGGTCCTGCTTGACGGCGGTGGCGACCGCGTCGACCACGTCGTCGTGGACGGCCGGCGGCAGCGAGTCGGCGAACGTGCGCAGCAGCAGCACCTCGCCGTCCCTGATCCGGTGTTCCAGCAACGACCGGCTCGCGTCGAGCACATGGCCGTCGCGGCGTACAAGGTGGTAGCCGGCGAGGCTGCCGTCGGACTGGACCATGCCGGAGAGCCTGATGATCTCCGGGTAGATGTCCTGGATCGGCAGGTCCTCCGGCAGCGCCACATCAATACGACTGTCCGGCGCTGCGACGGTGACTCGGCAGAAACCCGTCGATGTGCCCGTGCTCACCTGGTAGTTCCCCCTGCTAGACAAGCTTCTTTACGCCGCTCGTACGACGCGGAGCGCCACCTTATCGTCCGCTCCGGGGGTCACAGGTCCCGCCTCCCTCATTCCTCCTCGCACTCCCCCGCATCTCCACGCTCCTGCCTCCCTGCGCGCTCTGGCGTAACAGTAGGATCAACGGCTACGCGTGCCTGCTCTTTGGGCCGGGGGCCCGGGGTTTGCACCCGGAAGAAGACACAGCAATCGCGAAGGATGAGTGCATCGGTGAGCGTCGTCATCATCAAACGGCAGCCGCGGGTCCAGCCGCCTGCTGTCCCGGACGGCGAGGTGAAGCTGGAGACGCCGCCCGAGATTCCGCGGGAGGGCGACGACGGTGTGCTGATGAACCTGCTGCCGATGATGGGCATGCTGGGTTCCGTCGGCTTCTTCTTCATGCCGAACCTGCCTCCCTATATGCGGGTGGTCGGCGGGCTGATGCTGGCCTCGACCCTCGCCATGGGCATCGCCCAGTTCGCCAAGTCCCGGCAGGGCGGCGGCGCGGGGATGGCGCAGGACCGGCGTGACTACTTCCGCTACCTGGAGCAGGTCCGCAAGGACGTGCACAAGACCGCTGAACTGCAGCGGCGTACGCAGCTTTTCCAGCACCCGGACCCGGACCAGCTGTGGGCGCTGGCCGCGGACGGCAAGCGGCTGTGGGAACGGCGCCCGACCGACGCCGACTTCGCGTCCGTACGCATGGGGCTCGGCAGCCAGCAGCTGGCAACTCCGCTGGCGGCGCCGGAGACGGCGCCCAAGGAGGAGCTGGAGCCGCTGACGGCGGCGGCCATGAAGGCGTTCCTCGACGCCCACGGAAGTCTCGCCGATCTGCCCGTGTCGGTTTCGCTGCGCGCCTTCTACCACGTGGTACTGGCCGGGGACAGCGACACCGTCTACGGCAACGCCCGCGCGGCGATCGCCCAGCTCACGACGCTGCACTCGCCCGAGGACCTCATGGTCGCCGTGGTCGCGCACCCCTCCGCCGCCGTGGACTGGGACTGGATCAAGTGGCTGCCGCACAGCCAGCATCCGAAGGCCAAGGACGGAGCGGGCTCGGCCCGGCTCCTCTTCGACGACCTCGGTGAGCTGGAGGAGGCGCTGGAGGACCAGCTTGCCGACCGGCCGCGCTGGAACCGGGACGCGAACCCCGTCTATGACCAGCCGCACCTGATCGTGGTGCTCGACGGCGGCACCGTACCGCCGGACTCGGGACTCGCCGGCACGGAAGGTCTTCAGGGCGTCACCTTCCTGGAGATCGCCCCCGGCGAGCTGGAGGACGAGCTGCGGGGGAATCTGACGGCGTATCTGAAGCCGAACCGCATGCAGCTCTACGTGGGCCACGAGTCGGCGTACAGCGGCAAGCCCGACGTGCTGAGCCCGGAGCAGGCCGACTCGCTGGCGAGGCAGCTCGCCGCCTTCCGGGTGGGCACCGCCGAGGAGGGTGAGCCCCTCCTGTCGAACCTGGACTTCACCGACCTCATGGGTATCGGTGACGCGGGTTCCGTCGACGTCTCGCGCACCTGGCGTCCGCGCACGCTGCACGAGCGGCTGCGGGTGCCGATCGGTATCGGCGAGAGCGGCGAGCCGGTCATGCTCGACCTCAAGGAGGCGTCGCAGGAGGGCATGGGCCCGCACGGTCTGTGTGTCGGCGCGACCGGTTCCGGAAAGTCGGAGCTGCTGCGTACGCTCGTACTCGGCCTCGCGGTGACGCACTCCTCGGAGACGCTGAACTTCATCCTCGCGGACTTCAAGGGCGGCGCGACCTTCGCCGGTATGGCGGACATGCCGCACACCGCGGCCGTCATCACCAACCTGGCCGACGACCTCACGCTCGTCGACCGTATGCGTGACTCGATCACCGGTGAGATGCAGCGCCGCCAGGAGCTGCTGCGTACGGCGGGCAACTACTCCAACCTGCATGACTACGAGAAGGCGCGGGCCGCGGGGGCCGCGCTGGAGCCGATGGCCTCGCTGGTGATCGTGCTCGACGAGTTCTCCGAACTGCTCACGGCCAAGCCGGACTTCATCGACATGTTCATCCAGATCGGCCGCATCGGCCGTTCGCTGGGTGTGCACCTGTTGCTCGCCTCGCAGCGCCTCGAAGAGGGCAAGCTGCGGGGTCTGGACACGTATCTGTCGTACCGGATCGGTCTGCGTACGTTCTCCGCCGCCGAGTCGCGCACGGCGATCGGTGTCCCGGACGCGTACCACCTGCCGTCGATTCCCGGGTCCGGCTATCTGCGGTACGACACCGACACCATGGTCCGCTTCAAGGCGGCGTACGTGTCGGGCGCCTACCACGGTGAGGGCCCCTCCCGCGTGCACCGTTCCACTCAGCTTCGGCCCGCGCTGTTCACGGCGCAGCACGTGGCGCTGCCGCCGCAGCCCGTGATCGAGGAGCCCGAGGCCGACAACCGGGTGGACGACGCGCTTGCCGACACCGTCCTGGACGTCATCGTCGCCAAGATGGAGAACCAGGGGCCGCCGGCCCACCAGGTGTGGCTGCCGCCGCTGGAGGAGGCGCCTTCGCTGGAGCAGCTGCTGCCGGCGCTGGCCGTCACGGCGGAGCGCGGGCTGACCGCGCCGGAGTACACCGCGCTCGGCCGGCTCAACGTGCCGGTCGGTCTGGTGGACAAGCCGTTCGAGCAGCGGCGTGACGTGCTGTACCGGGACTTCGCGGGTGGGGCGGGCCACGGTCTGTTCGTGGGTGGTCCGCAGTCCGGCAAGTCGACTCTGCTGCGTACGCTCATCTCGTCGTTCGCCTTCACGCACACGCCGAGCGAAGTGCAGTTCTACTGCCTGGACTTCGGTGGTGGCGGTCTGATCGCGATGGAGGACCTGGCACACGTCGGCGGGGTCGCGAACCGGCTCGACGGCGAGAAGGTACGCCGTACGGTCAGCGAGGTCGAGGGCATCCTCAACGCGCGCGAGGAGTACTTCCGCGCGAACAACGTCGACTCGATCCAGACGTACCGGCAGCGCCGGGCGGCGGGACAGCTCCCCGACCAGCCGTGGGGTGACGTCTTCCTCGTCATCGACGGCTGGGCGACGTTCAAGACGGACTACGAGATGCTCGAGGCGAGCATCACGGACATCGCGATGCGCGGTCTCGGCTTCGGTGTGCACGTGATCCTGACGGCGAGCCGCTACACGGAGGTGCGGCCCGCGCTCAAGGACATGCTGCAGAACCGCATCGAGCTGCGGCTGGGTGACCCGACGGAGTCGGAGATCGACCGCAAGGTGGCGCAGAACGTACCGGCGTCCGTACCGGGCCGTGGTCTGAGCCCGGACAAGCTGCACTTCATGACGGCGCTGCCGCGGGTCGACGGGTCCTCGGAGACGGAGGACCTGGCGGAGGCCACGGCCGTACTCATCCGGGGCATCAACGAGAACTGGCAGGGCAATCCGGCTCCCGCCGTGCGGCTGCTGCCGAGGCTCCTGGAGGCGGACCGGCTGCCCAAGGGCTTCGAGCACCCGGAGCGCGGTGTCGCCTTCGGTATCGACGAGTCGGCGCTCGCGCCGGTGTTCATCGACTTCGAGACGGACCCGCACTTCATCGTGTTCGGTGAGAGCGAGTCGGGTAAGTCGGCGGTGCTGCGGCTGCTCATCAAGCAGATCACCGAGCGCTACACGCCCGACCAGGCGAAGATCGTCATGGGTGACTACCGGCGTGCGCACCTGGAGGCCGTACCGGAGTCGCACCTGTCGCGCTACTGCGCTTCGGCGCCGGCGCTGACGGAGACGCTGGAGGGCCTCGCCGGGTCGCTCAGCCGCCGGATGCCGGGGCCGGACGTCACGCCGGAGCAGCTTCGCAACCGAAGCTGGTACAACAGCCCGGACGCGTACGTCATCATCGACGACTACGACCTGGTGGCGACCGGCATGAACCCGCTGTCGCCGCTGGTGGAGTACCTGCCGTACGCCCGTGACGTGCCTGCACATCATCATCGCGCGCTCGGCGGGCGGCGCGAGCCGGTCGCTGTACGAGCCGGTGATGCAGCGTCTGCGGGAGCTCGGGGCGCAGGGTCTGGTGATGTCCGGCGACCGGTCGGAGGGTGCGCTGCTGGGCAACATCTCACCGTCGCAGCTGCCGCCGGGGCGTGGGTACTTCCACACGCGACGGCGCAGCGGGCAGATGGTCCAGGTGGGCTGGCTGCCGTCGCGGTTCTGATCTCTGCTGCTGGTGGACACGTGTGAGGGGCGGGCGCCCATGAGGGTGCCCGCCCCTCAGGCTTTCCCGCACGCTTTCCCGCACGCATGTCCCTTGGAAGCGGTGCGGCTGCGGCATTAGGCTGACGGCGCGACAGACGGTCGTACTACAGGGGGAAGTTGCGGTGGGGGACGACACGATGAGGGCCGATGCGTCGGTCCTCAAGGGCGAGGGCTTCCACATGTTCGAGGTGGGCCAGGACTTCGCCATCGCCGCGAGGGCGCTGTTCGAAGGCCTGAACGCCATCGAGAAGGGTTCGGGCAAGACGCCGCCGTGGGGCGACGACGAGATGGGCGAGTACTTCGGCGTTGTCTACGAAGGTCTGCGCGACGGCATGAAGGACTCGATGCCGAGCCTGGCGAAGCGGATCGCGGGCATGGGCATGAAGTTCACCGCGATGGGCGTGCGGCACGAGAAGCATGAGCTGGGAGAGGACGCGAAGTACGCGGCTCTCCGGGCCCAGCAGGATGCCGATGTCGGCTCGAAGGTGGACAACCTCAAGTCGGTCTGACGCGCCTTGTGGCCGACGACCGGGTCTGACCGTGGCCGAACTTCCCACACAAGGCAGACGCGAGTCGGGCAAGGACCCATGACCTCCGAGCAGGCTCTCGCACAAGGCCATCGCCCTCTACCGACGACAGCACCAGCCGGCCGCCTGAGAGGCTCAGACGCTGCACAGCCTGCTCGCGATGCGGGTCCGTCTCGCAGCAGGGTTGTGACAGGAGCAGTCTGCGGCAACGCCGGTGATGGTTAGTAAGCTCGGGGCACGGCTGTACTTCGTGTGATTCCCCTGCCGTTGGGGGACGTTGTGCGGCGGTTGCCTGTCGGGGGTGTGGCGCGCTGTGGCGATGATGTTGCCGGATGAGCTCGAGTGGCTCCTGAAGATGCTCGGCTACAACTGGCCGACAGCCAACGAGGACCTGCTCAGGGAGTCCGCCAAGCTGTGGCGCAAGTTCGGTGACGACGCGCAGAAGCTGCGCCTACGGGCGGACACCAGCGCGCGGACCGTGATCGCACACAACGCGGGCGAGTCCATCGACAAGTTCACCACGCACTACAAGAAGTTCTCCGACGGCGCTTCGGACGGCTACCTCGCCAACGCCGCCGAAGCCGCGTACATCTTGGCGAACACCTTCGAAGCCGCCGCCTATGTGGTGACGTTCGCGAAGTACGCGGTCATCGTCCAACTGCTCGCGCTGGCCATCCAGATCGCCGCTGCCGCGGCCGCGTCCGTCGTCACCTTCGGCCTGTCCGCCGCCGCCGGGATGGCCGCCACTCAGGTCACCCGCGTCGCCGTACGACGCATCATCGACGCACTCAAAGACGCGCTGATGCAGGCGATCATCGAGGCGATGAAAGAACCGGCGGTCTCGGCGGTCCAGGCGATGGTCACCGACCTGGTCACGCAGTCCGTGAACGTCGGCTTCGGCACCCAGGAAGGCTTCGACCTCAGCAAGACTGTCGGGGCGGGGGCGAAGGGCGGCTGGGAGGCCATCAAGCAGACCCCGCAGACGTTCGCGGAAGGACTGCGCGACGGTCTCGGCAAGAAGGCCGGCAGCAGCGTCCGCGACGGCATTGACAGCGGCTACAACAACAGCATGGACGCCTACAACAACCGCTCCAACCCCACGGCGGGGGACAACAGCGGTGACGGCGGCGACGGCGATTCGGGGAACACCAGCTCCTCCGACGGATCCAACTCCTCGAACTCGAACGCATCCGGCTCGAACTCGTCCGACTCCTCGGATTCGTCGACGACCTCACGTTCGAACGCCAACACGGGCAACACGAACATCGGCGGTGGCATATCCGCCGACGGCGACGGCCCCGCGCCCTTCAGCGCCCCCGACCTCGGAAGCCTTCCCAGCACCGACACAGCAGGCAGCACCCCGGACGCCGGGCAGAATCCTTCCTCCTTGAACTCGCCCTCCAGGCCGACGCTGTCGGACTTCGACGACCCCGCACCCAGCAATACGCCACCTTCCCCCACGCCGGACACCAGCAGCAACAACAGCAGCAGCACGCCCGGCACCGGCGACACCCGCGGCGGCTCCTCCTCCACCGGTGGACTCACCGCGCCCACCCCCCAGTCGGCCCCCACGCCGGCGTCCAGCAGCACACCCTCCTCCACGACTAGCGGCGGCTCGATCAGTACGTCGATCGACAGCCTCGCCGCCAACATCCCGACCCAGTCCAACGCCGCCCCCACCCCCACCACGACCGACCCCTCGCCCACGGCCGGCCCCCGCCCGGACGGCAACTCCTCCATGCCGACCTCGCCCGCGCCGCCCGCCACAGCGGACGGCGCCGCAGGTGCACGTACCGGCACGAACACCACCTCAGGCGGCTCCCCGTCCGGCACGAGCCCCACCAGCCCCAACCCGACAGCCGCCCCGCCCCGGACCCCCTCCACCACCCCAGGCATCCCCAACCCCACGGGGCCGAGCCCGGTCTCCACCCCGAACCCGACACCTTCCACGCCCCCGCGCAGCACGCCGACACCGTCGACGGACGGCCGTACCCCCGGGGCGACGCCCCCTGGACACACATCCAGCCCCAACCAGAACACGCCGGGCGGGGCGGGCACCCGCAATCCGGGGCCGAACCAGAACACGCCAGGCACGAGTGACAGCCGCCCCCCGAACCAGAACACGCCCGGCTCGACCGGCGGTCGGCCCCAGGGCCAGGCACCCACTACGCCGAGCGCTTCGGACGGCCGCAGCCCCAACACGCACCAGAGCCCAAGCTCGACGACCCCGAGCCAGGACCCGCGACAGCCGACCCCAACCAGACACTCGCCCCCAACGGCAACGCCGAACACAGCCAACACACCCGGCTCCGGCTCCCCCGCGCGTACACCCGACACGGCGCCGACTCCGGCCGGCAACACACCGCACGCGCCACAACCGGGTGCGGCCAACTCCCCCACGCGACCTCACCAGCCGTCGGGCAGTTCGCCCCACACGCCCAACACGCCGCAGCAGCCCAGCAGCACCAACCCCGCCAAGCCGTCGAACACCCCGAACCAACAGCCGCAGCAACCACAGCCTCCGGTGATTGCGGTGCCGATCCACACCGTGATCCCCGGCCCGAACACCGCGTCCCAGGCGTCGAACCCCAGCCCGTCCGGCCCGCAGGCACCCGGCTCGCCACAGGCAAACCCTGGCGCGCCAGACAAGCCAGAACCGCAGACGGACAGTCTCGAGGACATCCGCAACGACCTGGATCACGAGCCGGGAGGGCTCACAGAGCCCGACCCTCAGGACCAGCAGCTGCTGGCGAATGCCGTGCCGCGGAATCCTGACGGCACTCCTCAGCGGTTTCCTGATCCGTTCGGCCCCTGGAGCCAGCTCCAGAACGACGGCGGCAACGAGGTACCGGGGCGCAGCAACAACTGTGCCGACTGCTCCCGCTCATTCCTCGAAACCTGGCGCGGTAACCCGCAGGTCTCGGCCCCTCGTACCCTCGACACCGACGAGAACGGGAACCTGGACCCCTGGTCGCCGGAGAGCAGCGCGAACGAGAACCAGATCCGCTGGTCGGGTGCCCCGCACTCGTACGCCGGTGAAGGCAGCGACCCGGACACCGCCCAGCGCATCGCGGACGACCTCCTGCAGGCGGGGCACGGCGCGCACGCCATCGTCCAGGTCGACTGGCCCGGCGGAGGCGGCCACGCCTTCAATGCCGTCAACCACAACGGCCAAGTCGTCTGGATCGACACCCAGAGCGGCCAGGTCAGCCACGACCCGCTGCACATCCCCAATGCCGAGCACGTCTGGCACATTCCGATGGACCCGGACGGGAACCCGCTGCACCCCGCGGAGACGGGCACCGGCGACTCCCAGAATCAGAACGACGAGTCTCAGGCGGACAACTCCGAGAACGCGGAGAACTCCGACAGCAACGGGCAGCCAGACAACAACACGCAGAACGACGCCTCGGGCGACACCCCGAAGCAGCAGACCAGCGACAACGAACCGAGCACCGAATCGCCCACCACAGCGGATTCCACGACACCGGACCCGGACCCGGACCCGGCGAACAGCAAGGCCGAAAACGAGGACGGCCAGACACCGCAGGCCCCCAGCACCCCTGACGGCCGCCAGACATCCCCGGACGACGGCAACTCGACGCAACCGCGACAGTCGGAGACCCCAGAGCCGGCCACCGAACAGAACCGCCCGTCCCCGTCCGAGACACCCGACACCAGGGACCAGCAGCAGCGGCCCACCCACACCACACCCGACAACGCCGACACCGGCACGCCGGACAACATCTCGACACCGCCCCGAACCGCGACGGACTCCCCGAGCGACCCCACCACCAACCGGGACACGCCTCAGCAGACCACCACACACTCGGACCCGCGTACGTCCATTCCGCATCAGCAGACCACGGACCCGCGCACCACCGATCCTCGCACTGCGGATCCGCGTACGTCCGATCACCGCGCTTCGGACCCGCGTACGTCGGACCCGCATCGGGACACCCCGCCGCGGCCGGACCAGACGCGTCCCGATCCCCTGGAGCATCCGCGGTCGGAGACCCCGGACAGGGACCGGTCCGAGCTGCCGGACCAACCCCGGCCGAACGACCCTGCCCCTGACCGGTCCGACAGCCACAACGACCGTCCGAGCGACATGAACAAGGACTCCGCGGTCCCCACGCGCGAGAGCCTTCCGAACGGCAAGAACGCCGATGCGGCCAACTACGTCAAGGACTCCGTCAACGGGAAGAAGCCGCTGTACGGCGACATCGCGCCCGAAAACCCGGCGCAGGCCTCCCGGCCGACGAGTCCTGAGCGTCCCTCCGGTCCTGCGGAGCCCGCAGGCAGCACCCCTGACGGCAACGGTCAGCCAAGCGGTCGGCAGCGTGATCTGGACATGCTCGCGCGCGCCAATGCGGGGATGCGCGCGCGTGACAGAGGGGAGGAGTCGGCGGACCGAACCTGGTTCGAGAAGTACTACCACCCGAATAGCGGGTACCGCAGGAGCAGGACGAACCCGGCCGAGGACGGACGCCCCGTTTCTCAGCTGCATCCGACAAACGATCCCGAAAACCCGTGGATGCTGGCCAACGATGCGCCGGACGCCCCTGAGGAAACGTACATCGACGAGGGAGCGAGGACGGGAGAGCGGAAGAAGGGGATCTCTGAGGAGAACCAGAAGCGGCTCGACAAGGCCGCAAAGGCCCGCCAGGACGCAATCGACGCGGACTGGCAGCCGCACAAGGATCGGAAGGCAGCCAAGGACGCGTACGAAAAGAACAAAACGCCCGAGAACAAGAAAAAGTTTGATCAGGCGGACGCGATACACAGCCCGCTGCACGGAGAGATGACGCGGGCCAGTGAGGACTACGGCGAGCAGGTGGCCGAGTTCCACGCGATGCCCGAGCACTTCGGGGAGTACACCCGCATCGACGACCGGGCCACGGGTAACAACCGGTTCGACCAGATCTGGACGATCCCGGACAGTGATCCGCCCAAGTTCGTCGTCGTGGAGGCCAAGGGATCTACGGACGCCGAGCTCGGCCAACGACGCGGCATACCGTCGGAGGAAGGCTCCACCCCGGACTCGTCGCCCCACAGTTCCGTCCCGGACCAGACCGATGGCGGGCAGAGCGACGGCCAGGACAGTCAGGACGACCCGCGTCCTGGTGTGCCAAAGGTCAGGCAGGGTACGCGCGAATACTTCGAGACGATCCTGCACGAGATGGAGCAGCGGTCGCAGAGGATCCTCGCCGACCCCAAGAAGAGCGAGGCTGAGAAGCTGGCCGCCGTGGAAGAGGCAAAGCTGGCACACGCTCTCGCCGCGGCTCTCGAGGACGACCCGTGCCGGGTCACCTACATACTCGTCAAGGGCAAGGCAGACAAGCAGGGCAACCACGACGGCTACGAGATGAAGCAGTTCGACACCAGGCCGCAAGCAGAGAAAGACAGAGAACGAAACAATGACCAGGATCCCGAGGCATAACGCGCGCTCCACCAGCCACCTAGAGCTCCAGCTGGAAATCGCGAACAGCGGATTCTGGCAGAAGGTCGGTTTTCTCAAGAAGAGTCCGTCCTGGTTCTCGAATGCTCTGGCAGGGGCCGTACAGCTGTTGAACCTGCGCTGCTCGGTGGACACCGAGGCGGACAAGGTAGAGACCTGGGAGGCCTGCGTCACTGCCATGCAGGTCGGTTCCGCCCTGTTCGCCTCGGCCCGCGCCACCACCGACACCGTCGAATGCCGCATCGGTCACGAGGTGCGCACGATCCGGGCCGGCGCGCTGCCCCGGGCCCACGCGGGAAACTGGCTGACCGCGTTCTGGCTGGCCGCCGTCTGCCGCGAGAAGAAGCGCATGAGCGAGCTGTGCCAGTTCCCGGTCTCCCAGCTGCGGGAGTCCGGCGCCACCTTCGACGCGTACATCTACGACTGGGTGGAAGCACTCCAGGCGTACTGGCTCAACAAGCCGGAGTTCGGCGACAAGCTGGTGGCCGCGGTGGAGGGAACCGACCCCGACTCGTTGCAGCACGCCCCGCGCGACAGCGTCCTCAAGATCATGTACCCCCCCATGAACCTACTGACCCAGTTGGCCCGCGGTGACGAGGAAAAGTTCAACACCGAGCTCGCCAAAGCCCTCGAATGGCACAAGGACTACTGGACGCACAACGAGGATCGCGCCCTGGACGCCGAAGGGCTCACTGCCCTGGGCCCCCTCGCCGTCTCATGCCTCGCCCGTGACAAGGGCTTCACCATCACCGTCGAATCCGAGTACCTCCCCAAGTACCTCCTCGACGGCGGCTGGGTGAACGAGTTCCCCACGTAATCCTCCGTCCGTACTCCTCCTGCACAGAGAGGCCGCCCTCATGGCGCCGGAAAGCCCCGCTGCCCCCCCCCCACACACCCCGCCCACCACCCCCGACCAGGCCCTGGCCATCGTCCGCAGCCGCTACGCCCAGCCCAAGCTGCCGGACGGCACGACCGCCGAGCTGAACGTCCACGAGTTCGACATCGGCTACCTGGTGTACGCGATCTTCCCGCCGCGTACCGACGCCGCCGGCCGGCCACAGCCCTCCCCGCCAGGCGGAGCCAAGATCGTGGTTTCCAAAGAGACCGGCAAATCCGTCACCGTCCCCAACTACCCGATTGAGCAAGCCATCGCGCTCTATCGCAAGAACCTCGAACGCAACATCTAGTCGTCACCCGACGCCAGACAGCCAGCCTTCGCCCGTTACCCGGCACCCGCGAGGACCACACCCATGACCGCCCCGACCAACGGCTACGCGCCACATCCCCACATAGGCGGCCGCGTCGCCGTACTGCGCGCCCTCGCTGCCTGGCGGATGGAGTGGCCAGGAACGCCGCGCGTTATCGTCCTCACCGGCAGCCCGGGCAGCGGTCGTTCGCATCTGGTCACCGGGTTCCTCATGCTGTGCGACCCGGAGTTCCGCAAACGGCTTCCGCTGGCCGACCTCGACCCGTCGACCGTGCCGCCCGAGCTCCCCGCCCCCGCGGTGCCGAGCCCGGCAGGGCTCACCGCGGCGCAATTCGGGTGGCTGCTCGCGGAGCATTACGGTCTGCAGGCCACGCGCATCGAGGACGTGTACGCCGAACTGGCCGCCCTCGACCGGACCGTGACCGTCGTCGTGCCGGACACCGACCTGGCAGGCCCCCTCCGAACCACAGGTGAGCCGGCCCGCCTCGTACAGGAAGCACTCAGACCTCTCGCCACGACGGAAACCGTCCGGCTCCTTGCCGACGTACCGCGTGAGCTCGCCGCGAGCCTCATTGAAGGGTTGCCGCCCGGCACCGCGCAGATCATCGACCTCGACGACCCTCGGTGGGCGGACCCCCAGGGTCTGGTGCTGCAGGCCGAGGCCCTGCTCAGCCCCGAGCACGGGGCGCCGGAGCTGCCGTTCACCACCGACCCTGCGACCCGGCGGACCCTCGCTGAGGCGATCGGGCGCCGCGCGGGGACCAGCCCACTCACCGTGCAGCTTGCCGTCCAGAGCATCCTGGCGAGTCCAGCAGGCTTCGTACCCACAGACGAGAGCCAACTGCCAACATGCCTGGGCGAGGCACTCGATCTGCACGCACGCCGACTCGGAGCCGATCCCCAGACACTGCGCCAACTGCTCGCTCCCCTGGCCTTCGTTGAGGGGGACGGTCTGCCGGTCGACCTGTGGGGGCGGCTCGTCAGCACCCTGGCCGGCAAGGACATGACCACGGCGATCTCGGGCAGTGCAGCGCTGGCCGGTCCGTTCGTACAGTCCCTTCAGACGGGCGCGAACAGCGAGCGCACGCTGCTCAAGCCCATCCACCCCGCGCTCGCCGAAGAGCTCCGATCCAGTCTCCCCAACGTCCGGGCCGCACAGTCGCAGATCGCCGTGGCACTCCTGGAAGCCGTCCCCGGGCAGGACTGGAGCGAGGCCGATCCCTACATACGTGACTACATCGCCGGCCACACCCTGGAAGCGGGGCTGCTGCCCCAACTTCTGACCGACCCCGGCTTGTTCGTGTACGCCGACTCGATACCGCTGCGCGCAGCGGTCGAAGCCGTCCCGGTGGAGGAGCTCGGTGCACCGGGACGCACGTATCTGCGTATCGCCCCCCTGCTGACCCGCACGCAGGCGCCCACCCTTTCCCGCGCTGCGCTGCTGGAGAGCGCGTTCGTCGAGGACCAGCTTCCGGATTTCGCCGCGGCGGTGCACCGGCTCAACCTCGACCTGCCCTGGCAGACCCTGTGGAGCGTCCGCCTCCGCAACATCAGCGAAGTCACGATCGGCATGCTCCCACGCCCCGCAGAAGCGCCCACCCCTGTCGCCGCTCTCTCGGTACCCACCGGCACCCCCGGCGCCTTCCCTGTGGCCGGGAACAGTGATTCCGCCCTGCTCATGCACAGCCTCGTACAGCCGACTGTCTTCAACGAGCCGGGACCGGAACAACTGCTGCGGCTGTCCGAACAGGACCGGGCAACCGCCCCGCTCACGCTCCACCGAGGCACAGATCAGCTTCGTGTCTGGGACCGGTCACGCCAGACAGTCGCGGCTGCCCTGATCTCGGACTCCGCCTTCACCGGCGCCGACCTCTCCCCCGACGGCATCCTGGTCGCCGCGACCGAGCATGGGGCGAAGGCGCTGCGGATCCGGCAGCCGGCGCCGGCCACCTCGTAGTTCAGCGAACGCCGACGACGCAGTTCCGCGAACAACAAGGGGCAGGAATGACCACGCGAGTACGCCGTCACGAGGTGCCTGCCGACCGGGTTTCCAGCGTGCAAGCACCCGTTCCTTCACCTGTATCACCGGAACAGACCCTGACTGATCTGCTCGAGTGGCAGAACAGTGAAACTCACGGCGTGGCTGAGCTGACCGGCCCCCCGGGCTCCGGGCGGACCCAGACACTGCTTCGGCTGCGTGAGGCCGTTCCCGGAGCGGTCTTCGTGGATGCCACCGGGCTGACCTCTGAAGACCTCATCGAACGCGTCATGGAAGCAGCCGGACTCGACGTTCCACCTGAGCGCCGTGCCGACTGGGGTTACGCCCTTCGACGCTCCTCGTTCAGTGGTGGCTTGGTCATCATCGCCAACGCCCAACGGGCAGGCCGCACACGACGCTCCTCAGAGCCTGACCGGATGGTGCACCGCTTCACGGTCGAACTGGCTGTTGCCGGCCGCTTGAAGGTCTTGATCGAACGGGACATGCCCGATGCCAGAAGCCGGCACAGGAATGTGGTGGTGGCGCTCCAGCCGAGTACGGGCGAAGAGGCTGCGGAGGCCGTGGAGCGGCAGCTTTCCCGGACGGATGCCGACGCTCTGCGAGCGCTCGCCCTGGCCGAGGTACGCCGTGCACCACTTGTCGTCTGGACAGCGCTCGCTCGGGCCCTGGGATCGCATACGGGCCGGCCCGCTGATGCCACTTCAACACTGCGGTCAGCCAGTCAGCTGCTTGAGGTCGATGCCCGGCTGGGTCTCCTTCCGTGACGAGCGCATCGCCGAGTCCTTCCACCGCACCACCGACCTCGATGTCGTACGTGCGGTGAACCTGGAGTTCGTCGAGTGGCTGCGGAGCCGGTCGGCAGCGGAGACAGCAGGCCCGTACCTGGCACGAGGGCTGGCCATGCATGCTGTGCAAGCCGGCCAGTTCGATGCCGTGCAGCGCTCCGGCCGCCTGGTGGCCCACCTCGACCAGGTCGCACTGATCGACGCGGCCCATTGCGACGACCCCTACAGGGTCGACCCCGAATCCCCGGCCGGAGACGCGGTCAATCTGTGGGTATCGGGCGTGGATTCCCTGCCGCAGGGCGAATGGGCGTCCTGGCTGCACCTGATGAGTACCGTGCGCGGCGACCTGGAGACCGCCGCCGACATCGCGGCCTCCGGGCAGCAGCTCCCGTGGCGGGTGCGTTGGGCACGCTGGCGGCCGCCGGGCGCACTGAGCGCGGCGTTCGTCCGGCCCGGTCCGTTGGAAGACCCGACCGTCGCCCCTGAGGGCTACTGCCCCGGGCGGCGTGCGGTGATCGCCCAAGGGGAATGGGACGGGCGGTACAGCGTCTGGGACGTCGAGACCGGTGAGGAGCTGGCCGGCCCCTGGCCGGATGCGGTGCCCGCACCGGGACAGGGCGAGACGCTGTGGCTCCCCGACACCGAACGCAACGTCACACCTGCCTGGGACGACCTGACCGTGTTCGACACCTTGGGACCGCCCTTCGTCGCGGAGCAGTTGGCGCTGGGCGACGTTGTGGTGGTGACCGGGCTCGGCGGTATCTTCGCCGTCGAACCCCAGGACCCCGCTGCCGCATCAGGGATCAGCAGAGTGCACGGCGAGCCGATTTTCGGTGATCACGGCTTCCTCCCCGCCCTGCACACCGGGACGCCGCAGCGCCGGGGCGCGTACGACCCCGATCTCTTCGAACCAGGTGTGGTACGTCGGCTGCCCACCAACCGGCTCCCCGAGGGGGTGACAGACACCGAGACGCGGCGAGTCCTTACCGACATCGGTCTGCCCGCCTTCGAGGGCGTCGAGATGCAGCTTGCGGCCCTGGACGAACAGGGCCTGCCCGAATTGGACACCGCCGAACTGCCGGCGGGGGTCCTCACCGGGGCGTACTACAAGATCGGTGAGTGGGTGACCAGTGACATGGTCCTCCACGGCCCCACCGGGCAGGTCTTTCTGCTGGACACGGACGGCTGGGCCAATACCGAAGACGACTTCGACGACTACTTCGACGACGAGTCCGGCGACGAAGACGACGGTGAAGCGCAGGGCGGCCAGGCCGTGTTGGTCGCCAGCAGCCTGACGGCGTTCATCGATCTGCTCCAGTTCTACGTCATGGGCCGGTGCATGCTCGCAGCATCAGGCAGCCGCATCGAACGCGTGGCGGTCAGAGACCACTTGGCGGGCACGCTGCCCGACCTCGACGAGACCGGCACCGCCGCAGGCGTCTGGACGGCCGCCTTCCAGGCAACCGACTGACCATAGGATTTTGCTCGTACCAGCCCCTTCTCAGCGAACGGCGGAGGACCGAGACTGTGACCGCCCCGAGTGACGGCTACATGCCTCACCCCACATAGGCGGCCGCACAGCAGTGCTGCGCGCCTTGGCCGCGTGGCGCATGGCGTGGCCCGGTGCCCTGCGCATTGTCGTGCTCACAGGAGGGCCGGGCAGCGGGGTGTCCCGGCTGATCACCGGTTTCCTGATGCTCTGCGACCCGGACTTCCGCAAGCAGCTGCGCCTCGACGAGATGGACCCGGCCACGGTGCCACCGGAGCTGCCGGCTCCTGCCGTGCCCAGTGCTGAGAGGCTGACGGCCGCGCAGCTCCTGTGGCTGATCGCAGATCATTACGATCTGGAGGCCACGGACTCAGCAGGGGTGTACGCCGAACTGTCCACGCTCGACGAACCGGTAGTGGTCTTCGTGCCTGATGTGGACCGCGCAGGGCCAGTCCGCGGCTCGGGTGAGCCCGCCAGAGTCGTGGGCGAGGTACTCAAGCCGCTCGCCGCGGTCGAGAACCTCCGGCTTCTTGCGGAAGTACCACGGCATCTCGCCTCCGATCTGGCGGCCGGCCTGCCGTCGGGCGTAGTGCAGGTCATCGATCTCGACGAGCCGGAGTGGGCCGATCCCGATGCGCTCGTCGGGCACGCCGAGGCGGCCCTGAGCACCCGGTTCGGTGCCCCCGAGCTGCCGTTCACGGTGGACGCCGAGGCACGCCTCGGCCTCGCCGAGGCAGTCGGCCGCCGGGCCGGGGCCAGTCATCTGGTGGTGGAGCTCGCCGTCCAGTGCGTTCTCATGGCCCCCGATGGCTTCGACCCCGCCGATGAACAGCAGCTGCCGAGGTCTGTGGGAGAGGCCTTGGGCCTGCACGCCCGCCGGCTCAGCGCTGATCCGCAGATGCTACGGACCATGCTGGCCCCGCTCGCGCTCGGTCCGGACGACGGGATGCGGTCGACCTCTGGGTACGGCTCGCCGGAGCCATCGCAGGTCATGACATGAGCGCGCCGATGGCCGACGGGATGCGGCTCGCCGGTCCCTTCGTACAACCTGCTGCCTTCGTACAACCTGCTGAAGGCGCCGAGGGGCGCCCCCTGGTCCGGCTGACTCATCCGGCCATCGCCGACGACATACGCGCCGGTCTTCCCAACATGCGCAGCGCCCAGTCGCGCATCGCCATGTCGCTGCTCGAAGCCGTGCCCGAGCAGGACTGGAGCAGGGCGGACCCTATGTACGGGACCACATCGCGGGCCACACACTCGAGGCGGGTCTGCTCCCACAACTCCTCACCGACCCAGGGCTCTTCGTGTACGCCGATCCGGTGCTCCTGCGCGCCGCGATCGAGGCTGTCGCTCCCGAGGAACTGGGGGCACCCGCCCACAGCTATCTGCGTACTGCACCGCTGCTGACACGCACCATGGCTCCCGTGCTGCTGAGGGCGTCCCTGCTGGAGACCGCGTTCGTCGAGGACGGGCTGCCCGGGTACGCCGCCGCCGTGCACCGCCTTGGCCTGGAGCTACCGTGGCAGACCCTGTGGAGCCTGCCAGTGGCGGGCGTCAAGGCGGTGACGATCGGCAGCCTGCCGCAGCCCGGCGGTGCGGAGGCGATCCCCGTCGCGGTTCTCGTCGTGCCCGAAGGCACACCCGGGGCTCGCCCTGTGGGCGATGGGTCCGCGCTGCTGGTCCACAGCCTCGTACAGCCGGCGCCTCTCGGTGAAGCGGCACCGGAACAGATCCTGCGCCCCTACGAGGACGAGCGGGTCGCTGCGCCACTCGCGCTCAGCCGCGGCGCCGACTACCTGCGGGTCTGGGACCGGGCGAGTGAGGAGGTCGTCGCGGCACTGATCACGGACACTCCCTTCACCGCCGCCGACCTCTCTCCCGACGGCATCCTTCTCGTCGCCACCGAGCGCGGGGCCAAGGCCCTGCGGATCCGCCCGCGCGCCGCACAGATAGCCTCGTAAACCTACGTCGACCCACTTACCCCACGGCCTCGAAGGAGTCCCCTCGTGATCAGCCAGGAGCAGGCATTCGCCACCGCCGACCGTTGGCTCAACCCCGACGGTTCGCAGGCTCCACGCCGCGAGGTCCGGATGCGGGAATTCGACCTGGGGTGGGTGGTGTGGGCCGCGCCCGCGCCGCTGGAGCGTGACCCGGTGACCGGGGAGCGGCGGCCGCCCGCCGAGATCGGGGACGCGTGCGGGGTTGTCGACCGCCGGACCGGTGAGCTGACGGTCTGGCCGTCGGTGCCGGTCGAGGACGTCGTACGGATGTATCAGCAGAAGCACGGCGGCGGTGCGGTGGAAGGTGCCCGTCCGGTCACCGGGCCCGGAAACACCGCCGTCTTCACGTACCTCGACCCGTCGACCGGCGAGGAGACGACCCTCTTCCGCAATTCGGGTCCCGGCCTGCCGCCCGTCGAATACCAGGCCTGGTCCGAGCTCCAGCGCATGAACGTACCGATCGGCAATGTCGTCGCGATCCACACCGACCTGCGCCCGAGCCTGCTCCCCGGCGGCTACACGGCCGAGTTCCTCAACACCTTCCCCAACGCCCAGCTCTCCTGCGCACACACCTATGGCGCCAGGCCCGAGACGCGCGCCGAAGGCATCGCCTCGCTGCTCCAGCACGTCGAGACGATGCACCGGATCGCCGACCAGCAGCCGCCGCCGCGACCGCACCGCGTCCCGGTCCCCGCGAGCGTGACCCCGGCCGAGCCGATGCGCGACGTAACCCTGGGGCGGCACCTTGCCGAGGTCTTCGGCCAGGACGGTGTACGCCGCTACGACGCCGACGACCTCGCCGACAGCCGGCTGCCCGAGGCCGCCCGGTCGACGCTCACCCGGTCCGGGCTGCCGGCCGACATCCCCCTCTTCTTCACCGCCGACCGGCCGGACAGCCCGCCCGCCGGCGGCCTGTTCACCGACATCGCCACGAACCTGCGCGAGCGCCGCAGCCCGGCCGGCGAGGAGAAGATCGCGGCGCTGGCCCACCTGGCCCGCATCGGCTGGGACGGGGTGGCCGCCATCGCCGTACAGTGCCAGCCCGGCCCGACGGAACCCAACGGCCTCGGCGCCCTGTGGGCGATCGACCCTGTCAACGCGGCAGCCCGCTACATCAACATCTCAACCTCCGCCTTCGCCCGCTCCCTCGCCCTCCTCGCCACCACCCGGCAGCAGATGCGGGGCATGGATCCGGTCGCGGCCGGTGCGGCGATGGCGACGTTCCAGGAGCAGCTGACCGCGATCGACGCCTCGGCCCTGGCGGACCCGGGTGCCTGGTGGTCGCTGATCGTCGAGCAGATGTGGCACGGGCTGTTCTGAGGGCAGGGAACGACGAGATTGAGGAGCACCGTTACGTCCGTGATCCACCACCCAGTCGTCGGCCTCCCGTGACGGCTCCCCTGCTCGTACGGCGAGCCGACCCGTACCACTCAGCTCAGGAGGCCGGCTCAGTACAACGAGAAGCCACCGCTGTGCCGCGCCGGTCCCTTCTTCCGCGGCTCGGAAGGCTGGCCCGCCGGGCGCCGGGGCTCATTCGGGTCCGAAGGGGCACCGGTGCCGTCCGGAGGCACCTCACCGAGCCTGATCTGTTCGCGCTCTTCCTCGGAGAGCGACTCCCACTGGCCCCGCAGGGACGCCAGGCCGCTGCCCAGGGCACGGGCAGCCGACGGGTCGTCCAGAACCTCACGCAAGGGCAGGCGGCCCGAGAGCATTTTCTTCGCCGTGTCCTGCAGTTCCTTGCTCCCGCCGCCACCGTCGGCGAGCTTGCGCAGCGCGGAGTTCAGGGAGCGGACCTGCTCGGGCTCGAGCGCTTCGTCCCACACGCCGCGGTCGGGGCCGGGTCCCTGGGGGTTCCGGGGTTGCTGGGCCATCTCTCTTCTCCTCACCTGTGGTCCCCCAGTATCTCCCGTCAAGCGACGGACCATGCTTCAGAGTTGGCTCTCCATGCCCTCAACAGTGTTCGGCCACCCGGTGCCGTTGACGCGCTACAGCGGTCATCCGCCGTACCACATGATGGGCTGCTTCCAATTCCTCTTGTCGAGCCCCGCCCGCTCCGCGCGTGCGATACGTTCGGCGCCGGCCTCGGCGCGCCTCTTGGCTGACTTCTCCCAGTCCTCAGGGTTGAGAAACAGCAACGTTTCGTTGCCGGGCACCACCAGTACGCCGCCGAAAGGGAAGTCGCCCGCGAACCATGCGCCGTTCTCCACACCTCCCGGCCAGCGGCGCTTTCCCGCAGCGTTGATGGCCAGCATGGTGGCAGCGCCGCTTTCACCCCGAGTCGAGATCCGGAGCGTGTACACGTCGGCATATTCGGCGTGAAGCACGCTCTTCTTCACCACCCGGGTGTGAAACTCGAGCGGATAGTGGCGCAGCACCCTCGCACACTGCACGAGACGCACTCCGCACCTGATGCGGTAGACCGTCAGCACGAAGAAGACCATCGCGGCGACGAGAGGCAGGGCCAGGAAGAACGTTGCTTCGGCGCCGGACCTGTTCAACCAGATCGGCACACCGACCAGTACCGCTATGACGGTGATACGTGCAGCTAGAAGCCTGTAGAGCTGGCGATAGCCGGACTTCAGTACCTGTTCGACGTCCGGGGCCACCGGCTGGTCTGTCATCCGAAGTCGCTCCTCACCATCGCAGCCACGGATCCCGGTTCCGGGTCCCCGTCCGTGGCATCCCCCGCCGTTTCCGGAAGCGACGGGTCTGTGAACGAGACAGTGTGTGCGACACCGATCAGTATGTCCCGGTAGTGATCGGCGAGATCGACAGCAGGCGTCACCATCTGGAGCACGAGGATGTCGGAGTTGCCGGGGCAGGTAAGCGCGACCGTACCCTGCCACACGGTCTCGACGGGAGGGTCGTCGCTGCCCTCGGGCGGGGGCCCCGGTGCAGGCATGCTTCGCATCTCCTCGGTGAGCAGGCCCAGGCCGGCAGGCAGCTCCAGCGGGCGCAGGCCCTCTTCCGGTGAGTCGGCAGCGGTTCCCGCCATACCGGCAATGACCAGCTTCGCGTGGCCGCCGGATGCCTGGACCGTCGAGAACGTGACCACCGAAAAGGTGGGGTCGCCCTGATCATCCGGATGCATGCCGAACAGGCAAACCCGCACGTCCTGCGCGTTCATCGAGGTAATGATGCCGGTGTAGAAGCGCAAGACGCGCTCCGCGCGGTCACGCTGTTCATCGGGCAGGCTGAGTACCTGCCGGACAAGGGATTCGATCTGCTCGAGCGGGGGGTTCAGATCCAGCGGAACGTAGCCGTGCGGAATCAGATACCAGAAATCCGGCTTCGGCTCCGTCACAGGACACCGCGCAGCCTGGCGAGACCATACGCTCCGACAGCGGCCTTGGTGTCCTCAGCGGCGTTGTGAGACGCCCCTTCCTTCGACAGCATGCCTTCTTCTTCCATCGACGTCACGCTGTTCGCCGCGACGTTGAGACCGTTGGCGGTGATGTCGCCCATGAGCCTGGCGGAGCCCCTGGCACTCTCGCCGGCAGCCTGCCACATGCCGTAGGACCCCTCCCTGGCAGCCGTCATGTAGCCCGTGCCGAACTCTCTGCCGAACTCGGTCACCTTTTCGACCATGGTCGGAGACACGTTCATGCTTCTGGCCATCTGCAGTCCATCGCCGATCTCTCTGGCTGTCGCGCCCACAAGCCTCGCGCCCGGAACCATTCCGAGGACGTCACCGCCAATGGAGGCCCAAGCAGAGAAAGCGTCCATGCCGCTCCCCTGGAACATCAAATCTCCACGGAATTTTCCGTCGGAGAGGTTTTTGCCCATGGAGAGCGCGCTGGCGCCGATCGCGATGCCGGCGAAGAGCGGCGCAAGGGGGGTGGGGAAAAGGGCCAGCAGCCCGGCGATAGCACCGATCGTTCCCGCGTGCTTCTTGAGGAAGTCCCAGGTGCCACTGATGATGTCCCCGACTTTGCTCCAGAAACCCGGCTCCTTGGGCGCCAGCTTGTCCGTGGCACCATCGAGCGCCTTGGCGACGATCTCCGCCTGATCTGCGTGCTGAGTCTCCAGCTCCTTGGCCTTGCTGGTGACATCGTTGTACGCCGCGTTGGCCTTCTCCAGCGATGCGGCCGCCTCGTTCATGCTCTTCTCGGCCGCCCGCAGCCGCGCCGTCGCCGCGTCGGCCTCGGCCTCGCTGGGGAACTGCTGGCCGGCAAGCTTCAGGTCCGGGTGCTGCCCTGCTTGCTCGTACGCTCCCTTGGCCTTCGCGGCTGCCGACTTCTTCTCCCCCGCGTCAGCGTCGTATTTCTGCGCCAGTTCGCGGTTAGACGTCAGGTGGCCGTCCCAGTTCTTCAGCTGGTTCGATGCCTTCTGCAGAGAGTGCGCGGCGTTCTTAATGTAGGTCGGCAGATCGCCGTCGATGGCCTTGCGGAACTGCTCTGCCGCATCACCCTGCCAGTAACTGCTCTCGCCGAGCAGCTTCTGGAGCTGTTTGTGGCAGGTGTCCAACGCGGTCGCCGCCGAGGCGACCTTCCGTTGCAGCGAGGTCACTTCTGTGGGGATGCCGGGTACGGGGTTCCAGCCGAGATTGGGGTAGGGGTTGGCCGCCATTACTTCGAGGCCCCTTTGCCCGAGGTGTTCTTCGCCATCTGATTGAGCACCTTCTCCAGTGCTTCCTCGACTTCCTCGTAACCCTTCTTGTTGGACTTCACGCCTTCACTGACGGCTTCGATCATCTTCTTGGTCTGCTCAGATCCGTGCTTCCAACGCTCCTGGAATCCGTCACACGCCTCATCGAGCCGACTCGTCCCGATCTGGTCGGCACGGACGTGCTCGAGAGCGGAACGCGCCTCATTGAGATCCCGGACGCAACCCTCGAGAGTCTTGAGGAACTCCCCCAGCTGATCCGTATCTGTCTTGAACTGATCCCCCATGGACCGGAGTTCTCCCTCATCAAGTACCGACTCATCACGAACAGGCGACTCTCGGAGCGGGCCTCAAGGATCACCGCGAAAGGCAACCTCCGGTCGACTCGGCGGTCCGGCTGGCGTGCAGACTTTCTGGAGGCTCCCGAGAAAGTTTCGCAGGGGTGCTGGACGGGCAACACTCACCCTCAAATTGCCGGCGAAGCGGACGTCAGCCCCTCCGGCAACACCCTCCCCATAAGTCACACAACACCTTATGCCCTCGCGATCCCGAGGTCGCAGACACCGGCGGCTGGTTCCGTGGAGAACTTGTGACCGCGGCTTTGGCTGCGCTCAGGTGGGGAAGTGCCCCGGAGGTGGCGCCATGCCCGTCGGCCCTGCTCCGACTGTGGCTCCGGCCCTGCGCCGTGCCATGGCCAGGACCGCTCCGCCGATCAGCATCACCAGTCCCACCCCCGCGACGCCCAAGCCGGTCAGCCATACCCCCTGCTCCATGGGCTGGGTGGTGGACTTCGACGTACCGGTCGGATCAGCCAAATGCTCCTTGCCCTGGTACTTCACCACCCCGGCCTTGTCCGTCGGCGGTGAGGCTGCGGCCTTCACGGCGGCAGCGGCATCGATCTGTCCATATCCGACGTGGGCGTCGCGCCCGCCCGGCGGGTGGTGAGCAGTGCGCGTCAGGATCGTGCGGATCTGCCCGGGCGTGAGCTTCGGGTTGTGGGCACGCATCAGCGCTACGACACCGGCCGCCAGGGCAGTCGCCGGTGAGCTGCCGTTGATGGCCCGGTAGCCACCCTCCTTCGTGGCGCTGATGATGCCCACGCCCGGCGCGGCGACCGAGTTGTGCGTGCGTACGGTCGAGAACTCCGCCCGGCCGCCGCCCTGCTGCGTGGCGGCGACGGCGATCGTGCTCGCATAGCCCGCGGGGAAGGCACCGTTGGAGGAGTGATCCCCGCTGTTGCCGGCCCCCGCCACGACGGTCACCCCATGGCTCACCGCGTAACCGACCGCTTCCGCGTCGTAGTTGGAGTACGTGGTGAAGTCAGCACTTCCCAGGGACAGCGAGATCACGTCGGCACCATGGTCAACCGCATACCTGATGCCGTCCGCAATCGGCTCCAGGCCCTCTCCGCGCTGCTTGTCGCCCTCCTTGGAGTCGTCGATCACCCTGACGGAGAGAATCTTGGCCTGCGGGGCGACTTTGAGGACATCCGAGGCCATGGCCGTACCGTGCTTGCCCCACCGGGGGCTCGCTGGGTCGAGACCGTCCGCGTAGAAGTCGGGCCCAGTGGTCACTTTCCCTTTCAGGCCAGGGTGATCGGCCGCCACCCCACTGTCGAGAACAGCGACAGTGACGCCCGCGCCCCGGCTCGCCCGGTGGGCCGCCGAAAGGCCGAGCGCATCCGCTTCCCACCCGCGAGGCGCTGCTTCGGCCGCCGCTGCAGCAGGCGCGGGGGCCAGGGCGTACAGGAGTCCGCTCAATGCCAGTGCGACCGCTGTCGGCCTTACGTGCCGGAATCTCATGCGCTCGCCCCCGCCATCTGCAGTTCGTCGATGTGGGCTTTCAGCAGCTCCACGACATTGCCCGCTACACCGTGCCAGGACTCTCGGTCCAACGTTACGTCGATGTCAGACGCGTCCGGCAGGTCTCCGGCGACTCGCCCATCAGCCGCTCCCGTGGTCGCCGCGATGGCGTAGGGAAGGTTTTCACCGCCCGTCTGCCGGAGCGCCGCACCATTGCGCCTGTCCGGCTTGAAACCGGCCGCGAGAGTGCCAGGCACCGGCAGTGGATTCACCGTCGCCGCCTGCCCGTCCTGCGCGAGAAAGAAATCTTCCAGTTCCTTCTTCTTCGACTCGCCCTCGGGGAGAACAATGAGCACGACTGTCGCGACCGTGTTCCCCGTCGGATCGACGTATGTGGCACGCAGCACCGCTTTGCATCCGAGCCGGTTCGCGGCCCTTTTGACAGTGGCGGTCAGCCCCTTGTCGCATGACGTGTCGGGCGAAATGCCGAGCCGGTGCCAGCTTGCGTTCTCGGGCTTCGTGACGTCGCCGGCCCCGCCGTCCCTCCTGCCGAGGTGGTCGGGGAAGAGCTCGTCGGCGGGCTCGTCTCGCCACAGCACAGGCCCGTAGGCAGGATTGGCGATCGTCTGGCGGCTGTTGTTGTACGCGTGCATTGCGACAGCGCCGCCGCCCAAGAGCGCGATGGTGCCGACCAGAGCGAGCAGAACACCGAAGACCGCGCGGACAGTACGCCCTCCTGAAGGAGGCGGAGGCGGAGGCGCAGGCGGCGAACCGGGAGGGCCTATGGGCCATACCCCTGGAGGAGTGGCCGGTACGTGCGGTGTGTGTATCGGTCCGTGCTGCGGATGGTGTTGCTGCCAGCCACCGTGCTGGGGCGGCGGCTGCCCGTACGGGTTGCTGGCGCTGCCCGGGCCTCCGGGCGGCGTCGGGTAGGTCATCTTCTCCCTCTCGCGCGATACTTCCGGGAGAGGCACGAGTCACTCCACCCGTCCGCACGCGACGGCATTGATGTTCCGAACCACGTGCGACGAAGTTGTGCTCGCCAACTCGCCAACTTGCCAACTTGCACGAAGCAACACAGCGTTCGCCGGACAAGCCCTCCCCGTTGGGCACACAACACCCTATGGTGTGCGCCAAAGCAAACACGCCCGCCCTGTGTGCCCTGCGTGCAGGAATCGTGATCAACGCGCGTGCCCGCCCTCCGTCGCACCTGCTGGTGCCTGCGACCGGCGGATTGCGCGCTCGCCACTCATCCGAAGTCGTCCCTGATGTCGCGCTGTCGAGGTGAAGGCCGCCTCGCGGGAGGCCCACCGTCTCCACCCGACCGCGAGTCGGCTGCGGAGCGCGGGCCACCCCCTTCTTGGTGGCCGCTCCCAGACGGCCGCGCTGTATCGGGAGTCGCCGGGGGGACGGCCGGGCTGCCCGCCGCCTGCAGCCGGTGGTGGGCCCTCGCTCCGATGCCCACTCCGCCGATGCCGCCGACGCCACCTCCTGCGGCATTGACCACGGCGTTCTTCAACCACTGCGGCTTCTCGCTTCCCGTGGCCCTGGAGACTCCGTCAATGGCGACTCCACCTGTGACGTTCCCTACTACCCCACCCGCCGCGTTTTCCGAGGCCCGCATTCCCAGTTGGCTTACGCCACGGTTCCGTAGCAAGGCCGTCGCCCCTCCCGCCCCGGCCATCCCCAGCGGCGTACCGGCGAGTGATGAAACGCCACCCTGCCAGGCCGCTTCACAAAGGTCCTCACCATCAACTGCTTCTCCTGTTGCGGCCGCACTGGCGACCGTGGTGAAGGTGTTCCCTGCCCAGTTGATGCCGGAGTCGACGAGCAGCTTGGTCAGCTTCGCCGATCGCTGGTACGCACGCATGGCGGCGGCGATGCGACTCAACAGCCGGCCCAGGCGCTCGGAGTGGCTGATAGCTTGACCGGCCAGCCTGGCGACGTTCGTCGCCGCGGCGGCGCTTCCGAGGCCGAGCGTCACGAAGGACAGAGCTACGCCAACGCCGATCGAGACGCCGATTTCGATGTAGATATCGTGAATCTCTGAGTTGACCTGATCGATCGAGTCGGCGGCTTCCTCGAGCTGTCTGGCGATTTCGTCATACTGTGCCGTCGACTTTTCGACCGCCGCCCTGACCTCACGCCAATGCTGTTTGAACGCTTCGGCGGCAGGGCCACGCCAGGTGTCCCCGACCACGTCCTCGACATTCCTGTCGAGAGCCTTGAGCAAGCCATCGGCGCCCGCGACCTCGGATTGCAGCCGGCGCCACGCCTTGGCAGCCTGCCGGAGCTCCTCGGGCCTGCCTCCCGGATTGACGAGCTCGATGCCGAGTTCTACGAGCTCCTCACCGACAGATTCGTTTCCACTCACCTCTTACCCCCGTCGCGATTAGCCCCGAAAAGCACCGAAACGTCCTCGTCGGTGATCTCGGTGTCGCGGTTCACTTTCCTCAGGGCATCAGCGACAGCATCCAGATACTGGTGAACCCGCTTCATGGCGTCGGCGGCATCCGTGGAGTATTCGATGTAGGCGGTCCTCAACTCGTCCGACTCCGTCAGGAAGCCGAAACCGTCAGAGATGGCCTCTTCTCCAGTTTCCTGGATAAATTTTTTGAGGTGCGCCCGTAAATCGTATGCTTGCATCTCAAACCTGCGAGCGAGATTCCTGCCTGCGTCCTGTGCGTAAAATGGCGCATCGTCAGCCACTTGAGGCCCTCATTCATATCGGCGGGGCCCACGCAGCGGAGAACGCGCGCGCCCACCTGTCGACCGTGTCCCTGAGACCGGGTGGGAGCGCAGCTTGCGACCCCGGCTCCAACCCACTCGTACGACGGTCTTAACGATCAACCCGCAGCGCAGGACATGGTCTTGTCCTATTGGCTCCGGAACTGAGTCACGCCTGAGAGCTCCGGCGTTTGAGAGCGAAGATGGGCTGGGATACGCAGAGGGAGCCTGGTGGGGATGCACACAAAAAGGGGGACGCGGACGACTGCCCGCGTCGTCCGCGTCCCCAGGGAGTAGTTCAGTACTGCTTGCCACATGTTCGCCGGCAGCCAGGCCGGCCACGTGGTCGGTCGCCACTTGCGACGCTGAGCGATGTCGCCGCATGGGGAGTCACGACCGCGCCCGTGTGTTGGCCGAGACGGTCGAGTACCACATAGGCATTGTTCGTGCCTTCGCCCAGCTCTACGGTTGCTGGTAAGGGTTGGGGCTGCCAGGGTTATGGGACGTCGGAGCGGCGGGGTACGGCGCGTAGTTCGCGGTCTGCGCTGAGGTGCCGCCGGGGCTACCGCCTTGGCCTCCGTAGGGTCCACCACCGTTGCCGCGGTTGCGACGGCTGCGGATTATTGCGAAGACGATGCCGCCGATTACGACTACGGCTGCGATGCCGGCGATAGCGAGGATGCCGGTGGAGGAAGACTTCTTCTTCGCCTGGTTGTTCGTCGAACTGCCGTCGCCCTCGGATGCCTTACCGGAGTTCGTTGACGTGGAGGACGGAGCCTGCGGAAGGGGGCCCTCCTTGGGGCCCTTGGGGATGTCCATTGTGAGAGCCGAACCAGGACGGGCGATGCCGTAGCCGTACTGCCGGTCGGGAACCTCACTGACCTTGTTCTCGAGGAATGAGGCCGACTTGATCAGACGGTTGATGACCTGACCTGCTGTGAGGTCGGGGTACTTGGAGCGAACTAGGGCTGCGATGGCGGAGACGTAGGCGGTTGCATCGGAAGTGCCGTTTGCTACAGCGTATCCACCAGAGCGAGTAGGGTCTGCACTTAGGATTTTCTCCCCTGGAGCAGCAAGAATCACACCCTTGCCGCTATTCGAGTCATTCCAGAACTTCAACGACTCATCGATCGCAGTCACAGCCACTACTCCTGGTAGCGCCGCCGGATACTTGACGCTACCTCCATCGTTACCGGCTCCCGCGATGACTACGACATCATGCTGTTGCGCATATGCAATCGCTGCTGCAGCTTTTGATCCTGGATAGGCGCCGTCGTCATTGAAGGACAGGTTGATTACCTTGGCGCCTTGGTCTACGGCATAGCGAATTCCACTAGGCCACGTCGTATCCATGTCCTTGCCAGCATCAGCCTTCACCGGCAAGATTTTGGCCTTTGGCGCCAAACCCATCACACCAGATCCGTTGTTCGGCCCATGGCCGTGCCCTGCAATCAAGCTTGCCATGCCGGTGCCATGACCATCGTCATCTTGGTGAGGATCTGAGCTGTCCCTCGAGAAGTCCTTCCCTGGCAGCACCTGCCCGGTCAGGTCTGGATGACTAGCATCCACGCCGGAGTCGACCACAGCAACAGTCACTCCTTCGCCTTGAGATGTCTTCCATACCCTCTGAGCATCGAACACCCGAAGCGGCCACTGCTGATCCCTGATGGAATCTGCTGACGCCAAGGGGGCTGAAGTGAGGAGCAAGGCTCCTGTCAGCGCCAAGACTCCTGTCGTGGACCAGACTCGCTTGACACCCATTCCTTGCTCCTCACTCAACTACGACTGGTTACGCCAGCCTGCATAAGCGAACCGTCGGCAGCATGCCACCCGGACCGCTCGTGTGCCTACTCGATGTTGCGCGGCACGTTGCGCTTGCGGTCCTCTTCCGACACCCAGGTCTCTTCGTCCTCGACCAGGTAGTCGGGACGCTCGCCCCGGCTGTTCTCTTCCTCGGATCGCCTGCCGTTGCCTCGGCCCATGCCACCGGCCATACCGCCCGCCATGGCGCCGCGCTGTGAGCCACCGCGACTGCCGTGCAGGCCCGCACCTGCAGCTGTGCCCTTGCCTGTAGGCGCCTTGGCCGCACCCACTACGCCGCCGCGAGCCTTTGCGAGGGCTCCTCGGCCACCCGCTGCAGCGCTGCCTCGGCCGGCCGCGCCGGCTCCGGCGCCGCCGCCCATGCCGCCCATGCCGCCCATGCCGGGTCGGCCTCCTGTACCACGCCCAGCTGCGGCACCACCGGGGCCGCCGCCCAGGCCGGCACGGCCGCCGGGGGTTCCGAGGCCGCTGCGGCCCGCAGGTGCGATGCCTCCTCGTCCCGGACCGCCGACGCCGCTGCGGCCACCACCGCTGAGACCGGGTCCTGCGATGGGAGCAATGCCGCCACCTGGCAGAGCACCAGCACCGCCGCCACCACCACCGCCACCGACGGGGCCAGGGCTAAGACCCGGTCCAGTCAGCCCGGGCTTAATGCTGTCCACGTTTGTTCCGGTAGTGGGCGGCAGAGGTGTGCCGCCAGTGATGCCCTGGGGACGCGGAATTGGGGGGGCTGCGCCGATCTTGCTGGTGCCGCCAGCGCTCCACGGCTTGGGGGCTGCACCCGGCGCACCTGGGCGGCCGCTACCCGAAGGATTCGGCATTGCAATCGGCGGCGGCATCGGGATGTTGTTCGGGCTCGGAGGCGAGTAAGGGTCCTGGGAGTCATGGACGCGAGGCGTCGCCGCGTACGCCTTGTAGTTGACTGCCAGCTGCTCCATCACCGCGACAGCCTCGAGCTGCTTCTGCTTACCCAGCGACAGCGAGTCCGCGTTCGCCTTCGCCGCAGCTTCCGTGCTGGCGCCGTTCTTGATGTCTTCGAGCAGTCGAGCGTCGTTCCGCTCATCGTCGAAGGCCTTGTCCCAGGCCCTGTCCCAGCCGGACGGCTCCTTGATGTCCCGCATTTTCTCCCTGGAAGCGCGCAGGTCCTTCTGTGCAGCGTCCATCATCTGCGCGTTGCGGTTTGCCCAAGCAGCGCCATTCCTGACGCGCTGAGAGAGCTTCGCCGCCTCGCGCTGGAACGCCTGGGCCGCCTCGCCTTCCCAGTGCTCCAGAACGTTGTCGACAGCCGTCTGCAGCATGCCGGCAACGCTGTCCTTTGCCGAGACCGAGTCAACGCCGCCGCCGCTGCCGTCTCCTCCGGAGAGGATGTTGTGCACCTGCTTCCAGTGCTGACTGACCTCATAGATCCGGTCCGGATCCGCGTTCATGATCATGTCGCGAAGGGCAGGGATGCCCAGGTTCATCAGGGGCGTGTCGATCTGACTGCGATCCGGCCCGCCCTTGCCGCCGTCGGGCTGCTCCTCGAGCAGCTGGTCGTGCTTCTCCTGGATGCGCTGCTCTCGCGCTTCCTGCTGTGCCTTGATCTGTTCTGGTGTGGGGTGGTAACCGTATGCCATCTTCGAACATCCCCTCCGTCAGTCGCCGATGCCTGTAAGTCGTTTAGAAAGCTGCGCCCTTGGGCCCACCAGAGCCGCCACCCATGTTCTTCTCGACCGCGAGCTCCTGCTCGGCGTACTTGTCCTTGACCTTCGACGCGCTCGTGCCGAACTTCTCGATCAGGTCGTGAAGTCCCCGGATGATGTTTTCGATCCGGACCTTCTCTTCTTCATGAGCCGCGTGCAGCGCGTTCGACTCCAGGAACTTCTCACTGCCAAAGGCACTGCTGGGGATGTTCGTCTCGTACTTCGCCTTGGTCTTGGCCGACTCCATGTCGCCAAGAAGACCCAGCAGCTTCCGGATGACCTCATCCAGCGCGCTCAGATCGACCCGCATTCCGTTGCTCATACCCCGTTGTCCTCTCCCCTGTTTTTCTTAACCTGACTGCCTGGCGCGCTTGTTCCGCCAGTCGCGTACCGCTACGCCGCTGCCGCTCGCCACGAGTACCAGGAGCAAGCCCGCGCCCACCACGTACATCGCGACCCGGCGTTCCTGCTCCGCTTCCGTCTCGCCCATCGTTACTGCCATGGGGATGACCTCGCCCGTGCCCTGGGCAACCGGTGGGTCCGGTTGGGGGCGGGTGCCTGGCTCGGAGTCGTCCGCGAGGGCGGCTACTGGGTCCACTACGCCCCAGCCCAGGTAGCGGTTCGGGCCGCGGCCGGGGCGGTTGGCGGATTCCTGGAGGCGGGTGGTGATCTGGGCCGCCGTCCAGTCAGGGTGCTTTTCCTTCAGCAGCGCCGCTACGCCCGCCACGTACGGGGCCGCGAAGCTCGTGCCGTCCGCGGCGCACTGGCCGCCCTTGGGGACGGTCGACACCATGCCGACGCCCGGGGCCGCCACGTCCACGAAGTCCCCCGCCTGCGAGAAGAAGGCTCGCTCGTCGTTACGGTCCGAGGCCGCCACCGCCAGGACCCCGGGGTACGACGCCGGGTAGGTGTTCGCGGACTTGCCGTTGGCGCCGTCGTTGCCGGAGGCCGCGATGATCAGGGCGCCGTCCTGCACGGCCTCCGCCACGGTGTTGCGCAGCGTCGGGTTGTCTTTCTTGTTCGCCGTGTCCGACGAGATGTTGATGATTTCCGCGCCCTTGGCGACCGCGTCCTTGATCGCTGCGGACATCGTCCCCGAGTCGCCCTGCTTCTCCTCCCCGCCCGTGTAGCGGAGGGAAAGGATCTTGGCTTTCGGGGCTATGCCCGCGAAGCCGGTGTCCGGGATCTCGCGGGCCGCGATGATGCCGGCCACCCGGGTGCCGTGACCCTCGATGTCGTCCGTGCCGTCGCCGCCGACGTAACTCTTACTGCCCGGGGCCATGGCGCCGCGCAGCTGCGGGTTCGAGTCGTCGACGCCGGTGTCGATCACGGCGACCGTGACGTTCTTGCCCGTCGCCTGCGCGCGCAGTTGGTCCAGGAGTACGCGCTGGAGCGACCACGGCGTGGACTTTATGATCTCGCCGCCGAAGGTGCACTCGGAGCTGGAGGACAGCCCGAAGGACGGCTTGTCGGCGTCTGCCAGGCGGGTTGGGTGAGCGGGAGTGTCTGTCGCTACTGCCGGCGGGGCGGTCGTGAGACACACCCCGGTTACCGCGAGAACGCCAAATGCCCGCTGCAGTGCGCGGGTTCCACTCGTGCGCGTACGCGGACGGGGTGTCAGGACCCCCATTTTCAGGCTCCCCAGGCTTTCTTGCTTCGTCGAAGGTCTAGTTGTTGCGCTAGTTGTGGCTTTGGGTGGTGCAGAAGTGGGGCGGCCCAGCTGACGCCATGGCGTCGGCCGGGCCGGCCCATCTCGTCTCACCTCGGGTTGGTTCAGCCCCAGGTGTTGGCGTTGCTCTTCTCAGTGGCCTGGTAGTTCTCGGCCGAGCTCTGCAGCGCCGCGGCGATCTTCATCAGCGTCTGGTGCAGGGAGGCGGCGGTCTTGTCCCAGTCGCGCTGCCGGCGCTGGTAACCCTCCTGCGCCTCACCCTCCCAGGTGGTGGCGACGCGCCGGACAGCGGCCTCGACGTCGTCGAGCTGCTGCTTGATGCGGCCGGCGGTGTTCTTCACGTCCGTGGACGCGTTGGTGATGGTGGCGTAATTGACGAGAATCGACATCGTTGCTCCCTTTCAGGAAGAAGTCTTGAGGAGGCGGGGAGTGAGTGGATCAGCCGAAGTCGGACATGATCTTGCTGACTTCAGCGTTCTGCTGCTCTTCCGACGCGGTGTAGTTGCTCCGCGTGGAGTCCACGGCTTCCTTGATGCCTTCGAGGATCTCGCTCATCCTCTTCGCCTCTTCGTTCCACCTGTTCTGGAGCTCGTGGTACGACTTGGCCGCCTGGCCCTGCCAGCCGCCCGCGACCTGGTCGATCACTCCGCTGAGACGGCGGATCTCGCCCTGAATCTGACCATTCACCGTGGTGATCTGGCCCGAGAGCCTGGTCAGCTCATCTTCTGTTACCCGAAACTGCCCGGCCATGGTGAACCTTCCCCCATGTCGTTGATGGTCCGGGAAGCCTGTGCCACTCCCCGGATAAGCGTCACATCAATGAGCGCTGCAAGCACTCTATCGTCCGTCCGTCGCACATCCACATGTAGCGGTTATCAGTTACAGACTTCACACACATGCGCGACGACACTGTGATCGATTACGCCCAAGTCCCGGCGGTCTTGCTGCTGTTGGGCTCACTGGCTCTGTGGCTGCGCCGCGCTGGTGGTGTCGAGCGTGGGGCCCTTCGGGATGAACTCCGCCCACGACTGGGGCACGACCGCGGCGTTCACGAGCTTCTCGTATCCCAGCCGGGTGCGTGCCTTGTCCGTCTCGCTCGCCTCCCCCTCCGACGAGGACGAGGACCCGTTGCCTTTCTTGTCCGCCGCGCTGTCGTTGTTCGACGGCAGCGAGTACCGCAGGCCCGTGTCCGTCAGCAGGTACGTCGCCCCGCCGCCCTGCGCCGAGCCGGTGACCTCCTGGAAGAGCAGCCCCGAGCCCGAAGAGACGTACGCGTTCAGCGAGTCGGCGATGACCTTCTTGGGGTACGCCGTCCCTGCCCAGGCGGCGAGCTTCGGCTTGTTGTCCGGTCCGAGCGTGCCGCTGTAGACGCTGCACGAGGTGTTCCGGGCCGCACTGGCCGCCGTCGCCTCCGGGTTGGCCTGCTGCGGGACGGTCTGCGGCCAGCCCTTGTCCGCGTAGAACCTCTTCGCCGCGCCCCGGTTGGCTTCGATGATGTCCGAGGTGTTGGCCTCGATGTAGGTGGGGTCGCCGGTTCCGTACGCCACCTCGGCGGACGGCGAGTGCTTGAGCAGATTGGCGACGAACGGCGTGATGGCCGCGACCTGGTCCTTCAGTACGACGTAGTACTGGTCCCCTTGGGCGTCCTGCGCCTTGAGGATCCGGCCCACCGTCCCCGCCTCGGCGGGAAGCCCTTCGACCCCCGTCTGCGTGCCGACGTCCGGCACGGTCGGGAACGTAATGGCGCCGCGCAGGATGAAGGTCCGCAGCCACTCCGTGCTCACCGGCTGCGGCTCGGGCGCGGTGCCGATGACCGCGGCCTTCAGCTGCTCCATCTCGGTGTCGTCGAGACCCGATGTGCCGCCCAGCAGGAACGCGTTGCCCTTGCCGTCGATCAGGTATTCCAGCTTCGTCTTGGTGTCGACGACGTACAGCGCCTCTCGCTCGTCGACCTTCCCCGTGTTCGAGACCGACTTCGCGTCCTTGTCGTTGAGGACGAAGACGGCACGGTCGATCGACGTGTTGGAGCCGCGCGCCGGGCGCTCGCAGACCGCCCAGGTCTTCGGCCTCTCGGCGTCCTCCTTGGTGGGCAGCCGGTCGGGGGCGTACGGGATGCCGAGGGTCGCGCCGTGCGGGATGCCGCTCTTGTCGATCTCCTTGCCGGGGACCTCGATGACGGTGCCCTTGCCCTTGTCCAGAAGGAGCTTGGCGGAGGCGTAGTTGAGGACCGGGTGCAGCGTCGCGACCTTCTTGCCGCCCTCGCCCTTGTCGGGGATCACGACGTAGCGCGTCGTCGAATCGCTGTCGACGATGATGTGCTGGCCGGGGGTGTTCCAGCCCTTGGGCGCCGAGGGCTTGATCACACCCCAGGCGATGAAGCCGATCACCAGGACAACACCCACCGCCAAGCTGGGCATTACTGTACGAATAGGACGCGGCGCACCTTCGTCGGAACCTCCGGGCGAAGGTGCCAGGAACGCAGCGACAGTGCGCTTGCGAGCGAACGTATAGGCGGCGAGCTCATCCCGACGCGTTGCCATGGTCCTGGCTCTCCCGTTTGGTCGTGCGTAGTCGTGCGTATACGTGAAGACTGCTTCTGCCGAACAGGCCACCTACTATGCACTGCGCCGCGCGACGGTGATCCACCAGGTGTGCGGTCCCCGTCGCATCTTCACAGGCCTGTGCCATGTTCGTAGCCCGGCACCTGTGTCGCCCCGTGTTCATCAACGGGTACCGTGACCACTCGCACAACTGACGTGGGCAATTGTGGCCCCTGGCCCCGTCGCTGAGATCCGCGCAACCGGATCCGCGCCGACGACGGCCACCACTTCGCGAAAGGGATGTCCCGGGGGATGACCAGCGCTACGAGCACTCGGCGCGGACGCCGCGCACCGCAGCAACCGGGACGCGGCCGCAGAGCCGCGCCGGCCCCGGCTCCCGCGGCCACCGGCAACTCCGCGGCGCCGCGCACGCTGCCGCACCCCGGCGGCCTGGGTCCGCTGCGGCTTCAGCAGCTCATTCTGGTCGAGCTGGCGGCGGCCGTCATGCTGGCCGCCTGGGCCACCTCCGAGCGCTGGCTGCTCGCCCCGGCGGGTGCCGTGGCCGCGCTGCTGCTACTCCTGGCGATCCTGCGCCGACACCACCGGCCGCTGCCCGAGTGGTACGAGACGACGCGCGCCCTCAAGCGCCGCCGACGCGAGGCCAAGCTGCCCGTCCCGCCCGGTACGGACCCGATGCTGGCCCCGACCGTGGAGTGCGACCCGGCGCTGCGGACGTACACCTTCGTCTCCCGTGACGACCGTTCGATCGGCATGATCGGCGACGGGTCCTTCCTGACGGCTGTGCTCTTCGTGCAGCCGGGCGACGAGCCGCTGCGTCCCGCGTTCGCCGGGCGGCAGCTGCCGCTGCAGCTGATCCAGGACGCCCTTGAGGTCGACGGCATCAAGCTCGCCTCCGCGCAGGTCGTGCAGCACACCCAGCCGGCGCCCGCGCCGCATCTGCCCCAGCAGTCCGTCGCCGCACGGTCGTACGGACCGCTCCAGGCCCAGGCCGGTTCTCCCGCGCTCCGGCTCACCTGGGTCGCCCTCAAGCTCGACCCGGAGCTGTGCCCCGAGGCGGTGGAGGCGCGCGGCGACGGCGTCCCCGGCACCCAGCGCGCGCTGCTGCGCGTGGCGGACCAACTGGCGAGCAGGCTGGCCGGAGCCGGCTTCGAGGCGACCATCCTGGATGAGAACGAGCTCGTACAGGCGCTCGCGACGTCGAGCTGCCTCAACCCGCGGGCCAACGCGCAGCACGGCCAGCAGGGTCAGGACGGGCGGCCGGCTCAGCGGCGTACGGTCGAGTCGGTGCGCACCTGGCGGGTCGACGACCGGTGGCACTCCACCTACTGGATCTCCCGCTGGCCGCAGTTGGGGGACGGCGGCGTCGCACTGCCGCGGCTCATCACGCAGTTCACCTCGCTGCCCGTACTCGCCACGACGTTCAGCATGACCCTGAGCAAGGCCGGCAACCGCGGCATCTCCGTCACCGGGCATGTGCGCATCACCGGCCGCGGCGAGAACGAACTCGGCCAGGTCCGGCGTGAGTTGGAGCGTGCCGCGAGCGCGTCCAAGGTCGGCCTCGTGCGCCTCGACCGGGAACAGGTCCCCGGAGCACTCGCCACCCTGCCGCTCGGAGGTACGTACTGATGTCCTACCCCACGCCGACCATGAATCCGGGGCAGCGCGGCCAGGAGCCCGCCCGCACACCGGCGCACGTGGCCTCGCCCACCGACACCGGCCTGATCCCGATCATCCGGCCGGAGACGCCCCAGCAGCAACGGCGCATCTTCAGTCCGGGGTTCGGGCTGCGCGGCCCGCGCCGTAACCGTCATGTCGTCACCGCCGAGGAGATCGCGGCGATCAGCGTGCCGATCGGTGACGACGGCGTCGTCATCGGCACCGACACGCAGTCCCAGCCCGCGGTGCTCGGTCTGGCCCGCCCCACCCCCTTCGACGTCGTCGTCGTGGGCGGCCTGTGGATCGCCCAGGTACTGGCGCTGCGCGCGGCCGCGACGGGTGCGCGCGTGGCTGTCGAGACCGGACGCCCGCAGGCCTGGCAGCAGCTCGCCCAGGCGGCGGGCGGCGGGCAGCAGTGCATGACGGTCTATCCGGTGGGCCGTGTGCCCGCGCAGGGTCCTTCCGTCTCCAGCCCGGTGGTGCTGATCCGCGACTGCGGTGTACGGCCGCCGCGCGGGCGCGTGACCTCGCTGCCGTGGCAGGCCGTGGTGACCGTGCTGCCGTTCGTCGGCGAGCACGCGCCCCGCTGGCTGGCGCAGGCGCAGTTGGTCGGGATCCAGCGCATCTCGCCCCAGGAGACCGAGGTCGTACGGGAGACCCTCGGCATCCCGGCGGAGCACCTCGAGATGCTGCCGACGCTCTCCGACAACGTCGCCCTGTGGTGCACGCGCAAGCACCGCAAGTACGTCATGACCGAGCCCACGGACGCGGAGACGGGTCTGCTCGGCATGGCCCGCCGACTGGACTGAGGGCCGCGCCGAGCGTCGTGGGCGGGGCGTCGGGCGGGCGGGGTGCCGGGGGGAACATGGGAGCCGGCCCGCACGCAAGGGCGCTTTTCCGTACCGTGGGGCGAAAGATTAGTCTTCTGGTGATGCGGTGAACGTCGCAGCCGCGTAGGACGCGCCACCCCATCCGCCCGACCGCGACGACGCCAGCAGCAGTTGCTGACCAGGAGGCAAAGCAGTGAACAGGGATCGGTCCGAGTACCACGGCGACGGCCAGTCCTCGGACGGGGACGACCGCGAGCTGGATCTCACCGGCGAGTTCGAAATCGTCTACGAGCCTCCTGCCTGGTACGACCAGAGCAGCACGCGGGGTGGCTCCGCGCAGGGTGGCCAGGGGAACGCCGGACCAGCGTCTCCCCCGCCGCCGACCGGTCCGCCGCTGGGGCAGGGTGGCCCGGCCCAGCAGGGGCCGCCCGCGCCTCAGGGCCAGGCACCGGCGCAGCCGTACGCGCAGGGCGCGCCTCAGCCTCAGGCGGATCAGTACGGCACGGGTGGCTACGGCTTTCCGCAGCAGCCGGGGCCCGGCGCGCCCCAGCAGGCCGTCGGGTACGGGTACCCCCAGCAAGGCGCGCCCGGTGGGTACGGGTATCCCCAGCAGCCCGCGCCGCAACAGGCCGCTCCCGGCCAGGACCCGTCCGGTGGTTACGGGTACCCCCAGCAGCCCGCGCCCGCCGCGCCGCAGCAGGCTGCCCCCGGAGCGCCGCAGCCCGGCCAGGACCCGTCCGGCGGTTACGGGTACCCCCAGCCACAGGCACCGGCGCAGCCCGCCCCGGCTGCCGCGCCCCAGGTGCAGGCCCCGGCTCCGGGCTTCCCCGTACTGCGCCCGGTCGAGGACGACGCCCAGGGCAACGCGCCGCAGGCTGCCGCTCCGGAGACGAACGTCCCCGAGCAGCGGTCGGCCCCCGCTCAGCAGACGCCCGAGCCCAACTACGCCGCCGCCGACGCAGAGGCGGCAGCGCTGTTCGGCGGTGCGGACGACGACGCGGAGGAGGCGGAGCACGGCGACGAGGCGGCGACGGGCGACTCCGAGACCGCGTCAGGCGGCGACGGCGAGGCCGGCGCCAGCTCCGCGACGGACGCAGGAGTCGACGCCGACGCCGAAGGCGGTGGCGAGCCCGGTGCCACGTCCGCCCCGGTGGCGCCCGCTGCCTCCCAGCCGCAGCCGGCAGCGCAGGTTCAGCCGCAGGGTGATCCCGCGCCGCAGACCTCCCAGGAACTCCCCCCGCTGCCGCAGGGCTTCCAGCCTGCGGCGCAGCCGCAGGCGCAGCAGCCCGTCCAGGGCGCACCGCAGCAGGCAGGACAGCCGGACCAGCAGGCCGCAGCCGCGCAAGCCGCACACGCCGCCGGATACGGCTACCCCCAGCAGCCGGTCCAGGGCGTACCGCAGCAAGCGGGACAGCCCGACCAGCAGGCCGCAGCCGCGCAAGCCGCACACGCCGCCGGATACGGCTACCCCCAGCCCTTCCCCCAGCAGCCGCAGCCGCAGCACCAGCCCCCGCAGCAAGGCACCTTCGGCGCGGCCCAGCCGCTGCCGCAGCAGCAGGCCGCGCCGCAGCAGCACCCCGGTTACCCCGCGCAGGGCGGACAGGCGGCACCCGGCTACCCGCAGCAGCCCCAGCAGCAGGCACCGCAGGGCGCACAGCCGCAGCCGATGCAGCAGCCGCAGCCCGTACACCCGCAGCAGCAGCCTCCGCAGCAGCCGCAGTCCGGCTACAACTACCCGCCTCAGCAGGCAGGTTACGGCTACCCGCAGCCCGCGCAGCCGGTGCCGCCGCAGCAGGCCGCACACCCGCAGGCACCGGCACAGCAGCAGCCGCAGGCCCAACCGCCTCAGTACCAGCAGCAACCTCAGCAGCAGGCACCACAACAGGCACCCCAGCAGCAGCCCCCCGCCTACGGCTCACAGGGCTGGACCGCCCCGGCAGGTCCGCAGGCCGGTGCTCCCCAGCAGCAGGCCGCGCCCGGCACGCCGCTCGGCTACAACGCCGCCGTCGAGCTCTCCTCCGACCGGCTGCTGCGCAACCAGCCCAAGGCCCGCAAGAACAACTCGGGTCCGTCCCGCTTCAAGCTCGGCGCCAAGAAGGAAGAGGAAGAGCGGCAGCGCAAGCTGGCGCTGATCCGTACGCCGGTCATGTCGTGCTACCGGATCGCGGTGATCAGCCTCAAGGGCGGCGTCGGCAAGACCACGACGACCATGTCGCTCGGCGCCACGCTCGCTTCCGAGCGCCAGGACAAGATCCTGGCGATCGACGCCAACCCGGACGCCGGCACCCTGGGCCGACGCGTACGCCGCGAGACCGGCGCCACCATCCGCGACCTGGTGCAGGCGATCCCGCAGCTGAACAGCTACATGGACATCCGACGCTTCACCTCGCAGGCGCCGTCGGGGCTCGAAATCATCGCCAACGACGTCGACCCGGCGGTCTCGACCACCTTCAACGACCAGGACTACCGCAGCGCACTCGAAGTCCTGGGCAGGCAGTACCCGATCATCCTGACCGACTCGGGCACCGGGCTGCTCTACAGCGCGATGCGCGGAGTCCTCGACCTCGCCGACCAGCTAATCATCATCTCCACACCGTCCGTGGACGGTGCGAGCAGCGCCTCGACGACCCTCGACTGGCTTTCCGCGAACGGTTTCGCCGACCTCGTCCAGCGGTCGCTCACCGTGATCTCCGGGGTCCGCGAGACCGGTAAGATGATCAAGGTCGACGACATCGTCGCGCACTTCGAGACCCGCTGCCGCGGCGTCGTCGTGGTGCCCTTCGACGAACACCTCGCGGCGGGCGCCGAGGTCGACCTCAACATGATGCGTCCCAAGACGCGTGAGGCGTACTTCCACCTCTCGGCCCTCGTCGCCGAGGACATCGCCCGCACCCAGCAGGGCCAGGGCTTCGCCCCGCAACAGCAGGTCCCGCAACAGCAGCCCCCGCAGGGATACGCGCCGCAGCAGCACCCCGGCGCCGCGCCTCCGCCGGGTCAGGGCTGGCAGCAGCCGGGTCATCAGCAGCCCCCGCAGGGCCAGGGCTGGCAGCAGCAGCCGGCGCAGCCGCAGAACCCGAACCAGCCCGGACCTGGCTGGACGCAGTAGCAGCCGGGGCTCGTCCCTCGTGCGGGTGAGTTACTACAAGGTGCTTATGCGCAGGGCACGTTGTGTCGGCCTAAGATGCCGGAACGACGTACTGCCGTTGGGCCGAAAGGGAGTTTGACTGATGGGGAGCGCACAGGAGAAGGAAGAGCTGTACGCCCTCGACATCTCCGGGGTCGAGTGGCACAGCGCCCCCGGCACGAGCGAGAACGAGGAGCGGGTCGAGATCGCGTACCTGCCCGAGGGGGCTGTCGCGATGAGGTCGTCCATGGATCCGGAGACCGTCCTTCGGTACACCGAGGCCGAGTGGCGGGCGTTCGTACTCGGAGCGCGCGACGGTGAGTTCGACCTGACCTGACCTGACCCGACCTGACCTGACCTGAGTGCGGCGCTGATGCCGTGACAGCACTTCGCCCCGCCGGACGAGATCCGGCGGGGCGAAGTGCTGTTACGGGCGCTCGTTCCCGGCGCGTGTCACCTGCGGTTCCTGCCGGTGACGAAGGCAAGACCCCAGGCGGCTGCCGCGGCCACCACGAGGCCGAGCAGAGAGTGCAGCTCGGTTCCGCTCCGGCTTCCCCACCAGGCCCTGGCCGGGAAGAAGGGGTCTTCGAACAGCATGTCGCCGAGGAAACGCAGGCCACCGACGTCGAGGTACATGAAAACCATGCCGTTGGTGAAGCCGAAGAAGGTCCCGAGCATGGCTACGACGATCCCGCTGATCCAGGCGCCGATGCTGCGCCGGCCGACGAGGCCCACCACGGCGCCGACGGCGGCTCCGTTGAGGAGCGCGTGAAGAATGTAAAGCGTGAGCCCCACGTTCCTCGACTGGTCCTCGGCCGTGGCGTAGAGGACGACGCTGTAGATCAGCGCGACGAAGAACGAGACGAGGAACCCGAGGAAGAACGCCCCCACCGGGTTGCCCGACCTCGGCTGCTGTCCGTACGGCGCCTGAATCGGGTACGCCGGCTGCGCCGGGAAGTGCCCAGGACCGACCGGCGGCGGCGCGCCGAACCCTTGCGGGGGTCCGGGCGGCTGCTGGGGTACGGGTGGCTGGTGGCCCGCGTTGTACTGGGGCTGCCAGGGCTGGCTCATGAAGGGGTCCCCCGAGAAGCAGAAGCTGGAGCTGCCCAAATTATCAAACCGGGCCGCCCGCGCCCGACGGGCGATCCCGGTCTCCTTCAGACCCTCACCAGGAGGGCAACAATGGTGTAGACCAATGAGGCCGAGCTTGGTGTCCGCGGCACCCGCCCGCTGCCCTCCGCTCCGCCATTCCCGCAGTACACACGGGGTTTCGGACATCGTTGACGCGGCCCATCAGCGCTGATAGACCTTCGCTTCACCAGCTGGACATCAGTGATCAACACGCCTTCTGAACAGGCCTTCTCCGTGCGAGTGATGACGCGAGGTCAAACGTCCCATGGACACCACCACAGTTCCGCGCAATGCCCGGCCCTCCTCCCGGGTCCGAACCCTGCTCGCCGTCGGAGCCGTCGGAGCCACCGCCCTGGCCCTGGCCGCCGCGGCCGCGACTCCACTGAACCCCGCCCCGCGGCAGGTGAAGGCGGCGACAGCGGCGGCCGACGGGAAGCGGACGCTGACCGTCGCGGTCTCGCAGAGCGTCGACTCCCTGAGCCCGTTCCTGGCCCAGCGTCTGGTCTCCACCACCGTCCACCGGCTGATCTACGAGAACCTGACGAACTACGACACCAAGGACAACCACGCGATCCCCGGCCTCGCCACCAAGTGGGAGCCGTCCCCCGACAAGCTGACGTGGACGTACACCATCCGTGAGAACTCCAGGTGGTCCGACGGCAAGCAGGCCACCGCCGAGGACGCCGCCTGGACGTTCAACACGATGATGAAGGACGAGGGCGCGGCCACCGCCAACGGCAGTTTCGTCGCCAACTTCAAGAAGGTCACCGCCCCCACCCCCACCCGGCTGGTCATCGAGCTGAAGAAGCCGCAGGCCACGATGGCCGCCCTCGATGTGCCGATCCTGCCCAGGCACGAGTGGGAGAAGGTCGGCGATTTCTCGAAGTTCAACAACGACAAGAAGTTCCCGGTCGTCGGCAACGGTCCCTTCGTGCTCACCGACTACAAGGTCGACCAGTACGTGAAGTTCCGGCCGAACCAGAAGTTCTGGCGCGGCGCCCCGAAGTTCGACGAGCTTGTCCTGAAGTACTACAAGGACGGTGACGCGGCCGTCGCCGCGCTCCGGAAGGGCGAGGTGTCCTTCGCGGCCAACCTCACGCCCGCCCAGGCCGCATCCCTCGCCGCGTCCAGGAACATCAAGGTCAACGACGCCCCCGGCCGCCGCTTCTACGCGCTCGCCACCAACCCGGGCGCCAGGTCCAAGGACGGAAAGAAGTTCGGCGACGGCCACCCCGCGCTGCTGAACCCGAAGGTGCGCCAGGCCCTCTTCGCCGCCACCGACCGCAGGACCATCGTCGACAAGGTGTTCCAGGGCCACGCCGTCGAGGGCGAGGGCTACATCCCGCCGCGCTTCTCGGCGTACCACTGGAAGCCGACGGCCGGTCAGAAGATCGCGTACGACCCGGAGAAGGCTGCGGCGCTCCTCGACGAGGCCGGCTACAAGAAGAACAGCGCTGGCAAGCGCGTCGGCAAGGACGGCAGGCCGCTGGACTTCCGCATCCTGTGCCACGCCATCGACCCGAACGACAAGGCCGTCGGCAAGTACCTGCAGGAGTGGTGGGGCGATCTCGGCATCGGTCTGAAGGTCGACTGCCGCGACAACGTCTCCGATCCGTGGCTGGCAGGCGAGTACGACCTGGCCTTCGACGGCTGGTCGGTGAACCCCGATCCCGACTTCGTCCTGTCCATCCACACGTGCGCGGCGCTGCCGTCCACGCCCAAGGACACCGGCGCGACGGACAACTTCATCTGTGACAAGAAGTTCGACGAGCTCTACGCGAAGCAGACCACGGAGTACGACGCGGCCAAGCGCGCCGGCCTCGTCAAGCAGATGCAGTCGCGGCTTTACGACACCGGCTACATGAATGTCATGGCGTACCCGAACGCGCTTGAGGCGTACCGTACGGACCAGATCAAGGCGATCACGACGATGCCCGAGTCCGGCGGCAACATCTGGGGTCAGGACGGCTACTGGAGCTGGTGGTCGGCCGTGCCCGCAGACGGCGGCGACACCTCCGGGGAGAGCGGTTCCTCCACCGGTCTCGTCATCGGTATCGGCGCGGCCGTCGTCCTCGCCGCGGCGCTCGGTGCCTTCGTCGCCATGCGCCGCCGGTCCACCGCGGAAGACCGTGAGTAGTCCATGAGCACTGCAAGCACCGCCCCCCTCGCGGAGGGTACGGCCGACGGCCCGGTCCCGGTGAAGACCGGGCCGTCCGGCCCCCGCGCCCGCTCCGCCCGTGCCTATCTGCTGTACGTCGCCGGAAAGCTGGGCGGCGCGGCCGTCTCGCTCTTCGCCGTACTCGTCACGAGCTTCTTCCTCTTCCGGATCATTCCGGGTGACCCGGTGCGTACCATGACGCACGGCCGCCAGGTGTCGGCCGAGCAACTGGCGTCTCTGCGCCACCAGTTCGGCCTGGACCTGCCGGTGTGGCAGCAGTTCACCGGCTACTGCGTCAAGGCTCTGAGCGGTGATCTGGGCATCTCGTACCAGTTCCACGCGCCGGTCGGTGAGCTGATCGCGCAGAAGCTGCCCGCGACCCTGCTGCTGACCGGCGTGGCCGTCGTCATCTACTCGGTGCTCGGCCTGTGGCTCGGCACGCGTTCCGCATGGCACCGCGGCCGGCTCGGCGACAAGGTCAACACCGGCGTGGCCCTCACGCTGTGGTCCGTGCCGTCGTTCTGGCTCGGCCTGCTGCTGATCATCACCTTCTCGGTGGGCATCGGCCCGATCCCCGGCATGTTCCCCACGGGCGGCATGGAGTCGGGCGGCGCGACCGGTTTCGCGTACGTCGCCGATGTGGCGCACCACATGGCACTGCCCGTCGTGACCCTGGTCGCGGTGGGCTACGCGCAGACGCTGCTGGTCATGCGGGCCTCGCTGCTCGACGAGATGGGCAGCGACTACCTGACGACGGCGCGCGCGAAGGGGCTGCGCGACGACCTGGTGCGGCGCCATCACGCCGTACCGAACGCCCTGCTGCCCACCGTCACCATGGTCTTCATCAACCTCGGCCATGTGGCGGCCGGTTCGATCCTCGTCGAGACCGTGTTCTCCTGGCCGGGGCTCGGTGGTCTCTTCTACCAGGCGCTGAGCGTGCCCGACCTGCCGCTGGTACAGGGGCTGTTCGTCGTCTTCGCCGGCGCGATGATCCTGATGAATCTTCTCGCCGACCTGCTCTATCCGCTGCTCGATCCCCGGGTGGGCCGATGACTGCTCCTGCCGCGACCGCCGCTCAGACCGCCTCCGCCCTCGCCCGGGCGCGACGCCGCAGCTCCGTGGCCCGGTTCTGGCGTTCGTACCGTACGCACCGGGCGGGCCTCTTCGGGCTCTGCGCCCTCGCCGTGATCGCGCTGGTGGCGCTCGCCGCGCCGCTGCTCGCCGGCAGCGACGTACAGAGTGTGACGAACGCTCCAGGGGCGGCGCTGGAGTCCCCAAGCGCCGAATTCCCCCTGGGAACAGACCAGTTCGGGCGCTCGCTGCTCGGCCTGCTGGTCTGGGGCGCGCGGATCTCCCTCACGGTCGGGCTGATGGCGGCCGCGCTGTCGGTGGCCATCGGTACGCTCGTGGGCATCGTCGCGGGGCACTTCGGCGGCTGGTTCTCGACCCTGATCATGCGGATCACCGACTGGTTCCTGGTGATGCCGACGCTGGTGCTCGCGATCGTGCTGGCCACGGTGATGTCGCGCAGTGTGTGGACGGTGATCCTGGCGATCGGCGTCACCACCTGGCCGACGACGGCCCGGCTGGTGCGAGCACAGACGCTGGCCGTCGAGTCGCGTCCGTACATCGAGCGGGCGACCGCGCTCGGCGGCGGCCACGGGCACATCATGACCCGCCACGTCCTGCCGAACGTCATGCCACTGGTCCTCGCCCAGACCACGCTGGGCATCTCCTACGCCATCCTGACCGAGGCGACACTCGCCTTCCTCGGCCTCGGCGACCCGGACGTCGTCTCGTGGGGCGGCATGCTCCAGGACGCGCGGGAGGCGGGCGCGGTCTCGTCCGGGCACTGGTGGTACCTGGCGCCGCCCGGCATCGCCATCGCGCTCGTCGCGCTGGCGTTCACGCTGTGCGGGCGCGCGGTGGAGTCCGTCCTGAACCCGAAGCTGGGAGTGTCGAACCGATGAGCACACCGGGCCCCTTGCTGGAAGTGAGGAACCTGCACGTGACGTACGGCGCCGGGACGCGCGCCGTACGCGGCGTGGACCTGAAGCTGTCGGCCGGTCAGAAGCTCGGCATCGCAGGCGAATCCGGCTGCGGCAAGTCGACGCTGGCGCTCGCGCTGCTGCGACTGCTTCCCGCTTCGGCGAACCTGAGCGGTGAGATCCTGCTGGACGGTGAGGACGTCCTCACCATGAGATGGGGGCGGCTGCGGGCCGTACGGTGGGCGGGCGCCTCGATCGTCTTCCAGGGCGCGATGCACTCGCTGAACGCCGTGCACCGGGTCGGGGAGCAGATCGCCGAGCCGGTGCTGCTGCACGGCAAGTCCACCGCCGCGGCCGCGCGGCGGCGGGCCGGAGATCTCCTGGAGCAGGTGGGGCTGCCGGCCGCGCGCGCCGACGCGTATCCGCACGAGCTGTCCGGCGGGCAGCGGCAGCGCGTGATGATCGCGATGGCGCTCGCGTGCGACCCGCGGCTGATCGTGGCGGACGAACCGACGACGGCGCTGGACGTGATGATCCAGGCGCAGATTCTGCGGCTGATCGGGCAACTGGTGGCGGACAACGACATCAGTCTGCTGATGATCAGCCACGATCTGTCGGTGCTGGCCGACACATGCGACCGGCTCGCAGTGATGTACGCCGGGAGGGTCGTCGAGGAGGGCCCGGCGGACCAGGTCTTCACCGACGCGCAGCATCCGTACGGCCTGGCCCTGTCGGCGGCGTTCCCCCGCATCGGCGATCCCGCTTCGCGCCGGGCCCCGCGCGGCCTGCCGGGCGACCCGCCGGACCCGTCGGCGCTGCCGCCCGGCTGTACGTTCCACCCGCGCTGCCCCGTCGCGCTGGACGAGTGCGCCACGGAGGACCCGGCGTTGCGGGAGGCGGGGGTGGGGCGGCTGGCGGCGTGCGTGCGGGTGGCGGCGGTGCCGGCGCCGGGGCTGCCGCCGGCGTGAGGGGGTGCGGTGCGCTGCGTCCGCTGCGCGGTCCCTTTCCCCACCCCGCCCCTTCCCGAACTGGGGCGCTGCCCCAGACCCCGGTCCTCAAACGCCGGACGGGCTGAATGCGGCGGGGGTTGCTGGGGCTCCGCCCCAGACCCCGCTCCTCAAACGCCGGAGGGGCTGGATTTGGTTGCGGCTACCATCCAGCCCGTCCGGCGTTTGAGGACACGCCCGTAGGGCGTCCGGGGTCTGGGGCGGAGCCCCTCACGCGGCGGAGCCGCAAAGTGTCACAGCGGGAAGGGGCGGGGTGGGGAACGGCCCCGCGCAGCGGATACCCGCGCCCCGCCCGCACCGCCGTCGCCGCCGCCGCCCACCCACCCTGACCACTCCACAACCCACCGGAGCCTGTTATGACCACCACCCCCCTCCTCTCCGCCGCCGGACTCCACGTCGCCTTCCCCGGGCGGCGTGGCGCGGCAACCGCCCGTGCCGTCGACGGTGTCGATCTCGACATCCGCCCCGGCGAGATCGTCGCGCTGGTCGGCGAGTCCGGCTGCGGCAAGACCACGCTCGCCCGCTCCCTGCTCGGCCTCGTACCGCCCACCTCCGGCCAGGTCACCTTCGGCGGTGCGCCCCTCGACTACGGCTCGCGTTCCCTCAAGGCGTACCGCAAGCGCGTCCAGCTCGTGCTCCAGGACCCGAGCGGCTCACTCAATCCGCGTCACACCGTGTACGACGCCGTGGCGGAAGGCCTGCGGATCCACGGTTACGCCGGCGACGAGCGCGAGGCCGTCGCCGGGGCGCTGTCCCGTGCCGGGCTCAGGCCCCCCGAGCGGTTCTTCCTGCGGTACCCGCACGAGCTCTCCGGCGGCCAGCGCCAGCGCGTCGTCATCGCCGGCGCGCTCGTACTCGAACCCGAACTCATCGTCGCCGACGAGCCCGTGGCGTCACTCGACGCGTCCGTACGGGGCGAGATCCTGGCACTCCTGCTGTCGCTGCGCGACGAACTCGGCCTCTCCGCACTGGTCGTGACCCACGACCTCGGGCTGGCGTGGAACATCGCGGACCGGGTGGCGGTGATGTACCTGGGCCGGATCGTGGAGAGCGGCCCGGCCGAGCAGGTACTGACGGCGCCTCAGCATCCATACACCCAGGCCCTGTTGTCCGTGCTGCCGGAATCCGGCGAAGTGCCGGTCGTCCTCACGGGTGAGCCCCCGGACCCGTCCCGCGTCCCCGGCGGCTGCCGCTTCCACGCCCGCTGCCAGGTGCTCGCGTCGGGCGAGGCGGAGCGTACGGGCGTCGCCGCCGACTGTCGTACGACGCTCCTGCCGGTCCTGACCGGCGACGGCGAAGCGCAGGTCGCCTGCCACTGGGCGGCGGCCCTGCGGGCGGACCGCCCGGGGAAGGCGACGCTGGGGAAGGAGGGGTCGGGAAAGGAGGGGACGGCTACCGCGTCTCGTACGCCTCGATGAGCTCGCTCGATCGCTTCACGTCGGCCCCGATCGCTTCCAGCAGCGCATCGATCGACTCGAACTTCTCCTGGCCGCGCACGTACGCGAGGAAGTCGACGGCGACGTGGAGCCCGTACAGGTCGAGACCGACCCGGTCGATGGCGTACGCCTCGACCGTGCGCTCCGTGCCGTCGAACTGCGGGTTCGTGCCGACCGAGATCGCCGCGGGCATCTTCTCGCCCTCCACGGTCAGCCAGCCCGCGTACACCCCGTCGGCGGGAATCGCGGTGTGCGGCAGCGTCTCGACGTTCGCCGTCGGGTAGCCGAGCTCGCGGCCGCGCTGCGCGCCCCGCACCACGACGCCCTCGACGCGGTGCGGCCGGCCCAGGATCTCCGCGGCGCCTTCGACGTCGCCCTCGGCCACCAGCCGCCGCACCAGCGTCGACGAGAACGGCTCGCCGCCGCCCGCCTCGCCCCTCACGTACAGGTCGACGACCTCGACCTCGTAGTCGTACGTCTGACCGAGCTCGGCCAGGAATGCCACATTGCCTGCCGCCCGGTGCCCGAAGCGGAAGTTGGGCCCCTCGATGACCGCCCGCGCGTGCAGCTTGTCGACCAGCACCTTCACGATGAAGTCGGCCGGCGAGAGCTTCGAGAACTCCTGGGTGAAGGGCAGGATCAGCAGCGCGTCCACGCCCAGCTCAGCCATCAGTTCGGCGCGCCGGTGGTGCGGGGCGAGCAGCGGCGGGTGGCTGCCGGGGCGCACGACCTCGCTCGGGTGCGGATCGAACGTAACGACGACCGACGGCACGCCCAGCTCACGGGCGCGCTCGACCGCGCGACCGATGATCAGCTGGTGCCCGCGGTGCACACCGTCGTAGGAGCCGATGGTGACGACGCTGCGTCCCCAGTCCTGGGGGATGTCCTCCAAGCCACGCCAGCGCTGCACTGTGACCGCTCTCCTCGTCCGAACTCGAACCCGATTACGCAGGTCTAAGACTGCCATGCCCCAGGCCTGCGGCTCGCATCGGTATACGCGTCCTCCAGGCTCTCGACCGTCCTGCGGGCGCTCGGCCCCACCAGCGCCTCCCACTCGCGGGGCGCGGCGGCCAGCCAGCCGGTGACGAGCGCCGCGAATCCGGGGATCTCGCGGCAGAGCCCGGCCAGCAGCCGGTCGAAGCAGGCCGCACCCTCGGGCGTACGGACCAGGAGCAGCCCGGTGCGGTGTACGAGGTCCCTGGTCCGGGCATCGCCCCTGCGCCGGGCGCCGGTGGCGGCGGCCAGCAGCACCGCCTCCAGAACGCCGGGGTCCCGCGCTCCGTACCTCTCCAGGAGTGCGTCGAGCAGCTCGGCCCGCAGCGGCCGTGAGGCCCGGCTGCCGGGTGCGGCGAGCACGGGGGCGAGGGCGCGCGGCAGGTGGCCGGGGTGGTTCCGCAGCAGGCCCGTGACCAGGGGATAGAGGACGGCGCGGGCCGCAGGGCCGTGTTCCAGGCGCCGGTCCACGAACGCGGCGGCGTGCGCGGCACCGTCGGGGTGGCGGCCGGCGTACTCGCGGACGAGGGCGGCGCAGCGGCGGGCGAGGGCGGGCGTACTGACGTCGGCGAGCGCGCGCAGTACGTCGCCCGCGCCCTCTCCGCCGCGCGCCAGACGGGCCCGGAAAGCGGCGAGAACGGGCTCGGGGTGGGTGGTGAGCGCGGCGGCGAGGGCGGTGGCGGGCAGCCGCGAACCGTCACCGGTGAACGCCGCCAGCGCCTGCGCCAGACAGTGCGGCCGGGTGTCCGGATCCCGTACGAGCAGGCCGAGAGCGAGGCCGTGCAGGGCGCTGTCGCCCGGCCGGGCGAGGAGGGAGAGCGCGGCATACCTGAGCAGTTCGCGGTCGGCGTCCGTCGTGACGTACGGCGCGGTGGTGAGCCCGTACGTCGCGGCGGCGACCCGGCGGGCCGGCCGCTCGCCGTCGTGGGACCAGCGGTCGACGGCCCGGCAGAGCGCGGACGGCTCCTCCTCGGCGAGGGCGGCGAGCAGTTCGTCGGCGCGGGGGTGCGCGCTGTCGACGAGGGCCTCGGTCAGATCGTCGATGGCAAGCCGGCGGCGGGCGTAGAGCAGCGCCTGGGCCACGCCGGCGACGGTGGGACGTACCTCGGCGTCGTCGGCGGCGGGCAGCGGCCGCCCGTCGTCGAACCAGTGGCAGAGCATGGGCTGCACGGCCTGTGGCGCGGCTTCCAGCCTGCGCGCCACGGCGTCGAGGTACCGGCCGTGCGGCGGTACGTGCCCGCTCTCCGGCGCTCCGTCGGCGGGCAGGAGCCGCCGCAGCAGGTCGATCCGCTCCGCCTCCGCGAGGCGTACCCGCTCCCAGAACCAGGGCCCGAACTCCGCGAGCCCGCCGAGGCCTTGAGGGCCGCCTTCCCGTACCGACCGCCGGCTGATGCTGTCGGCCAGCGCACGCAGCACGCCCAGGTATCCCCCGGCGTCCCCCACCCGCAGCAACACCTCCCGCAGCAACCGACTGCCCCACCACCACCCGCTCCCGCACGGAGCCGCCGACCCCCCTTCGGTTACGCCGCCCGCCCGCCCGTGCTGTACGCGCCCCGGCGGCGCGTAGGGGCTCTCCGCCCCCGGAGGGTGCGGGGAAGAGTCCAGCGCGTGCACCAGGTCCATCAGCCGGCGGGACAGCGCGGGCGGACCGTGCACACGGCCCAGGCGCAGCAGCGCCTGCACCACCGTCCCGATGCGATGAGGCGGCACCGGCGCCGTCGCCGACGGCCAGCACCCAGCACCGTGCCCCCCGGCCACGGCCGACACCTGCCCGCCCGCCTCGCCCACCCCCTCGTCCGCCTGCCAGTCGGCGGCCCCGGCGTGCGCACCGCGCGGGGACGACACGGGCGCGGCGGCCCCCGGCGGATGGAGCAGGGAGTCCGCCGGTTCGGAGGCCCGAGCTTCGCGCGTCCCGCCGGCCTGCTGCGCCTCATAGTCCGCGTCCGCATGCGCACCGCACGGGAACGACACGGGCGCGGCGGGCCCCGGCGGACGGAACGGGAAGTCCGCCCGTTCGGAGGCCCGAGCTTCGCGCGTCCCGCCGGCCTGCTGCGCCTCATAGTCCGCGTCCGCATGCGCACCGCACGGGAACGACACGGGCGCGGCGGGCCCCGGCGGGCGGAGCGGCGAGTCCGCCCGTTCGGAGGCCCGAGCTTCGCGCGTCCCGCCAGCCTGCTGCGCCTCGCGGGCCTCCTGCGCCTCCTGTGCCTCCCGCACCTCGTGGACCAGGGTGTGCAGCGCCGTGTCGACGTCCAGGTGTATGGCCTGGAGCCAGTCCGCGAGCTCCTCGTGGGCGAACCGGTACCCGGACCCGGCCGGCACCAGCAGCCCCTCCGTCAATACCGCCGACGCCCACCCCGTACGCCACGGGAAGATCGCTTCGAAGGACGCGCGGTCCAGTTCGCCCCGCCCAGAGCCAAGACAGCGCCGCGCCGCCTCGTGCACCTGCCCCGAGACCCTCGCGGCGAGCCGCCGCACCGCCGTGCCCCGCGGCGTCGGCCGGGCCGCCGCCGCCAGCCGCGCCGCGATGCGCAGGCACTTCAGGTCCACGTACGCGGAGAACACGTCCTCGCGCGAAGGGTGTCCGGGTACATCCCCCGGCAGCGCCTCCCGTACCTCCGCCAGCAGCCGCAAGGTCAGCGGATGCCGGGCGTCGGAGGCGTCCGCGAGTGTCCCCTCCGGGATGCCGTACCGCTCGCGGGCGTGTGCCGCCTCGGCCTCGGTCAGGTCCCCGATCCGTACGGCCGCGGGCAGCCCGTCCCAAGGCCCGGCCCAAGGCTCGGCCCAAGACCCGGTCCAGAGCCGCGTCGGCCGGTGCAGTGCGCCCTCCGGGTACAGCGGCCCCGCCTGCTCCCAGTACTCGGCCCGGCACGCCACGGCCAGCCGCGCCCCGGCTCCGCGCAGCCAGCTCGCCGTCCCCGCGGTCCAGTCGGGCAGCCGTTGAGCCAGTGCGCGTGGCATTTCCTCCGGAGCGTCCAGCAGTACGAGCAGCGGCCGGCCCGCGTCGCGCGCCAGCCGCGCCACCCGCTCCGGTGTGGCCGCCCCCGGATCGCCGCTCCGCTCCCCCGAAGCGCCGACGATCCGCCCCGCCTGCCGCAGCGCCCGTGCCACCGCGTCCGCGACCGAGGTGTCACCGGCCCGCAGGTCCGCGCCGCGCAGCCAAAGCGTCGGGGCCGGCTCCGGGCCCTGGGCACACCGTTCGGCCAGCGCGGCGAGTTCCGTCGTACGCCCGGTTCCGGGGTCCCCGACCAGAGCGAACACCAGCGCGCCGGCCGACACCGAGTACGCCGAGGACGCCGAGGACGCCAAAAAAGCTGTGAACTCCCCTGCCGTCTCCGCCCGTTCCACCGGGCCCTGCCACCGGCCCGGCCCCGGCCCGGCCGACGTCGCCGTCAGCTGCAAGGCGCCCGCGAGGTTCAAGTCCGGCCCGAAGCCCGGCACCGTCGCCGCGTTCCGCCGCAGCAGCTCCGCCAGCGGCCCATCGGGCCATGCCGCTGCCGCCGCCCGCAGTGGTACGGCGAACCCCGCCGCCCGCCGCTCCGCGCACAGCCCGGTGCCCAGCACGGCCAGCACCGCCCCCGTCTCCGCGTCCAGGACCGGCGCCCCCGCCGCCGGGCCGCCGAGGCGCAGCGCGTCGCTGCCAGCCGTCCCCATCGCCAACTCCACCGCGTGGTCGATGAGATGGAAGCGGTCGGTCGCCGTGTAGGTGACCGTGACCGGCCTGAGGATCCGCGCTTCCCGCCAGCCCCCGGCCGCCAGCCGTACGTACGTGCCCGTCTCGATCCGGTCCCGCACCGCGACCGGTACGGGCCGTACGCCGAGCCCTTCGGTCCGTACGAGCGCCAGATCCGTCTCCGGCAGCGGAATGATCGCGTCGGCCTCGGCGAGACAGGTCCGCTCGCCGGCTCCACCGGGCTCGCCCGGCGCGTGCAGGACGACCCGGGTCAGGCCGTCGACCGCCTCGTGGCTGGTGACGACGGTGCCCCGGTCGTCGGCGACGAACCCGGTCCCGCGCGGGCGCCCCGCCGGATCGCAGATCCGCACCAGCGTGACGGAGGGCGACGCGGGCAACGCCGTCTCCGGTACCGCCATCGCCGAACCTCCCCGCCGTGCCCCGTGATCACCGACGGTAGGTCCGCGGTGATCACCAGGAGAAGGACGCACGGCGAAAGCGCCCCCCAGTGCACCCGTCAGTCACTCCGAGCGCCCGCCCAAAGGGGTGAATCGGCGGTGCGGACTGGAGAGACTTCCGGAGGGGGATCGTGGAGCGGACAGTCGACGGGCTGCCCGCTCCACGATGGGGGGCCGGCCACTCCCCGGCATGCCTCAGCCGAATACCACCGGCAGGCCTCAGCCGAATACGGCGAGACTCTTCGCCTTGCCCCGGCTCTCCTCGACCAGCGCCAGGAACCGTCCCTCGGGCCCGAAGACCGCGACCGGGCTGGTGTCGTACGCCGGCATGTCGAGCCGTACGCCGTGGGTCACCAGGCCCGCGCGCCGCTCGTCCACGTCCCACCGCGCGAACGCGGCCGCGGCCGCCTCGGCGATCGGCATGACGGTGAGCTCTTCCTGGAGCTGCTCCAGCGTCTTCGCCGCGTCGAGCCCGTACGGGCCGACCCGCGTGCGGCGCAGCGCGGTCAGGTGACCGCCGACGCCGAGGCCCGCGCCGAGGTCACGGGCGAGGGCGCGGATGTACGTACCGGAGGAGCAGACGACGGAGACGACGAGGTCGACGACGGGCGTCCCGTCCTCGGCCACCGCCGGGCGTACGTCGTACACCTGGAAGGACGAGACGGTCACCGGCCTGGCCGGGATCTCGAACTCCTCGCCCTCGCGCACCCGCGAGTACGACCGCTTGCCGTCGATCTTGATGGCGCTGACCTTGGACGGCACCTGCATGATGGCGCCGGTCAGCTCGGCGACGCCCGCGTCGATGCCTTCCCTGGTCACGCCCGAGGCGTCGACGGTCGAGGTGATCTCGCCCTCCGCGTCGTCGGTGACCGTGGTCTGGCCGAGCCGGATCGTACCGAGGTACTCCTTCTCGGTCAGGGCGAGATGGCCGAGGAGCTTCGTGGCCTTCTCCACACCGAGGACGAGGACGCCCGTCGCCATGGGGTCGAGGGTGCCCGCGTGCCCGACGCGGCGGGTCTTGGCGATCCCGCGCATCTTGGCCACGACGTCGTGCGAAGTGAAGCCGGACGGCTTGTCGACAATGACAAGGCCGTCCGGCGTCGTGGTGGTGCGCTTGTTCATTCCGCGGTTTCGCCCTTGTCCTCGGCTTCGGCTTCGGCTTCGGCTTCGGCTTCGGCGGCTTCGGCCTCGTCGTCGTCCTCGGGCTTGCGGTACGGGTCGGCCTCGCCGGCGTACGTCTTGCCCGTCGACACCTGGCGCACCTCGGCGTCCTTGGCGCGCGCCTTGTCGAGGAGGTCCTCGATCGTGCGCGCGTTGTCCGGGAGCGCGTCGGCGACGAAGGCCAGCGACGGCGTGTGCCGCACGCCGGTCTGCCGGCCGACCTCGGAACGCAGGACACCCTTGGCGCTCTCCAGGGCGGCGGCCGAGGCGGCGCGCGCTTCGTCGTCGCCGTAGACCGTGTAGAAGACCGTGGCCTCCCGGAGGTCACCGGTGACACGGGCGTCCGTGATGGTCACGAACCCCAGTCGCGGATCCTTGATTCGCCGGTCCAGGGTCTCCGCGACCACGACCTGGATGCGATCGGCCAGCTTGCGGGCCCGCGCTTTGTCGGTCACCGGTCCTTCTCCTCTTTCTGCTTCTGCTGAACTTCAGTCTTCGTCACCGTGCAGCCGCCGTCGTACCGACAGCAGCTCCACCTCGGGCCGGGCGGCGACCATGCGCTCGCACCGGTCCAGTACTTCCGTGAGGTGCCCCGTGTCCCCTGATACCACCGCCAGGCCGATCTCGACCCTGCGATAGACATCCTGGTCGCCGACTTCGGCGACGCTCACCGCGAACTTGCGCTGGAGTTCGGCGACGATCGGGCGTACTACAGAGCGCTTCTCCTTCAGCGACCGTACGTCGCCGAGGAGCAGGTCGAAGGACAGTGTCCCCACATACATGTGTGTGTCCGGATGTCCCGCCGGTTCGGGGTCGTGCCCTGCCAACGACTTGGCAGGGACACAAGAACCGTACACGCAACGGCCGGGGCCGCTCGACGGAAATAATCTCCGCCGAGCGGCCCCGACTGTCGTTGTACGGATCAGCTACACGGCTCAGCCGCGCGGCTTCTCGCGCATCTCGTACGTCGCGATGACGTCGTCGACCTTGATGTCGTTGAAGTTTCCGAGGTTGATACCGCCCTCGAAGCCTTCGCGGATCTCGGTGACGTCGTCCTTGAAGCGGCGCAGACCCTGGATGTTGAGGTCCTCGGCAATGACCTTGCCGTCGCGGATGAGGCGCGCCTTGGTGTTGCGCTTGACCTCTCCGGAGCGGACGAGAACACCGGCGATGTTGCCCAGCTTGGACGAGCGGAAGATCTCGCGGATCTCCGCCGTACCGAGCTCGACCTCTTCGTACTCCGGCTTGAGCATGCCCTTGAGGGCCGCTTCGATCTCTTCGATCGCCTGGTAGATGACCGAGTAGTACCGGACGTCGACGCCCTCGCGGTCCGCCATCTGCGCGGCGCGGCCGGCAGCTCGGACGTTGAAGCCGATGACGATGGCGTCGGAGCCCATCGCCAGGTCGATGTCGGACTCGGTGACCGCACCCACACCGCGGTGCAGGACCCGGATCTCAACCTCTTCACCGACGTCGAGCTGGAGCAGCGAGGACTCGAGAGCCTCCACCGAACCGGACGCGTCGCCCTTGATGATGATGTTGAGGTCCTGGACCAGACCGGCCTTGAGCACCTTGTCGAGGTCCTCGAGGGACACCCGGCGGGTGCGCTTGGCGAAGGCGGCGTTGCGCTCACGCGCAGCACGCTTCTCGGCGATCTGGCGGGCCGTACGGTCCTCGTCGACGACCAGGAAGTTGTCGCCGGCGCCGGGGACGTTCGTGAGACCCAGGACCAGGACGGGGGTCGACGGACCCGCTTCCTCGACGTTGTTGCCGTTGTCGTCGAGCATGGCGCGGACTCGGCCGTAGGCGTCACCGGCGACCATCGTGTCACCGACGCGGAGCGTTCCGCGCTGGACGAGCACGGTGGCGACGGCGCCGCGGCCCTTGTCGAGGTGGGCCTCGATGGCGATGCCCTGCGCGTCCATCTCGGCGTTCGCCCGGAGGTCGAGCGACGCGTCGGCGGTGAGGATCACGGCTTCGAGCAGCTGCTCGATGTTGAGACCCTGGCGCGCGGAGATGTCGACGAACATCGTGTCGCCGCCGTACTCCTCGGCCACCAGACCGAACTCGGTGAGCTGACCGCGCACCTTGGTCGGGTCGGCACCCTCGACGTCGATCTTGTTGACCGCGACCACGATCGGCACGTTGGCCGCCTTGGCGTGGTTCAGCGCCTCGATCGTCTGCGGCATCACACCGTCGTTCGCCGCGACCACGAGGATCGCGATGTCGGTGGACTTCGCACCACGGGCACGCATGGCGGTGAACGCCTCGTGACCGGGGGTGTCGATGAAGGTGATGGCGCGCTCTTCACCGTTGACCTCGGTGGCGACCTGGTACGCACCGATGTGCTGCGTAATACCGCCGGCCTCGCCCGCGACGACGTTCGTCTTGCGGATAGCGTCCAGCAGTCGGGTCTTACCGTGGTCGACGTGACCCATGACGGTCACGACCGGCGGACGGGAGACGAGCATGTCCTCGCCGCCCTCGTCCTCGCCGAACTCGATGGAGAAGGACTCGAGAAGCTCGCGGTCCTCCTCCTCCGGGCTGACGATCTCCAGGATGAAGTTCATCTCTTCAGCGAGGAGCTTGAGCGTCTCGTCGGAGACGGACTGCGTGGCAGTGACCATCTCGCCGAGGTTCATCATCACGCCGACGAGCGACGCCGGGTTGGCGTTGATCTTCTCGGCGAAGTCGGTGAGCGAGGCACCGCGCGACAGGCGGACGGTCTGTCCGTTGCCGCGAGGCAGCATGACGCCGCCTACCGACGGGGCCTGCATGGCCTCGTACTCCTGGCGCCTCTGCCGCTTCGACTTACGACCGCGGCGCGCGGGACCGCCGGGACGGCCGAACGCACCCTGCGTGCCACCACGGGCACCCGGGCCGCCGGGACGTCCACCGAAGCCGGGACGACCGCCGAAGCCGCCGCCACCACCGGGACGGCCCGCACCGCCACCGCCACCGGGACCACCGGGACGGCCGGCGAAGCCGCCACCGCCACCGCCGGGACCGGCCGGACGGCCGGCGAAGCCGCCGCCACCGGGACGACCGCCGCCGCCTGCCGGACGGCCACCGGGGCCGCCGGGGCCACGGCCACCGCCGCCAGGACCGCCACCGGGACGGGGGCTGGCCGCGGGACGCTGCGGCATCATGCCGGGGTTCGGACGGTTACCGCCCGGAGCACCACCCGGTCGCGGGGCGCCGCCCTGCGGACGGGGCATGCCACCAGGGGAAGGACGTGCGCCACCCTGACCCTGCGGGCGCGGAGCGCCGCCGGGAGCACCCTGGGGACGGGGGGCGCCACCGGGGGCACCGGCACCGCCGGGACGCGGGGCGCCACCCGGACGGGGCGTCTGCGGACGCGCCATGCCGGTGGAGCCACCAGAGGTGAAGGGGTTGTTTCCGGGACGCGGACCCGCGGGACGGGCGCCTCCCGGACGGGGGGCCTGCTGGCCACCGGGGCGGGCGGGACGCTCGCCACCACGGCGGTCGTCACGCTGACCACCGTCACGCTGACCGGCGGGAGCCGGACGGGCAGGGCGCGGGCCGGGCGTGGCACCCGCGGGACGCGGGGCCTGCTGGGGCTGCGCGGGGGCAGCGGGGGCCTGCTGGGCAGGCTCGGGCGCGGAGAACTCCGCCGCGGGCACCGGAGCCGCCGGGGCGGGCTTGGCCGGTGCGGGCTTCGGACCCGGACGCGGGGCACCGGACGGCGCGGAGGCCGCCGGAGTCTCGGCCGCGGCCGGCTTGGGGGCCGGTGCGCCCGGCTTCGGGGCGCCCGGACGGGCCGCCTGTGCCGGGGAGGGCGCAGACGAGGCGGTAGCCGGGGACGGCTTCGCGGGCGTCGCCTTACGCGGCGCGCCCGGCTTGGCTGCGGTCTTGCCGGCGTTGCCGCCGGGACCCTGCAGTGCGTCAGTCAGTTTGCGTACAACCGGCGCCTCGATCGTCGAGGACGCCGAACGGACGAATTCACCAAGTTCTTGGAGCTTGGCCATGACGACCTTGCTCTCCACACCGAACTCCTTGGCGAGTTCGTATACCCGGACCTTTGCCACTTCGCTCCTTTTAGGTCCGGGTTACCGCCGGACCGTCGCTACTTCATGGGCGTACTCATCGCGTACTCATCGAGTGCTCATCGCAATCTCGACCTACTTCCAACTCGCGAGGTACCTGACCGCACGGTTATCCGTGCCGTTCTCTTCTTACGGTGTTGCTGTTGCCTGCTCGACAAACCGGCTCAACGCCGTTGTGCCAAGCGGTGCCCGGCCCCGAAAGGCCCGGGGAAACGCCCGGCGGCGGACCGCCAGAGCGAGACACTCAGAGGCGGGGTGGATGTACGCACCCCGGCCGGGCAGCGTACCGCGAGGATCGGGGACACATTCACCCTCGATCTCCACGATGCGCAGCAGTTCGCGCTTGGCCGCTCGCTCCCGGCATCCCACACAGGTTCGCTCAGGGCATACGCGGGCATGCGTCCGGCCAGACACTATTAAGTCTACCTCCCCGCGGCGACCTCGCCCCATGGGGGCAAAAATCGAACGGTTGTTGTCGTAAAACCGGCCTCAGCCCTGGTCGGCGGACTGGGGCTGTTCGGTGTCGGAACGGATGTCGATGCGCCAGCCGGTCAGCCGGGCGGCGAGCCGGGCGTTCTGGCCTTCCTTGCCGATGGCCAGCGAGAGCTGGTAGTCGGGCACGGTGACGCGGGCGGAGCGGGCCGCCATGTCCACGACCTCGACCTTGCTGACGCGCGCGGGCGACAGGGCGTTGGCGACCATCTCGGCCGGGTCGTCCGACCAGTCCACGATGTCGATCTTCTCGCCGTGCAGCTCGGCCATGACATTGCGCACACGGCCGCCCATCGGGCCGATGCAGGCGCCCTTCGGGTTCAGTCCGGAGCGCGTCGAGCGTACGGCGATCTTGGAGCGGTGGCCGGCCTCGCGGGCGATGGCCTCGATGACGACCGAGCCGTCGGCGATCTCCGGGACCTCCAGGGCGAAGAGCTTCTTCACCAGGTTCGGGTGGGTGCGGGACAGCGTCACGGACGGACCGCGCACACCCTTGGCCACCCGCACGACGTACGAACGCAGGCGCAGACCGTGCGTGTACTCCTCGCCCGGCACCTGCTCCTGCACCGGAAGGATGGCTTCCAGCTTGCCGATGTCGACCAGGACGTTCTTGGGGTCCCTGCCCTGCTGCACGACGCCCGTGACGACATCGCCCTCGTGGCCCGCGTACTCGCCGAAGGTCCGGTCGTCCTCGGCGTCGCGCAGACGCTGGAGGATGACCTGCTTGGCGGTACTCGCCGCGATCCGCCCGAAGTCGGACGGGGTGTCGTCGAACTCCTTGGGCTCCTGGCCCTCTTCGAGGTCGGCCGGGTCTTCCTTCGCCCAGACCGTCACATGCCCGGTCTCGCGGTTGAGCTCCACGCGCGCGCGGCGGAAGCTTCCCTCGGTGCGGTGGTACGCGATGAGGAGGGCCGATTCGATCGCCTCGACCATCAGGTCGAAGGAGATCTCCTTTTCCTTCGCCAAGCCCTTCAGGAGCTTTACGTCGATATCCATGGCTACGCCTCCTCTTCCTTCTTGTCCTTGCGGCTGAACTCGATCTCCACCCGGGCCTTGGCGATGTCCGCGAAGGCGACCCGGCGGGCGGTGGGCTTACGGCCCTTCACGCCCGGCACTTCGAGGTCGAGCCCCTCGTCGTCCACGGTCAGAATGCGTGCGACCAGCTCGGTGGCGTCGTTCAGCGTCAGCTTGGCGAGGCGGCCGGTGGCCCGTACGTAGTGCCGGTGCTCCGACAGCGGGCGGTCGGCGCCCGGGGAGCTGACTTCGAGGACGTACTCGCCCTCGCCCATCGCGTCCGTCTCGTCGAGCTTCTCGGAGATGGAGCGGCTCAGCTCGGCACAGGCGTCGAGTTCCACGCCTTCGTCGGAGTCGACGACGATCCTCAGCTGGCGGCGCCTGCCGGTCCGGGACACCTCGATGTCTTCCAGATCGAGGCCTTCCGCGCTGACCAGTGGTTCCAGGAGTGCGCGCAGCCTGTCGCTCTGGGTGGTGCTCATCCGGGTGACTCCTCGGCCGCGTGTGCTGTTGTGTGGATCGTCGCGTGTCAGATCAAAGGGTATCCGGTCGCGGGGGGTGTTGCCGTCCGCCTGCCGGGGAGCCGCGGGTACGCTCGCCTGCGGTGATCACCGCAGAGCCCCGAGGGAGACACAGGTGCGGCGCACGGAAACCACACGCAGGGGTGCGCTCGCGGCGACCGGGGCCGCGGCCGTCGCGCTGCTGACCGGCGGGTGCACGCAGGACTCGGCTCCGCCTGGCCGGGACGGCTCCACAGCCGCCGCGGTACGGGCCGAGGCCGGGCTGCGCAAGCGTTCCGCGCGGGCCAGGCAGACGCTGCTGGCGCACTACGACGCCGTTGTCGCCGCCCATCCCTCCATCGCCGGGCGGCTGGAGCCGCTGCGCGAAGCGGTGGCCAGGCAGGCGGACGCCCTGCGGGGCGAAGGCCCGGCGGGCCGCGCCCCCGCGCCCCCGGCCGTCGCCGCGGAGCGCGGGGCCGCCCTGAAGAAGCTCGCGGCCGAGGAGCAGCGCGGCACCGACGCGTACACCGCGGCTCTCCTCGAAGCGCCGCCGGAGCTGGCCCGGCTGCTGGCGTCCGTCGCCGCGGCCGGCGCCGCCCACGTATATCTGCTGACCGGTCTGTTGACCGAAGGGAGCGACGGGTGAGCGGGACGCCGACCGCCGTGCAGGCGGTGGAGGCCGTGCAGGCCGCCCTGGCCGCGGAACACGCCGCCGTGTACGGGTACGGAGTCGTCGGCGGCCGGGTGGCCGAAGAGCGCAGGAACGAGGCACGGGAGGCGTACGACGCCCACCGTTCGCGGCGCGACGCGCTGGAGCGGACCGTGCGCGACCTGGGCGCCACCCCGGTGGCCTCGGCCGCCGCGTACGCCCTGCCGTTCCCGGTGCCGGACGAGGCGGCGGCCGTACGGCTCGCCGCCGAGCTGGAGGACCGGGTGGCCGGGGTCTACTCCGACGTCGTACGCGCCGCCGCGGGCCCCTTGCGGCGCGAGGCGGCGGGGGCGCTGCGGGAGGCAGCGGTGCGGGCCGTGCGCTGGCGGGGACGCGGCGTAGCCTTTCCTGGGCTTGCGGAGCTGACCACCCCGGCGGTGAGCCGCGAGCAGTGAGCTTCGACCCGGACTCCGAACCGGCCTTTGAAGGGGACACCACACGCATGCTTTTCGAACCGCCGCAGCGTCTCGTACGAGCGCTCGGCGAGGCGTACCCGGACGTGGCCGCGGACTGGCTCGGGCAGGTGCCGGAACTGGCCGAAGAGGCGGTGTCCCGGCGGAAGCTGACGGTCGAGCGGGTGCAGAACCCCGGCGGCAGGAGCAGCCTGGTCGTCCTCGTACGGCAGCAGGACGGCACCCCCGCCGCGCTCAAGATCGCACCGGAGGCGGCCGGGCCCGCCCTGGAGCGCGCGGCGCTGGCGCACTGGAACGGCTGGGGAGCGGTCGAGCTGCTCGACACCGATGCCGGCGCCGACGGGACCGCCGGCGCGGGTGAACTCCTGCTGGAGCGCCTGCACTCCGAGGTCTCGCTGCGTTCCCTGCCGGAGGCCAAGGCCCTCCTGGAGGCGGCCGGAATCGTACGCCGGCTCTGGATCGAGCCGCCCCCGGACCACGACTTCGAGACGGTCGCCGAGCGCACGGCCCGCCAGACCGCGGCGATGCGCTCGGCCGACCCCGCCCTGGCCCCGCTGATCGAGGCCGCCCTCGCGGCGCGCGACGAGCTGACGGCATCCGCGGACGAACTCCTGCTCCTGCACGGCAACTTCAGGCAGGGCAAGGTGCTCGCCGGCGACCGGGCGCCGTGGCTGGCCGTCGGGCCCGATCCGCTGGTCGGCGAGCGGGCGTACGACCTTGCCCGGCTGGTCCGCGACCGGGTCGAGGACTTGGTCGCCTCCGCCGGGGGCCCGTCCGCCACCCGCCGCCGGGTGAACAGGCTCGCCGACTCGCTGGACGTCGACCGGGGCAGGCTGCACGGCTGGACGCTGTTCCGTGCGGTGGAGTCGGGCGTACGGGCGACGGCGGCCGGCCGCCACCAGGACGCGGAGCTCCTGCTGGAGTTCGCCGGCTGGCTGTAGCTGGCCCGGAGCCGCTGCGCGGGGCCTTTTCCCCACCCCGCCCCTTCCCGCTGTGACACTTTGCGGCTCCGCCGCGTGAGGGGCTCCGCCCCAGACCCCGCTCCTCAAACGCCGGAGGGGCTGGAGGTGCCGGGCAGGACCGAGTTTTGCGGCCAGGGCCGCAACACTCGCCCCTGCCCGGCCCCCGGCCGGGGCTCAGGCCGTCAGGCGGGCGATCGCCTCGTCGACGGTCAGTTCCTCGCGCTCGCCCGTGCGGCGGTCCTTCAGCTCCACGACGCCCTCGGCGCTGCGGCGGCCCGCCACCAGGATCTTCGGTACGCCGATGAGCTCGGCGTCCGTGAACTTCACGCCCGGCGAGACGCCCGGACGCTCGTCCACCAGCACCCGCAGCCCGGCCGCGCCCAGCTTGTCCGCGACCTCGACGGCCAGCTCGGTCTGGAGCGCCTTGCCCGCCGCGACGACGTGCACGTCCGCCGGGGCGATCTCGGCGGGCCAGCACAGGCCCTTGTCGTCGGCGGACTGCTCGGCGAGCGCCGCCACGGCGCGCGAGACGCCGATGCCGTAGGAGCCCATGGTCACGCGGACCGGCTTGCCCTGCTGGCCGAGCACGTCGAGCTGGAAGGTGTCGGCGTACTTGCGGCCGAGCTGGAAGATGTGGCCGATCTCGATGGCGCGGTCGAGCTTGAGGCCGGCGCCGCACTTGGGGCAGGGGTCGCCCTCTTCGACGACCACGACGTCGAGGTACTCGTCGACCTCGAAGTCGCGGCCCGCGACGACGTTCTTCGCGTGGGTGTCGGGCTTGTTGGCGCCGGTGATCCAGGCGGTGCCGGCGGCGACGCGCGGGTCGGCGATGTAGCGGACCTTCTCCAGGCCCTGCGGGCCGACGTAGCCGCGTACGAGATCCGGACGGCCCACGAAGTCCTCGGCCGTGACGAGCTCGACCACGGCGGGCGCCAGGTGCTCGCCGAGCTTGCCGAGGTCGACCTCGCGGTCGCCGGGGATGCCCACGGCGACGATCTCGCCGTCGACCTTGACCAGCAGGTTCTTGAGGGTCGCGGACGCCGGTACGCCGAGGTGGTCGGCGAGGGTCTCGATCGTCGGGGTGTCGGGGGTGTCCAGCTCCACGACCGGGCCGTGCTCCGCGTCGTCGTACGCGGCGGCGACGGCAGCGGGGCTGAAGGTCACGGCCTCCGTGTTGGCGGCGTAGTCGCAGGACGGGCAGTCCACGAAGGTGTCCTCGCCCGCCGCGGCCGGGGCCAGGAACTCCTCGGACGCCGAGCCGCCCATCGCGCCGGACACGGCGGAGACGATGCGGAAGTCGAGGCCCAGGCGCGCGAAGATCTTCTGGTAGGCGGCGCGGTGCAGCGCGTACGACTCGGCGAGGCCCTCGTCCGTCGTGTCGAAGGAGTAGGAGTCCTTCATCTGGAACTCACGGCCGCGCAGCACGCCGGAGCGCGGACGCGCCTCGTCGCGGTACTTCGTCTGGATCTGGTAGAGCATCACCGGCAGGTCCTTGTAGGACGTGCACTGGTCCTTGACGGTCTGCGTGAAGATCTCTTCGTGCGTCGGGCCGAGCAGGTAGTCGGCGCCCTTGCGGTCCTTGAGGCGGAACAGCAGGTCGCCGTACTCCTCCCAGCGGCCGCTCGCCTCGTACGCCTCCTTGGGCAGGAGGGCGGGCAGCAGCACCTCCTGGGCGCCGATCTCGTCCATCTCCTCGCGCACGACGCGCGAGATGTTGTCGAGGACCTTCTTGCCCAGCGGGAGCCAGGTCCAGATCCCCGCCGCGTTCCGGCGGACGTAGCCTGCGCGCACCAGCAGCTTGTGGCTGAGCGTCTCGGCGTCCGCCGGGTCGTCACGCAGTGTCTTGACCATCAGACGGGACATGCGCTGGACCTGGGCCATGGTGAACTCCTGCGAAGAAAAGTGTGATGGCTAGGAGGTTAGCCGGGCAGCACAGGCACCGGGAAATCCGTTACGCGCCGTGACGGCGCAGCGGGAGTGGAGCGCCCATCACGGCGTACGGCCTGGGGGCGCTCGGGAAGTGGACCTGGCGCGCCAGGTCGACGTAACCCAGCGCCCGGTAGAGGCCGCGGGCCGGGCTCTCGATGTCGATGGCGGAGAGGATCGAGCGGGGCTGCGCGGCGGTGTCCGTGATGGTGGTGATCAGCTCGCGGCCGATGCCGCGTGCCTGGTGGGTGGGGGCGACGTGCAGTTCGGTGATGACGAAGGAGTCGTCGAGCCAGTCGTCGTTGCCGGTGCGGCGCAGATACGGCTCGACGACGGTGGACCACCAGTGCGTACGGTCGTTGGGCATCCCGTAGACGAAGCCGACGAGCCGTCCGTCGGGCGTCGTGGCGCCGAGCGCCCGCGCGCCGGGGCTGAGCAGGTGCCGCAGCACGATGTGCCGGCGTACGCCGATCTCCTCGTCGGTGAGCCCGAAGGCGAGGGCCTGTACGGCGAGCGCCTCGTCCACGCGCGCGGCGAGATCGACCGGCGCGACCACTACGGCGGGGGTCTGGGGTACGCCCCCGGAAAGAGGTGCCATGCTGCGCACCCTACTTCCAGGCGATGTCAGAACAACACGCTCATGAACGCGCCGACCTCGCGGAAGCCGACCCGGCGGTACGAGGCACGCGCCGCCGTGTTGAAGTCGTTCACGTACAGGCTGACGACGGGCGCGACATCGGCCAGCGCGTAGCGCAGAACGGCCGCCATGCCGGTCTCGGACAGTCCCTGGCCGCGGAATTCGGGGGCCACCCAGACGCCCTGGATCTGGCAGGCCCGCGAGGTCGCGGCGCCGATCTCGGCCTTGAAGACGACTTTGCCGTCCTCGATGCGGGCGAACGACCGGCCCGCCGCGACGAGTTCGGCGACCCGCGCCTGGTAGAGCAGCCCGCCGTCGCCCGCGAGCGGCGAGACGCCGACCTCCTCGGTGAACATCGCCACGCACGCGGGCATGATCACGTCCATCTCGGCCTTGTGGATGCGCCGGACGCGGGGGTCGGGCCGGACGTCGGGCGAGGGCTGTTCGGTGACCATGAGCGGCTGGTGCGGGCGTACTTCGCGGGCGGGGCCCCAGCTGGGTTCGAGCAGCCGCCACAGCTGCCTGGTGCTCTCGGCGGGGCCGACGATCGACGAGCAGCGGCGGCCGGCCCTGCGGGCGCGGTCGGCGAAGCCGCGTACCGCTTCGGGGGTGGCGCAGATCGGGACCAGGTTGGCGCCGGAGTAGCAGAGCGAGCGGAGGCGGCCGTCGGCGTACCAGCCCCACATCTCGCCGCCGAGGCGCCACGGGTCGAGACCGGCGGCCTGGACGCGCGAGGTCACGAAGGCGTTGGCGACGGGCTCGCTTTCGAGGATGGCGAGCGCGGCGCCGAGTTCGCCGGGGTCGAGGACCCGGGTAGTGGTCTGAGTCAACACGTGAGGGGCCTCACCGTACGGTCTTCTGATCTCCGCACTCTACCGGGCGTGTCCGCGGGGCGTCGCATACGGAACGGAGCCCCGCCGGTGAGGGCGGGGCTCCGTGTCGTCGGTGTGCGGGCGCGTCAGCCGACGGAGACCGCCGGCTCGCCGGACATGACGCCGTCCTTCTCCATCTGCTCGGCGATTTTCATCGCCTCTTCGATGAGCGTCTCGACGATCTTCGACTCGGGCACGGTCTTGATGACCTCGCCCTTGACGAAGATCTGCCCCTTGCCGTTGCCGGACGCGACACCGAGGTCCGCCTCGCGCGCCTCACCCGGACCGTTGACGACACACCCCATGACGGCGACGCGCAGCGGCACCTCCAGGCCGTCGAGACCGGCGGCCACCTGGTCGGCGAGCTTGTAGACGTCGACCTGCGCACGCCCGCAGGACGGGCAGGACACGATCTCCAGACGCCGCTGCTTGAGGTTGAGCGCCTCCAGGATCTGGAGGCCGACCTTGACCTCCTCGACCGGCGGCGCGGACAGCGAGACCCGGATGGTGTCGCCGAT
>NZ_AUBE01000027.1 GCF_000429085.1 Streptomyces flavidovirens DSM 40150 | reverse complement strand
TCCGCGAATGGGCGGACGACGTCATCGGCCTCGGTCCAGGACCGCAGGCGCGGCCTGCACGTCACCCCACTGCAGCCGATCGTCTCGGTTTGCGCATCCGCCCAGGTCACACTCTGACCAAAAGACGTCGACGACCCCGCGCAGAGCCGCACAGTCATCCGCTGGCAGCCGACCTGGATACCGCTGACGCTGCAGCGGGCGACGAGGGAACATCAAGGCGACCCGTTCCCATAGATCATCAGGCAAAAGATCATCCGACACCTGCAGAACTCTGCCGCCCACCAGTCCAATCTCCGAATCTCATTCTGAGATGATCGATTAAGAAGGACCGACTGGACTGGCAGATGGGTGCCACTGCGCTGACACTACCGTCGTTTGGAGGCCTGGTCACGCTCCGATGGGAATCCGGAAGACCTGTCCAGGGTAGATGCGGTCGGGGTCGCTGATCTGGGCTGGATTGGCACGCACGATACGCCGGTAGAGTGATGCGTCGCCGTAGTGCGTCTCGGCGATGGCCGACAGCGTCTCTCCCCGCGCTACCATATGCTCGCGGTAGCCGATATAGCCTGGGACAATCCGGGGCCCGTAGATGACGGGGACGGTCACGACGTTGATCTCACTGCCGTCGCGCGGGCTGATCTCGAGCACCTGAACGAATAGTCGGTCGCGCTGAAAAGCTGCGCCACTTACGTTCACCTTGAGCTGGAACTGGCCGTGTTCGCCACTTCCCCCTCCGACCATGAAGTGTCCGCTCACTTCGTCGTGGCCCTCCCCGATCCGATAATTCAGGGTAGCCTCGAATCCAGTTCCGATACCTGCGATCAGAATGGGATTGCCGACCAGGTCAAGTAGTCGCGGCTGGTCGATGCGATTAGTCATAGAATCCCCCAAGCACCCAGGCATGGTGACATGCTGCCAGTTTCGACTGCTCCCCTGCAGTAGTCAAGAGCCACCGTGTGGATAGCGAAGGGCGAAAGCTAGTGCTCTGACCGGGAAGGATCGCCGGGTTGGCGATTGGAACGGTTGGATGGGCGGTGAGGTCCGTTCCGACCGCTGGAGGTGTGGTGGCTGAGCCTGTGCGGGTGCGCAGACTGACCGACCAGGAGGGGCAGAAGCTGAAGCAGATCGTGCGCCGGGGAAGTACAAGTTCGGTGCGCTATCGGCGGGCGATGATGCTGCTCGCGTCCGCCGGCGGGAACCGTGTCCCGGTGACTGCCCAGCTGGTCCAGGCCGACGAGGACACGGTGCGGGACGTGATCCACCGGTTCAACGCGATCGGCCTGGCCTGTCTGGACCCTCGATGGGCGGGAGGCCGTCCCCGCCTACTCACCTCTGACGACGAGGACTTCGTCGTCCAAACGGCCACCACCCGCCCCGCCAGCCCTTCACCCGCTGGTCGATCCGCAAACTCGCCGCCTACCTGCGCCGCGTGCACGGACGCATCATCCGCATCGGCCGCGAAGCCTTACGGTGCCTGCTCTTGCGCCGTGGTATCACCTTCCAGCGCACCAAGACCTGGAAGGAGTCGCCCGCCCCCGAGCGCGACGCCAAGCTCGACCGCATCGAGCACGTGCTGGAGCACTTCCCGGACCGAGTCTTCGCCTTCGACGAGTTCGGGCCCCTCGGGATCAGGCCGACCGGAGGCTCCTGCTGGGCGAAGCAGGGCAAGCCCAACCGTCTGCCGGCGACCTAACGCCGCACCCACGGCGTGACCTACTTCCACGGCTGCTGCTCCGTCGCCAACCGGCGACTCTTCAGGTCAGCCGCACTTGTGGAGCACCCTATGACCATCGCGCCGTCCCCCGTCCCGATTCCCTGCACCGCGATCGACCAGAGCCGGCTCTACGACCTCTACACGACCGTGCCGACCGCCGCCCAGTACGAGGAGACGCTGCGGTTGGAGGAGCGCTGGATCAACCCGCTCGCCGAGGGCTACCGCCGGACTGCCCCCGCAGTTCGCCTCGCACACGGAGCTGCTGCGGGAGCTGTCGGCATTGTCGGAGGCCGTCATTCCGGGTGATGGTGGACGAACCGGGCTGCGGCAACGACGACATGGCCACTCGGAGCTCTACCGCGAGCTGCTGCGGGAGCTGGAGATGCCCACGGACGTAGAGGCGTACCGCGAGGGCTACAGCCCGTAGAGCCACGCGTACGTCAACATGTTCCACTGGCTTGCCTCCCGCGCCCCCTCCCCGGAGTACTTCCTCGGCGGGTACGCCTACTTCGAGGCCAGCGTGCTGTACGGGTTCCGCAGCTTCGCCCAGGCGGCCCGGCGGCTCGGGCTCACCTCCGGGAAGTACTACACGGAGCACCTCTACTGACCAGGGCCATCGTCGCCGACGCGACCGAGACCGCGATCTGGCCCGGAAGGCGGGTTCCGCATGAGCGCGCCCACTGCTGCCCCCGAGCCGGACGGCTCCCCTTCCGTCCGGCAGGTGAGCGAGGGCCTCGTCCTGATGGCGATGGGGGGCCGGCGGCTGCTGGTCTCGGCCACCTGCCCCCACCGGCAGGGGCGGCTGCTCTTCGATCACCTCGACGAAGGCAGGATGCAGATCCGTTGCCCGCTGCACCACTCGTCCTTCGCCTTGGAGGACGGCCGCCGCGTGGCCGGGTCCGGCCTGTGCTGCGCTGCGGATCGTCACGGAGCTCGAAGCCGGCGAGCCGCGGCCATCCCAGGACGGGCTGCGACTGCTGGAGCGGAGCCCCGGTGCCGACGCCGAGTGAGGCCCCGGCCCCCACCCGCCGGCCGGTGGGGGTTCGGCCCGCATGCCCCGGCCGGCCGGAGGCCGGTCAGCCCGTCGGAGCCCGCCCTCCGCGGCCAGCTCCTTGGCGAGTGCCTCACGGAGTTCCGTGTAGGTCGGGGCGAGCCGCCGCAAGCCCGCCTCGAGGGCGGCATCGTCCTCCATGATCAGCGGGAGCTGCAGGGCCCCGAGGATCCGGGCCTGCCGGGTCAGCACCTCGGCCGGCCGGCGTATCCCAGCCCCGCCGGGCAGACGGCCGCGTCGGACAACCGCCGCGCCCCGGCCCGTACGGAGAACCTCGCCATCACGCCCCGGACGTCTTCATCGAGCCCCTGGGCCACCAGATCGGCGAGCCGCTCCAGCCCGGCTCCGACCGCCGAGCGACTCGGGGTACATGCCGGTGACCCCGCTCTCGCACGCCTCCAGCAGCCGCACGGCACCCGGCAGCGAGACGCGCAGCGCCTGCGCCGCGGTGGTGTCGCGGGTCCGGGTGAACCGGGACCCCAGGACGAACGGCCGTTCCACGTAGTCGATTTCCTCGGCACGCCATGCCGTCAGGAAGCCGGACATCGGCAGCGTCGCCCACGGGTGGCCGTGCTGATCGTGGAAGACGACAGTGTCCGCGTCGACCTCCACGACCAGAACGTAGTGGTCAGCGCCGGCCGCAGTGCCCCAGCCAGGCTCCTGCCACAGCAGGCCCATCTCCAACGGTCCTACCAGGACGGGCCCTTAGCCACCGTTCCCCGAAGCCGGGCCTCCGCGTCGGCGGCCGAGTCGCCGTCACTGGGCAGGCAGTCGAAGCCGAGCAGGTCGAACGATCAGGCTCCGGCCGTACACCACGGCCCTGCCCAAGCCGCTCGTCCCCATCGGCGACCAGCACGCGCTCCTGGAGATCGTGATGCGCCAGCCGGCCGCGTCAGGATTCCGCAAGGTCACCCTCGCCATCGGGCACCTGGGCCCATCATCCGCGCCTACGTCGGCGACGGCACCCAGTGGGGGCTGGACGTCGAGTACGGGGTCGAGGAGAGTCCGCTCGGCACTCTCGGCCCCCTCATGATGATGAAGGACCGGCTTCCGGAGCACTTCCTCGTCATGAACGGCGACATCCTGACCTCACTGGACTACCGGGCGGTCCTGACGACCCACCGCGCCGGGAACGCACCGCTGACCGTCGCCACCCACCCGCGCCGGCTCAGCATCGACTTCGGGGTGCTGACGACCACCGACGGCCAGGTCACGGAGTTCCGGGAGAAGCCGAAGCCGGCCTACCAGGTGTCGATGGGGGTCTACGGGCTCAGCCGGGCGACCCTCGACCCGTACACCCCCGGCCTCCGCTCGGTTTCGACGAGCTGGTCCTCGACCTCCTGGAGAGCGGCACGCCCCCGACGTCGTACGAGTTCGACGGCTACTGGATGGACATCGGCCGCCCCGAGGAGTACGACCGGGCCAACACCGAGTTCCCGGCCTACCGGGACATGCTGCTGGGCAACTGAGCCACGCGCGCTCCGCGCTGGACGGCTCCACACGCGGACTGCGGCCTTCCGGCCCGGCCACGCCGCCCCTTTCCCACACGACAGGGGTGGAGCGCCGGGCCCCTCGGCCGCCGGCCGTCCTCACCCGTGCCCGGCAGGCCTCGCAGACCACGGCGGCATCGCCTGCCCCGGCGCCGGCACCAGGCAGGACGTGATCCTCTCGGGTGCACGGCGAGAGGCTGCTGACCCCCGCCCCGCTGCCGCGTCCGGGCCGATGCCCAGCCCAAGAAGGGCCGTTGGCACGACGGCTGCCCCAAACCGTTGTGAGCCCGGCGCGGTTTCACTGCCGCGCCGGGTCCTCCCACGGGCCGATGCTGCGGGAGCGTACGGGCTCGACGAAGCGGGGCGGTACGGTGTCGGGGTGGTCGGGGCCCCAGTTGAGCGCCTCCCCTCGCATGATCACGTGCGCGTTGTCCGTGTACCAGTCGACGAGGTCGCTGTCGGAGCGGACGAGCCAGGTGCAGCCCTTCTCGGCATCGGCGGTGAAGTCGCCGTGGCGGATCAGCGGGGGACGCCAGAAGTAGGTGCCGGGCCACATCCGGCCGTAGTTGTAGTCGAAGGCACCGTCCAGGCAGTAGGCCTCCTCGCTGCACGGGTGGTGGGCCAGCGGCTCCTCGCGCCACCCCGGCTTGGCCTTGATGAGGCGGGTGTAGAAGCCCGTCTTCTCGTCGCGGTGCAGCAGCTTGATGAAGAGGCCTGGCACCGGTGTGCCACCGAGGTCGAAGCGCATGGGGCTGCCGTCCTTGACGTCGATCCACGGCATCTCGGAGGTCTGGAGGACGATGAGCTTCTGATCCTCGCGCACGTCCGGCCGGTCGCCGTCGGCGAGGTCGAAGCGCCAGTTGCCGTACTCCCGGAAGAGGAGTATCTCCGTTCCGTCGGCGACCCGGATGGGCGGTGTGAGGACGCCGGCGGGCGCGGTCCAGTAGCCCTCGGGGCCGAGGGTCGTGTCGCCGATGGTGACCTCGCCCGACAGGACGTACCACTCCGTGTCCGCGTGATGGACACCGGCGGGTCGCGACCACTCGGTGGTGAAGCGGACCTTGAGCGAGGCCGAACCGTCCTCCTCGTCGTAACTGAGGTTGAGCTGTTCCGCCGTGCCCGTCGCGCGCTCGAACTCGGCCGGGTGCCAGATCAGATCGCGCTCGTCGACGAGCTCCACGTGTGGACGCATGGGTCCTCCTCCTTGGGGTTTCCGATGCACAACGTATCGCTTACTCATATGCGGTGCAACGTGTATCGTCAATGCCCATGACGCGACCCGGCCGGCCCGCGGGGCCCACCGACGACACCACGACGACCGTACTCGCCGCCGCCCTGGAGCTGCTGCTCATCGAGGGAGCCGCCGCGCTCACGCCGCAGCGCCTGCACACCGTGACGGGGGTCTCTCGCTCGACCGTCTACCGGCATTGGCCGACTCCGTACGCCGTGTTGGCGGCCCTCATCGACGTCGCCCCGCTGCCTGACCAGGAGTCGACGGGCGACGTCGCCGCCGATCTGCACACCGAGGTCGACCTGCTGTGCAACCGACTGCGCGACAAGCCCGTCGGGGGGTTCCTCCAAGCCCTCATCGCCGCGGCGTCCCTCGACCCGGCCACGGCGGAGCTGCGGCGCCGGTACGTCGGGGATCTGCTGGCCCCGTTCCACTCCGCGCTGCGCGCCGCCGGGATCGGCCGGCGGGACCGCGAGGACGCCGTGGCGGCCATCGCGTCGCCGCTGCTCGTGGACGCTCTGCTCCTCGACCGGCCCGCCGGGCGGACCAGGGCGCACCGGACGGTGGACGAGGTGCTCGCCAAGCTGGAGTTGGAGCCGGAGCCGGAGCCGGAGCTGGAGCCGGAGCGGGTGCGCGCATGACCAACGCCGTCGGCCCGCGCGCCGTCTTCGGAGTCGTCGTCCCGAGCACCAACACCGTCGTCGAGCACGACTACTGGACCGCGGGCGTCCGCGGCGTCGCGTACCGCGCGGGTTCGATGTACATCCCCGATCCGGTGATGGGCGACGACCGCGGCTTCGAGGCGCTGCTCGGCCAGATCAGGGCGTCCATCGACACCGCGGTACGGGATGTCCTGACCGCCGAGCCCGACCGTATGGTCATGGGGATGTCCGCCGAGACGTTCTGGGGCGGCGTCGAGGGCAACGCGGCGTTCGAGCGGCGCTTGCGCGACCGTACGGGGCTGCCCGTGACGACGGGTGCGAGTTCCTGCCGGGCGGCCCTCCGGGAGCTGGGCTGCCGCCGGATCGCGGCCTTCTCGCCCTACCAGCCGGTGGCCGACCGGGAGGTGGGCCGCTTCTTCACCGAGGCCGGGTTCGACGTCACCGCCGTGACGGGCCTGCGCTGCCCGACCGCGATGGACATCGCCCGGGTCCCGGACGAGCGGCTGCGGCAGGTGGTGGGCGAGCTGGACGGGCCGGACGTCGACGCGATCGTGCAGGTCGGCACCAACCTGTCGTTCGTGGCGCTCGCCGACGCGCTCGAAGCCGAACTGGGCAAGCCGGTGATCGCCATCAACAGCGCGACGCTGTGGCACGCGCTGCGCGAGCACGGCATCGACGACCGAGTCGCCGGTGCCGGCCTGCTGCTGCGTGAGCACTGACGCCCCCTTCAGGTCAGCAGCGCCGGATGTACTTGCCCGACGGCTCGCCTACCACGACGCCGTCGCGGTAGGCGACGCGGCCGCCGACGATGGTGGTGACCGGCCAGCCGCGCAGCTCCACTCCCTCGAAGGGGCAGTGGTCCTGGCCGGACAGCAGGAGGTCCGCGGACACGGTCTGCCGCTTGTCGAGCTCGGCCACGGCGATGTCCGCGTCGGCGCCCACCATCAGGGAGCCCTTGCGGGTCAGGCCGTACGCGCGTGCGGGGTTGGCGGACACCAGCTCGGCCACCCGGTGCAGCGGCAGGCCGCGGCGGTGGTGGCCTTCGGAGAGCAGCACCGGGTACAGCAGCGCGGTGCCGCCGAAGCCGGGCAGGGCGGGCCACAGTTCGTCGCCCTTGTGTTCCTCCATGCAGCAGGCGTGGTCGGAGGCGATCCAGTCGATGTCGCCGTCGAGCACCCCGGCCCACAGCGCCTTGTTGTCGTGCCGGGTGCGCAGGGGCGGGTTCACCTTGGCCCCGAGGCCGGCGCCCGTCGCGTCGAGCGAGACGTGGTCCAGGCACAGGTGGTGGAGGGTGACCTCGGTGCGTACGTCGAGGCCGGGGTGGGTGCGCCGGGCGGTGCGCGCCGCGTCCAGCGCGTCGGCGCCGGAGAGGTGGAGCAGGTTGACCGGGCAGCGGGCCTCCTGGGCCAGCGTGACGGCCTCGCCGATGGCGACGCGCTCGGTGAGTGGCGGGCGGCCCTGGTGGTACGCGGCGAGGGTCTGCGGATCGCCGTTCTTGCGTACGCGGTCGATGAACAGCCGCATGAGTTCGGACTGTTCGCAGTGGAGCGAGAGGGAGACTCGGCTCCGCCCGGGGTCGGCGGCGGCTGACGCGACGCCTTCCATCAGCTCGAAGAGGTGCCCGAGGTCGTACTCCTGGCCGTCGTCCGCCATCCGGAAGGACTTGGCGTCGCGGGAGCTGGAGGCGAGGTTGAAGCCTTTGTAGAACATGTAGTACTTGAACGAGGTGACGCCGTGCTCGGCTATCAGGCGCGGGATCTCACCGATCTGGTCGGTGGTCATCGGGGCGAGGTGGAAGCCGTAGTCGGTGAACGCCCGGCCGGCCACGGCCCGCAGCACCTCCGGGAAGATGTCCTCGTAGCGTCCCGAGCGGTTGAGGTAGTGCTCTCCGGTACGGAAGTACGACAGGACGGTGGTGGCGCCGCCGACGAGTGAGGACCGGGTCTCCTCGTAGGCGTCGAGCGCGAGGTCGCGGTAGATGCCCAGGTGGTAGTGCGCGTCGACGGCGCCCGGCAGGACGACACGGCCGGTGGCGTCGAGGACCTCGTCGGCGTCGTCGGTGGACAGGTCGTGGCCCAGGGCGGCGATGCGGCCGTCCTTGACGGCGAGATCCGCGCGCATCTCGCCCACATGGGGCTGGACGAGTGTGCCGTTCGTGATGAGCAGGTCGTAGCGTGCCATGCCTCTGCTTACACCTCGGTTTCCATCAATGGAACGGCGTTCCCCTGTCGGGGCCGGGACGGCACATGCTAACTTCGGCAATCCTGTTCCACAACGAGGAACAGCATTTCACCTGACGAAACCGGAGGTGAAACCTATGTCCGAAGGACCTCTGCGCGGCGTCTCCGTACTCGACTGCGCGACGCTCTTCGCCGGACCCCTGGCGGCGACGATCCTGGGTGACTTCGGGGCGGACGTCGTCAAGGTCGAGCACCCGCGCAAGCACGATCCCGCGCGCACGCACGGCCCAGCAAAGGACGGCATCGGCCTGTGGTGGAAGTCGCTGGCCCGCAACAAGCACACGGTGACCATCGACTTCGGCAGGCCGTCCGGGGCGGCCCTGCTGCGTCGGCTGGCCGCGCGGGCGGACGTCCTGATCGAGAACTTCCGCCCCGGCACGCTCGAACGGTGGGGTCTGGGGCCGGACGTCCTGCACGAGGTCAACCCCCGGCTCGTCGTCGCCCGGGTGACCGGCTTCGGCCAGTTCGGTCCGTACGCCGGGCGCCCCGGGTTCGGCACCCTCGCCGAGTCGATGAGCGGCTTCGCCGCCGTCACCGGCGAACCCGACGGCCCTCCGACCCTGCCGCCCTTCGGCCTGGCCGACGGCGTCGCGGCGCTCACCCTGGCCGGTGCCGTACAGACGGCGCTGTACCACCGCGACGTGCACGGCGGTCCCGGCCAGGTCGTCGATCTGGCCATCATCGAACCGCTGCTGACGCTGCTCGGCCCGCAGCCCATGGCGTACGACCAGCTCGGCATCGTGCCGGAACGCACCGGCAACCGGTCGGTGAACAACGCGCCGCGCAACACCTACCGCACGCGGGACGGCAGGTGGGTGGCGGTCAGCACCTCCGCGCAGTCGGTCGCCGAGCGCGTGCTGACCCTGGTCGGTCACCCCGAGGTGACCACCGAGCCGTGGTTCGCCACCGGTTCCGGCCGCGCCGCTCACGCCGATCTCCTCGACCGGTACGTGGGCGACTGGATCGCGGAGCGCGACCTCACGGAGGTCGTCGACGCGTTCGACAAGGCCCACGCCGCGGTGGCTCCCGTCCATGACATCCGCGACGTCTTCGCCGACCCGCAGTACCGGGCACTGGACTCGCTCACCACCGTCGAGGACGACGAGCTGGGACCCGTACGCATGCAGAACGTCCTGTTCCGCCTGTCCCACTCCCCCGGTGCCATCCGGTGGACGGGACGCGGCCCCGGGGCCGACAACGACGCGATCTTCTCCGGCCGGCTGGGCCTCGACGCCGACGAGCTGGCCGCACTGCGCGAGGAAGGTGCCATTTGAGCAGCGAGACGAGGACGACCGGCGCCGCCCTGTGGCAACTGGCCGCACGGGGTGAGGTGTTCGACCTGGCCCACCCCATGCGCCGCGGCATGCCGCAGTCCCCCAACCACCCTCCGTACCGGATGCTCCTGGAGCGGCGGCACGGCGACATGGTGCGGGCGGACGGCGGCTCGGCGGCCAACGAACTCATCGTCACGGGCGGCCATGTGGGCACCCACGTCGACGCACTCGCCCATGTCTCCCAGGACGGGTACGTGAACGGCGGCGTGCCCGCCGGGGACGTACAGGGCCACGACGGCTTCAGCGCCCTGGGCATCGAGGAGTTCCCCCCGTACGTCGGTCGCGGCGTCCTCCTCGACATCGCACGGCTGCACGGGGTGGCGACCCTCCCCGCCGGGCACGAGGTGACGGCCGGCGAACTCGCCGCCGCCGAACACGAAGGCGCCCCCGTCCGCCCCGGTGACGCCGTGCTCGTCGCCACCGGCTGGTCGCGGCTCTGGCACGACCCCGACACCTTCGTGGGCACGACCGGCGGCGCTCCGGGGCCGGGCGTCGAAGCGGCGCGCTGGCTGGCCGACCGGGGCGTGCGGGTGGTCGGCGGCGAGACGATCGCGTTCGAGCACATCCCGCCCGGCAAGGGCCACGCCACGCTCCCGGTCCACCGCATCCTGCTGGTGGAGGCGGGCATCCACATCGTCGAGACCATACGCCTGTACGGACTGGCCGACGCGGGCGCCGCCGAGTTCCTCCTCGTGCTCGCCCCACTCCCGCTGGTCGGCGCCACCGGTGCGCCGGCCCGCCCTCTGGCGGTGGTGGAGCGTGGCTGACGAGACGGGGACAGGAGGTGTTCCGTACGCCCACCGGCTCGCCGCCTTCGCCACCGCGGCCCGGGACGAGCCGCTGCCACCGCCGGTCACGGCCGATGTCATCGGCCGGATCCTGGACACCGTCGGCAACTGCCTCGCCGCGCTCGGGGAGGACGACGGCGCCGGGGCGCAGGCCGCCGTCGGGCGCGTCGCGCGGCGGGCCGGTGGCGCGCCCGAAGCCTCGGTGATCGGCTCGGAGGAGCGGCTGCCCGCCGACCGGGCCGCTCTCGTCACCGGCACGCTCGCCCACGCGCTGGACTTCGACGACACGCATCTGCCGTCTGTGCTGCACCCCTCGGCGTCCGTGGTGCCCGCGGCCCTCGCCGCGGGTGAGGCGGCAGGCGCGTCGGGTCGCGAGCTGATCGCGGCCGTGGCCGCCGGCGGTGAGGTCTGCGTACGCCTCGGACTCGCCTCGTACGACGCGACCCTGCGCAACTCGGTGTTCTTCGAGAAGGGCCTGCACGCCACGTCGATCTGCGGGACCGTGGGCGCCGCCGTCGCCGCCGGGCTGCTCTACGGCCTCGACGGCACCCGGCTCGCCGACGCCATCGGCATCGCCTGCTCCCTGGGCGGAGGGATCATCGAGGCGAACCGCACCGGCGGGACCGTCAAGCGCGTCCACTGCGGATGGGCCGCGCACGCCGGCGTGAGCGCCGCCCAGCTCGCCGCCGAGGGGATCACCGGGCCACCCACCGTATTGGAGGGGCGCTTCGGATTCTTCCGTGCCTACCTCGACGACGCCTGGCAGGCGGGTCCGTTCCTCGCCGGTCTGGACCGGATGGACGAGCCCGGCTCGTGGGAACTGCCGCGCACGGTGTTCAAGCCCTATCCCTCCAACCACTTCACCCACCCGGGGATCGACTGCGCGCTCGCCCTGCGGGCGGCCGGGCTGCACCCGGACGCGGTCGAGTCCGCCGAACTAGGCGTCGCGGCGGCTCCGTTGCGGACCATCGGCGCGCCGCGCGAGCTCAAGATCCGTCCCACGACGCCGTACCACGCGAAGTTCTCCGGCCCGTACACCGTCGCCTCCGCGCTGATCGGCGGCGGTGGGCTGGGCCTGCACCTCGACGACTTCTCGCCGGAGGCCTTCGCGGACCCCCGGCGGCTCGCACTGACGGAGAAGGTGAGCGTGGTCGTCGACGAGCGGTGCGACCAGGAGTTTCCCCGCTCCTTCGGCGCTGTGCTCCGGGTGCGCACGTACGACGGACGGCGCTGGGAGCACCGGGTGCGCTCCTCACGCGGCGGACCGGGGAACCCGCTCACGCTGGACGAGCTGGAGACGAAGTACCGGCTCAACGCGGCACGCGTACTGGCGGAGGAGGAGGCCGCGGCGCTGGCCTCCCGGATACGGGCGCTGCCCGGCCGCGGCGGCCTCCACGGACTGCTGCCCACACACGGCGGGCGGTTCCCCGAGGGCAGTTAGCAGGTGCGGGGGCTGGACGGTCGTACGGCTTCGCCCGCCGCGAGGATGCGGCGGGCGCCGCGTACGACCGCCTCGTCGATCATCCGGCCGTCGTCGGTGAGCACCGCCTGACCGGCCCGCACGGCCGCCTCGTACCGGTCCACGAGCCGCCTGGCGCGCTCCACGTCCTTGGGGTGGGGCGTGAAGACCTCGTGCACGACGGCCAGTTGAGCGGGATGGATGCAGGCGCGGGACCGGTAGCCGAGTCTGCGGAGCGCTTGCGTGGAGCGCCGCAGGGTGTCAACGTCGCGGTAGTCGGTGAAGACAGGGCCCACGGGTGGGCGGATGCCGGCGGCGGCGGACGCCAGCAGCACGTGGGTGCGCAGGGCCAGCAGTTCGCGCTCGTCCTCGCCCGGTTCCATGTCCAGCTCGGCGCACAAGTCGGCCTCGCCGAGCTGAAGTTGTACGACGCGGGGGGCCGCGGCGGCGATGGCAGGAGCCGCCAGCACCGCCGTGGCGTCCTCCAGGAGCGGCGAAACCGCGATCCGGCCCACGGCGATGCCGGCCTCGCGCTCACGTTTACCGAGCACGGCGTCCAGGGCGCGGACCTGCCCGGGCCCGGCGCACTTGGCCATGCACACGCCGTCCAGAGCCGGGGCGGCGACCGCTCGGGCGTCGGCGTGGCCGGCCGCGCCCGGGTTGATCCGCACCCAGAGGGAGCAAGGCCCGCCGGGCCGCTGTGCGGCGACCCAGCGGGCGACCTGGTCACGGGCGGCTTCCTTCGCGGTCGCGGGCACGGCGTCCTCGAGGTCGACGATGACGGCATCGGCACCACGGGTGAGGGCCTTACCGAGGAGCGAGGGCCGGTCGCCCGGGACGTAGAGCCATGAGCGCGGGGTCACGGGGACTCCATCCGTTCTCGGGCGTTGCTCGGCGGACGAGTGCCGGCAACCGTAGCCACGTCCAGTTCCGGGGGTCAAGCCGAATTCCTACTCTCGTTTCGCCAGTGGATCCAACGTTTCCCGTGCGAGGCCTTGACAGTGAGGCGCGACGCGGGCTGTATAGGGCCGAATGGACAACAGCGTTTCCTGTGCTGGAACACCTTTCGTGTCCCCTCCCGCTCCGGGAAGGAGCCCCTGTGACAGCCACGCCGCCATCGCGTCGTACGCCGCGGGGCGGCCCGGTGATGCGGCCCATCCGGTCCGGGCACGCCGTGGACGCGCTCACCGGTGCCGCCACCGGACTCGCACCCGGCGCCCTGCTGGTGGGGGGTCCGCTGCTGGGCGGTGTGGTCGGGATGCCCGGCTCCGCCCTCCGTTACGTGCTGCTCTCGGCGGCGGTGCTCAGCGGCCTCACGGCCGCGGTGGCCGCCCGGTGGCCCCGCCGGGTGGTGTCCCTTTCGGCGGCGGCCGCCACCCGGTGCGCTGCGACCGCCTGCCTGCTGACCGCGGTTGCGGGATGGTGGCCCTCGGTGGTCGTGTTCTGCACTGCGGTTGTGGTGGCGGCTGTCATCGGAGCCCCCGCGCTGCCCCGGCACCGTGGTACGACGCCGTGGTACGCGGGAGCCCTCGCCGGTCTGGGCGCGGCGGGGGCGGTGACCGGAGCCCTCCCGGACCGGCCCGGCACGGCGCTCGCCGTGTGCGGCTGCGCCGGAGCCGCCCTGCTGATCCCGGCGGCGGTCGGCGGCGGGGGAAGGACGGCCGCCGGCACGGGCGCGGTCAGGGGCGTCACCCCCGGCACACGCGGACTGTCGGCATCGGTCGGTGCGGGTACCACGGCCGCCGTCTTCGCCACGCAGGACCTCCACGTCTTCCGGTGGGAGCTTGTGGGCGGCTCCCTCGCCCTGTCCACGGCGGTCGCGGGAGGAACGGCCTTGGGGTTCTTCACCGTCGGGGCGGCGGCCGCGTCCAGGAGGCGTGCTCCTTCGCCCGCGAGACCGCCACTGCTGCTGCTCGCTCTGGGAGCGGCGGTGACCGCCTGCGCGGTGGCGGCGAGCCCCTGGCAGCTCACCCTCGCGTTCGCGGGTGTGCTCGCGGTGGCGGCGGGATGTGCCCGCTCGCTGTACGCGGGCGCGGTGCATGCCGGGTGGGGGATGGTCGGTGCGGCGGGCGGGGCGGCGCTCTGGGAGTCGGCGGGACGACTGGTCACGGCAGGCGACGCCCTTGTCCTGGCTGCCCTGTGGCCGGTGGCTGCCGCCGTGGCGTGGACCGTACGCCAGGGGCGGTGGCCGGGCGCGGCACGGCACGTACGGCATGACAGGAAGGCATCCTCATGAGGCTTCTCGCGCCCGGCTGGTCGGGACGTGCGGCCCCGGCAGCCATGGCGGCATGCGCCGCCCTGCTCCTGTGCGGCGGCACCAGCGCCGCCGCGGAAGAGCCGGGGGCGGAGACGGCGACGGCGACGGCGCGGGTCTCCACGGCCGTTGGGCTGACCGAGGGTCAGAAGATCACCGTGACCGGTCAGGGCTTCCGGCCCGGCCTCCCCTCGGTCGCCGTCGGCCTCTGCCGAAAGGGTTACGCGGGCATCAAGGACTGTGACCTGGGCGGCGGCGCCACGCTGGTCAACATCGACGGCTCCGGCCGGCTGCCCACGATCACGCTCACCGTGCGGGCCAGATTCGCCGGTGTCGACTGCCGGACCGCCGCCTGCGTGGTCGGTATATCCCCGCTGCCCTCCGCCGCCCCCGCCGCGCTGCGCACCTCCAACACCGTCGACATTCCCGTGGGTTTCCGGGGCGGCACCGTGCCGGGCGAGCCTTCGGGCACGGGCAGCGCCGTCACCGCCCCAGGTCCGACTCGTGCGCCGGACGCGCGCTGGGGCGGACCGTCGACCGCGCTGTGGGCGGCGTCCACCGGCGTGACCGTGCTCTGCGCCGCCTCGGCCCTCTTCCTCCCGTTCCCGCGACGCGATCGATCCGCCACCCCCCACCACCCAGGAGGTACACGATGACAGCCCTACCGCTCTCCCGCTCCACCGCCGCCCTCGCGGCGGCAACGGCCCTCGCGCTCACGGCTCTTGCCGCTCCCGCCGCCGCGGCGGCGCCCTCTCTGACCGTGAGCAGGTCGACCGGTCTGGTGCCCGGTGACAAGGTCACCGTTTCCGCGAAAGGGCTCAGCCCGAACCAGCCGTTCGTTCCGCTCGGGCTCTGCAAACCGAACCCGGCCGGACCGACGGACTGCGCGACCGCACCCGAGTCCTCGGTCATCGGGAAGACCGACGCGTCCGGCGTCTGGCACAGCGCGTCGTCCAACGGCACCACCGCCAGGATCACCGTCAAGGCGAAGGTGGGCGGCGTCGACTGCACCGCGAAGGCGGGGGCGTGTGTCATCGCCGTATCCATCACGGCGACCAGGGAGCTGGCCCAGGCACCACTGACGGTCGGCGCGGGCGGCGCCACCACCTCCGGCGGCATCGACAGTCTCCCGAAAACCGGTCCCAGCGACGGGATACCCGTGGCGCTGCTCGGCGGCGGCACCCTGCTCGTACTGGGTGCCTCGGTGATGTTCCTCATGCGCCGGCGCCGGAACGGCACGGAGTGACACCGGGCCGGGCGCCGGCTCAGCGAACCGGCGCCCGGCCCCCGTCCCGTTCGCTGAGGCACGCCTGGTACGTGGCCGCGTGGACGGTACGGGCCAGCCGGGCGCCCCATACCGAGCGGGGGCCCATGAAGGTCTCCTCCGCCTGGCCGTCGCGCGCGACGGGCGCCGCGACGCCCACCGCGTCGATCGGCGTGCCGGACGCGTCGAAACCGGCGTCGAGCAGCGCCTGCACCTTGGCCTCCGTGGCCGTCGCGACCGCGTTGACGTACGCGGCCGGGCTCAGGGGCACGGGAAGCGCGGCGACGATGTTGATGGTCCCGGCGGGCGGCGGTCCGGCCGTGGCGGGGCCGGGGGCGGCGGCCCACCCGTGCACGCCGACTCCGGCGGTGACGAGCGCTTCCGCACCTTCCTCCGTCGCATGTCGGAAGTCCCGTACCGAGGCGGCGGTCATCAGCCCGACGCCCGGCCCGCGCAGGCCGGCTTCCGCGGCCATGGTGGTCAGGTGGTGATCGGCGTCCATCCTGCGGTAGCCGCCCCGCACCTGGGCGTTGACCACCCAGTGCCGCTCGCCCCAGCCACCGCCCAGGACGGCGGAGGACAGCATGCGCCACCCCGGCCCGGGCGCCCACACCAGAAGGGGCCACACCGCCCCCTCCTCCACGTGCTCCACGATGCGGGCGTCGAAGAGCGAGGGGGTGTGGTGGGATGGGGGGCAAGGGCGGCTGGGATCACCGAGGAATCCTAACGGGGATACAGGGCCCTTCCTGCGGCCGCACCCCGGAGCGCCGTCATGCGACAGAAGTCCCGTCACCGACAGTCATCTGCGCTTGCTCGAACAGAACTCCCGGGTCGACCCTGGAGAGGTACACGGGCTTCCTCGGAAGCGAGGCGCACATGTTGGACATTCCCGGCTTCACAGGGCGGGTCATCACGCCCGGCGACGAGGTGTACGACGAGGCGCGCCGGGTCTGGAACGGCGCCGTCGACCGCCATCCGGGTGTCATCGCCCAGTGCACCGGGGCCGCGGACGTTCTTGCCGCGCTCCGTTGTGCCCGCGAGGCCGGACTGCTCGTGGCCGTCCGGGGCGGTGGGCACAACGTGGCGGGGACCGCGGTCTGCGACGACGGGTTGGTCATCGACCTGTCGCCGATGCGGGCCCTCCATGTCGACCCCGGCCGCCGTACCGCACGCGTCGAGGGCGGCGCGCTCTGGGGCGACGTCGATCAGGTCACCCAGGGCTTCGGTCTGGCGACCCCCGGGGGGATCGTGTCGCATACCGGGGTGGCGGGGCTGACCCTGGGCGGCGGCATCGGCTGGCTCATGCGCAAGCACGGGCTGACCGCCGACAACCTGACCGCCGCCGACGTCGTCACCGCCGACGGACAGCTGCGCCGGGCGAGCGACGAGGACGACCCCGACCTGTTGTGGGCACTACGCGGCGGCGGGGGCAACTACGGGGTGGTCACCTCCTTCACCTTCCGCCTCCACCCCGTAGGACCCCAGGTACTGGCCGGGCCGGTCCTGTGGCCGATGGAGGACACCGCCGACGTTCTGCGCCACTACCGCGACGTCGTGGCCGGATCCGCCCCGCCTGAGCTCACCACGATCGTGAACCTTCGCAAGGCGCCACCCCTGCCGGCCATCCCCGCCGAGCTGCACAAACGTCCGGTCTGCGCCGTCCAGGCGTGTTGGGCGGGCGACCTCGACGCCGGCGAGCGGGCGCTGCGCGCCCTGCGTTCGTACGGCCGTCCCCTGCTCGACCTGGTCGCGCCGCGCCCGTACACCGCCTGGCAGTCCATGTTCAACTCCGCCGTGCCGCACGGCTGGCATTACTACTGGAAGTCCACCAACCTTGCACGGCTCGAGGACGCGGCCATCGACGTGCTCGCCGAACACTCGCTGCGCGTGGCCTCGCCCCGCTCGTACACGCTGCTCTTCCACCTCGGCGGCGCGATCGCCGACATCGGCGAGGACGACACCGCCTACGCACACCGCCGCGCCGCGCACAACCTCAATATCAACGGTGTATGGCAGCCCGGTGAACCGATCGGCGACCAGGAAAGAGCCTGGACCAGGGACTTCTTCACCGCCATCGAGCCGCACCGGTCCGGGGCGTACGTCAACTTCCTCGGCGAAGAGGGCGCCGACCGGGTCCGCCAGGCGTACGGCGAGCGCACTTACACGCGCCTCAGGCAGCTGAAGGCCCGCTATGACCCTGAGAACGTCTTCCGCTTCAACCAGAACATCCCGCCCGCGGCATAAGAGCCCCTTATAACAGCCCCTTTTGAACCTCCAGCTGCACTGCCGGACAGTCGGAGACCTCGACGGCGCCCAGGGCGCGTACTCGGACAAGGGCCTACCTCGGCGATTCCCCCGGACTCACTCCTCCGAGCGCGGCGCACGCTTCGTCGAGGCCCACGGCATCGGCGTACTTGGCGTCGAGGTCGAAGAGGTTCGCCTCGTGCGGCGCGGGGTCGCGGTCGGCGACGGCTTCGCGTACGACGAGGGGCCGGAAACCGTGCTGGAGGGCGTCGAGCGCGGTGGCGCGGACGCATCCGCTGGTGGAGAACCCTCCGATGACGACGGTGTCCACGCCGTACGACGTCAGCCTGTCGTGCAGTCCGGTGCGGAAGAAGGCGCTCGGGTAGTGCTTGTACACCGTGTCGTCGCCGGGGAGGGGCGGGCACACCGCGGTGAAGCGGGCGTGCGGGCTTTTCGCGCGGAAGGCGTCGAGCCCGGGAACCTTGCGGTGGAAGTGCGGGACATGGAAGGCCGGTTCGCGGTCGTAGCGCACGGCGGTGAAGACCACCGGCAGGCCGGCCTCCCGGGCGGTGCGGGCGAGGCGTTCCATGGCGGCGAGGGCATCGGCCGCCGTCCGCAGGAAGAGTGCGGAGTCGGGGTCGGCGTAGGCATGTACCGGATCGACCAGCAGGACGGCGGGCCGCTCTCCCCAGCCGATACGTCGGCCGAATCCGGCGGTCCGGTAGTCCTCGTCCAGACCACCGGCCGCGTCCGGACCACCGGCCGAGTCCGGAGCGCCGGATGCCGCGTCCAGGCCGCCGGACGCCGCCTCCACGTCAGATCACCCCCTCGGCGGCGAGCTTCTCGCGCCGCTCCTCGCTCAGGCCGAGCAGCCGCCCGTAGATCTCGTCGTTGTGCTCGCCGAGGGCCGGGCCGGCCCAGCGGACGGATCCGGGTGTGGCGGACAGCCGGGGTACGACGTTCTGCATGGAAATCTCGCCGAAGTCGGGGTGCGGTACGCGCACGATGGCCCGGCGCGCGGCGAAGTGCGGGTCGGTGAACATGTCGGCGGCGGTGTACGTCTTGCCGGCCGGGACCCCTGCCCGGTGCAGGGCCTCGAGCAGGTCCTCGGACCGCTGCTGTGCGGTCCAGGCGGTGATGAGGTCGTCGAGTTCGCGCTGGTGCGCGCCGCGCGCCGTGTGGGTGGCGTAGTGGGGATTGTCGGTGAGGTCTTCGCGGCCCATCACCTCGGTGAGGCGCCGGAAGACGGTGTCCTGGTTGGCCGCGATGAGGACGGTGGCGCCGTCGGCGGTCGGATAGGCGTTGCTGGGTGCCACGTTGGGGAGGACTGCTCCGGTGCGTTCGCGCTGGTAGCCGCCGATCTCCCATTCGGGCAGCAGGGACTCCATGTAGGCGAGGACGGCTTCGTACAGCGCGGAGTCGACGACCTGGCCCGTGCCGGTGCGTTCCCGGGCGTGCAGCGCCATGACGGCACCGTACGCGGCCATGGTGCCGGCGAGTGCGTCGCCGAGGGAGATGCCGGTACGGGACGGGGGCCGGTCGGGCTCGCCGGTGATGTGCCGGATGCCGCCCATGGCTTCGCCGATGGAGCCGAAGCCGGCGCGGGACGCGTACGGTCCGCTCTGCCCGTAGCCGGTGACGCGGACGACGATGAGGCGGGGATTGAGGGCGGCGAGCTCCTGGTGGCCGAGGCCCCAGCGTTCCAGGGTGCCGGGGCGGAAGTTCTCGACCAGGACGTCGGCCCGGGAGGCGAGTTCGCGGGCGAGGGCCTGGCCGTCGGGGTGGCGCAGGTTGCAGGTGACGGACTTCTTGTTGCGGGCGACGACGGGCCACCACAGCGATTTTCCGTAGGGGCGTTCACGCCCCCACTCGCGCATGGGGTCGCCGCGGCCGGGATCTTCCAGCTTGATGACCTCGGCACCGTGGTCACCGAGGAGTTGGCCGCAGAAGGGGCCGGCGAGCAGAGTGCCGGTCTCCAGGACACGGATGTCGGACAGAGGTCCAGTCATGTCCATGAGTGTAGTTTTGGGAAACACCGTTTCGCTAGAGGAATCGACGGGGCAGAATGCGGCGCATGGAGAACTCATCGGTGGACGTGCCCGCCCGCTCCGTCGGCGTGGTGGAGGTCGCACCCCGCGACGGCCTGCAGAACGAAAGCGCCACCCTCGCCCCCGAGATGCGTGCGGAGCTGGTACGCCGCGCCGTGGCGGCCGGCGCGCGGCGGATCGAGGCGGTGGCCTTCGTCCGCCCGGACCGCGTGCCGCAGATGGCGGGGGCCGAGGAGGTCATGGCGCTCCTGCCCCGTCCGGACGGGGTGCGTTACAGCGGTCTCGTGCTCAACAGGCGGGGGCTCGCGCGGGCGGTGGACGCAGGCGTGTACGAGGTCAACTGCGTGGTGGTGGCCACGGATTCCTTCTGCCGCCGCAACCAGGGAGTGGACACCGAGGAGGCCCTCGGCGCGTGGGCGGACATCGCGAAGGCCGCGCACACGGCCGTCGTCTCCCCGACGCTGACGATCGCGGCCGCGTTCGGCTGTCCCTTCGAGGGCGAGGTGCCCGAGGAACGCGTCGTGGAGATCGCGCACCGTGGTGCCGCGACCGGGGCCGCGGAGATCGTCCTCGCGGACACGATCGGCGTCGCCGCGCCGGACGCGGTGACCCGGTTGCTGCACGCGGTCCGGGAGGCCGCGCCCGGTGTTCCGCTGCGCTGCCACTTCCACAACACACGCAACACCGGGTACGCGAACGCCGTGGCGGCCGTCGCCGCGGGAGCCGCGTGGCTCGACGCGTCCCTGGGCGGGTTCGGCGGCTGCCCCTTCGCCCCGGCGGCGACCGGCAACATCGCGACGGAGGACCTGGTCTATCTGCTGGAGCGGATGGGGACACGAACGGGGATCGATCTGGAGGCCGCCTCTGCCACGGGCACGTGGCTGGGCGCGCTGCTCGGGCGCGGGGCGCCCGCACTCCTGGGACGCGCGGGCGGTTTCCCCACCATCGCCGGCGCCGGCGGCGACGACGACGACGACGAGGCGTGAGGGAGGAACACCATGGGCGCGCATCCGCACGGCTGGTGGATCCTGCTCCACCTCGTCCTGTTCGTCTTCTGGCTCGGTGGCGACCTGGGGGTCTACGTCTCCAGCCGCTATGTCCTGCGCGCGGAGCTGCCGTTCGCGGCCCGCGCCACCGCCCTGCGCATCATGGGGATCCTCGACCTCGGTCCGAAGATCTGCCTGGTGCTGTTCCTGCCCAGCGGCGTGACCCTCATGGCGCTGGAGCCGCACGGCGCCGAATCGCTGCTCAACGGGTGGACGGTGGCGGCTGCCTGGGCGGGAGCCGCCTGCTGGCTGTGGCTGACGGTCGCGGATCACCACCATCCGGGCCGGCGCCCCTGGGTGCGGCGCGCCGACTGGACCGCCCGGATCGCCGTGACGGCGGCGCTGCTGGGCGTGGCGGCGTACACGCTGAGCGTCCCCGAGCCCTTCGGGGTGGACACCGAGCCGCGCTGGCTCGGGGCGAAGGTCGCGCTGTACGCCGCCGCCATCGCGTGCGGGCTCGGCATCCGGCTGACCCTGCGGCCGTTCGGCCCGGCCTTTGCGGCCCTCGGTGCGGGGGGCTCGACGCCGGGGACGGAACGGGCGCTGCGGCGGGCGGTGGACGGCTGCGTCCCGTACGTGGTGACCATCTGGGGCTGCGTACTGGGCGCGGCGGTGCTGGGCGTGCTGAAGCCGGGGGCGAACCTGTGAGGGCGTGGGGAACGACCTCTCCGGTCAGTCGGCGGCGGGCCGGTAGCCGAACTCGGCCGACAGCCGCTCGGCCGCCTCGATCAGCAGGGGCGCGCATTCGCCCATGCGGGGCTTGAAGCGGGTCTGCGGACCGGCGACGCTCAGGACGGCGATGACATGGCCGTCGTGCCCGAGCACGGGAGCGGCGATGGAGGCCGAGCCGACCTCGCGCTCCCCGACGGACGTCGCGTAACCACGGCGCCGGATGGCGGCGAGCTCCTTGCGCAGCTTCGCGGGATCGGTGACGGTCCGGTCGGTCAGCGGCTCCAGCCGGTGCCGGTCGAGGTACGCGTCGGTCTCGGCCTCCGGCAGGAAGGCCAGCATGGCCTTGGACGAGCTGCCCGCGTGCAGCGGGAAGGGGATGCCCAGGGCTACTTCCATCCTCAACTCCTGGACGGGCACCACCTGGTCGACGTACAGCCGGGTGTCTCCCCGCCGGATGGACAGGGTGGCCGTCTCGCCGCACTCGTCCGCCAGGCGCCGCAGTTCGGGTGCGGCGAGGATCCGCAGATCGGTGCGGGCCAGGTAGGCGCGGCCGAGCGAGATGGCCGCAGGGCCGAGGGCGTACCGGCGGGTGACGGAGTCGGTGATGATCAGGTCGCGGTTGCGCAGTGCGGTGAGGATGCGGTGCACCGCGGCCTTGGTGATCCCCAGCTCCTGGGCGATCTCGGTGACGCCGAGGTCGGGGCGTCCCGCGCGGCCGAAGAGGAGCAGGACGTCCATGGCGCGCTCGACCGCTGCGATCGACCTGCTGCTGTTCTCGTCGGTCACGGTGTCCCCCGGTGTGGTGCGGGCGTGCTGAGCCGGCCGGGGCGACTCCGCCGACCTGGGACCAGCATAGGGGGCGATTTCCCCATGGGAAACACTCCCCCGGCCACGTATCGCAGGTCCCTTGACGCCCACTCCGGCATGTCATTACGGTGTGCGTGACACTGTTTCGCAAGACGAAACGACGCAGGAAGCGACATGGGGGCGGAAGTGGCCATGGACACCGGTACCGCCGTGGACGGGACGACCTTCCGCCGGGTGCTGGCCCGCTGGCCGAGCGGAGTCGGCATCATCACCACCGCCGGACGCGACGGCCTGCGCCACGGGATGACGGCGAGCTCCTTCAGCAGCGTCAGTCTCGATCCTCCGCTCGTTCTGGTCTGCCTCGACCGCCGCATTCGCTCCCACGAACTGGTCGCGCGGCACGGTGTTTTCGCCGTCAACGTGCTGGGGCGCGACCACATCGGACTCGGCCGCCGGTTCGCCGGGCTGACACCGGGCGTCACCGACCGGTTCGCCGAAGGCGACTGGCTTCCGGGCGCCACCGGCAGTCCGGTGCTCGCCGACGCCACGGCCTGGGTGGACTGCCGGGTACGCCACGCCTACCCGGGCGGGGACCACACCATCTTCGTGGGCGAGGTCATCGCCGCCGGAGTGCCCCGCATCACCTCCCCGCTGCTGTTCCACTCCCGTTCCTGGGGCCAGCTCGCCGATCCCCTGCCGGAGAGCGTCACGGTTGCCGACACGGAGCTGGCCCGCACGCTGGCGGCGGAGGCGGGGAACCGGCGGCGCGCGGCGCGGCTGACGGCCGCCGTCCGCGCCGCCGGTGTGCGGGTACGACTGCCCCGCGACGAGCTACGCCGCTCCCCCGCCCTGCCGGAGCCGGTCTCGGTCCGGGTGAGGAACGCCGCCGAGGCGGCGGAGGCCGCCGCGGGCTGCCGGGCGGTGGAGGTGACCGTGGCGGCGGACGGCACAGCCGCCACGGCCGCCTCCGTCGTCGCCGCCGTGGCCGGCTCGGGCACCGCGGTCGTGGGCCGCGTCGACGACGCCCTCGATCCCGCGCGGGGCCGGGCCGTACTGCACACCATCGGCGCCCTGCGGGAGGCGGGCTGCGGCGAGATCGCGCTGGACGAAGCCGGGCCCCGAGGTGGTGAGGACCGCGAGGACGGCTCGCCACGCCATCTGCGCAGGCTGCTCCAGGACGCCGTACCGCAGGCGGGAGACGCCCGGCTGCGGCTCGCCCTGCGCGACCACCACGGACTCGGGCTGGTCAACGCACTCACCGCGATGAAGAACGGCGTCAGGGACTTCGACACCGGCCTCGCCGGCTGCGGCGGACTGCTGCCCACCGAACGCCTGGTGCTGCTGTGCTCGCGGCTCGGCGTCGAGACGCCGGTGGAGAGGGAGGCCCTGCGCCCCTGCCTGAACGAGCTGCACACCCTGCGGTACGGGAGACGGCGCGGCGGCCCCGTCCGGCCCGCCGTCCCCTGACCGAACGCCGTGCGCCGTACCCGGTGCGGCGTGCACCACGCGCTGTGCGCCGTACGACGTATCCCGTACGCCCGTACGCCCGTACGGACCTACGCCTCGCGGCCGTACGCAGCACGCCGTGCGCCGTACGGACCGTGCGCCGAACGCCCCACCCGAGGCACCCGAAGCCAGTGAGGAGCCGCACCCATGCCAGCGTCCCCACCACCCGCTGCCCGCCTGACCGCCGAAAGTCTCCTCGACGCCATGACCCCGGCCGAGCGCGCCCGGGCCGAGCGCGTCGAGGCCGTCCTGCCCGCCCTGCGGGCCTCGGCCGCCCGGGCCGACGCCGACGCCGCGTTCCCCGTCGGCCATGTGGCGCTGCTGCGCGACGCAGGGCTGCTCGGCCTGGTCGTACCGGAGGAGTACGGCGGTCTCGGCGGGACGCTGCGGGACCTGGCGGCGGCGACCCTCGCCATGGGCACCGCCTGCCCCTCCACCGCGCTTGCCTACTTCTTCCACAACACCAGCGCCTCGCGCGGGCTGTTGCCCCTCGACGCCATCAAGGCCGGGCTGTTCGCCCCCGAGGAGGCGGGCGAGGTGACCGCCTTCGCCGAACGGGTGCTGACGACGATGGCGTCCGGGCGGTGGCTCGCCAACTTCGCCAGTGAGTCGGTCAAGAGTTCCGGAGCCAACATCTCCATCGCCACCACCGCGAAGCCGGCCCCCGGCGGCTGGCAGCTCTCCGGCGAGAAGTCCTTCGGCTGCGCCACCGGCGTCGCCGACACCTACCTCGTCACCGCCAAGCTGGAAGGCAGGGAAGGGCCTGACGCGCTGGCCCTCTTCCTCGTGCCGCGCACCGCACCCGGAGTCACCTCCCGCGAGCCGTGGAACGGCCTCGGCATGCGCGCCAGCGCCAACCACGGCATCCGGCTCGCCGACGTCTTCGTGCCCGAGGACCAGGCCCTCACCGTGCCCGGCGCGTTCACCCGCATGCTCCAGGTCAGCCGCGGCAGCTTCGTCGGCAACCAGCTCGCCATCGCCGCCGTCTACACGGGCGCGGCGCAGGCGGTGTACGACCACACGCTGGAGACCCTCACGCGCCGGACGTTCGCCGACACGGGCAGGCCGATCGCCTCCAGCCCCGTGCATCAGGTCCTCATCGGTGACATGACGCAACACCTCCAGACCGCCCACCTGTGGCTGCGGCGCCAGTTGGAGCTGGAGACCTCCGAGCCGCCGTTGCGGCCCAAGTCCGAGGTGTTCACGCACTGGCGGCTGGGCAAGGGCTCGGTGACCGAGGCCTGCTTCGACGTGGCGCTGGGCGCGTTGAAGGCCTGCGGTACGTCGGGGGCCACCATGGACGGACCGGTGGGCCGTGCGCTGCGTGACCTCGCCATGGGCCTGGTGATGACGTTCCCGGCCGAACGCGGTCGGCTCGAAGCGGCCAGGATCGCCACCGACGCCCAGGAGAACGCCCTGTTCGCGACCGTGGAGGCCGACCGGTGAGCCAACTGCCCACAACCGCCGATCTGGTGGACGGTGTCTGGCAGCCCTGTTCCCGTGAGCTCGACGTGGTGCTGGAGGACCCGGCGACCGGTGAACCCCTGGGTCGGGCGATGGCCTCCGCCCCGGAGCGCGTCGAGCGCGCCCTCGCCGCCGCGGCCTCGCTCCACGCCGACGAGAGCTGGACCGGGCTCGCCGACGAGAAGCGGGCGGACGCGCTGGAGACGGCCGCCGCCGCGGTGGAGGCCCGCGTCCCGGAGATCGTACGGGCCGAGGCGTACGCCACCGGCGTCCCGCTGGCCCAGACGTCGGGTCTTGGCGTCATCGTCGGCGGGGCCTTCCGCCTGGCCGCAGCGCGCCTGCGGGCCGGGCTGCTGCACTCCGGCGCCGTCCGGCCGGACGGCCGGTCCGTCGAGGTGCGTCGTGCCGCGCTCGGGCCCGCCCTGTGCGTCGTCCCGTACAACGCGCCCGCGCCCATGGCCGCTCACAAGGCGGCGAGCGCGCTGGCCGCCGGCTGCCCGGTCGTCGTCAAGGCCCCCGAACTGGCTCCGTACAGTACGCAGTTGCTGGTCGAGGCCGCTGCCGAGGGGCTGGCCGCCGCCGGGGCGCCGCCGGCCGTGCTCCAACTCCTGCACGGGGACGGCGCCACCGGGGCTCGGCTGGTGGCGGACGACAGGATCCGGGTGGTGTCGTTCACGGGAGGTACGGCGACGGGCCGCGACATCGCCGCCGTGTGCGGGCGCGCGCTCAAGCCCGTTCAGCTCGAACTCGGCGGGAACAACCCGTTGATCGTCATGCCGGACGCGGACGTGGCCATCGCGGGCCGCGTCGCGGCCGAGCTGCTCACCACGCTCAACGGCCAGTGGTGCCGGGCGCTGGGCCGGCTCGTCGTACCGGCGCGGCTGCTCACCGAGGTCCTGGACGCGACGGCGGGGGTGCTCGCCGCACTGCGGGTGGGCGATCCGCTGGACCCGGCCACCGGGTACGGGCCGCTGGCGCACTCCCGCCACCGTACGAAGGCGCTGGCGGCGGTCGAGGCGCTGACCGGTGCGGGGGCGAAGGCGCATCCCCTCGCCGGTGTTCCCGAGCGGGGCAATTTCCTGCCGCCCCTGCTGGTGACCGGTGCGCCGGAGGCCGCCGCGCGCGAGGAGATCTTCGGGCCGGTGGCGACCGTCCACCCGTACGCCGACGAGGCCGAGGCCGTGGCCCTCGCCAACTCCACCGGATACGGCCTTGAGGGGTACGTGGTGGGCGGCGACGAGACGGCCGCCCTGGGCGTCGCGCGGCGCGTCCGGGCGGGCGAGGTGAAGGTCAACGGCTCGTCGGTGCTGAGCCTGCACACCGACACGCCCCGCCCCGCCTGGGGCTTGTCCGGGCTGGTGGACGAGGGCACGGACGAGACGATCCTGCACTTCACCGGCGCCCGGGTCACCGGCGTGGAGGGGGCCTTCGCGCTGCACGCCGGGCCCGGCGCGGCTTCGGAACGCGGTGCGCGGTGAGCCGTGTTCTGGTCGCGGGCGCGGGGCCCGTGGGGCTGACCGCCGCGCTCGTCCTGGCCCGGCGCGGGGTTCCGGTGACGGTCCTGGAGGCGGGGGCGGGTCTCGCCGAGGAGTCGCGGGCGTCGACGTTCCATCCGCCGACCCTGGAGATGCTCGACGAACTGGGGGTCGTCGCGGCGCTGCTCGACCGGGGGCTGGTCGCCCGCACCTTCCAGTACCGCGACCGCCGCACCGGACGGCCGGTCGCCGAGCTGGACCTGGCGGTGCTCGCGGACGACACGCCGTACCCGTACCGCGTGCAGTGTGAGCAGAGCAAGCTGACGCCGATCCTGCTCGACGCGCTGAGCCGGCACCCTGCGGCCGATGTGCGCTTCGGCTGTCCGGTCCGGGAGGTGGCGCGGGACGCCGGTTCGGTGACCGTGGTGCTGGGGGACGGCTCTCGGGTGCGCGGCGACTGGCTGATCGGCGCGGACGGGGCGCACTCGGTCGTACGGCGTGCCCTGGGCGCGGAGTTCCCGGGCGTGACGTATCCGGAGCGCTTTCTGGTGGCGTCGCTCGACGAGGACCTGACGGCCACGGTGCCGGACCTGGCGCCGATCGCGTACGTCCTCGATCCGGACGAGTGGCTGGTGCTGCTGCGTACGCCCGGCCACTGGCGGGTGCTGCTGCCCACGCCGGACGGCACACCGGACGCGGCCGAGCTGGCGCGGCTCCCGGAACGGCTTCGCGATCTGTCCGGAGTCGGGGAACGGCCGTGGCGCGTCGCGCACACCAGCCTGTACCGGGTCCATCAGCGGGTCGCGGACGGCTTCCGGTACGGCCGGGTGCTGCTGTGCGGGGACGCCGCGCACGTCAACAACCCGCTGGGCGGCATGGGGATGAACAGCGGTATCCACGACGCCGTCCTGATGGGCGGCGCGCTCGCCGACGTGATGGCGGGGGAGGCCGGGGACGCGGAGCTGTCCCGTACCGCCGAGCGGCGCCGGCGCTGTGCCCTGGCGTACGTCGGAGCCGAGACCCATCGCAACTGGGAACGGCTGCGGGCCCGTGACGAGGAGACCCGGGCGTCCGTGCGCGCGGAGTTGCGGGCCACGGCGGCGGACCCGGGCAGGGCCAGGGATGCGCTGCTGCGCAGTTCGATGATCGCCTCTCTGAGACCTGCGGGTGGTGCGAAGGGGGGCGCGGATGCCCGCTGAGCTCATCGTCCGCCGGAACCCGGCGCGGGTGGACGAGGTCGTCGGCAGCGTGCCGGTCGCCGGGGGCGCGGCGGTGGACCGGGCCGTCGCGGCGGCGGACGCGGCCGCCCGATCCTGGGCCGGGGAGCCGGCGGAGGACCGGGCCCGTGCGCTGCTGCGCGCGGCCGACGCGCTCGATGAGGTGGCGGCCGAGGCCGCGCCGTTGCTGGCGAGTGAGTCGGGCAAGCCGCTGGCGGACTGCGCGGGCGAGATCCGCTTCTCCGGGGTCGTCCTGCGCTGGTACGCCGAACAGGCCCCCGGGCTGCTGGCCGACCGTGTCACCGACGACGCGGCGGGCCGGCTGACGGTACGTCACCGGCCCTTCGGCGCGGTGGCGGCGCTCACGCCGTGGAACGCCCCGGTGGTGCTCACCGTCGTCAAGCTGGCGCCCGCGCTGGCGGCGGGCAACACCCTGGTGGTCAAGCCCTCGCCGCTGGCCCCGCTGGCCGTGTCGCTGGTCCTGGACACGCTCGCGCGTCACTTCCCGCCGGGGCTGCTGCATGTCCTGCACGGGTACGCCGACACCGCGCGCGCCCTGGCGGGGCACGCACGCATCCGGAAGGTGTCGTTCACCGGCGGGCCGGAGGCGGGGCGTGCCGTGGGCGCGGTCGCCGCGGCGGCGCTGACGCCGACCACCATGGAGCTGGGCGGCAACGACGCCGCCGTACTCCTGGACGACGCCCGACTGTCGGAGAGCGACCTGGAGCGGCTGGTGCTGGCCAGTTTCGCCACCGCGGGACAGGTGTGCATGGCGGCCAAGCGGATCTACGTGCCACGCCGGCGGTACGAGCGCTTCGTGGCGGAGTACGTCGCGGCGGCCGAGCGCGCGCTGCTGCTCGGCGACCCGCTGCGGCCCGCCACGACGGTGGGCCCGGTGATCAGCGCGGAGGCGGCGGACCGGATCCGGCTGCTCGTCGCCGATGCCCGGGGCCGGGGCGGACGCCGTGTCGAGCTGGGCGGGGTGTGCCCGGACACGGACCTCGCCGCCGGACACTTCGTGCGGCCCACGCTGCTCCTTGGTCTCGACGACCGCGCTCCCGCAGTACGGGAGGAGCAGTTCGGCCCGGTGGTCCCGGTGCTGGCCTACGACGACGAGGACGAGGTGGTGGCCCGCGTCAACGCCACCGAGTACGGCCTGGGCGCTTCGGTGTGGAGCACCGACGAGGACCGGGCGTTCGCCTTCGCGCACCGTCTGGAGGCGGGTTTCCGCTTCGTCAACACGCACAACCGCACGGGGATGTCGCCGCGGGCGCCCTTCGGCGGGATCAAGCGCAGTGGGCACGGCCGGGAGTACGGGGCCGAGGGGCTGTACGCCTATACGCAGCCGTGCGTCACGCACGCGCCCGCGGCCTTCCGGCCGGGTGGTCCGGGGATGCCGCCCGGTGCGTATCCCGGCCTCGTGTGACCGCCGCCCGTCGAGCGGGTGTCAACTCCGCCTCGGCGGTGGGTATTGACAGGTCCGCCCGCCTCCGCTGTCATGCCCGTATCGCGAACAGAAACTTCGTTTCTCTTTAGGAAACGACTGTCCGCCCTTGGAGGCTCGCATGCACCTGCCAGCTCTGCGCAAGGTGATCGTTCCGGCACTGGCCGCCCTGCTCCTCGGCGTCGTCCCGGCCACCACCGCCCACTCCGCGACCCTCGCGTCCCCCGCGTCCGCCGCGTCCGCCGTCACCAAGGCGTCCACCACCGTCGACGTGTCCTGCGCGGTCTTCACCTACCGCCAGTCCGCCGACTGGTACTTCCCGTCCACCGCGTCCGGGGCCCCCAAGGGCCTGATCTGGCTCCAGCACGGCTTCGCCCGGGCCAACGACCACATGACGGACCTGGCCGGCCGCTACGCCGCCGCCGGGTACGTGGTGTTCGCCCCGACCCTGCGCAGCGCCGACATGTTCGGCTGCACGCTGCAGAACATCGGCAACAACAAGCCGTTCCTCGACAACGTGGCGAAGTGGTTCGCCTCCGCCGACAACCCCTCGTCCCAACTGGCCCGCAGCTACGCGTCGGCCAAGAGTCAGGCCGGCCGTACCGATCTGGGCGCACTGCCCGCCGCGTTCGTCTTCTCCGGCCACTCGGCGGGCGCCGAGGCGGCGGAGTACGTGGCGCAGAGACTGCGGGCCGACCACCCGGCCGCCTTCGCCAAGGTGCGGGGCCTGGTGCTGCTGGACCCGGTGAAGTCGTTCATCGGGAACAACACCGACGCCTCACTGTCCCAGCTGGCGACGACGTCCCTGCCCATCCTGACGGTCTCCGCTCCCGGCTACAGCTGCAACAACAGCGGCAGCGGCACCACCGCGCTCCAACAGCTCCTGCCGCGCCCCTTCGTCGGCGTACGGCTGACGACGGGCGCCCACACCGACGCGGAGGGCTCCTCCACCGACGACGCCGGCACGCTGATGTGCGGCACGCCGCAGCAGAAGAACGTCTCGGCGCTCCAGACCCTCGCGGTCGGCTGGGCGAAGGACGCCTTCACCGGGGCGCGCACCGCGGACCTGTACCCCGGCGGCGCGTACTACGCGTCCCTGCTCGCCGCGGGCACCGTCCAGACCCTTCAGGGCCGCGCTTCGTAATCGACCGTCACCCGGTCCGCGAGCCGCGGTCGCAGCCAGTCACCCAGCGCGCGATGCGCTGGGTGACTCTGGTATCCGGCGAGCGCGGCGGCCGAGGCGTGCCGGGTGGTCAGACACAGATCGTACGAGACGGCCGACCCGGTGACGTCGAGGCCGACGCGCATCGACTCGATCTCACCGACCAGGGCGGGCAGTTCCTCCAGCCGCTCCTTGGCCTCGCGGGCGTCGGCCGGGTCGCTGAACCTCATCAGGACGACGTGGACGAGCACGACGGAACCTCCGATCGGTCATCGCTTCCCACCCCTGTCGCGGGGTGGCACCCGAGTGTATGTTTGGGAAACACTGTTCCGCTAGAGGAACCAGAGGAGGCTGTCATGGCCAGGCTCGGCACCACCGTGCGCGTCGCGGCGGCCCAGTTCGCCGTCGGCGCCGACCGCCGGGCCAACCTGGCCGCCTGCCTCCGCGCGATCGACGCGGCGGCGCGGCGCGGCGCACGTCTGGTGGTGCTGCCGGAATTCTGCAACCACCTCTCCTGGTACGACGATCGTGCACACGCGCTGCGCAGGGCGTGCCGGCTCGGTGACGACTTCCTTGCGCCGGTGGCAGCGGCGGCCGAGCGGTACGGCATGTTCGTCAAACTCCACGTCACCCTGGCCACCGCCCACGAAGACCAAGACCGGGACCGGGTCACCGCGGCGAGCCTGCTGTACGGCCCCGAGGGGACGCTCGTCGCCCATGCGGACAAGCAGGTCCTGATGGGCAGCGAGAGGGACCACCTCGACCCGGCTCTCGAAGCGGGACCCGTGGTGGACACGGAGCTCGGCAGGATCGGCCTGTACTCCTGCATGGAGGGCGTGATCAGCGAGGTGTGCCGGGGACTCGCCCTGCGCGGCGCCCAGGTGCTCCTCAACAGTCTCAACTCCTTCGCCCTGGACGAGGCTTCGCTCCACATTCCGGTGCGGGCGGCGGAGAACAAGGTCTGGGTCGTCGCCGCCAACAAGGTCGGTCCCCTGCTGCCCGCCGAGCACACCGACGCCGTCGCCGCCGGCCTCCGTGTGCCGCGCGAGGCGCTGTACGGGGCCGGGGAGAGCCAGATCGTCGCCCCCGACGGCACCGTGGTCGCCCGTGCCCCGCGCACGGGTGAGGCGGTCGTCGTCGCCGACATCGAGCCGGCGCGGGCCGACGACAAGCGGCGCCCGGACGGCACGGACCTCTTCGCCGCCCGCCGGCCCGCGCTGTACGCCCCCCTCGCGGCTGCGCCCCGCCCGGCACCGGACTTCGCGGGACGGCGGGCCGACGAGGTGACGGCCGCCGTGGTCCAGCCCTCCACCTCGGGCCCGGACGCGGTGGCCGAGGCGGCGGAACTGACCGCCCGGGCGGCCGCCCATGGCGCGTCCCTCGTCGTGCTGCCGGAGATGTTCTGCTTCCCCGGCGGGGTCGCCGAGGAGGGAACGTCCGACCCGGACGCACTCGCCAAGGAGGCGCTGGCGGCGCTGACCGGCGCCCTGGCCGGCACCGACACGTACCTCGCCTGCACGCTCCCCCACGAAGGCAGCCACACGGGATATCTGCTCCGTGGCGACGGCCCCGTCCTCGTCCAGCCCCAGCTGCACCGCAGCGCGCGGCACTCCCCCTGGGCCGACGGTCCACCCGGGCCACGGCTCCTCACGCACGACGCCCCGTGGGGCAGGATCGCGGTCGTCGTCGGCGACGACAGCCTGTACCCGGAGACCTTCCGGCTCGCCGCGCTCGCCGGGTCGGACACGGCCGCCGTCTGCTTCACCGGGACGGAACCCTGGGAGAGCGCCCTCGGGCTCCCGGAGCGCGGCGCCGAGAACCGGATGAACGTCGTGGCAGCGGGTCACGCCACCGGCGCTATCCACTGTCTGCCACGGGACTTCGGCCTGTGGCAGACGCGCGAGGCGCCCTTCGACGGCCGGATCAGCCACCCCGACACCGTCCCGGCGGACGGCCGCCTCACCCTCGCCCCGATACGGCCGGCCCAGGCCGCCCGCCGTCTCGTCTCGCGGGGCACCGATCTCGTCGACGGGCGGCCCTGGCACCTCGCCGGGGCCCTCGTATCGGCCGCACGCCCAGGAGGAGCAGCGTGAGCGAAACCCGCGAAACCCGCGAAACCCTCAAGGCTGTCCAGGACATGACGGACGAAGCCCCGGCCACCGACGTGACCGACACCTTCGAGCAGTGGCGCGTCCTGCTCACCGAGCTCAAGGAGAAGATCGACGCCCGCTTCGAGCTCCACCGGGACCCGTCCACCAAGGACCTGGACACCTACGGCTCGCCGCCCGAGAGCCCCGGCGGCTCGCTGGCCGCGTACACCGGCCCGGAGGTCGACTGGATGGTGCACTCCTGGCTGGGCAACCCCACGCGCGGCTTCGCCAATCTCCACCTGACCGTCTGGCTCGGCCCGCACATCCGCGTCCCGCACCTGGGCATCGCCCTGCTCTGCTGGCCGGGCGGGTGGTTCTACCTCGATTCCGTACCCCGTACGAACCTGCTCGCGGACGGCGCCTCCTACGACCGCTACTACGAGCCCGTCGCCGCCGAATGGCTGTCCGTACGCGAGGAGAACCCCAAGCTGTCGTGGTTCACCAGCCGCGCCGGTTTCATCCGGGCGAGCCTCTCCCCCACCGCGTACTGCTACTCGATGCCTCGCGACGAGCACCACATCGCGCTCGTGCGCCGGCTGACGCACGCGCACGTGGACCGGTGGCTGGGATGGGTGGACGAGGCGGAGCCCGTACCGGAGGAGCAGCGGGCAGCGCTGGCCGCCACCGATCTGGCGACCCGCCGCAACATCGCCGAACGCGACCCCGCCAACGTCATGGGCGTGCGGTACTTCGGCCAGGAGACCACCGACCGGCTGGTCCGCGCCCTGTGGGGCGGGGACCGCGAGTCGCCCCGGCCCGGCGGGCCCGCGTCATGAGCCAGGTCCGGTCCCTGTGGTGGGCCCGGCGGGTGCCCGGTCTCAAGGAACCGTTCGACACCGCCCATCTGCGTGTCTTCTACCCGGCCCGGCACACGGGCTCCGACGCCGAACGCCTGTCCGGCGAGGTACCGGCTGATCCGTCCCGCGCCCCTTACCCCGTCGTCCTGCTGCTGCCCGGCATCAACGTCGGCCAGGACGCGTACCGCTGGCTCGCCATCGCCCTCGCCGAGAAGGGGCTGGTCACCGTCACGGCCGACCTGGTCGGTGAGCTGTTCGCCGGCCGCCACGGCCTCACCCCGGCCGTCGACCTCGACGCCGCTTCCCCGTCCGGGTACGGGTCACGGCCCACCACCCCGCTCATCGCCGCTCTGCTCGCCGCGATGGGCGAGCTAGCCGCCCGGCCTCCCCTGGCCGGGCTGCTGGACCTGGACCGCGTCGCGCTGGGCGGGCACTCGGCCGGCGGCACGGTGGCGTTGCAGTCCGCCGGGTTCACGCCGGGCGTCCGGGCGGTCTTCACGTACGGCGCCCATACGCTGGTCGCCTCGATGCTGGGCTGGCCGCCCGGCACGGTGCTGCCGGTGAGCGGCACCGCGCCGGTCATGCTGCTGTCCGGCGAGACGGACGGCGTGATCGCCGCGAGCACCGACCGGTACGGGGGCGAGGGCGCGACCGATCCCGTGGAGCGCACCTTCGCCCGAGCACTGCGGGACGCGGACGGGGCGCACGTCTGGGCGCGGCTCGCTGGCGCGGGCCACTTCACGCCCTGCGATCCGCACGACCCCACCACGGCCCGCGGGTTCCTCGAACGGCCCGGCGCAGCCCAGCACTCGGCACGGGCTCTGCTGGCCCGGCTCGTCACGCTCTTCTGCACCGCCCATCTCCGCGGCGACGCCACCGCCCGCGGCGCGCTCATGTCACTGCTCGCCCCGCCCCATCCCGGCCTCGCCCTGGTGCGTCGCCGCTGAGACCGCTGAGACCCGCTGATCCCTGAAGGAGCGGCACGGATGCTGAAGAATTTCTGGTACGCGGTCGAGTTCGCCGACCGCGTCGGGCGCACGCCCCGCAAAGTGGTGTGCCTCGGCCAGTCGCTCGTGCTGTACCGCACGGGCGCCGGCCGCCCCGTCGCCCTGTCCGACCTCTGCGCGCACCGGGGCGCGACCCTGTCCGCCGGCACCCTGGCGGGCGACTGCGTGGTCTGCCCGTACCACGGATGGCGGTTCGACACGGACGGGGCGTGCACCCTCATCCCGGCCAACCAGGCCGGGCGGGGCATCCCGAAGAAGGCCCGGGTCGACGCGTACCCCGTGCGGGAGAAGTACGGCTTCGTGTGGGTGTTCCTCGGCGATCTGCCGCCCGAGGAGCGGCCCCCGATCCCGGTCTGGCCCGAGTTCGACGACCTCGTCGAGCACGGTGGGCGGTTCAGGGCGGTCAGGGGCGAGTACCTGTGGCGCTCCAACTACGAGCGAGTGCTGGAGAACGGCTGCGACATCGCGCACACCCCGTTCGTCCACGCGGGCTCGTTCGGCAACCCGGACCGGCCGGAGGTCGAGGAGTACACACTGGAACAGCCCGACGAGTGGTCGGCGTTCGCGACGGTCGCTCTGCATCCGCCCACCGCCAAAGGGCTGTGGGGCAGGCTGTACGCGGACCGCAGGGCACGGGCGAAGGACCGGCCACCGGTGGTGACGACGGCCGGCTGGATGCTGCCGAACCTGATCAAGCTGCATGTGCGGCTGCCGCTGGGCAGCATGGTCATCTACGACACCAACATCCCCGTCGACGAGACGACGACCCTGGTGAAGTGGGTTGCGCTGCGGGACTTCTTCACCGGGGCGTGGGCCGACGGCAACACCCGCAAGCGGGTCATGAGGATCTTCGGCCAGGACGCCCCCGTAGTGGACGGCACCCGGCCCGAACTGCTCCCCGCCGACCTGGGCGCGGAGCTGCACCTGCGGTCCGACCTGATCTCGGTCGCGTACCGCCGCAAACGTCAGGAACTGGCGGCCAAGGGCTGGATGGTCGGTGACGCCGACCGCATCACCGGCGACGTCCCGGCACGCACCGCCACCGTGATCCCCTCGCCCGGCCGCCGCGACATCCCCGAGTTCGCGCGCGCCTGGGAGCAGAAGGCGCACGGCTTCCACCCCACCGTCGAGAGCGAGTGATCATGTCAGAAGCGGTGATGTCCCCGGCCGCCGAGCTGTCGGCCCTGGTCCTCGACCGGCTCGTCGCCGGTACGGGCGTGAGCGAGCGGCCCACCGAGTGGACAACCCTGCGCGGACCCGCCTTCCCCGAACCGGTCGGCAGCGTACGGTACTTCACCGGCGGCCACGCCGAGTCCGTCGCGTCGGTGGTGTACATCGGCCTTGTGCTGCCCGCCGCCGGTCTTGACAGCCACATGGTGTTCGCCTTCGGCGCGGACGACTGCCCGCTGCCCCACTTCACGCTCGACTCGGTGCACGCGGGCGGTGCGTACGCCTTCCACCTGGACCTGGTGCAGCGGGCCGACCTGGCCGCCCATCCGGTGTATACGGACACCGTGTACGGCCCGCTCACCAAGCCCCACGCGCGGGCCGCCGAGGCCCCCGGACTCACCGCCGCGGCCATCAGCCCGCGCCAACGGTCCCTGATGTCCCCGTGGATGCTGGTGCACCGCGCCGACGAGGCGGCCCTGCGCGCCATCACGCCGGTGGCTGAGGAGTACCTGGAGCACTGGCTGTCGCTCGCCGCCGCGATACCGGCGGAGGCGGCCGGCGAACTCGCCGACACCGACCTGCCCGAACGGGACCGACGGCTGCGCACCGCGCTGTTCAGCCGGGAGATCGACCCGGTGTGGGGCAGGGTCGACCGGCTGCTCGGCGCCACGACCACGGACCGGCTGCGGCACCTGTTGATCACCGGCCACCCGGAGGGAACGCGATGACCCAGGTCTCCCCCAGCGCCTGGCAGCAGCGCATCGCGGGCGAGTGGCACGGCCGCCCCTCCCTCTTCGACGCCCACGGCACCTGGTGCGGCTACGAGGACATCCGCCGCTCGTCCGACTTCAAGGACGGCGCCACCGTCTACCGCATGGACGGCGGCCTCACGGGCGGCGGGCCGCTCGCCGGCCGGTTCCGTCTGGCCGCGCCCTTCGCGTTCGCGGTGAGCGACGCCGACGACAACCGTCTCTACCAAGGGCCCGACTTCCACGGCAGCGGGCAGCCGTACGGCGCGTTCGTCGACGCCCACTACTACGGCCCCGGCTGGCAGGTGGGCCTCAACACCTGGAACCACGTACTGCCCGGGGGCACCGCCCAGGTCTACTCCTCGGTCCTGTACCAGGGCTGGACGGTCATCGGCTGCTTCAACGGCCTCTACGTGAGGACCACCGACCACGACACGAACCCGGACACCCGGCGGGCCGTCGCCGCGCACCGGGAGGCCGAGACCGCCAACGGCCCCGTCCCGTGGATCCTGCCGACCAAACAGGCCGGGCGCTACACGGGTGACTGCGAGCTGTGGGGCGCGGACCAGAAGCCGCTGGGCACGGTACGGATCGTCGACCGGCTCACCCCGCTGGACCTGCTGCGCACCGAGCACCGTGTCACCTGGACGGGCGGCGGGACCGACCGGGCGTTCACCGTGGTACGGCGGCGGGACGGGACGCGTGAGTTCTGGGAGGGCCCCGACGCCTGGGGCAGCGCCCAGGCCTTCGGCCGCGCCAACTTCCCGCTGTGGCACTTCACGGGCCGCGGCGACGCACAGGGCGTACACCGCGTACACCGGGTCACGGGGCGGGAGTTCGCCCTCGACGCCACGCCTGGCATGTCGGCGGGCGGGCGGCTGGCCGTCTCGTACGAGCTGTTCGACGGCAACGTCCTCAGCGCCGTGCTGCACGGCGTACTGACCTGGGAGGCGGAGTCGTGAGCGGCGGCACCGTCGTGGTGGTCACCGGCGGTACGCGGGGGATCGGCCTGGGGCTCGTACGGGCGTTCCTCGCGCGCGGCTGCCGCGTGGCGCTGTGCGGCCGTAGCGCTGGTGCCGGTGCTGCTGCCGGTGAGGCCGGTGAGGCCCTGCCCGGCCCGGCGGACCGGGTGCTGGAGCGGGTGGCGGACGTCACCGACCGCGGGCAGGTACAGGCGCTGTGGGACGCCGCGTACGAGCGGTTCGGGCGCGTCGACGTCTGGATCAACAACGCGGGCGCCGCCGCGCCCCGGCGCCCGTTCTGGGAGCTGTCCGCGGCGGACGTCGAAGCGGTGGCGGCGGCGAACCTGCTGGGCACGGCCCACGGCTCGGCCGTCGCGGTGACCGGCTTCCTCGCCCAGGGGCGGGGACGGCTGTGGAACATGGAGGGCTTCGGCTCCGACGGGCGCGCGCTGCCCGGCCTCGGGGCGTACGGCGCCACCAAGAGCGCGGTCACGTACCTGACGCGGGCCATCGCCGCCGACCTCGACGAGCGGGCCAGGGCGCACCCGCACGACGTGAAGGCGCTGCGCCTGTCCCCCGGGATGCTCGTGACCGACCTGCTCGTCCACGGCTACACCCCCGAGCAGTACGCGAAGGCCCGGAAGGTCCTCGACATCCTCGCCGACCGGGTGGAGACGGTGACCCCGTGGCTCGCGGACCGGGTCCTCAACGACCGGACCCGCAACGGGGGCCGCGTCGCCTGGCTGACCCGCCGCAGGGCGGCGGCCCGGTTCGCCACGGCGGCCTTGCGGCGGCGCGACGTGCTCCCCGAAACCCTCCCGGTTCGGTGAGCGCCGTGGAGTACCCCGTAGCGCTGGCTCTGGAGGACTTCGTCCCGGTGGTGCTGACCGGATTCGCGGCGGCACGGCTGGTGGCGCCGATCGGCCGCGCCGCCCCACGCGCCCGTGCCGTCGCGGTCGCCGGCGCCGCCCTGGTCTTCGCCGGCGGCCTGTCGAAGGCGAGCTGGAAACTCACCGTCGCGCTGGACGGACCCGACATCCAGCCCCTGAACAAGGCGCTCTTCCCTCTTCTCGCGCTGGGCTTCCTGCTCCTCGCGCACGCGCTGCTCAGCGCGCCCCCGCGCGGCAGTACGGGCGACCACCGGCTGCCCCCGCTGTGGGGCTTCGCCGCGGCGTGGACGGCGGCCGCCGCCGGCTCCCTCGCGCTCCGGTCGACCCTGCCCCTCATGGTGCTCACGATCGCCGCGGTGACGGTCTGCGGCGTACGGCTGATCCTGCTGGCGCGCTCGGCCGGAGAGCCACGCGCGGCCACGGCCACCGGTCTGTGGCTGCTGGGCACGTACACGCTCGGCCCGCTGGCCGCCCGGCCCGACCAGAGCGTCGCCCTGCAGTGGGTGGAACAGTCCTGCAACACGCTCACGCAGGCCGCCCTCGTGTACGCGGCCTGGCGCCTGTCCGCCTCCTCACTCCCCTCCCTCCGGAAGGTGACCCTGTGACCGACGCCCTCGGCTGGCGCCGCAAGTTCGGCGTCATCGCGCCCAGCACGAACACCATCGTCGAACCTGACTTCTCCCGGCTGACGGTGCCGGGCGTGACCGCCCACTTCTCCCGTATCCACATCCGCGACCAGAACATGGCTGGGGACGCGGGCATGGAGCGGCTGCTGGAACAGATACGGGACGAGATCGGCGCCGCCTGCGAGCGGGTACTCACCTGCGAGCCCGACTACATGGTGATGGGCATGTCCGCCGAGACGTTCTGGGGAGGCGTGGCCGGCAACCGGGCCTTCGTGAAGCAGATCCACGACATCACCGGGCTTCAGGTGGCCACCGGCGCGGAGGCGTGCGAGCGCGCGCTGCGCCTGTACGGGGCCCGGCGCATCGGGGTGGTGACGCCGTACCAGCCGGTCGGCGACGCGAACGTACGGCGCTTCTTCGGCGAGCTCGGCTTCGAGGTCGCGGGCGTGACCGGTCTGCGCTGCCCGACGGCGGTCTCCATCGCCCATGTCGGGGAAGAGCGGCTCCGGGATGCGCTGACCGGTCTGGCGGCGCTCGACGGGGTGGACGCGCTGGTCCAGTGCGGAACCAACCTGTCCATGGTGGCGCTGGCCGACGAGGCCGAACGGTGGCTCGGTCTCCCGGTGATCGCCATCAACGCCGCCACGTGGTGGATGGCCCTGCGCGACAACGGGATCGAGGACAAGGTGTACGGCGCCGGGTCACTCCTGCGCGAGCACTGAGCGCACCAGTCCGGCGAGCATCAGCGCCTCCCCCGCGTTGCCGAGCGGCGGCACCACGACGGCCGCCGCCGAGGCGACGAACAGGGCCACCGCCCCCAGAGCCAGCCATGGCACGCGCCGGCGTCGCCAGAGCACCGCCCCCGCCACGAGCAGCAGGAGCATCGCCGCGACCGCCGCGACCGGCACCCCGCCGGGCTCCGCGTCCGCGTACCGCACGGTGTCCGCCCAGTGCCGCGGTTCGAGGCCAAGCCCTGGCAGGGTGGCCCAGGCCCCCGCCACGGCCAGCGCACCGGCCGTGCCCCACGCCCCGGCCACCACCACGCGCCCGCTGGACAGCAGCATCGCGGCGCACGGCACCACCAGTGGCGTCAGCACGGCATGCAGCAGGTACCGGCCGGTGCTGAGCGTCTCCAGCGGTGGGCCGTGCCCCAGCACCGTACCGGCGGCGACGACGGCCGAGTCGTACGCCAGGGCGCAGCCGAGCAGCGCGACCCACCGCCCCGGGCACGGACCGCGCAGCGCCACGGCGGCGAGCGCCAGTTCCAGGGCGGCGACCACCGCCAGGGCCGAGGAGAACACGGTCGTCCGCCTCCGACCGGCTCAGCGGCCGTAGAGCGACTCGATGAGCTGCGCGTACCGCTGCTCCACCGCTCCACGGCGCACCTTGAGGGTCACGGTGAGCTGGGGCCCTCCGGGTTCCCACACGTCCCGGAGGACAGCATGGGCGCGGATCCGTTCGGGGCGGGAGAGGCGGGTGTTGGCGTCCTCGACGGCGGCGGCGATGGTGCCGTCGAGGCCGGCGGACCCGCCCCCGGCGGTGACCGCTTCGTGGTCCGGGAGGATGAGGGCGACGTTGTGGGGGCGCCCGTCACCGACGACCACGACGTGCCCGATCAGGGGCGACGCATCCCGCAGGACGGTCTCGATGCGGGTGGGCGACATGTTCTTGCCGCCCGTGTTGATGATGATGTCCTTCTTGCGGTCGACGACGCGGACGTTCCCGTCGTCGTCGACGGTGACGACATCGCCGGTGTGGAGCCAGCCGTCGGAGTCGAGGACTCGCGCGGTGAGTTCGGGCTCGTCGCGGTAGCCGCGCATCAGGAAGGGCGCGCTCACGAGCAGTTCGCCGTCCTCGGCGACCCGTATGCGAGCCCCTGGTACCGGCCGGCCGACGGTGCCGGGACGGAGGTCACCGGGTGGGTTCATCAGCGCCATGCCGGACAGCTCCGACATGCCCCAGGCATCGCCGAGCGGCACACCGATCGCGTGGAAGAACCCCACCAGTTCCGCCGACGCGGGAGCGGCTCCGGTGACACAGACCCGGGCGCGGTCGAGGCCGATTCGTTTGCGCAGTTCGGCGAGGACCGGCTCGGCTTCGTCGAGTTCCTTGGTCTCTTCGGCCGTCAGCGTTCCGGCGCGCCGGCCGGGGCCGAGGCGGCGTGCGGTGGCGATACAGCCCTCCACCAGGGCACGCAGTCCCGGGTCGGCCTCGGCGAGGGCCGCGTCGAGCCCGGCTTTCAGCCGCTGCCATACGGCGGGCACCGCGCCGAAGAGAGTGGGGCGTACGGAAGTCAGCGCGCCAGGCAGCTCCTTGAGGTCGGGTACGCAGGTCAGGCGGGTACCGAAGCGGAGGTTCGTGTAGTGCGAGGCCCATCGGTCGGCGATGTGCGCGGCGGGCAGGAAGGACAGGTGGCTGTCCTCGTGCGTGATGCCGAGGAGCTGTTCCGTGGCGTCCAGTTGGGCCGCCATACCGGCGTGGGTGATCTCCACGGCCTTGGAGCGGCCGGTGGTTCCGGACGTGTGGATGAGCGTGAGGACGTCGTCCGGCCGTACGCGCTGCCATGCCTCCGCGAAGTCGAAGCCCGTCGGCGCCGCGGCCTCCACCGCGGCCAGGTCGGTCGCGCCGTCACCGGGGCCGTCCACGGCAATGAGGTGCTCGACGTCCGTACCCGCGAGGGACGCCCGCAGTACCGGCAGGAATCGCCGCTCGGTGACCAGGACGCGCGCCCGGGCCCGGGTGAGTACGTCGGTGAGCTGGTCCGGGGGCAGGGTGTTGTAGAGCGAGAACGGTATGGCCCCGAGGTGGAAGGCGGCGCAGTCCACCACGTGGAACTCCGGCCGGTTGGTCAGCATCAGGGCCACGGTGTCGCCATGCCGGACGCCCAGGCCGTGCAGCCCGGCGGCGACCGAGGCGACGCGCTCGGCGTACTCGGCCCAGGTCAGGGCATCGCCCTGAACGGTGTGGAGGGCGGGGGCCGGGCCCCGGGTGGCGGCGGTGTGCTGCAGGGCCTCGCAGAGGGTCGCGGCGTCGGACATGACGGCTCCTTGGCGTCGGGTGGTACGCGGAAGGAAGATCAGGACGCCGCGCCGAAGCGCAGGCGGAAGTCCCGCAGCACCAGGCTGAGCAGTGGTCGTCGGCGGACGAGGTGGCTGAGCGGGCTGGTGTCGGGCACGGCCCAGCGTGCGGTGGCGAGGACGACACCGGTCCGGGTGCGGACCGGGCTCGCCTTGCTCCGCCCGTGGAGGGTCTGGGCGACGTGGTACGTGAGCGGCCAGCGGCCCGGCAGGCGACGGGTGCGTCCGAACACGGCGGTGGCCAGGACCTCCTGCTCGGCCTTGGCGGTGGCGCGCAAGCCGGCCGAGCGGTCGATGTCGAAGGACGCGAGTTCCTTCGGGATGCCCCACAGCTCCCGCCCGCCGGCCATGGAGGCGGGGCTGTCGACCCAGATGTCGGTGATGGTGACCCGAGGGCGGGCGCCGTCGCGTACGAGGACGGCGGCGAGGAGTTCGTTGTAGTGCAGCACGCTGTCCTGCTCGTACACGACCCACGCGAGTCCGGCCACGCAGCGTCCCGCGACGGTGACCGGCCGGGTGCCGGGCGGGAGGCCGGGTGGGAGCGCGTGGCGTGGTGCGAGCCAGAGGGAGAGGTACATCTGCCCGGCGAGGTGCCAGGGTTCGGGCGGGTACGCCGTCACGGTGGGTCCTTTCGGCCGGCGGTCCGTCCCAGGCGCAGCGCGGCGGGTGCCGTGGCGGGCACTGACGGCGTACGTGGGGGGACGGGTGCCAGGGTGCGGTAGGGCTCGCCGGGGGCGGGCCGGGGGTCGGGGTCGCCCTTGTTGGGCCACAGGGCGGTGGCGCGTTCGGCGAGGGCGGTGATGGTGAGGGAGGGGTTGACACCGAGGTTCGCGGAGAGGGTGGAGCCGTCGACGATGTGCAGGCCGGGGTGGTCGTGCACCCGGTGGTAGGGGTCGACGACGCCCGTGTCGATCGTGTCCCCGATGGTGCAGCCGCCGATGAGGTGGCCGGTGGTGGGGATGTCGAAGAGGTCCGCCCACGTACCGCAGGGTATGCCGTCGATCCGGCGGGCGGCCTGCCGGGCGGCGCGGTGTCCGGCGGGTATCCACGTGGGGTTGGGGTCGCCCTCCCCGGGCCGACTGGTGAGCCGGCGTCCGAACAGGCCCCGCCGCGTGGAGGTGGTGACCGAGTTGTCGAGACTCTGCATGACGAGGAGGACGAGCGACTGCCGCGCCCAGCGGCGCGGGTCGTGCAGGGCGGGCAGGTCGCGCAGGTTCTTCGCCATGGCGGCCATACCGAGCAGCAGCCGGGAGCGGCCCGGCACGGGGTCCACGAGGGTGGCGCCGAGCAGGCCCAGCAGATTGCTGCCGCGTCCGTAGCGGACCGGTTCCACGTGCGTGGTGTCGTCGAGGTGGACGGAGGAGGTGATGGCGACGCCCCGGGTGAAGTCGGCGTTCCGGTCGCGGGAGCGGACGGCGAGGATCGCCTCGGAGTTGGTGCGGGTCAGGCGCCCCAGGTGCGGGGAGAGCCCCGGGAGCGCTCCGGTGTCGCGCAGCCGGTGCAGGAGGCGCTGGGTGCCCAGGGCACCGGCGGCGAAGACGACGTGCCGCGCGGTGAGGGTCCGCTTCCGGCGGCGCGGGGCCCGGCCGGTGCGTACGGATGTGACGGCCCAGCCGTCACCGGCGGCGCGGACGTCGGTGACGGTGCGCTCGGCGTGGACGTGGGCTCCGTTGCGCTCGGCGAGGCCGAGGTAGTTCTTGGGCAGGGTGTTCTTGGCGTTGTGCCGGCAGCCGGTCATGCAGGCGCCGCAGTGCAGGCAGGCGGCCCGGTCGGGGCCCTCGCCCCCGAAGTAGGGGTCGGGGACGGCGGTGCCGGGCGCGCTGCCGGGCGGGCCGAAGTGCACGCCCACCGGGGTGGGGCGGAAGGTGTCCTCGCGGCCGAGGTCACGGGCGGTCTCCCGCAAGACCTGGTCGGAGGCGGTGACCAGCGGGTTGAGGGTGACGCCGAGCATGCGGCGGGCCTGGTCGAAGTAGGGGGCGAGTTCGGTGCGCCAGTCGGTGAGGGAGGCCCAGTGGGAGCCCTCGTAGAAGGCGGCGGGAGGCTCGTACAGGGTGTTGGCGTAACCGAGGGATCCGCCGCCGACGCCCGCTCCGGTGAGCACGAGCACATCACCGAGGAGGGTCATGCGCAGGATGCCGGTGCAGCCGAGCCGGGGCGCGAAGAGATAGTCGCGCACGCGCCACGAGGTACGGGGGAAGTCGGCGTCCTCGAAGCGGCGCCCGGCCTCCAGTACGCCGACCCGGTACCCCTTCTCGGTCAGCCGCAGTGCGGTGACGCTGCCGCCGAACCCGGAGCCGATGACGAGGACGTCGTAGTCGAAGGCCGTCACCGTCGTGGACGCCGTCATGGGCGCTCCTCCGACACGAACCCGGCCATGAGGGGGATCACCAGCCGCTCGATCGCGGCGCGCCGTGCCCCGGGCCGGTCCTCGGTGAAGGCGACGGGTCCGGCGAGGCCGGGGGCGAAGGGGGCGAGCGCCATGTGCGGCAGAAGCAGCAGGAGCAGGGAGAGCAGGGCGTCGGTGTCGGCGCCCTCGCGGATGTCCCCGGTCTCGACGGCACGCTGGACGAGGGGCCGCAGTCCGGCGAGGTAGAGCCCGTGGACGGGGGCGCGCACGGCTTCTCTGACGACCGGGTCCATCTCCATGTTGGTGGCGGCGGTGACGCCGCGCTCCAGGGGGTGGGTGGCGAAGTAGTCGAGCCACGCTTCCAGGGCGTCGGTGAGGTGGGTGGTGAACTCCTTGGTGCCGTCGTATCCGTCGAGCCACGGCCGCATGGCCGCGTAGATGCGCAGCGAGGTCTGTTCGGCGACGTACGTGAACAGGTCGAGCTTGCCCGCGAAGTACTGGAAGAGAGACCCCTTGGCCACTCCCGCCGCGCGGGCGATGACGTTGAGGCTTCCCGTGGAGTAGCCGTGCGTGCCGAACTCGTCCATCGCCGCGACCAGGACCCGCTCGCGCCGCGCGGGCGAGAGATGCGTCCAGGTGGAAGTGGGCATGGGGTGCTCCCGCTGTATGACCGGGCGGTCATGTGACCGCCTGGTCATCGTGGCGAACGCACCGGCCGATGTCAACACCCCCGTGGCGCCGGGTGGTTGACAACCCGTCACCCGCCGCCCACCCTATGACCACCCGGTCACATGACCGGGTGGTCATCCCGTCCGTCTCTCGTCGGAAGGCTCGTGATGAAACGCGTCTGTGTCATAGGAGCGGGCTCGTCGGGCATCGCCGCCTGCCAGGTCCTCGCGGAGCGGAAGATCCCGTACGACTGTTACGAGGCCGGCTCCGAGGTGGGCGGCAACTGGCGCTACCTCAACGACAACGACATGTCCTCGGCGTACCGCTCCCTGCACATCAACACGTCACGGCAGGTCATGGAGTACGCCTGCTTCCCCATGTCGGAAGGGTATCCCGTCTATCCGAGCCATGCCCACATCGCGCGCTACTTCGACGAGTTCGTCGACCATTTCGGTCTGCGCCCCTCCATCGCCTTCCGGACGGAGGTCACCGGTGTCGAACCGTCCGCCGACGGGCGACGCTGGTCCGTCACCACACGCCACCGCGAGACCGCCGAGGAGGCCGTCCGCTCCTACGACGCCGTACTGGTGGCCAACGGGCACCACTGGCAGCCCCGTTGGCCCGATCCGCCGCTGCCGGGCTCGGAGTCCTTCACCGGGTCCCGGACGCACTCGCACCACTACAAGACGCCCGAGCCCTTCGCCGACAAGCGCGTCCTCGTGCTCGGCATCGGCAATTCGGCGTGCGACATCGCCGTGGAGACCTCGCGGGTGTCGCGACGGACCTTCCTCGCGATGCGGCGCGGCGCCCATATCCTGCCCAAGTACCTCTTCGGGGTCCCCACCGACCATCTCACCGGCTCCTGGCTGGCCCGCGCGCCGCTCAGTGTCCAGGACCGGGGGCTCCAACTGCTTCTGCGGCTCAGCCGCGGCCGACTGAGCGACTACGGTCTGCCCGTGCCCACCCACCGCGTCCTGGCCGCGCACCCGACGATCTCCGACGACCTGCTCTCCCGGCTCGGCCACGGCGACATCACCGTCAAGCCGATGATCGAGCGCATGGACGGTGACGAGGTGCTGTTCACCGACGGGTCGCGCGAGACCATCGACGCGATCGTCCACTGCACCGGTTACGCCATCAGTTTCCCCTTCCTCAGCCGCGAGCTCATCGACCCGGCCGGCAACGACATCGGGCTCTACCACCGGGTGGTGGACCCGGATCATCCCGGCCTGTACTTCATCGGGCTCGTCCAGCCGCTGGGAGCGATCATGCCGCTCGCCGAAGCGCAGTCGCACTGGGTGGCGGACCTCATCGAGGGGACGTGCGCGCTGCCCGGACGTGCGGCGATGCGGCGCGAGATCGCGACGTACCGGGCCCGTACGGCACGTCGGTACGTCGCGTCCTCGCGTCACACGATCCAGGTCGACGCCCTCGCGTACCTCCGCGAGATCCGGGCGGAGCGCCGCCGCCGTTCGCTCAGTACGCCTGCTCCACGGTGACGGTCCGGTCCGTTGCGTCGCCCCAGTACCGCACATAGGAGGCGGCGACGGGGTCGCCCAACGATGCCTTGAGCCACAGGGCGGCCCACCGGCCGGCGGCTCGTATGCCCTCGGTCTGGTCCAGGGTCTGGGGAGAGGCGTCCGGGCTCGCGCCCGGCGGGTTCTGCACGTCGGTGATGCCGAAGTGGTTGGCGCCGTGCAGGCCGACCAGCGCCTTGGGCTTGGCGGACAGCGCCCGGTAGGTGTCGCGTGCGGCGACGGGCGCGGCGACGCCGTCCGCGTCACCCTGGATTAGGGCGACCGGTACACCGGCGTTGTCGATGGGGCCGACCGGCCCACCGCCCGGCGGCACACTGTTCGTACCGAAGAAGGCGGCGGCCTTCAGCTGCGCGGGCTTGACCGCGCCGGGCGGCAGTCCGGCGCAGAAGGGCGGCGCGCACAGCCCCTGGATGGTGGACATACCCGCGGCGCCTCCGAACGAATGCCCCAGCAGGGTCAGCGTGTCGGTGTCGATACGGCCGGCGAGCGGGCTGCCGTCCCGGCGGTTCTCCGCCGCCGCCCACGCCACCGCGCCGAGGGCCTGGTCGGAGGAGGCCCACAGGCCCGGCACACCGAAGACCGGACGTACGTGGTTGGGTACGACGACGACGAAACCGAAGGCCGCGACGGTACGGGCGAAGCCCTCGTAGTGCGCCTTGTCGACATTGGCGCCCTGCAGGAGCAGCGCCACCGGCAGTCCGCGGCTCGTCGTCGCCGGGTAGTACACGTCCGCGGCGTCCGCGCCGACCTTGGCGGCGTACGAGCCGGTCGGGAAGGTCGTCGGATTCTCGGGCGTCACGGCCTCGCGGGCCTCGGCGCGACCGCCGATCGCCGCCAGCAGAGCGAAGCTCAGCAAGCCGGCGAAGAGGCCGCGCCGCAGACCGTGCGCGCGTCTGAGGAAGGTATGTGCCATCGGTACCCCGATCCTCGAGCGTGATGACTGTGGAGCGTTTCTTGTAGCGAAACGATGTTTCGCAGTTAACGGGGCGAGAGCTGCCGCGTCAACCCACTGGACCGAGATCACCGACGCTGCCGCGCCTGCCAGTGTCGAGAACCGCCCCATCCACATCGGCGCACCGAGGCCGGGGTGGTGGTGTCCGTTGGTGACAAGCTGCCGCCGGCCGCCCCAGGTCGGCACCATGGCGCCGTTCCCACGAGTGGCTTGCGGGACGGGCCGTACAGCCGTAGGTGATTGAAGCGCGAATTACCGGCGCTCAGTCAGGACTGACGCTGGCGCTGGCGGCTCGGCGAATCGCTCGGTGAGGGGCTGACGCTGGGGCTCGCCGTGTCGGCGGTGTCCGCCACCGCGGGATCCGAGGGATCAGGCCGAGCAGCATGGCGTAGTCGTCAGCCGGGACCCCGAGGCCCACACGGTCGACGTCCAGCAGTATGGTCACGGCGTCGGTGGTCAGGAGTTGGCCGGGATGCAGGTCGCCGTGCAGGGTGGCGGTGGGTTCGGACCGGAGCCCGTGGACCGCGGTCACGATACGCGCCAACCGCCCGGCGAGTCCCGGGTCGCAGTCCGGCGACGGTGCGAGCGTTGCGTTCGAGGGACGCGACCGCACCGACGGCGCGCGTTCCCAGCGGCACCGCCGCGAGGCGGTCGCACAGACCGATCAGAGAGTCGGGATCGGGCAGAGGAGCTTCCGGCGCCATCAATTGTTCCTTCAACGTCCGCCCGAGGGACAGCGGGCAGCGCGACGATGCCCAGTGCCGGAAACGAGCCCAGGCTCGGCGGGACCGGCAACTCCGCGGAGAGGACTGTGCGTGCTCTGTGCAAGGCCTCTCCTTCAGCGGGGCGTACGACCTTGAGGAAGAGACACTGCTGGCCCACGCGCGCCTCCACGACGGCCCGTCGCTCGGCCCGGCAGGAACGGACGGCCAGCCGCACGCGTAGTGGACCAGCAGTTTCCGGCCTGGCCGGTAGCTCGCCTGAACCGGGCGGTATACCCTCAGTTGGCCGCCGAACTGCTCGACGACCACGGCGCCCGGTGCGGCCCACCCCGCGCCGGGGATCGGACACGCGCATGCTGCGTCTGCGCACCAGAAGGGCACGCCGCAGCTCATCTCCCGGTTAGGGCCCCAACCACCTTGACTGCCAGGCTTCCTGACGGGTCGTCGGGCGGCGAGCACACTCGCACCCGTTTGCGGCGGACGGATCGAGCGGGAAATCGGGGTTCAGGGGCGCCTCCAAGAGCTGGTGCGGATCTGCTTGCCGCCGGCAGTGCGGCGCGGGGTGCCTGGACGGGCGTCTGCCACGCAAGGGCGACGGCGACCCGCCCGTCCCCGTCCGCACCTGGACGACCTGTTTCGAGGCGATGCGCCATCAAGAAAAACGGGTTCATCGCCGGCCGCAGGGGAGCGCTGTGCAGAGGGCGGAAGGTCAGCAAGCGGAGACAGGACTGCGACGCATGCTGACCTTCTGCTGACCCGAGGGACCTCTATCATGCCCCTGACCTGCACAGACGTCCAAATGCTACATCTTGGACTTGAGCATGGTGCGCAGCATTGAGTGCTCCTAGAGGTCAGCTCCCTGCCTGCTTGCTGCAGGTCAAGGGCGTTTTCTCACTGTACAACCGTGCGCTCGCGGGCAGCGGCCACCGCCTCCGTGGTACTGGAGCTGACCAATGGCTGATTGCCTGACGGCGTGCCAGTTGGGTTCCGGGGGCACGTCGGTCCGGGAGCCGGGGTAGCCACAGCGTTCGGTCGCACCGAAGCAGATGGGCGGACCCGGGCGCGGCGATCTTGCCGCTCCGACTGTCAGTGGCCTGCGACGCCGGAGCAGACCCGACCCATTCTCTGAGCGAGGGTACCCGGACAGCGGCCGAAACCGTCCGCACCGGCTCCGGGCCGCGATCAACTCCGTGGTGAGTGACGGGCTTCTCGGGCACTGCGCCCTCCGGGACACCAGGTGCAGAACCTTCTCCGAACGGTCGCCGCCTTCCCCAGCCGGGCAACCAGCCCGAACTGCTACAAGGAGTCCGCCAAACGCCACGTGAGATGACGCCTTACGCCTCCGCTCTTGCTTCGGTGGCGAGTGCTCTCCGTGCCCGCGGCGGTCGCTTGGCACTCGGATGAAGCCCGCGCTGAAGGTCCGGTGGGGGCCGCCGTCGTGGTGTTGAGCGGCCCGATGTGTCCGTCGTAGAAGACTCCAACGAGATCGCACGTCCGTTCGCCATACAGGAGAACAACGCCTTTAAGGACGCCGTCACCCATATGGACGTTCCCGGCTCGGGTGGCCGCCTATCCCGGCGTCCACGGCCCCACCGGCGGCGGGGGCGAACGTGGAGGCCGACCGGCTCACGGCGGCCTCCCCGGCCGCGGTGGGGATCGTGTCTCGTTGGGTGACCGCCACCCCACTCCCCCATCCGCGAGGGTGCTCCGTAGAAAGTTCAGGGAACGCTCACCCTGCGCCACGCCTGAATACCTTCGGGCGTGGTCGGGTCACGTTCAAGGCCCACCGCCGACAGCTCGGCGGCCAGCGTCTCGTCGGAGATGACATGGCAGTCGAACTCTGCGGTCTCTTCCCGAAGCAGGTCGTCGTCGCGCCAGGTCCGGTAGGTCATCACCCAGCGGATCAGGCCCTCACCCACTACGTCCGCCCGCGCCAGCGTGTCGTAGCGGTGTCGTCCCAGCGCGCTCCCAGGAATCACCGACGGGGGAACCGCACTCGCCGTCTGAGGGTGCTGCGACTCCGTGATCAGCAGGCCGCCGGGGCGGAGCGCACCGGCCCACTTGTGCCAGAGCCGGACCCGCTGCTCCGGCGAGAAGTGCATGATGATGTTGAACATCACCACGGCGTCCAGCGGGGCGTCCACTTCGGCTTCCAGTGCGTCCTCGGGCAGGACGGTCACCGTGTCCGCGGCTGCCGGTATGCGGGACAGCCGCGTCACCAGAGCTGCGCGCATGATGCGCGTCGGCTCGATTGCGAAGAGCTCCCCGTCCGGCCCGAGCAACTCCAGCAGGAGCTCGGTGAAGACCCCGGTGCCAGGACCGATCTCCGCAACGGCGCCGGCCCCGGACACCAGCCGGCGCAGTGCGTCCGTCAGTGAAACCCGTACCTGCTGGGGGAAAATCATGTCGTAGTACGGGCCGTTGACGGCATAGCCGAGCCCTTGATCGGCGCGGTCGGCCTCACTCGCAGCGGTCCTGGTCATCTGTGGCCCTCCTCGGTGGTGAGCTGAGAGCACCGTTCCGTCAGCCCGTCCAACGGCCGCCGGGAGGTCCGTGGCGGGGGGTTTCATACGCTGCCGTCGCAGCCACTTGTGCGGCGCGCCCCTTCACTCTCCGGACGCTCGGGCCTTGCGACGGCGGACGGGGAGGGCTGGCCGGTTTGCTGAGGGCGTGGCTGGTGTGCCCGCGATTGCTCGTTCTCACCGTCGCCCTCGGCCTCTCCGGCATCGTTGGACTGCGTGCCCTCATCACCGCCAGAGGTTCGTCTGCGCCTTATCTGAGAACGTGTCGTCAATATAGCGCCCACGGCCATTGCAAGCGCGGCGATTTCTAACAGCATACCTTTCATGGTGAAATATAGATCCTTCAGCCACTGGAAGGCGCCCTCGTCCGTCTCTTCCCGGCTCGGGGGAGGAGCTGCCGCTACCTGCGCATGGGAGACGATGGGTGGTTTCTCGAACAGCACGTTATCGGTGTCGCGAAGATAGGCGGTTACGGTGAGCGTCAAGGTGGCTTCGCCGGCCTCCACGGCCTCTATCTCCCACTGCCACTCCGCACTGTCCTCTACGGTGAGAACGTTTTGCCGTTCGGACGAGAGCGACTTGCATTTGATTCCAGCCCCGGAGCAGGTTAGCTTTACTCCGATTTGCGCCCCCACCTTCGTGACTTGCCTGTCCGAACCCGCCGTGCGAGAATCCCAGTTGCCACTCACCGTGGCCTTGTAGAGGCTGCTCTTACCCGCCGTCATTTCTAACTCTGCGGCATCGTCATATGTGATCTCGCCAGTGAACAGTTGCTTTCGGCTCGCAGTGACCTCAGAGATGTAGTCGTCCTGGGAAGTGTCCGGCGCCGGTTCCGTCCTTACGCTCCCGCACGACGACAGTAATAAGCCGCAGATCAGGGCGCACAGGGCTGACAGCACCATGCGATGACGCGAACGCAGCTTCCGGCTTCGACCTCTCTCATCGACGGCTTCGTATACGGGTTCTGCCAGGCCGGGACCCTTCACCCTGTACCGCGCACGAGGAGGTACTAGGTGGGCATGAGCCAGGCGAACGTCCTGAGCGGCTGCGACGTCACTCACGCGGGTGACGGTGGCACCGGCCGTCTCCGTCCGTGCGCTCCATTCCATAGAGGCATCGTCTCTCAACACTCGACGCCATGTTGGAGCAAGCCGGAAATTCCTGGGGTTGATCAGGGGAGGGGCCCGAACCGGCCTGGGGCTACCTAGATCGAGTTGCCCTGGCCGTGCGATCACGGCCGCGATATCCTCCGGCGCCGCCTCGATCGCCACCTGCGCTGCGCCCCCGGCAGGCAATATGCAGCACCAGTAGCCGCTAGCCACGAACGCTTACCCAAACCACTCGACGATGCCGCTAGCTGTGAGCTAGGCGTTCAACAGCGTGCTCAAGGTCGAGTACGTGCACCGTCACACCATCCCCTACCCGCGTCAGCTGCACAGAGTGTGCGACTTCAAGAGTCCGATCAACTGCGCACGCGAGCACTGGGCCAGCCTCACCGTGGGGCTGGCTGCATAGGAAGGACTCCACGGTTCGGGGATTGACAGGGCAGCGTGACACCCGGTGTGACAGCCCGATCGACTCCACAGCAACGATCGACTCCACAGCATCCAAATGGCCGGTCATGGGATCGCGGGATAGAGTCGAATTGCCGTGCGCAGTACCGTTCATGGTAATTTTTGGTTCACGAGGCCCACGCTTCCGCTAACCGGCCATATAGCCCTCACGAATCGCCACTGGGGAAACAAACATGAGTGAAACCCATGCCCATAAGCAGGTCAGGATTGTGCATTCGAAGGATTTGAATTCTCAAACGCTACAGACTCCCGGCCTCTTGCGCGAGGTCGCGTTCGAGGGCGAGGACTCCGGACCCGTCCAGTTGTCGGCATTTCGGAGCACGGTGAAACCGGGCGCGGCCACCGGTGCGCATCACCACGAGGACCAAGAGACCGTCTTGTACGTGGTCAGCGGCACGGCCCATTACCGTTGGGGAGACCGGCTGGAGAACGTGGCCGAGGCCGGGCCGGGTGACTTCGTGTTCATCCCCCCGTACGTTGTTCATCAGGAAATCAATAGGTCCACCGACTTGGAGACAGTCTGGGCCGTGGTGCGCTCTGGAATGAAGGGCAAGGTAACTAATCTGCCCGACCTTGACAAGTACGGCGAAAAGCCGAAGATCAATTACACCGCAGCAGAATAGCGGGAAGACACGCAGGTTTCACGAACTCACGGGTTCGACGATGTCCGGTACCAATGAGGTCCAGGGGGCGGTCGCCGGTGGTCGACGGCCAGCACTTGGTGCGTTTCGGGCAGTGCGTACTCGGTGGGTGATTCGGCGCCGGAGCGGATCCTCCTTGGGGCGATCGGGTGCGGGGCGCGTCGGCGTGGCCGACGCGGGGACGGGGCGAGCGGGAGATCGGCTACTGCTACGGCGCCGAGCGTGATGAGCCCTCATTGAAACGTACGACGGTCCATGGGTTGCTCCGCGGCTCGGGCCTGTGCGACTGCCTACGCCATCTGCCGTGGGCGGCCAGCGCACGAAGGGCCTGTGATGTCGGGTCGGCGCAGGGCTGGAGCGGTTATGCGCATGTCGCCTGTCATGTCAGTAAGCACGGGTCTCGTCCCGTCCAACGCTCGCCAGGCGCGTGATGCACATGATTCACGGCAGGAGTCGCTCATTGCCCCAGTGACGGGGGCGCCTTGCTGCGACCACTCTTTCGAGCGAGGCCGTACTGTGCCGCGCCGCGTGCCCTTCCGGCGGAAACGTCACGTCTCACAGCAGAAACGTGAGGGCGGTGATGGAGCATAGGAGGAAAGCAAGGACGGGCCAGTACAGCAGTTTGGGTGCCAGGTTGTCCCGCCACTGGATCAGCGCCAGATGTGGGCCGCGGGAGAGCAGGAGGGAGTTCCACACCACCGCGATGATCATGAAGTAGAGACAGAAATATACGTAGTCAATGTACGTGATGCCGTGTGAGCCGGTTTCCTGTCGCGCGGTGTTGTGGTCAACGGTCAGGACCAGCAGTGTCGCCGCCGCGAACTCCACCACGGTCAGTCCGTCGAATCCGGCGAGCGGGAACCGCTGAGTGTTCTTCGTGGTGACGAAGAGGGAGGCGAAGACGAGGACGGCGATGAAGGCCAGGGGGATGATCCGTCCGAAGAGCGGGGAGGCGAACTCTCTGGCCATGTGCATGTTGAAGTACAGCTCTGGATGCGTCTCGTGCCGGTACTGGCGGCCTTGTCCGAAGTTCACCGAGTAACGCGGGGTGTCGTAGCTGAAGGAGGTGTTTTTGACGGCCCAGTTGCCGGAGACGAAGTTCGCGTCCAGGCCGTAGGCGGCCGGGCCGCGCCAGGGCGGGTACGCCGCCAGGTCGGGGACGAGCTGCGCTCTGTTCTCGAAGTCGGGATGCCACATACGGAGCCAGACATCCTGCTCGTCCAGGGGGTATGTGTGGTAGTCGAACGCCTGCCGGAGCTTGACGTTGAAGTACCAGCCGATGACGTGTTCGCCGTCACGGTGGATGTCATAGACCTTGTGGGGCTGGTAGGAATCGTCCGCTTCCGGCAGAACGATGCCGCGTTCAATCCCGGCCGGGACGGAGTCGGCGTATCGCTGCCAGATGTAGCCGCTCACCTCGACGTCGTAGGCACCCGTGAAGCGCAGGGCCTGGATGAACACACCTGTGGGGATGTGCACCTGGCGTGATGATGCGGGGGCGTGGCGGGTGAGGTAGGCGTCGGTGTCGCGCATGGTGGTGACCGGTGTGCCGCGGATGAGGCTGTGCGAAGTGTCGACGACCGTCGCGATCCAGGTCAGTGCGGTGGCGCTCAGCAGGATGGTGGCGGTCCATGCGCTGGCCAGCCACAGGCGGTGGGCGCCCAGTCGGCGGATGCCTGCGAGGCCGGCCAGCAGGAACAGGGACAGTCCAGTGGTGACGACGGCGCAGAGGGCTGGACCGGGGCGGGCGAAGTCCAGCTCACGGTCCTGGTGGGCGGTGACGCCGAGCGTGAGGGCGAAGAGCGCGCCGGCGGCGAGGGCGAGCAGGTCGATGGTCCGGGCGGCAGCGCGTAGGCGGTGGGCGAGCGGATCGGAGTTCAGGTTCTTCACTGTGTCACCGGAGCCGCGGGGTTCAGCCGAAGTGGACGAGGTAGGCGAGCAGGACCGCGAGGCAGAACACCGGGTAGTAGACGCGGGAGACGAGCGCGAGCCGATTCCAGGCCCGTATGTTGTGGTGCTCCTGGAGCCAGGCGCCGGCGAGTGAGATGAAGACGCAGGTGCCCACGAGGAACATGAAGGTGTAGTACGCCCACTCGAGTGCCACTGTGTATCCGATGTCCGGCAGGGAGTTGGTGACGCTGGTCAGCAGCACGGCGGCGCTGAGCATGGCGGTGACCTCCAGGGAGACGCGGGTGCTGGTGTAGCGGGGGTCGCGGGGGAAGAAGAGCGTGGCGTAGGTGACGGCGGCGCTGAGCAGCAACGGCAGGAGGTTTTTGATGAGGAAGGGGCCGACGTTGCGGGCCACGGTGACGTCGGCGACGTACTGCGCGTAGTGGACGCCGTTCTCGCCGCGTGCCAGGTCCGGGTCGCCGAGTCGCGCGGTGCTGCCCACGGCGGTCTTGTACAGACTCAGGTCATGCACCGCCCAGTTGGGCAGGCCGTCGAAGGTTTGATGGACGTCCTTGCCGCTCTGCAGCGCCTCCGTGCGGTCCTGCTGCACCAAGGGCCGGTCGACCACGTAGACGACGCGGGAGGCGGGTTGGGTGCGGTTCTGCAGGGTGATTGCGAGGTGCTGCCGGTCGAAGGGAAAGCGGTGGAAGTCCAGTGCGGTGCTGAAGGTGGTGACGACCTGGTAGAGCCGGTATTTCATGCCCTGGGCAGACGATTCGCGAACGGGCGCGGTCCACTTGAACTTGTCGTCCGCCAAGTTGGGGAATTCCACGTTGGTGGCCTCGTCACTGCCTCTGTAGCGGAACCACAGGAAGAAGTCCGCCTTGAAGGTGCCCTCGCGGGTGTCGAGCGTGCTGATCCGGTTGACGTTGATGCCGGTGTAGACGATCTGCTGACGGGCCAGCGCCTTGCCCCGGAAGGCGACGGCCCGTCCGGCGGCCAGTTCCCGAGCGACGTCGATGTCCTCCTCCGGGCTGTATTCGGTCAGCTGGACTGGGGCGGAGACGATGTCGCCGGCCTGAATGGTGCCTATGGTGACGGGCAGGTGCAGGGATCGGGTGTGGTCGAAGAACACTCGCCCGTACACGCCGGGAACGCCTCTTTTCGGAGTGTTCATGGCGGCCAGCGCATCGCGGACGGCCGTGCGGTCCTTCGGGGTGACGTGGGCATGGTGGACCTTTGCTCTGCGCAGGGCGTGTACGGCCATGTGGGCCGCGGTCTGACCTGACATAGCCTTCCAGGACGGCATGGTCCCGTAGTGGTTCCGGAAGGCCGTGGCCCAGGTCAGGCCGGCACCGGTGAGGCTGTCGGCGAGCTGGGGAGAGGCGGCGTAGAACCGCCCGGTCATCGAACCGGGCGCCGCCCGTTCCTGGGCGGAGGCGGCCAAGCGGGAACTGAACTGGGTGTTGGACAGGTCGTCGCCCCCGATGGCGGTGGCGCGTATGCCGTGGCGGCGCAGGTAGGACAGCGTGGTCAATGCGGGGTCTTCGGGGAGGGCGAGGACGACCGGGCCTTGGCCCGGGTCCGTGCGCACGGCCTCCAGCGCCTTCTTCAGCTGGTCCGGTCGCGGGTTGCCGCTGTGGTCGCCGAGGGCGACGACCCGGTGCACGCGCCCTGTGCCTGCGAAGGACCGGCGGAAGCCGTCCGCGAGGGACACGCCGTAGGAGCTGTCGGCGTGCAGCACGGTCGCGCTGCGCGCGCCGAGGACGTGGTGTGTGTAGGCGGCAATGAACTGGCCCTGATAGGTGTTGGTGTAGGTCGTGCGGAAGCACCAGGGGCCGGCGGTGATGCTGTCGGCTGTGGCCGTGGGGGTGATGAAAGGGATGCGAGCGGCGTCGTACACGGGTGCGGCCCAGGTAGCCGTGGGACTGCTGGTGTTGCCGATGACGACGGCGACCCGGTCGTCGCGGGCGATGCGCTCGGCCATGCGGCGCGCGGTCGCGGGGTCGGCCCGGTCGTCGTAGGGCAGCACCCGTACGGGATGGCCGCGGATGCCACCGGCCCGGTTGATCCGGTCGAAGTGAAAGCGGACACCGCGGGTGATCTCCTGGCCGCGAACGGCCCCCGGTCCGGTATGGCTGGTCACCAGAGCCACGTACACCGGCTCCGGTGCCGGGCGCAGGAGGTACGGCAGTCCCACTGCCGCCGTGGCCAGGAGCAGGACGAGGACCGCCGCCGCAGTCAGGCGCGCGGGGCGGGTCCGCCACCTGGGCCGCAGACCGCTCGCGGTCGCGCCCGCAGGTGATGAACCGGTGTCCCGGACTTCCTGGCCGGGAGTCCGCCCGTTCTCGGCGGCGTTGCCGCGGTTGTCCCCGGGCGTGGTCAAGCCGGTCTCCTTCCTCCTCGGGTCCTGGCGGATACGCGTGCGGACACGCCGGCCCCTCACGTGCGGCTCCGAGGCAGGTGGCCTCGGAGCCGCACGCGGGCAGGGGTGCGCTAGTCGGCGTCGTGGGAGGCGATGCCGTCGATGGCGTTGTGGAAGACGGACAGCTTGGCGTCCTGGGCGACGAAGTACTTGTCGACCTTGTAGGCGATGGTGGCGAAGTCCAGGCGGCCGTCTCCGTTGAAGTCGCCGACGGCGATGCGTGCGGTGGAGTCGGAGGAGACGCGCCACTTGGTGAAGATGCCGGCCTGGATGTCGATCGCCTTGTAGTAGAAGACACCCTGCCAGGGCCAGGGGCCGCGCAGGGCGACCAGGAACTCGTCGTCGCCGTCGTTGTCGAAATCGGCGCAGACGATCTGGTGACCGGGCCCCTCTCCCAGTTCGTTGGGGTCGCCGAAGACGTCGAGAACGACACGCCGCCAAGTGGCCTCTGCCACGGGAGTGCCGGGCTGCTCCTTGACGTAGACGGCCAGGGTGTTGCCGTGGAACGGCTCGGTGGCCGCCACGTAGGCGTGCGGGTCGTCACCGATGCGTCCGGCACCCACGTCTCCACTGCCCTTGAAGCCGGTGTGCTCGAACTGGGAGTGCTCTCCCGAGCCGATGTGGGTGGTGGTGAACCGGCCCTCGCGTTCGTCGTAGTGCAGCCAGGTGACGCCTTCTTCGGAGGCGAGCAGGATGGAGTCGAGGTGCTCGCTTCCGGGCAGGGGGTTCGGCCTCAGCTCCGCGCCGTGGATCATGCGGAAGTGGCTGTCGTCGACGACGCGCTTCTCCCACGGCTTGCGCACGTCGTGGTTCGGGCTGAACAGCACGATGGGGATGAGGCCGTGTACGTGCTTGGGCCCCACGCACGGCACGCCCATCACCTCGGGCTTGCGGGTCTGGGTGAAGTGCCCGACGCGCAGGCGGTGCATGCCGGTCTCGCGGCCGATGTAGTGCCGCTCCCAGCGCACGTCCGCATCGGGCTTGCCGGTGTTCTCGATCCAGTCGATCTTCCCGCCTTCGAGGTCGGGGTCGTCGATACGTCCGCCCGCCCCGTACAGCTCGTAGCACACCACGATGTCCGGGCGGCCGTTGCCGGAGATGTCGGCGCAGTGGGCGCCGATGGGCATGTGGAAGCCGTCGGCCACCAGTTGGCGCTTCCAGCCGGGATTCTTGTACCAGTAGATCTCGCCCAGGGACAGGCCGTATCCGAACAGGTCGGGTCGGGTGTCGCCGTCGAGGTCGGGGGCCTCTACCCAGTAACCGTCATTGAGCTGGTCGGCTACGACTTCCCGGTCGAACTTGGGGGTGGCGAGGTGCAGGGGGGTGTTTGCGCCCATGGGGGTGCCTTCCGAAGGTGGGGTTGGCCGGACGCCTGCCGGTGGCGAGGCGGACCGGTTCAGGCGAGGGCCTCGGTGAGGTAGCGGTGAGCCGTCTGCGCGTGGTGGAGGGGCGGTTGGCCGCTGCGAGGATCCTGTTCGGCCTCGACGACGAGCCAGCCCCGGTAGGAATCTCCCGGGCGCAGGGTCTTCAGGAGGGTGTCGAAGTCCACCTCGCCCTCGGTGTCACCGGGGACGGTGAAGATGCCCGCATCCACGTACTCGCGAAAGCTCCCGGAGGCCAGCGTCCGGTCCGCCCTCACACTGCTGCGGATGTTCTTCAGGTGGACGTGGGCGATGCGGTCCCGGTGCCGCTCGACGACGCCCCGGACGTCGGCGCCGGCCCAGGTGAGGTGGCCCGTGTCGAGCAGCAGGCTGACATAGCGCGGGTCGGTGTCGCGCATCAGACGGTCGACGTCCTGTTCGGTCTGTACGCCGGTGCCCATGTGCGGGTGGTACGCGAGGGTGAAGCCCTGGCTCGCGACGATCTCGCCGATTTTGTTCAGACCCTTGCAGAGGTCGGCCCACTGCTCGTCGGTGAACTCCGGCCGGTTGCTGCGCAGGCTCAGCGACTGCAGGTGGATGGAGTGGCCGAACTCGGCGACGCCGATCGTGGTGGTCTTCACCGGCGGGTCGCCGGCGTTGAAGTCCTTGAGGAACTCCAGCACCTTCAGCAGGTCGCAGGCGGTGCGCTCGGCGCCGTCGGGCACGGTGAAGTAGGTGCTCACCCACGGTTCGCTCACGCTCAGGCCGCGCAGGTGCATGGCGGCGGTGAGCGCGTCGACGTCGGTGGTGAAGTTGTGGCCGATGCTGCACCCCTCGAAGCCCGCGAGGGCGATCTCGCTGAGGCACTGCTCCATCGGGATGTCGTTGCCGATCAGCGGGAAGTCGTCGTTGGTCCAGCAGGTGGGGGTGATGCCGAGGTGGATGCCCTCGGGGCGGATGGTGGTGGCTTGGCTCATGGGACAGTCCTGGGGGTCGCGGGGAGTGGGTCAGTGCCCGGGGTGGCCGCTGAGGATGGTCTCGGCCGCGTGCACGGCCATGGCGACGCTGGTCAGCGTGGGGTTGGAGGCGTTGCCGAAGGGGTGCAGGCCGTTGCCGCCGAGGTAGAGGTTGTCGACGTTCCAGACCTTGGAGTACTCGTCGACGACGCTGTCCAGCTCGCTGGTGCCCATCCGGGTGGTGCCGGCGATGTGCAGCGGCAGGCCGGGGGTGAGGAAAACAGGCTCGGAGCCGGGCATGAAGCCACCGAGTGCGGCAGCGGTGCGCAGCATGTGCTCGTTCATGCGGTCCGTCTCCTTCCGTTCGGCCTCGTCGAGGCGGAAGTGGAAGGTGGGCTGCGGCATGTCGAAGGTGTCGCGGATCTTCCGGGAGAAGGTGACCTTGTTCTCCGGGCGGGGGCGGGAGATGCCGAACCAGCGCAGGTCCACGATGAGCCGGGGATCGACATTGGGCGGCACGGCCCCGTAGGTGAAGGCGTCGCGGTGGATCTGACAGTGCCAGGGGCGCTGCTCGGTCACCAGCAGGGCCAGGTTCGGATCGCGCTCGGCAGGCGGGAAAGGCACGGGGTCGGCGGTTTTGTCACCGCCGTGCAGCCGCTTGAGCTGGGCGGCGCGGTAGGCGGCGACCCGTTCGGCGGCGGACGCGGCAGGGGCGTCGTCGTCGCTGCCGGAGACGCCGCGCAGGATCGACTCGATGTTGTTCATGTGCTCCTGCTGGAGGACCACCTGGCAGAAGGACATGGGCTGTTCGGTGAGGTAGCGGCCGAGTGCGGGCAGCGTGACACCGGAGTTGAACAGCAGCTGCGGGGTGGGTACCGCACCGCACGCCACCACATACGTCTTGGCCCGGAGCTGGATCTCGCGGCGCAGGTCGCGCAGGTGGCGTACGACGGCGTACTCGACCTTCTGTCGCTTGCCCGCGCCGGTGATCTCCAGGCGGACGCACTGGTGCTCGGGCAGCAGGGTGAACGAGCCCTCGGACGGCCGGTGCGTGGGCTCGGCCAGGTCACCCAGGACGGTATCGGCCGCGGACCAGGTCACCGCGGAGGTCCGCTCGGAGTCGACGCGTTCGCTGACCGCCAGCGGCAGTTCGGCGACATCGCTGAACTCCTCGCCCGACTGCTTCAGTACCTGCTTGACCAGCAGGTGTCGGGCGGAAGCGGCGAAGACGGAGGTCTGCCGGCCCAGCAGGGTCTCGGCCTTGTCGTACAGCTCGTCCATCTTCTTGTCGTCGATGGGGTATTCCTGGTCCCCGTTGCGCCGTTCGACCTGCGCGTGGAAGCGGGGAACGGCGCACGTCCAGTGGGTGGCCATGCCGCCGACGGCGTAGGTCGCCGCCGCGGCCGGCAGGTTGGTGTGCTTCTTCTGCTCGGGGTTCTGGTTGCGCATGGAGAAGCCGGCGTACTTGTCCGGGTCGTAGGCGAACGCCGACGGGTCGAGGGTGAGGGCCGGCTCCTTGTTGGTCGCCGTCGACAGGGGCAGCAGATTGCCCTTGATGACGGAGACGAACAGGTCGATGTTCTTCTGGAACAGGTAACTGTTCTTGAGGTGTTCGCCGTAACGCCGGGACAGCTGGGCCCCCGCGTCGATCATCAGCACGTGCTTGCCGGCCTCGACCAGTTTGCGGGCGAAGGTGCAGCCCACCGGGCCGCTGCCGATGATCAGCGCGTCGTACTCGGCGCCGAGCACGTCGTTGTCGTTCATGTGGATTCCTCTCGCAGGGGATTGATCAGGCGGCACGGCAGGGGGTGTCAGGGACGCACACGGCTGGGCCGACGACCCAGGGAATCGACGTCGACGGCATGGCCCGGCTGGCCGTCGACGGAGGTGATGTCGGCCGTGCCGCTGAGCCACAGAGCGGTGTTGACCAGGCCGACCATGCTGAACGCCTGGGGGGTGTTGCCCAGATGGCGGCCCGTGCGCGGGTCGTACTCCTCGCTGAGCAGTCCCACGTCGTTGCGCAGGTCCAGCAACCGCTCGAACAGCTCCTTCGCCTCCCGCCGGCGGCCGGTGCCGTGCAGCGCGTCGGCGAGCCAGAACGTACAGACGAGGAAAGTCGCCTCGTCGCCGGGCAGGCCGTCGACACCGCCGTCCGCCTCAGGCCGGTAACGCAGCAGGAAACCGTCCTCGCTCAGCTCGCGGCGTACGGCGTCCACGGTGCCCCGCACCCGCGGGTCCTCCCACGGCAGAAAACCGACCCGCGGCAGCAACAGCAGCGCCGCGTCCAGTCCCTTGGAGCCGTAGAACTGGGTGAAGGTATTGCGCTCGCTGTCGAAGCCCTTGGCGCACACCTCCGCGTGGATACGGTCGCGCAGTTCCTCCCAGCGGTCCACCGGGCCCCAGCGGCCGTGGTGCAGGACCGAGCGCACCGCGCGGTCCAGTCCCGCCCACGCCATGACCTTGGAGTGGACGAAGTGCCGGGAATCGCCGCGGACTTCCCACAGGCTGCTGTCCGGTTCGCTCCAGTTGCTCTCCAGGAAGTCCAGCAGGGACAGCTGCACGTTCCAGGCGGGATCATTGGCCGGCAGTCCCGCCTCGCGGGCCACGTAGAAGCACTCCAGGACCTCTCCCCACACGTCGAGCTGGAACTGGCCGGCCGCGGCGTTGCCGACCAGGACCGGGCTCGACCCTTCGTAGCCGGACAGCCAGTCCAGGGAGTACTCGGGCAGCCGCCAGGTGCCGTCGAGGCCGTACATGATCTGCAGGTCGGCGGGATTGCCGGCGACCGCGCGCAGCAGCCACTCCCGCCACGCCGACGCCTCCTCCAGATAGCCGGTGCCCACCAGCGCCTGCAACGTGAAGGTCGCATCGCGCAACCAGCAGAACCGGTAGTCCCAGTTGCGCGGTCCTCCGATCTGCTCGGGCAGTGATGTCGTGGCTGCCGCCAAGATCCCGCCGGTGGGCTGATAGGTGAGGCCCTTGAGGGTGATCAGGGAGCGCCGCACCGCCTGCTGCCACTGCCCCTGGTAGGTGCACCGGCTCATCCAGGTCCGCCAGAAGCGCTCGGTGTCCGCGATGGCGGCAACAGCCTCGACCGGCTTGGGATGGCTGGCCAGGTGGGAGGGCTTGTGGGTGAGGACGAACGGCACCTGCTGGCCGGCCTCGACGGTGAACTCGGCCTTGGTGGCCATGTTCTCGCCGTAGACGGCCACGGGCGTGTGCAGCCAGAAGGCGTCCGGGCCGGCCACGGCCCGCAGTCCGCCGCCGGTCCGGTTCACCCAGGGGATGATGCGGCCGTAGTCGGGACGCAGCCGCAGGTCCATCCGCATGGTGACCCGTCCGCTGATCCCTTCCACCAGGCGAACCAGGTCGGACCCCTCCCCGCGCAGCGGCATGCAGTCCACGATCCGCACGCTGCCCCCGGCCGTGTGCCACTCGCTCTCCAGGATCAGGGTGTCGTCCCGGTAACGGCGCCGCGTGGCAGGGCCGCCCGAAGCCGGGGCCAGCAGCCAGCGGCCGGCATCCTTGTCGTGCAGCAGCGCGGCGAAGCACGCCGGCGAATCGAACCTCGGCAGACACAACCAGTCGATCGACCCGTCACGCCCGACCAGCGCACCCGAATGCAGGTCTCCCAGGAACGCGTAGTCCTCGATGGCACTGGGCATTCCGACACTCCCTCACACCGGCGGCACATCACCGCCGGAGAACGCTCGCGCCGGTCTGCGGGCGCACCACAACACCGCTTCATGGGCAGGGGTAGGCACGCCGCGTCACAGCGGCACGTTGCTGGTGAATGGGTAGAGCACCCGGACAGCACCGGGCACCGAGCATGCGCTGACATCTGATGAGCCTGCCTGCCCCTCCCGCATGACGCGGTGGACCAGGCCCGCTCTCAGACATCAGCCGGCCGCCCTGGGAACCGCTCACCGGCCCAGCCCAGCCTTCACAAGAAGACTTCGGGCCATGCAACGGCTTCAGCGAGTCCGCCGGGCGACATCCCTAAGGTGGCATATCGCATAAAGATGCGCGACTCGGGCATATGCATCCGGCTAACCGGCAGACCAGACGGCATCTTCCAGGCTTCTGGCATGTGTCACAGTCAAGGACCGGGCCGGGATGACAAACCTGGTCACGCCGGTACTGCTCTTGCGGATGGCTCACCATGCGCTCGGCCACCGTCGGATTTGCATCTCCGTCTGCTGCCAATCACCTCGTCGGCGCTCGGCGCGCATTGCCGCTGGGGCTCCGCCATGCTGATCAACCACTGCGACCATCGCGGCCGGACAACTCGCCCGAAGTGGACGCCAGCGGGAATCAGAACTGGCCACGACAGATGCCACGGTGATGGATGTGGTCGACGACGATCCGCTGCTGGTTGGGCTGGGAGGTCGACGGCCCGGGAGGAACCGCATCCGATCGGCCGGTGTGACGACGAAGAGGTGCTCGCGCTGCTGGAAGCCGCCGATGTGAAGCCGCAGGGCGGCGAATGGGTGGCTCAGAACCGGCGGGATGCCGTATGCCACCGTCCGGGGGGCCTGGGGCACCCGAGCACTGGCTACGGGCTTGGGGTGGCGCCCGTCATCGCGTCGTTGCCGCGCGCCGACGGATGCCTCCCGTTCTCGTCCTCGTTCTCGTCCTCGTTCTCGTTCTCGTTCTCGTGAACATCGACCTTTCCGATTGGCGGGTGCCTCCGGGAACCATGAACGTATGCCGCCGGAACTTCGTGAAGCCAGCTGTCCTGTCTCAACGAACCGAGTCGCCGTCTCGCCGGAGGATGGCGATGGTGCTGGTGGCCTAGGAAAACGGGATCGCACGCTAAGTGGGCTCCACCGGAAACCGTGTGTTCAGCTGGAAACGCTGAATTGCCGCCGACCAAACATCCCCATCTGGGTGCTTGCTGCGCCAGCCTTCGAGCGCCCTGGGCCTCTTCTTCCGTCTCTTACCCGAAAGCCTGAGCGAGCATTTGCCGTTCAGCGGCACGATAGGCGGCAGGAAGCCTCAGGAGCAGCGCTGCCACCTGTTTCAGGAGAATGCCGGACCCTTCCAACGCAGCGATTGCGCACCCGATCTCATGCCAACCCACGCCCGCCTTCAGTGCTGCGTCGATTGCCGACGATGACACGGAGCAGTGCATCCCCAGCACGAGTCGGTTTACGGTTTCCAGCGCCCGCGGAGGATCTGCCATCACTTGCCGTTGGAACTCTGCCCGCCACAAGTCCCTCGGCCAGGGCGAGCGCCGATGCCCCTGGTTTGTCATCGTCCATGCCTGCCCAACGAGCTGAGCCCGGTCAGGCCACGCGTCGGCTGGAACGCGTGAGATGGCGCTCGGTTCATTGAGTCGGGACATCAGCAGGCGGCCGACTCTGCCCGTCAGAGCGCTATGCCCCTATTGCGCATATATCCTGGGAACGTGATCAAGTCTGGACGGCTGCGGCCCCGTAGGCGCCGCGGCCCGGGAAGACTCGTGCGGCTATCGCCGGTCATCCTGATGATCGTCATCGCCAGCCTGGCATACACCACGCCGCCGGAAATGGCCTTCAGCCGCCTCCTGCCCGCGGCGCCAGCCCTCGCCGCCGCCATGTGGCCGGTGCTCCCCACCGTCCTGCTCGGGACGGTCTGCCTCTTTCTGATGATCGGCCTCAGCCTCGTCTTCCCCGATCTGGGGACGTGGTGGACGGCCGCAGGGATCATCGCCGTTACCGTGGCCGCCGCGTACGGAAGCCATATCCGGCTCCAGCGGGAGCGCACCCTCTTCCAGGTACGGCTCGTCGCCGACGCGGCGCAGCAGGTGGTGCTGAGCCCTATGCCACGCCGCCTCGGCAACATCGAGATCGAGTCGCTGTATCTCGCGGCCGCGGCGGAGGCCCGCATCGGCGGGGATTTCTACGAAGTGGTCGACACTCCATACGGGGTCAGGCTGCTCATCGGTGACGTGCGAGGCAAGGGCCTGCCGGCAGTGGGGGCGGCCGCGGCGATCGTCAACGCCTTCCGGGAGGCGGCCTACGGCGAGATCGACATGGTCAACGTCGCACGCAGGCTGGACGCCAGCAGCACCCGTTACAACGCCGCCTTTCCCCCCGAGGGGCCGATGGAGCGCTTCGCCACCGCCCTTCTCGTCGAGATCCCGCACGAGGGCAGACGTATCGACATCCTCAACTGCGGACACCCCCCGCCGCTGCTCCTGAACCGCGGGAAACTCCGTGTCCTCGAGTCGGCCACCCCATCGCCACTGCTCAGCCTCGCGGAGCTGATCGGCGACCAGTACAACGTCGACACCTTCGACTTCGCCCCCAACGACCTGCTGCTCCTCTACACCGACGGGATCGCCGAGGCCCGCGCCCGCGACGGCGAGTTCTTCCCGCTGGCAGCTTGGATGCGTCAACAGCCCCCGACACCGCCCAGCGAACTTCTAACGGCTCTTCACCGCGATCTCCTCCGCTACAGCAGAGGACGCCTTGACGACGACATCGCCGCCCTCGCCGTACGCCTGCATGAGCCCTGAGGCACTGAGTCCCAGTGCGCGGCCCCTCACCACTCAACCGCGATGGCACACACTCAAGGTTCAGTGGCACAGGCAGCCCCGGAGTCGCAGTCTCAGTTGCGGGTTGACCTCCGAATTCGAACTTGCGCTCTACTTTGAGACATGGCGCAAAGTACGTTCCCTCGCGACCTGATCCAGGCGCAGTACGACTGTGGACCATGCCCAGTGGGCGGTCGGCCGCAGCTTGGGGGGGTGGAGCTGCGGCCGGCCGTGCGCGCCCCGCAGCAGGAAGAGGTGGATGCTCGGTGAGGACTGGTCTGAGCTTGAGGCAGGAGGACATCCTGGCCTGTATGCGGTACTGGATCCGCGAATACGGTGACGCGCCCACCGTCTGCGAGATTGGTGAGCGTCGTCCCTCCGGCTGCTTGAGCTGGTAGTGCACGGACGAGGGACTGGACAGGCCCATGGCCCGGTCAGTCCACCGGCATCGCGCTCGGCTTTGGATGCCCTGGGCCCAGACGAGGCGGCGGTACTTGTCGTGGTCGTAGCCCCGGTCGGCGAGGATCATGTCCGGTCGTCGTAGCGGTCGCCTGACCAGGCCCGGAACGGACGGAATCTTCGCGAGCAAGGGCAGCATCTGGTGACATCGTTGTGTTTCGCGCCGGTCAGCGACACGGCGAGCGGGATGCCCTGCCCGTCAACGCGGACATCGTGCTGGCTGCCCGGACGTGCGCGGTCGACCGGGCTGGGTCCGCTGTGGGGCCTCGTCCGAGCGGCCCTCACGTGGCTGGAGTGGATCACCGCCCGGGACCAGTCCAGTTGTTTTCCGGCCCACAGCTTCGCCAGCAGGACGGCATAGAGCCGGTCCCACACGCCGGCCTCGTTCCACGCGGCGAGCCGTCGCCAGCACGTCATCCCGGAACCGAAGCCGAGCTCCTGCGGCAAGTACTCCACCGGAAGCCGGTGTGCAGTACGAACAAAATCCCGCACAGAGCCCGCGCGAATCGCCCAGCGGGGCGCTCATGCTTCCTCAAGGCCTCCCATCCTTCGGTGAAAACAGGCGGCACAAAGCGAAGTCGCGCATCAGGTCCATGGCGAACTCGTCGCCTGCGGCGAACGCGGGGTTGGCCGGCGCGCGCAGCACCGCGTCGAATCGCAGTGGCGGCAGCGACGCACCGATGGCGGATGGGCTGTCCGGCAACTTGAGCGCGCGGCGGGCAACGGCGAGGACGGCCTGTTCCCGGTCCTCCGCTGACACGCTTCCGGCAAGGCATTCCTCGCCGTTCGGACGCGTCCGTTCCAGACGGCAACGAACACCTCCGCTTCGGACAGCAGCGTGCTGGTCTCGGTGACGGTGCCGGCCCGCAGCAGGACATCGACATGGCCCGGCCGGCCGACCGGCCACTCGGCTCGCGTGTCGGCACTCAAGCGGATCAAGGTGTGAAAGGTCTCGACGAGTTGGCGACGCTCGTCGCCGGTGAGCCGTGACACGACGTGCTGGCCACCGTTTCGGGCGGTCCGCCTGCGCTGCGGCGGACTGCACAACCTCCCGCACCCGCGTGGCCCCGTCAGTGCAGGTGACGGCGACCACCCCTGGCCCGGCCCTGAAAGCAGCGACGGCGGCCCCCCTCAGCAGATCACGGCGGCCCTCCAGGACGGCTTCCGCGCCGTCGATCACGAGCAAGCGAACCGCCCGTATCCCTCCCGCCTCGAACACCTCCGTCAACGGGCGCCCGCCCACGAGGTGTCGACCTGCACTGCCGATTCGGGAAGGTCACGCAGGCTCAGGCAGGCGACAGCCGCGCCGTGATCGGTGAGCTGCTGTGCGGTTCGGATCGTCAGAGCGGACTTCCCGACGTCAGGCTCCCCCGTCACCACCAGGCCCGAGCTCGCCCGGCCGGCCTGGTCCATCCAATCGGCGAGCCGTGCCCGCTCCTCGACCCGGTCAAGTTCCAGCCTCACTTCACCGCCCCCGCAAATCCGGGCGGGTCCCCTCCCGGAGGAGGCCTGCCCGTAGGAAGAGGTCCGGTGCAGCGGGAGGCCGCTGAGTTCGCGGCGCACCATCGTCTGGTCCAGGTCCGCAGCGGAAGAAGCCCAGCACCGGAGCGCTCCGCAAGGTGAGCGAAAACGTCGTCAGCTACCGTCATCGCCTCGTCAGCCACGATGCGCCGTAGCGCAGAGACGGCCGTGCTCCGGTCAGACTCGTCGACACCCTCCAATCGCATCTGCCGTACCCGCAACGCCATCAGCTAGCGCCACGTCAACTCCTCGGCGTCGACCTGCGACAAATCGTCCTGGTTTTTGACGGCCGCCACGACCAGGGCGTCCAGATGCTTGAGACGTGTCCGCACGGCGGCCTTGGCCGCCCCCGGACGCTCGACGGCAGTGCGAAATCCGGCAGCAAAGGACACGGACCGCGCCATCCGGGCCAGCACGTCGGTCTGCTGCACCGCCGTGCTGGAGACACCGACCGCGAGCGCCACCCGCCAGCGCCCGGCGGCCACCTCATCCCAGAGTCCGGTAACCACCCGCAGGAAAGACCGCACCAGCGGGACCGACTTCTCATCGCTCGTGGTCAGGCCTGGATCCCGGCGTACCCCGATCGACACCCGCCGCCCGAGGCCGTCACGGGTACTGCCCTCCACCACGACGTCGTCGATCGGGCCGATGTAGCTGGCCTGCAGACGCACAGAATGCGGGACGACATCGTCACCGAGCTCACTGATCGGATCCTCGGTCAGCAGTGCGGCAACCAGCGTCGCCGCGTAACGGTGCTCGATCCAGACACCGCCCCCACCAGTCGAGTACGGAGCAGAGGCGTCAGTCGTCGGCACGCCCAGGAGCTTACGGGCAGGCACCGACAACCCTCGCTAGTCCCCGTACATCCCTCTCTGGCAATGAACCCCAGTACGAGCAGGAGCACTTCGTCAAGAGATCTTCAACCGCCCTCGGCCGGGAGGCGTCATTACCTCCACACGGCCATCCTGACGTCGTTAACACTTACGCGACGTGTTTTCACAGGTCAGAGGCGATGTGACTGCCGCAGTGATCGGTAAAACGGACGAGGCGCACCGAGCAAGCGGTTCGCTCGGAAAGGCGTGGGCGGCCTTTCACGACCAAGAGCTTGTGCCGGCGATGCGGCGACTGTACCTGACGGCGTCGCCTCGGATCTGGATGGAGCGACCGCCGGTGCCGCGATGGTTGCGCAGCGAGGAGGCGGAGGAGGCGCGGGCGCGGGCCGCGCGGGGCTCGCTGCCCCAGGAGCTGGCCTGTTCCATGGATGAAGAGGAAATCTACGGGCCTGTCTTGTGGTCTATGTCGCTTTCGGCGGCGATCACTAGGTGTTGTGGGGCAGGACGTTGTTGACGCTTTCGGCAAGGTAGACGCTTGAAGCCGCAGAGCCACGGCTTGCACACCATTGCCGACACATCGCACACCGCACACGACGCGACTGCCCGCGTTTGCCTCAGGTTGTCGGGTCCCAGAGCCCGCGGGCTTTGCCGCGGGCGAGGTGCTCGGCGTAGACGCCGACCTTCCAGGCGATGACGGATCGGCACTCCTCCAGCGCCTGGATCTGTGCGTCGACGCGCTGTCGATGAGCGTCGAGCAGGCGCAGGCGTTCTGCCTCGTTGCCCGGTCCGTGGCGTACCAGTTCGGCGAAGTGCTTGAGGTCGGCGAGTGGCATACCGGATGCGCGGAGCTTGACGCAGATCAGCAGCCAGTCGACATCGAAGGAGGTGTAGCGCCGTCTGCCGCCCGATGTGCGCTGGACCGGCCCGACGAGCAGGCGCTCGCGCTCGTAGAAGCGCAGAGCGTGCACGCTCATTCCGGTCCGCTCGGCCACCTCGCCGATGCTGAGCGACTGCGCGGCAGCCTCGGTGGTCGTCATACCGCTCACTCCTGGACTTGATCTAGACCTCACTCTAGATCGTAGCGTCAGCGGCATGACCCTTACTGATCAGCAGCCGCTCGGCTCGCCCTTCTCGGCCGTCACCACCGCGGAAGACATCGTGGCCGGCCGTGACCTTGCCGGCAGGACCGCTATGGTGACCGGGGGTTATTCCGGGCTCGGTCTGAAGACCACCCGGGCGCTGACGGCCGCCGGGGCCCGGGTCATCGTTCCCGCCCGCCGCCCCGACGTCGCCCGTGCCGCTCTCCAGGAGGTGAAGGGCTGCGAGGTCATCCCCATGGACCTGGCCGACCTCGACAGCGTCCGCTCAGCCTCCGCGCACATCAGCGACTGTCTCGACCGGCTCGACCTCCTGATGGCCGTTGCCGGAGTCATGGCCACCCCGGAGCGACGTGTCGGGCCCGGCTGGGAAGGCCAGCTCACCACCAACCACTTCGGGCACTTCACGCTCGCCTGCGAGCTCTACCCGCTCCTCGCCGCCGCAGGCGGAGCGCGCGTCGTCGTCAACAGCTCCGCCGGACACACACTGACCGGCATCCGCTGGCACGACCCGCACTTCCGCACCGGCTACGACAAGTGGCTGGCCTACGGCCAGGCAAAGACCGCCAACGCCCTGTTCACCGTGCACCTCGATGCCCTCGGGCAAGGCGATGGAGTCCGCGCGTTCGCCGTTCACCCAGGCAAGATCATCACCGGTCTCCAGCGCGAGATGGCCCTCCAGGAACAGATCGACCGCGGCTGGGTGAATGAGCACGGCAACGTGGTCGGCGCCGACTTCAAGACCCCCTCCCAGGGCGCCGCCACCGGCCTGTGGGCCGCCACGTCTCCGCTCCTCGATGGCCGCGGCGGGCTCTATCTGGAGGACTGTGACGTCGCCCGCGTCTCCGCCCCCGACACTCCCATGGACGACGGCGGCGTCCGCGCGTACGCCGTCGACCCCGACGAGGCCGCCCGGCTCTGGGACCTCTCCGTCGCCGCGACCGGCGCCACGCCGATCACGGCCACCCCCGGCCAGCCCACCCGGCGATCCGCCGCCAGCGGCAGAGGGATCTAGGCATGCCGCACCGCAATGCACCACTTACGGTCGAGGGCCGGCGGTGGCTCATTGAGCGCTGCCGCACCCGCCCCATCTCGCACGCCGCCGCCGAGATGGGCATCTCGCGGGCATGCGCATCCAAGTGGGTCAACTGATGGTGCCGTCACGGTGACCTCAGCCTGCTCGACCGTCCCTCGATCCCACACCACAGCCCACGTACGACATCGGCATGGGTGATCGAGAAGATCGAATCCTGGCGGCGGCAGGAGAAGTGGTCCGCACAGCGGATCATTCACGAGCTGGCCGAGCTCGGTCACGCCGTCAACCGACGCACCGTCACCCGTCACTTGGCCAGGCTAGGACTGGGGACACCGCCGGTTCCTCGATCCCTGGGGGACAGCAACCGGGAGCCCGGGAAGATCACCGCTCACTGGCCGGGACACATGGTGCACCTGGACGTCAAGAAGGTCGGACGGATACCCGACGGGGGCGGCTGGCGTGTGCACGGTCGCGACTCAGGAGAGGCCAAAGCTGTGGGCCGGGCGAAATCGGCAGGCGCGAAGCACGGCTACGTGTACCTGCACTCCGCCGTCGATGGTTTCTCCCGGCTGGCCTACACCGAGCCGCTCGCCGATGAGAAAGGCTCCACGGCTGCCGCATTCCTGGCACGGGCGAAGGTTTGGTTCGCCGCCCACGGCGTCATCCACCTCCACCGCGTCGTCACCGACAACGGCGCGTGCTACCGCTCAGGCGACTTCGCCCGCACCATCGGAGGCCAAACTCGACACCAGAAGACCAAGCCCTACACACCTCGCCACAACGGGAAAGTGGAGCGGTACCAGCGGATCTTGGCCGAAGAGCTCCTGTACGCCCGCGAGTTCACCAGCGAGGTCGAGCATGCGGCGGCGATTGCCGTCTGGAACATCCATTACAACTACCACCGGCCGCACAGCGGAGCGGACGGTCTACCGCCAGCATCACGGCTCAAGAGCGCTGTCACCAACGTGCGGCCCTCCTACTACTAGGATTGCCGGTATCAACTGGTGGTGGCGGAAGGGGCAGGACTCCAACGTCACTGTGCTTCGGCCAGGGCACCGGGATGAGACAACGACCGGCCATGTTCGCTTAGACCGCGCGCTGCTTACCCGGCTGACGGCACGACCTGCCCCTGATCGAGTTCCAGGCGTCGTCTCAGCCGCCGACATGGATGCCGGGGCGGCGGTCGATCGGGGTCGGGTTCGTGGCTGGGGATGACCTCGCGGTTGACCGGTGCAGTGTCGTCAGGAACAAACCGGGAGCCCACCGCGCACGCGCGAAGGTGGCCCGACCGCGCGGTCACCGCCGACCCGGCAACTCACGGGAACACAAAGTGGTCACGAGGACGACGCGAAGGAACCGACCTCCACGACCCGCCGGGCCGGATCGGCCGGCACCAGCAGGTCGATCCGGCCCCACGCCGCGTGAGTGGGCCCCCCCGATCGACTGACCAGCGTCAGAAGGCACATGCCGGTCCTTGATCAGGACGGGTCAACAGGTCAGGTCAGGTCCGAGTCGCAGCACCTGCCCGCCGTCCGCGAGCCGGACCGCGCCGACTGTGCCGCTGGTGCCGTGCTTGGGGTCGGGTGGGCTGGGGTTCAGCAGGCCCCTACCCGCAAGGAGCTGATGTTGTCGTTCCGGTTGTACTGGGAGGTATTGCCCTGCCAGTTCCCCACGGGCCATGTGGCGCCGTCGCGGTTGATGTTCAGCCACGTGCAGAAAGTCCTGCCCGTCCTGTTCCATACCGAGGAGATCTGGTCGTTCATATTGAAGTCGCGCAAGTCGTCGGAACCCGTCTGGAAGCGCACCATCCTGCCCCAGCCGCCGGCGTCCTCCCAAGCGCAGAACCAGCCGACCGGACAGTCCTGATATGCGGTGATCGACACGTCCCGTTCGACCGTGGTCGCAGACGCCTGGGCCGTGGGCACGGATGCGACTACTCCAGCCGCAGCCAGACCTACTGCCGCACAGAGTGCTGTGAACCGTTGCATGAGGGGTTGCCCTCCTTCGATTCATACAAGGCCGGGAAGTCCGGCCGTTGCCTTGTTCCACTTCGACAAGCGAGGCTCCCTGCACTCTCTCCTGACCGTGTATGGGATGTCCCCGTTTCTGCGATTCTGGCCGAAACGCCCCCACCACCAGCCCCTTGGTCTCAGCGACCCCACCACCAGGGGGAACGGCAACCAACCGTCCGGGCATTCACCGAAGGGAGTCTTACCAAACCCCCCGCCAGAACGAAACACTCTTTCAGAATTGTCCGTTCCATGTCAGGACGATGCGCGGGTCCTGTTACGACAGGATCGCGTGGCGGCAGGGTGCCTTCCCCGGGTCTAGCGTCGGCGGTGACGGTGATCTTTTCGGTGCCGGCACCGCCGACGCTGGTGTCGATGGCGACGGCAGCGGGCGCCGAGCCGTGGGCGGTTCCTTCGTCCACGGTGGTGCCGTCTGCTTGGATCTGCCAGCGCAGCCGCGCGTCCGTGCAGAAGGAGGGCAGCTCGGCGCGCAGCTTGCCCACCAGGTTGCCGTGTGCGCGCTCGGGAACGTGGGTGCCCTCTTGCGTCCGTGGTCTGAAGTTCGTCTTGATCGGCCCCTCGAAGGTCCAGGTGAAGGTGGTCCGGTCGGGTGTCGGCCGGCCCCCCAGGCCCATGTACTTCCCTTCTCGGTTCTCCCCCACTGACACGGAGCCGCTGGCGTACTCCAAGCGGGCATCGGCTTCCCCCTCCGACAGCCTGGCGAACCAGTAGGCGCAGACGACCAGGAGCAGGGGGACGCCGAACACCAGGGCTGGGATCCACAGTATTCGCCTGGGAATCGGCTCGTCGTCGGGGATCGTGCGTGACAGGGCTGCTGTCTGCTCGGCGGAGAAGCCTTGATTGAGTCGTTGACGGGCGCGGTCCTGTTCCTCCTTGTCCACCTCTTCGGGGTCCAGGACTTGTCCGCGGACAACGCGGGTCTGGTCGACGGCCGGCATGCCCAGCCGCAACCGCAGTGAGTACAGCTCCCGACGAGCTCCTTGCAGATGGCGGGCGTTGAGAGCCAGTACTCGGTCGCACTCGTCCAACTCCAACCGGGGCGGTGCCACGTCGTGCACGCGGTGGGACAGCGTCACCGGAAGGTGGTCGGCTCGAAGCGCGCGGCGGTAACGCTCGGACTGCAGGTGGGCTTCCAGGCGCAACGCTTGGGCTTCGTTCGCTCCTCCTGCGCTTGGCGCAGTTGTTCCTCGGGTGTCTCCAGGCGCCGGCGGTAGGGACCGGTCCAGTCGCCCGCTCTTTCCTCTGCTTCCTCGCAACAGCAGGACCATCTGCGTCATGCTCATCAGCGTCTTCTGCGCCTGGACCTGCCCCCGACGGGTCTCCGCGAGATCCATCTCAAGCTCGCTCACCGGCAGAGTGCGCACCGCCACAGGCAGTTCCCGGCCCCCTCCCGCTCCGCCCGATCCAGAAGATCCGCGGCCTGCGCGAGCATCTTCTCCTGCAACTGTTCCTCGGACACGCGCTCACGCACGACCTGTTGCAAAAGCCAGCTGGGAATCAGCTGGCTGCCGTTGAGGAACTGCGCCCACTTCGTCTTGTTGTACGGAAAGCGCTCCGCCAGCTCGCGGACGTTCAGCCCCCGGGCGATGCCATGCAGCCACTCGGCCAAGGCCTACGCCTCAGGATTCTCGGCCCGAGAAACCCTCGGACGACCCCGCCCACGGCCCCCGCCCCCGCGTCCTCCGGCATCCCCTGCCCCCTCCCCCAGTAGGCACGGTCACTTCACAACAACCCGCACACATCTCATGGAGGTTGAACCGTGAAGCGCACCACTTGGCCTACGCCGTGACCGCGATCGCCGCCCTCGCCCTGCAAAGCGGCTGGGGACCCCACAACGTCCTCACCCTTGCTGCAACACTGCTCGTCCTGATCGGCTTCGTCATCTCAGCCGACGACACCCGACCCCACTGACGCCGGCACGGAAACCCCGTGTCAGTCGCCCGTCACCGCGGTCGCCGCCCTCGCGGTCGGCTATCTGCTCGGGCGGCTGCGCCCGTGGCGTCGCCTGGGCAACGCCCTGGCCCACGCCGTCACCGCGCCGCGCACCAGCTGGCGCATCATGCACGCCCCGACCCAGAGACGCGGGCACCGGCGCCCGTACGCGATCCGGACTGAGTCGCCAACCGCACCGGAACCGACAAGGAAGGCACGGCGTGAGCACCGAACAGCACGACGACGGCACCAACCCTGCAACCACCCGTACCCGAGTGCCTGAACAGACCGGAGAGGCTGAGGACGGAAATGGATCAGAAGAACGAGAGGGCGAAGACGGTCAGCGATGTCGAGTGCAGGGTGGCAGTTCGCCGGGAGGTCACCGGACTGACGTGGGCGCAGCTGGGCGAGCTGATCGGAGCCGCCGGGGACGGAAAGAGGAGCGGGGCGCCGGTGGGTGAGGCGGAGCGGCTGGCGGCGGTGCGCGTGACGGAGCTGAGGCGCATCCGGGCTCTGGTGGGACAGCAGAGTTGGGGATGAGTACAGCCCTGCCGGTGATCCGCAAGAGCGCCACGACGGGCATCCGGCCTCCAGTGGGGTGCGGCCGCCCGAGCGCCAAGGGCAGTTCCGGGGCGTGGCGAGGTGTACCGACCCGGAGCATCCCGGTGCCTCGGAGCTGGTGAACTGGTTCCGTGCCGCATAGGTGGAGGAGGCTGCGGTGAAGGTGCGCCGCGCCAAGGAGGGCAACCTCTACGGGGCACCGGGGCTGTACCGGGTGGTGGAGGTGTGCGAGGACGTTCCCTCGGCGCATGCACGGCAGTTGGTAGAAGTGCTCTCGTGGGCCGTCGGCGAGATCGGGCAGGCCGCAACCGCCGCGGTCGGCGGCTACGAGCCTGCCCGGCAGCACCCGAAGCCGCTCGAGGTGCTCAGCAACTTCTTCGACCGCACCGTCGTCTCCCCCTGGCACCTTGCCTATCCCGGAGACCGGGGCGACGGCAGCTACGACGGGACACTGCACGGCAGCGAGCCCAGCCACGTCAGCCATGCTCTGGAACGCCTGCTCCTGACTCACCTGGAAGCCCTGGATATGCCCCTGCAAGCACCCGCCATGGCCGTTCCCCGCAACACGCAGGAAGGCACAGCATGAGCACCGAACAGCACCATGCCGACGCATACGGCCAGGAGCTGGCCCGCATCAGCCAGCATCAGCACGAGGCAACGCACGCGCGGTCCATGCTCTTCCAGGCCCTGGCCGCCATCGGGATCGCGGACGAGCAGGCGGACGACATCGTGTCGAAGCTGGAGGCCGGGGCGGTGGCTGGCGCCCACACCTGGATCTCGGAGAGCAGCGCCCCGCACGGGTCCCGAGCTGCTGCGCATCGCCGACACCACCGCCTCCGCTCAGCGCGGGCGCGCCGCCTCCAGCGCCCAGCTGCTCGCCCACCTTCGGCAATCGGCCTCCCCCGCGCCGGAGCCCCCGGCGCACGAACCGGTGCCGGCGCTGAACGCGAAGGACGTCCTGGCGGCGGCGCAGCGGTGCACGTGGGCCTTGACCGACCCGGACAACTTCCTCATCCCCTCGGCGTCGGAGGAAATCCTGACGGTGGCGCTCAGCACCGTGCGCGAGGACGAGCGGGACGGGTACGCGCAGCGCCTGGAGGCGTTCGCCGAACAGCACCGCGAGCGACTGGTGGAATTGCTGCGCGCGTACGGGCCAGGCAGCACCCCCGCCTCCCACGGCCGCTACATGCTGGCTGGTCAGCCCGAGATGATGCGGCGCCGAGTGGCTGCATCCGGCGCGTCCAGCAGGGTGCGCACCGTCTGCGGCCCAGGCACCCGCATAAGGGGAACGCCCTCGTCGACCAGGAGCTTTTCCAAGTCGCCCGTACCGAGCGTGACGTCGCGCAGGTTCTCCGGGCGGTGTTTGTTGAGGGTGTCGCGGAGGGATTCGAAGACGCTGTGCCACTGGGGCGGCCGGTAGGTCTCGACCATCGGCTGCAAGGCATGGCGGACCATGTCGTTGAAGCCCGTCAGGTCTGCCATCTGCCTGCGGAGGTTCTCCGTCACGGCGTTCATCCGGATCAACGGAGAATCCAACACGATCCGCGGAAAAAGCGGGCGCATCCTCATCCCGGCGGACTCAGCAAGCAACTTGCCGATCCACGCGTTCCGGTTGCGCAGATAGTCCTGGAACGGTTTGAACGCCGCCGCGTAGAAGCCCGAAAGATCAACTGGTCCCGTCAGGCCCGCGTCTTCGGACTCGCCGGACTCCTAATCCTCAGCCTCATCCCGGACCCTCGCTTGTCAGCCTCCCTATCCTCACCCATGGCCAATCGCCCCCGCCCCGAATGCACGCCGCCGGCGGGACGACGGTGGACGTTCCCCTGTCCCGCCGCGCGCCTGCCTGGACGGCACCGCGCCCGAATGGTGGCGCGTGGCCAGCGCACTTCAAGAATCCCAAAACGCCGCACACCGCACGGCCCTCGCCAGCAGCAGCGACGGCGCTCCGGCCGACCTGTGGTGGCACATCGCCCTGCTTCACCTCGGCCACGCCTGCGCCCTGTGGAGACCACATCGGCCACAGTCTGCGGGTCAGCACCACTCGTCGGCCAGGTGGGGGACGACCCTCCGGCAGTAGTGACAGGTAGACCCGGCATCCTGGACCACGGTCGAGCCGGCGCAAGTCGGGCACTTTCCTCGTTCGAGGACCGGGCCCCGTCCGGCCTCGCAGGCGGGGCAGAGGTGCGCGAGGACGTCGGGCACAGCCGGGTAGCCCGGCAGGGCCACGGCCGCCGGCCGGAGGGCCCACCCGGCTTCCACGATGACGTCCTCGAACCGGGCACCCTCCGGCAGCCCCTCGGGCTCCAGGTACAGGGCGAGGCAGCTCTCACGGTCGCAGATCACGGCATTGCGGATCATCGGATCTCCCGGTTCTCGGCGTGGCTGGTCTTTGGCTGGGCCAGTCCAGGCGGGTGCCCGGAGCGCCGGTGTTCCATGCGTACGGGGAGCCATGAGGTTCGCCCGGTTGGTCATCTAGCCGCCCGACGAAGACGGGTGGTGCCCCGTGCGCTGGGACGGGAACGCCAATGGCATGGCCCACCGGCACGACCAACATCCGCGTCTTCCTGCCCGCGGCCGGGATGGAGAACCCCGAAGACCTCGACCTTGCCGGCGGGCCCTCACTCGTCGAGTCGCGGGGCGCGACCCCGAGAGCTGGGCGGAGTCGCCGCCCTGATGTCGGACCCATTTCTGCTGACACCCCCAGAGCACCGAAGTGGCCTGACCACTGGGGACGTACGAGCGTACGCTGCTGGGGAGTTCGGACCATACGCCGACATCCAGCGTCCACGATCGGCCGCAAACCGGGCACTCGACCTGGTCCCCCCACTGCAAAGCAGAGGCCGCTCGTGCGTCGACGCCGCGAGCGCGACCAAGCCGCCGACGTCGCTGAGAGGTCGTTTCATCCTGTTGTTTCATCCTGGGATGCGGCTTTGATGTGCTGGTGTCGGGTCGCGCCAGGAGATGGTGTTCTCGCCGGTGAGGCGGCGGGCCATGAGGTCGGTCATGGCGAGGTGGATCATGGCTTCGGAGCGGTGTGGGTGGGTTTCGTAGTCGCGGGCCAGGCGGCGGTGGAGCATGAGCCAGCCGTAGGTCCGCTCGACCGCCCACCGCTTCGGGATGGGGGTGAAACCCCTGGTCCCGGGGGTGCGGGTGGTGATTTCCATGTCGATGCCGAGGGCGGCGGCATGTTCGACGAGGTGCTGGCGGTAGCCGCCGTCGACCCACACCTTCCGTAGG
>NZ_AUBE01000026.1 GCF_000429085.1 Streptomyces flavidovirens DSM 40150 | reverse complement strand
CGAAGTCCAGGGCCCGACCGCGGCGTTCGAAGCGCCATGCGGACAGGACCGGCTCGATCAACTCCCAGCGCGCATCGGACAGGTCACTTGGATACGCACGTCGTTCCGTCATGAACTGGGCGTACCGCCAGCTGGGGGCGTGCGCCCAGGCGCGCAACCCGCCGTGTCGAAGCACGGGACAGATCTGGCGTCCTGGAATGAGACAGGCGCAAGCAGGATCTCGCCCCATCTGACACACCACTGGCCTCACCACGCATAACCACAACTACAGCCCCACCAGCAACACCTCATCGAGAAGCGCAAACCGCCCTAAGAGATGACGCTCAAGATGAAAACGACCTCTCACAGTCCGACTCGTAAAGGACGATCGAGGGGCACCAGCCGCCAAGGTGCTCCGTGCGGCGCTCTACTCCTGGGTGTTCCGGTTCGTCGTCAACGGGGAGGGGGAGTTGAAGCCCCGCATCGACGCTGAGCAAGCCCCGGCCGATGTCGTGGCGGCGCTCGACTGGATCGCCCGGAAGTCGGTGAACATCACTGATCTCAATACTCCCTCCGTCGTACGGTCTGCACTCGACGCCTTGGCGCTGCGCCTGGACGGCAAGCCCGCTGCCGACAACACGGTGAACCGGAAGCTCACTGTGTTCAGCAACTCCCTGCGGTACGCCGTGGAACGCGAGCTGCTGGCGGTGCTGCCTTTGGGCAAGGTGGACTGGACGGCCCCAGAGACGGATGACGAGATCGACTTCCGGTTCGTCCCCGGCCCTCAGTTGGCGAAGAAGCTGATCAACACTGTTGGCTCACAGGGGGAACGCGGTGCGCATCTGAAAGCCTTCTTCGGCTGCCTCTACTACGCCGCTACCCGCCCGGCTGAGGCAACCAATCTCAAGGCCACCGACTTCGTCCTGCCGGAAGATGGGTGGGGAGAACTTCTGTTGTCCAGCAGCACACCTCGGGTCGGCTCCGGTTGGACGGACACTGGAGAGTCCTACGACTCTCGCGGCTTGAAAAAGCGGGCGCGCAAGGCCACCCGTGCCGTTCCGATCCCGCCGGTTCTCGTGCGCCTAGTGCGCGAGCACATCAAGCAGTTCGGCGCGGCGGAGGATGGCCGGCTGTTCCGCGCGGCGCGGGGAGGTCACCTGCTGTCCAAGGAATACGGGGAGGTATGGAAGACTGCTCGCCGCTCGGTGCTCACCGAGTCCGAGACGGCTTCCCCGCTCGCGGACGTGCCGTACTCCCTCCGCCATGCGGGCGTCTCCCTGTGGCTTGAATCGGGGGTCTCTCCGGCCGAGGTAGCGCGCCGAGCGGGGCACAGCATCGCTGTTCTTTTCCGCTTCTACGCCAAAGCGATCCACCGCAATCAGCAACGCTCAAACCAGCAGATCGAGGCCGCACTTGATGCGGCAGACGACGAGTGAGCGGCTAAGCCGCAAGTCAGTCACGAACTAGACACTGTTCCTTCATACCTTCACAAGATCGAGTAGGGTCCGTCCCGCCACGACACTCAACGAAGGATGACACCCGCTTTGAAACTGGCCAAGATAATCACCGCCCTCGCCCTCGGGGCAGCCGTCAGCCTCGGCGCCACCACCACCGCCACCGCTGACACCGGCAGCTCTCCGGCTCCCAGCGCCACCGAAAACGCAGGGCCTGCGGACGCGGCCGACCGCGCCCGCGACGCCAAGGCGCGCAAGGGCCCCGTCATCGCCTCCTACAAGGGCAAGAAGTTCGACCTGGCCAACGGGTGGGGCACCGCAAAGGTCTGCTCCGAATACCCCGATCTCACCGTGAAGTGCTTCGACACCGACGCGCAGGCCCAGGCCGACATGGCTGCCCACGCCAAGAAGGATCCCCGAGCCCTGCCGAAGGCCCCCAAGGGTCGCTCCGCCATGATCAAGCCGACGGCACCGGCAGCCAAGACGTCGATGGCCAGTAGCTATGCGGCGGCCGCCGGCATGGCGTGCTCCTACGGCTGGACGTGCATCGGCGAGCACCAAGACATGGGGGGTCGCAAGCTCCAGTGGTCCGCAGACGGCACTAAGACTCTCGGACAGTACGACTTCCGGGATGAGGCCACCTCGACCTGCAACAACGACGAGATCGGCGGCATGACGCTGGTCGACTACCGCGACAACATGGTCGACCCCGAGAACATCACCGGCCTCGGCACCTGCGACACGAGCCTCCACGACGACGACTACCCCGGCTTGGGCACCGGCGATTGGAACGACCGCGCCGACGCTGTTCGGATGTGATCTTAACCACCCCACAGCGATGCCCCCACACCGACTACGGTGCGGGGGCATACCCGTACACCGCCCACCACGGAGCCCCCCATGCGTTCACGCATCACACCCCTTGCCGTCGCTGCTGGCCTGCTACTGACCGCCGCCTGCACCAGCGAATCCACCACCGACGTCTCCATCCCCGCCACCCTCCCGTCGCAGCCCCCCGGCGACGAGTCTGCCAACCGGGGCGACGCCAAGCGGTTCACCGATGCCGCCGCAGCGGACGGAACGCCCCTCGCTCTGAAGGTCACCCACATCATCGAAGCCGTCGATGGTGACCGGCCGTACACCTACCTCGTCACCACCGCCGAAGACACCCCCAGCACGCAGGACGTCTCAGCACTCATCGAAGACTGGTCCGCATGGCCCGACAAGGGGACCGAGCCCGCCATGGTCGGCGTCTACAAGGCCGACGGCACCCGAATCGGCTCCGCCAGCATCGACCTCAAAGCCAAAGCGTGAACGGTTCTCGTGGCTGACTCCCATGCCTGTGCAGGCGCGCGGCCGGTAAGCCCATCGCCAACCGGCCGCGATGCACCCCGTGTTAGAGCGTGCTCCCCTTTCAGACACGAGCCTGGGTCGGTCACTCGCAGGATCGGCGGAGACCCGGGGGCTTCGGATATGGCTGCGAGCGTGTCACCGTCTGATGGCTAAAGGGACTTGGCTACCCAGAGCTCCACGACGACTCGACCGCTTAAGTCAGCGTGACCCGACAGGCATCGCACTTGCTCAGAACGGGCAGGGGCGGCGCCTTCGTCGTTTCGTGGACCGTGGAAGCTCCTCCGACTACTCTGGCCCCCACATGGCCCATAGCGCCTGGTCACAGGCTCAAAACGCGTCGCATGGTGGTCCACGCCTGGTCCACACACACTGATCAACAGCGTGACAGAGGCGGTTCAAGGCGAGACAGCGTCCACGATGAAGGGGCGCCCCGTAAGTGGGACGCCCCTTCTGACCTGCTACTTCGCTGACCTGGCGGTGGGTGTGGGATTTGAACCCACGGTGACATCGCTGCCACGACGGTTTTCAAGACCGGCCGGATCCGCGCGGCCAGATGTGGCTTGACCAGCGCATATGTCCTCTCACTGGACGCCATCTACGCCTGGTTGGCCGGAGGTTGGCCGCGCCGCCTCTGGTTGGCGCGCGTCGATCGACGCCCGGAGCCATTACTAGCTGTGGCCGACCGCTTCGTCCCGAAGCAACTTGGACGGGCACGCCACCTTGGGCTGGAGTGTCCTTCACCTGTGCTGATGGTCCGCAGGCGTCGGCGTTCGTCCGCCGTCGTTCGTGGACGTTGTCACGCAGTTAGACACTCACCTGATGCGACCCGGTGCGCGGGAACAGCGCACGTCAGCTCAGTTCTCCAGGCTTTGGCATAACCCTTCCAGTGTCGCTGATCAACTCTGGGAGCCCAGGCCAGAGCGGGGTGGGGGTGGTCACCTATGGGTGGCGGCTGTCAGCGTTGGTCGGCCTTGGACGGCCCAGGGACGGCCCAGGACTCAGTCAGTCCCACCGGCTGTGCAGTGCAGGCAGCGGCGTCACCGCCCGTCACTCCATCTGCACGGGAGCGACCGGGAGCTGCTCCTTGTAGGGCCACGTGAAGGTGCGGTCGGGTTCGAGGTGCGCGTCTCCCCAATGGATGACATGGATGCCGTTTTCGATGTCGGCCGTGAAGAACACACAGACCAGCCTGGTGGAAGCTCCCAGCTCCTCGAACGCCTCGTGCAGCCCCAGGTACTCCTCGGTCGCCAAGTCCTCATCGACGTCGAACAGGCCTTCCGGAGGCTGCGGCCCATGCGCCCGGAACAGCCGGTGCCGAGTGGGCGACGCATTGGCAGGCAGTCGGGCTCGGTCCAGCGGCCTCGGCCTGTCCGCGTACCGGAACGGGAAGAGTGCGTGATCGTTGATCACCGCATATTCATATCCGCGCACGTCTCGGACGGCTTCCCCCAGCTCGCGGGCGGTCTCCGCCAGGTTCTCGCGGACCACGCCTGCGAGGGCGACACCGTACGGACTCCGCTTCTTAAGCCCTGCAGCGAGGTGCGCGGCATGAGCCTTCCCATGCGCCTTGGCCAGTTGCACTGGAACCGCAGCCGCAAGCGCGCCGGCATGCTGCCCAAACCGCTCGACGGCCCAGGCCGACGGCCCTACCGGATAGCCACCCAACACCGACATGCAGTGCTCCCCTCCCCCACGTCCCACCTCTGAACTGTGTGACACGTCCACGAAGGACGCACAAGGGAGCGATCTGGCCAGGGCACGGCCGCACACGCTCGCTTCCAAGAGCAGCCACGCTTGATCACCGGTCGCCGTGACCAGCGGGCACCTTGCCGATCAACACTCTGACCTGCTGATGAGCTGTCGGCGCTTGTCGACGTTGGTCATCGCTCAGCGCCCTTCCACGGCCCCGAGACAGCAGCCAGGTAGGGCGCTCACTTGCAGGTCGCACGCCTCGACTGTTGCTGACCGTCGATGGACGACGCCCACGGGAGAACGAAGTCGGTGGCCCCCGGTGCCGCGAGTCTCTATCTTCGAGGTGTGTCAAAGCCTAGGAAGCGCAAGCCGCAACGTCGCCCTCAGTCGCATTCGCGCCTCGCCGATCACAAGCGGCAGGGGAAGATGCTGACACCGCCGCTTCTTGCTGTAGTGGGAGACAAACTGCGGGCCGTCTCCTGGGATCGAGACCAATTCCCGGACTTCCTATGGACGTGTTGGCACCTTGATAGCGGTGAACCTCGCGACCTGGTAAAGCTCGTGAAATACTTGGATCGCATTGACGAGATCATTGGCCCAGATCGTGAAGGGTTTCCGGAGCACTGGCTTCTCACCGGCCGACTGACGGTCTTCGAAGCGATCCCCGAGATAACCCGCGCACGAATTCTTGACGAGCTGCGCCGACAGAACATTTACGAGGCGATGGTTCCCGAAGAATTCGCCCAAGCCCTCGGTATGTACCCGTCTGCTCCGGGGCGGTGGCTTATCCAGCCTCGGCTTGAAGCTGGAATGAGGATCGACCCTGAATCGGCCCAGCGCGGGCTTGAGAGGGTAATTGCTGCCGCGATGGGCGGACAGAGCCCTGTTGCGACTCGCGTCAAGGCAGCGGTGTTCCGCCAGTACGTTCACGCTCGCCGCATCTCCATGCCGCCTGCACTTATTGACGGGTGGCGAGACGTCATCGTGCGTTACCCGATGGCAACGACACCAGAAGAGACCTCCAGGGTTGAGTCCTTCATTCGCGCTAGCTTTGGCGCAATGGAAGGAGCTATGGCGGAAAAGGGTGGCGAAGATTCCGGCGAGTCCACCTGGTCGCCAACTTTCTGGCGTTCCAATTGGAGCCTTTTTCCATGTCGGCGTCGCGAAGCTCGCCGAGAGAAGCCGCTTCTCAGCGAGGGCGACAAGGCCTCGATTGAATCCGCATATCGCGAGATGGCGGATGACATCAAGGACCTCCGTGAACGATTCGAGCAGCTCGCTGACACCACTAACCCTGACCTCTTCGACCCCGATCGCTATGAGGTACTCACTGGAGTTGTGGCACGGGTGCTCCGATACCTCAGTGTTTACATCGGCTACCCGGCGTTGTGGACGATGGAGCATGGGGCACCGCTACTGAGAAGTGTGGTGGAGGCGCGGATCATCATCCGGTATCTCTCAGCTGCTGACCCCCAGTCCAATATATTCCGTCGCTTCAAGGCGTACGGGATGGGGCGCCTCAAGCTCCTGAAGCTCCACTTCGAGGAATACTTGGCTGCCGAGGATGATCCCCATGAGGACATGATCGCCTATGTGGAGTATCTGGAATCACTAGTCAATCAAGATATATTGGAAGAGTTCCAAGATATCAACCTCGGTGGAAACTTCGCGGGCAAGGATATGCGAAAAATGGCGGCTGAGGTTGGCCTTGAGCGCGAGTACCGACTCATCTTCGCGCCAGCGAGTAGTAACGTTCACGGCGAGTGGTCCGTAATTGATGAGTACGCATTGGAGCGATGCCGTAATCCTCTACATCGAGGACATCGGATCGTCCGGCGTAGCACTGACGTCCCCGTCGGGGCAATGGTCGTCGACGCCATCGCAGAATTTTCGTCTCTATTGGTGGACGAATACGAACAAGCGACGAGTCAACAGCGCGCTCTGACTGCCGGAAACCCGGAATCTACATAGAGGTTATCCAAGAGGGCGGTGGAACGGCTTTGGGCTGGAGCTGCTTTGGGGCGAGTGATCATGGCCCCGTAAGCTGATGGCGAGTCGGGCAGTCTGTGGACCTGCCCGTTAAAGCACGACGTTGGGGCCATGATCTTAGAGGCTCGCCCCAAAGTGGCTGCCTAAAGCCGTGGAGCCGACCGCCCCAGCCATAGAGGGTGTCTCCCACTTCATGCCCGCAGCCGCCGAGCGCGCCGCCGGGCGCGGCCAGCCGGGGCGAAGACAGGAGGCAGGCCGCGCCGCAGAGGCGGCGCGCCCGCGCTGTGCGCGGGCCTTGATGAAGTAGGGGCAGTTCTACCGGGCTTCGACAAGGGGGCATGCGAAACCATCACCCTCTGATCAGATCGACGATCTCTCCCGCGCTCCAATGCCCGGCGGCTCCTGGGCAAGCTGCTACGTAGGCCGCGATAGTGGCTTCATCCCACGGCCCTGCCTCCAGTAGCCCCGTTGACAGGTATCGCACGTAGGGAGCGGAGGGCTTGACCCAATCGACATCGTTCATGCCCCATGGGGCTGTGAAGGTGAGCACTGGCAAGCCATCCACCGTGCCGGGGCAGATGAGCGTTTCGTAGCGCCCGTCCCCGAGCTTGGCTCTGCCTTTGCTGAGAGCCTCGCGCAAGTCGAGATCGACGCCCGGTTCTCGGTACATCTCCTGTGCCGCGATGTCCGAGAACTGCTCAGCCGTGACCAGGTGGGCACGCGCGAGGACGCGCCCGCTCGCCTCGGGATCGTAGAAGGCGCGCCCTCCGGTCCACACGGGAGATTCCGTAGCGAAGTAAAGGGTTCCTTCCAGCTCTAGCGGCACAGAGACGGCTGGCGCGCGCTTATCTCGGCATCCTGGGTAAGTTCTAGCCGCTCCCGGTGGGCGACCCCCCGCGATGTAGAACGCCAGGCGGTCCAGATGCATGTTCGATCCGTAGGACGTGTACCAGACCTGATGCGGCATAGCGCCTTCGAACTGCGCCTTGTCGACGACGCGTGTGCTGACCATTGCTTCCTGGTACCCCATGGATGGTGCGCGAACGGCCATTACTCGGCCGACACGTCGTAGCGGATGACGTGGCGATCCCCAGGCAGGATCGTGATCATGACTCGCAAAGGGCGGTCACCCTTGTCGTAACCGGTCCGCATGTGGACCGCTACGGGCGTCGCCGCAGGCAAACCCAGCTTCTCGGACTCCCCGCGTGTGGGCATCCGAACCGTGATCTCGTCTTGGTAGCGCACTTGGATCAGCCCAATGCTGGCCAGCACGCCACCAGGGGCGGCGACATCCTCGGGCAACATCAGCGCGGTTCCACGGACTAGCTCTTCCGGGAAGTAGGAGTCAGCCAGAGCGTAGGGGTCCTGATCCACTATCCGCACACGCTCCCGTACGACCGTCAATGCTGTCTCGGGATCGAGTTGTAGCTGACGGGCGATCTCAGCCGAAGGGCGACGGATCGTCACCTTCACCTCTTGCCGGGGCTCCCGACCGCTCTCAGCTACGACGCTGGCCCACTGATCACCGTTGGCGTCGGACCGATGACGCGAGCGGGACTCCAAGACCGACCAGTCCCAAACGGCCGGCGTGAGCTGCTTGCGCACGAAGCTACCGCGACCCTGACCAGCAATGATCAATCCCTCGTCGGTCAGTCGACGAAGGGCCAGCCGCACCGTGTTCCGACTGACTGCGTACTGCTCCATCAACTCGAACTCGGTCAAGAGCTGCTGACCGGGGGCGAGTTCGCCTCGTTCGATCTGCCCGCGCAGATCATCGGCGATCCGGTGGTACCTCGGCGTCTGCTCGCCCACTGGGTGCCTCCATGGTGTTGGCTGACTTGTTCCAACAATGTACGCCAAAGTGCTTGACGCCCCCAAGACCCATGGGCAGACTCCTAGGCATCAAGTTGTTGGTACAAGACCACCAATACTTGTGAGTCACCTCCATGCCCGAAAGGGTTTGCTCCACAACTGCACAGCGTGATCCACCGCAGCGACACGGCCGTGACCGCACCGGCCGAGGGCGAGTGGAGACCAGTCGGCCGAGACCGGACCCGCGTCACAACCGGGTCCCACACCCCGTAGGGGGACACGCCACCGACTCAAAAGAACCGCACGGCACACCTTGTACCTGCGACGACTTCCGGGATTTCGGAACTCCCCGGACCGAGCGGCGCCGTGCGAGTAGGAGATTCGAGCGTTCGCCCCCACTGACTCATCAAACGGCGTGCGGCCCCGGTGCTGGAACACCGGGGCCGCTGTTTGAGCCGTTCCTATGCGAGAGGAACACGACTCATGAGGCACATCGGTGCTGTTCAGGCGGTTGTTACCGCCGACCTGTTCGACTGCGAGCCGACGGCTGCTGAGCTGGACGCGATCGAGCGGGAAATGCCCGTCATCAAGGCGGAACTGGAGCTGCTGGACGCACAGATCGTGACGCTTGACCGGGAGCCGTCGCAGCTGGACGTGCGGCGTATCAGGCGGGCGCGCCGGCGGGTGCTGGCGACCCGCCGGGCACTGGCCAACCGGGCCGCTGCGGGTACACCGGAGGTGGCTTGATGGCTGCGACGTTCACGGCCCAGATGACCGTCAGCCAGACGACGGGGTGCTGGCGCCTGTACGTGGCGCTGCTCGGTGTACGGGCGGCGCCGTGGCCTGAGCACGACTTCGGTCACGGTGCTGCGGTGCCGACCGTGGCGGAGCGTTCACGAGCGCTGAACGCTCTCGGCTACACGTTCACGGACGGCACGGAGTGGGAGTGGACCGAGACCAGCGACACGGTCGACGACGCTGCCTCTCCGGTCCGGCTGATCGCCTCAATCACGGTGGGGGAGGCGGCGGGATGAACAGTGTTCAGATCCGTTCAGCCGAGCGCGCTCTGTCGGTCGGCACGTGGATGATCGTCGGTGGGGCGATGCTCTACTCGATCCTCACGGTCACTCCGCTCGCGGCCCGGCACACTCCCAATGAGTGGGACTGGACCGCGCCGATTCTGCCGCTGGTGGTTGACGCCGCGGTGGTCATCGTGGTCCGCCTCGACTCCGTGCTCGCGCGCTTGGGCGGACATGGCGGGCGGTGGCCGGTCGTGCTGCGGTGGATGACCGGCTGCATGACGGTGGCCCTGAACGTTGCCGACTCCGCGTTGAAGAAAGACGTGGTCGGTGTGGCCGTCCACTCCGTCGCGCCGCTGCTGCTGATCGTGACGGCGGAGGCCGGCCTGGCCTACCGGCGGGCCATCACCGCAGCCGTGACGGCTCTCGAAGCCCAGCGGCGCGAGGAGCGGGAGGTTCGCGAGCGGGCTGCCGTGGAGCGGCGTGAGGCGGTCGAGAAGCGGGCCCGCGAGGAGCGTGAACATGCGGCCATGTTGGCGCGTGAACAGCGTGACCATGAGGCGCGTCTGGCTCGTGAGCAAGCTGAGCGCGAGGAGCGGGCGCGGCGTGAGGAGTACGAGCGTGCCGAGGCTCGGGAGCGGGCGGAGAGGGAGGCTCGTGAACGCGGTGAGCGTGAGCGTGAACAGCAGCAGCGTGAGCGTGAACGCCTTGAACGCGAGGCCGCTGAACGGCGTGAGAGGGAGCGGCGGGAGCGGGAAGCCGCCGCTCGTCGTGAACAGCGTGAGCGTCAGGAGCGGGCGGAGCGTGAACGCGCCGCGCTGCTCGTGAACGGCCCTGCGACGGAGAAGCTGCCTGAGGATCACGCACGCAAGGTGGTGCACGCCGCGTTCGGTGAAGGACTGCCGGTGCGGGCTGCGGCCGACCTGTGCGGCTGGTCGATCGGTTGGGTTTCCAGCCGCTACCAGGAGCTGCGTGACAGCGCGCCGACCGGCCCGCGTGCTCTGGAAGGAGCCACTTCGTGAAGCTCTCCCCGAACACCGCACCCGTTGAGCCGGACGACCTCCTGATCCGGCTGCACAACATGGTCGGCGCCGCCGTCGACATCACCGGCAAGACCTACGGGGACGGCTCGCGCTGGGACTGCCATGGCTGCGGCGACCACTCGGAGCGCCCCGTGTTGGACATCCTCGCCTTCACGCGAGAGCAGGCCAACGCTCACGCGGGGTCCTGCCGGGCCGCGTACCACCGGCTGACCTGATGCCCGGCCGCCGCGACCTTTACGACCCGACCGGCGAGCGGCACGGCATCCCCACGTTCCCCTGGAAGCTCGCCCCCGAGGGCTACGCCACCTACCGGCAGCTGCGTGCCGCCGGGCTGCGGCCCGGTGGGCAGCCGGTCGCCGCGCAACTCTTGCGCCCGCGCCGTCGGCGCGGGCCGCTGACCGCCTACCTGTACCGGATCGACCGGGCTTTGCCGGTGCGGCCGATGACACCGGCCCGCCGTGCGGCTCTGGCGAAGGCGAACGCCGCGCAGCAGATCTGCCCCAACTGCCGGTGTGACGTGGGGTATCGAATCCCGCGCTCGCACGGCATGTGCGGCACCTGCATCCACCACGAGGAACAGCGCGCTGCCTGAAATTCCGCAGGGCCCGGCCCTTCTCCACCACAGATGCCGGCCGGGCCCCTACTCCAGCAAAGGAGTGCACCCAGCATGACCGACACCACCATCACCCCGGTAGCGGGCCCCGAAGCCCCGCCGGACACCACACCGCCCCCGCCCGAGCAGGCCAAGCCCACCCCGGCCGCCGAGGTGGACCACACGCCGGGAGGGTGGCCGGTCGTCCCCCTCGCGGTGACCGGCACGAACACCACGGCGTCACTGCTCGGTGCTGCCGCGCTGGTTGGCGGACCGGTCGCGCTCGCCGTCGCCGCCACCGGCGCAGTAGTTCTCGGCACGGTGGCCGCCACCCGCAACCGCCGTGACCAGCGGGGCAAGGCGACCACGACTGGCCGCGCTGCCCGTACCGGCAAGCTGAAGGCGGCCGGGGCAACAGCGAGTGGCCGCAGCCTCCGTTCCGGCGCGGGGCGGGTGCCGACGCAGTCCCGTAACGGGAGCGCCGGCACCACTAAGGCCACCACGGGGCGCGGTCGAAGCAACGCCGCCCGAAAGTCGGCCGGTTCGTCGCTGGCTGGCAAGGCGGGCGGGCTGAACCGTGGTCCGGGACAAGCCCGGGCGCGGGCTGCCGGTGTGGGTTCAGCACCTGCGGCAAGCAAAGGCCGGGGGCGGGCGGGGCAGGTCAAGGCGCTGCGGGAAGCGCAGCGGCAGGCGTCGCCGTCGCGGGCCGCACGCCGCGCTGAGACGACCGGCGCCCGTCGTTCAGCGGCCGATGCCCGCCGCGCTGCCAAGACGCAGGCCCGTACCGCGTCCTTGGTCCGCAAGGGCCCTGTGGGCCGCATCGCGGCGAAGGGGCTGAGCAAGGCGAGCAAGGCGCGCAGCGGCGCGACCGACCGGGCGCGGGCGGCTCGTGACCAGCGGGCGGCCGGGCAGGTCGGACAGCAGCGCGCGGCGGTACGCAAAGCCCCGGCCCGCAAGAAGGCGCGCAAGGCGCTGCGGCGATCGGCGGCCCGGTTCCAGGGCCGCCGCCTGCTGGCGGCGCTGCTCGCCGGGGCGCTCGGCATCGTCGGCATGCTCACCACTCCGCTTGGCCGGAAGCTCGGTTGGGCGTGGCTGATGCACCCGGGCCGCCGCCTGTACGCGCGGCTGATGCGGAGCGCGACTGAGCAGCGGGGTGGGCGGGACGAAGAGATCCGCGCGGTTCAGGAGAACGAAGAGGCCGCCGCCGACGCGGAAGCGGTCGACGACAGCGAGCAGATCAGCGACACGGCGCAGCGCCCGGAGGGCGCGACGCCTGCAGCACCCACCACGAGTGAGGGAGAGAGCGTGTCCGGGTTCAACTTTGAAGAGCAGGCAGCCGAGATGGAGTCCGCAGCTCAGCAGTACGAGCCGGACAACGCCATGGAGATCCTGGCCATGGTCGAAGGGCTCCCTGCGGCGCTGACCAGCGTGGCGAACGTGATGAAGATCCTTGCCGAGCGGGCCGACTCGGAGTTCCCGCTGGAGAAGGAAGTCGCGGACGGGTTCAACGACATTTTCGGCGCGGTGATGAGTGCGGTCGCGGTCGCTGAGGACATGGGCCCGCTGTTCCGCCAGGCCCACGAGCAGGACATCGCCCGCCACGAGGACCCGCGCAACGGGCCCGAGGCCGAGAAGGGATGGAACGTCTGATCATGGCCACCACCACACAGACCACCACCAGTGGTCCGGTGTGGGACTGGGCTGCCGGTCACGGACCCGTGACCGGCGCTCTGTCCGCCACCACCGGATGCCTCGCCGTCGCCACCACCGGAGCCGCCACCGGCATGCCCCCCGGCTGGGCGCTCGCCGTCGGCGCGGCCGGCGCGATCGGCCACACCATCAGCAGTCTCCGCGAACGCCTCTCCGCCCGCACGATCGCGATGCGGTCGGCTTCCTGGCTGGTCGGGGCGGGGTGGACGACGTGGGCCATGACCACCGGCCCCCTCACCTGGGCCGCCCTCGGCTCGCTCGCCACCGTCGGCGTCGGCATCGGCGCCGCCGCCCGATCCACCTTGCTGTTCGAGGAGGCGCGGGAGCTGGAGGCCATCGCCGCCGACGAACGCCAGGTCGCCCGCGAACTGTCCGCCGAACGGAGGGCGATCGCTGCCGAGTGGGTCGACCGCGTCCAGCGCGTCTGCGGCATCACGCTGCGCGTGCTGGCAGTGGAGATGTGGCCGACCGGGGCCGGGTTCACCATCGACGCCGAACTCCCCGCGGGCGGCACCACCTACGACAGGGTCGCGCAGTATGCCGGGCAGCTTTCCGCCGATGCCAGGTTGCCGCACGGCTGCACCGCCGTCGCATCGCAGGGCATCCACCAGGGTCGGGTCCTGATCGACGTGACCACGGTCAACGTGCTGGCCGGAGAGATCACCTACCCGACCGACTACGGCCCGCTGTCCCTGCACACCGGGTTCCCGTGGGGTCTGCGGACGAACGCGGACGAGATCCGGGCGTACCTGCGCGAGCAGTGCGCGTTGGTGGTCGGGCCGACCGGGTCGGGCAAGACGAACATGGTCCACACGATCCTTGCCGGGTTCGCCCGCGCCACCGACGTGCTCACGTGGGTGATCGACCTGAACGCCGGATCCGCCGGCCTGCCCTGGGTGCGCCCCGCCCTGGACGGCGACTCGGGCGAGACGGTGCGGCCGGGGATCGACTGGCTCGCCGCCTCGCACGAAGAAGCGATGCTCATGCTCGATGCGGCGGTGAGGGTGGCCAAGCACCGGAAGATGGCCTACCAGGACCTGATGTCGAAGGCGAACACGGACCTGCTGCCCATCAGCAACCGCATCCCCCAGATCATGATCGTGATCGACGAGGGTGCGGAGATCCTCGCCAGCAGCGACAAGCAGGCCCGCAAGCTCGCGGAGAAGATCCTCGAAGTGATCCGGATCGCCCGCGCCATGGGCATCCGCACCGTACTGACCGCACTCGGAGCCACCGGGGCCGTGCTCGGCAACCTGATGATCCGCCGGGAAGCCAAGGTCCGTGTCGCCCTGACCGGTGGCGAGACCGAGGGCATGGACCTGGGCAAGCAGTTCCCCGGCAGCCGGGGGCTCCGCGTCGACCAAGCCCCCTACAAGGGCGCCGGGTTCATGGGCACCCCCGAATCGGCCCCGGCGCTGTTCAAGTCCTGGCGGATCAAGCCCAACCAGATCCGCGAGATCGTCGCCGCCACGTCCGACCGGCACCCCACCCTGGACGCCACATCGGCCAAGGCCGCCGGGCCCGACTACACCCGCCGCTGGGACCACGCCCGCACCGCCTGGATGCACGACCACCACCCCACCACCCCGACCCCCACACAGGGGACCAGCAGTTCGGGCGGACTGAATCTCTCCGCGCTCCGCGACGAGCAGCAGCCGCCCGCCGGTCCGCCGGTGGATGAGGATGCGCTCGCCCGCCGGTTCCGCGAGCAGATCGACGCCCAGTTCGCCACCGCCCACGAACCCGGCACGGAGCCGGAGCAGCCTCCCGCGTCGGCGGGGCTGAACCTGTCCGCGCTGCGGAGCGAGGACAACGCCGCCAGGCAGGCCGCGCTCGCGCTGCTGCTCGCCGCCGGACCGGAAGGCACCGGAGCATCCGCGATCGCCCGCGCGCTCGCCGGCGAGCACGGGACGACCAGGCAGACCGTCGTCGGATGGCTCAAGACGTGGACCGACGACGGCACCGCTGTGCGGGTCGGAGCCGGCACCAAGGCCCGCTACGTCCACCACCAGCATGCCCCCGAAAGCCCCACCGAGAAGTGAGGGTCCGTCGCTTGTCGCACCACCCGCAAGGAAGGCCCTGGATGCCCCTGTGGGGGCCGGAAACGGTCTTTGACCTGCGAGGCGACAAGCGACAAGACAAGACAAGCGACAAGCCGCACGACAAGCCAGACGACAAGCGACACGACAAGTCGAGCACGGGCAGCACCCACCACCCAGGGGTGCTGCCCGGCGTCGTTCAAGGGAGCAACTTGTGCACTCCGAGACCCCGTACGAGATCACCGCCCTCAACGTCCAGAAGCCCACCGGGTACGGCGCGATGCTGCCGAGCGAGATCCCGCCCGGTGTCCAGATGGTCACCCTGCCCGGCGGCGTCCGAACCCTGGCCTACACCCAGCCGCCAGCCGCACCCGCGCCGCAGTCGGCGCCGGTCGCGCAGCCGATTCCGACGTGGGCCAAGACCACCGCACTCCTGACGCCGACGATCGGGGGCGGCATCGCCGCCGCCGGTATCGGCCTCTCCTACGCCGCACCGGGACTGATCGCCATGAGCCACGCCCTGTGGTCCGCCGTCGCCCTCATCGCCGCCGCAGCCGTAGGCGTCCCCGTCCTGCTCCGGCTCGCCCGCAGTGCGACCGGTGCCGGCACGGGGGCGACGCACATCACGCAGAACATCACCGCGAGCGGGATGTTCGGCAAGGCCAACGGCACCATCAACCGCCATTAGCCGGGGGTTGTCGTGCCGCTCCTGGACTGGCGGGACGCCCGCCACTTCGACGCCTCCCGAAACCTGCCGTGCGTGCTCTGCGGCAGGCCCACCCCCATGCGCTCCCACGACCGCGAGCCGGTCCACAAGGTGTGCGCCGAGGACTGGTGCGACCGAAACCCCCACTCCAACCGCTTCCACAGCTGAACGCCAAGAGCGGCCCCTGTCTCACGCCAATGATCCGGGGCCGCCCTCGTCCGCCAGCACTCTTCACAGAACTGGAGACACCCAGCATGACTCAACCCATCCCCATCCGGCGATCCCGCGTGCTGCGGGTGCTGGACGCGTACTGCTGCATCGGCGGTGCGGCACGCGGCTACCAGCAGGCCGGCTTCCACGTGACGGGCGTCGATATCCGCCCGCAGCCGGACTACTGCGGCGACGCGTTCCACCAGGGCGACGCAATCGAGTTCATCCGCGCCCACGGAGCCGACTTCGACTTCATCCACACCTCCCCGCCCTGCCAGGGCGAAGGCGCCCCAACCAAGGGCACGAACGCCGCCCGCAACGCCCGCACCGGCCGTACCCACCCCCGGCTCATCGCCCCGACCCGCACCGCGCTGGACGCGGTCGGTCGCCCGTACGTGATCGAGAACGTGCCCGGCTCCGAGGTCCGCAAGGACCTGCGGCTGTGCGGGGAACAGTTCGGGCTCGGCGTGCTCATGCACCGCTACTTCGAACTCGGAAACTGGACCACCCCCCAGCCAGCGCACCCCGCGCACCGGGGCAAGGTGCGGGGATGGCGGCACGGCCAGTACTTCGACGGCCCGTACGTCGCCGCCTACGGCAAGGGCGGCGGCAAGGCCACCACCGAGGAAATCCAGCAGGCCAAGCGCATCCACTGGTCCGCCGACCACTTCAACCTGCGCGAAGCCCTCCCACCCGCCTACACCCACTGGATCGCCACCGCCTTCCAGACCGCAGCACTGGGGGTGGCCGCATGAGCACCGAACTCCTGCGAGCCGCCCTCGAAGCCGCCGAGCGAGGTCGGCACGTCTTCCCGCTTCGGCCCGGCGACAAGCGGCCCGCCCTGCACGGTGAGGCCCACTGCCCCGGAACTGGCGACTGCGCGGGCGGGCACCGCAAGTGGGAGCAGCGCGCCACCACCGACCCCGACCGCATTCGCCGGGCATGGTCGGCCGCTTCGTTCAACGTCGGGATCGCCACCGGCCCCTCGGGGCTGCTGGTCGTCGACCTGGACATGCCCAAGCGCAAGAGCATCAAGGGCACTGAGGGCACGCCTAGCGGCGTGACGACCTTCATGGCGCTCTGCGAGCGCGCCGGGCAGGCCGTCCCCGCTACCTACCGCACCCGGACCGCGAGCGGTGGGGAGCACCTGTACTTCACCGCCCCGTCCGGCATTCGGCTCAGCAACACCGCCGGGGCTCTCGCGCCTCTGGTCGACACCCGAGCGTGGGGCGGATACGTCGTCGCTGCGGGCAGCACCCTCCCCAGCGGCAACTACACCGTGATTGACGCCCGGCCGGTAGCGCCGTTGCCCGCATGGCTGCTGGAAGCTCTCAGGCCCTCTGAGCGCCCCGCACAGTCGCTTCGGCTCGCCCTCCCTAAACACGGGAACCGGGCCGCTGAGACTGCCCTGGAACGCGAAACCGAACTCGTCGCAACGGCCAAAGAGGGCCGTCGCGAAGCCCAGTTGTTCGAGAGCGCCCGCAAGGTGGCCCGGTTCGTCGGATGGGGTGACCTGACCCGACAGGAGGTGGAGCAGGCATTTCAGATGGCTGGTGAGTCGGCCGGACTCCCGGCATCCCAGTGCCGCTCCACCCTGCGCAGCGTCCTGAACTGGTCCCTGCGCAACTGCCGGCCGAGGGAGGCGACGTGAGCGCCCACCCCAATCCCCATCTGAAATGCCTCCCCACCACAGCCGACACCAGCCACGCCGAAACGGCCCCAGCGCCCCACGGACAGAGGGCGCCGAAGGTCGTCGGCCGTCAGGCCGTCCCCATTGCCGTTCGTCCTGACCCGCAGACCGGCGACGGCAGGCACGTGAACGGGTGGCTGCACGTCGTCGCACCGCAGGGCGCAATCCCCACAGCTACCTCCGTCTGTGACTGCGGGCGCAACCGCAGCGCCGTCGGACGCAAACACGTGATCGCCCTGGTCGAAGACCACACCGCCCACCGAGACCTCTGCCCGCTGCGTACCGCTTCCCAGGAAGGGAGGACCGCCGCATGACCAGCAACAACACTCCCGCGCCGTCCATCGACGGAGCCACGCTGCTCGATGAAGTGGAAGCCTTCCACCGCCGCTTCAACGTCTTCCCCACCGAAGCCGCCTACGTCGCCGTAGCCCTGTGGGACGCCCACGCGCACCTGATGGACGCGCTGGACGGCACCGCCCGCATCGCGTTCCTCAGCCCCGAACCGGGGTCGGGAAAGTCGCGGGCGCTGGAGATCATCGAGACGCTCACGCCGCGCGCTGCGACGACCGTCAATGCCTCCGCGAACGCCCTGTTCCGGCTCGTCTCCGCAGACGAGGGCACACCCACTCTCCTGTTCGACGAGATCGACACCGTATTCGGGCCCAAGGCGGGCGGGAACGAGGAAGTCCGCGGGTTCCTCAACTCCGGTTACCGGCGCGGCGCCAAGTCCCTGCGCTGCGTCGGGGACGGATCCGACCAGAAGGCAGGCTTCTTTCCCTCGTTCTGTGCGGTCGCCATGGCCGGACTCGGCACGCTGCCGGACACGATCCTGACCAGGTCCGTCATCATCCGCATGCGGAAGAAGGCGCCCAACGAGAAGTGCGAGCCCTACCGGCGCCGCGTCCACGAGAAGCAGGGCCACCTCCTGCGGGACCGGCTCGCCGACTGGACCGCCACCCTGCACGATCAGGTAGCCGAGGCATGGCCCGAGATGCCCGAGGGCGTCACGGACCGGCCAGCCGACGTGTGGGAACCGCTGCTCGCGGTCGCGGACGCGGCCGGTGGGCACTGGCCGGCCCGGGCCCGCGCTGCGTGCACCGAACTGATCAAGTCAGCGAGCAGCAACGACGAAGCCTCCCTCGGCGTGCGGCTGTTGACCGACCTGCGCGACAAGGTGTTCTGCGGTGTGGACAAGATGCCCACTGCGGCCATCCTCGAAGTCCTCCTCTCCCTCGACGACGCCCCGTGGGCCGATATGAGCGAGGACGGACAGGCCATCAAGCCGCTCACCGCACGCCGGCTGTCCAAGCTCCTCAGCCAGTACGTGCGCCCCGACAACACCCCGATCAAGCCCAAGGGGATCCGGGTTGGCAGCACCACCCCCAAGGGCTATTACGCCGAAGACCTCACCGATGCGTGGAACCGCTACTGCCGCCCCGACCCCGAGAAATCCGCAACATCCGCAACATCCGCAACACCGCAGGTCAACGAGGGTGAATCTGTGGCGGAAGGCCCCTCCGAGAGCCGCCACATGTTCACCGAAACCGACACACGCCAGCTGCGCATCGCGGGCTGACCAGCTGTGCCCCAAGGTCCCGCCGCGCCGCCCGCGCGGCGGGACCTATCCGCAACACAAGCGGCATCCGCCACAGATTCAAGCCGCTGACCAGCGGTGTTGCGGCGTGGCGGATGTTGCGGATCCCCCAGAAGGCCCGAGACGAGGAGTCGCAACGATGGCTCGCCCCAAGATGCTCAAGCTTCGCGAGGTACTCGAAGAGATCGAGATGAGCCGCGCAGCCTTCTATCGCATGCGCGCCCGTGGTCAAGCCCCGCGCCTCCAGAAACTCCCCAACGGTCAGCTCCGCGTCAGCCGCGCCGACCTTGACGCCTGGTGGGCGTCCTGCGAGGAACGCGCCGCCTGAATCCGTTCGCTTCACCGGGGCCCGCGCTCAGCGCGGGCCCCTCGTTCTGTCTGGAGAGAGATGCTCACGTACGACGTTGATATCTGGTCCATCCGCAAGCGTGTCGACCGGCCGAAACCCTGGGAACTGCGTTGGCGAGTCGGTGAGCGCCCCCATTCCCGCAGTTTCAAGCTCAAGCCGCAGGCTGAGGGGCGCCGGTCTGAGTTGATGACCGCTCTGCGGGACCACCAGCAGTTCGACGAAGAAACGGGCTTGCCCGCGAGTGAGCTGCGGGCTCGTACCTCTCCGTCCTGGTACGAGCACGCCACCGGATACGTGCTGATGAAGTGGCCACGAGCCGCAGCCAAGCACCGGGCGAGCATCGCTGAATCGCTCGCTGTGGTGACTCCTGTGCTCGTCACCAGCAAGCGGGGCGCGCCCTCCGCCGCAGTACAGCGAACTGCTTTGTACCAATGGGCGTTCCGAGCCGTTCGTGACGCCGAGGGGACCTGGGTGTCACGTCACGTCGTTGAGGAGCCGCCCTCCGACATTCGATCCGCTCTGGCGTGGATCGCTGCCCATTCCATCAAGGTCAGGGCCCTGGAGGATCCTGCGCTTCTACGTCCAGCCTTGGAGGCGCTGTCGCTCCGGATGGACGGAGGCAAGGCTGCCGAGAACACTGCCCGGCGCAAGCGCATGGTGCTGAGCAACGTGCTGCGCTACACGGTCGAGGAGAAAGGGCTTCTCACCGCGAACCCTCTGCCCCGTGTGGACTGGACGCCGGCCGAGAGCGACGACGAGATCGACTTCCGGTACGTGCCGGGCCCGGACGTGGCCCGCGCGTTGCTCGGGGCTGTCCGCGACTCCGGACCTCGCGGCAAGCACCTGCACGCTTTCTTTGGGTGCCTCTACTACGCAGCCATGCGGCCTGGTGAGATCGTCGCGCTCAAGGAATCGGACTGCACCTTGCCACCCAATTCACCAGAGTCCGTGAAGGAGTGGGGCGAACTGCTTCTCGGGGAGAGCCGTCCCGAGGTTGGCGGTGGCTGGACCGACGAGGGCACGTCTTACGAGAAGCGCGGTCTCAAGCGGCGCAGAAGCGGCGCAACGCGCACCGTTCCTATCCCGCCGGTTCTCGTGCACCTGCTCCGAGAGCACATCACTCGATACGGCACGGCCGATGACGGCCGGCTGTTCCGGGCGGCACGCGGGGGACGTGTGGCGTCCACCGAATACTGCGATCTGTGGGACAGGGCCCGGACAGCGGTGCTCACGCCCAGCGAGGTGAAGTCCGGTCTTGCGGCCGTGCCGTACTCCCTGAGGCACGCGGGCGTATCGCTTTGGATCAAATCGGGTGTGGACCCCGCAGAGGTCGCCGCCCGCGCCGGGCACAGCATCGCCGTGCTGTACCGCTTCTACGCGAAGATCCTCAAGGGAGGCCAGCAGCACTCCAACAGCCTGATCGCCCGCGCGCTCGACGAGGGGGACCGGCCCTGACCCTGGCCCACAGATGGCCCATACGCACTGGTCAAAGCTGGGATACCGGCGAGAAAGGGTGAGACAGGGTGAACGCAGAAGGGGTGCCACTCCGGAGGGTGGCACCCCTTCTGACCTGCAACGCTTCTGACCTGTGCGGTGGGTGTGGGATTTGAACCCACGGTGACATCGCTGCCACGACGGTTTTCAAGACCGTTCCCTTAGGCCGCTCGGGCAACCCACCTCGCGTCACCGGCACGCGGTGGCGTGAGGAACAGCCTAGCCGGTCAGCTGTCGTCGCCCTTGCGCTGGCCCAGGGTGACTTCGGCCGTCGACGTCTTGCCGTCGCGCTCGTATGTGAGGGTGACCTTGTCGCCCGGCTTGTGGGTCCAGATCTCGCTGATCAGGGTCGGGCCGCTGTCGATCACCCGGTCGTCGAGCTTGGTGATGACGTCGCCCGCCTTCAGGCCGGCCCTGCCCGCCGGGCTGTCCGACGGGACCGCCTCGGTGCCGCCCGTGCCGCGGTCCGCGATGACCGCGCCGCCGTCGCTCTTCGGGTCCATGGAGACCGTGGCGCCGATCACCGGGTAGACCGGCTCGCCGGTCTTGATCAGCTGCTCCGCGACCGTCTTCGCCTGGTTGACCGGGATCGCGAAACCGAGGCCGATGGAGCCCGCCTGGGACTGGCCGAAACCGCCGGTGCCGGCCGACTGGATGGCGGAGTTGATGCCGATGACGGCGCCGCGCGCGTCGAGCAGCGGGCCGCCCGAGTTGCCCGGATTGATCGACGCGTCGGTCTGCAGGGCGCTCATGTACGACGCCTTGCTGTTCTGGCCGTCGCCCGAGGCCACGGGGCGGTTCTTGGCGCTGATGATGCCGGTGGTGACCGTGTTCGACAGGCCGAAGGGCGCTCCGATGGCGATCGTCGAGTCGCCGACGGCGACCTTGTCGGAGTCACCCAGCGGCAGCGGGGCGAGGCCGGAAGGGGCGCTCTTCAGCTTCAGTACGGCTACGTCGTAGCCCTGCGCGCGGCCGACGACCTCGGCGTCGTACTTCTTGCCGTTGGAGAAGGTGACGGACAGTTCGCCGCCGTCCGCCGCGGACGCCACCACGTGGTTGTTGGTGACGATGTGGCCTTCCTTGTCGTAGACGAAGCCGGTTCCCGTGCCGCCCTCGCCGTCGCCGCCCTGCGCCTCGATGGTGACCACGCTCGGCAGCGCCTTGCCCGCGACCGCCGCGACGGTACCCGCGTCGCGCTTGAAGTCCTTCGTTTCACCGGACGCGGAGACGGTCGTCGAGTCGGTCGGGCTGTCGTTGCGCTCGGCGGCCCAGTACCCGATGCCACCGCCGACACCGCCCGCGACCAGTGCGGCGGCCAGCACTCCGGCGACCAGGCCGCCGGCGCGCTTCCTGCGGGGAGCGGGAGGTACGGGCGCCATGGGCGCGCCCCACGCGGGGCCGCCGCCGTCGCCGCTGCCACCGCCGCCGTAGGGGTGAGCGGGCGGGGGCGGTGGCCATCCGGCGCCGCCCGTGGCCGTGGCGGGACCGGGGGCCCCCGGCCCGGCGGCCTGCGACTGCGACTGCGCCTGTGAATGCGGATGCGGCTGCGGCTGCGGGACCGGCATGTAACCCGGCTGAGGCTCGGGCGTCGTCTGTCCCTGCGTGGTGGGGTTGTGTACGGGCTGGGCAGGCGCGGGGGACGCCGGCTCCTGCCCGCGATCCGCCGGATTCGTACCCGTGGAACCGGAGGCGGGCCCGGGAGCGGCCACCGGCACGGGAGGTGCTGAAGGGGCGGCCGGAACCGCAGTGCCCTCGTTCTCGGTGCTCACAGCTCTCTTCTCCTCGGTCCCACGTCGGTCTCGGTCAACGTCACCACTGTCACTACTGTCACCACTGTGCAAGTGTCCGCTGTCAGCTTTTCCCACCGCGCATCAGAGGACCGTAAGCGGTTCCTGTGCATCCAGGGAACATCCTTTACACCGGACAAAACGGCCGCATCCCCAGAAGGTCCGACCGGCCGTTCCCAGGACACGTTTTCTCGCCTACCCATCCGCGGTGACACCATGACGCGGTGACTCACGCACGGCAGCACACCATCCAGGTCGTCGCTCACCGCGGCGCCTCCGAGGACGCCCCCGAGCACACCCTGGCGGCGTACATGAAGGCGATCGAGGACGGCGCGGACGCTCTCGAATGCGATGTACGGCTCACCGCGGACGGGCACCTCGTCTGCGTCCACGACCGTCGGGTGAACCGCACCTCGAACGGCCGCGGCGCCGTCTCCGCCCTCGAACTGGCCGACCTCGCCGCTCTCGACTTCGGCTCCTGGCGGGACAGCGAGGAATCGCCGGACTGGGACCCGGCGCGCGGGCACAGCCCTGGCGAGTTCACCTCCGTACTCACGCTGGAGCGCCTCCTCGAACTGGTCTCGGACGCCGGGCGCCGCGTCGAGCTGGCCATCGAGACCAAGCACCCCACGCGCTGGGCGGGCCGGGTCGAGGAACGGCTCCTCCACCTGCTGAAGCGCTTCGGCTTCGACACGCCCCCGGCCGGCGAACCCTCGCCCGTACGCATCATGAGCTTCTCGGCGCGCTCGCTGCACCGGGTGGCGGCCGCCGCGCCCGCCATCCCGACGGTCTACCTGATGCAGTACGTCTCGCCGCGCCTGCGCGACGGACGGCTCCCGGCCGGCTCGCACATCGCGGGCCCCGGCATCCGGATCGTCCGCAACCACCCCGGCTACATCGCGCGGCTGCACCGCGCGGGCCACCGCGTGCACGTCTGGACGGTGAACGAGCCCGAGGACGTCGATCTCTGCGTGCGCCTCGGTGTGGAAGCGATCATTACAAACCGCCCGAAGCAGGTTTTGTCCCAACTGGGACGCTCATAACAGCCGCCACAGGGAGTGCACCGGCGCGTTCGGCCGCATTAGATCGTTACGAGTGCGTCACTGACCGGCGCCTGGCCGGTTTCCGGTCCAGGCCATTGGGGCATTCACTCCGTGGCGTGGGGCGAAGGAGGTCTCGGGGGTGGCGTTTGTGGTGGCACGGGAAGTGCCCACGTCGTCGAGCATGGCCGTACCCCATGGCCCTGCGGGCGTGGGCGAAGCAAGACGCCGTATGCGCGACGAACTGCGCATCAACGGGGTGTCCGATTCGGTCATCGACGATGCCGTACTGATCCTTTCCGAACTGCTCAGCAATTCCTGCCGTCATGGCAGGCCCCTGGGCCAGGCGGAGGTCGGCGACGGTGACATCCGTGCCGCATGGCGCGTCGACTCAACAGGCAGGCTGACCGTCGAGGTTACGGACGGAGGTGGTCCGACCCGACCGGTTCCGGCCACGCCCTCGGTCACCGCGCGCGGCGGCCGAGGGCTCAACATCATCACGGCACTGGCACAGGACTGGGGCGTACGGGACAGCTCGACCGGCGAGGTCACCGTGTGGGTCAACGTCACCGAGGGGCACCGGCGCGAGGACTTCGCCGCGCGCGTCGTGGTCCCCGGGTCCGGGCTGGACTTCACGGACGCGTTGGAAGATTTCGACCGACTCGACCGACTCGACTGACTCGACTGACTTCGCTGCCGTCGTTCTGACTTCGCTTCGCTGACGCCGTCCGGCCTCGTACGGCTTCATCCGGCGTCGTACGGCCTCGTACGGCTCGGCCGGTCCTCGCCGCAGCCGGCTCAGCGGCTAGGCTCGCGCCCGACACAGCACTGCCGTGAACGGGAGAAGCCAAGCCATGGCCAAGAAGCGCCCCCAGCCCGCAAGGGGTACCAAGCCGCAGGCCCAGGTGGCCGACGGGGAGGTGCCGGTCGTCGGGGCCCGCGAGCCCTGCCCGTGCGGTTCCGGCCGTCGCTACAAGGCCTGCCACGGCCGTGCGGCCGCGCACGCCGTCACCGAACTGGTCCAGCGCCCCTTCGAGGGCCTGGCCGGCGAGAGCGACTGGGTCGCCCTGCGCGAGCTGGTGCCCGCCGCCACGGCGGAGCTGACGCTGAAGGACGGGCTGCCCGACGGCGTCCCCTCCGTCACGCTGGCGACCGTACTGCCGATGGCCTGGCCCGCCCTGCGCCGCGACGACGGCTCCGTCCTGCTCGGCCTGCAGAACGACACCCCCTCCGGTGACCTCAGCCGCGACCTCGCGGACACCCTGCTGCGCGCGCTGACCGCCAAGCCGGGTACGCCGGTCGCGGCGGAGCGCGCCCCGGCGGACGGTCCGCGCCTCCAGGACCTGCTCGACGCGGACGCACCCTTCGAGCCCGAGGTGCACACCGGCTTCGAGTTCTGGGTGCCCGACGCGCAGAACGCGGCGCCCGAGGTGAGCGCCTCCCTGGAGCGCGCCAACGCCGCCGCGATCCCCACCGTGAGGCTGACCGGTGTCGACGCCGCGTACTGGTGCGAGACGCCCGACAAGAACCACCTGCGCTGGGTCATGCCGTATGCCGAGGACCAGCTCCTCGACGCGCTCGCGCGACTGCACGCCGCCGGTACGTCGTCCCTCGGCGAAGGCACCCGTCTCGTCGGCTCCTTCCGCGCGCACGGACTGATGGTTCCGGTCTGGGACCTGCCGAGCGGGACAGGGGCGCAGGACGTGGAAAAGCCCGCCGCTCAGTTCGCCGAACGGCTCGCCGCGGCTCTGGCTTCCGACGCGCCGCTGACCTCGGAGGAGCGCCGTGCGCGGGGCGGTCTCACCAACCGGCAGGTGACACTGAGCTGACGGCGACAGTTTCTGTCGGTTGATCGGTGACTCCGGTCACAACTCTCCAATCGGCAGGTAAATCCCTGTCTGAATAAGGGAGATCGAATTTGCCAACCGCAGATCTCTTGTTACCGTTCTAAGTGCCCGGTCGCTGGTGCATCCCCCGTCGCCAGCGGCCGGGTCTTTCTTATCCCCGCCCCGGCCCGTCAGGTGTCGTACCGACCGGTCAACGGGGCGCAGGCGCGGGCGAGTTGCTCCCGGAGCGCAGCAGCAACGGCCCGTCTCCCGCCGCGGCGAACTCCGACACCGCCGAATATTCAGCGGCTTTTCCGCGCGAAGGCTCACGCGGTGTTTCGCACACCCCCGGTTCGTCCTCCGCGCTCACCGCGCAATGCATCTGAACGGTCCGGCCGGCAGGCCCCATCAGTGCGAGTACGGCGCGGAGTTCCGCCCCCGTCGCATTGCGGTAGTACGTACGCGCCCACGTACTGCCGCGCTCGGTCAGCACGCAGGTCTGGCCCTCGACGCCTTCCGGGGAGCTGAGCTCCGGGCCGCACTGCGCGGACGCGTCGCCCAAGGAGCCGGGCGAAGGGACAGAGGCAGGGGCAGGGGCGGGGACAGGGACAGGGGCAGGGGCAGGGGCAGGGACGGGCGCAGAGGCAGGGGCGTTCCCGGCGGCGGTCGCGGGAGCCGCCTTGGCGTCGTCGGGTGCGGGCACGGGCTCGGGTTCCGCGGACGCGCCGGCCAGCGGCAGCAGGGCGGTGAACACCACGACGGCCGCGAGCCCGGTCATGCGGAGATTCAAGGCGGTCCCACCTGTCGGCTGCCGGAAGTTCTTGACGGTGGGCCGAAGATATCGACGGATGACCCCCGGCACGGGAGCCGCGCCCAGTCGCCCCGGAACACCGGTCCGCTCACACCCGTACGAGTGAGCCGGCGGGGCGTCTTCGTGCAAGACCGCCGCCGCCGGCTTCCGCGTCCCTGGGGAACGCGTACTCAGTACGCGAGCCGGCTGCCGCCGTCCGGTGCGCCGTTGCTCGCCGCGACCAGCGCGTCCACGACCGCCTCGACGTCCGGCAGCCAGGGTGCGGCCGAACCGGCGATGGGCTCCGCCCTGCCCGGACGGAGCGGAGAGCCCGTGACGGACGGCTCCCGCTCCCACCACACCTGCCCGGCCCCCGTCTGCGAGGGCGGAAGCACCAGATAGCCGCCCTGCCCGTGGAAACGCAGCGAACTGGGCACCCGGTCCTTGGCGTACAGCAGCTCCCCGAGCCGCTCCAGGGAGTACGGGGCGACCAGCAGCGACCAGCGGGTCGCGGTCGCGACGACCGGGCCCAGGCGCATACCCATGCCGTCGAGCGCCGTCAGCGCCACCGCGCCGGCGACCGCGGGGAGGCTGATCGCGCACGGCGCCGCCCCGCCGGTGGCCAGCACGACCGGCGCCGTCGGCCGGTTGGTCCACCACCAGCGGATCATGCGTTCGTCGGTGGTGGCGGCGAGAACGCCCGGATCGAAGGGGTGCGCGCCGGGAACCACGCATTCGGGATCGGGGCAGGCACAGCTCTGCCCCGCGCCGCCGCCGCTGCCTCTGCCGCGGCCATTGGATGCTTTCAGGCCCACTCCGGGGAGCACGGGCCACTGCCAGGCGGTGGCACAGGTCAGCGCCGCGCCGAGCTGGGCAGGCCCCTCACTTCGCCGGAACCGGAGGAGCCCGCGTCGCTTTCCGGGGATCTCGCGCATGAGCGCTCGTTCCTTTCCGTTGAACGCCGAGGTCCATATCACACCATGTGTGCATATCTTCACTGAGCGTGCACGTCACGTACTGGCTGCGTACTGGTGGTGCTTCGCCGCATTTTCAGCCTGCGGCACGGGCAGCCCGTTGGGGCCGGGCGTGAAACGTAGCGGAGGGTGGCGCACGCATGGCGCTGAACTGATCCGAAGCAGATCCGTAGTGGTGCTGTCCCGCTACTCGGGGATGGGACGCGGCCCACGGCGGTTAAGACGCCCAGGCCCGCCGCCAGGTTCCGGGCGGTCCCAACTGCCCCTGGCCATCACCGATTACGTACCCAGCGCGGTCGATATGACGCGCTGTCGAACGCCCTCAGTCGATCGCAAATTACTGCCGCGTGTGGCATTTTTAGGCCAAGTTGGCTATCCCACAGACACCAAGAGTCCCACGTTGACAATGCTGGACATCCCCTTACTTGTGCGTGTACATGTGGATGCATTGATAGCGGCGCAGAATGACATGGGGGTTTGCGATGCTATTGAGCAAAACGCACCAGCGGGAAAGTCCGCGATCATGAGCGCCCCTCACGTGCCGAAAGTGGCTGGAATCGATCCAGTGGTTCCTCCCCCCACGCACACTGTCGCGCCCCACCCGTCTCCCCCTGCCCCACCCGCCGCCGCCGGCGCGGTGCTTCAGGACCGGCTCGCGGGCTGGGTCTCCGACCTCACGACCCTCCACGAACTCACCGAACGCCTGGTCCGCACCCACACCCTCGACAGCGCACTGCACGAACTGCTCCGCGCCGGCGCCGCCCTCGTGGGCGCCCGCCGCGGCCTCGTCGTCCTGGAGCCGGCCGGCGAACTCGGCCCGCCCACCACCGTCGGCCTCGGCCTCGCCCGCGCCGACCTCGGCCACATCGAGACCGTGCCGCGCGGCTCCACGTCGTACGGACGGCTCCTCGACGGGCTCCCCGGCAGCCCCCGCCCCAGCGAGATCGCCCATCCCGACCTCCTCGGCGAAGCCGGACTCGACCCGCGCCACCGCGAAGTCGCCGCACGCCTGGGATACGCCGCCAGTTACGCCCTGCCCCTGACCACCGAAACGTCCGGGCGGCTCGGTGCCGCCGTCTGGCTGTACGACGAACCGGCCGAACCCGCCGAACGCCGGCGCCACCTCGCGGGCCTCTACGCGCGCTACGCCGCCGAACACCTGGCCCGCCTGCTGGAACTGGAACGCGCCCGCGCACAAGTGGCGACGCTCGCCGCGGAACTGCTCCCCAGCAGACTGCCCCGCGTCCCCGGAGTACACCTCGCCGCCCGCCACCGCACCGGACCCCACGGCGGCGGCGACTGGTACGACGCCCTGCCGCTGCCCGAAGGCGCTCTGGGGCTCGCCGTCGGATCCGTCTCGGGATCGGGCGCCGGCGCGCTCGCCGCGATGGGACGGCTGCGGGCCGGCCTCCGGGCGTACGCCGTCATGGAGGGCGAGGACCCCGTCGCCGTACTGTCCGACCTCGAACTGCTCCTGCGGCTCACCGAACCGGCCAGGTCGGCCACCGCCCTCTTCGCGTACTGCGAACCGGCCCAGCGCAAGATCGTGCTGGCCGGCGCCGGACACAGCCCCCCACTGATCATCGGCGACCGGCGCACCGAATACGTCGAGACCTCGCTCTCCGCGCCACTGGGCATGCTGTCCTGCTGGGAAGCACCGAGCGTGGAACTCTCACCCGCACCCGGCGAAACGATGCTGCTCTACACCGACGGGCTGCTCCAGCGCACCGGCGACCCCATGGACCGTGCCTTCGCACGGCTGCACGCGGCCGCCGCCAGTGTGCCCAGGACCGCCAGGAACGACCCGGAAGCAATCACCGACCACGTACTGCGCACCCTGCTGCCCAACGGCGCCGGCACGGCGGACTCGGCGGACGACATCGTGCTGCTCGCCGCGCGGTTCGACTGATTCCTCACAGTTGTCCACAACGCCCCGGGCCCTCTTCCCGTCGCACATACGATGGAGGGCGGTCCAGTGTCGTATCGAGGAGACAGCCGTGTCCGAAGAGCTCATGCCGGAGACCCCGGAAGAGACCGAAGAGCCGATCAAGCAGCGGAAGAACGGCCTGTACCCGGGCGTTTCCGACGAGCTCGCCGAGAACATGAAGACCGGCTGGGCCGACACCGAACTGCACGGTCTCGAGCCGATCGCACAGGCGGGCCACACCGCCGGCCGCCGCGCCGCACTCTCCGCACGCTTCCCCGGCGAGCGCCTGGTGATCCCCGCGGGCAACCTCAAGACCCGCTCCAACGACACCGAGTACGCCTTCCGCGCCTCCACCGAATACGCCTACCTCACCGGCGACCAGACACAGGACGGCGTCCTGGTACTCGAGCCGAGGGACGGCGGCCACGACGCGACGATCTACCTGCTGCCCCGCTCCAACCGCGAGAACGGCGAATTCTGGCTCGACGGCCAGGGCGAGCTGTGGGTCGGGCGCCGCCACTCCCTCACCGAGGCCGAGCAGCTCCTCAAGATCCCCGCCAAGGATGTCCGCGAGCTGGCCGCCGCGCTGAAGGAAGCCACCGGCCCCGTCCGCAACGTCCGCGGACACGACGCCGGCATCGAAGCCGCGCTGACCGACAAGGTCACCGCCGAGCGCGACGAGGAGCTGCGCGTCTACCTCTCCGAGGCCCGCGCCGTGAAGGACGACTTCGAAATCGGCGAACTCCAGAAGGCCGTCGACTCGACCGTCCGCGGCTTCGAGGACGTCGTCAAGATCCTCGACAAGGCCGAGGCGACCAGCGAGCGCTACATCGAAGGCACCTTCTTCCTGCGCGCCCGCGTCGAGGGCAACGACATCGGCTACGGCTCCATCTGCGCCGCCGGACCCCACGCCACCACCCTCCACTGGGTGCGCAACGACGGCGACGTACGCTCCGGCGACCTGCTGCTGCTCGACGCCGGCGTGGAAACCCACACCCTCTACACCGCCGACATCACCCGCACCCTGCCCATCAACGGCACCTTCAACGACCTCCAGCGCAAGATCTACGACGCGGTGTACGAGGCCCAGGAAGCCGGCATCGCCGCCGTGAAGCCCGGCGCGAAGTTCCGCGACTTCCACGACGCCTCACAGCGCGTCCTCGCCGAGAAGCTCGTCGAGTGGGGCCTCGTCGAAGGCCCCGTCGAGAAGGTCCTGGAGCTCGGCCTCCAGCGCCGCTGGACCCTCCACGGCACCGGCCACATGCTCGGCATGGACGTCCACGACTGCGCCGCCGCCCGCCGTGAGGCGTACGCCGACGGGACCCTGGAGCCGGGCATGTGCCTGACCGTCGAGCCCGGCCTGTACTTCCAGGCCGACGACCTCACCGTGCCCGAGGAATACCGCGGCATCGGCGTACGGATCGAGGACGACATCCTCGTCACCGAGGACGGCAACCTGAACCTGTCGGCCGGGCTGCCCCGCCGCTGGGACGAGGTCGAAGCCTGGATGGCGCGGGTCAAGCAGGCCTGACGTACAACGCCCACAGGAACCACACCCGCGAGGGCGTGCCGCTCAAGGCCTTCAGGACACCTTGAGCAGCGCGCCCTCGCGCCATTTGAGGATCTTGTCGAAACTGACCACGGCGCCGTGCCCCGGCCTGTTGCGGAAATGCACGTGATCGGCCAGCTGCTCGATCAGGCACAGCCCCCGGCCGCTCTCCGCCGAGGTGCTCACCGGACGCGCCGCGGCGCGATACCCCCGCCGTGAAGGGGGAAATCCCGGCCCGGAGTCAGCGACCTCGATACGGCATTTCTCGCCGTCCAGATAAGCGGTCACGCGATATTCGGCGGACGGCGTCCCGGAATGCTCGTCCCCGCCGTGCTCGACGGCGTTCGCACACGCTTCGCTGAGCGCGACCGACAGGTCGTAGGAGATGTCCGGATCCACCCCCGCCGTCTCCATGGTGCCGAGCAGAAGGCGCCGGGCGAGCGGGACGCTCGCGGCTTCGCGCCGCAAGTGGAGAGACCACCAGATGCTCATGCTCCAGCCTCCTGGCTGCGGCTCGACATACGGATACGTATTGCCGCAAGCAACCCCTCATAAGCCTGGAGTGAACGTGATTGCCCTCATTCGGCCGACGCGCACACTCCTTACGCCGGTGTATACGCTCCCGGACCTGCCGTACGAATGCCGCAGACGCAATGCGATGATGTCGAGGCCATGTCTACGTCCGTCGCACGCGCCGGAGCCCCTCTGCGGCTGCTCAGGACCGCGGTGTTCACCGCGGTCTGTGTCGTGCTGTCCGCGACCGGACACGTCATGGCCTCCTGCGCCACCGTCCCCTGGTGGACGCTGGCACTCGGCGCCGCCGCCGTATTCGGCCTGATCGCACCACTCGCCGGACGCGCGCGCTCCATGCCCGCCATCGCCGCCGCACTGACCTGCGGACAGCTCGCCCTGCACGCCCTCTTCGGACTCGGCCAGCACAGCCCCGCCCTCGAAAGCGCGGCCACCGACACCTCACTGCGCGCCTTCGCCGCGAAACTCGTGTGCGGCGCCGGCGCACTGCCGCTCAGCACCACCGAAGCACGCCGCATCATCACCGAAGCGGGCATCGACCCCGCGTCCGTACACGCGGCACGGCAGCACCTCGCGCACGCGGCGTCCCACCACACAGGCGCCGCCGAACCGGCCGCCGGACTGCTCCCCACCCTCCCCATGCTGCTCGGCCACCTGCTGGCCGCCGTCGCGACCGCGTGGTTCCTGCGGCGCGGAGAGACGGCACTGTCCCGGCTGGTCCTGCTGTCGGCCCACGGCGTCGCGGAAGGCGCGCTCGTACGGTCGCTGCGCGCCGCCCTGGCGCTCGTACGGTCGCTCAACGCCGGCCCGCTCCCCGCAGCACCCGCGCGCCGGCCGCGCACCGGGCACACCCCCTTCGTCACCTCCCTGCGACCGGCCGGGGAAGCCCTCCAGCACACGGTGATCAGGCGCGGACCGCCCACGGCGGCGCTCGTCCTCGCAGCCTGACGCGGCGCACTCTCCGGCGTAACACACGCCACACCACGGGAGCGGCGTCGCGATGCCGGTGCGCACCCGCGCACCGGAGCGTCATTCACCTCTGCCCGTGGAGTGTTCCAGACATGAACGTCTCTCGTATCGCTGCCGTCTCCGTCGCCGGTGCCGCCGCTTCCACCGTCCTGCTGTGCGCGGGAACGGCCTTCGCGCACGTCGGTGTACAGCCCGTCGGACCCGCCGAAAAGGGCGGCTACGCCACCGTCAACGTCAGGGTGCCCAACGAGCGGGACAACGCCTCGACCGTCAAGCTCGAAGTGTCCTTCCCCACCGACCACCCGCTGGCGTCCGTCATGCCGCAGCCCGTGCCCGGCTGGAAGACCGAGGTCACCAGGACCAAGCTCGACAAGCCGCTCAAGGTCCACGGCGAGGAGATCAACGAAGCCGTCTCCAAGATCACTTGGAGCGGCGGCAAGGTCGGCCCCGGCGAGTTCCAGCAGTTCCCGCTCGTTCTCGGACAGCTGCCCGAGGACGCGGACCAGCTCGTCCTCAAGGCCGTCCAGACGTACGACAACAAGGAAGTCGTCCGCTGGATCGAAGAGCCCAAGGACGGCGAGGAGGAGCCGCAGTCCCCCGCGCCCGTACTCAAGCTGACCGAGCCCACCGGTGACGACCACCACGGCGCCACCGGCAAGGAAGCCGACGAGGCCGACGACGCCGCCCACAAGGGCGAAGAGGCGGCGGCCGACAGCGACACCACCAGCAGTGACACGACCGCCCGCGTCCTCGCCGTCGTCGGCATCATCGTGGGCGTCGCAGGCGTGGCCTTCGGCGTACTCGCCGGCCGCCGCCGCACGTCCTGACGCCCCACCCCTCAACGGAACACCGGGACCTACACCCATGCGCAAGAAGAACGCGCTGGCCGTGGCACTCGTCGCCACGGCCGCGCTCACCCTGTCCGCGTGCGGCGGCGACAAGGCAGACAGCGGCTCCAAGCCCGTCACCGACGTCTCCGCCGGCATGAACGACAAGGCCGCGACCGTACTCGACCGGCCGTTCAAGAAGCCGGACCTCGTCCTCACCGACACCCACGGCAAGAAGTACGACCTGCGGGAGCGCACCAAGGGCAAGCCGACGCTCATCTACTTCGGCTACACCAACTGCCCCGACGTGTGCCCGCTGACCATGAGCAACATCGCCATCGCCCACAAGAAACTCCCTCAGGCCGACCGGGACAAACTCCAGGTCGTCTTCGTCACCACCGACCCCGAACGGGACACCCCCGAGGCGCTCGGCAAGTGGCTCAAGGGCGCAGGCGACCCCACCTTCACCGGACTCACCGGCGACTTCCCGACCATCCAGGCCGGCGCCCGCCAGATGGGCATCGGCATCGACCCGCCCAAGAAGGAGAAGGACGGCACCGTCGTCTCCATGCACGGCGCGCAGGTCATCGCGTTCTCCCCGAAGACCGACGCCGGATACGTCCTGTACAGCGAGGACACCACAGCCGAGGACTACACCAAGGACCTCCCCAAGCTCATCAAGGGGCAGAACCCGTGAACCGCCGCCACCCCACCACCCTCGCGACAGCCACCGTCCTGGCCGCAGGCCTCGCACTGACAAGCTGCTCCTCCACGAGCGACGACAAGCCCCGACTGAAGGTCAGCGGGGCGTTCATGCCGGAGCCCGTGATGGACGACATGGCCGCCGGCTTCCTCACCGTCAAGAACGACAGCGACATCGCGGACAAGCTCACCTCCGTCACCAGCGACATCGCCGGCGAGGTCCAGATCCACGAGACCAAGAACCAGAAGATGCGCCAGGTCACGTCCTTCGACATCCCCGCGAACGGCGAACTGGATCTGGAGCGCGGCGGGAACCACATGATGTTCCTGAAGCTCAAGAAGAAGCCCAGACAGGGCGACACGGTGTCCGTGAAACTGCACTTCGAGAAGACCGGCCCGATCAAGACGGACCTTCCCGTCAAGGAGTCCACCCACAACCCCAAGAAGCAGTGAGGGACTGACCCACCATGCCGGCAACCGCCCCGCGCTTCGGAGCAGCCGCAGTGATCAGGCTGCTGCTCATCACCACGGCACTCCTCGGCACACTGCTCGCAGGAGCCGCACCCGCGTCCGCGCACGCCGCGCTCACGGGAAGCGACCCGAAGGACGGGGCGGTCGTCGCCACCGCGCCCAGACAGATCACCCTCACGTTCTCCGAAAAGATCGCTCTCGGGGACGACTCGATCCGCGTCCTGCAACCCAGCGGCAAACGCTCCGACACCGGTCAAGTACGCGACATGAGCAGCGGCAGCGTCGTCCAGTACGCCGTTCCCCTGCACACCGGACTGCCCGACGGCACGTACACCGTCGCCTGGCAGGCCGTCTCCGCCGACAGCCACCCCATCTCCGGCGCCTTCACCTTCTCCATCGGCGCCCCCTCCAAGACCACCGTCGCCCTGCCCGAACAGCCCGCGGGCGGCGGCCTCGTCGGCGCCCTCTACGGCATCGCCCGCTACACCGCGTACGCCGGCTTCATCCTGCTCGTCGGCGGAGCAGCCTTCGTCCTCGCCTGCTGGCAGCGCGGCGCCGCACAACGGCCCCTCCAGCGCCTCGTCGTACAGGGCTGGATCACCCTCACCGCGTCGACACTGGCGATGCTGCTGCTGCGCGCCCCCTACACCGGGTCGGGAAAACTCGCGGACGCCTTCGACCTGAGCGGGCTCAAAGCCGTACTGGAGACCAAGACCGGGGCCTCACTCGTCTCACGGCTGCTGCTGCTCGGCGCGGCCGCGCTCTTCGTCGCCGTACTGTTCGGCGCGTACGCGAAGAGGGACACCCCGCTGGACGAGAAACAGGAGAGCGAGAAAAAGGACCTCACCTTCGGGCTCGCCCTCGGCGGCGCGGTCCTGGCCGCCGGCATCGCGGCCACCTGGGCGCTCTCCGAGCACGCGTCGACCGGCCTCCAGCCCGGCATCGCGATGCCCGTCGACGTACTGCACCTGCTGGCCGCCGCGACCTGGCTGGGCGGCCTGGCCGCGCTGCTCATCGCGCTCTACCGGGTGCCGGGACTCGAACGTACCGCCGTACGGAAGTTCTCCCGCCTCGCCTTCGCGAGCGTCGCCGTGGTCGCGGTGACCGGGACCTACCAGGCATGGCGGCAGGTCGGGTCCTGGTCGGCGCTGACCGGGACGGCGTACGGGCAGCTACTGCTCGTCAAGATCGGCCTCGTCGCCGTCCTCGTCGGCATCGCGTGGCTCTCGCGGCGCTGGACCGGGCGGCTGGCCGAGAACGCGGCGTCCGAGGAGGAGCAGGCGGAGCAGGAGGAGCGGACGGGGACGGGGACCGCCGCGCCCGCCGAGGAGCCCGAGCCCGTCACCGTGCCCGAGGACCCCGCGCGGGCCGCCCAGCTCGCCCGGCAGAGGGCCGCGGTGGCCACCGCACGCGTCAAGCGGGTACGGGACGCCGACCCCCAGCGGCTCGGGCTGCGGCGCTCCGTGCTCGCGGAGACCGCGGTCGCCGTGGTGCTGCTGGCCGTGACGACCGTACTGACCAGCACCGAACCCGGACGCACCGAGGAGAAGGAGGCCGGGAACGGCGGGACGGCCACCGCCGCCCCCGCGGACCCGGTCGACGTCCGTATCCCCTTCGACACGGGCGGCGAGGACGGCAAGGGCACCGCCAGGGTCGAGCTCGACCCCGCGCGCTCGGGCAGCAACACCCTGAACCTCCGGCTGGAGCGGCCCAACGGGCGTGCCATGGACGCACCCGAAGTGAAGGTCGCGTTCACCAACAACGACAAGGAGATCGGGCCGCTGCCCGCCACCCCCGCCCGCATCGCCACCGGACACTGGCGCGCGAACGGGGTGCAGATCCCCATGCCGGGGACGTGGGAGGTCGAAGTGACCGTACGGACCTCCGACATCGACCAAGTGACCGTCAAGAAGAACGTGAAGATCGGCTGACCGGCGTGAGCGACAACGGCGTGAGAGACAACGGCGTGAGCGACACCGACATCTCAAGGAGGCGGCTGCTCGCCGCCGCGGGCGCGGGCGGCGCCGCCGGCCTCGTGCTCGGCGGCGCCGGCGGCGCGGGCGTGTACGCCGCGGCCGCCGGCTCCGGCGCCTCCCCGGACGCCAAGGCGCTGGCGTCCGTCGGCTCGACCGCCGCCCCCTTCCACGGCGAGCACCAGGCCGGCATCACCACCCCCCTCCAGGCCCGCGGCCACCTCATCGCCTTCGACCTCGCACCCGGCGCCGGACGCAAAGAGGCCGCGGCGCTGCTGCGCCGCTGGTCGGCCGCCGCACGCACGATGATGGCCGGCGAGCCGCTCGGAGACACCGACACGGGCGTGGCGCTGGACGCCGGACCCTCCTCGCTGACCGTCACCTTCGGCTTCGGCCGCACCTTCTTCGGCCGTACGGGACTGAACGGCCGGCGCCCCGCCGCCCTCGACCCGCTGCCCGACTTCTCCTCCGACCACCTCGACGCACGGCGCAGCAACGGCGACCTGTGGGTGCAGATCGGCGCCGACGACGCACTGGTCGCCTTCCACGCCCTGCGCACCATCCAGCGCGAGGCGGGCGACGCCGCCCGGGTGCGGTGGCAGATGAACGGTTTCAACCGTTCCCCGGGCGCGACCGCACAGCCCATGACCGCCCGCAACCTGATGGGACAGATCGACGGCACGGGCAACCCCAAACCGTCCGACGCCGACTTCGACCAGCGGATCTTCGTACCGGCCGACGGGGGAGCCGAGGGACCCGAGTGGATGGCGGGCGGCTCGTACGCCGTCGTACGCCGCATCCGGATGCTCCTCGACGACTGGGAGAAACTCGCGCGCGGCGCACAGGAAAAGGTCATCGGACGGAAGAAGAGCGACGGAGCCCCCCTGACAGGCGGCAGCGAGACCACCGAGCTCGACCTGGACAAGACCGGTCCGGACGGCAAGCTGGTCATCCCGTCGAACGCCCACGCCCGTATCTCCGCGCCCGAACAGAACGGCGGCGCGGCGATGCTGCGACGGCCGTTCTCGTACCACGACGGGATCGGTGCGGACGGCACGCCCGACGCGGGACTGCTCTTCGTCTGCTGGCAGGCGGACCCGCTGCGCGGCTTCGTGCCGGTGCAGCGCAAGCTCGACCGGGGGGACGCGCTCTCGCCGTTCATCCGGCACGAGGCGAGCGGGCTGTTCGCGGTGCCGGGCGGGGCGCGGGACGGCGAATACGTGGGACAGCGGCTCCTGGAGTCCTGACAGCCGCGGTCCGCGTTCCGCACGGCCCTCCCGTACGGCGCATTAAGGTGACCGTATGTCGGCAACGCGCTATGCCTATCTCGGTCCCGAAGGCACCTTCACCGAGGTCGCCCTCCGTACGCTCCCTGAGGCCGCCACCCGGGAACTCGTCCCGATGGTGTCCGTACCGGCCGCACTCGACGCCGTGCGCAACGGTGAGGCGGCGGCCGCGCTCGTACCGATCGAGAACTCCGTCGAGGGCGGGATCACCGCCACCCTCGACGAGCTGGCGTCGGGTGAACCGCTGATGATCTACCGCGAGGTGCTGCTGTCGATCAGCTTCGCGCTGCTGGTGCGTCCCGGCACGAAGCTCTCCGACATCAAGACGGTCACCGCGCACCCCGCCGCCCAGCCGCAGGTGCGCAACTGGATGGGGGCGAACCTGCCGGACGCGCTGTGGGAATCGGCCGCCTCCAACGCGGACGGCGCGCGGCTGGTGCAGGAGGGCCGGTACGACGCGGCCTTCGCGGGTGAGTTCGCGGCGGCGAAGTACGGCCTGGAGCCGCTCGTCACGGAGATCCATGACGCGGTGAACGCGCAGACGCGCTTCGTGCTGGTGGGGCGGCCCGCGCGGCCGGCGGCGCCGACCGGGGCGGACAAGACGTCGGTGGTCCTCTGGCTGGGCGACGACCACCCTGGCGCACTGCTCGAACTGCTCCAGGAGTTCGCGGTGCGCGGGGTCAACCTGATGCTGATCCAGTCGCGGCCGACCGGTGCGGGTATCGGCAATTACTGCTTCGCCGTGGACGCCGAGGGCCATATCTCGGACCGGCGGGTGGGCGAGGCGCTGATGGGGCTGAAGCGGATCTGCCCGAAGGTGCGGTTCCTCGGGTCGTATCCGCGGGCCGGTGTGGCGGTCGAGGACGTGCGGGCGCTGCGGCCGGGCACCTCGGACGCGGAGTTCGTGGCGGCCGCCGACTGGCTGGCGCGGAGCCAGGACGGGCGGGCCTGACGGGCCCCTGCGTGCTCCGGTGGCTGGTCCTGCCTGGAGATTCAAAGTTATCCACAGAAGTTGTCCACAGGCGCGCTTCTCGACCTGGGGACAAGTCGACAACGCAACCCGACATCGTCGACAAATCTGCTCAGAGGGCTCTCTTCCGTTCACAGGGCGGCAGGTCGGGCCCTGTCACCCCAATTCCATTGATCAACTCTTTAGAGCGAGTAATTCCCACCCGAATGAGCGTGTGAAGGGGGTTTGAACCGGGAATCACTCGCCCTTCACGCGCCTTTCGGAATGATCTCCTCCGGCATCCACAGATCTTTCGCACAGCCTGTGGATAAGTCACCGGGCCCGCCCATTCCTGTGGACAACACGGTCGCCAACTCCCGCTTCCCGCAAGGAAAAAGCGTCAAGGGGATGCCCGGAAAGTGCCCTGTTTCAGGGAATAGTGCCTGTTTTATTGACGTGCGCCGCAGGCTCCGGAGCGGCCGCCCTTCACCATTCCCAATTTGGGCATTACGGGCAAAGCGCCACGCAATGCGATATCAAGTCGATCGGCGGAAGCGGTCGCAGGTAGCCTGGTGGGGTGATTGACCTTCGCCTGCTCCGTGAGGACCCCGACCGTGTTCGCGCCTCCCAGCGCGCCCGTGGAGAGGACGTCGCCCTCGTCGACGCCCTCCTCTCCGCCGACGAACGGCGCAGGTCGTCCGGCGTCCGCTTCGACGAACTCCGCTCCGAGCAGAAGTCGCTCGGCAAACTCATCCCGAGGGCCTCCGGCGACGAGAAGGCCGAGCTGCTGAAGAAGGCCGGCGAACTCTCCGCCGCCGTCAAGGCCGCCGACGCCGAACAGGACAAGGCCGCCGAGGAGTCCAAGCGGCTGCTGCTCCAGCTCGGCAACATCGTCCACCCCGACGTCCCTGTCGGCGGCGAGGAAGACTTCGTCGTACGCGAGACGATCGGCGCCCCGCGCGACTTCGCGGCCGAGGGCTTCGAGCCCAAGGACCACCTGGAGCTCGGTGAGGCGCTCGGCGCGATCGACGTCGAGCGCGGCGCCAAGGTGTCCGGCTCGCGCTTCTACTACCTGACCGGCATCGGCGCGCTCCTCGAACTCGCCCTCGTCAACGCGGCGATCGCGCAGGCCACCGACGCCGGCCTGGTCCCCATGCTGACGCCCGCGCTGGTCCGGCCCCGCGCCATGGAGGGCACGGGCTTCCTCGGCCAGGCCGCCGAGAACGTGTACCACCTGGAGAAGGACGACTACTACCTGGTCGGCACCTCCGAGGTCCCCCTCGCGGCGTACCACATGGACGAGATCATCGACGCGGACAAGCTGCCGCTGCGGTACGCCGGTTTCTCGCCCTGCTTCCGGCGCGAGGCCGGTACGTACGGGAAGGACACCCGTGGCATCTTCCGGGTGCACCAGTTCGACAAGGTCGAGATGTTCTCGTACGTCGACCCGGCGGACTCCGAGGCGGAGCTGGACCGGCTGCTGGCGTGGGAGAAGCAGTGGCTGTCGTCGCTGGAGCTGCCGTTCCAGGTGATCGACGTGGCCAGTGGTGACCTGGGCTCCTCGGCCTCGCGCAAGTTCGACTGCGAGGCGTGGATCCCGACGCAGGGCAAGTACCGCGAGCTGACGTCCGCGTCGAACTGCCTGGAGTTCCAGTCGCGCCGGCTGTCGATCCGGATGCGCGACGGAAAGAAGGTGCAGCCGCTCGCGACGCTGAACGGCACGCTGTGCGCCGTACCGCGCACGATCGTGGCGATCTTGGAGAACCACCAGCAGGCGGACGGTTCGGTGCGGGTGCCGGAAGTGCTGCGTCCGTACCTCGGGGGACGAGAGATCCTGGAGCCCCTCTCCAAGTGAGCACCGCCACCGGTCTGTTCCCCGGCCCCTTCCCGTACAAGCTTGTCGCGACCGACCTCGACGGGACGCTGCTGCGCTCCGACGACACGGTCTCGGCCCGTACGCGCGAAGCGCTCGCCGCCGCCACGGCGGCGGGCGCGGCCCACATCGTCGTCACCGGCCGCTCGGTTCCGTGGACCCGGCACATCCTGGACGATCTCGGTTACGAGGGCCTCGCGGTCTGCGGCCAGGGCGCACAGGTCTACCACGCCGGTGACAAGCGGCTGCTGACGTCGGTGACGCTGGACCGGCAGCTGGCCGGGCTGGCGCTCGCCAAGATCGAGGCGGAGACCGGCCCGCTGGCGCTCGCCGCGAGCCGCGACGGTCTGGACGGCGAGGTGCTGGTCGGGGTGGGCTACCGGGTGCAGGAAGGCCCGCTTCCGTACGTGGCCCTCGACGACCCGTCCGACCTGTGGTCGGCGCCGCTGAACAAGGTCTACATCCAGCACCCCGACCTGGACGACGACGAGCTGGCGCGGGTCGCCCGCCAGACGGTCGGCAGTCTCGTGGACGTGGTCATGGCGGGTCCGGGCGTGGTGGAGCTCCTCCCGCTGGGGCTGAGCAAGGCGACGGGCCTGTCGCTGGCGGCGCGGCGGCTGGGGCTCAAGGCCTCGGAAACGATCGCGTTCGGGGACATGCCGAACGACATCCCGATGTTCGGCTGGGCGGCGCACGGCGTGGCGATGGCCAACGCGCACGACGAACTGAAGGCCGTGGCGCACGAGATCACGGCGTCCAATGACCACGACGGCATCGCGGTCGTCCTGGAACAGCTGCTGAGCGGCTGAAGTCGGCTGCTGCCGGCTTCAGCCTGTCTTCTGCCTGCCTTCTGCCGGTGGCGAGTGTTGGCCGGGTCGGCACGTCACCGGCCAACACTCCTCCCCCGTGAGTGGTGCGTCACCCAGTGTGCCTGGACCTTGCGGTCGGCGTCACCTTCTTTTTCGAGTTGTAGGATGACTGGGCAACCGGGTGAATCGGAAGTGGTTCAGCGAACGGAAGCGGACGGAAGCGGAAGCAGAAAGCGGAGGCGGACATGGCGCTGCGGGCGGCGGGACGGCAGTCCCTCGTGGACACCGTCGTGGACCAGCTACGGGCCCAGCTCGCCGAGGGCGAGTGGGCCGTCGGCGACCGCATCCCCACCGAGCACGAGCTCGCCGGGCAGCTCGGCGTCGGCCGCAACACCGTGCGCGAGGCGCTGCGTGTTCTGGTGCACGCCGGGCTCCTCGAATCGCGCCAGGGCAACGGCACGTTCGTACGCTCGGCCGCCGACCCGGCAGCGGTGCTGCGCGGAATGCGGCACGCGAACGTACTGGACGTACTGGAGCTGCGGGTCGCGCTGGAGGCCGAGGCGGCGAGGCTGGCGGCCGTACGCCGCGACGAGGCGGACCTGCGTACGCTGCGCCGCGTCCTGGCCGAGCTGCACGAGCAGGGGGACCGGGCCGCCGACGCCGACCTGGCCTTCCACCTCGGTGTCGTCGAGGCGACGCACAACGCCGCGTTCACCGAGGTCTACCGCTTCTTCTCCGCTCAGGTGCACGAGACGCTGGTCACCTCCCTCGGTGACCAGGAGATGCCGCCGATCGACCTGGCGGCGCACGGGGCGCTGATCGACGCGATCGAGGCGGGTGACCCGGCGGCGGCGGAACGGGCCGCGCGGGCTGTGCTCCAGGTGCCGATCGATGTGGTGACGGCTTTGATCACCCGCTGACCCGGCTTCCTGTCCTCTTTTCTCCTCACTCACACTTTTTCTCCTCACTCACACTCCTCCCTCGAAAGGTGCTTGCTTTGTCACGCCCGGATTCCGGTCAACTCCTCCTGGACGCAGAGGCCGACGTACGACTGTCGCCTCAAGGAGCCGCCGCGAGACGGGTGTTGCTCGCCCGTCCGGCGGTGCTCCTGACCGGGATCGTGCTGGCGTCCGTGAACATGCGGGCGGCGCTGGCGAGCGCCTCGCCGCTGGTGAGCGAGATCAGCGAGACGTTCGGGCTGTCGTCGACGGCGACCAGTCTGGTGACGTCGGTGCCGGTGTTGTTCCTCGGCGTGGGGGCGATGGTGGCGCCGTGGCTGGGGCGGCGGTTCGGCACCGAAGTGGTGCTGTTCTGCGCGCTGTTGCTGCTGGGCGTGGGGATTGTGGTGCGGGTGGTGCCCACTGTGCCGACGCTGTACGGCGGCAGCCTGGTCATCGGCCTGGCGATCGCCCTGCTCAACGTCCTGATGCCGGGCCTGATCAAGCGGGACTTCCCGGACAGGGCCGCCGCGATGACGTCGGTCTACACCGGCGCGATGATCGCGGGGGCGACGGTCGCGGCGGCAGCTTCGGTACCGCTGGAGAAGGCGTTCGGCGAGAGCTGGGAGGCGTCGCTGGCGTTCTGGTCGCTGCTCGCCGTGGTCGCGGCCGTGGCGTGGCTGCCGCAGGTACTGATCGCCCGTGGCCGTACGGGGCACGAGGTACGGGTGGCGCCGAAGGGTGAGGCTACCGGCGGCCGCAGCGTGTGGCGGTCGGCGCTGGCGTGGCAGGTGACGCTCTTCATGGGGCTGCAGTCGCTGTGGACGTACGTCCTGATCGCCTGGCTGCCGACGATCTTCACGGACCACGGAATGAGCCGTTCCACGGCCGGTGTGGTCTTCGCCTTCAACAACCTCATCCAGGTCGCGGGAGCGTTCGGTGTGCCGCTGCTGGCAGGGCGTATGCGCAGCCAGCGCCCGCTGATCGTGCTGGTCACGACCATGGTCGCGGCCGGTTACGCCGGTCTGATGATCGCCCCCATGTCCGGCGCGTGGCTGTGGTCGGCGGTGCTCGGCGTAGGCCAGGGCGGCGCGGTCGGTCTCGCGCTGACGCTGATCGTGCTCCGCTCGGGCGACGCGGTGACCGCGGCCCGGCTGTCGGGGATGGCGCAGACGGTGGGCTACCTGCTGGCCGCGGTGGGCCCGGTGGCGGCGGGCGCGGTGTACGAGGCGACCGGAAGCTGGACGCTGCCGATCACGCTGATGCTGGGGGTGTGCGCGGCGGCCTTGGTGGTGGGTCTGTACGCGGCACGGGACCGGAAGGTGTAGCAGGCTGGTCCTCGTGACGAAACCTGATGTCCGTGTGCGCAGGGTGTACGACCCGCCGTCGGCCGATGACGGGACGCGCGTGCTGGTCGACCGGCTGTGGCCGCGCGGTCTGAGCAAGGAGACGGCGGAGGTCGACGAGTGGCCCAGGGCCCTCACTCCGTCGGCGGAACTGCGCCGCTGGTACCACGGCCCTTCGGGTGAGTTCGAGGAGTTCGGCCGCCGTTACGAGTCCGAGCTCGCCTCCCCGGAAGCGGCCGCTGCCCTGGAGGACGTACGTACGCTCGCGAGGGCCGGCCGGATCACCCTGCTCACCGCCGCCAAGGACCCGGACCGCAGCCACACCGCCGTACTGCGGCGGCTGCTGCTGGCCTGACAGTCGCCCGGAAACGCATCAGCCCCCCGTCTGTCCGACGGGGGGCTGATGGACAAGGCGGGTCCGGTTACTCCTCGCCGGCGAGCTTGAGCGTGCGGAGTTTCTGGCCCGCGTACCAGGTCGCCGCCGCCGTCACCGCCGCCAGCAGCACCACTGCCGTCGGCAGGGCCACGTCCGAGGTGATCGTGCCGTTCGCGCCGATACGTTCCGCCAGGGACAGCGCCCACTGCTGGACGCTGAGCGTGCGCGCGCCCGGAACGAGGCTGCCGAAGAGCGTCTCCCAGACCAGCGCGTAGACGAGGCCGAAGACCACCGCGTGGCGGCTGACCGTACCGAGCAGCAGGAAGATCGCGCTGTAGGCGATCGACGCGACCAGCGCCGCGACCGTGTACGCGATGGCGATCTGCCCGCCGTTGCCGTTGAGGATCAGGCCCGCGACGAACGTGGGGATCGCCGAGAAGGCCATCGTCACGGCGATCGCGACGATGAGCTTGGTGAAGATGATCGTGGACCGCTTCACCGGCTTGGCGAGCAGATACACGATCGAGCCGTCGTCGATCTCCGGTCCGATCGCGCCGGTGCCCGCGATCACGCCGATCAGCGGGATCATCGTGGCGATCGCGAAGCCGCCCAGGACGTCGGACGCGATCTGGTCGTCCGCGCCCGCGAGCAGCCGCACCGAGACGGAGATGGCGATCAGCAGGGCGGGCAGGACGAAGAGGATGGCGGCCCTGCGGCGGCCGAGGAGGGCCCGGTAGGTGAGCCGGGCGACTGTGGGTTCGTAGATCATCGCTGCAAGCTCCTTTCAGGCCGCTACGAGGTAGGAGAAGACCGATTCGAGCGACTCGTCGGAGGGCGAGACCGTCAGCAGCCGGATGCCGTGCGCGCGGGCGACCTGCGGGAGCAGGGCCGTGAACCGGCCGAAGTCGACGGCCTGGACGCGCAGCGCCCCTTCCGCCAGGTCCACTTCGATGCCGGCCGTGGAGGGGTCCGCGATGAGTGCCGCGGCGAGGGCGCGGTCGTCGCTGGACCGTACGAGGTAGCGGTGCGGGCGGTCCGTCATCAGGCGGCGGATCTTGCGGAAGTCACCGGAGGCGGCGTGCCGGCCGGCGACGATCACCTCGATGTGCGAGGCGAGCTGTTCGACCTCCTCCAGGATGTGGGAGGAGAAGAGGACGGTGCGGCCCTCGGCGCCCATCCGCCGCAGCAGGTCCATGAGCTGCATGCGCTGGCGCGGGTCCATGCCGTTGAACGGCTCGTCCAGGAGCAGCACCGACGGGTTGTGGACGAGCGCGGACGCCATTTTCACGCGCTGGCGCATGCCCTTGCTGTACGTCGCGATCTTGCGGTCCTGCGCGTACTCCATCTCGACGGTCGCGAGCGCCTGTTGTGCCGCCCCGGCGGTCAGGCTGTGCAACTCGGCGTTGGCGACGACGAATTCGCGGCCGGTGAGGAAGTCGTACATCGCCTCCCTCTCGGGCACGATGCCGATCTCCTTGTAGACGGACTCGTTGCGCCAGATCGGCTTCCCGTCGAGGGTGACGGTGCCGGTCGAAGGGGCGAGGAAGCCGCCCATCATGTTGATCAGGGTGGACTTTCCGGCGCCGTTGGGGCCGAGCAGCCCGGTCACGCCGGGGCCGACGCGCATGGTGATGTCGTTGACGGCCACCACATTGCCGAACCAGCGCGAGGTGTGGTCGATGTCGATGGTGGTCACAGGCCGGCCTTTCGGTAGCGGCGCATCAGCACGGCGTACGAGCCGGCGATGAGCGCGAGGACGGCGAGCAGGTAGACCACGCCGCTGCCGGCCGAGGGGCCTTCCCCTCCGGGGAAGGCTGAGGTGGCGCCGAGGAAGGCGGTCTGTACGCCGTCGATCAGCGTGAGGGGCGAGAACAGGCCCAGCCACTCGACCGCCCCGGTGGAACCCTGGTCCCAGGCGATCACCTGGACCGTGGACACAGCGCCGTACGAGATGGTCAGTACGGCGATGACGGCGGCGACACCGAAGCCGCGGCGCGGGGTGAGGGCGGCCATCACCAGGCCGAGGCCGGCGAAGAGTACGGACAGCAGTGCCACGGAGACCAGCCCCTGTGCGAACGCCTTCGTCTGGTCCGCGAAGTCGAATTCGGCGAGCAGCGCACCGGCGTACAGGATCACCAGGGGCGTCGCCGTGAGGATGAAGAGGGCCGACGCCATCGCCGCGTACTTGGCGAGGACGTAGTCGACGCGTTCGATGGGGCGTGAGAAGTACAGCGGGACGGTTTTGAAGCGCAGGTCCCGCGAGACGGACTGGGGGGCCTGGGAGGCGAGGTAGAGGCCGATGACGGCCTGCATGACGATCGCGTACCGCGTGTACTTCACCGGCAGGTCGGTCATGCCGGGGCCGGCCACGGCGACCGCGACGATGATCGCCGCGACCAGGCACATCACCGCGAAGAGGATCATCGGCAGCACCTTGGACTTGGCGCTGCGGCCCAGTCCGTACGCGCCGCGCAGAGACTGCGAGAAGAGCGAGCGGCGTGCGTACGCGCGGCCCAGGCGGGGTCCGTCGTACGACCGGTAGCCGATGTTGTGGATACGGGTCGGGTCGGTCGTGCCCGGCGGTGTCGTGAGGTCAGATGCCATCGCGGCCGTCTCCCTTCTGCTGCGCGGCCTGCTGAACGGGGTGCTGCGCGGCGTGCTGTGCGGCGTGCTGTGCGGCGGCGACGGGCTCACGGGCCTCGTCGGCTGCGTCTGTGCCTGCTTGCGCGTGCTCGTCGGTGCGGAAGACCTCCGCGATGTGGTGCCGGCGCTGTTCCATCCGTACGAGCCCGACTCCCAGGTCGGCGACGGTGTCCCGCACGAGGTCGTACGTCTGCTCGCCGGTCGCTTCGACGAGCAGGATGTGACCGGCGCCCGGCAGACCGTCCTCCACGCGCGCGTGGAGCTTCGCTCCGGCGGCGGTCAGTGCCTCGCGCAGGGCGCGCGTGCCGTCCGGGTGGGTGTCGCTGTCGGTCACTTCGACGGCGAGGGTGGTGGTGGTCTGCGTGAAGTCGCTGGTGGAGCTGGAGCGCAGCAGCGTGCCGCCGTCGATGACGACGACGTGGTCGCAGGTGCGCTCCAGCTCGCCGAGGAGGTGCGAGGTGACCAGGACCGAGATGCCGAAGTCGGTGTAGACGCGGCGGATGAGGCCGAGCATCTCGTCGCGGCCGGCCGGGTCGAGGCCGTTGGTCGGCTCGTCGAGGAGGACCAGTTTCGGGTCGTGGACCAGGGCCTGGGCCAGCTTCACGCGCTGTTTCATGCCGGTCGAGTAACCGCCGATGGGGCGGTAGCGCTCCTCGTACAGGCCGACGTGGCGCAGGGTGTCGGCGGTGCGCTCTCGCGCGGCGGTCGGCGGGAGCCCCGACATGCGCGCCATGTGGACGACGAACTCGGTGGCCGAGACGTCGGGTGGCAGCGCGTCGTGCTCGGGCATGTAGCCGACCTGCTCGCGGATGGCGCCGCCACGGGTGGCGACGTCCAGGCCGAGCACGGCGGCCGTGCCCTCCGTGGCGGGGGACAGACCCAGCAGGATCTTGATCAAGGTGGACTTGCCGGCTCCGTTGGCGCCCACCAGGCCGGTTACACCGGGTCCGATGTCCAACGAGAGCCGGTCAAGAGCGGTCACCCTCGGGAACCGCTTGCTCAGGCTTTCGGTCGCGATCACAGTCACGTTTCGAAGGTAGTGGCGGGGACCACACCGGGCGTCAGACCAGACGGCTGGATCCGTGTCCGACTCCAGGCGTACGGGCCCGTAGGGGGCACCGGCCGCCTCATCAAGTTTCCACAGGTAACGCAGACCCCTTGACGTCGCCGCCGGGCATTGTCACATTCATCAGTGTCAAGTTACGAGCGCGTACCGCGACACGGGACGGACAGGTGGCATGGCCTCAGCAGCAGTCTCAGCAGTCTCTGCGCCGCAGAGCGAACTCACCGCGCAGTTGCGGGGGTTCAGGGAGGTGCAGCGCCTCGCCTACGCCTGCGCGGAAGCCGTCGCGGCCCAGCTCAAGCCGGGGGTGACGGAGCGCGAGGCGGCGCGGATGCAGCGCGACTGGCTGCGGGAGCGAGGGGTGAAGGACTGGTTCCACCTGCCCTTCGCCTGGTTCGGGGACCGTACGGCCTTCGTGAACTTCCGGGTGCCGCTGCAGTTCTTCCCCACGAACCGGCGGCTGAAGGCGGGGATGCCGTTCATCCTCGACATGGCCCCGGTCCACAAGGGCTTCACGGCCGACATCGGCTACTCCGGATGCCTCGGCCTCAACCCGGTGCACGACAAGCTCCTCGCCGATCTCGAACCGCACCGTGAGCTGATCCTTCGCGAGGTGCGCGAGCGCCGGCCGCTGCGGGAGATCTACGAGGACGTCGAGCGGCTCATGACCCGCCAGGGATACGCCAACCGGCATCGCGCGTACCCCTTCGGCGTCATCGCCCACAAGGTCGACCGGGTGAAGGAGCGCCGCTGGTCGCCGCATCTCTTCGGGTTCGGCACGCAGTCGCTCAAAGGGCTGGCGAGCGACGCGCTGCACGGGCACCGCGACGGCTGGTCGCCGCTGTGGAGCCCGTACACCTTCTCCGACCACCCGCCCCAGCCGGGCCTGTGGGCGGTCGAACCGCACCTCGGGTTCCGGGGTACGGGCGTCAAGTTCGAAGAGATCCTGGTGGTGACGGACTCCAGGGACCCCGAGCAGAGCGCGTTCTGGCTCGACGACGATCTGCCGCACGTGCGGCGCTGGGCAGAGGAGAAGTCGGCGTGAGTATCGAGGGAGCCACCGAGCGGTGGGTGCGTACGGGCGGAGTCGAGCTGTGCGTCGCCGAGCTGGGCGACACGGCGCGGCCGACCGTACTGCTGGTGCACGGCTATCCGGACAGCAAGGAGGTGTGGGCCCAGGTCGCCGCGCGGCTCGCCGAGCACTTCCATGTGGTGCTCTACGACGTACGCGGACACGGCAGGTCGAGCGCGCCCAAGCCGCTGCGCGGCGGCTTCACGCTGGAGAAGCTGACGGACGACTTCCTGGCGGTCGCGGACGCGGTGAGCCCCGGCAAGCCGGTGCACCTGGTCGGGCACGACTGGGGGTCCGTGCAGGCCTGGGAGTTCGTGACGGTCAAGCGCACCGAGGGCAGGATCGCCTCCTTCACGTCGATGTCCGGCCCGTCCCTGGACCACTTCGGGCACTGGATCAAGAAGCGGATGGCCCGGCCGACCCCGCGCAGGGCCGCCCAGTTGCTCGGGCAGGGCGCCAAGTCCTGGTACGTGTACATGCTGCACACGCCCGTGCTGCCGGAGCTGGCCTGGCGCGGGCCGCTCGGCAAGCAGTGGCCCAAGATTCTCCAGCGGGTGGAGAAGGTGCCGGCCGGTGACTACCCGACGGCCTCGCTGCCGCAGGACGCGGCGCACGGCGCCTGGCTCTACCGGGACAACGTCCGCGCCCGGCTGCGCAGGCCGCGCGCCGACGCGTACGCCCACGCACCGGTCCAGCTCATCACGCCGACCGGCGACATCTTCCTCTCACCGCGGCTGTACGACGAACTGGAGCAGTGGGCCCCGCAGTTGGTGCGGCGCTCGCTGCCCGCCAAGCACTGGATTCCGCGCACCAGGCCCGACCAGCTTGCGGCGTGGATCACCGAGTTCGTCACGGCGAACGAGGACACCGCGGCCGGAGTGGCACCCCGGAGCACCGCGGCGGGCGGACCGTACGCCGACCGGTTCGGCGGGCAGCTCGTCCTGGTGACGGGCGCGGCCGGCGGCATCGGGCGGGCCACCGCCTACGCGTTCGCCGAGGCGGGCGCGCGGATCGTGGCCGTCGACCGGGACGCCGAGGGCGCGGCCCGTACGGCGGAGATGGCACGGCTGATCGGAGCCCCGAAGGCGTGGGCGGAGACGGTCGACGTCAGCGACGAGCAGGCCATGGAGAAGCTCGCCGAGAAGGTCGCCACCGAGTACGGAATCGTCGACGTCCTGGTCAACAACGCCGGGATCGGCATGTCCGGCTCCTTCCTCGACACGACGCCCGAGGACTGGAAGAAGGTCCTCGATGTGAACCTGTGGGGCGTCATCCACGGCTGCCGCCTCTTCGGCCGGCAGATGGCCGACCGCGGCCAGGGCGGCCACATCGTCAACACCGCCTCCGCGGCGGCGTACCAGCCGTCGAAGGCACTGCCCGCGTACAGCACGTCGAAAGCGGCGGTGCTGATGCTGAGCGAATGCCTGCGGGCGGAGTTCGCCGGGCAGGGCATCGGGGTCAGCGCGATCTGCCCCGGCTTCGTGAACACCAACATCACCTCGACCGCACGGTTCGCCGGGGTCTCGGCGGACGAGGAGAAGCGCAGGCAGCAGAAGACCGCCCGCCTGTACGGACTGCGCAACTACCCGCCGGAGAAGGTGGCCGACGCGGTCCTGAAGGCCGTCGTACGCAACCAGGCGGTCGTGCCGGTGACCCCCGAGGCGCGCGGCGCCCACTTCCTGTCGCGCTTCGCACCGAGGACCCTGCGCGCGATCGCCCGGATGGAGCCGCCGCTGTGAGCACCGAGGAGAGCGCAGAGTTCGATCAGAAGCAGGTCATCGCACCACGCCGGGTCTCCTTCGACTGGCGCGATACGCCGCTGCACTGGATACCGGACGAGCCCACCGCCACGCATGTGATCAACGTCCTGCACCTGCTGCTGCCGGCGGGGGAGCGGTGGTTCGTCAGGGTCTTCAAGGAGGCACTGCCCCTGGTCCGTGATCCGGAACTGCTCAAGGACGTCAAGGGGTTCATGGGTCAGGAAGCGACCCACAGCGTGCAGCACGCGTACGTGCTGAACCACCTGGCCGGGCAGAACCTGGACACCGGCGCGTACACGAAGCACGTGGACTTCCTCTTCGAGAAGCTCCTCGGTGAGGCCCCTCCCTTCGGCGTGCCGGTGCCGGCGCGGGAATGGCTGCGCTTCCGGCTGTCGCTGGTCGCCGCGATCGAACAGTTCACCGCGGTCCTGGGGAACTGGGTGCTGCACGCCGAGGGCCTCGACCACGCCGACCCGGACGCCGTGATGCTCGACCTGCTGCGCTGGCACGGCGCCGAGGAGGTCGAGCACCGGGCGGTGGCCTTCGACATGTACCAGCACTGCGGCGGCGCGGGGCTGCCCCGGTACGCCCGCCGCGTCGAGGGCATGGTGGTGGTCGCCCCCGTGCTGCTGTGGTTGTGGGTGTGGGGCGCGGCGTATCTGATACGCCACGACCCGCAGCTCGCGGGCCGGCTGCGGTACTCGCTGCGCGAGCACAACAGGGCGGTCGCCAAGGGCCTGCTGCCGACCTGGCGTGAACTGGGATCCGCGATACCGCGCTACTTCCGGCGGTCGTACCATCCCTCGCAGGAAGGCTCGCTGCGCAAGGCCGTCGAGTACCTCGCGACCTCGCCCGCGGCCCGGGCGGCGGCGGGCGCGGTGGGGCGGGCGGCCCTGTCATAGGCGAGGGGACGGGCTGTGGGGAGCGAAGGCGTGAGCATGTCCGGGCAGCCGGCGGCCGAGTACCGGATCGAGGACCTCGCGCACCTGAGCGGCGCGACGGTCCGTACGATCCGCGCCTACCAGGACCGCGGGCTGCTGCCCAGGCCCCAGCGGCGCGGCAGGTCCAATGTGTACGGGGACACGCATCTGGCCCGGCTCCACCAGATCGCCGGCCTCCTCGAACGCGGCTACACCCTGGCCAGCATCAAGGAGCTGCTGGAGGCGTGGGACGCGGGGAAGGGCCTCGGCGGGGTGCTCGGGCTTGTCACCGAGGTCAGCGGTCCGTGGACGGACGAGGAAGCCGACCGGATCTCGCGGGCCGAGCTGGACGAGCGGTTCGGCGGGAAGCCCGACGACGACGCGGTGGAGGAGGCGGTGGAGCTCGGGGTGCTGGAGCGCATTCCGGGACGGGACGACGAGTTCCTCGTACCGTCGCCACAAGAGCTGGCGGTGGCGGTCGAGTTGCACGCGGCGGGTGTTCCGCTGCCCGCGATCTCCGGTCACCTGCGGGAACTTCGCGGCCAGGTGGAGCACATCGCCGCCCGGTTCCTGGAGTTCACGACCGAGCACGTCTTCGCCCGCTACCTCGGCCACCGCCCGCCGACGGACGCCGACGCTGCGGAGGCGGCGACGCTGGTACGGCGGCTGCGGCCGCTCGCCCAGCAGACGGTCGACGCGGAACTGGCCCGCGCCATGCGGCTGTTCGCCACCCGCCATCTCCAGCAGCACCTCGGTGCAGGTGCTCCGCCCGTGACGGACTCCGAGCCCACCACGGTGGCACTCCCCGAGGAGACAATGCGGGCCGTACGGAGTCTGGTTGGACCGGGCAACGCTGCGGCCTTCGTCGCCGCGGCCACCGAACGAGAGGTACAGGCAAGAACATTGGACGCACTTGCCTCACATCACCTTAAAGCAGGCGCAGTTGACCAAACGCCTTGATATCACTGGGAAGTTATCCACAGGCAGCTCAATTCCCTTGTGGAGAACGCTACTTACCTGTGGATCAAACCTGGGCCGCCCACACGATTGGCGTGACGCTCGTCTCTGCGACCGGAGCCTCAGCCCAACGTCAGCGGGCGCAGCCCGTGCCGCTCGGCCGCCGTGCGTTCGGTGGCGGACATCGGCAGCCGCCCGGTCGCCTTGCGCAGAAACGTCGTACGGTCCCAGCCGGCCCCCGCCACCACCACCGGCTTGTCGTACGGTCGCCCGTCCAGCAGCAGTCGCGCCACCACGTCCGCCGCCTCGCCGGTCGCCCACGGCCGGTGGCCGAGCCCCGCGGCCACGTCGAAGCCGTGCACGCACACCTCGACGACGCGGGTGACGAGGAAGTCGGACAGCAGCATCGGGTCACCGTGCCGGGTACGGACCTGGCGATCCGGCGGCTCCTTGGCGCAGGCGGCGGCGACAGCCCGCCAGACGGCGTCGAAGTGCTCGGCAAGAGCCCGGCCGTCGTCGTACACGGCGGCGGACTCCTGGGCCGCGCCGACCCGTACGCCGTTGACGCGCGGCGAAAAGCGCTCGTCCGGCGCGTAGTAACCGGCGGCCGTCACCAGCACCTCCGACGGCTCGGGCTCGGGCTCCGCCAGCATGTCGCCGACCCGGCCGACGGCGGTCGTCAGGTGGGCGAACACCTCGCGCACGGTCCAGGGGTCGCACGGGCTCGGCCGCTCCCACTCCCGTTCCGGGATTCCGCAGACCTTCTCGTACAAGCGCTGCGACTCGGCCCTGAAGGCCGCCAAAACCGTTTCCCCGTCCATACGAACCAGCCTAGGCATCCCGGAACGACCTCCGGCGCGAAAACGCACGCCCTCCCAGGCCCGGAACCTCAGGCACCGAGCTGAGCGAGCCCCTCTGTCGCGATCCGCTCGAAGACCTTCTCGTCGGCCGCGAAGTCCGAGTCGGGCATCGGGGCGTGGAGAACGATCTCGGTGAAACCGAGGGCGAAGTGCCTGCCCGCGAAGTCGACGAAGGCGTCGAGGGACTCCAGCGGCCCGCTTCGCTCCGGGGTGAAGCCGGTGAGCAGGATCTTGTCGAGCTCGCCGGCGTCCCGGCCGATGTCGGCGCAGGCGGCGCCCAGCTTGGTGATCTGGCCGCGGATGGCCTCCAGCGACTCGGCCGGCGTACCGGACTCGGAGACCTTCGGGTCGCCCGTGGTCACCCAGGCCTGGCCGTACCGGGCGGCGAGCTTCAGCCCGCGCGGGCCGGTCGCGGCGACGGCGAAGGGCAGCCGCGGCCCCTGAACGCAGCCGGGGATGTTGCGGGCCTCGACGGCGGAGTAGTGCGTGCCCGCGTGGGTGACGGCGGGCTCGGTGAGCAGCCGGTCCAGGAGCGGCAGGAACTCACCGAAGCGGTCGGCGCGCTCGCGCGGCGTCCAGGGCTCCTGGCCGAGTGCGGTGGCGTCGAACCCGTTGCCGCCTGCGCCTATGCCGAGGGTCATGCGGCCGCCGGACACGTCGTCCAGCGTGATCAGGTCCTTGGCGAGGGTCACGGGGTGCCGGAAGTTCGGCGAGGTGACGAGCGTGCCAAGACGCATGCGCGAGGTCGCGCCGGCGGCGGCGGTCAGGGTCGGCACGGCGCCGAACCACGGGCCGTCGCGGAAGGTCCGCCAGGACAGGTGGTCGTACGTGTACGCAGTGTGGAAGCCGAGCTGCTCGGCCCGCTGCCAGGCGTCACGGCCGCCCTGCGACCAACGGCGGATGGGAAGTATGACGGTACTCAAGCGCATCCCCCGACCCTACGTGGAACCCCGTCCGTGCTGGGGCGGGTCCTGAGGGTCCCTCCTCGATCAGCTCCTCGCTCAGCCCGGCCGCCGGCTCGCGCAGACCGGCGATCCTCGCGCAGACCGGCGATCGCGTTCTCCTTGCGGACCGGGAAGCTCTCGGTCCGCGCAGGCGCGGGGTCGGGCAATCGCGGGGTCCCCCTCACCAATCGCGATGGATGCCCGGCCCTCGCCGATCGCGGGGAGGCCCTCCCGGATGGGCCCGGCGGGCCGCTTCCCGGTGGATCTCAGATGTGCGCCCCGTCGCACGCCCGTGCATCCCGTACGGGAAGATGGATCTGTGACCTCAGCTACCGACCCTCAGCAGGCCCGGCCGGCCCCGGCCGGCACCACCACCCCACGGCTGATCGCGACCGACCTGGACGGCACGCTGTTGCGTGACGACAAGTCCGTGTCGGACCGTACGATCGCCGCGCTCGCCGCCGCAGAACGGGCCGGCATCGAGGTCTTCTTCGTCACCGGCCGCCCGGCCCGCTGGATGGACGTCGTCAGCGACCACGTCCACGGCCATGGCCTGGCGATCTGCGCCAACGGCGCCGCCGTCGTCGACCTGCACGCGGGCGGGAAGCTGATCCAGGTCCGCCCGCTGGCCCGCGAGGACGCCCTCGCCGTCGTGCTCGCGCTGCGCGCCGCCGCTCCCGGCACCTCCTTCGCGGTCGAGCTCGCCACAGGCATCCACTACGAACCCGGATACCCGCCCTTCCACCTCGACCCGGGCGCGACCGTGGCCACCGCCGAAAAGCTCCTCGCGGAGGGCACCCCCGGCTCCGGGGCCCCGGTCGTCAAGCTGCTCGCCCACCACGCCGAGCTGTCCCCCGACGACTTCCTCACCCTCGCCCGCGCGACCACGGACAAGCGTGCGTCCGTTACCCGGTCCAGCCCGACCGCCCTGCTGGAGATCAGCGGCTACGGCGTCTCCAAGGCCAGCACCCTGGCGCAGTGCTGTGCGGAGCGCGGCATCTCGCCCGCCGAGGTCGTGGCCTTCGGGGACATGCCGAACGACGTGGAGATGCTGGCCTGGGCGGGCACGTCGTACGCCATGGGCAACGCGCACCCGGACGTGGTGGCAGCGGCGTCCGGCCGTACGGTCGCGAACAACGACGACGGCGTCGCGGTGGTCATCGAACGGATCCTGGCCGCCCTGTAACCACGCAGCGGCGCGGGGCCCTCAGAATCCCGCCCCGCGCTCGCGCATCCAAGGCGCCGGGTCGATCCCCGACCCCAGGTGGGGAGTGAGCCGTACCTCGAAATGCAGGTGCGGCCCAGAGGAGTTGCCGGTCGTACCGGCCTGCCCGATCCACTGGCCGGTACGCACCCGCTCCCCCTGGTCGACCATGACTCCGGCCAGGTGCGCGTACTGCGAGTAGTAGCCGTCCGGGTGTCCGATCACCACCTCGATCCCGAAACCGCCGCCGCAGGAGACCGAGACGACACGGCCCTTGCCGATGGCGCGCACCGGTGTGCCGATGTCCACGGCGAAGTCCTGCCCGGTGTGCCGGTTCCTCCAGCGGGCGCCGGCACCGCCGAACGCGGCGGACAGCTCGTACTCCTCGACAGGCGTCACCCACGCGCGCGAAGTGCGCGGTCCCCGCTCGTCCACGCGTACGGCGCCGGCGCAGCGCCCCGCCGCGACGCTGCGGTCCGCCTCGCCCTGAAGCTTCCACCGGGCGTCTTCGAGCTTCGCCGTGATGGCCCGCTTGACCGACGCGAGCTGCTCCGTACGGGCGTCGAGGTCGAGCCAGGTGGCGCTCGCCAGCCGCTCGCCCTCGGCGAGCCTGTGTTCGGCGCGTCTTGCCCGGTCCAGCATGCGGGACACGGCGAGCTCGGCCTGCCGGGCGAGGCGGTGACCGTCCATCAGTTCCTGCGGGTCGTCCGCGAGCAGCAGCTTCGCCGTGTACGCGATCCCGCCGCCGCCGGCGCGGTACTGGGCGCGCGCGACCCTGCCCACGTCCCCGCGCAGCCTCTCGATCTCCTTGCGCTCGCGCGCGAGCAGCCGCTCCAGGCGCAGCGCCTTCGCCCGCTGTTCCTTCGCCGCGCGCCTGCCCTGCTCGTACGTCGCGGAGGCGCGGGCGGCCTGTTCGTACAGCCGCGCCACCCGGGCGCCGATGACGGGTCCGTCGGGGGAGGCGTCACCGGCGGGAACGGCCGACGCGGCGGAGTGGGCGACTGCGGGCGCGGGAGCGGCGAGTACGGCTGCGGCGGAAGCTGCGGCGGCAGGCGCGGCAAGGCCCAGAAGCACGCACAGCACCGGCACGAGCAGCCGTTGGCAGGGTCCGAGGTGCATCCACGGATGGTGTCTTGGCCACCCGCCGATCGCGTGCACCAAGGTCACGCCACCGGGGTGTCGTCCCGCCATCCGGCCTACCCAAGGGCCTTCAGCCGTGCCCGAGCAGCCGCCCGCAGCGGGATCACGCGACGGCTCCGCAGAAGATCGCGCAGGGAGCTGCGCAGCGGATCGCGCACCGGCTCCCGCAGAGATCGCTCACCGCTTCTACAGTGGCGCCTCCCACACCACCGTCGTGCCCCCGCCGTCCTCACCGAGCCCTGGCCCGCACCGGCTCGTACCGCCCAGTGACTCGGCCCGCCGCTTGAGGTTGCGCAGCCCGCTGCGCCGGCCGCCCTGCGGGATGCCGACCCCGTCGTCCGCGACCGAGAGACGTACCCCGCGGCTCCCGTCCGCCAGTTCGGCGGTGGCGTCCACGACGACTTCGATACGGGAGGCACGCGCGTGCCGGAAGGCGTTGGACAACGCCTCGCGCAGCGCCGCGATGAGGTTCTTGCCGGTGAGCTCGCCGACCAGCGAGTCCACGGGGCCGACGAAGTGGTGTCCGGGCTTGAAGCCCAGCGGCACGGCCGCCATGTTGATCTCCCGCAGTACGCGTGTACGCAGCCCCGAAGGCGCCTCGGCCGGGCCCTGCTGGAGCGCGAAGATCGCCGTACGGATCTCCTGGATCGTCACGTCCAGCTCATCCACCGCCCTGCCCACCCCCGTCCGCACCTCGGGCACCACGGATCTGCGCTGCGCGCTCTCCAGCATCAGCCCGGTCGCGAACAGCCGCTGGATGACCAGGTCGTGCAGATCGCGGGCGATCCGGTCGCGGTCCTCGTACACCGCGAGCCGCTCCCGGTCCCGCTGCGTCTCCGCCATCATCAGCGCGAGCGCGGCCTGCGACGCGAACTGCGCGGCCAGTGTCCGCTCCGCCTCCGTGAACGGCTTCGCGCCCCGCGCGCGGGGTGTGGCGAGGGCGCCGAGCACCCGGCCGCCGCTGTGCAGCGGCAGCAGCATGCTGGGCCCGTACCGCCTGGCCAGTCTCGTGATCAGGCGCGGGTCGCTCGCCGAGTCGCCGATGAACACCGCCTTGCCGGCCAGGAGCCGCGCCACGACCGGGCTGTGTGGCGGGATGACCACGCCGAGCGACTCGGACGGATCGTCGGCCGAGACAGCCACGATCTCCAGGCCGCCCCCCTCGGCGGGCAGGAGCACTATTCCGGCGGCCGAGTCGGCGAGACGGCGGGCCTGTTCCGCGACGACGGTGAGCGCCTCGTCGGCGTCTGTGCCGGACAGGAGCGCGGTGGTGACGGCGACGGACCCGTCGATCCAGCGCTCGCGCCGGCGCGCCGCCTCGTACAGCCGGGCGTTGCCGATGGCGATCCCGGCCTCCGTGGCGAGCACCCGGACCATCTGCAGGTCGTAGTCGTCGAACCCGGCCCCGCCGTGCTTCTCCGCGAGGTAGAGATTGCCGAAGATCTCGCCCTGTACGCGGATGGGAACGCCCAGGAAAGTCCCCATCGTGGGGTGGTGCGCGGGGAATCCGGCGAAGCGCGGGGCGGTGGTCAGATCACCGAGGAGTACCGGCTCGGGGTCCTGGACCAGCGCTCCCAGCAGCCCGTGGTGGCCGTCGGGCAGCCGCCCGATCCGGGCGACCTGCTCCTCGCTCATGCCGTACGTCACGAAGTCGGCGAGGCCGTCGCGCTCTTCGTCGACGACACCGATCGCCGCGTACCTGGCGCCGGCGAGCTCGGCTGCGGTCTCGCAGATCCGGTCGAGGGTGGAGTGCAGCTCAAGGCCCGTACCGACGGACCGCATGGCCTCCAGGAGCTGGGGGACGCGCGCGGTGAGTTCGGTGGGCAGGCCCTGCAGGCTGCGGGCGGCCCGCGTGGCGGCTTCGAGGTGGTCGTTCCGGTCCGGCACGTCCTCCACTGGCATGCCTAGAGCCTAATAAGTCATATTTCAGGGCGAAAGTCGGGCTTCTTCTCCCACTTCTCCCACTTCTCCCACTTCGCCCGCTGCGAGCGGTTCGGCCGCCAGCTCCCGCTCCAGCATCCGCCGCAGCGGCCCCTCGGCCTCCACCAGCCGCCTGTACGGACCGCGCTGTACGGCGCGGCCGCCGTCCAGCACGATCACCTCGTCCACGGCCTCCAGGCCCTGGAGCCGGTGCGTGATGATCAGCGTCGTACGGCCCTCCGTGGCCTTCAGGAGGTCGGCCGTCAGTGCGTCCGCCGTCGCCAGGTCGAGGTGCTCGGCGGGCTCGTCGAGTACGAGGACCGGGAAATCAGCGAGGAGTGCGCGGGCCAGTGCGAGGCGCTGGCGCTGGCCGCCGGAGAGGCGGGCGCCGTGTTCGCCGACCATCGTGTCGAGTCCGTCGGGCAGAGCGTCCACCCAGGTCAGCAGCCTGGCGGCGGCGAGGGCGTCCCTGAGCTCCGGCTCGGACGCGTCGGTCCTGGCCAGCCTGAGGTTCTCCCGTACCGAGCTGTCGAACAGGTGCGCGTCCTGCGCGCACAGGCCGACGAGCCTACGCACGTCGTCGCCGTCGAGCTCCGCAGCGTCCGTTCCGCCGAGCCTGTACGTCCCCGCCCGCGCGTCCAGGAAGCGCAGCAGCACCTGGGCGAGTGTCGTCTTACCGGCGCCGGAGGGGCCGACCACGGCGATGCGCCGGCCGGCCTCCAGCGTCAGGTCGAGGCCGGCCAGCGCGTCCCGATCCTGCCCGGCGTAGCGGGCGCCAATCCCCCGCATCTCCAGCGGGAAGGGTGAGGCGGGCCGGGCGGCGGGCGTCTGCGGCTCACGCACCGGCACGGGCGCGTCCAGCACCTCGTACACGCGCTCCGCGCTGCGCTTGACGCGCTGGCGGTACTGCACGGCGAGCGGAAGCCCGGTGACGGCTTCGAAGGCGGCAAGCGGAGTCAGTACGACCACGGCGAGCGTCACCCCCGACAGCCGCCCGTCGTGGACGGCCTGCACCCCGGCGAGCGCGGCGAACACCACGGTCAGCCCGCAGGCCAGCGAGGAGAGCCCGCCGCCGAGGGCGGTGGCGGTCGCACCTCGCGAAGCGATCCGCGTCAGCGCCCCGTCGGCTTCCCGGACCCCTGCCATACGTCGCTTGAGCGCGCCGGCGACGGTCAGCTCGGCCGTACCGCCGAGCAGATCGGCGACCCGCGTCGCCAGCACCCCGCGCGCGGGCGCCAGTTGCCGCTCGGCCCGCCGGGCACAGGCCCCGCTCAGCCACGGCACGCCCACCCCGGCGACGAGGAGCCCGGCGGCCAGTACCGCACCGGCCTCGGGCAGCAGCCAGGCGGTGAACCCGACGGAGCCCGCACCTACGAGAACGGCGCTGCCGACGGGCAGCAGCCACCGCAGCCAGTAGTCCTGCAACGCGTCCACATCGGCGACGAGCCGGGACAACAGGTCACCGCGCCGGGTCTCGCGCAGCCCGGCGGGCGCGATCCGCTCCAGGCGCCGGTACACGGCGACGCGCATTTCGGCGAGCATCCGCAGTACGGCGTCGTGCGCGACGAGGCGCTCGGCGTACCGGAAGACGGCGCGCCCGATGCCGAAGGCACGGGTAGCGGTGACGGCGACCATCAGGTAAAGCACCGGGGGCTGCTCGGAGGCACGGGAGATGAGCCATCCGGAGACGGCCATGAGCCCCACGGCCGACCCGAGCGCAAGGCTCCCGAGCCCCAACGCGAGCCCCAACCGCCCACGCAACTCCCCAGCACCCTCCCGAACCCGCCTCAACACCCCAACCGACGCCCGGTCACTATCCCCCTCCGCTCCCAAGCAGCGCGCCTCCGCACCCTGGCCCGCAGGGCCCCCGGAACCCCCAACGACCCGTCCCCCTCCAACGGGCGGGTGGGCGGGAACCCCCTCCCCTCCGAAGCAGCGCGCCTCCGCACCCGAACTCTGGCCCGCAGGGCCTCCGGAACGCCCAACAAGCCGTCCCCCTTCAACGGGCGGGCGGATGGGAAACCCCTCCGCTCCCGAGCAGCGCGCCTCCGCACCCGCACCCTGGCCCGCAGGGCCTCCGGAACGCCCAACAAGCCGTCCCCCTTCAACGGGCGGGTGGGTGGGAAACCCGCCAGCCCCGAAACGGCGCCCGACGGCCGCATCCGCACCCGCACCCACGCCCACGCCCCCACCGCCCGCCCCCCACGGACCCCCCAGCTCCACGACCCGGTCCGCCACAGCCAGCAGCGCCGGCCGGTGCACCACCAGCACCACGCTGCGCCCCGCCGCCAGCCTCCGTACCGCGTCGACGATCCCCGCTTCCGTCTCCCCGTCCAGGTTCGCCGTCGGCTCGTCCAGCAGTAGCAGCGGCCGGTCGGCGAGGAACGCCCGCGCGAGGGCGAGCCGTTGCCGCTGCCCGGCCGACAGCCCCGCGCCGTCCTCCCCGAGCCGCGTCTCGACGCCCTGGGGGAGCGCCGCCACGAAGTCGTACGCCCCGGCGTCCCGCAAAGCCGCGACGACCGCCGCGTCATCCGCGTCCGGCCGCGCCAGCCGTACGTTCTCGGCGACCGTTCCCGCGAACAGATGCGGCCGCTGCGGCACCCACGCGATTCGCTCCCGCCACCGCTCCATCGACACGGTCGCGAGGTCCACGGCGCCCGGCCCGTCGCCGACGGCCACCCGTCCCTCGTCCACCGGGGCGAACCCGAGCAGCACATTCAGCAGCGTGCTCTTGCCGACCCCGCTCGGCCCGACGACCGCGACCGTCTCGCCTTCACGCACCACCAGCGACGCCGAGTCCAGCGACGCCTCGGTCCGCCCGGCGTGGCGGACCGTCACACCCTCCACCCGCAGCGTCCCGGTCGGCGCGTCCGCGCCGCCCGCCGCCCGCCGCGGCTCCGTCTCCAGTACCTCGAAGATCTCCTCCGCGGCGGCCAGCCCCTCCGCCGCCGCGTGGTACTGCGCCCCGACCTGCCGCAGCGGCAGATACGCCTCGGGCGCCAGCACCAGAATCACCAGCCCCGTGTACAGATCCAGGTCTCCGTGCACCAGCCGCATACCGATGCCCACCGCGACCAGCGCCACCGACAGCGTCGCGAGCAGCTCCAGCGCGAACGACGACAAGAACGCGATGCGCAGCGTGCGCATGGTCGCCTGCCGGTACTCGGCCGTGATCGAACGGATCGACTCCGCCTGCGCCTTCGCCCGCCCGAACACCTTGAGCGTCGGCAGCCCGGCCACGACATCCAGGAAGTGCCCGGACAGCCGCGACAGCAGCCGCCACTGCCGGTCCATCCGCGCCTGGGTGGCCCACCCGATCAGGACCATGAACAGCGGGATCAGCGGCAGCGTCCCCACGATCACCGCCGCCGAGACCCAGTCCTCGGTCACGATCCGGGCGAGCACCGCCACCGGTACGACGACCGCGAGCCCGAGCTGCGGCAAGTACCGCGAGAAGTAGTCGTCCAGCGCGTCGACGCCCCGCGTGGCCAGCGCCACCAACGACCCCACCCGTTGCTGACTCAGCCACCCCGGCCCCAGCGCCACGGCCCGCTCAAGCAGCCGCCCCCGCAGCTCCGACTTGACCGCCGCACTCGCCCGGTGCGCGGCCAGTTCCGTAAGCCACGCCACCAGGGCGCGCCCCAGCGCTACCGCCGCCAAGAGCAGCAGCGGCGTACGCAGCTCCGTACCGTCCAGGCCGCGCTGGAACGCCCCCACCACCACCTCGGCGATGAGCATGGCCTGGGCGACGACCAGGCCCGCTCCGGCCAGGCCGAGGACCACCACCGCCCCCAGGAAGAGGCGGGTGGCGCGGGCGTACCGGAGCAGACGCGGGTCGATCGGTTTCACGTGAAACATCCCCCACTAGTGCGCATCGGCGATGTGCTGCGTGCCGATCCGCTTGCGGAACACCCAGTACGTCCAGCCCTGGTACAGCAGCACCACCGGCATCGCGATCCCGGCGCACCAGGTCATGATCTTCAGGGTGTACGGCGTGGAGGACGCGTTGGTGACCGTAAGGCTCCAGGCCGGGTCCAGCGAGGACGGCATGACGTTCGGGAACAGCGTCAGGAAGAGCATCGCGACCGCGGCCACGATGGCCACCCCCGACAGCGCGAACGCCCAGCCCTCACGCCCGGCAGCCGTGAATCCGATCGCCGCGACGAGCGCCAGCACCGCCACCGCCATCGCGACGAGGCTCGTCGCGTCACCGTTGTCGAGCTGCGTCCAGCCCAGGAAGGCAACGGCCAGCACACCACAGGCGACCCCGAGCTTGAGCGCCAGCTTCCGTGCCCGCTCCCGGATCCCGCCCAGCGTCTTGAGCCCGGCGAAGACCGCACCGTGGAAGGTGAAGAGCGTCAGGGTGAGGAGTCCGCCCAGCAGTGCGTACGGGTTGAGCAGGTCGCCCAGGGTGCCGACGTACTCCATCTGCGCGTCGATCTTCACGCCGCGCACGATGTTGCCGAAGGCCACGCCCCACAGGAACGCGGGCAGCAGCGAGGTCCAGAAGATCGCGTGCTCCCAGTTGGTCTGCCAGCGCTCCCCGGTCCGCTTGACCCGGTACTCGAAGGCCACACCGCGCACGATCAGGCAGAGCAGGATCAGCAGCAGCGGCAGGTAGAACCCGGAGAAGAGCGTGGCGTACCACTCGGGGAAGGCGGCGAAGGTCGCACCGCCCGCGCTCAGCAGCCACACCTCGTTGCCGTCCCAGACGGGTCCGATGGTGTTGATGAGAACCCGCTTCTCCTTGCGGTCACGGGCGAGCAGCTTCGTCAGGACCCCGATACCGAAGTCGAAGCCCTCCAGGAAGAAGTAGCCGGTCCACAGAACGGCGATGAGCACGAACCAGACGTCGTGGAGTTCCATACCTCAGCTCCTCAGTCCTCAGTACGAGAAGGCCATCGGCCGGTCGGCGTCCACGTGGTCGCCGCCGATCTTGGTGGGCGGGTTGAGGTCGGCCTCCGTGAGTTCGGGCGGTCCGGCCTTGACGTACTTCAGGAGGAGCTTGACCTCGATCACGGCGAGGATCGCGTAGAGGAGCGTGAAGACGGTCATCGAGGCGATGACCTCGCCCTGCGAGACGCCGGGGGAGACCGCGTCGCTGGTGCGCAGCACGCCGTACACGACCCAGGGCTGGCGGCCCATCTCGGTGAAGATCCAGCCCCACGAGCTGGCGATCAGCGGGAAGCCCATGGTCCACAGCGCGAGGATCCAGTACCACCGCGAGTGCTTGGCGCTGAGCGCCTTCCTGAAGAGCACCAGATTCGGCACTTCGGCGTCGCCGGTCCGCAGCGCCGCCGGCAGCATGAACTTCTTGCGCGTCAGCCACAGGCCGAGCAGCCCGAGCGTGAAGGACGCCATGCCGAACCCGATCATCCAGCGGAAGCCCCAGTACGCGACGGGGATGTTGGGCCGGTAGTCGCCGGGCCCGAACTTCTCCTGCTCGGCCTTGTTGACGTCGTTGATGCCGGGGACGTTCGAGGAGAAGTCGCCGTTGGCGAGGAAGGACAGCAGGCCGGGGATCTCGACGGCGACCTTGTTGTGGCCGGCGTCGACGTCTCCGTACGCGAAGACGGAGAACGGCGCCGGCGCCTCGCCGTCCCAGAGCGCCTCGGCGGCGGCCATCTTCATCGGCTGCTGCTTGAACATGACCTTGCCGAGCAGGTCGCCGCTGACGGCGGTGAGCATTCCGGCGATCACGACGGTGATCAGGCCGAGCCGCAGCGAGGTCCGCATCACCGGTATGTGCTTCCTGCGCGCCAGGTGGAAGGCGGCGATGCCGACCATGAACGCGCCGCCGACGAGGAACGCGGCCGTGATGGTGTGGAAGAACTGGGTGAGCGCGGTGTCCTGGGTGAGGACGCGCCAGAAGTCGGTGAGCTCGGCCCGGCCGCGCTCCTCGTTGATGCGGTAGCCGACCGGGTGCTGCATCCAGGAGTTGGCCGCGAGGATGAAGTACGCGGAGAGGACCGTGCCGATCGAGACCATCCATATACAGGCCAGGTGGATCTTCTTCGGCAGCTTGTCCCAGCCGAAGATCCACAGCCCGATGAAGGTGGACTCGAAGAAGAAGGCGATCAGGGCCTCGAAGGCGAGCGGCGCCCCGAAGACGTCTCCCACGAAGCGCGAGTAGTCGGACCAGTTCATGCCGAACTGGAACTCCTGGACGATGCCGGTGACGACACCCATCGCGATGTTGATCAGGAAGAGCTTGCCCCAGAACTTCGTGGCCCTGAGGTACTTCTCCTTCTGCGTACGCACCCAGGCGGTTTCCAGCCCTGCGGTGAGCGCGGCGAGCGAGATCGTCAGGGGGACGAAGAGGAAGTGATAGACGGTGGTGATGCCGAATTGCCATCGAGCGAGAGTCTCCGGCGCCAGAGCCAGGTCCACGTCGTCATCTCCTTCGTATCGCCCGGAACGCATGGGACCTTGTGAACGCGTTCACATTCACAAGCTCCAGTATGGCGCACACTCGTTTTCCGTCCGACGGCCGGGGGGTACAACTGTGCCCCCGAAGAGCGCCGAAAAGGCGCACGGGGGCACAGGAAAGCAAGGGATATAGGGGCCGCAGCCCTCAGAAGCAAGGCTGGGTCGCCTCAGGGGAGTCCCCGGTGTGACCTACAGCTCCTTACGGAAGGCCTCTGCGGCGTGCAGGAAGATGTCGTTGGCCTCGTCCTCACCGATCGTGACCCGCAGGCCCTCACCCGGAAAGGGCCGGACGACGACGCCGGCCTTCTCGCAGGCCGCCGCGAAGGCGGCCGTACGCTCCCCGAGCCGCATCCAGACGAAGTTCGCCTGCGTGTCGGGCACGGTCCAGCCCTGCTTGACCAGCGCCTCGTACACCCGCTTGCGCTCGCAGACCAGCGAGCCGACCCGGCCGAGCAGCTCGTCCTCGGCCCGCAGCGAGGCCACCGCCGCGTCCTGCGCGAGCTGGCTCACACCGAAGGGCACCGCCGTCTTGCGCAGCGCTGCCGCCACCGGCTCGTGCGCCACGGCGAAACCGACCCGCAGGCCGGCCAGCCCGTACGCCTTGGAGAAGGTACGCAGCACCGTCACATTCGGGCGGCTGCGGTAGAGCTCGATCCCGTCCGGCACCTCCTCGTCCCGGACGAACTCCCGGTACGCCTCGTCCAGCACCACCAGCACATCCGAGGGCACCCGGTCCAAGAAGCGCTCCAGCTCGGCCCTGCGCACGGCCGTGCCGGTCGGATTGTTGGGGTTGCAGACGAAGATCAGCCGGGTCCGCTCGGTGATCGCTTCGGCCATCGCGTCCAGATCGTGCACGTCACCGGAGGTCAGCGGCACCTCAACCGCCGTAGCGCCACTGATCCGCGTGATGATCGGGTACGCCTCGAACGACCGCCACGCGTAGATCACCTCGTCACCGGGCCCCGAGGTCGCCTGGAGCAGCGACTGCGCCACCCCGACGGAACCCGTGCCAGTCGCGATGTGCGACACGGGAACCCCGAACCGGTTCGCGAGCTCGTTCATCAGACCGGTGCAGGCCATGTCCGGGTACCGGTTGAAGTTCCCGGCGGCGGCGATCACGCCCTCCAGCACGCCGGGCAGCGGCGGATACGGGTTCTCGTTGGAGGACAGCTTGTACGCCACCGGTCCCCCCGCGGCGGCGGGCTTCCCCGGCTTGTAGGTGGGAATGCCGTCCAGCACCGCACGCAGCTTGGGGCTCGTCTCGCTCACTTCGGGTCCTCCTCGACCGTACGTACCACCAATGCTGCTCACCTTATGAGGATTGGGCTCCCCTGCGAACAGTCAGGCGTACGGAATGGGGGGAGCGCTCCCTGCCGTAGTGCGCGCCGGTGGCGCACGCCGTGGCGCGCGTCCCCCGTGAAGGTGAGTTGAGACCTCTCCGAAACCTGGGCCACTTGGCACGACCGTGCCGGTCGACAAGCGTGACTCACCGGCCGACTTTCCCAACTGCCTTTTAATCACAGGCCATTAGGGGGATTGCACCTTGCAGAAACGTGCCTGTCAACAACTGCATATGCTTCCGCCCTAACCACACGCCCGAGCTCTACTATCAGCTCGCCATGACAGCAGCAGGGAAGCATCAGGTGAGCCGGACGGAACCCCCCCGGCGGAGCACCCGGCAAGGACGAGCGGGCATTCGGGACGTAGCCGCCGCAGCCGGCGTCTCCATCACGACGGTCTCCGACGCGCTCAACGGCAAGGGCCGGCTCCCGGACGCCACCCGCAGCCATGTTCGCGAGGTCGCCGAGAGACTGGGCTACCGCCCCTCCGCGGCGGCCAGAACCCTCCGTACCGGCAAGTCGGGCCTCATCGGCCTGACCGTGACCACGTACGGGGATGAACCTTTCACCTTCACCGAATTCGCGTACTTCGCCGAAATGGCGAGAGCCGCGACCTCGGCCGCGCTCGCCCGCGGGTACGCCCTCGTCATCCTCCCCGCCACCTCCCGGCACGACGTCTGGTCGAACGTCGCCCTCGACGGCACCGTCGTCATCGACCCCTCCGACCACGACGCGGTCGTCACCGAACTCGTACGCCAGGGCCTTCCCGTCGTATCCGACGGCCGGCCCGCCGGCACCCTGCCCGTGACCGCCTGGGTCGACAACGACCACGAAGCAGCCGTCCTCGACCTGCTCGACCACCTCGCCGAAGCCGGAGCCCGCCGCATCGGGCTGCTCACCGGCAACACCACCGACACCTACACCCGCCTGTCCACCGACGCGTACCTGCGCTGGTGCGAGCGCGTCGGCCAGGACCCGGTCTACGAGTCCTACCCCGCGCACGACCCCTGCGCGGGCGCCGTCGCCGCCGACCGGCTGCTCGCCCGCCCGGACCGGCCCGACGCCGTGTACGGGCTCTTCGACCCCAACGGCACCGACCTGCTCGCCGCAGCCCGCCGCTACGGACTGCGCGTACCCGAGGACCTGCTACTCGTCTGCTGCAGCGAGTCCACCGTGTACGCCGCCACCGAACCGCCCATCACCACGCTCTCGCTGAAGCCGCGGCGCATCGGCACAGCCGTGGTCCAGCTCCTCATCGACGCCATCGAGGGCATCAACACCGACCGCCCCGTCGAACAGGTCATACCGACCGAACTCATCGTCCGGACGTCCTCGCAGCGCCGACCGCCACGCACCACGGTGAGTCCGCCGCGCTCACCTTCCGGGGACTGACCTCCCCAATTGGGACGAAACAACCGGAAAACCAGGTGCGCATCCGGATTCACCACCCCTGGTGCGTCACAGAGCACGAGCCTCATTCCTATGATGGGCGCACGACACCGCGGACCAACCACGACCAGGTGGGACCCAAAGGTGTACGGCGGCGCGCGACGGTGGTGGAGGGGTCGATGACTCAGGGGGCCGGTCAGGGACCCGCAGTGCGGACGGCTACATTGCGGGACTTCCGCGTACCGCCGTACGCACAGGCCCCCGATCCCGCGCACACGGACGCCTACGGGACCGACTACGGGAGCACCTACGGCGGTCCCTACGCCGTCGACGAGGAGCCGGAGGGGTACACACCCACCCAGCGCGACCTCCCGGTGATCAGCCGCGGCGGCCCCGGCGACACACTCCAGGTGTCGGTGCGGCCCGGCCCCGAGCCGCGGCCCGCCGCCGGCGAGGGCCTCGGCCCGCTCTTCGTCGTCGGCGATGTGCACGGCTACCTGGACGAGTTGTACGCCGCCCTCGCCGAGCAGGGCCTCATCGACGCCGAGGGCCGCTGGGCGGCCGGCAACGCCCGCCTCTGGTTCCTCGGCGACTTCACGGACCGCGGGCCCGACGGGATCGGCGTCATCGACCTGGTGATGCGGCTGTCCGCCGAGGCCGCGGCCGCCGGCGGCTACTGCAAAGCCCTCATGGGCAACCACGAGCTGCTGCTCATCGGCGCCAAGCGGTTCGGCGACACCCCGGTCAACTCCGGTGCGGGCACCGCCACGTTCCAGGCCGCCTGGCTGCTCAACGGCGGCCAGAAGGCCGACATGGACCGGCTCCAGGACGTACACCTGCAGTGGATGTCCCGCCTCGACGCGATCGCACTGGAAGACGCGCATCTGCTGACGCACTCCGACACCACCGCCTATCTCGACTACGGCAGCACCATCGAGGACGTGAACGACACAGTCCACGCCATTCTCACCCGCAACGACGCCGACGAGTGCTGGGACGTTTTCCGCAAGCTCACCAAACGCTTCGCCTTCCGCGACGAGGGCGGCGCCCAGGCCGTGCGCGAGCTCCTCGACGCGTACGGCGGCGAACGCATCGTCCATGGTCACAGCCCCATCCCCTACCTGCTGGGCGAGGTGGGCAATGAGAGCGCGGACGACGACGAGGACAATTCCGGACCGGTCGTGGAGGGTCCCCACGTGTACGCCGACGGGCTCGCCATCGCCATGGACGGCGGCGTGACCATGGCCGGAAAGCTGCTGGTGGTCCAACTCCCCCTGCATAACTGAACTTCGCGGGGGCAAGCGCGGCCATATACATGCCGCACTTACCACTGGGCCTATTTCCGGAAACCCCCTGTCACCCCGTGCCGTAGGCGCTCTACCATCGGCTTATCCGTAGCAGGCTCTCCTCCGTTTCCGCCCCATTACCCGCCCATGGCGGGTATTCCGGCCCTACGGAGCATCGGGGGATGCACATGAACAGCAGCGCTCCGCACCTGCTGGCCGAGGACCGCCCGGAATTCGAACGCGTTCTCGACGAGGCATTGCGCACCGCTCACCACCGCCCGGAACTCTCCACCATCGGGCAACGGCTGAACTCGACCCAGCTGCGCACCATGGCAATGAACGCCAGTGCGCTCATCGCCGCGGCGGCGGCCGCCGAATACGACCATTACGTAAAGGTCCGCGAGGAAATGCGCACGCCTCCCGCGGCGGCCGACAACGCCGGCTCCGTCCTCGCCATGGGCGACGCCACGACGGAGACGACGGGCGCGGGCGCGGCCGCCGTCGTCGCCGTTCTGACCCCCGTACTGGCGGGCACCGCCTCCGTGATCTTCCTGATCGCCGGATACCTCCTCACCATGCTCACGCCCGAACCGGCCTTCGCCCGGACTCTGCTGACGGCCGGCTGGATCTTCGCGGCGCTCGCGGCCGCGGGCTTCCTGGCCGCCGCCGTCGGCCTGCTCCTGACGGCCCTGCGCAACGGCTCGACGGCGTACCGCGACGGACGGGGAGGCGAGCGGAACCCAGAGGTGGAACGGGCCGGCGAGGCGTGGCGCCACGCCCTGCTGGAACGGGGCGTCGTACCTTTCCTGCGGGCCGCCCTGGCCGAACCGGGCACGGGCCCGGCCGCCCCGGCGCCGCGCCGGCCCGCCGGCCGTATCCCCGACCTGGGGTACTCGCGACCCGACTACAGCAGCCCCGGCCCGGACGGCGGCACCACACCGGGGCCACGCCCGAGCTTCTCCAGCCCGGACTTCTCCAGCCCCGACTTCGGTGGCCCCGATCACAAACCCGAGTAACTACGGGAGCCGCCGGACGATCTGCGCCTGCGCGCGTTCCACCGTCGCCCTCCACGATCAAGGCGGAGGTGTGGAGCGGCCCCAGTGCGAACGTGGTCCAGGCGCGGCTGGGCTCACCACGGGAGCGCATGCTGCGCACCGCGCTCGCCGAGCCCCTGCGGATCCTGAACCAGGCGTCCTGCAAGGGCTGTTGAAACAACGTGGCGAACACCATGCCCAGCACAGCGCCCACCTCAAGTGGTGGGCGGTGGTTGCCTGTTCCGTTACCGCGCGCGGGCCCGCGCCGGTGGCGATCCGGCCGGTCCGTGCACCTTGAGGTCGGGCAGGTAGTCCAGCACCACGTCGACGCAGACGATCTCCGCGGCCTCCGATCGCCCCACCCAGACCGAATACGTGCCGTCCCCGCACGTCGCGAAGGCGACGAGATCGGCCGCCGTGGCCTTGTCGGTGGTCCGCAGTATGTACATGGAGTCCGAGAGGTGCTCGCCGGCGTGCGGGTCGTTGTGGACCAGGGCCCGCTCGAAGAGCCCCCGCAAGGGCCCCCAGGCCGCGGCATCGGCGAAGCAGCCGGTCGCCGCGTCCGTTTCGAAGCCGTACGCCTCGTCGTCCCCGAGCAGCCGGATGTCGTCGTCCTCTCCCAGAGCCATGTCCCAGGACGCGGCGGGGGCGTCGCCCAGCCGCAGCCGGACCGCCGTCGCGTCCGTACGGGTCACCCAGCCGCCGGCCCACTCGCAGTCGTAACCGACGCTCACCCGCGCCTCTTCGAGTGCGTACGCACCCGGCGGGACGGTCACCGTTATTCTCGGCCCCCCGTCGTTGCAGGGACAGTCGACGGCCAGCACGCCGCTGGGGACGCGCAGTGTTCCGCAGCGGAGCGGTTCCAGGACGGTCATGTCGGAGAAGTGACGGGTGGACATGCGCGTACCGGGCCGGAACAGCGCCTCCAGGTAGTCGGGACCGGCCGGCCGGGGAGGGCGCCACGCGTCCTGCGGGCGGCCGACCGCACCACCCTCGGGCTCGTCGGCGTCGTGGAACACCACCGGCCCGGCCCATCCCCGCCGCTGCGCGCAGAACAGCGGCCAGTCGCGGAACGACGGCCGGTCCAGCCACCGCTGATCCTCGGAAACGTCGGCCGTGGTGGTGAGCGTGGAGCCCTTCTCTCCCTTGGGCTGCCACGAGGTGCTCCCCCGCCCGTCGGGAAGCAGCCACACCGTCTCGCGGGGGCACGCGCGGTCGAACTCCGGCATGTCCGGGCCCGCGTAGAGCCAGCTGTCCGTCTTCCGGCGGAACAGCCGGTCCCCGTCGAGGAGTCGCAGCTCGATGCGCTGCGTACGCCGGCCCTGTTCGTCGTACACCCACACACCCGCGTAGTGGTCCCGCCACGAAACCAGGCGGACCTCCGCGGGACCGTCCCCGCCCGGTACCCGGCAGACCACGGCGTACGGCAGCCCGGCCTCGTCCCGAGCCCTCGCAGCCTCGGGGGCCAGCGGCCCCAGCAGCGTACGCGCCGCGAGGTCCCACCCCTCGCCGTAGGCGATCTCCACAACTGCCCCCGCCCCGCCCACCCCTGGCCTCCTGTCATCAGATCTGCCGCCAACGTAGCGGCACCCACTGACAGTGGCCGGGGCGAGGGGCGGACGGGACGGACATGACGAGGGGGCGGACGGGGCGGACGGATCAGTCGGCGATCGGGAGGTACACCCGGTTGCCGGCGGCGGCGAACTCCTTGGACTTCTCCGCCATGCCGGCCTCGATCTCGTCCTGCGTGCCGCCGTGCTCACGCCGGATGTCCTGGCTGATCTTCATCGAGCAGAACTTCGGACCGCACATCGAGCAGAAGTGCGCGGTCTTCGCCGGCTCGGCGGGCAGCGTCTCGTCGTGGAACGACCGCGCCGTGTCCGGGTCCAGAGCCAGGTTGAACTGGTCCTCCCAGCGGAACTCGAAGCGGGCGTCCGACAGCGCGTCGTCCCACTCCTGCGCTCCCGGGTGCCCCTTGGCGAGATCCGCGGCATGGGCCGCGATCTTGTAGGTGATGACGCCGGTCTTCACGTCGTCACGGTTGGGCAGACCCAGGTGCTCCTTGGGCGTCACGTAGCAGAGCATGGCCGTGCCCCACCACGCGATCATCGCCGCCCCGATGCCGGAGGTGATGTGGTCATACGCCGGGGCCACGTCCGTCGTGAGCGGGCCGAGCGTATAGAAGGGGGCCTCCTCGCAGATCTCCTGCTGGAGGTCGATGTTCTCCTTGATCTTGTGCATCGGGACGTGACCAGGACCCTCGATCATCGTCTGCACGTTATGACGCTTGGCGATCGTGTTGAGTTCCCCAAGGGTCCTCAACTCGGCGAACTGCGCCTCGTCGTTGGCGTCCGCGATCGATCCGGGCCGCAGGCCGTCGCCGAGCGAGTACGTCACGTCGTACGCCGCGAGGATGTCGCACAGCTCCTCGAAGTTCTCGTACAGGAACGACTCCTTGTGGTGCGCGAGGCACCACGCGGCCATGATCGAACCGCCGCGCGAGACGATGCCGGTCTTGCGGCGGGCGGTCAGCGGGACGTACGGCAGCCGCACACCGGCGTGGACCGTCATGTAGTCGACGCCCTGCTCGGCCTGCTCGATGACCGTGTCCTTGTAGATCTCCCAGGTCAGCTCCTCCGCGCGGCCGTCGACCTTTTCGAGGGCCTGGTAGAGCGGAACGGTGCCGATCGGGACGGGGGAGTTGCGCAGCACCCACTCGCGGGTGGTGTGGATGTTGCGGCCGGTCGACAGGTCCATGACCGTGTCGGCGCCCCACTTGGTGGCCCACGTCATCTTGTCCACCTCCTCCTCGATGGAGGAGGTGACGGCGGAGTTGCCGATGTTGGCGTTGACCTTCACCAGGAACCGCTTGCCGATGATCATCGGCTCGATCTCCGGGTGGTTGACGTTCGCCGGCAGGACCGCGCGGCCCGCCGCGATCTCCTCCCGTACGACCTCGGGCGCCACGTTCTCCCGGATCGCCACGAACTCCATCTCGGGCGTGATGTCCCCGCGGCGGGCGTACGCGAGCTGCGTGACGGCCTGGCCGTCGCGGCCCCTGCGGGGCTGGCGCGGACGGCCGGGGAAGACCGCGTCGAGGTTACGCAGTCCCCCGCGCGGCGACGTGTGCTTGATCCCGTCGTCCTCGGGACGGACCGGGCGGCCCGCGTACTCCTCGGTGTCGCCGCGACCGATGATCCAGTTCTCACGCAGCGGCGCGAGTCCGCGGCGTACATCCGTCTCGATGGTGGGGTCGGTGTACGGGCCGGACGTGTCGTACAGCGTCACGTCCTTCCCGTTGGTGAGGTGCACCTGCCGAACCGGCACGCGAAGATCCGAACGAGAGCCCTCGGGCCCCGTCACGTACCCCTTGTGCCAGCCCGGCTTGCGGCCGTCCTGGCTGGTGGCAGGCGTGTGTGCATCCGCTGTGGTCATGAGACCTACTCCCTACGCCGGCATTACCCGGTAACAGGTTCGGCGGTCGACGCAGCGGCTTTCGTACGGATTTGCGTACGAAGGTCAGCGCCCTCTCAGCCCGGTGCTCCGAGCTCCCGCGTGTGCAAAGGTGCCCCCACGCTAGCGTCCTTTCTGGCGCGCTGAACAGAGGGCCCCCTCCGTTCTTGCGATGATCGGTCGGTGACGTCCCCACAGCCCACCCCTCAGCCAACGCCCGAAATCCACGGCCACACCCACAGTCACGGGCCCGCCGCGCCCGTCTCCAAGCACCTGCGCAAGGTCATCGCGGCGGTGCTGATCCCCTTCGCCACGGCCGTTTTCATCGGCCTCGTCGTGCTCTGGCCCGGCGGCGCGCCCGAACACGAGCGCACCGGTGTCGGTTTCGACCGGCAGACCGTGTCGGGCAGGGTCATGGACGTTCAGCAGGTCGACTGCAAAGACGTGAACGCCGCCCAGGTGCCACCGACCGGCGACACGTCCACGCCGTCCGGCCGCGAGGCCCAGCAGGCGCAGCAGGGCACCTGCGAGAGGGCGACGGTCGAGGTCACGTCCGGCAAGGACAAGGGCCGTACCTTCACCGAGATCGTCCAGCCGGACGCGCCGAGACAGCTCAACGAGGGGCAGGGCGTGGTGGTGGCGTACGCGCCCGACGCGCCCCGCGACCTCCAGTACTCGGTGACGGACGTGGACCGCGGGTTCCCGATGGCACTGCTGGCCGGCATCTTCGCGCTCGCGGTGATCGTCGTCGGCCGCATGAAGGGCCTGATGGCGCTGATCGCGCTCGCCGTGTCCTTCGCGATCCTGACGCTGTTCATCCTCCCCGCGATCCTCCAGGGGTCGAACCCGCTGGTCGTCGCGGTCGTCGGGGCGAGCGCCATCATGCTGATCGCGCTCTACGCCTGCCACGGCCTGACCGCCCGTACGTCCGTCGCCGTAGTCGGCACACTCATCTCGCTGCTGCTGATCGGGCTGCTCGGCTCCCTGTTCATCGGCTGGGCGTACCTCAGCGGCAACACGGACGACAACACCGGGCTCATCCACGGCCTCTACCCGGACATCGACATGAGCGGCCTGCTGCTCGCGGGCGTCATCATCGGCTCGCTCGGTGTGCTCGACGACGTGACGGTCACCCAGACGTCGGCGGTCTGGGAACTCCACCAGGCGGACCCGTCGATGGGCCCCCGCGCCCTCTACCGGGCAGGTATCCGCATCGGCCGCGACCACATCGCGTCCGTCGTCAACACCCTCGTCCTGGCGTACGCGGGCGCCGCCCTGCCCCTGCTGCTGCTGTTCTCCATCGCGCAGAGCAGCGTCGGTACGGTCGCCAACAGCGAGCTGGTCGCGGAGGAGATCGTACGGACACTGGTCGGCTCGATCGGTCTGGTCGCCTCGGTGCCGGTAACGACCGCGCTGGCGGCGCTGGTCGTTTCGGCCGACCGGCCGGCACCGGACGGACCTGCTGCCGCTTCACCCGCACGCGGCAGTGGCGGTCCCGGCGGCGGATTCAGCGGCGGATTCGGCGGTGGATTCGGCGGTGGCGGCAAGGGACGGCGCCGCAAGCGCTGACCTGCCGCCCGGTGCGGGGCGCGCTCAGCCGGCGTTCTGCTCCTCGGCGAGGATGCGGCCGAGCGCTTCGTCCAGGTTTCCCTCAAAGTCCCCGAGGGCGCACTCCTGTCCCAGCGGCACCAGCCTGTCCGTACGGTCGAGGAAGGCCACCAGCGGAGCGGCGCTCGCCCGGAACAGCGCACGGTCCCCGGCCACCTGAAGGCGGATGTGAACATCCACGAGCTCTTCCGGGTCGGCCGGCCCGATGTGCACATCGCCTTCGCCGCACGGCTTGGCGAGACCGTCGACAAGCAGCTCACGGCCGAACGCCCACGTGACGGGATCATCGCCGGGCAGATGGAACGTCATTCGGACCGCGTACGGGTCCCCGGTCGCGTACCGGAGCTCCACCGGGATCCGGAAAGAGAGCTCCTCCGAGACCAGGAAACTCATCATGACTTCTGCCTGAACCGACTCGCGCATCGCTTACCCCGCACCTAGTGAACTGGCCGCAAAACCCATCGTGCTTGCAGCACAAGGAGAGAAACAAGGAGTGACATTTCAGATACTGATAGAGAATGCGAACGAGCCGAGCAGGCCGCCCACCGCAGCGCGTAATGGTCCGACTGCTCCAGGGTCGGAGCCGGCGCCGGCGCCGGCGTCAAAGCCGGAGCCGGCGTCGTCGGAGTCGGCGGAGCGGCGGCCGTTTGTGCCGTGGCCACAGGACACACCCCCAGGCGTACCGACGGGCCGGGCGCCCGCCTGAGGCATCAGAGAGTCGTCACCCTAACCGCCCAGTCCCGTCGCGCAGAGTGCTCGGGCTGCGGATCCCCCGGCTGGGCTAACGGCCGTACGGGCTACCAGTCGCTGCGCGACGACGAGGACGAGGCCATGAACTTGCGTACGCCGTAAATCAGTCCGCCCACCAGCGCGACGAAGACCAGCACCTTGAACAGGAAACCGATCAGCACACCGATGGCGCTCAGGATGACGCCGCCGAACACGACCAGCGCGATGACGGGCACCGCGACCCACTTCACCCACCACGGCATCCCCGCGAATATCTCCCGCACAGCCATCGCTTTCCCTCTTCTCCCTCGCAGCACTTCTTCCTGACCTCGATGCTAGGGGCGAAGAGGCAGCCCGCGGGGCACCCGCATCCCTTGAAGACCCCTGACCGGCCCCCTAGGGATCCCCGATCAGGAGCCCCGGATTCCGGCCGCCGGCCCGCCCGTCAGCTCTCGGGCGGCGAGAAGACGACCATCACCCGCAGATCCTCGCTGATGTGGTGGAACTTGTGCGGCACCCCCGCCGGTACGTACACCACACTGCCCCGCCCCACCTGCGTCGTCTCCATACCGACGGTGATCGAGGCGCGCCCGCTGACGACGAAGTACACCTCGTCCTCGCGGTGCGGCTGCTGCGGGTCGCTCTCACCCGCGTTCAGCGCGTACAGGCCGACCGACATGTTCCTTTCCCTCAGGAACTGCAGGTACGCACCTTCGTTGGCGGCGCGCTCCGCCTCCAGCTCGTCCAGTCGGAATGCCTTCATCGTCCGTCCGCCCCTCGGCCAGTCGTGCGCCGGTGTCCGGCGCCGATCATGTCTGCCACGATCAGACACATGATGAATTTCCTAGTCAAGACGATCGCCAACGCAGGGGCTCTGGCAGTAGCCATCTGGCTCCTCCACGACATCACGCTCACCGGCGACAGCACCGGCAACAAGGCGCTGACACTGATCATCATCGCGCTCCTCTTCGGCCTGGTGAACTTCCTCGTCAAGCCCGTCGTGAAGCTGCTGACGCTGCCGCTGTTCATCCTCACGCTCGGCCTGATCACCCTGGTCATCAACGCGCTGATGCTGCTGCTGACCTCCTGGCTGGCCGACACGTTCGACCTCAGCTTCCACGTCGAGGGCTTCTGGACGGCCGTACTGGGCGGCCTGATCATCAGCATCGTCTCGTGGGTCCTCAACGTCGTCCTGCCGGAAAAGGACTGACGCATGGGTTCCGAGAACCCCACGGTCGGAGACGGCACCCGGGCGGTGCGCGCGGGCCTTCCCGAACCTGTCGCGTACGAACCGACGCTTCCCGGACCGGTCTTCGCCGCGCACTACCACCTGCCCGGCGAGCCGACCGGACCGTACACCTACGGACGCGACGAGAACCCCACCTGGACCCACCTGGAACGGGCCATCGGCGAACTGGAGGCACCGGGGGAAGAGGGCGTCGAAACCGTCGTCTTCGCCTCCGGCATGGCCGCCGTGTCCGCCGTGCTCCTCTCCCAGACGCGGGCCGGCGACACGGCCGTACTGCCCGACGACGGCTACCAGGCCCTCGCGCTCGTACGCGAACAGCTGGCGGCGTACGACGTGCGGGTGCGCACCGCGCCCACCGGCGGCGACGCCCAGCTCGGCGAACTCGACGGGGCGCGGCTGCTGTGGATCGAGACGCCGTCCAACCCGGGGCTCGACGTGTGCGACATCCGCCGGCTCGCGGACGCCGCGCACGCCGCCGGAGCCCTCGTGGCGGTCGACAACACCCTCGCCACCCCACTCGGCCAGCGCCCCCTGGAACTGGGCGCGGACTTCTCCGTCGCCAGCGGCACCAAGGGCCTCACCGGCCACGGCGACGTCCTGCTCGGCTACGTGGCCTGCCGCGACGCCCGCCTTGCCGCGCGGGTACGGCGCTGGCGCAAGGTCGTCGGGGCCATCCCCGGCCCCATGGAGGCCTGGCTGGCGCACCGTTCCCTGGCCACCCTCCAACTGCGCGCCGACAAGCAGGGCGCGAACGCGCTGGCCCTCGCCGAGGCACTGCGCGAACACCCCGCCGTGAGCGCACTGCGCCACCCCGGACTGCCCGGTGATCCGTCGTACGCCGTCGCGTCACGCCAGATGCGCCGCTTCGGCTGCGTCGTCTCCTTCACGCTGCCCGACCGCCGGTACGCCGAGCGGTTCCTGGAAGGGCTGCGGCTGGCCGACGACGCAACCAGCTTCGGCGGCGTACGGTCCACCGCCGAGCGGCGCGGGCGCTGGGGCGGCGACGCCGTACCGGAGGGCTTCATCCGCTTCTCCGTCGGCGCCGAAGACGCCGACGACCTGGTGGCCGATGTGCTGCGCGCGCTGGAAGAGGCGGCGCCCTGACGCGGCCCCCGCGTACAACGGACGGTCCGAGCCTCCCCCCTCATGGCTCGGACCGTCACGGTTCCACGCGCGAAGAACCGCGGGGTCAAGGCTAGTTGACTCTGCGTCAGTGTCCAATCACGGTAGCGACAGAGACCTATCGACATATTTATAGTTGTGACCGTCGGCGACCTCGCCGGGACGGGAGACCGCGCCATGGACCTGGCTCTGCTCCGCACGTTCGTCACGGTGCACCGGGCCGGTTCCTTCACCCGCGCGGCCGCCCTCCTGGGCCTGTCGCAGCCCGCCGTGACCAGCCAGATACGCACCCTGGAGCGACAGGTGGGGCGCCCGCTGTTCCTGCGCCAGGCCCGCGGCGTAACGCCCACACCCGTCGGCGACGAGCTCGCGCACCGGGCCGCGCCGCACCTCGACGCGCTCGTCGAGATCACCGAGACGGGCCTCGACGAGGATTCCGGCGTACGGACCCTGCACCTCGCCGGGCCGCCGGAGTTCACCTCCTTACGCGTCCTGCCCACGCTCTCCCCGCTCATCACCGAGGGCCTGGCCCTGCGCACCTCCTTCGGCAACGCCCAGGAGACCCTGGACGGCCTCGCCGCCGGCCACCACGACCTGGCCATTTCCACGGACCGCCCGCGGGGCACCGTCCTCACCGGGACCGCCCTGTGCGACGAAGAGCACGTCCTGGTCGCGGCCCCGCGCTGGGCCGGAAGGATCGGACCGGGTCTGCTGCGCCGCAAGGGACCACAGGTACTGGAACAACTGCCGGTGGTGGAGGTACACGAGTCGCTGCCGCTGGTCACCCGCTACTGGACCACCGTCTTCGACGCCCGGCCGGCCACGGCCGGCACCGTCGTCGCACCCGACCTGCGGGCGGTGCTGCACGCCACGGCTGCGGGCGCGGGACTCGCCGTACTGCCCAGATACCTGTGCGAGGAGGCACTGGAGCGGGGCGAGATCGTGGCGCTCTTCGACCCTCCCGTGCCGCCCCTGCGGACCTACTTCCTCGCCGTACGCACCGGCACGCTCACTCTTCCGCACATCGCGCGGGCCCACGAGTGGCTGCTGCGCGCCGCGACCGACTGGTCCTGAGGCGACGTACAACAGCGGCGCGGGGAGTTTCAGGCGGGGAGTTTCAGAACGGGTGAGGTGGGCCACTGTATTGCCATGACCGGCACCTCTTTTCCCGAGGGAACCACCCCCGCACCTGCGAGGCCCGTGGTCAAACGCACCGCACGCGCCATCCTGCTCGACGGTGACGACCTGATCCTCATCAAGCGCACCAAGCCGGGCGTCGACCCGTACTGGCTCACACCGGGCGGCGGCGTCGAACCCGAGGACGCCACCGTCGTCGAGGCGCTGCACCGCGAGCTCGACGAGGAACTCGGCGCGAAGATCACCGATGTGGTGCCCTGCTTCGTCGACACCGTCGAGCACATCGCGGGCGGCGGAGTCACCGGCGTGAAAGTGCAGCACTTCTTCGTCTGCCGCCTGGAGTCCATGGACCCCGCACGGCGGCACGGCCCGGAAATCGACGAGCCGTGCGGCGAGTACGAGATCGTACGGGTGCCCTTCAGCCGGGTCGGGATCGCGGCGGTGCACCTGGTACCGCTGTCGCTGCGGCACTACCTGGACGGCAACATCGAGGGCGTACGGGCCATGCACGCCCACGACCTGGGCTGACGCGCCCGGCCGGGGCGGCGACCGCTAATCGCCCGCGGCCACCAGCTCTTCGAGAGAGTCGTGGCGGATGCGGTCACCGGGAATCCCGAGGTTCCTCAGAGCGTCGACGCCACTGCGGATCATGCCGGGCGGGCCGGAGAGATAGGCGTCGTGGGAGTTCCACGGGCCGTGCTCCAGGACTGCGTCCGGGAACTGCGTCCTGCCGTCCACGATCGGGTGCACCGACAGCCACGAGTGGGACTGCTGGAGGCGCAGCATCGTGTCGATGTCGTACAGGTCGTAGTCGGTGCGGGCGCCGTAGAAGACGTCGACGGGGCGGCGCGCGCCGTGCTCGGCCACGTCCTCGACGAGCGCCTTGATGGGCGCGATGCCGGTGCCGCCGCCGAGGCAGAGCAGGCCGTTGTCGGTGGTGTGGTCGACGGTCATCGACCCGGCCGGCGGGCCGAGACGCACGGTGTCGCCGGGGCGGGCGCGGTGGACCAGGGCGTTGGAGACCCAGCCCGCCGGGACCGCCTTGACGTGGAAGGACAGCAGACCGTCGGGGCGGGGGGCCGCGGCGAAGGAGTAGTGCCGCCATATCCGCGGCCACCAGGGCGTTTCCAGGCTCGTGTACTGGCCCGCAAGGAAGGGGTAGGGCTGGTCGGGGCGCAGGGTGATGACCGCTATGTCAGGTGTGCGCAGATCGTGCGAGACGACTTCGGCCTGCCACCAGGCGGGCGCCCGCAGCTCGTTCTCTGCGGCCGCGTCGATCATGATCTGCGAGATCGCGGTGTACGTGCGAATCCACGCCGCCTCGGCCTCGTCGTCCCAGGTGGTCGTCGCGTAGCGGGCCAGCGCGCCGAGGAGCGCCTCACCGACGGCCGGGTAGTGGGAGGCCTGAGTGCCGTACTTACGGTGGCCGCGGCCGAGATTGCGGAGGTACTCGGTGAGCACCGGCTTGTTGTCGATGTGCTCGGCGGCGGTGAGCAGCGCCTTGAGGAGACGGTCGCGCTGGGTGTCCATGGCGGCGGGGAAGAGCGCCCGCAGCTCGGGGTGACGGGTGAAGAGCAGGGCGTAGAAGTACGACGTGACCTTGCCGGCGTCGTCACCGATGTCGGCGAGGGTGCGGCGTATGAGGGCCGCGTCGGGGGATACGGGCGCGGCGGGCTCGGCTGGGGCCGCTGGGGCCGGGGTGGCGGGGGCCGTGTGCGCCTCAGCCGCCTGCGGCTGGGGGGCGGGCGCTTCGGGGGCGGGGGCATCGGCCACGGGAGGCGCCTGGGGCGCCGTCGGCGCT
>NZ_AUBE01000025.1 GCF_000429085.1 Streptomyces flavidovirens DSM 40150 | reverse complement strand
GCCTGCTTCGAGATGAGTGTTCCCACCCCCTTTGAGGGGTTAAGGCTCCCAGTAGACGACTGGGTTGATAGGCCAGATGTGGAAGCCCGGTAACGGGTGGAGCTGACTGGTACTAATAGGCCGAGGGCTTGTCCTCAGTTGCTCGCGTCCACTGTGTTAGTTCTGAAGTAACGAACTGTGCCGTTATCCGGTTCGATATCTTCATAGTGTTTCGGTGGTCATAGCGTTAGGGAAACGCCCGGTTACATTCCGAACCCGGAAGCTAAGCCTTTCAGCGCCGATGGTACTGCAGGGGGGACCCTGTGGGAGAGTAGGACGCCGCCGAACAATCATTGTGGGAAAGCCCCGCACCTTTCATGGTGCGGGGCTTTTCTGCGTTCTCAGGAAAATCGCTTGGCCTGGGGGTCGGGGGCGGGCGAGTATCGGTGGATGGACTTTGTGATTCGGCCCGTGCGTGCCGGCGAGTGGCCCGAGGCGAAGGAGTTGCGGCTTGCCGCGCTTCAGGATCCGCTGGCGGGGATCGCGTTTATGGAGACGTACGAGAAGGCCGTGGCCGAGCCGGATTCCTTCTGGGAGGGGCGTACGGCCAGGGTCGGCGAGGGCGGTGACGCGCGGCAGTTCGTCGCGGAGGTGCCGGACGGGCGGTGGGTGGGGTCCGTCACCGCGATCGTCGAACGGGCGGGGGACCGGGCGGCGTTCGGTGGTGCGCCGGAGGTCGACCAGGTGCACGTGGTGGGCGTTTTCGTACGTCCCGAGGCGCGGGGGACCGGGGTGGCGCAGGAGCTTCTCCGGGCGGCGCTGGAGTGGTCGTGGGGGCTGACGGAGCCGCGGGTCGAGCGGGTGCGGCTGCACGTGCACGAGCGGAACGGGCGGGCGGAGGCGCTCTATGCCAAGGCGGGGTTCGTGCGGAGTGGGCAAACCGTAGCGGTGCCGGCGGGGGACGCGGCGGCGAAGGAGTACGAGATGGTGGCGGTGCGGGGGCGGGGGTAGGGCGGGTCGCCCCCGGCGGGCGTACGCGGGCTATCCGGTGGTCAGATGGCGGTCCGGCCAGCGCGCTCTGCCCTGTTCCTGGGAACGGAGCAGGACCAGGGTCGGCAGGCCCTGGTCCTGACCGGTCGACAGCAGCTCGGGAAGCTGGGGAAGCGGAGCCACGGCCGCGACGTCGTCCAGGACGAACGTCATTGGTGGGTCGAGCCGACCGTCGGATGACCGTGCGGCCATGCGGCGGCCGTGCTCGACCACGCTTGAGGTGAGTGCGGTGAGCAGAGGCATCGCTCCGGGACGCGACTTAGGGTCCTCGATTGCTTCGCCCACCACATAAAGAGTGCCCCCCTCGCCCGCAAATGATTCCAAGGTGACCGAATCGGTTCGGTTGGGGGTGCAGGCTTCCCGAATGTGGATCGAGGACAGCGCGGCGAGCGCCCTCACCGTCAACTCCTGGGCGATCTCCCGGCGTTCCGGGTATGCGGTGAGCGCGGACTCCAGGAGCCCCGCGGCGCCGCTCGACGCCTTGGGGTGCGTGCGGAGGATACGTACCGGCTCGTGCGCACTGTGCCCCTGCGCCCAGCGGTGCACCTGCCGGAAGGGGCGGCCGTCGACGGCGGCGGCGTGCAGCCAGCCGCTCAGCAGCGTCTCCGCGGTGTCGGCCATCGCGGCGTCCAGTCGCGCCTGGGGCCGTAGGGGCGCCAGCAGCGCCACGGCGCGAGCGGCGGCGATGTCGGCGCGCTCGCAGCCGGTGGTGGGGGACCAGTGGAGGCGGGCGGGGGTGTCGCAGAGGTGCCCGGGGTCGTAGACGAGGACGGGGCCGAGCTTGGCCCGTGCGTCCTTGGTCTCGGCCCAGACGGTGGGGTCGGACGTGACGACGAGGGCGGCCCCTTCGGCGTCGAGGACGGCCTGCACGGCGGTGGGCCGACGCACTTCGGGGCTGCCGTAGAGGAGGCGGGGGGCCCGGGGTGCGGGGAACTCGGGGGTGGGGAGCGCGGCTGTCGCCGGCTGCTGGGTGTGGGGGCTTGCGGGCGCGTGCGAGGCGGGGGCGGCGCCCTGTTGAGGGCTCGCATCGGGGCCCGTGAGGTACGGGCCCACGCCTACCGAAGCTCCGTGGGCGGCGCAGCCCGCGCCGGGTCCGTAGCCGTCGGCGGCTGTCGCACCAGCAGCGGACAGCCCCTGGCCGGCGCCCGCGCCGGCTCCTGGGTGGGGCAGGGCTCCAGGTCCGTACGCCGCACCCCCAGACTCACCGGCGAGTGGTCCGGTTCCCGGACCCGTGTGGGGCGGGTTGCCGTGGCCGTAGCCCGCTCCGGGAATGCTGCCAGCGGCGTTCAGTCCGGCTACCGCACCCGTGTGCGGCAAGCCGCCGGGGCCGTAAGCCGCTCCGGGACTGCCGCCAGCGGCATTTAGCCCGGTTCCCGCACCCGCGTGCGCCGGGCCGCCGTGGCCGTAGCCCGCTCCGGGACTGCCGCCAGCGGCGTTCAGCCCCGCTCCCGGATCCACGTGGGCCGGGTTGCCGTAACCCGCTCCCGCTCCCGGACTGCCGCCAGCGGTGTTCAGCCCGGCTCCCGCGCCCGTGCGCGGCGGGCCGCCGGGGTCGTGGTCGGGGCCCGCGTCCGCGTCGCCCGGATGCGTGTGAAGTCCGGGCGCGTGTTCCGGGGCGGGGGCCTTCGTTGCCCGTGTTGCCGCGCGGGTCGTTTCGCGTTGGGCCTTCAGGCGGGCCAGTACGCCCAGTACGAAGATCGTCAGTACGCACAGCACCATCAGCTCGCCGATGAGCAGGCCCCAGAACAGCCCGTACCCCGACAGCTGGTCCGCCGGTGTGTCCGGCCACGCCGCCGGGATGTCGTGCGGCGCACCCATCAGGCGGCGCAGGGCCAGCGGCGTACGGGCGAAGGTGACGCCGTCCGGCCACGCGCCGTGGGTGAACAGCCCCGCCAGGCCCGTCGCCAGCCACGCCAGGACCGTCAGGCCCAGCAGGAACGCCAGCAGGCCCACCAGCAGCGAGTCGGGGACGCCGCGTTCCCCCTGCCGCGCGTACCTCTGCCGCTCGTCGTTGTGTCCCATGTCAGGCGACCGTCGATTCCGAGGACGACGAGGACTCGCTCATCTGCTGCTCGATGAGCGCCGCCCTCTGCTCCGCCTCCCACTCCGCGGCTCGCAGGTCGTCCGAGATCATGTCCGCCGAGGTCTCCGTCATCGCGCGGTCTGTGAAGACGAGTGGCCTTTCCGCCTCCGTGATCAGGTGTTTGACGACCTGGACGTTGCCGTTCACGTCCCATACCGCGATACCGGGGGTCAGGGTCGGGATGATCTCGACCGCCCAGCGCGGCAGGCCCAGCACCCGGCCCGTCGCCCGCGCCTCGTCCGCCTTCTGGGCGTAGATCGTCCGGGTCGAGGCCATCTTCAGGATCGCTGCCGCCTCCCTCGCGGCCGCGCCGTCCACCACGTCGGAGAGGTGGTGGACGACGGCCACGAAGGACAGACCCAGACGGCGGCCGAACTTCAGCAGGCGCTGGAAGAGTTGCGCCACGAACGGGGAGTTGATGATGTGCCACGCCTCCTCCACCAGGAAGATGCGCTTCTTGCGGTCCGGCCGGATCCAGGTGTGTTCGAGCCACACGCCCACGATCGCCATCAGGATCGGCATCGCGATCGAGTTCCGGTCGATGTGGGAGAGGTCGAAGACGATCAGCGGAGCGTCCAGGTCGATACCGACCGTCGTCGGGCCGTCGAACATGCCCCGCAGGTCACCGTCGACCAGCCGGTCCAGGACCAACGCGACATCCAGACCCCACGCCCGTACGTCGTCCAGGTCGACATTCATCGCCTCCGCCGACTCCGGCTCCGGGTGGCGCAGTTGCTCGACGATGTCCGTCAGGACCGGCTGCCGGTCGATGATCGTCTCGTTGACGTACGCGTGCGCGACCTTCAGCGCGAAGCCGGACCGCTCGTCGAGGCCGTGCCCCATCGCGACCTCGATGATCGTACGGAGCAGGGCGAGCTGGCCCGTAGTCGTGATCGCCGGGTCGAGCGGGTTGAGGCGGATGCCGCCGTCCAGTGCCGCCATCGGGTCGAGCCGGATGGGAGTTATCCCCAGCTCCTGCGCGATCAGGTTCCACTCACCCGCCCCGTCCTCGCCCTGCGCGTCGAGGACGACGACCTGCCGGTCCTTGAAGCGCAGTTGCCGCAGTACGTACGTCTTCTCCAGCGCCGACTTGCCGTTCCCGGACTCGCCGAGGACCAGCCAGTGCGGCGCGGGGAGCTGCTGTCCGTACAACTGGAAGGGGTCGTAGATGTAGCCCTTGCCGCTGTACACCTCGCGGCCGATGATCACGCCCGAGTCGCCGAGCCCCGGAGCCGCGGTCGGCAGGTAGACGGCCTGGGCCTGCCCCGTCGACGTACGGACAGGAAGTCTGGTCGTCTCGACCTTTCCGAAGAGGAAGCTGGTGAAGGCATCCGTGACGGCGGACAGCGGATCTCGCATGGCGGGTCTGCCCTCTCGGCTAACGACGGATACCGGTGGCGAACGGCAGGGTGTTGACGAACGCCCGGTGGTGCTCGCGGTCGCACCACTCCAGCTTCAGATACGACTTGCCGGCCGAGGCCCTGATGGTCCGCTTGTCGCGGGCCAGCGCCTCGGGTGAACGCGACGACACAGTGATGTACCCGACCAGGTTCACTCCGGCCGCGCCGCTCGCGAGATCTTCACCCCGCTGGTCGAGCCGGCCGTGTGCCGCGATGTCGCGCGGGTCGACGGTCCGGTTCATCTTGGCCTGACGGCTGGCCTCCGCCTCGTCGTTGGTCTTCTCCGTCAGCATCCGCTCGATGGCGACCTCGGTGGGTTCGAGGTCCATGGTGACGGCGACCGTGCGGATCACATCGGGGGTGTGGACGAGCAGCGGCGCGAGGAAGTTGACCCCGACCGGCGTCATCGGCCACTCCTTCACCCAGGCGGTGGCGTGGCACCAGGGCGCGCGCGTAGACGACTCACGCGTTTTCGCCTGTAGATACGTCGCCTCCATCGCGTCCAGCTCGGCCGGCCAGGCGTTGCGTTTCGTCATGGCCTGGATGTGGTCGATGGGGTGATCGGGGTCGTACATCGAGTGCACGAGGGAGGAGAGCCGCCCCTGCCCGAGGGGCTGGCGTACCCGGATGTCGGCCTCGGCGAGCCGCGCGCAGATGTCGGTCAGCTCGCGCGCCATGACGACGGCGAGCCCGGAGTCGCGGTCGAGCTTGCGACCGCCGTGGGGGCGGGCGGCGCGGGCCATGGCGTTGGCCTCGGCGGCGAGCTCGCGGGAGTAGTGCATGCAGGCGACGAGGTAGGCGCGGTGCTGCTCGCTGGACGTGGACACCATGGACTGGAGCTGGTCGTACGACTCCTTCAGCCAGCCGGGGGCGTGCGCGTCGCCGCGCTGGGCGACGTCCTTGGCGTGGGCGTCGGGGTCGGCGGGGAGGGTGCGGGCGAGCATCTGCAACCGGGTCACGAATCCGTCGCCGTTCGCGACATGCTTGAGCAGCGTGCCGAAACGGTCGACCAGCGCCTCCTGGTCCTCGCTGTCGCGCAGGCCGACGCCGGGTCCTTCGATCTCGATCGCCGCGGTGACCGTTCGCCGGTCGGCGTGCAGGAGGACGGCGATCTCGTCGGGCCCGAAGGGGGCGGCGAGCCAGTTGATCCGCCCGATGCCGGGCGGAGGTCCGACTTCCACCTCACGTCCGTCGCTGCGTACGCCCGCTTCCATGGCGCCGCTGCGGTACGTCGTGCCGTTGCGCAGGGTCCGCTTGTAACTGCGGTTGATTTCGAACCATTTGTAGAAGGTGCGGTGCTTGTACGGGACGTACACCGCCATCAGGGCCAGCATCGGGAAGCCCATGAGCAGCACGATCCGCAGGGACAGGACGGGGACCAGCAGGCCGCTCATCATGCCGAGGAACGCGCCGGCGATGATCAGGGCGATCTCGCCGGTCTCGCGGTTCTTGCCGACGATCGCGTTCGGCCGGGCGCGGCCGATCAGATACGTACGGCGGGGCGTGATCGGTTGGGACTGCGTCGTCAACGCCCTGCACCTCCTGTGCTGTTGTTGCCGGTGCCTGTGGTGCCGGTGCCGCGGTTCGTGTGGGTGCTGTTGCTACGGGGCGAGGGCGCGGCGGAAGGGACGGCTCCGCCTCCTCCACCCGTGAGGCCGCCGGTCCCGCCGCCGGATCCGCGGGCGCTGTGGGCGGCCACGCCGCCGCTGACGGGGTTGGCCTGGCGGGGCGGCGAGGTGTTCCCGCCCCGGTCCCCGCCTCCGCCGCCACGGCTGCTGTGGGTCTTGATGCCCTGCGAGACGAGGGCGGCGGGGGAACTGATGACGGCGGCCGCCTGGGCGCCGTCGGTGGCCTTGTTGCGGTTGCTGCGGGCGGCGGCGATCTCGTCGCCGAAGCCGGGGACGAAGCGGTAGATCATGCCGGAGGCGAAGATCGCCAGCAGGATGATGGCGAGGCCGGAGACGACTGCTGAGAAGGCGTTCGGCCCGTCGTCGGCGGAGAGGGCTCCGGCGAGACCGAGGACGATCACGATGACGGGCTTGACCATGATGATCGCGATCATGATGCCGGCCCAGCGGCGTACGTGGCCCCACATGTTCTTGTCGACGAGTCCCGCGTAGATGACCACGCCGAGGAGCGCGCCGACGTAGAGCAGCAGGGCGCGGATGAACAGCTCCAGGAAGAGGATCCCGGCCGCGAGGATGGTCACCAGCGAGACGACGATCAGCATGATCGGCCCGCCGCCGATGTCGTCCCCCTTCTTGAGCGCCTCGGCGAACGAGCCGAAGAACACGTCGGTCTGCCCGCCGGTGCCGGCGGCGATGACCTCGGTGACGCCGTCGGTGGCGGATACGACGGTGTAGAGGATCAGCGGCGTGAAGGCGGAGGCGAGGACGGTGAGCCAGAGGAACCCGATGGCCTCGGACAGCGCGGTCGTGAGCGGCACGCCACGGATGGCGCGCTTGGCGACGGCGAGCAGCCAGAGGACGAGGGTGAGGATGGCGGAGGCGGCGAAGACGACGGCGTACTGCTGGAGGAACTTGGGGTTGGTGAAGTCGACATTGGCGGTCGACTTCACGGCATCGCTCAGCTTCCCCACAATCCACGCGGCGGCGTCGGCGCAGCCCTTGGCGAGGGAGGAGAGGGGGTCGAGGGACTCGGTGGGGTCGGTGGGGGCGCGCAGGCCGGAGCGGCCGCCGCCTTCGCCGTCTTCGCAGTAGTCCTTTGCCGGGCCCACGATGAGGTCGCAGTTGTCCTTGCCGGACGGTGTCGGCGTCGGCGACGGTGCGGCGAATGCGCGGGTTGCCAGAAGCGTGACCGTTGTCTGTACGAGCGCGAAGATGGCGGTGAGATTCAGCGCGCGGCGTGGGCTACCGGGCATATGTGAACCCTCCGTACTCCTCGACTGCCTTGGCGATCTCGTCTGCGTCGGAGGCCGCTCGGTCAGCATTCACGGGGGCGGGGCCCTCCTTCTGGGAGAAGCTGGCGACCTTCCAGTCGCCATCTGCCCACTGGACCTCGAGCGTCATGGTGAACCAGTCATTGGTCACCGGGTTGGTCGAGCCGACGCCTGCCGTACCGAACACGCCTGTGCACCAGACTTCGACAGTCGCGGTGCTGTCCGTGTAGCCGGTGACCTTGGTGCCGACGGGTGCTGTGCGCGATACGTACGTCATTCCCGCCGCTGCGTTGCCGTCCTTGTCGAGCCCGACCTTGTCGAGGAATTCCTTGCTGTAGGCCTTGTCGAACTTGGCCTCCAGCTCTGCGACTTTCGCCGGAACAAAGATCTTCCCCACGATCTCCTGGCGGCGGTCGGGCTTGAGGATGTCGGCCGAGACGAGAGCCACCGCGAAGTTCGCCGCAGCGGACTGCGCGCCCTGCTCGTCCTGCGCGAAGCCGGAGGGGATCAGGCCGTTCTTGCCCTCGACTGGTCTCACGCCCGTCGCGGCCGTCGCCTCCGCCGCGCCGCCCGTCTTCGCCTCGGTGTCCGAGCCGTTCTCACCACCGCCCCGATTCGCGAATGCGATAGCCGCGATCAGCAGCACCACCACGCCCACCACGGTGATGAGGGAACGCGAGGTCCGTACGGGCCGTCGCGCGCCCCCGTACACATCGCTTCCTCCGCCCTCGGGCAGGCGTGTGCGGGTCTGGCCGGAGCCGCCGACACGGTCAGAACGACCGCTGTCGCCGCCGTAGCCGTGCTCGTCGCCGAGACTCATGCCGCGTGCGCCCCCTCAACCGTTTGCAGTTCCGCGTAGTACGACGGTAGCCGTGCTGGTTCCCGCGCGGGCGCGGTGTGGTGACTCGACATCAGGGAGACGCAACCTCAGCCAATGGGCACGACGGACGGGTGGGGTGGGGGAGTGGGCCGGGGGTACCCGGTGTTGGCTGACGGTGGGCTAAACAGCCATCCCGTACACGATGGTGAAGAGCGTGCCGAGCGAGCCGATGATGAAGACGCCGGTGAGGCCGGCGACGATCAGGCCCTTGCCCTGCTCCGCGCTGAACGTGTCCCTCAGGGCCGTCGCGCCGATCCGCTGCTTTGCCGCTCCCCAGATGGCGATTCCGAGGCAGAGGAGAATGGCGACAGCCATCACGACCTCGATCATGACGCGGGCTTCGTTCCCCAGGGTCCCGAACGGACCCCAGTTCGGGGCGATTCCACCGATGATGGTGGTGATGTCGCCCTTTTCGGCTGCCAGGTTCATGTAAGTCACCGCCCCTGTCGGGTAGTTCGTCGCCCCTGCCGCACGGCAGGGGTCACGCTCTATCTTCGCTGATGAAACCGCACTGGTATGTCGACTTGGCGCCTGTCTTTACCCGACCTCCGCACGTGTGGCCGGAAGGACCGCGTTGACCTGCGCTGCCTGACGGTTGTATTCGGAAACGCGTATGGTCACTCTGTGTATCACGAGGGGTGACGCCGGGCAATGACTGGCGTTATGCACCTTTGGTCGGACGTGGCGTCCCCGGGTGCTGCGGGGCACCGCGTCCAGTACCGGGGAGCAGTCGGTCGGCCTGTTCGGGAGAGTTGGGAGACGACCACGTGCACGGACATGCAACAAACTCAGCACTTGATGAGTCCGGCACGCCTCCCCAGTCCCGCGAGTCCCAGCCGTATCGCTTCTGGCCATCACGGGCGCGTTTCGTCCCACACGGACGGCCCGGAAGCGCTTCTGGGTGGTGCGATCGGGCGCGGCGCTTGCCGAAGCCTTGTGCTCGACCGACCGCTGGGTGGGGTGGGCGCCGTACCGGCCGGAGGCTCCCCGTTCCACTGTCGCGCCCCACCCGCAGACCGGGCGGTCCGCAGGTCGGCCCGGCTGAGTAGCCGTCGGCCGAGGTGGGTGGTCGTGTGCCTCGGAATGGAGGTGTCGCACCAGCGGCCGTTCCCGCACCCGCCGAACCAGGGGCCGCGCCGCCCCTGAACCGTCCGCGCCCCATCCACCGGGTCCGCCGCCCGGCAGCGCACGAGCAACCACTCCCCGAGCCTGCCCCGTGGGCTCCCCCCGGGGGCCGCCCCCCAGAAGCATTGCGGCGGAGGTTCGGCGGTCAAGGGTTGAGCGAAGCGCAATCGCCGCAGGCGACGCGACGCAGGAGCGCCCTTGAGGGCCGGGCCTCCGCCGCCACACTTACTCCAGGCGGCCCCCACCCCAGACGCAACCAACGCCCCAGGCCCACCAGCGCCCCCGTCCAAGCCCGAGGAAGAGCTCAGCGACGCTCGGGTCGGCAGGGAAACGGCACTCAGACGGCGGGAGTGGGGTCGTCGTTGTCGAGTTCGGCGAAGTGGTCGAATTCGCCGGCCTGTACGCCGAGTACGAACGCGTCCCACTTCTTCTGGGTCGTCGTGACGACGTTCTCGGGGTCGCTGGTCTCCCGGAGGTACACCATGTCCCCCGGTCCGAACGCGATCTCGATCCAGGGCCCGGGCCCGTCCTCGCCCTCCGGCGCGGCGCGGATCCAGTCCAGGTCGGTGGGGATCTCAGCCATGGTTCGCGTTCTCCTTCTCCTTCAGGGTGTGGTCCGGGGCGGGGAGCCCATGTGGCGGGGGATGGTGCGGAGTGTGGCCAGGCTCTGCGCGATGCTACGGACGAAGTCGCGCGATTCGTCAGGCCGGTCGATATCTTCATCTTCAGGGGAAGCCCCACGGAGTACTCGCGCCTCTCCTGTGACGGCTGCCGGCCAAGTAGCCCGGCAGAGCGCGGTGAAACCCGGCAGCGCGCGGCGAAACCCGGCAGCGCGCGGCGAAAACCGTAGTGAACCCGCGCGGCATGGGGGAGGGTTGAGGGGTGCGCAAAGTCTGGGTGGCCACTGGGATCGGGATCGGGCTCTGCCTGTGCTTCGTCGCGCTGCTCGTCGTCGGGACCTTCTCCGCGGCCGCCGGGCTGGTCGGCGGTGCGGGTGGCGGGCGGGCGGTCGGGCTGGCCAAGGGGGCCGTGCCCGGGCTGTACCAGCCGCTGGTTCAGAAGTGGGGCAATCTCTGCCCGGCCATCAACCCCGCACTGCTCGCCGCACAGTTGTACCAGGAGAGCGGCTGGAACCCGCGGGCGCAGAGCCCGGCCAACGCGCGTGGCATCGCGCAGTTCATCCCCGGAACGTGGGCGTCCCACGGTGTGGACGGGGACAAGGACGGGGACCGGGACATCTGGGATCCCGCCGACGCGATTCCGTCAGCCGCGACGTACGACTGTGAATTGGCCGGATACGTCAAGAACGTGCCGGGGGATCAGACCAAGAACATGCTCGCCGCCTACAACGCGGGCGCGTACGCCGTCATCAAGTACGGGGGCGTCCCGCCGTACCGCGAGACGCAGAACTACGTGAAGATCATCACCAGCCTGGAGCAGAGCTTCGCGCGTCCCATCGGGCGCGTGGAGCCGTCGCGGCAGGCCGCCGGCGCCATCTATTTCGCGCAGAAGAAGCTCGGGACGAAGTATCTGTGGGGTGGGAACGGCACGCCTGAGCAGGGCGGACGTTTCGACTGCTCCGGGCTGACGCAGGCGGCGTACCGGACCGTCGGGATCGAGCTGCCGCGCGTGGCCAACGATCAGTACAACGCGGGGCCCCACCCATCGAGGGACGAGCTGTTGCCCGGGGACCTGGTGTTCTTCTCGGACGACCTGACGAACTCGCGCGCGATCCGGCACGTCGGGTTGTACGTCGGTGGCGGTTACATGATCAACGCTCCGTACACCGGGGCCGTGATTCGCTTCGACAAGATCGATACGCCGGATTACTTTGGTGCGACGCGGGTGACCGAGGATGGCGCGAAAGCGCTTCCCACGGACCTGCCGGAGGACCGCGGCGGCGCGTGACATGGCTTGAACCCTCTGTTACCGCCACCCTCTGAGCTGCGGCGATGTATCTCTCTTCGATAACGTCATGGTGATCATTCGGTGGAGAGTGGAACGGGGGGCGCCGACTGGGCGTTCTCTGGACTGGGGGAGTGGGACAGTCGCGCTGACCACGCGGCGGCACTCGACTCGGCATGGCCATCGCACGGCACGCCATCGAACGGCGTGGCATCGCACGGCATGCCACCGCAGGGCATGGCATGGCATCGCATGAACCACGGGGGTTCGCAGGAGCGGCACGCAGACACGTGTGCCGCGCAGCAGGCAACAAGGCAAGGGGCCGCGGCAGATGGCTGGACTCGCACTGGATGGGGCGAACCCCGACGTCAGTCTGCTCTACGACATCAACGGACTGGCGGCGGATGCGCCGGGCTGGTTCGACCGGGTCATGGAGTTCGTCGGTGAGTACGGGATCATGCTCGGCATGGTCCTGGTGGCGCTCTGGTGCTGGTGGAGCGTGCGCAGGCGTGAGGACGCGGTCACCTCGGTGGCCGGGCTCGTCTGGGCGCCGCTGGCGGCCGGGATCGCGCTGCTGATCAATATCCCGATCCGGGGGTTCGTGGAGCGGCCGAGGCCGTTCAACGACCACAAGGGACTTGACGTCCTGGTGGCCGGCAAGACGGACTACTCGTTCGTCAGCGACCACGCGACGATGGCCATGGCCATCGGCGTCGCGGTCTTCGTCGCCAACCGGAAGTTCGGACTCGCGGCGATCGGACTGGCTGTCCTGGAAGGCTTCTGCCGCGTCTACATGGGCGTGCACTACCCGACCGACGTCATTGGCGGATTCGCCCTCGGTACGGCCGTGTCGCTGCTGCTCGCGCCGGTCGCGATGGCGTTGCTGACGCCGCTGATGGCGGCGATCTCGCGGTCGCAGAAGGTGGGTTGGCTCGTACGGGCGAAGGGGTCCGGGGAGCGGGGCGCGGGTGCGGGCGTTGGCGCTGGCCTGGGGCTCGGCGCGGGCTCGGGTGACGGCGGGTCAGCGGTGATTCCCGAGCCGCGAACCGGCGACAGCGAGCGCAACGACCTCGCTGCCTGACGGGTCGTCCTCTCGCGGGCCCGCCCTCACCCCTGTGTGCTGTGGCCGGGCCGGGGAGCCGGCCCGGCCCGCCCGCTCGGCCCGCCCGGCCCGCCCCCCGCCGCCCGGCTCAAAGCGCCTGCGGGAAGTCAAAGAGCCTGTCCGGGTCGTAACGCTTCTTCAGCTCCGTCAGGCGGCCCGCCGCCGCGCCGTAGTACGCCTTCCGCCAGTCGGTCAGGGTCGCGTCCGTGTAGTTCTGGTACGCCGCCCCGGAGGCGTACCGGCGCATCGCCCCATGGGTGTTTTTCAGCCACGTCTGCTGCGCTGTGCCGGGGGTGCCCGCGCGCCAGGCGCCGATGTACTGGGCAAGCATCCGTGACCGGCGGTGCACGAACGCCGTCGCGAGCGGGGCCGGTCGGTTCACCGCGCCGCCGAGCGCGGTCAGGGCGATGCTGCCGCCCCCGCCCCGGGACACGGGCAGGCGGGTGAACGCCTCGGTCCGCGCGAGCAGCTCGCGTATCCCCGAGGGTGAGAGCGAGCGGTCGAAGAAGTCGCTGCGCGCGGCGTACGTCTCGCGGCCGAGGACTCCCTGCGGCGTGCGGCCGGGGGTGGTGCCCGGCAGGTGGCACTGGGCGTCGCTGAAACCGGCGCAGCCGGCGTACACGAGCATCGACTCCTGGTAGCTGCGGCGGCGCAGGGAGACCGAGCGGGCGGGGGCGCCGATCTTGTCGGCGAGGCGGTCGACGGCGTTCTGGAGATCGCCGTAGGTGCCGAGCGAGAAGGCGGAGACGGACACGTTGGGCGTCGTGCCGCCGGGGCCGGCGGCGAGGTGCGCGGATGACCAGATCTCGTCGGGCTGGGCGGGGCCCCACTCCTGCCAGGCGGTGATGACGGCCTGGGCCTTCGACCAGGGCCAGGACATGTACGCGGTGACGGCGGCGGGAGCCGGGTGGGTGCGGAAGGTCAGCTCGGTCACTACGCCGAAGTTGCCGTTTCCCGCGCCGCGCAGCGCCCAGAAGAGGTCCGGGTTCTCGGTGGACGTGCAGCGCAGGCGCTTGCCCGCGGCGGTGATGAGCGTGGCGGAGGTGAGACTGTCGCACGTCAGGCCGTACGCACGGGAGACGACTCCGTGGCCGCCGCCGAGGGCCAGACCTGAGATGCCGACCGTGGGACAGGAGCCGGCGGGGATGGTACGGCGGCCCTGGCGGGCGAGGCCCTGGTAGACGTCGATGAGCTTGGCGCCGGCGCCGATGGCGGCGGCGGTGCCGTTCGCTTTGACGTGGGCGAGTTTCGATACGTCGATGACCAGGCGGCCGTTGCCGGTCGACCAGCCGGCGTAGGAGTGGCCGCCGTTGCGAATGGCTACGGGGGTGCGGTGTGCCCTGGCGAAGGCCAGGCACTCCTTGACGTCCGCCTCGTTCGCTACGTACGCCACCGCCGCGGGCTTCAGGTTGTCGAAGCGGGTGTTGTAGAGCTGGCGGGCGGTCTTGTAGGCGGCGTCGCCGGGGCGGACGAGCGTGCCGTCGAGACCGCGGGCGAGGGCGACCCAGCCGGGGGCGGTGGAGGGGGGTGGGGTCCGGGGGGTGGTGACTGAGGCCGAGGTACGGATGGCCGGGCCGGGGCCTTTGCCGGTGCCGGTACGAGCGCCCGTGCCGGCACCCGTGCCCGTGGTGGTGCCGGTGCAGGCCGCTGCTGCGGCGGTGGCGCCGAGGGCCGTGGCCGAGGTGAGAAAAGTACGCCGTTCCATGTTGTTGCCTCCCGGAGGGCGAGACGGCGTTACGGCGGAACGGGTTCCTGCGGGGCGCAGGGTTTCTTCGTGGGTGGCTGGGTGGCTTCGCGCGGTACGAGCGTGCTCGTGGCGTGGGGTCAGTAGGTCAACGGGGTCAGTGGGTCAGTGGGGTCAGTGGGTCAGATCGACTTCGCGTGCAATGCCGCGTCCGTGCGGGCCCGTTCGCGGGAGCGGCGCGCCGGTCCGCGCCAGCCGCAGGAGCAGTGGGCGAGGCAGAAGGAACCGCGTTCGGTTGTGCCGGTGCGGTGGGTGGGGGCGTCCGGTGTGGCCTCTTGAAGCACGCGTCCACCGTACCGGGGGACCCGGGCTCCGTGGTCGGCGGCCACCGGGCAATGAGCCACCGAATGAGCCAGGGAATGAGTCACCGAATGAGCCACGAATGAGCGCCGATCGCGGGCGTGACCGGGGCGGTGGCGGGATCGTTAGGCGGGGCGGGTGGGATCGGACACCGGGTGGTAGGGCGTTGGGGGTTGGCGGCGATGGTGGTGCAGCAGCACAGGGTCAAGGGCGGCGCGGTCGCCGTGGCCGTCGCGGCGGGGCTGTTCGCCTCCGCCGGATGTTCCGGTGGCGGTGCCGTCGCCGAGGACCAGCAGGGCGGTGACCCCCTCGTCATCGTGCGCGGCGCGGCGGACGCGCTGGTCGCCGCGGGGAGCTCCAAAGCCCGTACGTCGATGGTCATGGCGACCGGCGGCACCCGCGTCACCATCCGGGGCGAAGGGGCGTACGACTTCATGAAGCGGATGGGGCAGCTCAAAGTGCTCCTGCCGCCCGATCCCGACGGCGCGGACAAGCACCGGCCCATCACCGAGTTGCTCACGCCCGGCGCGCTCTACATGAAGAACCGGGGCGCGGGCGTGCCCGCCGACAAGTGGGTGCGGATCGACACGACGACGCTGGACGACGGGAATCTGGTCACCGGCGGGGCTACGGATCCGCTCGCCGCCGCGGAGTTGCTGCGCGGGGCGAAGGAAGCGGCGTACGTGGGAAAGGCCGATGTGGCCGGGACCGCCGTCCGGCACTATCGCGGGGTCACCGACATCGCGCGCGCCGCACGGGTCGCGAAGCCGCACGCGCGCGGCGCGCTGGCCGCCGCGGCGAAGGGCTTCGCCAGGGACGCGGTTCCGTTCGACGCGTACCTCGACGACCAGGGGCGGCTGCGCAAGGTCCGCCACCGGTTCGACTTCACCAATGCGGGACGTACGGTGGCCGTCGCCTCCACGACTTTGCTGTACGCGTTCGGGGTGCCCGTCGAAGTGCGGCTGCCGGCCGCGCGTGACATCTACGCCGGGAAGATCCAGGCGTAGGGCGGGGGCCGCCCGCCTCGGCGTGGGTGGCGGGGAAATGGTCCGTCCGTGCCATGCGCGGTGTGTGCCGCGCTGCCTACGCTAGGAAGCCGACGACGGCTGAAAGAGGTGATGCACGTGGCTCCGCTCGGCAGTGGTACGCCCGTCCAGGATCACGTCGCCCTCGCCGAGATCGAGCTGTGCGGTGAGTTGATGATCGCGGCGTCCGCCGCCGACGGGGAACGGCTCAGCCCGGACCGTATCGACGAGGTGCTGAAGGTCGGAGCAGGAGCACCTGCGGCCGGAGGGTCCGTGGCCGGAGGGTCCGCGACCGGAGGCTCCGCGACAGGAGGGTCCACGGCCGGGTCACCCGCCGCCGGAGCCGCCGGAGCCGACGAGTGGCCCCGGCAGCTGCGCGACTGAGCGTCCGTCCCTGAGGGCGGCGAAGGGTCCGGCGGCCCCGGACCGGTCCGCTCGGCCCGCTCGCTCCGCTCGGACCGCTGTGTCCGCTCGGTCCGTTCGGACCGCTGTGTCCGCTCGCTACGCTCGGCCCGCTCGGGCGCTCGGACCGCTCGCTCCGCTCAGCCGCTCGGCCCGCTCGCTCGCCCGCCCGCTCCGCTCACGTCCGCAGCAGGCGCGCGATCGCCTTGGTGGCTTCCTCGACCTTCTCGTCGATCTCGCCGCCGCCCTTGACCGCCGCGTCCGCCACGCAGTGCCGCAGGTGCTCCTCCAGGAGTTGCAGCGCGAAGGACTGGAGCGCCTTCGTCGACGCCGAGACCTGGGTGAGTATGTCGATGCAGTAGACGTCCTCGTCGACCAGCCGCTGGAGGCCGCGGATCTGGCCCTCGATCCGGCGCAGCCGCTTGAGGTGCTCGTCCTTCTGCTTGTGGTATCCGTGCACACCGAGGTCGTGGTCGGTCACCACGGCTTCGGAGGTTCCGGAGGGCGCTTCGGTCGTCGTCGCGCCGGCCGCCTCGGTGGTCGTCATCGCGTCCTCCCGTTGTCCTTAAAGGGGCTGTATACCCCTCATGGGTATATGGTAACGAATTTTGCGGGTAGGGGCTCGGGGGCCCGTACTGAGCACTGTGCCTGATGGGCGACACTGAAGAACGCCGGTTAGCCGTGGCCGGATGATGCGCCTAGCATCACCCTGACCGAATCCAATGCACCCCGAGGACCCCACGTGCGCTTTCGTCTGACCCCCAGGGAGACGAGCTTCTACGACATGTTCTCCGCATCCGCGGACAACATCGTCACGGGCTCGAAGCTCCTGATGGAACTGCTCGGAGCGGACTCCTCCGCCCGAGTCGAGATCGCGGAGCGGATGAGGGCAGCGGAGCACGCGGGGGACGACGCGACCCACGCGATCTTCCACCAGCTCAACTCCTCGTTCATCACGCCGTTCGACCGCGAGGACATCTACAACCTCGCGTCGCAGCTCGACGACATCATGGATTACATGGAGGAGGCCGTCGACCTGGTCGTGCTGTACCAGATCGAGGAGCTGCCGAAGGGTGTCGAGCAGCAGATCGAGGTCCTGGCGCGGGCGGCCGAGCTGACCGCCGAAGCCATGCCGCACCTGCGGACCATGACGAACCTCACCGAGTACTGGATCGAGGTCAACCGCCTTGAGAACCAGGCCGACCAGATTCACCGCAAGCTGCTCGCGCACCTCTTCAACGGCAAGTACGACGCCATGGACGTGCTCAAGCTGAAGCAGATCGTGGACGTACTGGAGGAGGCGGCCGACGCCTTTGAGCACGTCGCCAACACGGTCGAGACGATCGCCGTCAAGGAGTCCTGACCCCCGGTGGACACCTTTGCGCTCATCGTGACCATCGGGGTCGCGCTCGGATTCACGTACACCAACGGCTTTCACGACTCCGCGAACGCCATCGCGACTTCGGTTTCCACGCGGGCGCTGACCCCGCGCGCGGCCCTCGCCATGGCCGCCGTGATGAACCTCGCCGGTGCCTTCCTCGGCAGCGGCGTCGCCAAGACCGTCAGCGAGGGGCTCATCGCGACCCCGCACGGCGACAAGGGGATGGGAATTCTCTTCGCCGCGCTGGTAGGTGCGATCGTCTGGAACCTCGTCACCTGGTACTTCGGGCTTCCTTCGTCCTCCTCGCACGCGCTCTTCGGCGGCATGGTGGGCGCGGCGCTCGCGGGCGGCACCGAGGTCATCTGGACCGGGGTGCTGGAGAAGGTCGTCATCCCGATGTTCATCTCGCCGTTCGTCGGGCTGCTGCTCGGCTATCTGGTGATGGTCGTCATCCTGTGGATGTTCCGTAAGTCCAACCCGCACAAGGCGAAGCGCGGCTTCCGTATCGCTCAGACCGTGTCCGCAGCCGGTATGGCGCTCGGGCACGGTCTTCAGGACGCGCAGAAGACCATGGGCATCGTGGTGATGGCGCTGGTCATCGCCGATGTCGAGGGTCAGGGCGACGCGATCCCGATGTGGGTCAAGATCGCCTGCGCGCTGACGCTTTCGCTCGGTACGTACGCGGGCGGCTGGCGCATCATGCGGACGCTGGGCCGTCGGATCATCGAGCTGGACCCGCCGCAGGGCTTCGCGGCGGAGACGACGGCGGCTTCCGTGATGTACACGGCGTCGTTCATGTTCCACGCGCCGATCTCCACCACCCACGTCATCACCTCCGCGATCATGGGCGTCGGCTCGACCAAGGGGTCGCGTGCGGTGCGCTGGGGCGTCGCCAAGAACATCGTGATGGGCTGGTTCATCACCATGCCGGCCGCCGCGCTGGTGGCCGCCGCCTGTTATTGGGTTGTGCTGCTGGCCTTCGGCTAGGCGGTCCGTACGGGACCTGCCGCACATACGAAACGGGCCCGCCCCCACTCCCTTGTCAGGAGTGGGGGCGGGCCCTTTGCCCTTGCGGTGGCACCGCCATGCAGCACCGCAGGACAGGCGTGGCGGCCAGCTTCTGGCCGGAAGGGGCCTAGCCGAAGCGGCCGGAGATGTAGTCCTCCGTGGCCTGGACGGACGGGTTGGAGAAGATCCGCTCGGTGTCGTCGATCTCGACGAGCTTGCCGGGCTGGCCGATCGCCGCGAGGTTGAAGAACGCCGTACGGTCCGAGACGCGCGCCGCCTGCTGCATGTTGTGCGTCACGATCACGATGGTGAAGCGCTCCTTCAGCTCGCCGATCAGGTCCTCGATGGCGAGGGTCGAGATCGGGTCGAGGGCCGAGCACGGCTCGTCCATCAGCAGGACCTGCGGCTCCACCGCGATCGCGCGGGCGATGCACAGGCGCTGCTGCTGGCCGCCGGAGAGACCGGAGCCGGGCTTGTTCAGGCGGTCCTTGACCTCGTTCCAGAGGTTGGCGCCGCGCAGGGACTTCTCGACGACCTCGGCGAGCTTGTTCTTCTTGTACGAGTGGTTGAGGCGCAGGCCCGCCGCCACGTTGTCGAAGATCGACATGGTGGGGAAGGGGTTCGGGCGCTGGAAGACCATGCCGACCGTACGGCGTACGGCGACCGGGTCGACGTCCTTGCCGTAGAGGTTCTCGTCGTCCAGCAGGACCTTGCCCTCCACGCGGCCGCCGGGGGTGACCTCGTGCATGCGGTTGAGGGTGCGCAGGAAGGTGGACTTGCCGCAGCCGGACGGGCCGATGAAGGCCGTCACCGAGCGGGGCTCGACGGTCATCGAGATGTCGTCGATCGCCTTGTGGTTGCCGTAGTAGGCCGACAGGCCGCTGATGTCGATTCGCTTGGCCATCTGAATCACTGCTTTCTGCTGGCCTTAGCGGCCGGTGCTCGGGGCCTTCCAGCGGGCGATGCCGCGGGCCACCAGGTTGAGGATCATGACGAAGGCGATCAGGACGAGCGCTGCGCCCCAGGCCCGGTCGACCGACGCTTCGGTGCCGACGATGTACTGCTCGTACACGTACAGCGGAAGCGAGGACTGGGCGCCTTCGAAGGGGTTCGGGTTGATCAGCTTCGTACCGAAGACGAGCAACAGAACCGGGGCGGTCTCACCCGTGATACGGGCCACCGCCAGCATGACGCCGGTGGTGATTCCGCCGATCGCGGTCGGCAGCACCACCTTGAGAATGGTGCGCCACTTGGGTACGCCGAGGGCGAGGGAGGCTTCGCGCAGCTCGTTCGGGACGAGCTTGAGCATCTCCTCGGTGGAGCGGACGACCACCGGCATCATCAGGATCGAGAGGGCCAGCGCGCCGGCGAATCCGGAGGGCCCGAAGCCCAGCATCAGATTCCAGGTGGCGAGGATGAACAGGCCCGCGACGATCGACGGGATGCCCGTCATGACGTCGACGAAGAAGGTGACGGTCCTCGCCAGCCTCCCGCGCCCGTACTCGACCAGGTAGACCGCGGTCAGCAGGCCGATCGGGGCGGCGATCAGGGTCGCGATGCCGACCTGCTCCAGGGTGCCGAGCAGGGCGTGGTAGATACCGCCGCCCTCGTCGGTGTCGAGCAGGCCGCTCATCGAGTGGCTGAGGAAGTAGCCGTCGATGACCTTGATGCCCTTGCTGATCGTGACCCAGGCGAGGGAGAGCAGCGGGACGAGGGCGAGGATGAAGCAGACCCAGACGACGCTGGTCGCCACGCGGTCCTTGCCCTGGCGGCTGCCCTCGACCTTGGTGGTGATCGTGAAGGTGGCCACTACGAAGATCAGGGCGGCGAGCATGCCCCACTGCACGCGGCTGTGCCAGCCGGCGGCGAGACCGATGCCGATGCCGGCCGCGACGGACCCGGCGGCGATGGCGGCGGGGGCCCAGCGGGGGAGGCGGGCGTGTACGAGCGACGCGTGCAGCGTGGGGGAGACCGGGCGCTTGTCCATAACCTGGCTTGTCTGGTTCATGCGTTGGCCCCCGAGTACTCCTTGCGGCGGCCGATGATCCAGCGGGCCGCGCCGTTGACCAGCAGCGTGATGACGAAGAGCACGAGACCGGAGGCGATCAGGGCGTCGCGGCCGAACTCGTCCGCCTCGTTGAACTTCGCGGCGATGTTCTGCGCGAAGGTGCCGCCGCCCGGGTCGAGCAGCCGGCCGGAGATGATGAAGCTCGGGGAGAGGACGACGGCGACGGCCATCGTCTCGCCGAGGGCGCGTCCCAGGCCCAGCATCGAGGCGCTGATGATGCCGGAGCGGCCGAAGGGCAGGACGGACATCCGCATGACTTCCCAGCGCGTGGCACCGAGGGCCAGGGCGGCTTCCTCGTGCATCTTGGGCGACTGGAGGAAGACCTCACGGGTGACGTTGGTGACGATCGGCAGGATCATGATCGCCAGCAGGATGCCGACCGTGAAGAGGTTGCGGGCGACGCCGTCGCTCGTCTTGTCGAAGATGTACGTCCAGCCCAGGTACGTGTCGAGCCACTGGTTGAGGCCGTCCAGGTACGGGACGAGAAAGACGGCGCCCCAGAGGCCGAAGATGATGCTCGGCACCGCGGCCAGCAGGTCGACGATGTACGCGAGCGGCGTGGCCAGCCTGCGCGGCGCGTAGTGCGAGATGAACAGGGCGATGCCGATGGCGACCGGCACGGCGATGGCCATCGCGATGATCGAGCTGACGATCGTACCGAAGAGGAGGACGGCGATGCCGAAGACCGGCGGGTCGCCGGCCGGGTTCCACTCGGAGCTGGTGAGGAAGTTGGCTTCGTCCTTCGAGACCGCGAGGCCGGTGCGGTAGGTGAGGAAGGCCGCGATGGCGGCCATGATCACCAGAAGCGTGATGCCGGATCCCCGCGACAGGGCGAGGAAGACCCGGTCACCGGCGTGGCTGCTGCCCTTGGACGCGAGGGTGGTCTCCGGTCCGGACGACGGTGGTGAGGGCGAGGTGGTCTGGGTTGCTATATCCATCGGGTTTCTCCGGTCTGCGGAGCTGGTGAGCGCTCCTGGCGGCGGTGCACCGGAAGGCGCGGCCGGCCCCGGGTGGCGGGGCCGGCCGCGGCCGGGTCAGGAGAGGGTGGGGACGATCTCGCGGACCTTGGCCGCGATCTCGGTCGGCAGCGGCGCGTAGTCGGCGTCGGCCAGGACCTTCTGGCCGTCCTCGCTGACGGCGTAGTTCAGGAAGGCCTTGAGGGCGGGCAGGGTCTCCGCCTTGTTGCCCTTGTCGCAGGCGATCTCGTACGTCACCAGAACGATCGGGTAGGCGCCCTCGGCCTTGGTGGCGTAGTCGAGGGACAGGGCCATGTCCTTGCCCGTGCCGGTGACCTTGGCGGCGGCGATGGCCTTGGAGGCGTTCTCCGTCGTGGCCTCGACCGGGGCGGCGGCGCCCGTGTCGATCTTGACGGTGTTCAGCTTGTTGGCGGTCGCGTAGGACAGCTCGAAGTAGCCGATCGCGCCGTTGGTGCTCTTGACGTTGGAGACGACGCCGGAGGAGCCGTTGGCGGCCTGGCCGCCCTCGGCCGGCCACGACTTCGACTTCGGGTCGTACTTCCAGTCGCTCGCGGCGGCCGTGTTGAGGTACTTGCCCAGGTTCTGCGTCGTACCGGACTCGTCCGAGCGGTGGAAGGCCTGGATGGTGGTGCTGGGGAGCTTGGCGTCCGGGTTGAGCTTGGCGATCGCCGGGTCGTTCCACTTCTTGATCTTCGAGTCGAAGATCTTCGCGAGCGTCTTGGCGTCGAGGACCAGGTTGTCGACGCCCTCCAGGTTGTAACCGATGGCGACCGGGCCGCCGACCATCGGCAGGTTGATGCCCTGGCCGCCCTTGCAGACCTTCTTCGACTCGGCGACCTCGTCGGGCTTCAGCGCCGAGTCGGAACCGGCGAAGGCGACCTGGCCCTGGTTGAACTTGGTGATACCGCCACCGGAGCCGATGGCCTGGTAGTTGACCTCCGTGCCCTCGCAGGCGGCCTGGAAGTTCTTCACCCAGAGGTCCATGGCGTTCTTCTGGGCCGTCGAGCCGGCCGCGAGGAGCTGGCCCTTCGCATCGTCGCACTTGATGTTGCTGGCGGCCTTGGTTTCGCCGGAGCCGCCGGTGGAGCCAGTGTTGTCGTCCGAGCCGCACGCCGTGAGTACCAGGGCGCCGGAGACGGCGAGGGCGCCGAGCGCGGTGGCGCGAAGCCGGTTCTTGCGCTGAAGCTTCACTTTCGGGTGTTCCTTCCAGGAGCCGCCGGGCCTGGGTGGTGGCGGCGTGCGAAGAGGTAGGTGAGTCGAGTCCCAGCTACACAGGGAGGAGGTCATCTCGCGATGTGCCTCGCACCGTGTACGTCCGAAATTAGGCAGAACAGGTGAAGCCGCCGACGGGGGAGAGTGAACGGGAGGTGAACCGTGCCGAACGGTGTGGTGTGCGTGGGCGTCCCGCAGTGGGCGATGAGGGTGGGGAGCAGGGTGTGACCGGCGTGGCGTGCGGGTTTCGTGCCGGGGAATGCTCCCCTTGCCCGTAGCGCCCGAAACGCAGCGGTCTGCACCGATGCGCGGCGTTTCCTGGCCGACCGCCCGTTCCGCGTGGTGCGCAGGACGGCGTACGTGTCACATGTAGTGGAGGGAGTCCAGGAGCGCGTCCACGAGCTGGCGGTCGCGGGGTTGCGTCAGGCGGTTTTTGGCCGTCGCGGGGGAGAGCCACAGGATCCGGTCCACCTCGTCGCCCGGCGTGAACGCCCCGTCCGTCGCCTCCGCCGCCCAGTACGAGACCCGCTTGGGGCGGCCGTTCGCGACGTACCGCAGCGTGGGCAGCGGCGCGCCCGGCGCGCAGTGGTGGCCCGTCTCCTCCAGGACCTCGCGCACCGCGCCGGCCAGGGCGTCCTCGCCGCGCTTGAGCTTGCCCTTGGGGTGCGACCAGTCGTCGTACTTGGGACGGTGTACGAGGCAGATCTCCAGGCCGCCGTCGAACGGCGACCGGCGCCACAGCACGCACCCCGCGGCGAGGACCGGGTCCTGGAGGCCGGTCACGGCTGCCACAGCTGCTGGAAGGCGAAGCGGGCCGCCTCGACCTCGTGCCGCTGGTCGGCGTGGAGGACGCCCAGGGCGTACGCCGTCGCCGGGGCGATGCGCGGGGTACGGGCGGCCGACGCCGCCGCGGTGGCCGCCTCGGCCGCGTCCCGGTGGCGGTCCAGCGCCCGCGCCGCGGGGAGCGCGTCGACGGGGCCGGCGACGACCTCCTGCGCGTAGCGGTGCAGGCGCAGGAGCAGGCGTACGTGGTGCCAGGGGGCGTCCTGCGCCTCGCTGCTGGGCGCCGCGCCGAGGCCGTGGACCAGTGCGTCGGCGTTGTACGGGTGCGCGGCGCGCCGCAGCGGCAGTGCGGCCACCGCTTCCCTGAGCCGCTGCTCGGCGCCCGTAGAGAGCGGCGTCAGCACCTCGGCGGCGGGCGCGGCGGCGGCGGGACCGAGCGGAACGTCCGAGGCCAGTAAGGCCACAGCGTCGGCGACCGCGTGGAACCGCGAGGAACCCAGCGCCTGGAGCGCCGCCGAGTGCGCCCGCGTCCTGGCCAGCGTCAGTTGCCGCTCCAGCAGCGCACCGGCCCGCGCGGCCCCGACGGTCAGCGAACCCCCCGGCTCCGCCCCGCCACCGCGCGCCGGGGGCGCGGTGGCCCGGCCCGCGCCGCCCCCGGCCCCCGAGAGCCGGTTCAGGGCCTCAAGGAGCCGGTTCAGGCGGGCGGCGTAGGCGTGCTCGCGGGCCAGGGTGCCGGAGAGCCAGCCCAGTTCCGCACGCAGGGTGTCGGCCCAGCCGGTGTCGGTCAGCGGCCGGAACGTGTGCAGTGTTCCGCTGATCCGGCGCGCCGAGCCGCGCAGCGCGCGGGCCGCCTCAGCGGCGTCCGCCGCTCCCTGCGGGTCCTGCCCGCTCTCGCGGTGCACGCGCAGGCTGCGCAGGAAGTCGGCGGCGCGGGCGTGCAGGTAGGGCGCCAGGACCTCACGGGAGGGGAGGTCGGGTGAGGGGGCCTGCCGGGCGGACAGGGCTTCCGCCAGGGCTTCGGCGGGCAGGATCTCGCCCGCCTCCGCCGGGGGCCGGCCGGTGTCCGGCCGCCGGCCGGTCCGGGGTCGGGATGCGGTGTCACGGTGTTGCACGCCGGCGCCTCCGGGCGTCAATGAGCATCTCCTGTACATGCCGCAGCGGCTGTCCGTCGGCGTCCGCCGCGTGCCGCGTCCAGTTGCCGTCGGGGCCGAGGTGCCAGGAGGACGTCGAATCGGACATTCCGGTTTCCAGCAGCCGGCTCAGGGACGCCCGGTGGGCCGGGTCCTTGACCCGCACCAGGGCCTCTATGCGGCGGTCGAGGTTGCGGTGCATCATGTCGGCGCTGCCGAACCAGACCTCGGGCTCGCCGCCGTTGCCGAAGGCGAAGATCCGTGAGTGTTCGAGGAAGCGGCCGAGTATCGAGCGGACCCGGATGTTCTCCGAGAGGCCGGCGACTCCGGGGCGTATCGCGCAGATGCCGCGTACCCAGATGTCGATCGGCACGCCCACCCTCGCCGCCCGGTAGCAGGCGTCGATGATCGCTTCGTCGACCATCGAGTTGACCTTGATCCGGACGTACGCGGGACGACCCGCCTCGTGGTGCGCGGCCTCCTTGTTGATCCGGGCGACCAGGCCGTCCCGCAGCGACTTCGGCGCCACGAGCAGCCGGCGGTACGTCTCGCGGCGCGAGTAGCCCGACAGGCGGTTGAAGAGGTCGGAGAGGTCCGCCCCGACCTGCGGGTCGGCGGTCAGCAGCCCCAGGTCCTCGTAGAGGCGGGCCGTCTTGGGGTGGTAGTTGCCCGTACCGACGTGCGAGTAGCGGCAGAGCTGGTCGCCCTCCTGGCGGACGACGAGAGACAGCTTGCAGTGGGTCTTCAGGCCGACGAGCCCGTACACGACATGGCAGCCGGACTCCTCCAGCTTGCGGGCCCACTTGATGTTGGCCTGCTCGTCGAAGCGGGCCTTGATCTCGACGAGGACGAGGACCTGCTTGCCGGACTCGGCGGCGTCGATCAGCGCGTCCACTATCGGGGAGTCGCCCGACGTCCGGTACAGCGTCTGCTTGATCGCCAGGACGTCCGGGTCGGCCGCCGCCTGCTCCAGGAACGCCTGCACGGAGGTGGAGAAGGAGTCGTACGGGTGGTGCAGCAGTACGTCGCGCTCGCGCAGGGCGGCGAAGACGTCCGGCGCGGACGCCGACTCGACCTCGGCGAGGTCCCGGTGGGTGCCCGCGATGTACTTCGGGAACTTCAGCTCCGGCCGGTCCAGCGCGGCGATCCCGAACAGTCCGGTCAGGTCCAGCGGGCCGGGCAGCGGGTACACCTCGGCGTCCGACATCTTCAGCTCGCGGACGAGCAGGTCCAGGACGTACGGATCGATCGACTCCTCGACCTCCAGGCGCACCGGCGGCCCGAAGCGGCGCCGCATGAGCTCCTTCTCCAGGGCCTGGAGGAGGTTCTCGGTGTCGTCCTCCTCGACTTCGAGGTCCTCGTTCCTGGTCACCCGGAACATGTGGTGCGCGAGCACCTCCATGCCGGGGAAGAGCTCTTCCAGGTGCGCCGCGATGACGTCCTCAAGGGGTACGTACCGCTGCGGCGACGCCTCCAGGAAGCGGGACAGCAGCGGCGGCACCTTGACGCGGGCGAAGTGGCGGTGGCCGCTGACCGGATTGCGTACGACCACGGCGAGGTTCAGGGACAGCCCCGAGATGTACGGGAAGGGGTGCGCGGGATCCACGGCCAGCGGTGTCAGCACTGGGAAGATCTGCTGGCGGAAGAGCGTGAAGAGGCGCGCCTGCTCCTTCTCGGTCAGGTCGGGCCAGCGGATGAGGTGCACGCCCTCGTCGGCGAGGGCCGGGGCGATGTCCTGCTGGTAGCAGGCGGCGTGCCGGGCCATGAGCTCGCGCGAGCGGGTCCAGATGAGCTCCAGCACCTCGCGGGGCTGGAGGCCGGACGCGGACCGGCTGGCGACACCGGTCGCGATACGGCGCTTGAGGCCCGCCACCCGGACCATGAAGAACTCGTCCAGGTTCGAGGCGAAGATCGCGAGGAAGTTCGCTCGTTCGAGGAGGGGCGTGGCCGGGTCCTCGGCGAGTTCGAGCACCCGCTCGTTGAACGCCAGCCAACTGCGCTCGCGGTCGAGGAAGCGGCCCTGCGGCAGCTCCGTGTCGGCCGCGGCGCCTTCCGCGTACTCCGCGTACGCGTCCAGATCAGCGTCGATGTCGGGATCCAGATTGGTCACCGGGGAGCCCGCCAGGGTGTGCGGGCGGTGCGCGGCGATGGAACCGACGGACGGCTGAGCATGCTGGACAGGGGCATCGGCGCTCGGCTGCTGGCTCATGACCCCATTGTTCCGCGCGCCGGGGGTGCCGGGCGCGCCGAGAAGGGGTGATGTGCGGGAGGCTCTCCCGTTCGGGGAGGGTGGCACAGCGGGCTGCATTCCGTGAGGGTCGCAAGCGTGTCTGAATGCGCGGTAACGGAGACATGACGTGCAGGATTCGGGGCCGGGGCCTCGCGGGGCCCCGGCCCCGGTCTCCCACCGGTCCGGTCAGGCCGTACTGCGGCGAAGTACCCGGAAGGCGGCAGCCGCCCGCGCAGGAATCCCGTGACCGCCGCCGCCGGGACGAGGACGGCGAGGGCTGCCCGCAGGGCGGCGCGGTGGATGCGCAGGAGGGCCCGACGGGGTCCGCGCGGGGCGCCGTCGGGCCCAACGGTGTCCGAGGTGGTCGGGGCGGTGTCAACTCGCGCCCCCTGCTCCGTTGGTTACGGCGGGCTACGACTCCGTGCGGTACATCAGGTCCGTCTCGTGCGTGGTGAAGCCGAGCCGCTCGTACACCGTCACCGCCGCCGTGTTGTCCGCGTCGACGTACAGCATCGCGGTCGGCACGCCCTGTGCCGCCAGGTACCGCAGGCCCGTCGCGGTCAGGGCCTTGCCGAGGCCGCCGCCCTGCGCGTCGGGGCGGATGCCGACGACGTACACCTCGCCGAGCTGCTCCTCGGCGTGCACCTTCGTCCAGTGGAAGCCGACGAGTTCGCCCTCGCGCTCCGCCAGGAAGAAGCCCTTGGGGTCGAACCAGGGCTCGGCCTTGCGGTCGTCCAGGTCGCGCTGCGTCATGCCGCCCTGCTCGGGGTGGTGCGCGAACGCGGCGGCGTTCACGGCCAGCCAGGCGGCGTCGTCCTGCCCCGGCACGAAGGTGCGCAGGCTCACGCCGGCCGGGTAGACCGGCTCGGGGATGTCCAGCGGGCTCAACGGGCGGCGCATCTGGCGCAGTTCACGGAAGAGGGTGAGCCCGAGCACCTGTGCGAGGTGCCGGGCCGCCGCCTTTCCGCCGTGCGCCCAGACCCGCAGCCGCTTGCCCGACGCGTCCAGCACGGTCGTGCCGAGGGTGCGGCCGTGCCCGTGACCGCGGTGTGAGGGGTGTACGACCAGCTCGGCGGCCGGGGCCTCGACGGGGTCGGTGTCCTCCAGCTGCGCGTATCCGAGGAGGGGGCCGTCGCCGACGTACAGCAGGAAATGCCGGATGCCTTCCCGGTGCCCGCCGCGCAACTGGAGCCGGCCCTGCTCGGAGACGGCCTGCATGCCGTCCACGCGGGCGGCCTCGTCGAGCAGCGCCAGCACCTCCCGGGCCTGCGCCTCGTCGAGCGCGTCGAGGGTCTGGATCTTCCTGAGGAAGGCGGTCGAGGGGTCAGTCGTCATGAGTACGAGCGTACGGCGGCGGTGGGGCGACAGGGGCGTTGTGCGGTTCTGGTCGCCGTCATTCGACGCAAGCCGGTGGTTGTGCCCGCGCAGTGCGTACGCGACCACCGCCGAGGTTGCTGACCGCCGCCCAGCGGCTGACGCACCGCCAAAGGCAACCAGCTCGTAACCCGTCACCCCCTGTCGCGCTACGCGCGTTGACTTTAGGCTGCGGTTCGTCCGTCACGCTGAACTCACAAGGGGACCGATGTCAGCGAACCCTCGTACCACCCGCAGCCACCGAGCGACCCGGCGCATACTCGCCTCCGCCGCCGGACTCGCCACCCTCGGTGCCCTCGTCGCCGCGCTGCCGGCCTCCGGCGCGCAGGACGCCGACCGGGACGGCGGTGACGCCCGGCACGCGCCGAAGCCCTCGCGGACCGTGGACGTACAGCTGCTGTCCTTCAACGACCTGCACGGCAACCTGGAGCCCCCGGCGGGCTCGGCCGGCACGGTGCACGAGACGCAGCCCGACGGGACCACGAAGGCGATCCCGGCCGGTGGCGTCGAGCACCTGGCGACCTCGCTGCGCAAGGCGCGGCAGGGGGAGCGGTACTCCGTCACGGCCGCCGGCGGCGACATGATCGGCGCCAGCCCGCTCCTGTCGGGGCTGTTCCACGACGAGCCGGCGATCGAGGCACTGAACAAGCTGGACCTCGACGTGTCGGCCGTCGGCAACCACGAGTTCGACGAGGGCGCCACCGAGCTGGCCCGCATACAGAACGGCGGCTGCCACCCGGTCGAGGGCTGCTTCGAGAAGGGCAAGGAGTTCGAGGGCGCGGACTTCCCCTACCTCGCCGCGAACGTGACGAACGAGAAGACCGGCAAGCCGATCCTCAAGCCGTACACGGTGTGGAAGAAGAACGGCGTCAAGATCGGCTTCATCGGCGTGACCCTCGAAGGCACTCCGGAAATCGTCACCGAGAACGGCATCAGGGGTCTGAAGTTCCACGACGAGGTCGAGACGGTCAACAAGTACGCGAAGGAACTCGACCGCCAGGGCGTCAAGTCGATCGTCGCGCTCATCCACGAGGGCGGCTCGCCGGCCTCCTCGTCGTACAACTACGACTGCGACTCGCCGGGCCCCGGCGACGGCATCTCCGGTCCGATCACCGACATCGCCAAGGGCATCACGCCGAAGGTCGACGCGCTGGTCACCGGGCACACGCACCAGGCGTACGTGTGCACCGTCCCCGACCCGTCGGGCAAGCCGCGCATGGTCACGTCGGCGTCCTCGTACGGCAAGCTCTACACGGACACCACGCTCACCTACGACCGCCGCACCAAGGACATCGTGCGTACGGGCGTCAAGAGCGCGAACCACATCGTCGTCCGCGACCAGGAGCAGGCCAAGATCTGGGCGAAGGACATGACCTCGCTCATCGGCCGCTGGAACAAGCTGGCCGCCCCCATCGCGGGCAAGCCGCAGGGCTTCATCTCCGCCGACATCAACGGGCGCGGCTCCACGGCCCCCGAGAAGCCGCTCGGCGACCTGATCGCGGACGCGCAACTGGAGGGCCTGGCCCCGGCCGACAAGGGCGGCGCGCAGATCGCCTTCATGAACCCGGGCGGGATCCGCTCCGACCTCGTCTTCAAGGCCAGCGGCAGTGAGGGCGACGGAGTGGTGACGTACGGCGAGGCGTTCACCGTCCAGCCGTTCACCAACATGATGAACGTCGTCGACCTGACCGGCGCCCAGCTGATCACCGCGCTCCAGCAGCAGGTCAGCGGCGGCAACGAGGCCTCGCCGAAGATCCTCCAGGTGTCGAAGGGCTTCACGTACACCCTGGACATGACGAAGACGGGCGCCGCCCGCATCGACGTCGCCTCGGTGAAGCTGAACGGCGCCGCGCTCGACCCGGCGAAGACGTACCGCGTCGCGATGAACGAGTTCCTCGCGGGCGGCGGCGACGGCTTCCCGGTCTTCAAGGAGCACAAGAACAAGCTGGTCGGAGCCTCCGACCTGGACGTCTTCAACGCCTACCTGGCGAAGAACTCCAGCGCGGCCGCACCGATCACACCCCCGGCCGCCGACCGCATCACGGTCGTGAAGTAGCCGGCGGCACACCATGCGGCGGGGCGGCATCCGGAGGACCGGGCGCCGCCCCGCTTCACGTTGTCCCGGGCGGTGGTGCCGGGGCTCCCGGCAGTGTGATCAGGGCCTGCGTGCCCCCGGCGCCGCCGGCCGGGCGGTGCAGGGTGACCGTGCCGCCCGACTGCTGGATGGTGCGGGCCACGATCGACAGGCCCAGGCCCGAGCCCGGCAGGGCGCGGGCGGACGGGGAGCGCCAGAAGCGTTCGAAGACGTGGGGGAGTTCGGCGTCCGGGATGCCGGGGCCGTGGTCGCGTACCGTCAGTGTCCCGTTCTTCAGGGTCACGTCGACCGTGCCGCCCGGCGGGCTGAACTTCACCGCGTTGTCCAGGACGTTGACCAGGGCCCGCTCCAGCGCCGCCGGTTCGGCCCGTACGTACCAGGGGGAGAGGTCCGCGTTGATCGTCAGCTCGGGGCCGCGCAAACGGGCGCGCTCCAGGGCGGCGGTCGCGATCTCGTGGAGCGCGACGACGCGCAGCGGGCTGCCCTGGTCGGCCGTGTCGGGCCGGGCAAGCTCCTGCAAGTCGCCGATGAGAGAGGCCAGTTCGGTCATCTGTGCCTTGACGGAGGCCATGAGAGCGGCCCGGTCGGCCGAGGGGATCGCCCGGCCGGTCTCGTCGCTGCGGGCGAGCAGTTCCACGTTCGTACGCAGGGAGGTGAGCGGCGTGCGCAGCTCGTGGCCCGCGTCGGCGATGAGCTGGGCCTGGCGGTCGCGGGACGAAGCGAGCGCGCTGGTCATCGCGTTGAAGGAGCGCGAGAGGCGGGCGATCTCGTCCTCGCCCTCGACCGGGATGCGTACGGTCAGATCCTCCGTACGCGCCACATGCTCGACGGTGTCGGTCAGCTTGTCGACGGGGCGCAGGCCGGCGGGGGCGACCAGGAGCCCGGTGGCGCCGGCGCCGAGGACACCGATGCCGGACAGCGCGAGCAGCACCCAGGCGAGGGAGCTGAGCGGATCGTCCACCTCGCTCATCGGGCGGGCGATGGAGACCGCGAACGGGGGGCCGGGGGTCAGGTCCTGTTGCGACTCGCGGAACGGGTAGGTATAGACCCGCATGTCCTTGCCGTCGGCGTTCTCCGTGGTGTGCAGCGCGTCGCCCTGCTGACCGGCGGCCACGGCGATGTCGCCGTCCCGCACGGGGATGCGCGAGGCGCCGGGGAGGGTGCAGGGCTCGCCGGAGAGCGGGACGAGCTGCACCACGTACGTGCCGATCGGCTGCACGGCGGCCGTGCCGCCCGCGCACCCGAGGCTGAGGTTGCGCACCACGTCCGCGTCGACCTTGACGCCGCGCAGCGACCGGTCGAGCTGATCCTCCAACTGCACCCGCGTCACGAACCAGCACGCCGCCGCCACCGCCGCCACCGCGATCGCCACCGCCGTGGCCGTCAGCAGCGCCAGCCGGGACCGCAGCGGCAGCGCGCGGAACCTGCGCAGCGCACCGCTCACGCCTCACCGCCCCGCAGCGCGTACCCCACACCCCGCACCGTGTGCACCAGGCGCGGCTCGCCGCCCGCCTCCGTCTTGCGGCGCAGGTACATGACGTACACGTCGAGGGAGTTCGAGCTCGGCTCGAAGTCGAAGCCCCAGACCGCCTTCAGGATCTGCTCGCGCGTCAGCACCTGGCGCGGGTGCGCGAGGAACATCTCAAGGAGGGTGAACTCCGTGCGGGTCAGCTCCACTGGCCTTCCGCCCCGCGTCACCTCGCGCGTCGCCAGGTCCATCCGCAGGTCCGCGAAGGACAGGACGTGGCCCGGCGCCTCCTCGCCGGCCGGCCCCCCGGCGGCGTACGAACTGCGCCGCAGCAGCGCCCTGATGCGGGCGAACAGCTCGTCCAGTTCGAACGGTTTCACCAGGTAGTCGTCGGCGCCCGCGTCCAGCCCGGTCACACGGTCACCGACCGTGTCGCGGGCGGTGAGCATCAGGATGGGCAGCTTGTCGCCGGACGAGCGGATGCGGCGGGCCGCCGTCAGGCCGTCCATGCGGGGCATCTGGATGTCGAGGATGATCAGGTCGGGGTCGTACGACGCCGCCTTCGCGAGCGCGTCGATGCCGTCGACGGCGACCTCCGTCCCGTACCCCTCGAAGGCGAGACTGCGCTGAAGAGCCTCGCGCACGGCGGGCTCGTCGTCGACGATCAGGATGCGCTCGGCGGGGGTGTTCATCGGGCTTCCTCGGCCTGCCTTCGGGAGATGCGAGTGGTCGGGGCTGCTGGTCGGCTGCTCTCAGCCTCGCACGGTACGGATGTCAGCCGTCGCCCCCGGCGCGGAGCTGCTCCAGGCCGGCCTTGACCGTGTCGATGGGGATGGCGAAACCGAGACCGACACTGCCCGCCGTGGAACCGCTCGCTCCACTCGGCGCGTACATCGCGGAGTTGATGCCGATGATCTCGCCGTTCATGTTGATGAGGGCGCCGCCGGAGTTGCCGGGGTTGAGCGAGGCGTCGGTCTGGATCGCCTTGTACGTCGTCTTCGACGATCCGGTGTCGCCGTTGAACTGCCGGCCGCCGAACTCGAACGGCCACTGGCCGCTGCCGCCCTGGCCCTGCTGGTCCTGCTGGTCCTGGCCCGGGTTCTCGTCCTTCGACACGGTCACGTCCCGGTCGAGCGCGGAGACGATGCCGCTGGTCACGGTCCCGGTGAGCCCCTCGGGCGAGCCGATCGCCACGACCTCGTCGCCGACCTTCACGTCGTCGGAGTTCCCGAGCATCGCCGCCTTCAGGCCGCTCGCCCCCCGGAGCTTGATGAGGGCGAGGTCCTTGTCGGGGTCGGTGCCGACGACATCGGCGGTGTACGTCTTTCCGTCGCTCAGCCCGACCTTGACGGAGGAGGCCCCCGAGACGACGTGGTTGTTCGTGATGATCTCGCCGTCGGCGGTGATGATCACGCCGGAGCCGGTGGAGTCGCCGGAGGCCGACGTCGCGTTGATCTCCACGATGCTCGGGCTCACGGCCTGCGCGACTCCGGAGACGGTGCCCTTGCTGCTCTGCGAGACGTTCGTACCGGTGACGCCGCTGCCGCCGGCGGCTGAGTCCGCGCCGGCCAGGCGCTCCGCGAAGGCCGCCGTCCCGCCGCCGATCGCGGCCGCGACGATGGCGACCGCGGCGATGAGGGCGACCGGCCGGCGGGCCCGCCGGTGCGCCGCCGGGGGCGGCGGCGCGTACGCGGGCGGCGGCGGATACGCGCCGCCACCGCCGTACGGGAAGGCGTAGGGCTGCTGCTCGGGCTCGGGGTACTCGCCGCTGCGGCGGGGGCTCTCGGTCATGTCCCCGAGCTTGGCCAGCGGTTATGAGAACCGTCTGAGGAGCCGCTGAGAAGCCCGACAGAACCGTGTATGCCCCATATAAAGGCGAAGGGGCGTCGCGCGCGCTGCTTCTTACGTCGCCGGGCAGCCGCAGGAGCGGCGTACCACCAGCGCCGACGGGAACTGCTTGAGCCGCTCGCGCCGCGACCCCGCCACCCGCAGCGAGTCGTCCAGCACCAGGTCCACCGCCGCCCGCGCCATCGCCGGCCGGTCGGAGTACACCGTCGTCAGCGGCGGATCGGTGAGCGCCGCTTCCTTCACGTCGTCGAACGCCGCCACCGCCAGCTCGCCCGGTACGTCGATACGCAGCTCGCGCGCGGCCCGCAGCACGCCGATCGCCTGGTCGTCCGTCGAGCAGAAGATCGCGGGCGGCCGGTCCGGTCCCGCCAGCAGCCCCAGGGCCACCTTGTAGGCGTCGTACCGGTTGTACGGAGCGTGGAAGAGCCGGCCCTCGGTCGACCGCCCCGACTCCCGCATCGCCCGGCGCCAGCCCACGACGTGGTCGGCCACCGGGTCACCGACCAGCGGGGTCGACTCCATGCCGCCCAGACAGGCGACGTACGGATGACCGTGCTCCAGGAGGTGGCGGGTCGCGAGCTGCGCGCCGCCGATGTTGTCCGTGACGACCGCCACGTCGTCGATCGTCTCGGGCCGCTCGTGCAGCAGCACCACGCGGGCGTCCCACGCGTCGATCTCGGAGGCCGCCCACTCGCTCGGGCCCTGGCTGACCAGGATCAGACCGGAGACCCGCATGCCGAGAAAGGCCCGCAGATAGTGGACCTCGCGCTCGTCGCGGTAGTCGGAGTTGCCGACGAGGACCATCTTTCCGCGGTCGGCGGCGGCCTGTTCGACCGCGTGCGCCATCTCGGCGAAGAAGGGCTGCCGCGCATCGGGGACGATCATGCCTATGAGGTCGGTGCGGCGGGACGCCATGGCCTGCGCGACCCGGTCCGGCCGGTAGCCGAGCTCCTTGATCGCGGCGAGGACACGCTTGCGCGTGGCCGGGGCGACCGGCCGGGGTCCGTTGTTGATGACGTAACTCACGACCGCGGTCGAAGTCCCCGCCAGTCGCGCCACATCGTCCCGCGTCACCTTGGCCACGCGCGGCAGTCTACGCGTGGTGACCTACCGCTGGGCAGGCCGTACGGCAGCTTCCTCCCGGGCGGCCGTGTCCGGGTCCGTGCCCGCCATATGGGTGACGGCCGCAGGGGTCGCCTTCCGCGCGGCCTTGGCCCTGGCCTCCTCGGCCGCCGCCCGCTCGACCTTCTCGGGCGTCACGAAGCGGTAGCCCACATTGCGTACGGTCCCGATCAGCGACTCGTGCTCCGGGCCGAGCTTCGCGCGCAGCCGCCGCACGTGCACGTCGACCGTGCGCGTACCGCCGAAGTAGTCGTAGCCCCACACCTCCTGGAGGAGCTGGGCCCGTGTGAAGACCCGGCCGGGGTGCTGCGCCAGGTACTTCAGCAGCTCGAACTCCTTGAAGGTCAGGTCCAGGACCCGCCCCTTGAGCTTCGCGCTGTACGTCGCCTCGTCGACCGACAGGTCACCGTTGCGGATCTCCATCGGGCTGTCGTCCGAGGTGATCTGCTGGCGGCCGGTCGCCAGCCGCAGCCGCGCCTCGACCTCGGCCGGACCCGCCGTGTCGAGCAGTACGTCGTCGATGCCCCAGTCGGCGGTGACGGCCGCGAGACCGCCCTCCGTGACGACGAGGATCAGCGGACAGCCGGGCCCGGTGGACCGCAGCAACTGGCACAGCGACCTGACCTGCGGCAGGTCACGGCGGCCGTCGACCAGGATGACGTCGGCACCCGGTGTGTCGACAAGGGCCGGGCCCTCGGCGGGGGCCACCCGCACACTGTGCAGCAGCAGGCCGAGGGCGGGAAGCACCTCCGTCGACGGCTGAAGGGCATTGGTCAGGAGCAGCAGAGAACTCATCGTCCGCCACCTGCCTGGATCGGACAGTCATGCACGGTTCGCTCGCCCATTACGTCGGTTCCTCCTCGGTCCCTGCGAGGACGTATGCGGCACTGCTTCGTACGGCTTGGTCCCGCGCCCTGGGACCGCGCCGCGTCATCTGTCCGTAACAACGGTCAGAAAACACAAAAGGACCCGGAGGCAACGTTGCCCAGGTCCTATGCCCAGCAGAATAGCTCACATGAGTTCCGAAGCGGAGGGGCAAGTCCGAAGATCGCGTGTTCCCTCGGTCACTCACGGCTCCCGGCGCACAGTTTTGCGTGCGGACGACGGGGTCCGGATCGAGGCGCTGTACGAGCCGTCGCAAGGCGGCGGGGACGGCGGTGACGACTCCCTGGCGATCGTCGTGGCGCACGGCTTCACCGGCTCGGTCGACCGCCCCGCGGTGCGGCGTGCGGCGCGGGTGTTCAGGCAGTACGCGGCCGTCATCACGTTCTCCTTCCGCGGTCACGGCGGCTCGGGCGGCCGCTCCACGGTCGGCGACCGGGAGGTCCTCGACGTGGCGGCGGCGGTCCGCTGGGCCCGCTCGCTGGGGCACGAACGGGTGGTCACCGTCGGCTTCTCGATGGGCGGCTCGGTGGTCGTCAGACACGCCGCGCTGTACCGGGGCCCGGCCGGGGACGGCGGCGACAGCGGCGAGGGCACGCACGGGGGGCGCACGGAAGCGCACGCGGCGGGACAGGCGCACGCCCACGCGCACGCCGACGCGGTCGTGGCGGTCAGCGCCCCCGCCCGCTGGTACTACCGGGGTACGGCGCCGATGCGGCGGCTGCACTGGGTGGTCACCCGGCCCGCTGGACGGCTCGTCGGGCGCCTGGGGCTCCGTACCCGGATCCACGACCGGGACTGGGACCCGGTGCCGCTCTCGCCGGCCGAGGCGGCGGCCGGACTCGGCCCGACGCCGCTGCTGGTCGTCCACGGCGACCGCGACCCGTACTTCCCCCTGGATCACCCGCGGATGCTCGCCGCTGCGGCCGGCCGGAGCGAACTGTGGATCGTGTCCGGCATGGGCCACGCCGAGAACGCGGCCGAGGAGACACTCCTCCACCGCATCGGCGTCTGGCTGACAGCGGCATAGCTCATCATGGAAGCCGACGAAAGGAGCGCCGCTATGGCAGTGGGCACCATCCGCTACTGGGCCGCGGCCAAGGCCGCAGCCGGCACCGCAGAGGAGCCGTACACGGCCGGGACGCTCGCCGAGGCGCTCGACGCGGTGCGCGAGCGCCACCCCGGGGAGCTGACGCGCGTACTCCAGCGGTGTTCGTTCCTCATCGACGGCGACCCCGTCGGGACCCGCGGTCATGAGACCGTACGGCTGGCCGAGGGCGGCACGGTCGAGGTGCTCCCGCCGTTCGCAGGAGGATGACCCCCACACCATGAGCAACCAGCAGCCCTACCCGTCGTACGACGGACACGACCCGCGCGACGGTCTGCAGGCGCCGCACGCCCAGGAGCCCTACACCCAGACCTGGGAGGGGCAGACCTGGGACACCCAGCACCAGCCCGTGCATGAGCCGTACCGGCAGCAGGACCCCGCCCCGGCCGCCGCCGACACGGCGTACCTCTCGCCGCAGAACGGCGCGTACCCGATGCCGCAGGAACCCCAGGCGTCGTACGACCCGCACGCGGGGGGCCCTGCGGGGTACGACCCGCACGCGGGCGGCCCTGGCGGATACGGGTACGGGTCCCCGAGGGCGGCGTACGAACCCGCGCCGCCCGCGCACGAGCCGGCACCGGAGACGTACCGGCCCCCGTCGGCCCAGGCACCCGCGCCGCCGGCGGGGTACGGCCCGGCGACGGGCGGCTACGCGGCCTCGGCGGCGTACGAACCGGCTCACGCGGCCGCCCCGGCTGCTCCCTCGCCCCACTCCGGCACCGGCACCGGCACCGGCACCGGCACGGCGCCGTACAGCCCGCCCACCACCATGGGCCACGCGCGCCTCACCGACGCCCAGCGCGCCCGCGCCGAGGGCCGGTCGCCGATCATCGCGCCCGGAATGCAGCCGGCCGCCCTGACCGCCGTGCTCGCGCTGCTGCTCGCCGGCGCCGCGGCCGTCGGCCCGTACGCACTCGTCGTGCCGCTGGTGCTGCTCCAGGCGGTCACCGCCGCGGGCTGGTTCCGGCTGAACGGCATGTGGCCCGCCCGCCAGGGCATCGCGCTGGCGTTCCTCGGCGGCGTCACCGCCGACATCGCGCTGCTGGCCGTCGACGCCGCGCACGCGCCCGCCGCGATCATCGGCACGCTCGGCGTCTGGGTGCTGCTCACGCTCGTACTCCAGCTGCGCAACCAGGCCCCCGCAGACGAGCGGATGTACGGGCTGACGGCCACCGTCACCTCTGCCGCCCTCGCCGTCATCGCGGCAGGCCACCTCGCGGCGGCCTCCGAAGCCGTGATCGTGGGCGGGATCGCCGTCGCCGTCGCCGTGCCGGCCCGCGCGCTGCCGCTGCCCGGTGTCGTCTCCGTCGTTGTCGCGCTGCTGGCCGCCGCCGGCGCCGGAATCGCGGCCGGCGCGGTGACGGACGTGGGCGCGCAGGGCGCGCTGCTCGGGCTCGCGGCCGGGGTCTGCGCGCTGATCGGCCTGCGCGTCGCCAGCTACGACTACCCCTCCCGCTTCGTCCACATGACGGCCGGAGTGGCGCTGCCGCTGGCCGCCGCCGCACCCGCCGTCTACCTGATCGGCCGGGTCGTCGCCTGACGCCTGTGATTACCTGGCAGTAGGCTCGCGCTCGTCAAAGGGCCTGGACGAGCGCGAGAAGCAGGAGCCGGACCGGCTCGACGAGTTGTGGGGGACCTGTAAGTCATGCGTGCACTGCGAATATTGCTGGTCGTCGCCGTTGTCCTCGGCGGCATTTTTGTGATCGTGGACCGCGTCGCGGTCAATTTCGCCGAGTCCGAGGTCGCGAAGCGCGTCCAGAGCCAGCAGGGCCTGACCGGCGCGGCCGACGTATCGATCAAGGGCTTTCCGTTCCTGACCCAGGTCGCCGCCAAGCACCTCGACCAGGTCGACGTCTCCGTCGCGGGCGTCGAGGCGAGCGCGGAGGGCCGCAAGGTCCGGATCAGTGAGATGACCGCCGCGCTGCACGACGTGCGGGTGACCGGCAGCGTCAGCGGCTTCTCCAGCGCGACGGCGGATCTGGCGACCGGTACGGCGCGCATCTCGTACGCGGACCTGTCCAAGGCCTCCGACAGCGAATTTCCGGTGTCCTACGGCGGCAACGGCAAGGTGAAGGTCACCGGCTCCGCCGAACTCCCCGGCATCGGCAAGGTCAAGCGGAGCGTGCTGTCGAGCGTGAGTGTGGTCGACGGCACCACGATCCGGGTGCGGGCGGACGAAGTGCCGGGCGAAGGCATCCCCGGTGTCGAGGCAAAGATCCGGGAGAAGACCGACTTCGACCGGCAGATCGGCGGGCTGCCCGAGGGGCTGAAGCTCGAAAAGGTGGAGGCGACCGAGGACGGGCTCCTGGTCTCCGTGACCGGTACGAACGTAGGCCTCGCCGGATAGTGAGACGGCGGCGTCCGCTCCTCAGGCGGCGGGCGGCCCCGGACCGTGCACGGGACCGGAACGACGGTCCGTCACCGGCATCCCGTCCCGCATCGCGGACGATCGCGTCTCAGCATCCGACACGCCGGTGACACGCCGGTCGTGACGTCCCTACGATCGGTCCCATGCAGCAGCGACAGGCGGACCTCACGAAGCGGCGGGCAGTAGACCTGTGCCGCGTCGCCGCCATGCTCTGTCGCGCTGTCTGAGCGGGTTCTGGCCGGAACAGTCCGGCACCCGCCTTCCCCGGCCCCCGACCGACCGAACTGGCGCAGCCGAAGCTCAGTCGAAGTCGGTCGAAGTCAGGGCCACCCCCGCCCGTGCGGTCGTACGCCGCCCCGCTTCCGCGTACCGGCGTACCCGCACAGCCCCTCGCGCATAACCGCCGCACACTGCCCCGGAGGAGAACAGCATGAGCCGCAGCGACGTCCTGGTCGACGCAGACTGGGTCGAGGCCCACATCGAGGACCCGAAGGTCGCGATCGTCGAGGTGGACGAAGACACCTCGGCGTACGAGAAGAACCACATCCGCAACGCGATCCGGATCGACTGGACCAAGGACCTCCAGGACCCCGTCCGCCGCGACTTCGTCGACCAGGCCGGCTTCGAGAAGCTCCTGTCGGAGAAGGGCATCGCGAACGACACCACGGTCGTCCTCTACGGCGGCAACAACAACTGGTTCGCCTCGTACGCCTTCTGGTACTTCAAGCTCTACGGCCACCAGGACGTTCGCCTGCTGGACGGCGGCCGCAAGAAGTGGGAGCTCGACTCCCGCGACCTGGTCGCCGAGGTCCCCCAGCGCCCGGCCACCCAGTACAAGGCCAAGCCGCAGGACACCTCGATCCGCGCCTTCCGCGACGACGTCGTCTCCGCGATCAACAACCAGAACCTCGTCGACGTGCGCTCGCCCGACGAGTTCAGCGGCAAGCTGCTCGCCCCGGCCCACCTGCCGCAGGAGCAGTCGCAGCGCCCGGGCCACGTCCCGTCCGCCCGCAACATCCCGTGGTCGAAGAACGCCAACGACGACGGCACCTTCAAGTCCGACGAAGAGCTCAAGGCCCTGTACGAGGCCGAGCAGGTCGACCTGGCGAAGGACACCATCGCGTACTGCCGCATCGGTGAGCGTTCGGCCCTGACCTGGTTCGTCCTGCACGAGCTGCTCGGTGTCGACAACGTCAAGAACTACGACGGCTCGTGGACCGAGTACGGCTCCCTGGTCGGCGTGCCGATCGAGCTCGGCGCCAACAAGTAACCCCTCTCGCCTGAGACTTGAAGGACGGATTTCAACATGTGTGGAGCAAAGGCCGGCGGCCCCGACGCCTCGACGATCAAGCCCGGTGAGACCACCATCCAGGGCAGCGTGACCCGCGACGGCGAGCCCGTCACCGGTTACGTCCGCCTCCTGGACTCGACCGGCGAGTTCACCGCCGAGGTGCCCACCTCGGCCACGGGCCAGTTCCGCTTCTACGCGGCCGAGGGCACGTGGACCCTGCGCGCGCTGGTCCCCGGCGGCACGGCCGACCGTACGGTCGTCGCCCAGAAGGGTGGCCTCGCGGAGGTCGCGATCGCCGTCTGACGACGGTTTCACTACTGGCCGAAGGGCCGCACCCCAGGGGGTTTGGACGCTCTGCCTGGACCGGGTGCGGCCCTTCGGTCGTACGGTGGAGATATGTACGCGCGGCGGCGGCACGCCTACTTCCTGCTGATGGGCGGATGCGTCTTCCTCTTCGTCTCCGCCTGGGCCGTCGTGCGGCTGTGGTCGGTGCCGGCGGCCGTCGCGATGTGCTTCGTCGCCATGGTCATCCCGCCCGTCGCGGCGATGGTCGCCAACCGGCGGGGGCCGGACGACCGCTGGTGGGACGATCCGTCCGGGGACCCGAAGTCCGACGACTGGTGGGACGAGCTGGACGGCAAGAAGCGCCCCCAGTAGGCCGCCAGTCCCCCAGCAGCAGGCCGTGAGTCCACCAGCAGCAGGCCGTCAGTAGACGAGGGACTGGACGTCGTCCGCCATGACCTCGCTGACGAAGACCTGGGCTCCGGCGATCCGTACGCCCTCGATCACGTCCTTCTCGGTGATCTCCCGCCGCGCCGCGCACTGCGTGCACAGGGTGATCTGTCCGGCCGCCGTGATGGACTCGATCAGGTCCGGCAGCGGCGCCGCGTGCGGCAGTTCGAACTCGGCCGCGCGCCCCGGCAGCGCGAACCACGAGGACTCGCCGGTCAGCCAGAGCGAGACCTCCACTCCACTGGCGACGGCCACCGCCGCCACCGTGAACGCCTGCGAGCACCGCTCGGGGGCGTCGGCCCCGGCGGTCACCTTGATCACGAGCTTCTTCGCCATGTCCGAACTGTAATCCGCCGCCGTACAACCGCGGCCGCCCCTCACTGGTCTGTAGTGCGCCGCAGGTGATGGAACCTGCGCTTCAGGTCTGGTGGGGGGACCCTTTGGAAGCTCAGCAAAACGTTCCTGATCAGCAGGAACCAGCAGAATCGCAGGAAGCGGCCGCGCCGGCGGACGACCGCCCAGTGCGCCGCGTCCGCCCTCGGGGCCGTACAACCCTGATCATCGCCGCCGCCGCGGTGCTGGGCATCGTCGGCGGGACCGCGACCGGCTACACCGTCCAGGCCGAGCGGCCGCCGACGCCACTGCCGGCGCTGGCGCAACCCGGACTGGCGTACCCGGCCAAGGCCCTGCCCGAGGGCAAGGAGCCCGCGCCGCTGTCCGCCAGGGACGACCGCCGGGTCAGGACGGACGGGGACCTGCGCAAGCTGCTCCTGCCCAAGCCAGCGGGTGCGCGTGCGTCGGACGAGGAGTGGGTGAAGGACGGCCGGGGCGACCTCACCTCGTACGCCCGCGGCTACGACAGCGAGGGCTACATGTTCGGGGAACTGGCCGCGTGGGACTTCCGCCGGTTCGTGGGCACCGCCTGGGAGCAGGACGCGAACCGGTGGGTGAGCGTACGGCTCGTGCAGTTCGGCTCGGGCCCGGTGGCCGGCGCCGCCGAGCACGCGGACGGCCAGTACAGCTACATGCCCGAGGACGAGGACGGCGCCGGCAACAACGGCGACGCGCTCAAGGGCAGCGGCAACGGCCGCTACTACGTCTACAAGGTGGACCGGAAGGCCGGATACCTGCCGGGCTACCGGGCCCGTGCCCTCTTCCAGCGCGGCGACATCATGGCCGACATCCACGTCTTCGACACCAAGCCGATCAGCAAGAAGGACATCCGCGTGCTGGCCGAGCGGCAGCTGGAGCGACTGTGAACAAGACGCCTGTGAACAAAAACGTGACGCGCCGGCTCCTCGGCACGGTGCTCCCCGCTGTCCTGGTGCTCGGCGCCGTCGGCGGCGGGCTGGCGTACACCCGGCACACCGTCGTCAACGCGGACGTGACCGTCCCCACCACCGTCTGGAAGGAGACCGACGGCGAGCCCGCCAAGGACCCGGCGGGCGACGTCGGCCGGGGCAGGGACTCGACCGAGCTCAGCGCCCTGCTGCTCCCCGTCCCCGACGGCTACCGCCTCGGCCCCGACATCGAGTCGCACGGCAACGACACCGAACTCAGCGGCGCGCAGGCGGTGGCCCTCCTCAAGGAAGCGGGTCAGGGAGTCTCGGCGGCCAAGCGCAGGGAGTACGAGCGGAAGGTCGACAAGCTGGGTGTCCAGGGCATCGCCCTGCGGTCGTACCTCTCGGAAGAAGACGACCTGGTCGTCAGCACGCAGATCGTCCGGATGAAGGACAAGAAGCACATCCACGATCTGAACCAGTTCCGGGCGGAGCTGCTCCGCTTCCTCGACGTGCCCAAGGGGCCGAAGATCAAGAAGCACAAGAAGGCGTTCTGTTACATGGCGCCGCAGGAGAGCCGGAACGGCTCGGACGCCAAGTCGGCCCTCGACGGAATGATCTGTTCCGGGTACGACGGCGAACTGATGGTGACCGTCACCGCGTCCGGCACGAAGCCCTTCTCGAAGTCCACCGTCGCCGCGCTGGTGGAGGACCAGCTCGACCACATCGTGTCTCCGGGGGAGTACATATGACCGAGCAGATCACGCCCCCTGTGCCGGCGCACGAGCCGGCCGTGGAGCCGGCCGCCGCGCCCGCGCCGCCCCGCAGGGCCCTGCGGGCCGTCGCCCGCTGGGCCGCCGCCCTGCTCGTCTGCGGCGGCCTCGGCACCGGCACGGCGCTCGGCATCACCTCGATGGACCGCGCGGACGTCCCCGGCCTGGCCACCCGCGACGACGGTCGCTGGGACTATCCGCGCCTCTCGCTGCCCGCCCTGCCGGCCGGCTCCCCGCGCCCCTTCAACGACGGCAACCGCGGCGAGATCCACCACGCCGACCTGCGCGCCCTGCTGCTGCCCCTGCCGGCCGGTGCCGAGCAGGACAAGGAGCTGGACGGCGGCTGGGTCGCTCCGGAGCGCTATACGGCGGCGTACGAGGAGGAGAAGCGCGCCGACCTGGCCCTGGCGCTCGACGACTACGCCGTACGCCATGTCGCGGCACGTGGCTGGACGATGCCGGACGGCACCACGGCCCGCGTCCACCTGCTGCGGTTCAACTCGGCCGGGATCGCGGAACGCTTCAAGGTCCGCGTCATCGGCGTCGGTCTGAGCAGCGGTCTCCCGCCGGCGGGCTCTCCGTCCCTGGAGCTCGACCCCGTGTGGACCAGCTCCGGCCTCGTGGAGAACACGACGGCATATCTGTACGCGGAGACGAAGCCGTACGACGGCGAGCAGCTACGGCTGGCGTACATCCAGTCCGGCGACACGATCGCGCTGATCACGCACGCCAGGAAGGGCGGCGTTCCCGAGGTGCCCTTCCACCAGTCGGTGATTCTGCAGAACCAGCTGCTCGGCTGAAGCCCCCGGACGGCCGTGCCGGGCCCCGCCGACTAAGCTGGGGCCCGGCCCCGTACTGCCCACCGCTCGTGCAAGGAGCAACCCCGTGCTGACGATTTTCTTCGAAGCCCTGCTGGTTCTGGTCTGCGTCGGCGTTCTCGCCTTCGCCGGTCTGACCGTGAAGAAGCTCTACCAGGGTCAGCGCTAACCCACCCTCCCCCTCACAGATCGTCTGAGCAGCTCATGATCGAGATCCCGTCCGACCTCCACCCGGACCTCGTCCCCCTCGTCTTCCTCCTCGGTAACTGGGAGGGTGCGGGCGTTTCCGACTTCCCCGGCGCCGAGAAGTGCAACTTCGGCCAGGAGGTCAGCTTCACCCACGACGGCCGGGACTTCCTCGAGTACGTCTCGCACACGTGGGTGCTCGACAGCGAGGGCAAGAAGGTCCGCCCGCTGGAGAGCGAGACCGGTTACTGGCGCATCGACAAGGACCGCAAGGTCGAGGTCGTCATGATCCGCGACCAGGGCGTCGTCGAGATCTGGTACGGCGAGCTGGCCGACCAGAAGCCGCAGATCGACCTGGTGACGGACGCGGTGGCGCGCACCGCCGCCTCGGGGCCCTACTCCGGCGGCAAGCGTCTCTACGGCTACGTGAAGAGCGACCTGATGTGGGTCGGCGAGAAGGCCACCCCGGACGTCGAGCTCCGCCCCTACATGTCGGCGCACCTGAAGAAGGTCGTCGACCCGAGCGAGTGGGCGAAGGACCTCAAGGACCTGCCCGACGACGGCATCGCCTTCTTCAAGTAGGCCGGACACCCCGTCGGTCGCTCGCCGCGCTGCCTACACTGGGCACGTGGTGAGCACCGACTGGAAAAGCGACCTGCGGCAGCGCGGCTACCGGCTGACGCCCCAGCGTCAGCTTGTCCTGGAGGCCGTGGACACCCTGGAGCACGCGACACCTGACGACATCCTCGTCGAGGTACGCAAGACCGCGTCCGGTGTGAACATCTCCACCGTCTACCGGACCCTGGAGCTCCTGGAGGAGCTGGGTCTGGTCAGCCACGCGCACCTGGGGCACGGGGCCCCGACGTACCACCTGGCGGACCGCCACCACCACATCCACCTGGTCTGCCGGGACTGTACGAACGTGATCGAGGCGGACATCGCGGTCGCCGCCGACTTCACGGCCAAGCTGCGTGAGACGTTCGGCTTCGAGACGGACATGAAGCACTTCGCGATCTTCGGGCGCTGCGAGAAGTGTGCCGCGAGGGCATCGGCGCAGGCTTCGTCGCAGGCTTCAACTACCGAGTCGTAGGCTGGCGGGTATGCAGCCACACTCACCGGCAAGCCCCCTGCTGTCCCTGCCCGGCGCCGTCCCCGCCGAAGGGCGCGACGAAGGTGTCGCCGCGCACTACGGAGACCTGTTCCGCGAGCAGCGCGCGCTCGCCGGCGGCACCGGTTTCGTCGACCTCTCGCACCGCGGCGTCGTCACCGTCAGCGGTGACGACCGGCTGAGCTGGCTGCACCTCCTGCTCACGCAGCACGTCAGCGATCTCCCGGCGGGCCAGGCCACCGAGGCGTTGATCCTTTCCGCGCACGGTCATGTCGAGCACGCGATGTACCTCGTCGACGACGGCGAGACGGTGTGGATGCACGTCGAGCCGGGTACGCAGGGCGATCTCATCGCGTACCTGGAGTCGATGAAGTTCTTCTACCGGGTGGAGACCGCCGACCGGACCGAGGACTTCGCGGTCGTCCACCTGCCGGCCGGCTCGATCGCCGACGTGCCGAAGGGCGTGGCCGTACGCGAGACCCCGCACGGCCGTGACCTGTTCCTGCCGCGCGGTGAGCTGGAGGCGTACGCCGGGGCTCATGGCCCGGCGGCCGGCATCCTCGCGTACGAGGCCCTGCGCGTCGAGGCCCACCGGCCGCGCCTCGGCTTCGAGACCGACCACCGCACCATCCCGCACGAGCTGGGCTGGATCGGCAGCGCCGTACACCTCCAGAAGGGCTGCTACCGGGGGCAGGAGACGGTCGCCCGCGTCCAGAACCTGGGGAAGCCGCCGCGGCGGCTCGTCTTCCTGCACCTGGACGGCAGCGATGTGCTGCTGCCGGGGCCGGGGACCCCGGTGCGGCTGGCGGCGGACGGTGAGGAGGGGCGCCAGCTGGGGTTCGTCACCACGTCGGCCCGCCACCACGAGCTGGGGCCGATCGCGCTCGCGCTCGTCAAGCGCAATGTGCCGGTGGACGCGGAGCTGCTGGCGGGGAACACGGCGGCGGCGCAGGAAGTCGTCGTAGAGCCGTAGGTCCGGGCTCGGCGCTGACCGTAGGTCCGCGCTCCGCGCTGCTCAGACTTCGATCAGGACTGTGAACGGGCCGTCGTTCGTGAGGGAGACCCGCATCTGGGCTCCGAAGCGGCCCGTCTCCACGTGCGCGCCCAGCGCGCGCAGCTGCGCGACGACCTCGTCCACCAGCGGTTCGGCGATCTCGCCGGGGGCCGCGGCGTTCCAGGTGGGGCGGCGGCCCTTGCGGGCGTCCCCGTAGAGGGTGAACTGTGAAATGACCAGAAGCGGCGCATTCACATCCGAGCAGGACTTCTCGCCCGCGAGGATCCGGACCGACCACAGCTTCCTGGCGAGCTGTGCGGCCTTGTCCGTTGTGTCCTCGTGGGTTACTCCCACCAGCACACACAGCCCTTCGCCAACGATTTCGCCGACCGTCTGTCCGGCCACGACGACGCTCGCGCCGTCCACTCTCTGCACCACTGCACGCATACGCAGCAATGTATCGGGGGCTGAACGGGCGTAGAGCACCTGCGTAGCCGCCGTCAAGAGTGGCACGATGCACAAAGGCGGTGCGCGCCGCACCGGTCGAGGGGACGGAACAATCCATGAGCACACCTGGCGCCGGGCAGCCGCCCGGCCCCGTACCTATGCAAATGATCCAGCTGACGACATCCGCTCCCGCCGCCCGGCCACCGGCGCAGCGGACCGGCGAGAGCGCGGATCGTGAGACGCGCAACGATCTCGGCGGGCTGCGGCTGCCCGAACTGCGCGGCCTGCGCCGGGACTCGCAGCGGGACGAGGCGGACCTCAGCTATGTGCGGCGTCTGCTGCACGGGCGGATCGACATTCTGCGGGCCGAGCTGGCGCGGCGTACGGGGCCGGAGTCCCCTGTCGTCGAGCGGCTGTCGGAGATCCTCGCGGACGCCCCTTCCCAGCACCGCTCGTCCGCCCGACACGTGACGATGTCCACCCCGCACAGCGAGGAGTTCCGGCTGCTGGCCGCCGAGATGCTGGCGGACGTGGAGCTGTCGGACCTGGCTGCCCGTACGGACGAGGAACTGCACGCGGCCATGGGGCGGCTGGTCCGGTACGAGCAGCAGGTCTCGCGGCGCCGGCAGCAGCTTCAGCGGACGGCGGACGATTGCAGTGCGGAGATTGCCCGCAGGTACCGTGATGGGGAAGCACAAGTAGACGACCTGCTGACCTGAGGCCACGCCGGCCTTGCGGGAGCCTGGTCTGTTCCCGTTCCCGGAAGGTCGAGATGTCCTCCAGCACCGCCGCCGCTGCCGCCACGCCCCCGGTCATATCCCCGGTCCTCGCGGAAGTCGTCCGTTCCGGTTTCGTCGAGGGCCGGCACCGGGGTTCGCTGGTCGTGCTGGCGGCGGACGGCAGTGTGGACCTGGCGGTCGGGGATCCGTACGCCCCGGTCTTCCCCCGCTCCAGCAACAAGCCGATGCAGGCGGCGGCGATCCTGCGGGCCGGGCTCGACCTTTCGGGGGAGCGGCTGGCGCTGGCGGCCGCGAGTCACTCGGGGGAGCGCTTCCAGCTCGATCTCGTACGGAAGATGCTGGCGGACGCCGGACTCACGGAGGCGGACCTCCAGACTCCGCCCGATCTGCCGCTGGACCCGGTGGAGGCCGAGTCGTACCTGGCGGCGGGCGGTGTGCGGGAGCGGCTCACGATGAACTGCTCGGGCAAGCACGCGGCGATGCTGGCGGTGTGCGGGCTGAACGGGTGGGACACGGCCTCTTATCTGGATCCCGCGCATCCGTTGCAGCAGCTCGTGCTGCGCGTGGTCGAGGAGGCGAGCGGCGAGCGGGTCGCGGCGGTGGGTACGGACGGGTGCGGCGCGCCTCTGATGGGGATCAGCCTGGTCGGTCTCGCGACGGCGTTCCGCGGCTTCGTGCTGGCCGAGCCGGGTACGGCCGAGCGCCGCGTCGCGGACGCGATGCGCGCGCACCCGGAGTACGTCGCCGGTACGCGCCGCCCCGACACCTGGCTGATGCGCGAGGTGCCGGGCACGCTGTCCAAGATGGGCGCCGAGGCGGTCCAGGCGGTGGCCCTGCCGGACGGCCGCGCCCTGGCGTTCAAGGTCGACGACGGAGCGACGCGCGCCCTGGGGCCGGTGCTGGCGCGGGCGCTGCGGCGGCTCGGCGTGGACGGGCCGGTGGTGGAGCGGATCGGACGGGCGCCGCTGATGGGCGGAGCCGCCGAGGTGGGGGAGATACGGGCGGCGTTCTGAGGGCCGGAGTCCGGGCGCGGGGCGGCTGGTCGGCGGGCAGCGAGGGCTGGTCGGCGGGCGGCCGGCCGGGCGGGCGGAAAAGCACGCGACAGGGCGTGTCCGGTGTGCTTAGCGTGGGCGCATGAGTGTCGACGTCCGCACGATCACCGAGTCAGAATTCACCGACTGGCTGCGCGCACTCGCCACCGGTTTCCTCCGGCCGCCCGTCGTCCGGGAGGACGAAGCGGCGGAGCGCCTGCCGCACATGGGCCTGCCGCGTATCCGGGGCGCGTTCGACGACGGGCGCTGTGTCGCGACGTACCGCTCCTTCGCCCAGGAGCTCACGGTGCCGGGCGGGGGGAAGGTCCCGGCGAGCGCTGTGTCGAACGTGACCGTGTCGCCGACGCACCGCCGCCGGGGGCTGCTCAGCCGGATGATGGACGCGGACCTCGCGGCGGCGAAGGAGCGCGGGGATGTGCTGTCGACGCTGATCGCCGCCGAGTACCGGATCTACGGGCGGCACGGGTTCGGGCCCGCCGCGTCGATCACCGAGTGGGAGGTCGACGTACCCAGGGCCGGGCTGGACGCGCGCTGGGCGGGGCCCGGCGACGGGGGCCGGATCGATCTGGTCGACGGGGCCGACGTACGGAAGCTCGGGCCTGAACTGCACGAGCGCTTCCGCGCGACGCAGCACGGCGCCGTCGACCGGGACGAGCGCTGGTGGCAGCTCGGCACCGGACAGGTCGTCATGTCGTTCCAGCCCTGGACCGAGCCGTTCTACGCCGTGTACCGGTCGGCGCAGGGCGAGGTGGAGGGGCTGCTGGTCTACCAGGCCGACGAGAAGTGGGGCGACGCCAAGCAGCCGCTGAACACGGCGACCGTACGCGACATGATCGCGGTGTCGCCGGCGGCGGAGCGCGCGCTGTGGCACTTCGTCTGCGCGGTCGACTGGATCACGACGGTACGGTCCGGATACCGCGCCAGTGACGATCTGCTTCCCCTCCTGCTCCCGGATCCCCGCGCCGCCAGGATCGTCACCCAGGCGGATTTGCTGTGGGTGCGGCTGCTGGACGTCGTACGGGCCCTGGAGGCCCGCACGTACGCGGTGCCCGGCTCGCTCGTACTTCAGGTGCACGATGCGGCGGGGCTGGCCGGCGGGCGGTTCCGGCTGGACGCCTCGGCGGACGGGGCGGTGTGTGCGCCTTCCGCCGAGTCGCCCGATCTGACGCTGGACGTACGGGAGTTGGGGTCGCTGTACCTGGGTGAGGAGTCCGCGGTGCGGCTGGTCGCGCTCGGCCGGGTCACGGAGGAGTCGGCGGGCGCCGCCGCCGTTGCCGACGCCCTGTTCCGTACCCCCAGGCGACCGTGGTGCCCGGACATCTTCTGAGCCTGGTTCGACGCCCTCTGGAACACCGTCACGTCTGCCCCGACACTTTCAAGCGACTCCTGATGTGGCTCAAGGCGGACAGGTGGCACCGGTGATCCAGCAACTGCGGAATCTGATCAAGGGTGCGCAATGCGTGCTCTTCGACTTCGACGGCCCCATGTGCCGGCTCTTCGCGGGCCGCCGGGCGCACGACGTGGCGGCCGGCCTGGCCGACTGGCTGGAGAAACGCGGCCACCATGTGCCGTCGGCCCAGGAGGGCTTGGCTTCGGACGACCCGCTCGCCGTCCTGCGGGCCGTGGCCCGGATCCGCCCCGGCGGCGACTTGGTCCAGGCCCTGGAGGAAGAGCTCACCCGCGAGGAACTCCGCGCCGCCGCCACCGCCCGGCCCACCCCTTACGCCGACCCGCTGGTACGCACCTGGAGCGCGGTCGGCGGGCGCCTCGCGATCACGACGAACAACTCCCCGCTGGTCGCGGAGCAGTACCTGACCGGCCGTGGCCTCGCCGGCTGCTTCGCGCCGCACTTCTACGGCCGTACGACCGACCTGAGCCGGCTCAAGCCGGACCCCGACTGCGTCAAGCGCGCCCTGACCGGCTTGGGCGCCTGCCCGGACGCGACGCTGATGATCGGCGACACACCGTCGGACCTCTTCGCGGCGCAGGAGGCGGGCGTACGGTTCCTCGGCTACGCGCGCGACGAGACGCGGGCGCGGCGGCTGCGCGGGGCGGGGGCGGAGGTGGTCGTGGACACCCTGGAGCCGGTGCTCGCGACGGTACGGGCGATGGCGAGTCCGTGACCTCAAGTTCTGTTGAGGTCAAGCGCGTACGCTTCGTCCTCATGAGTGGTTTGCGCGAGCGGAAGAAGCAGCGGACGTACCGGGTGATCTCCGATGCCGCGATCGCCCTGTTCCTGGAGAAGGGCTTCGACAAGGTCTCCGTCGCCGAGGTGGCGGCCGCGGCCGAGATCTCCAAGCCGACGCTCTTCCGCTACTTCCCCGCGAAGGAAGACCTCGCCCTGCACCGGTTCGCCGACCATGAGGACGAGGCGGCCCGTGTGGTGACCGCCGGGCGGGCGGAGGGGCTCTCGCCGCTGGACGCCCTGCACCGGCACTTCCTGGCGGGCCTCGGCCGGCGCGAGCCCGTGACCGGGCTCAGCGACGACGCCGACGTGCTGGCCTTCCACCGGCTGCTGTACGGGACGCCGAGCCTGGTGGCTCGGCTCCATGCGTACGTGCGGCGTTCCGAGCAGGCGCTCGCCGCCGCCCTCGACGGACCGGACGACCTCGTCGCCGCACGGCTCGCGGCCGGGCAGATCGTGGCCGTACAGCGGATCCTCGCGGAGGAGAACTGGCGCCGGATCGAGGCGGGGGAGCGCGCGGAGGACGTGCTTCCGGGGGCCGTGGCGGCGGCTGCTCTCGCCTTCGGGCAGCTGAGGGCCGGACTCGGGTCCAAATTCTAATGCTAGGTTAAATTCGTTACTAGGTTACGTTATCTTGGGTGGATGACGTCACTCGACCATGCCCTCAGCCAGGAACGGACCTTCCACGACCTCTGCCGCGCAGCCCTGACCCGGATGACCGAGGGCGCCGGTGAACAGGTCGTCACCGGTGAGGACGTGTCCGCCTCCGGCGCCGACGCCGAAGCCCTCGGCTTCCATCTGCGCTCGTACGCCAAGGAGTTGCGGGAGGAACCCGAAAGCCCGCTCTTCTTCGGGCGGCTGGATCTGGCCGACGGCCGCAGTCACCACATCGGGCGCCGCCGCATCGCCGAGCACCCCGCCGATCCGCCGCTGGTCATCGACTGGCGCGCCCCCGTCTCCCGCGCCTTCTACCAGGCGAGCGCGCGCGACCCGCAGGGCGTACGGGTGCGCCGGCGGTTCGGCTGGGCGCCGTGGAGCAAGGGGGCCTCGGAGGATCTGACCGGGCTGGAGGACGAGCGGCTCGCGGCGGGGGAGCAGAGCGGCGGCGTACCGGGGGGTGGCGTACCGAAAGGCGGCATCCTCGCCGGTGAGATCGAGCGGCCACGCGTCGGTCCGATGCGCGACATCGCCGCCACCATCCAGCCGGAGCAGGACGATCTCGTACGCGCCGGGCTCACCGAATCCCTCTGCGTACAGGGCGCTCCGGGCACCGGCAAGACCGCTGTCGGCCTGCACCGCGCGGCGTACCTCCTCTATACGTATCCGCAGCGCCTCAGGCGCGGCGGCCTCCTGATCCTCGGGCCCAACCGGACGTTTCTGTCGTACATCCGCGAGGTGCTGCCGGCGCTCGGCGAGGGCGGCATCAGACAGTCGACGGTCGAGGACGAGATCGCGCGCCATCCCGTGCGCGCCGAGGACAGCCCCGCTGCCGCCGCCGTCAAGCACGACGTCCGGATGGGCCAGGTGCTCCAACGCGCGCTGTACGGGCGGGTGTCGGCGCCCGCCGAGGCCGTCGCCGTGCCCGACGGCTCGTACCGCTGGCGGATTCCGCTCGGCGAGCTGGAGCGGATCGTCGAGGAGGTACGGGCGGAGGCGCCCCCGTACGCCGTCGGCCGCGAGCGCGTCCGCACCCGCGCCGTGCGCGCGCTCCAGCTCCAGGCCGAACGCCGCGCCGGGCCGACCGGCAACGAGTGGCTGCGGCGGATGGGGCGGTGCCGGGCGATCGGGGCGTTCGTCGACTCGGTATGGCCGAAAATCCACCCGGAGGAGATCGTGGCCGCGGTGCTCACCGACCCGGCCGACCCCCTCCTCACTCCTGACGAGCGGCAGGCCATCCGCTGGGGGAAGCCGCCGCGGTCCTGGCGGAGCGCCAAGTGGTCGGCCGCGGACCTGGTGCTGATCGACGAGGTCGCCGGGCTGATCGAGCGGCCCGAAAGCTATGGCCACGTCGTCATCGACGAGGCACAGGACCTCTCGCCGATGCAGTGCCGGGCGATCGCGCGCCGCGTCGGCTTCGGTTCGGTGACGGTGCTGGGCGATCTCGCGCAGGGTACGACGCCGTGGGCCGCCCGCACCTGGCCCGAGCTCCTCGCCCACCTCGGCAAGGAGACGGCCGCCGTCGTGCCGCTGACCACCGGTTTCCGTGTCCCCGCCGCGATCGTGGAGCTGGCGAACCGGCTGCTCGGGGCGCTGGACGTCGACGTACCGCCGGGCCGGTCGCTGCGGTCCGACGGGGAGCTGGCGGTGCGTGAGGTGCGGGATGTGGTGGCCGCGACCGTCGACGCGGTACGGGCGGCCCTGAGCCGGGAAGGATCGGTGGGCGTCGTCGCGGACGCGGGCCGGGTGCGGGAGCTGCGGGAGGCGCTGGACGCGGCGGGGCTCGGCGAGGCGGCGGCGGGAGAGGAGCGCCGGGTGTCCGTACTGCCCGCCACGCTGGCCAAGGGCCTCGAATTCGACCACGTCGTCGCCGTCGAACCGGCCGAGATCGCCGGCGCCGAGGACCGGGGCCTGCACCGCCTCTACGTGGTGCTGACGCGGGCGGTCAGCCGCCTGGACGTGCTGCACTGCCGTCCGCTTCCGCCGCACATGCGGCCCTGAGCGGCTCGTAGCGCCGGGTGGACGCACGAGCCCTCCCATGGGGGAGCCGCCCGGCGCCCCGAAGCTCCGGGCGGCTTCCGCCTGAGCCGTGCCCCTCAGCGGTTCCCCTCAGCGGTCCGTACGCCGCAGCCGTACTACCGGAATGTCACGGGTGGTCTTCTTCTGGTAGCTCTCGTACGGTGCGAAGACGTCCACCAGGTGCGGCCACACACGGGCCTTCTCCTCGGCGGAGAGGGTCTCGGCGCGGGCCGGGAACCGCTCGGTACCGACGCGCAGTTGTACGTCCGGGTTGTCCTGGATGTTCAGGTACCACAGGGGGTGCTCGTCCGAGCCGCCCTTCGACGCCACGACCAGGTAGTCGTCGCCGTCGCGCCCGTAGATCAGCACGGTGCGCCGGACGGTGCCGGTGCGCCGTCCCACGTAATCCAGCAGCAGGCAGGGCGCGCCCTGCATGGTGGTGCCCTTGGTGCCGCCGGACTCCTCGTACAGCTCGGCCTGCTCGGCCACCCAGCCGCTGGGGCTGAGCTTCACCGCACTCACCGCACTCACCGCACCGCTGCCGTCGCCGGTGCTGTTCTCGTCTGCCACGTGTGTGGTCACCTGTGCCGCTCCTTCTCGCCGTATCGCTGTCGCGTCGTAGTGCCGGACACCATCCAGGGTCACCCCTGTCGCCTCCGGTGGCGCAAAATCGCTCGACAACGGTCGTACGGGCAAAGAACATTCACCCCGATGACACGAACCGATATCCCTCCCACGCCCGACGAGCGCGCCTCGCTTGCGACCTTCCTCGACTACGTCCGCGACACCGCGCGCGCCAAGTGCGACGACGTGTCGCAGGAGGACGCCCGCAAGGCCCCGCTGCCCGGATCGCCGCTGATGACGCTGTGCGGGCTCATCAGCCACCTCCACTGGGTCGAGTACTACTGGTTCCAGGTGGTGTTCCTCGGCGAGGAGGACGAGGGGCCGTGGACGGAGGAGGACCCGGACCGCGAGATGCGCATCGCCCTCGACGTCCCGCTCGCGGACCTGCTCTCGGCGTACGACGCCCAGTGCGCCCGCTACCGGAAGCTGGTCGCCGACCACGACCTGGACACCGAGGCGCGGCGCGCCAGGGACAACGGGAGCCGCGTCAATCTGCGCTGGATCCTGCTGCACCTGATCGAGGAGACCGCCCGCCACAACGGCCACCTCGACATCCTGCGCGAGCTGGCGGACGGCCGTACCGGCTCCTAGGGGCCGCCGTACAACTGAGGCCCGAGGGCGACACGTGAACACTTTTGCAAGCAGGCGCTTGCAAAAGTTAGCGATGATGGCGCACTATCGGGACATGGCATCACTCAACGTCGGCAATCTCGGCGAGTACCTGCGCGAGCAGCGGCGCACCGCGCAGCTGTCGTTGCGGCAGCTCGCCGACGCCGCCGGGGTGTCCAATCCGTATCTCAGCCAGATCGAGCGCGGCCTGCGCAAGCCGAGTGCGGAGATCCTGCAGCAGCTCGCGAAGGCGCTGCGGATCTCCGCCGAGACGCTGTACGTGCAGGCCGGGATCCTCGACGAGCGGGAGCGCGAGGAGCTGGAGACGCGTGCCGTCATCCTCGCCGACCCGTCGATAAACGAGCGGCAGAAGCAGGTGCTGCTCCAGATCTACGAGTCGTTCCGCAAAGAGAACGCGACGGATGTCCCCACGGACGTCCCGTCGGACGCCCCGGCCGGCCGCCCCCGCACGGCCGACGACGGCAGTGATGCCGGCACACCACCCTCACAGTGAACTGAGCTCCGGGAGGACCACAGTCATGGCCATCACCGATGACCTGCGTAAGACCCTCACCGACCCGACCCCCCTCTACTTCGCGGCCGGCACCGCGGACCTCGCCGTACAGCAGGCGAAGAAGGTGCCGGCGCTGATCGAGCAGCTGCGTGCCGAGGCCCCGGCGCGTATCGACGCCGTGCGCAACACCGACCCCAAGGCCGTCCAGGAGAAGGTGACCAGCCGCGCCAAGGAGGCCCAGGCCACCGTTCAGGCGAAGGTCACCGAGGTGCTCGGCACGCTCGACACCGATGTGAAGAAGCTGGGCGAGCAGGCCCAGGACCTGGCGCTGCGGAGCGTGGGCGTGGCCGCCGAGTACGCGGTCAAGGCGCGTGAGGCGTACGAGAAGGTCGCCGAGCACGGTGAGCAGAGCGTGAAGGCCTGGCGGGGCGAGGCGGCTGAGGAGATCAACGAGATCGCCGTCGCCGTCGAGCCCGACCCGGAGCCCAGGGCGGACGAGCCGAAGGCCGCCGAGGCCAAGGCCGCTCCGGCGAAGAAGACCCCTGCCGCACGCAAGGCGCCGACGGCGAAGAAGGCCACCCCGGCCTCCGAGAAGTAGGACAAACAAGGCGAGCAGGCGATCAGGGCTGTACGGGCGCGAGCCGGGCACCTTTATGGGTGTCCGGCTCGTTGTCCGGGTACCTTGGCCGCGAGGCGCTCATCCACTCTCTAGGCGGTGTACAGCATGTTGCTCCAGGGATTCGGCACTTTGTTGTCGTTGCTCAACCTCGCCATGCTCCTCCTCGCCGTGGTCGCGCTGTTCTTCGCCGCGACGGCCCGCGAGGACGCGTACCGCGCCACCGACAAGCAGACCAAGGTCTTCTGGCTGGTCCTGCTGGGCGTCACGGTCGCCGTGAACCTCTTCGTCCCGATGCTGTTCCTGCAGATCGCCGGTCTGATCGCGACCATCGTCTTCATGGTCGACGTACGGCCCGCGATCAAGCAGGTCTCGGGTGGCGGCGGTGGCGGGCGCAGGGGCGGCGGCAGCAGCAGCGACGGTCCGTACGGGCCGTACAACGGCGGACGCTAGACCGCAGCGGGCGGGCGGCTGCCTCAGCCCCGGTCCAGGAGCACCAGCGCCACGTCGTCGGTCAGTTCACCGCCGTTGAGGTCCCGTGCCTCGGTGACCGCGGCCTCCAGCAGGGCCTCGCCGCTGAGTCCGGCCGCCAGCTGGCGGTTGATCATCTCGACCATCCCGTCCTGGCCGAGCCGCTGCTTCGAGCCGGGCGGGCCGACCCGGCCCTCGATCAGGCCGTCCGTGTACATCATCAGGCTCCACGAACCGCCCAGCTCGACCTGCCGGCGCGACCAGCGGGCGCGGGGCAGCAGGCCGAGCGCGGGGCCCCCGTCCTCGTACGGGAGAAGCTGCGCGGCCCTGCCCTGGCGCGCTATCAGCGGTGACGGGTGGCCGGCCAGGCACAGTCCGGCCCGCCGTCCGTCCGGCGCGATGTCGACCGTGCAGAGCGTCGCGAAGATCTCCTCGCTCTCCCGCTCGTGTTCCAGGACCTGCTGGAGCGTGGACAGCAGCTCGTCGCCGCACAGTCCCGCGAAGGTCAGGGCGCGCCACGCGATGCGCAGTTCCACACCGAGGGCGGCCTCGTCCGGGCCGTGGCCGCAGACGTCGCCGATCATCGCGTGGACCGTGCCGTCGGAGGTGCGGACCGTGTCGTAGAAGTCGCCGCCGAGCAGCGCGCGGGAGCGTCCGGGCCGGTAGCGGGAGGCGAAGCGCAGGTTCGAGCCCTCCAGCAGCGGGGTGGGCAGCAGGCCGCGCTCCAGGCGGGCGTTCTCCTGGGCGCGCAGCCGCGACTCGGCCAGCTTGTGCTGCGCGGTGTCGGCGCGCTTGCGCTCCACGGCGTACCGGATGGCCCGGCTGAGCTGGCGCCCGTCGAGCTCGTCGCGGAAGAGGTAGTCCTGCGCGCCGACGCGCACCGCCTCGGCGGCCCGCTCGGCGTCCGTCTCGGAGGTCAGAGCCAGCACGGCGTGCCGGGGCGCGAGGCGCAGCACGTGCCGCAGCGTGGCCAGCCGGTCCCCGTTCTCGCCGTCGTCGCCGGTCTCCGCGGAGGGTCCGGAGGTGGGGGCGGGCAGGGCCAGGTCGAGCAGGATGCAGTGCACGTCGTCCGTGAGCAGCCGTTCGGCCTCGGTGAGGTTCCGGGCGGTGCGGATACGGACACGGGTGCCGGCGGCGTCGAGCAGCGAGGGCACGGTGAACGTCCCCGCCGGATCGTTCTCGATCACCAGCAGGGTGAGGTCGGTGCTGTTCGCGGACACGACGGGGGCGGCCGGGGCGGCGGGACCCGCGACGGCCGGGGCTGACGCGCTCTCCATGCTGCTCCCGGCCTGCTGTTTCGGCAGGACGGCCTGACCGTGTTCCACGGCCGGACTCTCACGCTGCCGCGGTACGGGTACGGGCATCGGTTTCGGTTTCCTTCCCTCCCCCCGAGGGTGCGGCGGCACGACGATCGACGTTCCGCCAAACGGGGACCATAGCGTTACCGGGCACTCCGGCGGAATGCCGTGCGGAAAGCCGGCCGCGGCCGTATGCCGCCTCCCGCAACGCATCCGGCGGCATCGGCGGCTTCCCGCGCCATGACGAACATCACGCCCCCGGCCACCCGTACGGCCCCTCGCGACCCCCGCGCGCCCGGCTTCACTTGTCCGGACGTACGACTCCCAGAATCGGCATCGAACCGGCCCCGGCGATCGTCACGTTCCGGCCGGGGCGGGGCGCGTGCACCATCGCGCCGTCGCCCACGTACATCCCGATGTGGCTGGCGTCGTCGAAGTAGACGATCAGGTCGCCGGGCCGCATGTCCCGCACGTCGACGCGGGGCAGCCGCTTCCACTGCTCCTGCGACGTGCGCGGTATGGCGCGTCCGCCCGCGAGCCACGCCTGCGACGTCAGCCCCGAGCAGTCGAAGGAGCCCGGACCCTCGGCCCCCCAGACGTACGGCTTGCCGATCTGCGCCGTCGCGTAGGCGACAGCCGCCGCGCCGCCCTTCGTCGCCTTGCCGGCGGCGCCCCGGAGCACGCCGGAGTCGAGCCAGGCGGTCTGGGCTCTGAACTGCGCCTCCTGCTCCATCGTGAGGAGCCGCGCCCGCTCCTCCTTCTCCAGCGTCGACTCCAGCTTCTCGGCGGCGGCGATCTGCTTCTTGATCTCCTTCTTCGCCGCTTCCTTCTTCTTACGGCTGGACTCCAGCCTCTGCCACTGGGCGGTCGCGTCCTTGGTGTACGCCTCCAAGTCGGCCTGGGTCCGCGACAGTTCGCCGAGAAGCCCCGCGGCCGCCTGCTGGCCCTCACGGATGCGGCCCGCCCCGTCCAGGAAATGCTGCGGGTCGCCGCTGAGCATCATCTGCGCCTCGGGCGGCAGCCCGCCGGTGCGGTACTGGGCGCGGGCCTCCGCCCCCACCTGCTTCTTCAGCCGGTCGATCCTCTTCTGGCCCTCGACGATCTCCCTGGCCAGCTTCACGATCTCGGACGACTGCTTGTCGGCGCGCTCCTCGGCGAGGTTGTACGCGTCCGTGGCCGCCGCGGCCTTGCGGTAAAGGGCGTCTATCTCGCCGCGTACCGCCTGGAGGATCTGCTCACTCCTCGGCGGCTTGGGGTCCGCGTACGCCTGTCCAGGTGCGGCCAGCACGGTCAGGGCGCAGACCAGCGCGATCGCGGTCGCGGCGCTGCGACGTCGGTTCACAAGCTCCCCCGGATCCCGGATCCCTCATCACATGGCCCCGCATGTGATTTACCGTCAGTAACTTAGGTGCGATGCCGTGATGCTGCCATGTCGTCCGTGAAAACGACAGAGCCCCCACTCACAGGTTTCTGACGAACAGCCGGCCCGCCGCGTTCCCCCTGTCCACCACTCTTCCGAGTAGGTCCAAAACCGTTTCAGCCGGTGCGCGGCTGGAGAGCGGCCCAGTTCACCGTGACTTCGCCCTGCCGCCACCGCCGCTCCCCGTCCGCCAGCGGCCAGTCCGCCGACAGATCGCGCACGGCCTTGATCCAGCGCTGCCGGGCGCCGAGCGAGGCGTACGGAGCGGCCGCCGCCCACGCCCGGTCGAAGTCCCGCAGGAAGGCGTGCACCGGCTCGCCCGGCACATTGCGGTGGATCAGCGCCTTCGGCAGCCGCTCCGCGAGGTCGGAAGGCCGCTCCAGCGACCCCAGCCGCGTCGCGAACGTAACCGTCCGCGGCCCCTCCGCCCCCAGCGCGACCCACACGTGCCGCCGCCCGATCTCGTCGCACGTCCCCTCGACCAGCAGCCCGCCGGGCGCCAGCCGTCCGCACAGCCGCGCCCAGACGGCGGCGACCTCCCCTTCGTCGTACTGGCGCAGCACGTTCGCCGCCCGGATCAGGGCGGGGCGGCGGCCGTCGGGCAGGGGCACCTCGAAGCCGCCGTGCCGGAAGGCGAGGCCCAGCCGCTCGTACGGCTTCGCGGCGGCGACGCGGGCCGGTTCGATCTCGATGCCCACGACCTCGGTGGCGGGTGCGGCGGTACGCAGCCGGCCGAGCAGCTCGACGGCGGTCCAGGGCGCGGCCCCGTACCCGAGGTCGACCGCGACAGGATCGCTGCTGCGTCGCAGCTCAGGGCCGTGCGCGGCGGCGATCCAGCGGTCCATGCGGCGCAGGCGGTTGGGGTTGGTCGTCCCGCGGGTGACGGCGCCGACCGGGCGCGCGGGGGAGGTGCGGGAGGCCATGAAGCGAGGGTAAACGCCCGCGCGGCCCGGTAAAGGTTGAGGCAGCCGAAGTAATGATTTGGCAAAGCGGAAATTGGAGGGGGTCATTCCGCTGTTTGGGCTCAACGGAGGGCGGACCGCGCGCCCTCGCCCTGCCATGTCCCGAGCGAGGAGGATCCGTCGACGTGAGCCAGTACGTCTCCCGACTCGCCGGCACACTGGCGACGCCGCCCCGCCTCCGGCTGCCCGGCGGCCACCACCGCAAGCCGCGCCGGATCGCCATGCTCAGCGTCCACACCTCCCCGCTGCACCAGCCGGGGACGGGCGACGCGGGCGGCATGAACGTCTACATCGTCGAGCTCGCCAAGCGCCTAGCCGCCATCAACATAGAGGTCGAGATCTTCACCCGCGCGACCACGGGCGGCCTGCCGCCCAGCGTCGAGCTGTCGCCCGGCGTGCTGGTCCGCCACGTCGACGCGGGTCCGTACGAGGGCCTGGCCAAGGAGGAGCTGCCCGCCCAGCTCTGCGCCTTCACGCACGGCGTGATGCAGGCCTGGGCCGGCCAGCGACCCGGCTACTACGACCTCGTCCACTCCCACTACTGGCTCTCCGGACACGTCGGCTGGCTCGCCGCCGAACGCTGGGGCGCGCCCCTCGTCCACGCCATGCACACCATGGCGAAGGTCAAGAACGCCGCGCTGGCGGCGGGCGACACCCCCGAGCCGGCCGCGCGCGTCATCGGCGAGACGCAGATCGTACGGGCGGCGGACCGCCTCATCGCCAACACGGCGGAGGAGGCGGACGAACTGGCCCGCTTCTACGAGGCCGACCCCGGCAAGATCGCCGTCGTACACCCCGGCGTGAACCTGGACCGCTTCCGCCCTGCCGACGGCCGGGCAGCGGCCCGCCACCGCCTGGACCTCCCCCAGGACGCGTTCATCCCGCTCTTCGCGGGCCGCATCCAGCCGCTCAAGGCCCCGGACATACTCCTGCGAGCGGTAGCCGTGCTCCTCGACAACGACCCGTCGCTGCGCTCGAAAATCGTCGTACCGGTCGTCGGCGGACCGAGCGGCAGCGGCCTCGCCAAGCCGGAGGGCCTGCAGAAGCTGGCGGCCCGCCTGGGCATCGCCGACGTCGTACGCTTCCGCCCGCCCGTCGGCCAGGACCGTCTGGCGGACTGGTTCCGGGCGGCCTCCGCGCTGGTCATGCCCTCCTACAGCGAATCGTTCGGCCTGGTCGCGATAGAGGCCCAGGCGTCCGGCACGCCCGTCGTCGCGGCGGCGGTCGGCGGCCTTCCGGTAGCCGTACGGGACGGGCAGACCGGCATCCTCGTCGAGGGCCACGACCCGGCCGGATACGCCCGCGCGCTGCGGCGCTTCATCGACGAACCGGGCCTGGCGGACCGGATGGGCGCGGCGGCCGCCCGCCACGCCCAGTCCTTCGGCTGGGACACCGCCGCGTCCGCCACGGCCGACGTGTACACGGCCGCGATGCACGAACACCGCCGTCGCGTACGCTCGCACCATGGCTGACGCGCAGCAGCAGGGCATCGAGACGCTAGAGCAGACGCTGAAGGACGCGGAGCTGGAGTGGGAGAGTCCTGAGCCCGGCTCGTACGTGGTGAAACTCCCCGGCACCCGCAAGCTCTCCACGACGTGCTCCTTGATCGTCGGTCGCCACTCCCTCTCCATCAACGCCTTCGTGATCCGCCACCCGGACGAGAACGACGCGGCGGTGCACCGCTGGCTGCTGGAGCGCAATCTGCGCCTGTACGGGCTGAGTTACGCGATCGACAGCCTCGGCGACATCTACCTGACCGGCAAGCTGCCGCTGTCAGCGGTCACTCCCGGCGACGTGGACCGCTTGCTGGGGAGCGTTCTGGAGGCGGCGGACGGCAGCTTCAACACGCTGCTGGAACTGGGCTTCGCGAGCGCGATCCGCAAGGAGTACGCGTGGCGGGTGTCGCGCGGCGAGTCGACGAGAAACCTGGAAGCGTTCACGCACCTGACCCAACGGCCCGACTGACCTGCCGAACGGCCCCGCCTCCACGTTGGAGGCGGGGCCGTTCGAATGCGGCGACAGCTCGCCGGCTTTCGTCAGTCCTTGTCGCGGTGGCCCTTGTGGGCGTGGCCCTCGTGGTGCTCCTCGCCCGAGGCGTGGGCGGCGTGGAGCTTGGTGATGCCGTTGCGGCCGCCGATGTTGACGAAGCCGAACTCCCCGTACTCTCCCCCCTCGTGGTGGCTGTAGCTCTTGTACCCCTTGGAGCCCTTGTGGCCCTTCTCGACGTGCTCGCCGTGGTGCTTCTCGCGCGAGGAGAAGGAGCCGTGGGCCTTGGTGATGCCCTTGCGGCCGCCGATGTTGAGGGCGTCGACCTCCCCGTGGGCCTTCTTGGCGTCGTAGCGGTTGGACTTGTAGGGCCTGCCGTCGTCCATGGTGGCGGCGGCAGCGGGGCCGGCTGCCATGAAGCCGGCGGCGGTGATGCCGACGAGGGTGATAGCGACGCGACGAAGCATGTTTCGCTCTCCTGTTACGTACGTGACGGGTGGGGCCTGACGGGGTCTGACTCCACCTCACCCCGCGGGCACTCGTCAGCGGCACACGCCATGAGGTCATCCGGACGGGGGAGACCCCTGCATCCGATCGGTCGCACCAACTGGTGACCCCAGGCCCGCCCACCGACGGCACGCGACCGCGCCCGACCCCGCCTCGCCTGCCTGGCCGCCGGGGAGGGGACGTGTCGGGGCGCTCCCCGCAGGGCGTTGAACGCAACCACCGCGAACGAACCAGCACCTACCCGAACGTTCGACGCCCGAGGAGACGCCCCGGCGCGGCACCGCCCCCGAAGCTCCAACCCCCTTCCGCCCGCCCCCACCCCGTGGCATGCTCGCCGCCGACGCACATATGAACACCGTTCACATACTTGGAGGCGAAGTATGGGTCAAGGTCAAGGTCAACAAACCATCACCAGACTCGGCCTGATCACCGCGATAGCCCTAGCAGCGGCAACCACCCCCACCCCAGCGCACGGCACCGCCCGCCGAAGCTCCCCGCCCCCCACCACCCCGTAGTGGCCAACGTCCTCACCACGGCGCCAAGCCCGACAACTCCGCCGACGCCGCCCCCGCGATCAACCGCGCCCTGGCCGCCGCCGGCGCCCGCGGCGGCGGCACCGTCCTCGTCCCGCCCGGCACGTACCGCATCGACGACGTCATCCGCATCGGCCACAGCAACGTCGTCCTGCGCGGCGCCGGCAGCTGGGACGACAAGACCAAGCTGACGAGCTACGTCCCGTACGAATGGCCCGTACGCATCACCCGCGTCACCGGCACCACACTCACCCTCGAACGCCCCCTGCCGCTCGACATCCGCCCCGAGTGGGACCCGAGACTCACCACCCTCACCACCCCCCTCACCGGCTCCGGCGTGGAAGGCCTCACCCTGGAAGCGGTCGAGACGCCGCAGGCCCCGCACCTCCTCGACAAGGGCTACAACGGCGTCACTTTCCAGTGCGCGTACGACTGCTGGGCCGAGGACGTCACCGTCCGCCACGTCGACAACGGCTTCGGCCTGGTCGCCGCCTCCGCCTGCACGCTCCGCCGCACGCGCGTCGAAGGCCGCGGCTCACACCACCCGTACTTCTGCCGCGAAGGCTCCCACGACGACCTCGTCGAGGACTTCACCATCGCGCAGCGCACCACCCCACCCCCCACGGGCACCCAGCTCCACGGCATCAACGTAGAAGGCCTGTCCAGCTACAACGTCTGGTCACGCGGCGTCATGCACATGGGCACCTTCGACACCCACCGCGGCATGCCGTTCGCCAACGTCCGCACGGAGATCACGGTGAACAACAACGGCCGCCACGGCGGCGACGCCTCCGCCGGTCCGCTCTACGGCGCCCGGTTCACCCACTGGAACGTGACCGTCACCAACGCCCGCGCCGGCCTGGTCAGGATCGACACCATCGCCCCGTACAGCGCGACCGTCGGCATCAGCGAGGTGAGGGAGTTCGACCAGACCGACGTCCCCGATTTCACCGGGCCTCTGCACAGCCGCCTGGAGGCGTACGGATGCCCCACTTCCGTACACCCGCCCAACCTCTACGAGGCCCAGCGCGCCCTCACCCGCTGACCTTCTCCCCGTCCGCATCAGGAGCCGGAACGGGGACGACCGCCACCGCACCCGCACCGGCCACCGCACCAGCACCGGCACCTGCACCCGCCACCGCACCAGCACCGGCCGCCGCCACCGCAGCAGCCTCCGCCTCCGCTTCCTCCTCCGCCCCAGCGAGCACCCGCCGCAGCAGCGTCGCGTACCCCGCCGCGGCGACCACGCCGATGACCCCGCACCCGATCCACAGCACGTCGGGCCCGGGCCCGTCCACGATCCAGCCCGCCAGGATCGGCGCCAGGAAGCCGGCCAGGGCCCAGGACATGCCCATCACGCCCTGGTACCGCCCCCGCGCGTGCTCCGGGGCCAGCCGCGCGGTGGCGGCGGCGTTCGTCGGCACGTGCACCATCTCGCCGAGCGTCCACACCACCACGGTCACCGCGAACAGCAGCGGCGTCCCGGCCAGCGCGGTCGCCCCGGTCCCGGCGGCGAACAGCAGCGAGGAGACGGTGAGCAGCGCGGCCGGTGAACGCCGGTCGGTGATCTTGTTGACGAGCAACTGGAAGCCGACTATCACCACACCGTTGACCGCGATGACCATGCCGTACGCACTCGGCTCAAGACCCTCGCCGGCCATCGTCAGCGGCAGCCCCACCCACGGCGCGGTAAAGATGAGGCACACCAGCAGGTTGAGCAGCACCAGCGTCCGGAACGGCCCGTCCCGCAGCACCTCGACCAGACTCACCTTCGTCCCGTTCGTCCCGCCGGCCGCTTCTTCCCCCTTCACCGCCGCCGGGACGGCGGGCCGGGTCTCCGGCAGCCGCAGGAAGACGATCACCGCGCACAGCACGGTCGCCGCCGCGTCCACCAGGAACAGCGTCCGGTAGCCGAAGACGATCGCCGCGCCACCGCCGAGCGCGGCGATCGCGAAGCCGAGGTTGAGCGCCCAGTAATTCAGGGCGTACGCGCGCCTGCGCTCGTGCTCCGGCACCAGGTCGGCGATGGTCGCGCCGATGGCCGGGCGTACCGCCTGCATGGCGACGCCCATCAGCAGCACCACCACGGCGACGCCGACCGCGCTGGTCACCACGGCGAGCGCGGCCGCGCCCGCCGCCGTACCGAGGTGCCCGGCGATCATCGTGGGCCGCCGCCCCCATCGGTCGGTGAGCATCCCGCCGAGCGGCGAACCGGCTATCCCGCCGAGCCCGTGCAGCGCTATGACGAGTCCCGCGTACCAGGCCGAGTAGCCCAGCTCCTGCGTCAGATACAGCGACAGGAAGGTCAGGACGAAGGCACCGGTGCGGTTCACCAGTGTCGAGGTCCACAGCCACCAGAAACCGTCGGGCAGCCCCGAGACCGTTTCCTTCGCGGCACGTCCGATCGTGGCCATGGACATACGTCATCCCCCCAGGGACCTTCGGTGGCGGCGGTGGACGCCTGTAAGCGGCTGAAGCGGTATCCGCAAATTACAAGGGCGACGCTCCCCCGGCCACTCAATTGACGCGAGCCGTCAACCGTCCGAGGCGTCCATTAGTCTCGTACGCATGGCCGACGCACCGTACAAGCTGATCCTCCTCCGCCACGGCGAGAGCGAATGGAACGCGAAGAACCTGTTCACCGGATGGGTGGACGTCAACCTCACCGAGAAGGGCGAGAAGGAGGCGGTACGCGGCGGTGAGCTGCTCGTCGAAGCCGGCCTGCTGCCCGACGTACTGCACACCTCGCTGCAGAAGCGCGCCATCCGCACCGCCCAGCTCGCGCTGGAGGCGGCGGACCGCCACTGGATCCCCGTGCACCGCTCCTGGCGCCTGAACGAGCGCCACTACGGCGCCCTCCAGGGCAAGGACAAGGCGCAGACGCTCGCCGAGTTCGGCGAGGAGCAGTTCATGCTCTGGCGCCGCTCGTACGACACCCCGCCGCCGGTCCTCGAAGACGGCACGACGTACTCCCAGTCCGACGACCCGCGTTACGCGACGATCCCCAGCGAGCTGCGCCCGCGCACGGAGTGCCTCAAGGACGTCGTCGAGCGCATGCTGCCGTACTGGTACGACGGCATCGTCCCGGACCTGCTCGCGGGCCACACCGTCCTGGTCGCCGCCCACGGCAACTCGCTGCGCGGCCTGGTGAAGCACCTCGACGGCATCTCCGACGAGGAGATCACCGGCCTCAACATCCCCACGGGCATCCCGCTCTACTACGAGCTCGACGCCGACTTCCGCCCCGTCACCAAGGGCGGCAAGTACCTCGACCCGGAGGCCGCGAAGGCCGCCATCGAGGCCGTGAAGAACCAGGGCAAGAAGAAGTAACACGCACGGATCGAGCCCCCTGGCGCGGATTTTCCGCGGCAGGGGGCTCGGTGTTGCTGCGTGACGTGAAGGTTCCCGACGGTCCGCGATGTACGCGGTACGCATGTACGCGAAGAGGCGAGCGCACGATATGAGCGACACCCTGCTGACCACATTGGCCGCCACCATGGCGCAGTTGGTCACCGCCATCGACCTGACGGACGAGGACGACGTCGATCCGGACCTGGCCACGACCTGGTTCGAAGACGTCGCCGACAACCTCGGCAGGCTCTCCGCCGACGACCGTCACCGGCTCGCGGCGCTCTTCCGGGAAGCGGCCATGGAGGAGACGCGCCCGGAGTTCCGGGAGGCGATGCTGGAGGTGCCGGAGAACTTCGGGCTCGAGGACGACGACGATGACCGGTACGACGACGGGGACGCGGCGTAAGCGGGTCAGCCCGTACGGAACGTACCGAACGTAAACAGGTCAAGCCGTACCCAATGTGACAGGTCAGCCCGTATGGAAAGGGACCCGTCCGCACCGGACGGGGCCCTTTCCATACGCACCGGCAGCCCCGCTAGCCGCAGCAGCCACCGCACTGGCACGGCGCGCCCGACTGGCAGCCGCAGCCGCAGCTCGACCCGCAGCCGCACGCGCCGAGGACGGGCAGCGACGCGGGACGGTGGTGGACCGCTTCAACCGGCGGTTCCTGCTGGGAGTTGGGCGTGGGGGAATCGGCCATGGGGATCCTCCTCGAAGGCGCGCGCGGCGTACTCCTGCTGCCCATTGGATGCCCACTCCAGCGGGCGCATCAACGGCGCACACGCGCAATGCTCCGATGTGCCGCGCCTACGCGCCTGCGCGCCTACGCGTCTACTCGCCCTGCGCGGGCTGGGGCGTCGTGGCGGCCGCCGCCTGGAGCTCGTCCGCGTGCTCACCCGTCACCAGGTACACCACGCGCTTGGCCACTGACACCGCGTGGTCGGCGAACCGCTCGTAGTAGCGGCCGAGCAGCGTGACGTCGACCGCCGTCTCGATGCCGTGCTTCCAGCGGTCGTCCATCAGGTGCTGGAACAGCGTGCGGTGCAGCAGGTCCATCTCGTCGTCGTCGTGCTCGAGCTGGAGCGCGAGGTCGACGTCCTTCGTGGTGATGACCTCCGCGGCCTTCGCCATCAGGCGCTGCGCGAGCTGACCCATCTCCAGCATGGTGGCGTGCAGGTCGTGCGGTACGGCCGAGGCCGGGAAGCGCAGCCGGGCGAGCTTCGCCACGTGCTGGGCCAGGTCGCCCGAACGCTCCAGGTCGGCGCTCATCCGCAGCGAGGTGACGACAATCCGCAGGTCCGTCGCCACGGGCTGCTGGCGGGCCAGCAGGGCTATGGCGCGGGCTTCCAGGTCGTGCTGGAGATCGTCGACCTTCTGATCGGCGGCGATCACGCTCTCGGCGAGCTTGAGGTCCGCGTCGAGCATGGCCGTGGTGGCCCGCCCGATGGCGGAGCCGACGAGCCGGGCCATCTCGACCAGGGCTTCACCGATCGAGTCAAGTTCCTCGTGGTACGCGTCGCGCATGTGAAAGTCCCTCTCTTGTCTTTCTGAGGCCTCTGAACCCCACGCTCCCACGTTCTGTCCGTTACGCGTCCGATTCCGGCACCCCAAGTGAACCAACCCCATCCCCTTGGTGAACTCTGAGCGACGAGTGTTCGAGAGGCCACCCATTTGGCTGGGGGAGTGTCACAGCCCCCGCTTAACCTGGGTGCATGGACGTGAACGCGGCAGTCGCCGCAGCAGCAGCGATCGCCGGTCTGCTGACCGGTGTGATCGCCGTGCTGACGTTCCGCTGGAGCGAGCGCGAGCAGGCCAGGCCCACCCGGTCCTCCATGCGGCCCGACGTCAACGCGGTGCTGCCGCCGGGCGTCGACACCGTGCTGTCCGTGCTCCGCTCCTCCGCCGTCGTACTGGACGAGAGCGACAGCGTCGTCAAGGCCAGCTCGGCGGCGTACGCACTCGGGCTCGTCCGGGGCGGGAAGCTGGCCGTCGATCCCATGCTCCACATGGCCCGCGACACCCGCCGCGACGGTGAGATACGCCAGGTCGAGCTGGACCTCCCGCGTCGCGGCACGGGCCGTGGCGAGGCTCTCGCGGTCTCCGCCCGCGTCGCCCCGCTCGGCTCGCGCCTCGTACTGCTCCTGGTGGAGGACCTCACCGAGGCCCGCCGCATCGAAGCGGTACGGCGCGACTTCGTCGCGAACGTCAGCCATGAGCTGAAGACTCCTACGGGTGCGCTGTCGCTGCTCTCCGAGGCCGTCATGGACGCCTCGGACGACCCTGAGGCGGTCACCCGGTTCGCGGGCCGTATGCAGATCGAGGCGACCCGCCTCACCAATCTGGTCCAAGAGCTCATTGATCTTTCCCGCGTCCAGAACGACGACCCCCTGGAGGACGCGGAACCGGTCCGCGTCGACGAACTGGTCGCCGAAGCCATGGACCGCAGCCGCCACGCCGCGTCCACCAAGAACATCACGATGGCCGCCGGCGGCACCGATGGCCTGTACGTCTGGGGCAACCGCGGCCAGCTCGCCGCCGCCCTCGGCAACCTCGTCGAGAACGCCGTCAACTACAGCCCGGCCCGTACCCGCGTCGGCATAGCGGGCCGCAGGATCTCCGCGCCCGGCGGGGACCTGATCGAGATCGCCGTCACCGACCAGGGAATCGGCATCTCCGAGAAGGACCGCGAGCGGATCTTCGAGCGCTTCTACCGCGTGGACCCGGCCCGCTCCCGGGCCACCGGAGGCACGGGCCTCGGCCTGGCCATCGTCAAGCACGTGGCCGCCTCGCACGGCGGGGAGGTCACGGTGTGGAGCTCCGAGGGACAGGGCTCCACCTTCACCCTGCGACTGCCCGAGGCAGCCGCGTCACGCGACCGGTCCCCGGTCGCCGCCCCGGACGACGACGAGTCGGCAGATACTGCTGCCGGGCCGTACGAGACCACTGATCGCGAACCCATTCCCCACCCGGAGGTCCTTCCGTGACCCGAGTGCTCGTCGTCGAGGATGAGGAATCCTTCAGCGACGCCCTGTCCTACATGCTCCGCAAGGAGGGCTTCGAGGTCGCCATCGCGGCCACCGGCCCCGACGGGCTCGACGAGTTCGAGCGCAACGGCGCCGACCTCGTCCTGCTGGACCTGATGCTCCCCGGCCTGCCCGGCACCGAGGTCTGCCGACAGCTCCGCAGCCACTCCAATGTCCCGGTCATCATGGTGACCGCCAAAGACAGCGAGATCGACAAAGTCGTGGGCCTGGAGATAGGAGCCGACGACTACGTCACCAAGCCCTTCTCCTCGCGGGAGCTGGTCGCCCGCATCCGCGCGGTCCTGCGCCGCCGCGGCGAGCCGGAGGAGGTCACTCCGGCCGCTCTGGAGGCCGGTCCGGTCCGTATGGACGTCGACCGCCACGTGGTCACGGTAGGCGGCGGCAAGGTCGACCTCCCGCTGAAGGAGTTCGACCTCCTGGAGATGCTGCTGCGCAACGCGGGCCGGGTCCTCACCCGCATGCAGCTGATCGACCGCGTCTGGGGCGCGGACTACGTGGGCGACACCAAGACCCTCGACGTCCACGTGAAGCGCCTGCGCGCCAAGATCGAACCGGACCCGGGTGCGCCCAGATATCTGGTGACGGTCCGCGGCCTGGGCTACAAGTTCGAGCCGTAAAGTCGAAAACTGATCATGCATGCTGAAGGGGGCGCTCTTGCCGGTACGAACCGGCGGGAGCGCCCCCTTCAGCATGCTGCGCGTGATGCTGCGCGTGCGTACGGGCGTCAGTGGGACGCGCCGTGCTCATCGGCGTCGTCCTCGGGCTCCGAGGCGCCCTTCGACGGGCTCGTCGACGCCGTGGCGCCCGCCGCGCCCGTGGCCGCGCCCGTCGGGGTGCCCGAGGGGGTGGTGGTCGCCGTGCCGGACGGCGCCTGGGCCGGCGGCTTCGGGAGCTCGCTCGGGCCGACGTCCTTGAAGTAGTGCGTCGCCGGGACGACGAACGCCCGCAGCTCCACCGTGCCGGTCTCGCTGAGCTCGAAGCGCACGGGCTGCGCGTCGCCGGCCTTCGCCGCCTCGCGGCCGTTCTCGATCACGGCGGAGGCGTTGCCCTTGCCGCCGAGGAGGAGCGAGCCGCCGGCGGGCACGGTCAGCGGGCCGGAGCCCTTGGCCGGCTTGAGCGTCACCTTGGCGCTGGTGCCGGGCAGCGTGATCGCTTCGAGCGTCTCCGCCTTGGTGCCGTTGTTGAACACCATGCCGGTGACGACCGCGGGACCCTCGGCGTCGGGCTTGGGCTGGGTGACGATCGTCGCGTTTTGGATCTTGATGTCGTCGACGCTGGCCGCGGCGTTGTCCGGCCTGACTTGCAGTGTCTGCGCGTCGTTGCCCGCCCCACAGGCGGCAAGCGAAGCGATCGAGAACACGATGGCGGTGGCGGCGAGGGCACCGCGTCGAAGGCTGCGGCTCACGGCGGAGGCATCTCCTGTTAGACGGGTTCGAGCGGCGTAAAGCCGCCCTAAGGGTGTGTCAGCGCGCTTAGGTTACCGAGCCGCCGTCCGGCCCTCGCACCCGACCCGCCCCACCCCGCCCGCCCATACCGGCCACCGGTGACGCGGCGGCTTGTTTCGTACGGCGCTCACAAATCCGCAGGGCGGCGTACGTGCGTCCCGCATGCGGATTATTCGTAAGGAATGTATGGGGGCCGGGGGAATTGATCACGGTCGTCGTGATCAATTCCCGATTCCGGCCGAACGGGTGACCGGTCGCCGAACGGAGTACGTCAAGTTCACCGCTTGGAACCCGGCAAAACGGGACGTTCGGCCTCTTCGGGGGGCTCCGTGATGTGTGTAACGTACGCGTTTCTCTCCGCCCGCACAGCCGCTCCGACCTGCGAATACCCGCTTCCGGAAGGCCTGCGCAGCACGTTCCTGTTGCTGTTGTCAAGCCCCGAGATACGCCCTGACCTGCGGAAACGCCATTCAGAAGAAGCCGTATCCGTGTTACTCTGGATAGCCACGGAAGGGGTACCTGTCACATGACGTTCAAGGTTGGCGACACCGTGGTCTATCCCCATCACGGGGCCGCGCTGATCGAGGCTATCGAAACTCGCCAGATCAAAGGCGTGGACAAGACCTACTTGGTGCTCAAGGTCGCCCAGGGTGACTTGACTGTTCGTGTGCCTGCGGACAATGCGGAGTTCGTCGGTGTACGCGATGTAGTCGGTCAGGAAGGGCTCGACCGGGTCTTCGAGGTGCTCCGCGCACCGTATGCCGAAGAGCCGACGAACTGGTCCCGGCGCTACAAGGCAAATCTCGAAAAGCTCGCCTCCGGTGATGTCATCAAGGTCGCCGAGGTAGTGCGCGACCTGTGGCGCCGTGAGCGTGAGCGCGGTCTCTCCGCAGGTGAGAAGCGCATGCTCGCCAAGGCGCGCCAGATCCTGGTGAGCGAGCTCGCACTCGCGGAGAACACCAATGAAGACAAGGCCGAGGCTCTGCTCGACGAGGTCCTCGCGTCCTGACTCCGGGTCGCAGGGTCTCCTTCCCTGATACCCAGTAACGATGCCGCGGTGCCCGCCGGCAAGGTCTCCGGCCCTTGTTGCGGGCGCTGCGGCATGTTGCGTTCACTGCGCTTGCGTGCACGGCGCGCGCCTGATCCCCGGTCCCGCAGATCAGCCCCGCTGATCTTTCGCGCGCCCGCGATGCCTTGATCCCTTGGTGCTTCGGTGCTTCGGGCTCCGGTGTGCCGGGCCCGGGCTGCTGGCCTCGACCAGTCGTCACGGAAGGGGCCGGTCAAGGCATCGCGCCCGGCACGCTGTGCGCATACCCATGAACGCCGCGGACACAAACCTGGCGGACCCGAACCCGTTCCCGAAGCTTTTCGGCCCCGGAGCTACAGATGACAGACGAATCCCGTCCCCCGTCCACTCCGCGCACCGCCGCCGTGATCCCCGCGGCCGGCCGCGGGGTACGGCTGGGCCCGGGCGCGCCGAAGGCGCTCCGCGCGCTGAGCGGCACCCCCATGCTGATCCACGCGGTACGGGCCATGGCCAACTCCAGGGCCGTCTCCCTCGTCGTCGTGGTGGCCCCGAAAGACGGCGCCGTAGAGGTGAAGAACCTCCTCGCCGAACACGCGCTGCCCGAGCGGACGGACTTCATCGTCGTACCGGGCGGTGAGACCCGCCAGGAGTCGGTGCGGCTCGGACTCGCCGCGCTGCCCGCCGACATCACCGCCGTCCTCGTGCACGACGCCGCCCGCCCGCTCGTGCCGGTCGACACCGTCGACTCGGTCATCGAGGCCGTACGCGACGGAGCGCCGGCCGTGGTACCCGCCATGCCGCTCGCCGACACCGTCAAGGAGGTCGAGCCCGGGGAGAAGGGCGCGCCCGAGCCGGTCGTCGCCACGCCCGAGCGGGCCAGGCTGCGCGCCGTACAGACTCCGCAGGGCTTCGACCGCGCCACGCTCGTGCGCGCGCACGAGACGATCGCGGCGAGCGGGGAAGGCGCGACGGACTGCGCCGGCATGGTCGAGCGGCTCGGCGTGCAGGTCGTGGTCGTACCCGGCCACGAAGAGGCATTCAAGGTGACCCGGCCGCTGGACCTCGTCCTGGCCGAGGCGGTACTCGCCCGCAGGAGGGCCCACGATGGCTTCTGAGCTTCCCCCGGTCGTTCCCGGTCCCGTTCCCCCGCTGCCGCAGGTCGGCATCGGCACGGACATCCACGCCTTCGAGGAAGGCCGCGAGCTGTGGTGCGGCGGCCTGCTCTGGGAGGGCGAGGGGCCCGGCCTCGCCGGCCACTCGGACGCCGACGTGGTGGCGCACGCCGCCTGCAACGCGCTCTTCTCCGCCGCCGGTCTCGGTGACCTCGGAGCGCACTTCGGCACGGGGCGTCCCGAGTGGTCCGGTGCGTCGGGCATCACCCTGCTGACGGAAGCGGCGCGGATCGTACGGTCCGAAGGCTTCGGGATCGGGAACGTCGCCGTCCAGGTCGTCGGCGTACGGCCGAAGATCGGCAAGCGGCGGGAGGAGGCGCAGAAGGTGCTCTCCGCGGCGGTCGGTGCGCCGGTTTCGCTGTCGGCCGCGACGTCCGACGGCCTCGGCTTCACGGGGCGCGGCGAGGGGCTTGCGGCGATCGCGACGGCGCTGGTCGTTCGCACGGGCTGAGGTTCGCACGGGCTGAGCGGGGCGGGCCTGCGGCGCTGTTCCCCTACCCGCCCCTTCCCGAAACTGGGGCGCTGCCCCAGACCCCGCTCCTCAAACGCCGGAGGGGCTGGATGGTTGCGGGCGCCAGTCCGCCCGCCCCGCCGCCCCCGTACAGGAAAGGGTCGCTAGGCACTGTCGTCCGCCCACTACCCTGGTGTGGTGACTATTCGGCTGTACGACACCAGCGCCCGGCAGACTCGCGACTTCTCCCCGCTCACACCGGGCTGCGTCTCGATCTACCTCTGTGGCGCTACCGTGCAGGCCGCCCCGCACATCGGCCACATCAGGTCGGGCCTCAACTTCGACATCATGCGCCGCTGGTTCACCTACCGCGGCTACGACGTCACGTTCATCCGCAACGTCACGGACATCGACGACAAGATCATCAAGAAGTCGGCGGAGCAGGGCCGCCCCTGGTGGTCGATCGGGTACGAGAACGAGCGCGCCTTCAACGACGGCTACGCCGCCCTCGGCTGCCTCCCGCCCACCTACGAGCCCCGCGCCACCGGCCACATCACCGAGATGGTCGAGATGATGCGCGGCCTCATCGAGCGCGGGCACGCGTACGAGGCCGACGGGAACGTCTACTTCGACGTGCGCTCGTACCCCGGCTACCTGGAGCTCTCCAACCAGGACCTGGACAACCTCCTCCAGCCGTCCGGCGAGGGCGAGACCGGCAAGCGCGACCCGCGCGACTTCGCCATGTGGAAGGCCGCGAAGCCCGGCGAGCCGAGCTGGGAGACCCCGTGGGGACGCGGGCGTCCCGGCTGGCACCTGGAGTGCTCCGCGATGGCCCACAAGTACCTGGGCAAGGCGTTCGACATCCACGGTGGCGGAATCGACCTGATCTTCCCGCACCACGAGAACGAGATCGCCCAGGCCAAGGCCTTCGGTGACGACTTCGCCACGTACTGGGTGCACAACCACTGGGTCACCATGGCCGGCGAGAAGATGTCGAAGTCGCTGGGCAACTCGGTCCTCGTCAGCGAGATGGTCAAGGCGTGGCGCCCCATCGTGCTGCGCTACTACCTCGGTACGCCGCACTACCGCTCCACCATCGAGTACAGCGAGGAAGCCCTGCGCGAGGCCGAGTCCGCCTTCGCGCGCATCGAGGGCTTCGTCCAGCGCGTGATGGAGAAGGCGGGGGGCGTCGTCGAGCCCTCGGCGGAGGTCCCGCCCGCCTTCGCCGAGGCGATGGACGACGACCTCGGCGTCCCGCAGGCGCTCGCGATCGTCCACACCACCGTGCGCCAGGGCAATTCCGCGCTGGCCGCCGACGACAAGGACGAGGCCGTCGCGCGGCTCGCGGAGGTACGGGCGATGCTCGGCGTCCTCGGCCTCGACCCGCTCGCCGAGCAGTGGTCGGGCGGCGGCACGGAGCGCGGCGAGGACCTCCACGGGGTCGTGGACACGCTCGTACGCCTCGTACTCGACCAGCGTCAGTCGGCCCGTGACCGCAAGGACTGGGCCGCGGCCGACGCCATCCGGGACCAGCTCCAGCAGGCCGGTCTCGTCATCGAGGACAGCCCGTCGGGCCCGCGATGGACCCTCGGTTCGCGCTGACCGGCGCGCCCGGCGACGCCGAGCGGGGCACACTTTCACTTATACGTACGCACGTCTGAAGCAACGGAACAGGTAACAGGTCATGGCCGGGAACAGCCAGCGCAGGAACCGCCGCACGTCCAACAAGAAGGGCGCTACGGTCGGCAGCGGTGGCCAGCGGCGCAAGGGCCTTGAAGGCAGGGGCCCGACGCCGCCCGCCGAGGCGCGCAAGAAGCACAAGAAGAACCGCATCGCCACCGCCAAGGCCAAGCAGGCCGCGGTCCGCCGCCCCGCGCCCCGGCGCGGCGGCGTCAAGGGGACGTCCGAGATGGTCGTCGGCCGCAACCCGGTCTTCGAGGCGCTGCGCGACGGCGTCCCGGCGACCACGCTGTACGTCCAGCAGTACATCGACAACGACGAGCGGGTGCGCGAGGCGCTCCAGCTCGCGGGCGAGCGCGGCAACATCAACCTGATGGAGGCTCCGCGTCCGGAGCTCGACCGGATGACGAACGGCCTGAACCACCAGGGCCTCGTCCTCCAGGTCCCCCCGTACGAGTACGCGCACCCGGACGACCTCACGGCGGCGGCGTACGACAAGCACGAGGACCCGCTGATCGTCGCCCTCGACGGCGTGACCGACCCGCGCAACCTCGGCGCGATCGTCCGTTCCGTCTCCGCGTTCGGCGGGCACGGCGTGGTCGTGCCGGAGCGCCGCGCGGCGGGCATGACGGCCGGTGCGTGGAAGTCGTCCGCCGGTACGGCGGCCCGTACGCCGGTCTCCCGCGTCACCAACCTGACGCGCGCCCTGGAGGGCTACCAGAAGGCCGGGATCACGGTCGTGGGCCTGGCGGCCGACGGCGAGCACACGGTCCAGGACCTGGAGCAGCTCGGCGGCCCGGTCGTCATCGTCATCGGCAGCGAGGGCAAGGGCCTCGGCCGCCTCGTCGGCGAAACGTGCGACTACCTCGTGCGCATCCCGATGCCGGGCGGCGCCGAGTCGCTGAACGCCGGTGTGGCGGCGGGCATCGTGCTCTGGGAGGCGGCGCAGCGCAGGCGTTGACCGGGGACCGAGGGAGAAGTCGGTTATGTCCCAGTAAGGGGGTCTTGACGGGTCTCGGACAGATCGGAGGCGTCAAGGCAGTGTCCTAACCACACGTCCCTCGGTTAGATGAGTGTGGACACCAGAACACCCGGGTTCGACGATCAGCCCGCCCTGAGCATGGTCAAGGTGCCCTGCGATCCAGCGCAGGTCATCGTCAACCACGCCAGCTTCCGCGTGCAGCTCGCCCCAGCCTCGAGCCGGCGTCCCGTCCCGCCGTACGCGGGGGCGGGCGGTGTGAGCAGTGGGCCGGGGGACACGGCGCGCATGCCGGCGATGGCCGGCACGGCCATCGTCCGGCGGCGGGCGCCCGTCGTCTGGAGCGGGAAGTCCGAGCCGGGAGACCCCGGCGCGACGGGGCTGCTCCAGGCCGTACGGAACTCCTCCGCCGGCGAGCGCCTCGACAGCGGCGCCACGCAGGTCATCCCCCGGCTCCCCGCGGACGAGAACGCGGACGACACCGCGGCGATCCCCACCGTCATCGGGCCGCGCGCCTCCGAGCCGCCCCGGACGCCGATGCTGCCCCGGACGAGGCAGGCCGTCGGCGCGTACGACGCCCCCGACCGGAACGGCGAAGACGCCCACGCCGGCAGGGAGTTCGACGACGACGAGTTCGCGGACGACGACGAGTACGGCGCGGAGAACGAGCGCATCCGCCGCAACGGCGCCGACCCGGTCCGGCACGCGTACTACCCCGGTCGGCGCATGAACCTCGGCGTGGTGCTGCTGCCACTGCGGGTGTTCCTCGGATTCATCTCCATCTACGCCGGCATGGGCAAGCTCTGCGACCCCGTCTACTTCGACGGCGGCGAGCGCGGCTCCATGGTCAAGTGGCTCACGTCGCTGCACCCCTGGACCGTCGCCGAGCCGCTGCGCGACTTCGCGCTGAGCCACCCGGTGGGCGCCGGCCTGACCGTGGCGTTCCTCCAGGTCGTCGTCGGCGTGCTGACGGTGCTGGGACTGTGGCAGCGGGTCGCCGCCTGCTTCGGGACGCTGCTGTCCGCCGCGCTGCTCATGACGGTGAGCTGGAAGACCGTACCGGCGTACGACGCGCCGGACATCATCTACCTCGCCGCCTGGTCGCCGCTGATCATCGCCGGCGCGCCCGTCTACTCCATCGACGGCCGTCTCGCCGGCGAGGCCTGGCGCAAGCTCGGGCCGCGCTCGGAACTGTGGGAGCTGCGACGGCGCGTACTGCGGCGCGGCGCCGTCGTCGCCTCCCTGGTGGTCGGACTTACTTTGCTCATCGGCTCGATGCTGGGCGGGGCCGTACGGTCCTCGGACCTGGTGACCGTGCCCGGTCCGAACGACGACCCGACCAACCACCTCCCCGGCGCCCCGCTGCCCCAGGAGACCGGCGGCGCCTCGGGCCGTGCCTCGCAGGGCCCGACCGGCCGAAGCCCCGCTCCCTCCGCGAGCAGCTCCGCCGGCCCCTCGGCCACGGCCACGACGCCGGGCGCCGTCCGCGAGACCGGCACCGTCGGCACGGAATCCCAGCGGCCGACCGCGACGCAGGGCAGCACGGCGGGCCAGGCCCCGCCCCGGCAGCAGCCCCCGGCTCCGCAGCCGCCCACCACCAGCGCCGGACCGACGTCCAGCGGCGGCGCGGGCAGCGGCGGGACCACAGGCGGCGGCGGCACCACCGGTGGCGGCACGACGGGCGGCGGCACCGACGGCGGCACCACGGGCGGCAGCGGCGGCAGCAGTGGTGGCGGCAGCGGGAGCGGCGGCAACGGCGGCAGGGTGATCGGCGGCCTGCTCGGCTAGGCGGCTCGGCGGTAGGCAGTACGGCCAGGTGGTACGGCGAAGGGCCCGGCGCACGGGATGTGCGCCGGGCCCTTCGCCGTACTGGCACTGGTACCTGGGACCGGTACGTGCTCGACTGCTCAACCGCGCGCGGCGGCGAGCTCCTTGGCGGCCTCGCTCAAGTCCTTGGCGGTGTCGATGGCCCGCCAGTACGCCCCCTGCGGCAGCGGGAAGCCCGCCAGACGGCGCTCTCGCGCCAGCCGGGGGAACGTGGTGCGTTCGTGGTCACCGAGGTCCGGGAGAAGCTCTGTGAAGGCCGCTGAGAAGACGTACACGCCCGCGTTGATGAGGTAGGGCGAGGGTGGCGACTCGATGAAGTCCGTGATGTGGCCGAAGGCGTCCGTCTCGACGGCGCCCCACGGGATGCGGGGCCGGGCCAGGGCGAGGGTCGCGGTGGCGTCGCGCTCGGCGTGGAAGGCGGCCATGTCCTGGAGGGAGAAGCGCGTCCAGATGTCGCCGTTGGTCGCGTACCAGGGAAGCTCGGGGTCCGGGAGGTGCGCGGCGGCGTACTTGAGGCCGCCACCGCGGCCCAGCGGCTCGCTCTCCACCACGGTGGTGACACGCAGCGGAAGGTCGGCGCTGTCCAGCCACTCCTGGAGCACGCCGGCGAGATGGCCGCAGGAGATGACCGCGTCGGTCACGCCCTCGGCGGCGAGCCAGGCAAGCTGATGGCCGATGATCGGGGTCCCGGTCCCCGGGATCTCGACCATCGGCTTGGGGCGGTCGTCGGTGTACGGGCGCAGTCGCGAGCCCTGGCCGCCTGCCAGGACCACGGCCTGCGTCGGAGTCGTCGTCGTACGGGTCATACGGGGCACGATATGCGGCAGAACGCCGTCGGCCTCCGCTCAGCCGGTCTGCTGGGCGACGCCCGAGGCGAAGGACGTGTCGCAGACCGGCCGCGAGAACGACTGGGCGCGGGTCGGACCGTACTGGCTCACCGCGGCGCGGCCGAGCGAGCGGGCGATCGACATGCAGTGCTGGGCGAGCGAAGGACGGCGCTCGACCTCGCGCTGGAGGTGTGTGAGCGCGACGCCCGGGTCCTTCTCCTGAAGCTCCAGGAGAAGCTTGTCGCGCAGTACGTCCTGCGGAGCGCGGGACTTGGCGCGTACGTTCACTTTCTCGGAGGACGCGGTGAGCACCTGTGACTCGGATCCGCTCGTGGACCACGGGACACGGGCTACCGCGAGGGTCCCGGAGAGCACCAGGACGACGGGCAGTACGAGAGCGAGACTTCGGCCGATTCGGCGGGCTGTGTGGGTCACGCGAGTGAGCGTAGCGGGCGGTAATTATTTGGCGACATTTAGTCACCCTTACGGGGGATGGTTCGATGTCTTTTTTCGAATCGGGTGTTGACGAACACGGTTCGAAATGGCCGGTCTGCCGGGGTATTTGTCGACACCGCAGGTCCTGGCTGAAACATGGAAAAGGGACGGGAAGGGCCCCACACCTGCTTCCGGTGTGGGGCCCTCGACCCTCCGTACGCGCTGATGTCAGTCGCTTGTCAGTCGCTGAGGCGCTCGCCGGTCGACGAGGAGAAGACGTGCGTCTCGCCCGCGCGCGGCACGACGTGCAGCTCGGCGCCCTTGTCCGGTACGGCGCGGCCGTTGACGCGGACGACGAGGTCCTGGTGTGCGCCGCCGACCTGCGCGCTGCCGTACACGTAACCGTCGGCGCCGAGCTCCTCGACGACGTTGACGGTGACGGCCAGGCCGGCCGGGGCGTCGTCGGCGGTCTTGGTGAGCGACGCGGCGGCGGCGCCGTTCTGCTCGACGATGTCGAAGTGCTCGGGGCGGACGCCGACCGTGACGGTCGTGTCGCCGCGGTCGGCCGCGGCGGAGAGCGCCTCGCGCGAGACCGGGACGACGCTGTTGCCGAACTTCACGCCGCCGTCGGTGATCGGGACCTCGACGAGGTTCATGGCGGGGGAGCCGATGAAGCCGGCGACGAAGAGGTTCGCGGGGCGGTCGTACATGTTGCGCGGCGAGTCGACCTGCTGGAGCAGGCCGTCCTTCAGGACGGCGACCCGGTCGCCCATCGTCATGGCCTCGACCTGGTCGTGCGTGACGTACACGGTGGTGATGCCGAGGCGGCGCTGGAGCGACGCGATCTGCGTACGGGTCGAGACGCGGAGCTTGGCGTCGAGGTTCGACAGCGGCTCGTCCATGAGGAAGACCTGCGGCTCACGCACGATGGCGCGGCCCATCGCGACACGCTGGCGCTGACCGCCGGAGAGGGCCTTGGGCTTGCGGTCGAGGTACTCGACGAGGTCGAGGATCTTCGCGGCCTCTTCGACCTTCTTGCGGATCTCGCTCTTGTTCACGCCGGCGATCTTGAGCGCGAAGCCCATGTTGTCGGCGACGGACATGTGCGGGTACAGCGCGTAGTTCTGGAACACCATGGCGATGTCCCGGTCCTTCGGCGGCAGGTGCGTGACGTCACGCTCACCGATGCGGATGGCTCCGCCGTTGACGTCCTCAAGACCCGCGAGCATGCGCAGGGAGGTCGACTTGCCGCAGCCGGAGGGCCCGACGAGGACGAGGAACTCGCCGTCCTCGATCTCGATTTCGAGCTGGTCGACGGCGGGCTTGGTGGAGCCCGGGTAGATCCGGGTCGCCTTGTCGAACGTGACAGTGGCCATGGTGATGTTCTCCTTCACCGGCAGGAACGTGCCGGACGATCCGTTGTAAGGGAGTGGTGTAGTCCACAGGGTGAACCTGCCGTGACGCTACCTGGCGGCGCCGGTTCTGTCAGCAGCCTGGAGGCGATGGAATTCTGATGGCCCGGGGATCTGGGGGCTGTGTAGAGTGGACCAGCCTTCGCGCGCGGCTCCGACCGCGGCGCGATGCCTCCTTAGCTCAGTCCGGCCAGAGCAACGCACTTGTAATGCGTAGGTCGTCGGTTCGAATCCGACAGGGGGCTCCATCAGGGAAAACGCCCCGAACTTCGAAAGTTCGGGGCGTTTTCTGCTGCGAAGGGCTGGTCTCAGTTGCGGCCCGCCACGCGGTTGGCCGTTTTGGCTATGGGGTCCGTTTCGGTGGTGCGGCCTGCGGCTTCGCGGCGGTCCGCGGTGCGGTAGGCGGCGTACATGGCCTGGACTCCCAGCCAGCGGAAGGGCTCCGGCTCCCACTTGCGGACCTTGTGGTTGACCCAGGGGAGCGTGGTGAGGTCGGTGGGGCCGCCCTGGCCGGAGTCCTGCTGGATCAGGTCGCGCAGGGTGCGGGCGGCGAGGTTGGTCGTGGCGACGCCGCTGCCGACGTAGCCGCCCGCCCAGCCGATGCCGGTCGAGCGGTCCAGGGCGACGGTGGAGCACCAGTCGCGGGGCACGCCCAGTACGCCCGACCAGGCGTGGGCGATGGGGACGCCGGCGGCGGTGGGGAAGAAGCGGACGAGGATCTCGCGCAGGGCCTCGATGGTGGCGGGCTGGGTGCGCCCGTCGTTGTCGGTGCGCGAGCCGTAGCGGTACGGGACGCCCCGGCCGCCCAGGGCGATGCGGTCGTCGGCGGTGCGCTGGGCGTACATGTAGGCGTGGGCCATGTCGCCGAGGGTTTCGCGGCCGTCCCAGCCGATGGTCTCCCATACGGAGGCGGGGATCGGCTCGGTCACGATCATCGAGGAGTTCATGGGGAGCCAGGTGCGGCGCTGGCCCTTGAGGCCCGCCGTGAAGCCCTCGGTGCAGCGCAGGATGTACGGGGCGCGGACCGTGCCGTACGGGGTCACGGCGTGCTTGGGCTTGATCTCCGTGACGGGTGTTGATTCGTGGATCGTCACGCCAAGGGACTCCACCGCCGTGGCCAGCCCCTTGAGGAGCTTGACCGGGTGCAGGCGGGCGCCGTGCGGGGTCCAGGTGGAGCCGACGGCGCCGGTCACGCGGATGCGTTCGGCGGTCTCGCGGGCGCCGTGGAGGGTGCGTTCCTTCTCGCCGAAGGCGATCTCGGCGGCGTGGAAGTGCTTGAGGCGGGAGAGCTGGGCGGGGGTGTAGGCGACTTCGAGTACGCCGCCGTGGTGGATGTCGGCGTCGATGTTCTCGGCGGCGGCGGTGTGGATGACCTCGGTGACCGTGTCGTTCATCGCCTGCTGGAGACGGACGGCGGCGTCGTGGCCGTGGAGCTTGGCGTAGCGGTCGCGGCCCGCGATGCCGTTGTAGAGCCAGCCGCCGTTGCGGCCGGAGGCGCCGTAGCCGCAGAACTTCGCTTCCAGCACGGTGATGTTGAGGAAGGGAACGGCCTTTTTGAGGTAGTACGCCGTCCACAGGCCGGTGTAGCCGCCGCCGACGATGCAGACGTCGGCCGTCGCGTCGCCGGGCAGGGGCTCACGGGGGTCGGGTATGCCTTCGTTCGCGTACCAGTAGGAGATGCCGCCGTTGACGGTGCTCATGGTGTCTGATGCCCCTGCGTTCGTTTCGTTGCGCTGCTGATCAGTGGTGGTGGCGCGGACGGTAGCGGGCGGGAGTGGGGTGCGGCAATGGCGGGGCCGGTGGGTGCGGTGACGGGCGGTCGTAGGATCCGGGGCGTGATCGAGATTCCGGAAGCTTTGGCCATGACCCAGGAGGAGATCAACGGTGCGGCGGGGCGGGCGTGGATCGCCGCGCTGCCGCGGGAGGCGGCGGCGTATCTGGAGCGGTGGCGGCTTCGGCTCACCGGGCCTTCGATGCACGGCGCGGTCTCGCTCGTCCTGCCGGTGGAGCGGGCCGACGGGACGCCCGGTGCGCTCAAGCTCCAGCTCCTGGACGAGGAGACCGAGGGGGAGGCCGCCGCGCTGCGGGCGTGGGACGGGGACGGCGTCGTACGGCTGCTGGAGCACGACGAGGTGAGTGGCGCCATGCTGCTGGAGCGGCTGGACGCCGGCCGGCACCTGTCGGTGCTGCCGGACACCATGGCGGCGGTCCAGGTGCTCGCCGGGCTGCTGGTGCGGCTGAACGCGGTGGCCGCGCCCGAGGGCGTACGCCGCCTGGGGGACATCGCGCAGGAGATGCTCGACGACGTACCGCAGGCGCTGCGGGCGCTGGCGGATCCGGCGGAACGGCGGCTGCTGGAGCGGTGTGCGGGGGCGGTGCGGGAGGTCGCGGGGGAGGCGGGCGGGCAACTGCTCCACTGGGACCTGCACTACGAGAACGTGCTGGCGCCGCTGCCGGGTTCGGGGCGCGATGAGCCGTGGGTGGTGATCGATCCGAAGCCGCTGGCCGGTGATCCGGGGTTCGAGTTGTTGCCGGCGCTGGTGAACCGGTTCGAGATCTCTCAGGTGCTGCCGCGTTTTGACCTGATGACGGATGTGCTGGGGCTGGACCGGGAGCGGGCGCGGGCGTGGACGCTCGGGCGCGTACTGCAGAACAGTCTCTGGGACTTGGAGGACGAGGAGGAGGGGGAGGGCGAGCTGTCGGGGGAGCAGGCGGCGGTCGCGCGGGCATTGCTTAGGCTGCGGGGATGATTCGTAACGCCACGCCGGCCGATGTCCCCGTTATTCACGCGATGGTCCGCGAACTCGCGGAGTACGAGAAGGCGTTGCACGAGGCGCGCGCCAGTGAGGAGCAACTGCGCGACGCGCTCTTCGGGGAGCGCCCGGCGGCGTACGCGCACATCGCGGAGACGCAGGACGGGGAGGTCGCGGGCTTCGCGCTGTGGTTCTTGAACTTTTCCACCTGGCGTGGAGTGCACGGGATTTACCTGGAGGACTTGTACGTGCGGCCTTCGCGGCGCGGGGGCGGGTACGGGAAGGCGCTGCTGGCCTCGTTGGCGCGGATCTGTGTCGAGCGGGGGTACGAGCGGCTCGAGTGGTCCGTCCTGGACTGGAATGAGCCGTCGATCAACTTCTACCGGTCGCTGGGCGCGCTGCCGCAGGACGAGTGGACGGTGTACCGGCTGACGGATGACGCGCTGGCGAAGCTGGGCCGGTAGGCCGGTCTTGTGCTGGGGGTGGCGGCCCGACCCCTGTGCGGGCCGCCGGCCGGCGGTGGGTTTTACGGTACGAGGACGACCTTGCCCATCGTGCCGCGCGTCTCCAGGGCGCGGTGGGCGGCGGCCGCCTGCGCCAGGGGGTAGCGCTGGACCGCCGGGACCAGGCGGCCGGCCGCCGCTTCGGCGAGGGCGCGGGTCTCCAGGGTCCGGACGGGGTTGTCGCCGCCCGCTTTGCCGAGCATCGCCGGGCCGAGTACGCCCTCGGAGGTGATGCCGCGCTCGGCGAGCTCCTCGTCGGTGAAGGTCAGCGGGGAGCCGTCGTGCAGGCCGTCCGACGACCAGCCGAAGACGATGTGCTTTCCGCCTTTGCCGAGGAGGTCCACGGCGGCGCGGCCGGTGTCTCCGCCCACCGAGTCGAAGACGAGGGTGGCCGCGCCGTCGCCGAGGAACTCGCGTACCCGCTCGGGCCAGTCGGGCAGCTTGTAGTCGACGGCGAGGTCGGCGCCGTTGTCCTGTACGCGGGCGACCTTGGCGGGGCCGCCGGCCAGGCCGATGACGGTGCCTCCGGCGTTCTTCACGTACTGGACGAGGAGTGTGCCGATGCCGCCGGCGGCGGCCGGGACGATGGCTACGGTGTCGGCCGTCACCTCGGCGAACTGGAGGATGCCCATGGTGGTGCGGCCCGTACCGATCATGGCGACGGCCTGGGCCTCGTCGAGGTTCTCCGGGATGTCCTGGAGGCGTTCGGCTTCGGTGACGGCCAGTTCGGCGTAACCGCCGGGGTGCATGCCGAGGTGGACGACGACGCGCTTGCCGAGCCACGACGGGTCGGTGCCCTCGCCGAGCGACTCGACCGTGCCGGCGACCTCGCGACCGGGGATGGTGGGCAGCTCGGCGGGGGCGGGGAAGGGGCCCGGCAATCCCTCGCGCAGGGCGGTGTCGAGCAGGTGCACGCCGGCCGCGGCGACGGCGATGCGGACCTGGCCGGGGCCGGGGACGGGGTCGTCGGTCTGCTCGTACGTGAGGTTCTCGGCGGGGCCGTAGGCGTGAAGACGGATCGCGTGCATGGCGGGCTCCTCGGAGGGTGCTGGGCTTCTGTGGTGCGACCGGGCGGTGCTTCGGTGGCTGTGGTGCGACAGGCCCAGGCTCACGCCTCAAGCGCGGTTGAGGTCAAGCCCTTCGCGGCCGGTGATCCTTTTGGTTCTCAGCGCGAGGGCCGCCGCCTCCAGGCCGCTGTTGAAGGCGACTTCCGCCAGCAGGCCCGGCGCCGCCACCTGGTCGCCCGCGAGGAACACGCCGTCGCCCCGGTTGACGGCGGGGCGGTCCCGCCAGGTGGTGCCGGGCCGGTCGAGTGCGCCCGTACGGCCCGCTGCCAGCACCTCGCGCCGCCAGGTGACGCGCTCACGCCAGCCGGGGAAGCCGAGGTCGAGCAGGCGCTCGGCACGCGTGATGCCGTCCGCCTTGGCCTCTTCCGGGGCGATCGGGAACTGGCTCTGGACGAGCTGTTCACCGGCCGGGGCGAGGGTGGGGTCCTGGGCGGTGAACCGTTCGATCCAGCCGGGCGCCTGGAGGTCGGAGATGACGAACGGGTCGCCCTTGCGCGCCCTGACGGCCAGGTCGAGCAGCACGGTACGCCCGCTGTCCCAGGCCAGGGTGGGGTCGCCGAGCAGCCGGCGGGCTGCTTGTAGGGACGTGGCGACGATCACCGGGCCCCCGTTGTCGGGCAGGGTGGTGACGCGGTGCGTCATCTCGATCCGTACGCCGAGATTCCAGGCCCGCGAGGCCATCCGGTCGACGACCGAGGCCCAGCCGCCGCGCGGGTAGTGCGCCTCCGGCGGCAGTGTGACGACGCGCCGCAGCCGCTCCTGCACGAAGCGGGCGGACAGGGAGCCGGGGTCGTGGTGGAAGAGGGCGACCGCGATGTGGTTCGCCGCCGCGCGTGCCCCGGCCTCGCCCACCTCGGCGGTGGCCCAGGTGAGGAAGTCGGTGTCCACGGGGGCCTTCTCGGTGGAGCGCAGGCCCAGCCGCACCATGGCGAGCGGCGGGGTCCTGCGCAGGGCGCCGCCCCGGTGGAAGCGGAAGCGGGCGCCTTCGAGGGGAGGCACGGCCATGACGGGGCCGAGCAGGTCGCGCTGTTTGAGCCAGGCCCAGAGCGGGCCGCCGTTGTAGAGGGCGTGCGGGCCCTCGTTCGTCTTGTACGGTCCCTCGGCGGTGCGGGCTCGTCCGCCGAGGGTGTGGTGCGCCTCGTACAGGGTCACCTTGGCGCCCGATTCGGCCGCCGTGACGGCCGCGGTGAGTCCGGCCACGCCGCCCCCGATGACAGTGATGTGGTGCCGCATCTCTCCGGGTCTCCTTGCCGTCGTCGGTCGCTCTCGTGGGTGGTGACGGACGGCGGGTCGCGGATGTGACATCGGGGCCGGGGGATGGGTTGGGGGGGACTGTCAGTGGGGTGGTCCAGCATGGGGGGATGGCACGGAACACGAGCACCCCCGCGCACGCGAAGACGAAGCAGCCCCGCGCCGTACGCCCCGTACGGCGCCCAGAGGTGCGGCTGCCGCCGCTCGCGCCGTTCGGTCCCGGCGAGCTGGAGTCCGAGGGGGACTACGACGGTCTGGAGCTGCGTGAGCTGGACCTGGCCGGCCAGGAGGCGCGCGGCGCCCGCTTCATGGACTGCGGCCTGTACGGCGTCGCGCTGGACGAGACGAGGCTGAGCCGGGCGCGCGTCATGGATTCGGTGCTGCACGGGGTGCGGGGTGTGGGCACCGACCTGGCCGAGGCGTCACTGCGTGACGTGGAGGTGATCGACGCCCGGCTCGGCGGGGTCCAGCTGCACGGGTCGTCGCTGGAGCGGGTGCTGGTGCGGGGCGGGAAGATCGACTACCTGAATCTGCGCAGGGCGCGGCTGAAGGACGTCGTCTTCGAGGGGTGCGTGCTGGTCGAGCCGGACTTCGGCGGGGCGCGCCTGGAGCGGGTGGAGTTCCGCGACTGTGTGCTGCGGCGGGCGGACTTCAGCTCGGTGACGATGGCCGACGTAGACCTGCGTACGGTCGCGGAACTGGACATCGCGCGGGGCGTGGACCGGCTGGCGGGATCGGTGATCAGCCCGTCCCAACTCCTTGAGCTGGCACCGGCGTTCGCGGCGCAGATAGGGGTGCGGGTGGTGAGTCCGGGGGAGTAGGGGCCGGGAGGGGCCCCGCCCCGGCGTCCTGCGCGCGGGCCAGCGCCTGGCCTCGCGGACCCGGCGCCTCCACCCGACCACCCTGCCGGGACCCGGCCACGTCGGCCGCCGCCACGACATGGTCCTTGGGGACCACCACCACAGTCGTGTCGGTGCGGAGAGGGATCTGCCTGTACGCCGCTGCGATCTAGGAGGGCATGCGGGGGAAGCGGGCTTGGAGGTCCCAGATCGCCGGGTTGTCGGCGAGGCCGTCGTGCATGTCGGTGAGGTCCGCGATCAGATCGTGCAGGAAGTCGCGGGCCTCGCGGCGCAGCAGCCGGTGGCTGAAGGTGATCGGGGGCTCCTCGACCGGCATCCAGTCGGCCGCGATGTCGACCCACCCGAAGCGGCGCTCGAAGAGCATCCGGTCCGTCGACTCGGTGAAGTCCAGCTCGGCGAACTGCGGCTTGGCGGAGCGGCTGCCGCGCGGGTCCTGGTCGAGCTGCTCGACGATGTCGCACAGGGCCCACGCGAAGTCGAGCACGGGCACCCATCCCCAGGCTGTGGATACTTCCCGGTCCGCCTTGGTGTCGGCGAGGTAGACGTCCCCGCAGAAAAGGTCGTGCCGCAGGTCGTGGACGCCGGCGCGCCGGTAGTCGGTCTGCGGGGGGTCGGGGAAGCGGCGGGAGAGGGAGTAGCCGATGTCGAGCACGTAGTCGATGGTGTCACGTCCGCCGGGTGGGCCTGTCCCGCCGGTGAACGGTTCGGGTTCCGGTGCCCGAAAGCGGCCCGCGCCGGGGCCGCCGCTCCGCACGGAAGGGTGCCCCCGCAGGCCGCCGCTACGGCAGCAGGCGCTGTTCCTTCGCCACCGCTACCGCGCCCGATCTCGTGTCCACGCCCAGCTTGGCGTAGATGCGGCCCAGGTGGGTCTTCACCGTCGCCTCGCTGATGAACAGCGCGCGGGCGATCTCCCGGTTGCCCAGGCCGTGTGCAAGCTGCCGCAGGATGTCCGTTTCCCGTTCCGTCAGTGCCGGACGGGCCGCGCCGCGCATGCGGTCCATGACGCGGCTTGCGACCGGTGGGGACAGCGTCGTGCGGCCCTGGGCGGCCGAGCGGATCGCGGTGAAGAGTTCCTCCGGGCGTTCCGCCTTGAGCAGGTAGCCCGTCGCGCCGGCCTCGATGGCCCGTGTGATGTCCGCGTCCGTGTCGTACGTCGTGAGGACGAGGACGTGGACGCCGGTCGGGGCGATGCGGCGGGTGGCCTCGACGCCGTCGATGCCCGTACCCAACTGAAGGTCCATCAGGACCACGTCCGGGCCCAGCTTGGCGGCCAGCGCCACCGCCTCCTCGCCGCTGCCCGCCTCCCCGACGACCTCGATGTCCGGTTCGCTGCCCAGCAGGGCGAGCAGTCCGGCGCGTACGACCACGTGGTCGTCGCAGAGCAGGATGCGTACCGCACGCGCCGGACGCGCCGGGGCCGGATTCATGACGGGGGCTCCAGGGGGATCGCGGCGGAGAGCACGGTGCCCTCGCCGGGGGCCGACTCGATCGTCAGGGTGCCGCCGAGCTGGCGTACGCGGGCGCGTATCGCGGGCAGACCGTGGCCGCGTACGCCGGGCGAGGCGGCCGGGGCCGGGGCCGGGGCTTGGGCGAAGCCCGTGCCGTCGTCGGCGATGTCCAGGACCACCTGGTCGTCCAGGTACGTCAGCGTCAGCGCCGCCGTCCGCGCGTTCGCGTGTTCTCGTACGTTCGCCAGCGCGCCCTGCGCGATCCGCAGCAGCGCCGACTGCACCCGGTCCGGCAGGCCGGCGACCGGCGCCCCGTCCACCCGGAACGCGGCGGACTCCCGCGCGGCGAGCTTGCGCAGCGCCTCCTCCAGGCTGCCGCCCCCGGCCAGGTCGGCCGGGGCCAGGTCGTGGACGAAGCGGCGCGCCTCGGCGAGGTTGTGCTCCGCGATGGACTCGGCGGTACGGACATGCCGGCGGGCGGTCTCCGGGTCCGCGTCCCACTGCCGGTCCGCCGCCTGGAGCAGCATCTGCTGGCTGGACAGGCCCTGGGCGAGGGTGTCGTGGATCTCCATGGAGAGGCGCTGGCGCTCGGCGAGCGTTCCCTCGCGCCGCTCGGTGGCGGCCAGTTCCCGGCGCGTACGGATCAGGTCGTCGATGAGCGCCCGCTGCCGCGCGGCCTGCCGCTGCATGCAGAGGAAGACGGCGGTCGCGACCGTCGCCACGGCGGGCGGCGCCAGCACCAGGTTGGGGTCGAAGCCGCCGTGGGCGAGCTGGAGCTGCGCGGCGACGACGAACGCGGTGAGCACGCCCACGAGGACGAGTGCGGCGCGGGAGGGGAGCGTACGCAGCCCGGTGTAGAAGAGCGGCACCGCGCACCACGCGAAGCTCGGCGCCAGGACCACGAGCACCATCCAGACGGCGACGACGCCGCCCAGCCAGGCCAGCCGGCGAGGGGCGGGGCGGGTGGCTCCGGGGGCGGTGGGGCCGAGGACCGGCCCGAGTACGTACAGCAGTGCCAGCGTGATGCTCAGCGCGATGATCCACGGGGTGCGGGCCTCGCCGGGGTGCCGCAGCAGGAACCGGGTTAGCGAGGCGCCGAGCAGCAGGAAGAACGCCACGTGCATCACGGGGGCGAGCCAGCGGGCGTCGGGGTCCGGCTGCTGCGGCCGCTCCTCCGGCTGGTGCTGCTGCTGCCGGGCCGGGGCCTGCGCCTGGTCGTAGCCGTGCTCCTGCTCCTGGTCGTGCCGCACCGTTCGCTCCTCGCCGGCCTGCGCCTACGTCCCCATGGTGGCCCGCAGGGACCAGAGCCGCATCAACCGATCGGCTGACGGGGAGGTCGTCCGTCCCGCACCCCGTATGCAGCCGGTACGCCGACGGTACGGGCCCGGAGGTGGCCGGAGGATCGATGGCAGAGCCGGGTGGGGCGGAAGCACACCCCACCGGGCCCCACTCGAAACCTCCCCCTTCCCAGGAGTTCGCCATGAAGCTTTCGCTGCGCACCCGTGTCCTGACCGGCGCCGTCGCCGCTGCCGCCCTCAGCGCCGGCACCTTCGGCGCGATGTCCGCCAACGCCACCGAGCCCGCCGCCGCCCCGGCGGCCGCCGTCACGGCAGACCCGGCGAACAAGAACCTCCAGCAGTCCACCCACCTGACCGTCGCCGCCGCCACCGAGGCCGCGCAGGCCGCACTGGACGCCGCCGAGGACGAGAACCAGCGCGTCACCGTCGCCGTCGTCGACCGCAACGGCAACACCGTCGTCACGCTGCGCGGCGACGGAGCCGGCCCGCAGTCGTACGAGTCCGCCCAGCGCAAGGCCTACACCGCCGTCTCCTGGAACGCGCCCACCTCCGAGCTGGCCAAGCGCCTCGCCCAGGCCCCGAACCTGAAGGACATCCCCGGCACGCTGTTCCTCGCGGGCGGCGCCCCGGTGCGGGTCAAGGGCGCCCCGATCGCGGGCATCGGGGTGGCGGGCGCGCCGAGCGGCGACCTGGACGAGAAGTTCGCGCAGGCGGGCGTCGCGGCGCTGGGCAAGTAGGCAGGCCGGCGACGGGACTCCGGGTGGGCGGCACAATCCGCGCATAGGATCATCTGTGTGGACCAATGGACCCGCGTACGCCGCACAGTTCCCGTCGTCGCCACCCTGCTCGCACTCACCTCGTGCACGAGTTTCGGCGGCCTCGGCGGCGTCCAGGGCACACCGGGTGCGTCGGGCGTACGCGACCCGTACTTCCCGAGGCTCGGCAACGGCGGATACGACGTACAGCACTACTCCCTGACCCTCGACTACACGCCCCGCGACACGGGCGGTGAGGACCACACCGGCACCGCCCGCACCCGCCCCGCCGGCCGGCTCACCGGTACCGCCGAGATCACCGCCCGCGCCACCCAGGACCTGAGCGCCTTCAACCTCGACCTCCACGGCCTGCAAGTGTCGTCCGTGACCGTGGGGGGAGCCGAGGCCGCCGTCAGCCGCGCGGGCAACGAGCTGACGCTGCGCCCCGAGAGCGACCTGACCGACGGCGAGACGTTCACCACCGTCGTCCGCTACTCCGGCACCCCCGCCACCCTCGTCGACGCCGACGACTCGGACGAGGGCTGGCTGACGACCGTGGACGGTGCGGTCGCGCTCGGGCAGCCGAGCGGGTCCATGGCGTGGTTCCCCGGCAACCACCACCCGAGCGACAAGGCGTCGTACGACATCACGGTCACCGTCCCCGAGGGCCTGAAGGCCGTCTCCAACGGCGAGTTGAAGAGCGAGCGACGCACGCCGGGCGGCCGAACCGCCTTCGCGTGGCACAGTGGCGAGCCGATGGCCAGCTACCTCGCCACCGTCGCCATCGGCGCGTACGAGACGAAGACTTCGCGCACCCCGTCGGGCGTGCCGGTGTACACGGCCGTGGACCCGGCTGTCGCGACGAGCAGCGCGAAGGCCCTGGCCACCGTCCCGCGAGTGATGGAGTGGGGTGTGCGGAAGTTCGGCCCGTACCCCTTCTCCTCCACCGGGGCGATCGTGGAGCGCGGCAACGACTCCGAGTACGCCCTGGAGACCCAGACCAAGCCGGTCTTCCCCGGAGCGCCCGACCAGGGCCTGCTCGTCCACGAGCTCGCGCACCAGTGGTTCGGCGACTCGGTCACGCCCGAGTCCTGGCGGGACATGTGGCTCAACGAGGGGTTCGCGACGTATGCGGAATGGCTGTGGGCGGAGGACTTCGACCACATTCCCGCAGACGCCAGCTTCGCGCGGGCCTTCAGCGAGCAGGCCAACTGGGCTTTCCCGCCCGCCGATCCGCCCACCGCGGCAGACATCTCGGACGAACCGGTCTACGGGCGTGGCGCGATGGTGATTCACAAGATCCGTGAAGCGGTGGGCGACGACGCCTTCTACGACATCGTGCGGGGCTGGACCGCCGCACACCGCCATGGCAACGCGTCGACGGACGACTTCACGGCGTACGTCGAGAAGAAGTCCGGCAAGGACTTGACGAACCTGTGGGACGCCTGGCTCTACGGCGAGGACAAGCCACGTACCGCAGCGGCGGCGCACCAACCCGCCGACGCGGCAGGGCCCCGGCCGTAGCCGGGGCCCTGCTCACTCAGCGGCTCGAAAGCAGCGTCAGACGTTGACGCCGAAGTCCGACGCGATGCCCGTCAGGCCGGACGCGTAACCCTGGCCGACCGCGCGGAACTTCCACTCCGCGCCGTTGCGGTAGAGCTCGCCGAAGACCATCGCGGTCTCCGTGGCGGCGTCCTCGCTCAGGTCGTAGCGGGCGATCTCGGCGCCACCGGCCTGGTTGACGATGCGGATGTACGCGTTGCGCACCTGGCCGAAGTTCTGACTGCGGGTCACCGCGTCGTAGATCGAGACCGGGAAGACGATCTTGTCGACGTCGGCCGGCAGCCCCGCCAGGTTGACGTTGATCGCCTCGTCGTCGCCCGCGCCCTCACCACTGCGGTTGTCCCCGGTGTGGACGATGGTCTGGTCCGGCGTCGACTTGTTGTTGAAGAAGACGAAGTGACTGTCGGAGTACACCTTGCCGGTCGGGTTGACCGCGATCGCGGACGCGTCGAGGTCGAAGTCGGTACCGGTGGTCGTACGGACGTCCCAGCCGAGGCCGACCGTGACGGCGGTCAGGCCCGGGGCCTCCTTGGTGAGCGAGACGTTGCCGCCCTTGGACAGACTTACAGCCATCGGGATGTCCTCTTCCTTGAAGTCGTGCGGGCCGGTCGGACCCGTGGGGTCCGAAGCTACCGTCACCCGCTCCAACGCCGACAGGCCGCCGCAAGGTTCCAGGACTCCACGGAAAAGTGGGTGACGAGATGCCCGCGAGCACGGGATCATTGGACGCATGTCCGGGCCTCATGTCATTCGCGGTGCCGTCTCCCTGCCGGAGGCGGAGCTCACGTGGCGTTTCTCCAGGTCCTCAGGGCCCGGCGGCCAGCACGTCAACACCACCGACTCACAGGTGGAACTCCGCTTCGACCTCGCGCGGACCGAAGCGCTGCCCCCCGTCTGGAAGGAACGCGCACTGGAGCGGCTCGCCTCCCGGCTGGTGAGTGGCGTCATCGCCGTACGGTCGTCCGAGCACCGCTCCCAGTGGCGCAACCGCGAGACCGCACTCGTCCGCATGACGGCCCTACTCGCCGAGGCGACCGCCCCGCCGCCCAAGCCGCGCAGGGCCAAGAAGATCCCCCGCGGCATCAACGAGCGCCGCCTGCGCAACAAGAAGGCGCGCAGCGAGACCAAGCGCGGCCGTTCGGGCGGCTGGGACTAGTACTCCAGTTGCACTTTGCTATTGCCGCTGGTCAAAGGCTTGTTTTCGAGTGTAGCGAGCTGACTGTCCGCCATGTTGCCGGAGTTCGTGATGCGGGGTGCGGCGTTGGTAGTGACAGCGTTCGGCGGTGGCCTGGTGGCTGCGCCGGAAGCGGGACCATCTCAGGGCGTGCTGTGTGCGCTGACGGTGACCTGTTCCAGGGCGGCAAGCTGCCATGAGCTTGCGGATCTCCGCCAGGCTGAGCGGGACGAGGAAAGATCCGTTTCTGCGGCCCCCCTTTCAGTGATGCTGGCGGCAGCCATGGCGGCGAGGAAGGCGTG
>NZ_AUBE01000024.1 GCF_000429085.1 Streptomyces flavidovirens DSM 40150 | reverse complement strand
CGACGGCGGCTACCGCCAGCACCTCGTCGAACATGCCGCCGCCCTCGGCATCGACATGGAAATCACCACCCGCACCCCCGGGACCAGGGGTTTCACCCCCATCCCGAAGCGGTGGGCGGTCGAGCGGACCTACGGCTGGCTCATGCTCCACCGCCGCCTGGCCCGCGACTACGAAACCCACCCACACCGCTCCGAAGCCATGATCCACCTCGCCATGACCGACCTCATGGCCCGCCGCCTCACCGGCGAGAACACCATCTCCTGGCGCGACCCGACACCAGCACATCAAAGCCGCATCCCAGGATGAAACAACAGGATGAAACGACCTCTTAGTCCCGCAGCCCCGGCGTACTAGATTCGCCCGTATGCGAATACTTCCTTGCGTCCTCACCGTCGCCGGATCCGACTCCGGCGGCGGTGCGGGCATCCAGGCGGACCTCAAGACGATGCTGGCCCTCGGCGTGCACGGCATGAGCGTGCTCACCGCCGTGACGGCGCAGAACTCCCTGGGTGTGCAAGGCGCCTGGGACCTGCCGGTGGAGGCCGTACGGGCCCAGTACCGCAGCGTCGTCGACGACATCGGCGTACAGGCCGTGAAGACCGGGATGCTGTCCTCGGCCGAACTCGTCGAGACGGTCGCGGAACTGCTCGCCGGCACCGACGCCCCGGTGGTCGTCGACCCGGTGGGCGTCTCCAAGCACGGCGACCCGCTGCTCGCCACGTCCGCCCTGGAATCGGTACGGACGAAGCTGCTGCCCACGGCGACCGTCGCCACCCCGAACCTCGACGAGGTGGCCCAGCTCACCGGCGTACGCGTGGAGTCCGAGGCGGGCCTGCGGCGGGCGGCCGGCGCGCTCCTCGAATTCGGGCCGCGCTGGGTGCTCGTCAAGGGCGGCCACCTGCCGGGCGACGCGGTTGACCTGCTGACCGACGGCACGGAGGAGCACTGGCTCCGGGCCCCCCGCCACGACAACCGGCACACGCACGGCACGGGCTGCACGCTGGCGTCCGCGATCGCATCGGGCCTGGCGAAGGGCCTCGACGTACCGCAGGCCGTGTCCGCGGCCAAGGAGTACGTGACCGAGGCCATCGCGGCCGGGTTCGCGCTGGGCGCTGGGATCGGCCCGGTCGACCACGGCTGGCGGCTCAGGAATAGTCCTTCAGCCTGATGTTGGTCGCCGCCCTCTCGGTGAGCTTCTTGAAGACTCCGGCGAGCAGGCGCGAACTCAGCATCCGGTACGCCCGGTCGCGCTGCCGGATCTTCTTCTCGGTGGGCGGCGCGAGGAACGGGCCCGCGTTGCCCGCGGTCTTCTGGCAGCCCTTGGCGAAGTCGCGTACCTCCGCCTCGTACGCCGCGAAGGCGGTGCGGTGGTCGCCGCGTGCGGCGGCGAGTTCGCCGGCCAGGGCGTAGGCGCAGACGACGGCCGCACCGGTCCCCATGCCGCCCATGGTCGCGCCGTAACCCGCATCGCCGATCAGAACCACCCTGCCCTTGGACAGCCGGTCGATGTGGATCTGCGCGATCGCGTCGAAGTACAGGCTGTCGGCGGCGTCGAGGGCGTCCAGCGCCATGGGCGTCTCCCACCCCATGTCCGCGAACTTCGCGGCGAGGATCTTCTTCTGCCGGCCGAGGTCGTCGCGGTCGTACGACAGGTGCTCGGAGGCGAAGACGAAGCCGGCGCCGGCCCGGTCGGGGTCGCCGTCGTAGTTGGCGATGGAGATCATGCGGCCCGGGTCGCTGTAGACGCGGGCGGTCCGGTCGAGGCCGAGGTGGTTGGGCATGTCGAAGCCGGCGACGTAGTAGCCGAGGTGGCGCAGGTACTGCGACTCGTCGCCGAAGGTGAGGCGGCGGGTGTTCGAGTGCAGCCCGTCGGCGCCGACGACGAGGTCGAAGCGGCGGGGGGCGCCGTGGTCGAAGGTGACGTCGATGCCGTCGGCGTCCTCGGTCATGGTGGCTACCGAGTCCCCGAAGACGTACTCGACGGTGTCCTTGGTGCGCTCGTACAGGATGGCGGCGAGATCCCCGCGGAAGATCTCCACGTCGCCGCTCATCATGGTGGAGGGCAGGTCGACGCGCGGGCTTCCGTCGATGTCGACGACGGTCTGCGTGCCCATGTGGGTCTGACGGCGGTGGACGTCGTCCCAGATGCCGAGCTCCTGGAGGACCCTGCGGTGGACGCGACCGCGGAAGTCGACGGCGAAACCGCCGGCGCGCAGGGCCGGTGCCTTTTCCACGACGGTGACGCGGGCGCCGTAACGGGCGAGCTGGAGGGCGAGGGCGGGGCCGGCGATGCTGGCGCCGGAGATCAGGACGTCGAGGTTGCGCAACTGCGTGGTCATGGGGCGAGCGTGACGCTCACCGCTTACCGCCCCCTTACCAACGGCTGACCGCAATGTGTGGCTCCGCCGCGTGGGGCGGCAAGCCCCCGGACGGGCTGGGCTTCCCTGGCGGTGGCCTGATGCTGCGCCACGGCTGAACTCCCGCACACGGCTACTTCCCGTACACGGCAACTTCCCGAGCGCGGCAAGCTTCGGTGAGCGGCAGCCCACCGGGGGGCGGTGGCTTTTGACCGCGCGGCGACCTTCCCCCCCGAGGCGGCGGCTTTTCCGGGCGCGGCCCTTCCCGCGGGCGCGGCCTTTCGGCGGGCGGCGCCTGGTTCCAGCCCGTCCGGCGTATGAGGACCGGGGTCCGGGGCGGAGCCTCGGTTAGGGGAAGGGGCGGGCGACGGAAAGACCCCCCAGCCCGCCCCGGAGCTCGCGCCCGTGCGCGTACGCCGTCTCGTACGTCCCGGGCGGCAGGCCCGCGCCGGCCCGGTCACGGACACGCGCCACATCCGGGTCCAGAGCGAGCGCCGCCCCGCGCAGCCCCTCCGCCGCGCCGAGCAGCCCGGCGGCGTCTTCGGCGGCGGCCAGGGACGCCATCGCCTCGGCCACCTCCGCCAGGTCGAGCCGCGACCCCGGCTGCTCCAGCGCCAGTTCCCGCGCCTGTCCGAACCAGTCCGCGGCCTCGTCGACACGGCCCTCGGCCCCGGCGGCCCGGCCCAGGCCGACAAAGATCCGCAGGGTCTCGCCCACGCTGAACCACGTCGCGGCCACAAGCTCCAGCGCCGCCCCGTAATGCTCTCGCGCCCCCGCGGTGTCACCGGCCAGGCGGGCCACGTCGCCCAGCCCGCGCAGGGCGCCCGCGACCTTGTCCGGGGCGCCGGCGCTGCGGGCCAGTTCCGCGGCGCGGTGGTACAGGCCGACCGCATCGGCCGGCTGCCCCGTGTGCAGCAGGACCGCCGCCCGGCGCATCAGCAGATCGGCCGTCTCCTCGGGCGCTTTCAGTTCTTGTACGAGCGCGAGCGCCTCGTCGAGCAGCGCCAGCGCCCGCTCGGCGTCGCCGCCCCAGTGCGCGAACATCGCCAGCGGATCAAGGGTGTTGACCATGCCCCAGCGGTCTCCGGCCGCCCGGAAGCTCTCCAGCGCCGCACCGAAGGCGGCTTCGGACGCCCCGGGCCGCCCGGCGAGCATCTCCTGGAAGCCGATCCCCATGTCGAGCACGGCCCCGGCCCACAGACCGTCACCCAGCCGCCCGCGCGCCCACTCGATGTCGCTGCTGAGCGGACCGCTCACCAGGGACCACAGCACGAGCGTGAACGGGAGCCGCAGCGGCTGAGCCAGGCCGGTCATCAGCGCGTCGGCGCGCTCTGTCAGCCCGTCGTCTCCCGGATCACCGCGCCCAGAGACGGCGTTGAACACGCACAGGACGTACTCCTCGACGAGCCCCTCGGGCGGCTCGGTCCCCACCGCCGCCAGCAGTTCGGCGGCGACCGCCACCAGCTCCCCCTGCCGGCCGCGCAGGCGCACGTACCAGGAGATCGCGGCCAGCAGCCGCAGCGCAGTGGCCGTCTCGCCGCGGCCCGGGCGCAGCGCCGCGAGCAGGTTGGCGTGGTCGGCGTCCAGCCGCACCAGCCACTCCAGTTGCGCGCCGCCGCGCAGGAACGGCTCGGCGGTCTCGGCCAGCTCCAGGAAGTACGCCGCGTGCGCCGCCCGAAGCACGCTTTCCTGCGCGGGTTCCCCCGCGAGACGCTCCGCGCAGAACACCCGGATGGTCTCCAGCATCCGGTACCGCCCGCCCGCCACCTCCACGAATGACTTCTCGGCGAGCGAGGCCAGCACCTCCTCGGCGTCGGGGACGCCACAGACCCGCGCGACCGCGTCGAGCGTCGCGCCTCCGGCGAAGACCGTCAGCCGCCGGGCCAGCAGCTGCTCCTCGTGGCCGAGCAGGTCCCAGCTCCACTCCACGACCGCGCGCAGCGTCCGGTGCCGTGGCGCCTTGGTGCGGTCGCCGCGCGACAGCAGCCTGAAGCGGTCGTCGAGGCGCGCCGCGATCTCTTCGACCGTGAGCGTACGCAGCCGGGCCGCAGCCAGTTCGATGGCGAGCGGCAGCCCGTCAAGGGCGGCGCAGATGTCCTCCACGCGCGCGTGGCCGTCGCTTTCCGGGCCGAAACCCGGGCGCACCGCCGCTGCCCGGTCGGTGAACAGCGCGACCGCGGACGCCGGTCCGAGGGGCGGCAGCGCGCACAGGGCCTCACCGGTGATGCCCAGCGCCTCCCGGCTGGTCGCCAGAACGCGCACACCCGGGCACGCACCGAGGAGCAGACCGGCGAGCCGCGCCGCGCCCTCGACCACGTGCTCACAGTTGTCCAGCAGAAGCAGCAGCTCGCGTCCTTCGAGCGCGGCCAGCAGCCGCTCCATGGCATCACCGGCGAACGTTTCCTGGAAGCCGCTTTCGCGCACCCCGAGAGCGGTCAGTACGGCGTACGGGAGCTGCGTCTCATCGGAGAGCGCCGCCAGTTCGACGTAACAGACCGTCCCCGCCCACCGCCCGGCCGCCTCCACCGCCAGCCGGGTCTTGCCCGCCCCGCCTGGCCCGGTCAGCGTCACCAGCCGCCCCGCGCCGAGCAGCCGGCCGATCCGCTCCAGCTCCTCGTCGCGCCCCACGAAACTGGTCAGCTGCGAGGGCACTTTGCTCGGAACTGTGGTCCGCGTGGCGGACTGCCCCCGCAGCAGCTCCAGGTGGAGCGCGGACAGCTCCGCCGAGGGATCGGCGCCGAGCTCGTCGGCGAGCGTGCGCCGGGCCTGCTCGTACACGGTGAGCGCCTCGGCCGGGCGGCCGCCCGCATGCAGCGCGCGCATCAGCTGCCCGTACAGACGCTCCCGCAGCGGGTGTACGGTGATCAGCCCCCGGAGCTCGGGCACGAGCCCGGGCCCACCGCCCAGCGCGAGATCGGCCTCGACGCGGTCCTGGATCGCGGCCAGCCGCAGCTCGTCCAGCCGGGCCGCCTGCGCATCCGCGAAGGGCAGCCCGGCCAGATCCGCGAGCACCGGCCCGCGCCACAGCCCGAGCGCCTCCCGCAGCAGCTCGGCCGCCCGTGCGTGATCTCCCTCGGCCAGCGCCCGGTGCCCCGCGCGGGACAGCCGCTCGAAGCGGTGCGCGTCCACGTCGTTCGGGTCCGCGACGAGCCGGTAGCCGGCCGGCAGCGACTCGATGGTTACGCCGAGACGCCTGCGCAGCCGGGACACCTGGGACTGGAGCGCGTTGGCGGCCCCGGCCGGCGGCTCGTCGCCGTACAGCCCGTCGGTCAGCCGGTCCGTGCCCACGGGCAGGCCAGCGTCCAGCGCCAGCAGCGCCAGGAGTGCGCGGGGGCGGGGGCCGCCCGGATCCAACGCGTCACCATCGGCGGAACGGACGTCGAGAGGACCCAGGATGGCGAAGCGCACGCGCCGATTCTGGCAGGTCACAGAGGTTCTGACAGGCTCAGGACATGAATCCGGACATAAAAAGAACCGGCCCACCGCGAGGGTGGACCGGTTCTTAAGCAACCAGCTAGGTGGCCGCGCTTGGCATACGTCAGCGCGAGACCTTGCCGGCCTTGATGCACGAGGTGCAGACGTTGAGCCGCTTCGGCGTCCGACCGACCACTGCACGCACGCGCTGGATGTTGGGATTCCAGCGACGAGACGTACGGCGGTGCGAGTGCGAAATGTTGTTGCCGAAGCCCGGCCCCTTGCCGCAGACGTCGCAGTTGGCAGCCACGGGTCACTCCAAAGACTTCAGGTGCACTTACAGTGGATCCCGGCATGCCGGGATCGAAGAATCGAGTGGCGTAGCCGGGGGAATGTCCCGATTTTCATCGGGCAACCGGAGCAGCATACATCGGCTGCTCCCGTAGAACGAAACTACCATGGCTCCGGAGGCTCCTCGCCCCGTCCCCTCGCGTCCGCCCCCGCCTCGGACGTGGCGCATCGCGCGACTACCCTGCGGTTCAACCCGCTCTCAAGGAGGACGCCAGGTGCCGCAGACCCTCGACGCCGTCGCGGTACGGGCCTGGTGCTCACTGGCCCTGGAGGCGCTGGGCAGAGCGCGCGAGGAAATCGACGCGATCAACGTCTATCCGGTCGCGGACGGGGACACCGGCACCAACCTCTATCTGACCGTGGAATCCGCCGTGCAGGCCGTCGAGGCGGTGTTCACCGCGCACGAGACCGTCACCGGCGCGGATGGTGTGCGGGCATCGGTTCCCGCTCTCGCGGACGCGGTACGGGCCATGGCGCACGGCGCGCTCATCGGCGCCCGGGGCAACTCGGGAACCATCCTGGCGCAGCTGCTGCGCGGCATGGCGCAGGTGCTCTGCGAGCAGGAGGCAGACGCCGAGGGGCTGCGCCGGGCGCTGCGCCGGGCCGCTGAATCGGCCTACCAGGCGGTCGCGCACCCCGTCGAGGGCACCGTCCTCACCGTCGCCACGGCGGCGGCGGCCGCCGCAGAGCGGACAGCGGGCGACGCCACCGAGGTGGTTCGCGCGGCGTACGAGGGGGCGCGCACCGCACTCGACGAGACCCCCCACCAGCTGGCGGTGCTCGGCCGCGCGGGCGTCGTCGACGCGGGAGGGCGGGGTCTGGTGGCGGTGCTCGGCGCGCTGGTCGAAGCGGTCTCGGGCGAGGCCGTCGCCGTACGCAAGAGGCAGGCGCCGGCGCCGCTGCCCGTGACGGACGACTGCCCGGCGGACGCGGAGTGGGCGGACGCGGCGCAGGAGGGGGGCCCGGCCTTCGAGGTGATCTACCTGCTGGAGGCGGACGACGCGGCGGTGGCCCGGCTGCGCACCCGGCTCGACGGGCTCGGGGACTCGCTCGTCGTCGTCGGCGGCGACGGCCTGTGGAACGTCCACGTGCACGTCGACGACGCGGGCGCCGCGGTGGAGGCGGGCGTCGATGCCGGCCGGCCGTACCGGATCCGCATCACGCACTTCGCCGCCGACCGGGTCGCGCCGCCCCGCGAACGGGCCCAGCGGGCGGTCGTCGCCGTCGTACCCGGCGAAGGGCTCGCGGGGCTCTGCGCCGAAGCCGGGGCCACGACTGTGCTCGCGCGCCCCGGGGAGCCGCCCGCGAGCGGGGAGCTGGCGGAGGCGATCCGGCGCGCCCACGCCCGCGAGGTCGTCCTGCTGCCGAACGACGCCGACCTGCGGCACACGGCGGCCGCGGCGGCGGAGCAGGTACGCGCGGAAGGGGTACGGGTCGCCCTCATCCCCACCCGCGCGGCGGTCCAGGGCATCGCGGCCCTCGCCGTGCACGAACCGGACCGGCGCTTCGACGAGGACGTCGTGGCGATGACGTCGGCGGCGGGCGCCACCCGCTACGGCGAACTGACCGTCGCGGAGCGGCAGTCGTGGACGATGGCCGGCATCTGCCAGGCCGGTGACGTGCTCGGCCTGATCGACGGCGACGTGGTCGTGATCGGATCCGACCTGACGGCGGCGGCCCGCACGGTCCTGGACCGGATGCTGGCGGCGGGCGGCGAGATGGTGACGCTGGTGCTGGGGGAGGAGGCGCCGGAGGGGCTGGCGGAGTACCTGGAGGCGCATGTCCGGGAGTCGCACCTGGCGGTGGACACGGTGACGTACGACGGCGGCGGCCAGTCTTCCCCGCTGCTGATCGGCGTCGAGTAGCGCTTCTCTTCCCCACCCCGCCCCTCCCCGAACTGTGGCTCCGCCCCAGACCCCGGTCCTCAAACGCCGGACGGGCTGGGTGCGCCGGGGGTGGTGCTTGGGCTCCGCCCAGGGCCCCGGTCTTCGAACGCCGGAGGGGCTGGGTGTGCCGGGTGTTGCCGGGGCTCCGCCCCGGACCCCGCTCCTCAAACGCCGGAGGGGCTGGATAGTGCCGCGAGCGGGGCGGAGCCCGCTGAGCGGCAGGGTCAGCCCGCACCGGCAGGCCCAGCCCGCACCGGTAGATCCAGCCGACCCGGAAAACCCAGCCCGTCCGGCGTTTGAGGACACGCCCGTAGGGCGGCGGGGGCCGGGGCTTGGCCCACGCGGCGGAGCCGCGAAGTGTCGCAGCGGGAAGGGGCGGGGTGGGGAAGAAACACCTCCGGCCGCCGGGGGACGTCGCCCACTGTCAGTGGTGTGGTGTGCAATGGATTCCGTGCCCGCGCTCGACGAACCACTCAAGAAGACGCTCGGCGGCACCACCGCGAAGGTGATGGCCGAGCACCTCGACCTGCACACGGTCGGTGACCTGCTGCACCACTACCCCCGGCGGTACGCCGAACGCGGCGAGCTGACCCAGCTCGCCGACCTCCCGCTCGACGAACACGCCACCGTCGTGGCGCAGGTCGCCGACGCGCGCGTCCTGCGGTTCGCCAACGGCAAGGGCCAGCGCCTGGAGGTGACTCTCACCGACGGCAGCGGACGGCTCCAGCTCGTCTTCTTCGGCAAGTCGATCTACCACCACCAGAAGGAACTGCTGCCGGGCCGCCGCGGCATGTTCTCCGGCAAGGTCGGCATGTTCCGCAACACCCGCCAGCTGTCCCACCCGGCGTACGAAATGCTCGGCAAGGACAGCGGCGCCGACGCCGTAGAGGCCTGGGCGAACCAGCTGATCCCGCTCTACCCCGCCTGCGCCCAGATGGAGAGCTGGAAGATCGCCAAGACGATCGACCTGGTTCTGGCCTCCATGGAGGCCACCGGCTGGCAGGAGATCGCCGACCCCCTGCCGCCCGCCCTGCGCGAGGGCCGCGGGCTCACCGACCTGCCCGACGCGTTCCGCAAGGTCCACCGGCCGCGTACGAAGGCGGACATCGCCCAGGCACGGGACCGGCTGAAGTGGGACGAGGCGTTCGTACTCCAAGTCGCGCTCGCCCGGCGCCGGTTCGCGGACACCCAGCTCCCGGCCGTCGCCCGCCGCCCCGCCCCCGGCGGCCTGCTCGACGCCTTCGACGCCAAGCTGCCGTTCACCCTCACCGACGGCCAGCAGAACGTCTCCAAGGAGATCTTCGACGACCTGGCGACCGAGCACCCTATGCACCGCCTCCTCCAGGGCGAGGTCGGATCGGGTAAGGCGCAGCCGCTCGACTCGCTGGTGCTGACACCCAGCGGCTTCAAACGAATGGGGGATATTGCTGTAGGTGACGAGATTGTTGTCCCGACAGGAGAGGTCTCCTTCGTGGACGGGGTGTTTCCGCAAGGAGAACGCGACGTCTGGCGCCTCTTGCTGTCGGACGGCAGCTCCGTCGAGTGCGATGACGAGCACCTGTGGATCGTCGGTACGAGCTGTGCTTGGCATCGCGGCGAGAAACCCAAGGTCATGACGACCCGAGAAATCAGAGCGGACACCTTCAAGGCCAACGGTTCCTCGAAGTGGTATGTGCCGTGCGCGGTTGCAGCGGACCTCGACTGCGGTGAGCGACTTCCGCTCGATCCCTACTTGCTCGGCGTGCTTCTAGGAGATGGCTCGTTCCGCCACAACTTGCGACTTTCTACGGCCGATGACGAGATCCGGGCTGCTGTTGAGGCCATCGTGGAGCCTGATTGCACTTTGGTGCCAGTGCCGGGTTCCACCTGCGACTTCACTGTCAGAATGACCGCGCCGAGAGGCGGAACACGTAGGAATCCGGTAATTCAGGCCGTTCGGGAGTTGGGCCTGTGGGGCGCCGCATCCCATGACAAGTTCGTCCCCAAGGCGTACCTGAACACATCCGTGAAGGAGCGGCTGGCGCTCCTGCAAGGACTCATGGACACGGACGGCACGATTCAGGCTGGCGGAATGAGCATCTCGTTCCGTTCCGCATCCCGAACACTGGCTGATGACGTGGCGTGGCTGGTGCGCTCGTTGGGAGGCCGGGCGCGAGTGCTGCCCAAGAAGGAGGCTTTCAATGTCTCCGTTGCCCTCCCGGAGGAGTACGCACCGTGCAGGTTGTCCCGGAAGCTCAGCCGCATGCGATCTCGACCCAAATACAACACCTTCCGCAGAGGAATCCGCGCTGTCGAGTACGTCGGCAAGAAGCCGGTTCAGTGCATCAGCGTCAGGCACCCAAGCCACAGCTATGTCACAGACAACTTCACGGTGACCCACAACACCATGGTCGCCCTGCGCGCCATGCTCACCGTCGTCGACGCGGGCGGCCAGGCCGCGATGCTCGCGCCCACCGAGGTGCTCGCCCAGCAGCACCACCGGTCGATCACCGAGATGATGGGCGAGCTGGCCGAGGGCGGCATGCTCGGCGGCGCCGAGCAGGGCACCAAGGTCGTGCTGCTCACCGGTTCCATGGGCATGCCCGCCCGCCGTCAGGCCCTGCTCGACCTGGTCACCGGCGAGGCGGGCATCGTCATCGGTACGCACGCGCTGATCGAGGACAAGGTGCAGTTCCACGATCTGGGTCTCGTCGTCGTCGACGAACAGCACCGCTTCGGCGTCGAACAGCGCGACGCCCTGCGCTCGAAGGGCAAGCAGCCCCCGCACCTGCTGGTGATGACGGCGACCCCCATCCCGCGCACGGTCGCGATGACCGTCTTCGGCGACCTGGAGACCTCGGTCCTCGACCAGCTCCCGGCCGGCCGCTCGCCCATCGCCACCCACGTCGTCCCGGCCAAGGACAAGCCGCACTTCCTCGCCCGCGCGTGGGAGCGCGTGCGCGAAGAAGTGGAGAACGGGCATCAGGCGTACGTCGTGTGCCCGCGCATCGGCGACGACGAGGACGACCCCAAGGGGCCCAAGGGGGGCAGGAAGAAGGCCGCCGCCGCGGACGAGGACCCCGAGAAGCGGCCGCCGCTCGCCGTCCTGGAGATCGCCGAGCAGATCGCCGCGGGTCCGCTGAAGGGCCTGCGCGTCGAGGTCCTGCACGGGCGGATGCAGCCCGACGACAAGGACGACGTGATGCGCCGCTTCTCCGCCGGGGAGGTGGACGTCCTGGTCGCCACCACGGTCATCGAGGTCGGCGTGAACGTTCCCAACGCCACCGCGATGGTGATCATGGACGCCGACCGGTTCGGCGTATCGCAGCTGCACCAGCTACGCGGCCGGGTGGGCCGTGGCTCGGCCCCGGGGCTGTGCCTGCTGGTCAGCGAGATGCACGAGGCGAGCCCGGCCCGCGCCCGGCTGTCCGCCGTCGCCGCGACCCTCGACGGCTTCGAGCTCTCCCGTATCGACCTCGAACAGCGCCGCGAGGGCGACGTACTCGGCCAGGCCCAGTCCGGTGTCCGGTCGTCCCTGCGGATGCTCGCCGTCATCGACGACGAGGAGGTCATCGTGGCGGCCCGCGAGGAGGCCGTAGCCGTCGTCAACGACGACCCCGAGCTGCGACGGCTGCCGGAGCTGCGCACCGCTCTCGACGCCCTGCTCGACAAGGAGAGGGAGCAGTACCTCGACAAGGGCTGACAATGGGTGCAACAGCATCCACGTACGCCCCCACGGCGGCACCCGACCCTAGGAACCGACACCCATGACCCGCGTGATCGCCGGCACGGCCGGCGGACGCCGCCTGGCCGTCCCGCCGGGCAATGGCACCCGCCCCACATCCGACCGCGCGCGTGAGGGCATGTTCTCCACCTGGGAGTCGCTGCTCGGCACGCTCGAGGGCATCAGGGTCGCCGACCTGTACGCGGGCTCGGGCGCCGTGGGCCTGGAAGCGTTGTCGCGCGGCGCCGTGCACGCCCTGCTGGTCGAGGCCGACAGCCGGGCCGCCCGCACCGTCCGGGACAACGTCCGCACCCTGGGCCTGCCCGGCGCCGAAGTCCGGGCGGGCAAAGCGGAGCAGATCATCACAGGTCCGGCGCCCGAGACGCCGTACGACGTGGTGTTCCTCGACCCGCCGTACGCCGTCACCGACGACGATCTTCGGGAGATCCTCCTCACACTCCGCACCCAGGGCTGGCTTGCGGACGATGCCGTGGCCACCGTGGAGCGCAGCACAAGAGGTGGAGAATTCAACTGGCCCAAGGGATTTGAGCCACTGCGGGCCCGTCGCTACGGCGAGGGGACGCTTTGGTACGGTCGCGCCGCCTCTACGTGCGAAGACGCACGATGACCGGACCGGAGAGCGAGGGACTACAGATGCGCCGCGCAGTCTGTCCCGGGTCATTCGACCCGATCACCAATGGACATCTCGACATCATTGCCCGCGCCTCCAAGCTGTACGACGTCGTACACGTCGCGGTGATGATCAACCAGTCCAAGCAGGGACTGTTCACGATCGAGGAGCGGATCGACCTGATCCGCGAGATCACCGCCGAGTTCGGCAACGTCGAGGTCGAGTCCTTCCACGGCCTCCTCGTCGACTTCTGCAAGGAGCGCGACATCCCGGCCATCGTGAAGGGGCTGCGCGCGGTCAGCGACTTCGACTACGAGCTCCAGATGGCCCAGATGAACAACGGCCTCTCGGGTGTCGAGACCCTGTTCGTCCCCACCAACCCCACCTACAGCTTCCTCTCCTCCAGCCTGGTCAAGGAGGTCGCGGCCTGGGGCGGCGACGTCTCCCACCTGGTCCCCCCGAGGGTTCTGGGCGCGCTCACCGAGCGTCTCGCGAAGAAGTGACAATCTGACGGAACGTCACCAGGTGTCGGCCGGTGGCCGACTGCCCGTACAGTCGTCCCGTCCGTCTCCAGCCGGAAGAACAGGTGGCGAGCACACGGTGGACGTGCAGAAGAAGCTCGACGAGATCGTCGAAGCGGTGGGCAGCGCCCGGTCCATGCCCATGTCGGCCTCGTGCGTGGTCAACCGCACCGATCTGCTTTCGATGCTCGAAGAGGTACGCCAGGCCCTGCCCGGCTCCCTCGCGCAGGCGCAGGAGCTGATCGGCGGCCACGAGCAGATCACCGAGCAGGCCCGCCAGGAGGCCGAGCGCATCATCGAGTCCGCGCACGCCCAGCGCGGCTCCCTCATCTCCGACACCGAGGTCGTCCGCCGCTCCCAGGAAGAGGCCGACCGCATCCTCGACGAGGCCCGCCGGGACGCCGAGGAGATCCGCGCCGAGGCCGACGAGTACGTCGACTCCAAGCTCGCGAACTTCGAAGTCGTCCTCACCAAGACCCTCGGCTCCGTCGACCGCGGCCGCGAGAAGCTGCTCGGCCGCGGCCCCGGCCTCGACGACCAGGGTTACGCCGATGAAGAGGCCCCCGAGCGCAGCCACGACCCGGAGACCCTGCGCCGGCGCGCGGACGAGTACGTCGACACCAAGCTCGGTGCCTTCGAGGCCGTGCTCTCCAAGACCCTCGAAGCGGTCGGCCGCGGCCGGCAGAAGCTGCACGGGCGGGTGGCGACGGACGAGCTCGGCGCGCACATGCTGGCCCAGGACGAAGCCGGACAGCAGCACAGCAGCGACGCGGACTTCCTCGCCGACCTGGCGGAGCCGCAGGCCGTGCAGCAGCACGCCCAGCAGGCCCCCGTGCCGGTGCCGGAGCAGCCGCACATTCCCGCGCAGCAGCCGTACGACCCGTACGCGTACCAGCAGCCGCAACAGCAGCAGGACCCTTACGCCTACCAGCAGCCCCAGGACCCCTACGCCGCTCAGCAGCCGGATCCGTACGCCTACCAGCAGCAGGACCCCTACGCCTACCAGCAGCAGGGCTACGACCAGGGGCAGGGCTACGGCCAGCACGCGCAGCCGGCCGGACAGGTGCCCCATCAGCAGGCGGCTCTCGACGAGACCAGCCTGTTCGACACGAGCATGATCGACCTCGACCGGCTGCGGGAGTACGAGCAGGGGCGGTAGGGACCGATTGGGCCCTGAGCGAAGCGTCAAGTATCCTGGCTCTTCGGTCGCGCGTATGCCCGCGATCACGGCTGCCCGCTTCGCCTTCGCGACAGCGACACGACGGCCCACCACAGCGAACCGAAAGCAGGAAGACCCCTGAACGCCCACCTCGACCACCGCAACCCCCTCGTGTTCGACACGCACGAGCTGGGTCGGCGTCCCGGTGCGCTCCAGCGGCTGACCCGCTCGGTAGCGGCTCCCAAGGACTTCGGTCTGGACGGGGTCATCGGCGTGCCCGAGGGCGCACCGATCAATCTCAGGCTCCGCCTCGAATCCGTCATGGAAGGGGTGCTTGTCACAGGCACCGCCCGTGCGACGGCCGAGGGGGAGTGCGTAAGGTGTCTGGAGCCGCTGGAGCTCGACGTTGCAGCGGACTTCCAGGAGATGTTCTCGTACCCTGCCGCCGATGACCGGGGCCGCTCCAAAGCGGAACCGGCCGACGACGACGAGGACGACGAGGACACGCTCTACCTCGAGGAAGGTCTGTTCGACCTCGAGTCCGTGCTGCGTGATGCGGTAGTGCTCGCACTGCCGATGCAGCCGGTGTGCCGGGAGGACTGCCCCGGCCTGTGCCCGCAGTGCGGGATCAGGCTGGACGAGAACCCCGATCACAACCATGACGCCGTCGACATTCGATGGGCGGCACTGCAAGGACTCGCCGGGACCAACCAGGACGGCGAGAAGGACAACATTGGCGACGCCGCCGAGTCGGGCGTCGACGAGAAGCAGGAGAAGTAGCCGTGGCTGTTCCGAAGCGGAAGATGTCGCGCAGCAACACGCGCCACCGCCGGTCGCAGTGGAAGGCTGCGGTCCCCACCCTGGTTTCGTGTGAGCGTTGCCAGGAGCCGAAGCTCCAGCACATCGCGTGCCCGAGCTGCGGCACGTACAACAAGCGCCAGGTCCTCGAGGTCTGAGCGGCTGGTGAGAGGCACGATGTCTGACGCCAAGGCGGACAACGCCAAAATGACGGCGGAGAACACGGCCTCGTCCCACACGCTTCTGGAAGGGCGGCTCGGGTATCAGCTCGAGTCCGCCCTTCTGGTGCGCGCGCTGACCCACCGTTCGTACGCGTACGAGAACGGCGGTCTGCCCACCAACGAGCGCCTGGAGTTCCTCGGGGACTCCGTGCTCGGCCTGGTGGTCACCGACACGCTGTACCGGACCCACCCCGATCTGCCGGAAGGCCAGCTGGCCAAACTGCGGGCCGCGGTGGTCAACTCTCGTGCACTCGCGGAGGTGGGCCGCGGCCTCGAACTCGGCTCCTTCATCCGGCTCGGCCGGGGCGAAGAGGGCACGGGTGGCAGGGACAAGGCATCCATCCTCGCCGACACCCTTGAAGCGGTGATCGGCGCGGTCTATCTCGATCAGGGTCTCGCAGCCGCATCGGAACTGGTGCACCGGCTCTTCGATCCGCTGATCGAGAAGTCTTCGAGCCTCGGTGCGGGCCTGGACTGGAAGACCAGTCTCCAGGAACTCACCGCGAGCGAGGGTCTCGGTGTCCCCGAGTACCTCGTCTCGGAGACCGGGCCCGATCACGAGAAGACCTTCACTGCTGCTGCCCGCGTCGGTGGTGTCTCGTACGGCACCGGCACCGGCCGCAGCAAGAAGGAAGCGGAACAGCAGGCGGCGGAGTCCGCGTGGCGCGCTATTCGCGCGGCCGCGGACGAGCGCGCGGCGGCGGCCGAGGCCGCGGCCGCGGCGACGCCCGTGAAGGCCACGGCCGACGAAGTGACGCCGTCGGCCCGGGCCACCGCCTGAGTCACCCACGCTGTACCGCTGTTCCCCCTGCCGGAATCCGGCAGGGGGCACAGCGGTATGCTGCCTCCGTGCCCGAGCTCCCCGAAGTCGAAGTCGTACGACGCGGGCTGGAGCGCTGGGTCACCGGCCGCACCGTCTCCGAGGTGCAGGTCCTGCACCCGCGGGCCGTACGCCGCCACCTCGCCGGCGGCGAGGATTTCGCCGTACGCCTCAAGGGGCACCGCGTCGGGGCCGCGCGCCGCCGCGGCAAGTACCTGTGGCTGCCGCTGGAGGACACCGCCGCCTCCGTCCTCGGCCACCTCGGAATGAGCGGCCAGCTGCTCGTACAGCCGGAGTCCGCCCCCGACGAGAAGCACCTGCGCATCCGTGTCCGCTTCGACGACGATTTCCGTACGGAATTGCGCTTCGTGGACCAGCGCACCTTCGGCGGACTGTCGCTGCACGACAATTCCCCGGACGGGCTCCCCGACGTCATCGCACACATCGCACGCGACCCCCTGGACCCGGCCTTCGACGACGCCGCGTTCTGTACGGCGCTGCGCCTGCGCCGTACGACCATCAAGCGCGCTCTGCTCGACCAGTCGCTGATCAGCGGCGTCGGCAACATCTACGCGGACGAGGCGCTGTGGCGCGCGCGGCTGCACTACGAGCGCCCCACCGCGACCATCACGCGCCCCCGCGCGGCGGAACTCCTCGGCCATGCGCGGGACGTGATGAACGCCGCGCTCGCCGTGGGCGGCACCAGCTTCGACAGCCTCTACGTGAACGTGAACGGCGAATCGGGCTACTTCGAGCGGTCCCTGGACGCGTACGGGCGGGAGGACGAGCCCTGCCGCCGCTGCGGCACGGCGATGCGCCGACGCCCCTGGATGAACCGCTCCAGCTACTTCTGCCCGCGCTGCCAGCGCCCGCCCGTCTCCCGCCGCCCTCAGTAGAGCGCTCCGCGTACCCTCTCTCCGGGCTCAGAAGCCGAAGTTCTGAGTCCACCAGGGGCCGCCGGGGGCCATGTGCACGCCGACGCCCAGGGTCTTGAAGTCGCAGTTCAGTATGTTCGCCCGGTGGCCTTCGCTGTTCATCCAGGCGTCCATCACCGCCTGGGCATCGGCCTGGCCGCGGGCTATGTTCTCGCCGCCCAGGCCGTCGATGCCCGCTTTCTCGGCGCGGTCCCAGGGGGTCGCCCCGTCCGGATCGGTGTGATCGAAGAAGTCACGGGCGGCCATGTCCTCGCTGAAGTCCTGAGCCAGCGCGGCCAGTGAGCCGTTGGCGCGGACCGGAGAGCAGCCGGCCGCCGCCCGCTCCTGGTTGACCAGGGTCAGGACGGCCGCCTCGGCGGCGGATTCGGCGCCTGAACCGACGGTGTTGCCGCTGCCGTTCCCCGGCGCCTTCGCGGTGGGGGCGGGCACGACGCGTTCGGGCTTCGCGGTCTTCCGGGGCCCGGCCGGCTTCTCCGTGCGCTTGTCCACGGCCTTCTCCCGCTCGGAAGGCTTGGCCGACGGCTTGGCGGAGGGCTTCTCCGCGACCTTCGTGGGCTTGGGCGGCTTGGTCGAAGGAGTTTTCGACGGCGCCTGCGCGCGCCCGGTGTCCTCGGCGGCGGGCGTCGTCGCCCGGTCCGTCGGCTGCGCCGTGCTGCCGCCCTGGGTCTCGAACCCGGCCGGGCCCTCGGCGCGGACCTGGTCCCCCGTGCCCCCGCTGAAGGAGTAGTTCTCCCCGCCGGGAATCAGCCCGGAGGCGACGGCCACGGCGCCCATGGCCACGGCGGCGGAGACACCGAGCAGCCCGGTGCGTACGGGCGCGGCCCGCTTGTTCCGGCGGCGCGCACCAACCTGGTGCCGGCCTGCCGGTGCGTCCGCGTGGTCTGCCGCGGGCCCGGCGGCGGAGCGACGATGGCGTCCCATCTGCTGGCCTTCCTCATGCTTGCTCGACGTGGTCAACGTCAATGCGCCTCACCCGAACGAGTGAGGCCTCATTTCGTCGGGACTGTACGCCATGACGCGTGGGGGCGAAGTGCCTCGTGAGCATTTGGCCAGTTAGCGTGCAGGCATGAACAAAGACGTGCGGCTCACCGCTTGGGTACGCGGCCGAGTACAGGGAGTGGGCTTCCGCTGGTTCACCAGGGCAAACGCTCTGGAGATCGGCGGCATCGCCGGCTTCGCCCTCAACCTGGACGACGGCCGGGTGCAGGTCGTGGCCGAGGGTCCGCGTGAGAATTGCCACCGTCTGCTGGAATGGCTGCGTTCGGACGACACTCCCGGGCGGGTCGAGGGAGTGACCGAGATCTGGGGCACACCGCGCGGCGGTTACGCGGGATTCGAAGTCCGCTGACAGATTTCGGCGCGCGGGCGGCGCCGGCGCATTCCGGAAGTGCCCGTGGTGGGTGTCTGGGACAGAAACGACCTGGTGGTTGCCAAGAAACGCATGTCGTGGAAAGCTGCCGAGGGACGGATGATCTCTACGCCCCCAGGGCCCCGCAGTAGAGGCGGCACGGCGCGCTTTCGCGCCTGCGCGCCCCCGGGCTGCCCGCGATACGGGGCGTGATCGTGTTGACCGTCAAACTTTTTGGTGAGACTCTGGAAGCCCCGCGCACCTTAGCTGTTTGGCATTGAGAACAACAGAGATGACAAGCACCGCGGGTGCGATTCCCTCACGACCCACCACCGCTTCGGTCGGTCACTCAGTGTGGAGGACCATCCATCATGGCAAAGGCGCTTCTCGGTTACGTCGGCGGCTCCGACCCGCGACTCCTCGCCGAGATGCGACGGCTTCAGCAGCGCGTCCAGGATCTTGAGTCCGAGCTCAACCGGATTCAGTCCGAGAACGACGCGCTCAGCGCCGCCGCTCACCACCGCGGAGATTCGCTGCTCGACAGCATCGACATCGACGTACCCCAGGCGGAGCCTGCGCTCACCTGACACGGCTCGTAGGAGAATCCGAGCCCGTCAGGCTGTCCGTATCAGCCGCTTGAGATCTGCTCAAGATCTATCAGCAAGACAATGCAAGGGACGCTTCGGCGTCCCTTCTTTCTTTTCCGCCCTGTGGGTAGGCCTCTTCCCTTACCGTCTGATGTGCCCTGCACCTTCAGGGGTGAAACCGGCGGTGAAAGGTAGAGTGCGGCGGTGCATCTCAAGGCCATGACTCTCCGCGGTTTCAAATCATTCGCATCGGCCACGACATTGCGGTTCGAACCAGGGATCACCTGCGTCGTCGGCCCCAACGGCTCGGGCAAGTCCAACGTGGTGGACGCCCTGTCCTGGGTGATGGGAGAGCAGGGCGCGAAGTCGCTGCGCGGCGGCAAGATGGAGGACGTCATCTTCGCCGGGACGACCGGCCGGCCGCCGCTCGGCCGCGCCGAGGTCTCCCTGACCATTGACAACTCCGACGGTGCGCTGCCCATCGAGTACGCCGAAGTCACCATTACGCGGATCATGTTCCGCAACGGCGGCAGCGAATACCAGATCAATGGCGATACGTGCCGGCTGCTCGATATCCAGGAGTTGCTCTCCGACTCCGGGATAGGGCGCGAGATGCATGTGATCGTCGGGCAGGGCCAGCTCGACTCCGTACTGCATGCCGACCCGATGGGGCGCAGGGCGTTCATCGAGGAGGCCGCAGGCGTTCTCAAGCACCGCAAGCGGAAAGAGAAAGCGCTGCGGAAGCTGGACGCGATGCAGGCGAACCTCTCGCGCATACAGGATCTGACCGACGAGCTGCGGCGGCAGCTCAAGCCGCTCGGGCGGCAGGCGGCGGTGGCGCGGCGGGCCGCCGTCATCCAGGCCGACCTGCGCGACTCCCGGCTGCGGCTGCTCGCCGACGACCTGGTGAAGCTGCGCGACGCGCTGGGCGCGGAGATTGCCGACGAGGCGGCGCTCAAGGAACGCAAGGACGCGGCCGAGGCGCAGCTGAGGGCCGCGCTGGCGCGCGAGGCAGACCTGGAGGAAGAGGTACGCCGCCTCGCTCCGCGACTCCAGCGGGCGCAGCAGACCTGGTACGAGCTGTCGCAGCTGGCGGAGCGGGTGCGTGGCACGGTCTCGCTGGCCGACGCCCGGGTGAAGAGCGCGACAGCTCCGCAGGAGGAGGAGCGGCGCGGGCGCGACCCGGAGGACATGGAGCGCGAGGCCGCCAGGATCCGCGAGCAGGAGGCGGAGCTGGAGGCCGCGCTGGAGGCGGCGCGGCGGGCGCTGGAGGACACGGTCGAACACCGGGCCGAACTCGAACGGGAGCTGGCGGCCGAGGAGCGCAGACTCAAGGACGCGGCGCGGGCCATCGCGGACCGGCGCGAGGGGCTGGCCCGGCTCAGCGGCCAGGTCAACGCGGCCCGCAGCAGGGCCGGGTCCGCCCAGGCGGAGATCGACCGGCTGGCCGCCGCGCACGAGGGTGCCCAGGAGCGAGCCGCTGCCGCGCAGGAGGAGTACGAGCAGCTCAGGGCCGAGGTGGAGGGGCTGGACGCGGGCGAGTCCGAACTGGCCGAGCAGCACGAGGCGGCCAGGCGTGACCTCGCCGAGGCGGAGGCCGGACTCACGGCGGCCCGGGAGGCGGCCACTTCCGCCGAGCGCCGCCGGGCCGCGACGTCCGCGCGGCATGACGCGTTGGCCCTGGGGCTGCGGCGCAAGGACGGCACGGGCGCACTCCTCGCCGCGCAGCCCCGGCTCACCGGCCTGCTGGGCCCGGCGGCGGAGCTTCTCACCGTGACCCCCGGCTACGAGATCCCGGTGGCGGCGGCGCTGGGAGCGGCGGCCGACGCGGTCGCGGTGACCGACCCGGCGACGGCCGCCGAAGCGATCCGCCTGCTGCGCAAGCAGGACGCGGGCCGGGCGGTACTCCTGCCGGGCGGACCGGCGGGCGCAGCACCGGCAGGCCTCCCGGCGGGGACCGTGGCGTTCGGCGGGCGCGACGGGGATACCGGCGCCTCGGCCACCGTCGACGTAGCGCCCCACCGGCCGGCCGACGCCGGTGAGGCAGCCACCGAGCCCCCGGCACCCGAGAGCCCCGGCGCCGCTCACGGCGTACCCGGCCAGGGTGGTGCGTCCGCTCCGGGGGACGTGACTGCTGGTGCTGGTGGGGCCGTAGTCGCAGGGGGTGTGCCGGACTGGGCGGACGTCGCCGGTTCGGCGGGTGCGGGCGGTGAGTGGGACGGGGATGCGGCTTCCGGGACCGGCGTCGTGGGCGGTGTGCCTGGGCAGGGTGGTGCGTCCGGGACTGCGGGTGCGGGCGGTGAGCGGGGCCGGGGTGCGGCTTCCGACGGACTCGGCGCCGCTCACGGCGTACCCGGCCAGGGTGGTGCGTCCGGTTCGGAGGGCGACGCTGCCGGGGGCGGGGTGGCGGGAGCGGCCGCGCGGGGTGGCGTCGTGCACGGCGTGCCCGGCCAGGGTGGTGCGTCCGGGCCGGGGGGCGACGCTGCCGGGGACGGGGTGGCGGGAGCGGTCGTGCGGGGTGGTGTCGTTGCGCTGCGGCGGGAGGGCGGTGGGGTGGCGGCCGTTGCCGAGCTGGTGCGGGGGCCTGCCGGGTTGATGCCTGCCGTGCGGTGGCTCGTGCGGGACATGGTCGTCGTCGGGACGCTGGAGGACGCCGAGGATCTGGTCGCCGCCAGGCCGGAGCTGACCGCTGTGACCGCCGAGGGTGATGTTCTCGGGGCGTACTACGCACACGGCGGCTCGGCGGGGGCGCCGAGCCTGCTGGAGGTGCAGGCCTCCGTCGACGAGGCCGCCGCCGAGCTGGCGGAGCTCGCCGTACGGTGCGAGGAGCTGGCCGGGGCCCAGCACCGGGCAGGGGAGCGGCGTAACGCGTGTGCCGCACTCGTCGAGGAGCTGGCCCAGCGGCGCCGCGCCGCCGACCGGGAGAAGTCGGGCGTCGCGCAGCAGCTCGGGCGGCTCGCCGGGCAGGCGCGTGGCGCCGCGGGCGAGGCCGAGCGGTCGGCCGCCGCCGCCGCCCGCGCCCAGGAAGCGCTGGAGCGGGCCACCGAGGAGGCCCAGGAGCTGGCCGAGCGCCTGCTGGCGGCCGAGGAAGCGCCCGTAGAGGAAGAGCCGGACACTTCCCTGCGGGACCGGCTCGCCGCCGACGGGGCCAACGCCCGCCAGACCGAGATGGAGGCCCGGCTCCAGGTCCGCACGCACGAGGAGCGGGTCAAGGGGCTCGCCGGACGGGCCGACGCCCTCGACCGGGGGGCGCGCGCGGAGCGTGAGGCGCGGGCGCGCGTCGAGCAGCGGCGCGCGCGGCTGCGGCACGAGGCGCAGGTGGCGGCGGCCGTCGCGTCCGGTGCGCGGCAACTGCTGGCCCATGCCGAGGTGTCGCTCGTACGGGCCGACGAGGAGCGGGCCGCGGCCGAGGCGGCCAAGGCGGAGTGCGAGCGGGAACTGGCGGCCGAGCGCGGCCGCGGCCGCGACCTGAAGGGCGAGCTCGACAAGCTGACGGATTCCGTTCACCGCGGCGAGGTGCTCGGCGCCGAGAAGCGGCTGCGCATCGAGCAGTTGGAGACGAAGGCGCTGGAGGAACTGGGCGTGGAGCCGGCGGGACTGGTGGCGGAGTACGGGCCCGATCAGCCCGTACCACCGTCGCCGCCCGCCGAGGGCGAGGACGTGCCCCAGGACCCGCAGGACCCCCGCAACCAGCCGCGGCCGTTCGTGCGCGGGGAGCAGGAGAAGCGGCTCCGGGCGGCCGAACGGGCGTACCAGCAGCTCGGGAAGGTGAACCCGCTGGCTCTGGAGGAGTTCGCCGCACTGGAGGAGCGCCACAAGTTCCTCTCCGAGCAGCTTGAAGACCTGAAGAAGACGCGCACCGACCTGATGCAGGTGATCAAGGAGGTCGACGAGCGCGTCGAGCAGGTCTTCAGCGAGGCGTTCCGCGATACGGCGAGGGAGTTCGAAGGGGTTTTCTCGCGGCTCTTCCCGGGCGGCGAGGGCCGGCTGATCCTGACCGATCCCGACAACATGCTCACCACGGGAGTGGACGTCGAGGCCCGGCCGCCCGGCAAGAAGGTCAAGCGGCTCTCGCTGCTCTCCGGCGGCGAGCGGTCGCTGACCGCCGTGGCCATGCTGGTGTCGATCTTCAAGGCCAGACCGAGCCCGTTCTACGTGATGGACGAGGTCGAGGCCGCGCTCGACGACACCAACCTCCAGCGGCTCATCCGGATCATGGAGGAACTCCAGGAGAGCTCGCAGCTGATCGTGATCACCCACCAGAAGCGGACGATGGAGGTCGCCGACGCGCTGTACGGCGTCTCGATGCAGGGGGACGGCGTCTCCAAGGTCATCAGCCAGCGTCTTCGCTGAGCGCCACCCGGCCGCGTCGTCTCACCTTCAAACCTTGAACACAAGCTGCCACGCCGTGTCCACGAATTTCACATTGCCTTGCTCTTGACTTCGAAACCTGAAGGCATAGTCTCGGCAACGTCGTTTTTACCTTCAAGTGGTGCGCAGCGCCAGGCTGTGCCCCACTTGAAGTGCTTGCCCCCCACGCCAGGCGACGCGGCCAGGCCTCAGGAGTTGATGTGACCAGCACAGCGCAACCACCGGCGTCCGGAGCCCGCGAGGCCCACCCGGACCACCTCGGCCACGTCATCTTCATCACGGCGGCAGCCGCGATGGGCGGCTTCCTCTTCGGCTATGACAGCTCGGTGATCAACGGCGCGGTCGAAGGCATCCGAGGCAAGTACGACGTAGGATCCGCGACCCTCGCCCAGGTCATCGCGATCGCCCTGATCGGCTGCGCCATCGGCGCCGCCACCGCGGGCCGGATCGCCGACCGCATCGGCCGCATCCGCGTCATGCAGATCGCGGCCGCACTGTTCACGGTCAGCGCCGTCGGCTCCGCCCTCCCGTTCGCCCTGTGGGACCTCGCCTTCTGGCGGGTGCTCGGCGGTATCGCCATCGGCATGGCCTCGGTCATCGGCCCGGCCTACATCGCCGAGGTCGCCCCGCCGGCGTACCGCGGCCGCCTCGGCTCCTTCCAGCAGGCCGCGATCGTCATCGGCATCGCGGTCTCCCAGCTCGTCAACTGGGGCATCCTCAACCTGGCCGACGGCGACCAGCGCGGCAAGCTGCTCGGTATCGAGGCCTGGCAGGTCATGCTCGGTGTGATGGTGGTCCCGGCCGTCCTCTACGGCATGCTCTCCTTCGTCATCCCCGAGTCGCCGCGCTTCCTCATCTCCGTCGGCAAGGTCGACAAGGCCAAGGCGATCCTGGCCGACGTCGAGGGCAAGAACGTCGACCTCGACCTGCGCGTCACCGAGATCGAGAACGCCATGCGCAGCGAGCACAAGTCCACCTTCAAGGACCTGCTCGGCAGCCGCTTCGGCTTCCTGCCCATCGTCTGGATCGGCATCGGCCTCTCGGTCTTCCAGCAGCTCGTCGGTATCAACGTCGCCTTCTACTACTCCGCGACGCTGTGGCAGTCGGTCGGCATCAACCCGAGCGACTCGTTCTTCTACTCGTTCACGACGTCGATCATCAACATCGTCGGCACCGTGATCGCCATGATGCTCGTCGACCGGATCGGCCGCAGGCCGCTCGCCCTCATCGGCTCGACCGGCATGGCGCTCGCCCTCGCCTTCGAGGCCTGGGCCTTCTCCGCCGACCTCATCGACGGCAAACTGCCCCACACCCAGGGCATCGTCGCGCTGATCGCCGCCCACGTCTTCGTGCTCTTCTTCGCCCTCTCGTGGGGTGTCGTCGTCTGGGTCTTCCTCGGCGAGATGTTCCCGAACCGGCTGCGCGCCGCCGCGCTCGGCGTCGCCGCCTCCGCACAGTGGATCGCCAACTGGGCGATCACCGCGAGCTTCCCGAGCCTGTCCGAGTGGAACCTCTCGGGGACGTACGTGATCTACACATTCTTCGCCCTGCTCTCGATCCCCTTCGTGCTCAAGTTCGTGAAGGAGACCAAGGGCAAGGCGTTGGAGGAGATGGGCTAACCCCCGCTGCCCCTCTCCTCGAACACGGCACTGCCCCGGCTCACCCGCTGAGCCGGGGCAGTACGTTTTCCGAGAACAGCTGCAGACTGCGCCAGCCCTCGTCCACCGGCATCCCGCCGCACAGCGGATGCAGTACGAGACTCTCCGCCGCGAGCGCCACGCACTCGTCCGGCGTCACGACCCGGTAGACCCCCTCGTCGCGCAGCTCATCGACGGTGGCCGCCCGCGACCGTACGGCCGACGTGACGTCCTTGGACTGCCAGGAGGCGTACGTCTGCGCCTCGTGCAGGAAGTGCTCCCCGTACTCGGCCCACGTACGGTCCGGATCCTGTGCGACATGCAGCATCGGCGTCTCGGCGGCCGGCATCACGCAGAAGCCGCCGGTCCCGAACTCCGCCCGCTTCGCGTCGTAGTAGGCCTCCAGCTCGGGCAGGTGCGCGCTCGGGAAGAACGGCAGGCCGAAGCGGGCCGCGCGCCGGGCCGCCGCCCGCGACGACCCGCCGACCAGCAGGGGCGGATGCGGCCGCGTGTACGGGCGCGGCGTGACCCGCACGGTGCGGCCGCGGTACGGGAAGGGCTCGCCGGTCCACGCCAGCAGCAGCGTTTCGAGCACCTCGTCCTGGAGGCTGCCGCGCCGCCCCCAGTCGACGCCCAGCTGCTCGTACTCCTCCGGCCGGTAGCCGATGCCCGCGACGGTGACCAGGCGTCCCTGGCCGATCAGGTCGAGTACGGCGATGTCCTCGGCCAGCCGCAGCGGCTCGTACAGCGGCCCGATGACCGCCGAGACGGTGACCGAGATGCGCCGCGTCGCGCCGAGGACCGAGCCCGCGAAGACGAAGGGGGAGGGGATCCAGCCGTTGGCGGCGCCGTGGTGCTCCTCGGTCTGGACGGTGTCGATGCCGCGGTCGTCGGCGTACGCCGCCATCTCCAGGGCGGCGCGGTAACGGGCCGCGTGCGTCTCGGGGGTCGCGTCGGGATCGACGAGGTTGAAGCGGACCACTGTGAAGGCCATGACGAAACGTCCCCCTCCGCCGGGTGTCTATGTGGCGAAGGGGGACGTTAGTTGACGTTACGTCAGATGGACAGGCTGCCGACGGGCTCGGGCGCCTTCTCGGCCCCGGCCCTGTGCTCCGGCTCCACGGCCCTCGTCCTCGGCAGCACCGCGTACAGCAGCGCCGCCACGACGATCGTCGCCGCCCAGCCCAGGCCGTTGCGCCCGATCCAGGAACCGGCGAGCGGCCCGGTGAACCAGTCGACCTTGGTGAACAGCAGGCCCACCACCAGCGCGACGCCCCACGCCGTCATGGCCTGCCAGGCGAAACCGCCCCGGTACCAGTAGCCGCTGGTGCGGGTGGTGTCCATCAGCGCCTCACCGTCGTACGTACGACGGCTCAGCATGTCCACACCGAAGACACCGATCCACGCGGAGAACGCCACGGCCAGCAGCGTCAGGAAGGAGATGAACGAACCGAAGAAGCTCGTCGCCACCACCATCAGCAGGAAGCCGAAGACCAGGCTGATGACCGCGTTGACGCTGACGGCCCAGGCGCGCGGCACGTTGATGCCCAGCGTCTGCGCGGTGAAGCCGGCCGAGTACATCGACATCGAGTTGATCAGCAGCATGCCGATCAGGGCGATCAGCAGATACGGAACGGCGATCCAGCTCGGCAGCAGCTCGCCGATGAAGGACACCGGGTCCTTGGCCGACGCCAGGTCCGGCGTACTGACGGCCATCACCGCACCCATGAGCACCATCGGCAGGACGACGACGCCCGCGCCGCCGACGGTGGCGCCGACCATGCCCTTGGCCGACGCCGTGCGCGGCAGGTAGCGGGTGAAGTCGGGGCCCGAAGGCACCCAGCTGATGCCGCCGGCCGCGATGGTGCCGATGCCCGCGATCATCATCGCGGTGGAACCGGCCGGCTTGGCGAACACGGCGGCCCAGTCCGTGCTGGCGATCAGGTAGATCAGCACGAGCACGCTGAACGCGCCGAAGAGGTACGCCGACCAGGTGCTGCACCGGCGCAGGGCGTTGATGCCAAGACCGGAGACGAGGAACGTGCAGCCCACGAAGAGCAGCAGCGTCACGACGATCAGGGTGGTGTTGCTCTTGATGCCGAAGAGCAGATCGAGCACGGTCAGCACGGCGTACGCACCGGTCACCGCGTTGATCGTCTCCCAGCCCCAGCGCGCGATCCAGATCAGCGAGCCGGGGAAGAGGTTGCCCCGCTGGCCGAACACCGCCCTGGAGAGCGCCATGCCGGGCGACCCGCCGCGCTTGCCCGCGATCGAGATCAGGCCGGTCAGTCCGTACGAGACGACGGGCGCCGCGACGGCGACGGCCAGCACCTGCCAGATGTTCAGGCGGTTGAAGACCACCAGCCCTGCGCCCATGGTGAGCAGCAGCACGCTGATGTTGGCGGCGACCCAGGTGGGGAAGAGTTCACGGACGCGGCCCGAGCGCTCGTTGTCGGGGACGGGCTCAAGACCGCGGGTCTCTATCGCGCCCTCGGACTCCGGGGCGACGGTTTCTGGCATGGGGGAACTCCGTGCAGGGGTGGGGGGACCAACAGCATCTTACGGGCAGACGAACGTACGGTCCCCCCAAAAGGTCCAAATCCTCCTCAAGGCTCTCGTGTGATCCTCCTAGCAGACCCGTCCCGTACGGGTGTGGCTGATACTGGGTGGGTTATGGAAATCGTCATCCTTGCTGTAGTCATCGCCCTGGTCGCGATCGGCGCCATCAGTGGGCTCGTGGTCAGCAGCCGCAAGAAGAAGAAGCTGCCGCCCCAGGCGCCGCCGAGCACGCCGACCATCACCGCCCCGCCCGCCGAACCGCAGGTCGGCGAGGACGCGGCGCCACCGCGCGACGAAGCGCGCCGGACCATCGAGGAGGTGGATCTCCCCGACGCGTCGACCGCCGTCCAGGAGCCCGTCGCCGTCGAGGACCCGGTCGTCGCCGCACCCGTCGCGCCCGAGATCGAGATCCCCGAGCCCACCGCCGGCCGCCTGGTGCGGCTGCGCACCCGGCTCGCCCGCTCGCAGAACACCCTCGGCAAGGGTCTGCTGACCCTGCTCTCGCGTGAACACCTCGACGAGGACACCTGGGAGGAGATCGAGGACACCCTGCTCACCGCGGACGTCGGCGTGGCCCCGACCCAGGAACTGGTCGAGCGGCTGCGCGAGCGCGTACGGGTGCTCGGCACGCGTACGCCGGACGAGCTGCGCGTCCAGCTCCGCGAGGAGCTGCTCAACCTGCTCGGTACGGACATGGACCGCGCGGTGAAGACCGAGAGCGGCGCCGACATTCCGGGCATCGTCATGGTCGTCGGCGTCAACGGCACCGGCAAGACCACCACCACCGGCAAGCTCGCCCGCGTACTGGTGGCCGACGGCCGCAGCGTGGTGCTGGGCGCGGCGGACACCTTCCGCGCGGCGGCCACCGACCAGCTCCAGACCTGGGGCGACCGGGTCGGCGCGCGCACGGTGCGCGGGCCCGAGGGCGGCGACCCGGCGTCGGTCGCCTTCGACGCGGTGAAGGAAGGTATCGCCGAGGGTGCGGACGTCGTACTCATCGACACGGCCGGCCGGCTGCACACCAAGGCAGGGCTCATGGACGAGCTCGGCAAGGTCAAGCGCGTCGTGGAGAAGCACGGCCCGCTCGACGAGGTGCTGCTGGTGCTGGATGCGACGACCGGGCAGAACGGTCTGGTGCAGGCGCGGGTCTTCGCGGAGGTCGTGGACATCACCGGCATCGTGCTGACGAAGCTGGACGGCACGGCGAAGGGCGGCATCGTGATCGCGGTGCAGCGCGAGCTGGGTGTGCCGGTGAAGCTGATCGGGCTCGGCGAGGGTGCGGACGACCTGGCTCCGTTCGAGCCGGAGGCGTTCGTGGACGCCCTGATCGGCGACTAGCCGCCGATCAGGGCGACCGGGGCGCGGCCCCGGACCCCGAAGGCCTCAATCGCCGGACGGGCTCTCTTGAAGCCCGTCCGGCGATTGAGGCCTTCGCTACGCCGGCGACCGGTGCGCCACGTACGCCAGGGTCCCGACCAGCAACCGCGCCTGGGGCGGCGCCAGGGCCGTGTCCAGGGCCGGCGGGCGCAGCCAGCGGACCGGGCCGAGGCCGGCCAGGTCGGACGGCGGCGCCGTGATGTGGTCGCCGGGGCCCAGGCCGCGCAGGTCGAGGTCCGCGTCGTCCCAGCCCATCCGGTAGAGAAGCCGGGGCAGCTCGGCGGCGGCTCCCGGCGCGACGAGGAAGTGGGCCCGGCCGTCCGGAGTCGCGGTCACCGGCCCCAGCGGCAGCCCCATCCGCTCCAGCCGTACGAGCGCCCGGCGCCCTGCGGCCTCGGCGACCTCGATGACGTCGAACGTACGGCCCACAGGCAGCAGCACCGCCGCGCCCGGGAACTCCGACCAGGTCTTGGTCACGTCGTCGAGAGAGGCGCCGGCCGGCACCTCGGGCGCGAAGTCCAGCGGATGGGCGCCGGGTGCCCGGCACGCCGTATCGCCGCACGAGCAGGCCCGCGCTCCCGCACCCGCCGCACCGGAACCCGCTCTGGCGCCCGGCACCACCGCCCAGCCCCACAGCCCGGTGTACTCCGCCACCGTTGTGCAGTCCGACATGCGGCCGCGGCGCCGTGAGCCGGACCGCGTCTCCCGGCCGATCGTGAAGCCCATGCCCCCTCCAACGGGTCCAGTGCGCCGGTGGTTACGACTTGGAGTCAACCTGTGACGCTCCGCTGCCGTCGAGGTGGTCCGGCGGCGCACAGGATCACTGGAGGTGGTGCGGGCCGGACCGGGCGCCCCGGCGCACATCGCTCCGCCAACTCCTGATCGGCGTCTGTCAAGTGAATCGCGCCCGGCGGCGGGGGAGTTCATTCGATGGGGTGGCGAATGGTGGCGTTTGTGGAATCGCCATGGCCGGAGGGGTGATCGTAGGATTACTTTCGGTACACGAAATCCGGAATAACCGCGCTTGTGGGTATGCCTGAGGCAACCCGTTTTCCTGTTCGAGGGGGCGCATCCCCGGGACAACAGGCCGCAACTCACGGCATTCTGTCAGGGGTTAGGGCAAAGAGGCTTCAGCGGGATGGGGGCGTTCCAGTGAGCGGCAGTGGCGCAGGCGGTACGAACGCTGGAAAGCGCCCGAACGAGCAGCTGGGCTCGTGGTTCGTGCGCAGCGGCTGGTCCAAGGGCGAGCTCGCGCGTCAAGTGAACCGCAGGGCGCGCCAGATGGGCGCGCACCACATCAGCACGGACACCTCGCGGGTACGCCGCTGGCTGGACGGCGAGCAGCCGCGCGAGCCGATCCCGCGCATCCTGTCCGAGCTCTTCTCCGAGCGCTTCGGCAGCGTCGTCGCCGTCGAGGACCTCGGACTGCGCTCCGCGCACCAGTCACCGTCCGTGTCGGGCGTCGACCTGCCCTGGGCGGGCCCGCAGACGGTCGCGCTGCTCAGCGAGTTCTCGCGCAGCGACCTGATGCTCGCGCGCCGCGGCTTCCTCGGCACCTCGCTGGCGCTCGCCGCCGGACCGGCGCTCATCGAGCCCATGCAGCGCTGGCTCGTTCCCGCGCCCGCCGGCGAGCCGCGCCGCCCGGAACCGGCCGGATCGTCGCGACGGCCGTCCCGGCTCTCCAGGCCGGAGCTCGACCTGCTGGAGTCCACGACCATGATGTTCCGCCAGTGGGACGCCCAGTGCGGCGGCGGACTGCGGCGCAAGGCGGTCGTCGGACAGCTGCACGAAGTGACGGACCTGCTCCAGGAACCGCAGCCCGAAGCCACCTCCAAGCGGCTCTTCAAATGCGCCGCCGAGCTGGCCGAGCTGGCCGGCTGGATGAGTTACGACGTGGGCCTGCAGCCCACCGCCCAGAAGTACTTCGTCCTCGCGCTGCACGCCGCCAAGGAAGCGGGCGACAAGCCCTTCGGGTCGTACGTCCTGTCCAGCATGAGCCGCCAGATGATCCACCTCGGCCGGCCCGACGACGCGCTGGAGCTCATCCACCTCGCGCAGTACGGCAGCCGCGACTGCGCCACCCCCAGGACCCAGGCCATGCTGTATGCGATGGAGGCCCGCGCCTACGCCAACATCGGCCAGCCCAGCAAGTGCAAACGGGCCGTCCGGATGGCCGAGGACACCTTCGCCGACGCGGGCCTGGACGGCGAGCCCGAGCCCGACTGGATCCGCTTCTTCTCCGAGGCCGAGCTCAACGGCGAGAACGCCCACTCGTACCGCGACCTGGCCTATGTCGCCGGCCGCAGCCCCAGCTACGCCTCGCTCGCCGAACCCGTCATGGAGCGCGCGGTCGAGCTCTTCGGGAGGGACGAGGAGCACCAGCGTTCGTACGCACTCAACCTCATCGGCATGGCCACCGTGCACCTCCTCAAGCGCGAGCCCGAGCAGTCCGTCGTACTGGCCGAAAAGGCCCTGGGCGTCGCCAGGCGCGTCCGCTCCGAGCGGGTCAACACCCGGCTCCGCAAGACCGTCGACACCGCCGCCAGGGACTTCGGCGACGTGGCGGAGGTCGTCGACCTCACCGACCAGCTCGCAGCCCAGCTCCCCGAAGCCGCCGAAGCGGTCTGAGGGCCCGGCCCGGCGGCCGCCACAGACGCCGGTCGCGACAGCCACCCCGTGAAGCCCGACTCGGCTCCCCCGCGCCAGGTCGAACGGGTAGCGGTCGCGGCCGGTTTTTTGATGGTTGCGACACGATAACGGCCGTACGGGCCCCGGTCCGGCGGTTCACCCGTACGTAACACGCACGACCTCTTCGTCACTGCGGCGAAACATCGAGGGGCATCGACGGAAACGGCGCTGCGCCAACCTCATGGCGCATAACCGGCTCATCCCTTTGCTGCCGACCGGCCAACAGGCCAACAGGCTCCGCCCCCGCACGGGCCGCACCGACGACGAGGAGACGCCGATGCCTCCAGGCATCACGACGCTTGCCGCAGACAAGATCGAACTGTCTGCCGCCAATACCGGCTTCATGCTCATCTGTTCCGCCCTGGTGATGCTCATGACGCCGGGCCTGGCCTTCTTCTACGGAGGCATGGTCCGCGTCAAGTCCACCCTGAACATGCTGATGATGAGCTTCATCAGCCTCGGGATCGTCACGATCCTGTGGGTGCTCTACGGCTTCAGCCTCGCCTTCGGCACCGACGTCGGCTCGGTCATCGGCTGGTCCTCCGACTACGTCGGACTCAGCAACATCGGAGTCACCGAGCTCTGGGACGGCTACACCATCCCGGTCTACGTCTTCGCTGTCTTCCAGCTGATGTTCGCGATCCTCACCCCGGCCCTGATCAGCGGCGCCCTGGCCGACCGCGTCAAGTTCACCGCCTGGGCGCTCTTCATCACCCTGTGGGTCACCGTCGTCTACTTCCCGGTCGCGCACTGGGTGTGGGGCTCCGGCGGCTGGCTCTTCGAGATGGGCGTCATCGACTTCGCGGGCGGCACGGCCGTCCACATCAACGCCGGCGCCGCGGCGCTGGGCGTCATCCTCGTCATCGGAAAGCGCGTCGGCTTCAAGAAGGACCCGATGCGCCCGCACAGCCTGCCGCTGGTGATGCTCGGCGCCGGGCTCCTGTGGTTCGGCTGGTTCGGCTTCAACGCCGGCTCCTGGCTGGGCAACGACGACGGCGTCGGCGCCGTGATGTTCCTCAACACCCAGGTCGCCACCGCCGCCGCCATGCTCGCCTGGCTGGCGTACGAGAAGATCCGCCACGGTTCGTTCACCACGCTCGGAGCCGCATCCGGCGCCGTCGCGGGCCTCGTCGCCATCACCCCGGCCGGCGGCTCCGTCAGCCCGCTCGGCGCGATCGCCGTCGGCGCCATCGCCGGTCTGCTGTGCGCCATGGCCGTCGGCCTCAAGTACAAGCTGGGTTACGACGACTCCCTGGACGTCATCGGCGTCCACCTCGTCGGCGGCATCGTCGGCTCCCTCCTCGTCGGCTTCTTCGCCACCGGCGGCGTCCAGTCCGACGCCAAGGGCCTCTTCTACGGCGGCGGACTCGACCAGCTCGGCAAGCAGGCCGTGGGTGTCTTCGCGGTGCTGGCCTACTCTCTGGTGGTCTCCGCGCTCCTCGCCTTCGTCATCGACAAGGTGATGGGCATGCGGGTCCCCGAGGACGACGAGGTCTCCGGCATCGACCAGGTCGAGCACGCCGAGACCGCGTACGACTTCAGCGGAGCGGGCGGCGGTTCCGCCTCCCGCACGGCCGTACCCGCACCCGGCGCGACCGGCAACGCCGACGCCGCGACGCAGACCAAGAAGGTGGACGCATGAAGCTCATCACGGCAGTCGTGAAGCCGCACCGGCTCGACGAGACCAAGGAGGCCCTCCAGGCCTTCGGAGTCCAGGGACTCACGGTCACCGAGGCCAGCGGATACGGGCGCCAGCGCGGCCACACCGAGGTCTACCGGGGCGCCGAGTACACGGTCGACCTCGTACCGAAGATCCGGATCGAGGTGCTGGTCGAGGACAGTGACGCCGAACAGCTCATCGAAGTGGTCGTGAAGGCCGCCCGTACCGGCAAGATCGGCGACGGCAAGGTGTGGAGCGTGCCGGTCGAGACGGCGGTCAGGGTACGGACCGGCGAACGCGGCCCGGACGCCCTCTGATTTCCGACCGCACAGACAACGGGAGCTGCTGGGTGACGAGCGCAGAAGTGATCACCGAACCGTCCGACGACTCGGGACCCAGTGGCTACGCGGCGGCCCGGCTGCGACTTCTCCAGGAGAAGTCGCAGTCCGGGCCGTCGCGCCGTTCCGGCCTCGCCCGGCTGACCGACGACTGGCTGGAGGCGCTGTTCACCACGGCCGCCCTCGAAGCGGGGGTACGCGGCGCGGCCCTCGTCGCCGTCGGGGGCTACGGGCGGGGCGAGCTGTCCCCGCGCAGCGACCTCGACCTGCTGCTCCTGCACGACGGCCGCGCCGACCAGAGCGCCGTCGCGGCGCTCGCCGACCGCGTCTGGTACCCCGTCTGGGACCTGGGTCTCGCCCTCGACCATTCCGTACGTACGCCCGCCGAGGCCCGCAAAACCGCCGGCGAGGACCTCAAGGTGCACCTCGGGCTCCTCGACGCCCGGCACATCGCCGGCGACCTCGGGGTCACCGCCGGACTGCGCACCGCCGTACTCGCCGACTGGCGCAATCTCGCCCCCAAGCGGCTGCCCGAACTCCACGGGCTGTGCCAGGAACGGGCCGTACGGCAGGGCGAACTCCAGTACCTGCTGGAACCCGACCTCAAGGAGGCACGCGGCGGCCTGCGCGACGCCACCGCGCTGCGTGCCGTCGCCGCCTCCTGGCTGGCCGACGCCCCGCGCGAGGGCCTCGACGCGGCGCGGCGCCGGCTCCTCGACGTACGCGACGCACTGCACCTGACCACCGGACGTGCCACCGACCGACTCGCCCTCCAGGAGCAGGACCAGGTCGCCGGCGCACTCGGGCTGCTGGACGCCGACACGCTGCTGCGGGAGGTGTACGAGGCGGCGCGCACCATCGCGTACGCCGGCGACGTCACCTGGCGCGAGGTCAACCGGGTCCTGCGCGCCCGGTCCGTGCGGCCCAGGCTGCGCGCGATGCTCGGCGGCAGCAAGGCCGCGCCCGAACGCACCCCGCTCGCCGAGGGCGTCGTCGAGCAGGACGGCGAGGTGGTGCTCGCCCGTACCGCCCGGCCCGAGCGCGACGCGGTGCTCCCGCTGCGGGCCGCCGCCGCGGCGGCGCAGTCGGGGCTGCCGGTCTCCCTGCACGCCGTACGCCGCCTGGCGGCCGTCGCGCGGCCGCTGCCGGTGCCGTGGCCGGCCGAGGCGCGCGAGGAACTCGTCACGCTGCTCGGCGCGGGCGAGGCGACGATCGGGGTGTGGGAGGCGCTGGAGGCCGAGGGCCTCATCACGCGGCTGCTGCCCGACTGGGAGCGGGTGCGGTGCCGTCCGCAGCGCAATCCCGTCCACACCTGGACCGTCGACCGGCACCTGGTCGAGACGGCCGTACGGGCCTCCGCGCTCACCCGCCGCGTCCACCGCCCCGACCTGCTGCTGACCGCCGCCCTGCTGCACGACTTCGGCAAGGGCTGGCCCGGCGACCACTCGGTGGCCGGCGAGATCATCGCCCGCGACGTCGCCGCCCGTATCGGCTTCGACCGCGCGGACGTGGGCGTGATCGCCACGCTCGTACGCCACCACCTCCTGCTCATCGAGACCGCGACCCGGCGTGACCTGGACGACCCGGCGACCGTCCGCGCGGTCGCCGACGCGGTCGGATCGACCGGCACCCTCGAACTCCTGCACGCCCTCACCGAGGCCGACGCACTGGCCACCGGGCCCGCCGCCTGGTCCACCTGGCGCGCCTCACTCGTCACCGACCTGGTCAAGCGCGTCGCCGCCGTGCTGGCGGGCGCGGAACCGGCCGCGCCGGAACCCGCCGCTCCCAGCGCCGAGCAGGAACGTCTCGCCATGGAGGCGTTCCGTACCGGCGGCCCCGTCCTGTCGCTGCGCGCGCAGCCGGAGGCGCACGCGGAGGACGCCGGGCAGGAGCCGGAGCCGCTGGGCGTCGAGCTGCTGATCGCCGTACCGGACCAGCCCGGTGTCCTGCCGGCCGTGGCCGGCGTGCTGGCGATGCACCGGCTGACCGTACGGACGGCGGAACTGCGGGCCGCCGAACTCCCGGACTGGGTGGACGGCCCGGATGCGCAGCCCGGCGTACTGCTGCTCGACTGGCGGGTGGCGGCGGAGTACGGGGCGCTGCCACAGGGAGCCCGGCTGCGGGCGGACCTCGTACGCGCCCTGGACGGCTCCCTGGACATCCCGTCCCGCCTGGCCGAGCGGGAGCGCGCGTACGAGAAGAACCCGCGCAGGCGGGGCGCGCAGGCCCCACCGCCGCGCGTCACGGTCGCCCCTGCCGGGTCCCGTCTCGCGACGGTGATCGAGGTGCGCGCGCAGGACGCGCCGGGACTGCTGCACCGCATCGGCCACGCCCTGGAGGCGGCGAAGGTACGGGTGCGCAGCGCGCACATCAGCACCCTGGGCGCGAACGCGGTCGATGCGTTCTACGTCACAGGGCCGGACGGCGCGCCGCTGCCGGACGGTGACGCGGCGTCGGTCGCCAAGGCGCTGGAGTCGGCGCTGCGCTGAGCGGACGCGTAACCTTCTGTCTCTGGCGGGCGTTACTCCCGAGCGGTTGCTCCTCGCAAACGCGGGGGTGATCCGGGGCGGCTCAGCGAGGCCGACATGGAAGCAACATGCTCCCCGCATACGCGGGGGTTCCGCCCTCGCCGGTCGCATATGGCAGGCGAGGGCTCACGTTTTGCGGGGCCGGATACCCTGGGGGGCGACTGACTCAGCCCCCAATCCCGAGGATCTGCGACCACAGTGTTCGATACCCTTTCCGATCGTCTGAGTGCGACGTTCAAGACCCTTCGCGGTCGGGGCCGTCTCAGCCCGGCTGACATCGACGCCACGGCACGTGAAATCCGTATCGCCCTGCTGGAAGCAGACGTCGCGCTGCCGGTCGTGCGTGCGTTCATCGCCAAGATCAAGGACCGCGCCGCCGGGGCCGAGGTCTCGCAGGCGCTGAATCCCGCGCAGCAGGTCATCAAGATCGTCAACGAGGAGCTCGTCGGCATCCTCGGTGGCGAGACCCGCCGTCTGCGGTTCGCCAAGAACCCGCCCACCGTGATCATGCTCGCGGGTCTCCAGGGTGCCGGTAAGACGACCCTCGCCGGAAAGCTCGGCCTGTGGCTCAAGGGCCAGGGCCACTCGCCGATCCTGGTCGCCTGTGACCTCCAGCGCCCCAACGCCGTCAACCAGCTCAGCGTCGTCGCCGAGCGCGCCGGTGTCGCGGTCTTCGCGCCGGAGGCCGGCAACGGCTCCGGCGACCCGGTCAAGGTCGCCAAGGACTCGATCGAGTACGCGAAGAACAAGCTGCACGACATCGTCATCGTCGACACCGCGGGCCGCCTCGGTATCGACCAGGAGATGATGCGGCAGGCCGCGGACATCCGCGACGCCGTCAGCCCCGACGAGATCCTCTTCGTCGTCGACGCGATGATCGGCCAGGACGCGGTCAACACCGCCGAGGCCTTCCGCGACGGCGTCGGCTTCGACGGCGTGGTGCTGTCCAAGCTCGACGGTGACGCCCGTGGTGGCGCCGCGCTGTCGATCGCCCAGGTGACCGGCCGGCAGATCATGTTCGCCTCCAACGGCGAGAAGCTGGACGACTTCGACGCGTTCCACCCGGACCGCATGGCGTCCCGCATCCTCGGCATGGGCGACATGCTGTCGCTGATCGAGAAGGCCGAGCAGACCTTCAGCCAGCAAGAGGCCGAAGCGATGGCGGCCAAGCTGGCGAAGGGGCCGAAGGAGTTCACGCTCGACGACTTCCTGGCCCAGATGGAGCAGGTCCGCAAGATGGGCTCCATCTCCAAGCTGCTCGGGATGATGCCCGGCATGGGGCAGATCAAGGAGCAGATCAACAACATCGACGAGCGCGACGTGGACCGTACCGCCGCGATCATCAAGTCGATGACCCCCGCCGAGCGCCAGGATCCGACGATCATCAACGGCTCGCGCCGTGCCCGCGTCGCCAAGGGCTCGGGCGTCGAGGTCAGCGCCGTGAAGAACCTGGTGGAGCGGTTCTTCGAGGCGCGCAAGATGATGTCGAAGATGGCTCAGGGCGGCGGAATGCCGGGTATGCCGGGGATTCCGGGCATGGGTGGCGGCCCCGGCCGTCAGAAGAAGCAGCAGAAGCAGGCCAAGGGCAAGCGCAAGAGCGGCAACCCGATGAAGCGCAAGCTGGAGGAGCAGGCCGCGGCCGAGCGCCGCGAGCAGGCCGCGCAGCCGGGCGGCGCGCTGGGCCTGCCGGCCGGTCAGGGCGCGCAGGACTTCGAACTGCCCGACGAGTTCAAGAAGTTCATGGGCTAGCAGCTCATGGGCTGACGCCCTGCCGTACGTACACCGCGCTGTGGGCGGCCCCTTCCGTGCCGGAGGGGGCCGCCCACAGCCGCTCATGGCGTACGGGCGATCAGATAGCGGAAGACGTTAGACATCCAGACCGTTCCGTCCCCCCGCACATGGGGGTGGAGCGCCTCGGTGAGCTCCTTCTCGACCTGCGCCGGATCCGTCGCCCGTACGGCCGCGTCGAAGAGCCCGGTCGACAGCAGGCCGCGTACGGCGCTGTCCATGTCGGCGTAACCGAAGGGGCACGCGACCCGGCCCGAGCCGTCCGGCTTCAGCCCGGCCCGCGAGGCCACGTCCTCCAGGTCGTCCCTCAGCGCGGGACGCCAGCCCCGGCCGCCGGTGGCGCGCAGCGTCTCGGTCAGCCGGGAAGCGACCCGCAGCACCGCGGAGGTCGCGCAGCGCTCGGGCGGACCCCAGCCCGCGAGCACCACTTCACTGCCGCGCTCGGCGAGGGGTATCGCGCTTTCGAGCGCCACGGCGAGCCCCTCGGAATCGCCGGACGCACAACCGAGCGGTTCGAAGGCGGTGACGAGGTTGTACGCCGGGGCGGAGCCGTCGCAGACCTTCGCCGAGGCGCCCTCGTACAGGCGCGTGGGCTGGTCCGGGGTGTCCTCGGTGCTGCTCCCGCTCCGCGGCGACGCGTCCGCCAGCAGACGCTCGCGGGCCAGTGCGACCCGCTCGGGATCGGCTTCGACGCCTGTCACCTGCGCGCCTCGCGATGCGGCGATCAGCAGGGCGAGTCCCGAGCCGCAGCCGAGGCCGAGCAGCCGGGTGGCGGGGCCCACCTCAAGCCGCTCGTACGCCGCTTCGTAGAGCGGGACCAGCATCCGTTCCTGGATCTCGGCCCAGTCGCGGGCGCGCGCGCCCGCGCCGGTCGCCGGCGCTGAGGCTGTGTTCGGATCGTGCCGGTGGTGCCGGACGAGCGTAGGTGTCATGGAAAGCGCCCCAATCCGCCGAGAGGTCATTGCGTGTCCTTGATGGACGTTCCCCCGTGTGCGTGCGCCTGTACTCCCCGTAGCCAGGGAACTCCGCATCCGGCATCAAGTCCAGGGGTCGTAAGGCAATGCTTGCGTGCCCCTGCCGTGCGCCCCCGCGCCGGAGCGGATCCAGGTTCCAGAGTGCCGTCGCCGGGCGGATCGCGCCACGCGAGGAAACGCGACCGTACGTGTCTGGTCATCGCCGGACGGGGCGGTGCCCGCCCGGTGGTGTGCTCCAGGTACTGTCGCCGTCCGGGCCTTTGCCCCATGGGAGCGCCCGTCGGCGCCCGGGTGCCAACTCGCGCCCCCGGAGGGCGCCGATGCCCCGGCGTGCGGTCTTTTCGTACGCGCCGGAGCGTACGCGTGGGTACGCCCCTAGATGATGGCCGCTGGGCGGGTCCTCCGCAGATCAGCGCACCCGCCCTCGTCAGGACGCATCAATGGCAACTGACTGGTACGTGCAAATTATTTGGGATGCCCCGGAATAGGAACACCGGGGCACCCCGGCTCGTTGTCACGACGTGAGCACGACACCACCTGTTCTCGCCGCAGAGCTGGCGCAGGCGTGGGCCGACATTCAGCGGTACCACCCCGAGCTGCCAGACCTAGCCGCGCCCGAATCCCTGATCGGAGAGTCCTCGTCCGCCTGTGGCGCCGAGCTCTCCTTCGAACGACTGCTGCACGAGGCAGTCCACGGCATCGCCGCCGCCCGCGGCGTTCGTGACACCTCGCGCGCCGGCCGCTACCACAACCGCAGATTCCTCGCGATCGCCGAGGAGATGGGCCTCGACCACCCCGAGGAGCCGCACCCCAGCAGCGGATTCTCGCTGGTCTCGCTCAACCCCGAGGCGAGGCGGCGCTACCGGCCGACGATCGAGCGGCTCCAGCGCGCCCTCAAGGCGCACACGGTCGCGACCACGTCGGACACCAAGCGCTCCTTCCGCGGGCCCGCCGCCCGGCACGGCTCGTCCGGCGGCGGGGTGCGGGTCAAGGCCGTCTGCGACTGCGGGCGCAACGTCCGCGTCGTGCCTTCGGTCCTGGCCCAGGCCCCGATCGTGTGCGGTGGCTGCGGAAAACCGTTCCGTATCCCGGAAGTGGTGGCCGCAGCGAGCTGACCGCCTTTTGCTGACGCCACTCAACGCCCGCGCCGGCCGGGCCGGCCGGGTGCTGGGCGGGTGATGTCTGTGCCACAGGTGTGTGGCACAATGGCTAGCTGTACTCGACAGCCGCACAGGAACCCTCTCGCCTCCGGCTGACGCGTCCATCGGGCACCCGAGTACCGCAACCCCACGTGGCATCTTCGTTGTGCCCAACCACGTCATAGACCAGGAGACACCACTCCAGTGGCAGTCAAGATCAAGCTGAAGCGTCTGGGCAAGATCCGTTCGCCTCACTACCGCATCGTCGTCGCCGACTCCCGTACCCGCCGTGACGGCCGGGCCATCGAGGAGATCGGTCTGTACCACCCGGTGCAGAACCCGTCGCGCATCGAGGTCAACTCGGAGCGTGCCCAGTACTGGCTGTCCGTCGGCGCCCAGCCGACCGAGCCGGTCATGGCCATCCTGAAGCTCACCGGTGACTGGCAGGCGCACAAGGGCCTTCCCGCCCCGGCGCCGCTGCTGCAGCCGGAGCCCAAGGCCGACAAGCGTGCCGCGTTCGACGCGTTCGCCAAGGGCCTTGAGGGTGGCGACGAGTCCAAGGGCGAGGCGATCACCCCGAAGGCGAAGAAGGCCGACAAGAAGGCTGACGAGGCTCCTGCGGCTGAGTCCGCTGAGTCGACCGAGGCCTGAGCATGCTCGAGGAGGCTCTTGAGCACCTCGTGAAGGGCATTGTCGACAACCCCGACGATGTGCAGGTCGCCTCGCGCAACCTGCGCCGCGGACGCGTGCTGGAGGTCCGGGTTCACCCGGACGACCTCGGCAAGGTGATCGGCCGCAACGGCCGCACCGCTCGCGCTCTGCGTACGGTCGTGGGCGCCATCGGCGGCCGTGGTATCCGTGTCGACCTCGTCGACGTGGACCAGGTCCGCTGAACAAGTTGGCCGTTTTTACCTAGATACGCCGGCTCGGGCCGGGAAGGGCTCACGAGCCCTTCCCGGCCCGTAGTCGTAAGACAGGAGAAACATCAAGTGCAGCTCGTAGTCGCGCGGATCGGTCGCGCCCACGGGATCAAGGGCGAGGTCACGGTAGAGGTGCGTACGGACGAGCCGGAGCTGCGGCTCGGGCCCGGCGCCGTACTCGCCACGGACCCGGCCTCCGTCGGGCCGCTGACCGTCGAGACCGGCCGGGTGCACAGCGGCCGGCTGCTGCTGCGCTTCGCGGGCGTCAAGGACCGCACGGCCGCCGAGGCGCTGCGCAACACCCTCCTCATCGCCGAGGTCGACCCGGCGGCGACTCCGGAGGACCCGGAGGAGTTCTACGACCACCAGCTCATGGACCTTGACGTCGTCCTCGCCGACGGCACCGAAATCGGCCGGATCACCGAGATCACCCACCTGCCCTCGCAGGACCTGTTCATCGTGAAGCGCCCCGACGGCAGCGAGGTGATGATCCCCTTCGTCGAGGAGATCGTCACCGAGATCGACCTGGAGGAGCAGCGCGCGGTCATCACCCCGCCGCCCGGTCTGATCGACGACAGCCAGGCCGTGGTCGCGTCCAGCCGGGACGAAGCACCCACTCAGGGCGAAGACTGATGCGACTCGACGTCGTCACGATCTTCCCCGAGTACCTGGAGCCGCTGAACGTCTCGCTCGTCGGCAAGGCCAGGGCGCGCGGGCAGCTCGGCGTACACGTGCATGACCTCAGGGACTGGACGTACGACCGCCACAACACGGTCGACGACACTCCTTACGGCGGCGGCCCCGGCATGGTCATGAAGACCGAGCCCTGGGGCGAGGCCCTCGACGAGGCTCTGGCGGACGGTTACGAGAGCGGGGCGCACGGCCCGGTGCTGGTCGTGCCCACACCCAGCGGCCGCCCCTTCACCCAGGAACTCGCCGTCGAGCTGTCCGAGCGGCCCTGGCTGGTCTTCACGCCCGCGCGCTACGAGGGCATCGACCGCCGCGTCATCGACGAGTACGCCACCCGCATGCCGGTGTACGAGGTGTCCATCGGGGACTACGTCCTCGCGGGCGGCGAGGCTGCCGTACTGGTGATCACCGAGGCGGTGGCCCGGCTGTTGCCCGGAGTGCTCGGCAACGCCGAATCGCACCGCGACGACTCCTTCGCGCCCGGCGCGATGGCCAACCTGCTCGAAGGCCCCGTCTACACCAAGCCGCCCGAGTGGCGGCACCGGGGCATCCCGGAGGTGCTCCTCAGCGGCCACCACGGGAAGATCGCCCGGTGGCGGCGGGACGAGGCGCTGCGGCGTACGGCCGCCAACCGGCCGGACCTCATCGAACGCTGCGACCCCAAGGCCTTCGACAAGAAGGACCGTGAGATGCTGAGCATCCTCGGCTGGCGGCCCGGCCCCGACGGCCGATTTGGGCGTAACCCCGAGGCCGTGGAAGAATAGGCCGCTGCTGTACGTCCGGCGTGCGCCCCTGCCGCAGGGGGAACGACGCCCGCCCGACGCGGACAGCGCCCAGAAACTCTCTTATCGAATTCCGTCGATGACCTGTGGCATCGGCGAGGAAGCAGACTCACATGTCCAGCCTTCTCGACTCCGTCGACTCCGCATCGCTGCGTACCGACCTTCCCGCGTTCCGTCCCGGTGACACCGTGAACGTCCACGTTCGCGTCATCGAGGGCAACCGCACGCGTGTGCAGCAGTTCAAGGGCGTAGTCATCCGCCGCCAGGGTTCGGGCGTCCGCGAGACCTTCACGGTCCGCAAGGTCTCCTTCTCCGTCGGCGTCGAGCGTACCTTCCCGGTGCACAGCCCGATCTTCGAGAAGATCGAGCTCATCTCCCGCGGTGACGTCCGCCGCGCGAAGCTGTACTTCCTCCGTGAGCTGCGCGGCAAGGCCGCGAAGATCAAGGAGAAGCGCGACCGCTGATCGCGCATTCGGCGCCCGGGACCGGCCGGATAGGCTCACGTCCCGATGGACACCGAAGCACACGACACGGAGCGCGACCGCTCCCCGACCCCGCGATCAGGGGACGAGGAGGGGTCGCGCTCCGCGCGTTTTCTCGAAGCTCCGTGGCGCCGGCCGGCTCTGCTCGGCGCCGCGTGCGCGGCTTTTCTGCTGCTGTTCAGCACCTTCGTCATGCAGCCCTTCCTCATCCCCAGCGGCTCGATGCAGCCCACCCTGGAGATCGGGGACCGGGTGCTCGTCAACAAGTTGGCGTACCGTTTCGGGTCCGTACCGCAGCGCGGTGATGTGGTCGTCTTCGACGGCACCGGGTCCTTCGTACGCGAGGAGCCCGCCGGGAACCCGGTCACCGGGCTGCTGCGGTGGGCGGCCGCGGCTGTGGGACTGGCCGAGCCCGCCGAGACCGACTACATCAAGCGCGTGGTGGGCGTGGGGGGCGACCGGGTCGTGTGCTGCGACAAGCGGGGGAGGGTCGAGGTGAACGGCCGGCCGGTGGACGAGAAGTACCTGTACCCGGGCGACGCCCCGTCGCGGGTCCCGTTCGACATCGTCGTACCGCAGAGCACGCTGTGGGTCATGGGTGACCACAGATCGCGCTCGCGCGACTCCCGCGACCATCTGGGTGAGCCGGGCGGGGGCATGGTGCCCGTCGAGAAGGTCGTGGGGCGGGCGGACTGGATCGGCTGGCCGGTGGGCCGCTGGTCCTCGCTGAACGAGTCCGGCGGCCACGGATCCGGGGGCGGGCCCCCGGCGCAGCACAGTACGCGCGTCACGGCGCCGGGGCCGGCCGGGTCCCATGGGTAACCGCGGGCGGGCACGGGCGAGCCACCGTGCGGACACCCGGCTGCCCACGGGTACGCGGCCGACGAGCGGGCCCGCGCTGCCGGGCAGGGCGGACCGGCGGAAGCTGGCGAAGCGGGTGAAGCGCCGGCGGCAGAGATCGGTCGTCAAGGAGATACCGATCCTGATAACGGTGGCGCTGCTCATCGCGCTCGTACTCAAGACTTTCCTGGTGCAGGCCTTCGTGATCCCGTCGGGCTCGATGGAGCAGACGATCCGGATCGGCGACCGGGTGCTGGTCGACAAGCTCACGCCGTGGTTCGGCTCGAAGCCGGAGCGCGGCGACGTCGTGGTCTTCAAGGACCCGGGCGGCTGGCTGCAGGAGGAGAAGACCGAGATCGAGGACGACCCGGTGGGCGTCAAGCAGATCAAGGGAGCCCTGACCTTCATCGGACTGCTGCCGTCCGAGGACGAACAGGACCTGATCAAGCGGGTGGTCGCGGTGGGCGGGGACACCGTCAAGTGCTGCGACAAGGACGGACGTGTCACCGTCAACGGCGTACCGCTCGCGGAGCCGTATCTGAATCCGGGCGACCGGCCCTCCGAGCTGGAGTTCGATGTGAAGGTGCCCGCCGGGCGGTTGTTCGTGATGGGGGACCACCGGTCGGATTCCGCCGATTCCCGCTTCCACCTGGACGAGAAGTTCGAGGGAACGGTCGGGGAGGAGGAGGTCGTCGGGCAGGCCGTCCTCATCGCGTGGCCCTTCAGCCACTGGCGGAAGCTGGAGGAGCCCGAGACGTACGCGGGCGTCCCTGACCCGCGCGCCGGGGCGACCTCGGCGGCCGGGCCGTCGAATAGGGTGTCGTCCCAGGATCCGAACGCGGTGATCCTGCTCCCGACCCCTGCGGAACTCCCGCTCGTTATGGGAGTGGTGGGCCTGCGTCAGGTATGGCGCGGGCGGTGGAACGGAGTGAGGAGTGGATGTGGGGGATTTGGCGGTCGGCGCACGATCCGAACGCGACGAGCCCGAGGAACGACCGGAGTCACCCGCAACCGTGAGCGATGACGTACGGGGCGAAGACCCGACCAGCAGCGACAACAGCGACAGCAGCAGTGGGGACAGTGTGGGGCCGAAGAAGCCGCGCTCGTTCTGGAAGGAGCTGCCGCTGCTGATCATCATCGCGCTCATGCTCGCGCTGCTGATCAAGACCTTCCTGGTGCAGGCGTTCTCGATCCCCTCGGACTCGATGCAGAACACCCTGCAGCGGGGCGACCGGGTGCTGGTCGACAAGCTGACACCGTGGTTCGGCTCCGAGCCGGAGCGCGGCGAGGTCGTGGTGTTCCACGACCCGGGCGGCTGGCTGGAGAACACCGCGGCGCCGGAACCGAACGTCGTACAGAAGTTCCTCAGCTTCATCGGCCTGATGCCGTCCGCTGAGGAGAAAGACCTGATCAAGCGGGTCATCGCGGTCGGCGGGGACTCGGTCGAGTGCAAGAAGAACGGGCCGGTCAAGGTCAACGGGAAGTCGCTCGACGAGAAGTCGTACATCTTCCCCGGTGACACCCCGTGCAACGACGAGCCTTTCGGGCCGCTCAAGGTGCCGGAGGGCCGGATCTGGGTGATGGGCGACCACCGCCAGAACTCGCTGGACTCGCGTTACCACCAGGAGCTGCCGGGCAACGGCACGGTCGCGAACGACGAGGTCGTCGGGCGCGCCATCGTGGTGGCGTGGCCCGTCAACCGCTGGTCCATGCTGTCGGTCCCCGGCACCTTCGACCAGCAGGGGCTCAGTGCCGCGGGCGTCGCGATGTCGGCTGCGCCCGGTGCGCTGGGGCTCGCGGGGGCGGTGCCGCTGGTGCTGTGGCGCAGGCGGAGGCTGACCGGCGGGCGTACCGCCGGGTAGGGTGCCGCTCGGATCAGCGATTTTCGATTCCCGAGGTGGGGAGCGCTGCGATGAGCGGAACAGGACGTACAGAAGGCGGCCACGGCCGGCTCGGCAACGCGTTGTCCGGGCTGGCCGTGGCCGTCGGCTGTGTGCTCTTCCTCGGCGGCTTCGCCTGGGGAGCGGTGCAGTACAAGCCGTACACGGTGCCGACCGATTCGATGACCCCCTCGATCAAGGCGGGGGAACGGGTCCTCGCGCAGCGAATAGACGGCGGCGAGGTGCGGCGCGGAGACGTAGTGATCTTCACGGACTCCGTGTGGGGCGATCTGCCGATGGTCAAGCGCGTGGTCGCAGTCGGCGGCGACAAGGTCGCCTGCTGCGGCGAGGACGGCCGGCTGACCCTGAACGGCAAGCCCCTGGACGAGCCCTATCTGGCGGGCGGGGAGCCGGCGTCGACCACTCCTTTCACCTCCGAGGTGCCCGACGGGCATCTCTTCCTGCTGGGTGACGAGCGGCGTACGTCGGTGGACTCACGCGGGCACATCGAGGACGCCGCGAAGGGAACGGTCCCGGTGGGCAAGGTGGACGCGCGCGTCGACGCGGTCGCCTGGCCGTGGGGCGGGACCCTCGACCGGCCGGACAGTTTCGAGGCGCTGCCGGGCGGCGTTTCCGAGCCCGGACCGATCGTTCCCGTGCTGGCCGCGGTGGGGGCCGGTGTGGTCCTGATCTTCGGCGGGGCGGCGTACGGACCTGTCGCGAAGCGGGTCGGGCGGCGGAAGGCGGGTACCGGTGGACGGTGAGGCGGGCGGTGAGACAAGCGGTGAGGCGAGGGTGGAGACGCGGGCGCAGACCGAGGCGCGGGGCCGGCTCCGGAAGGTCGCGCGGGTGATCCTGCTCGACCCGGACGACCGCGTCCTGCTGCTGCACGGGTACGAGCCCGAGGACCCGGCGCTGACCTGGTGGTTCACCCCTGGTGGCGGGCTGGAGGGCGACGAGACGAGGGCCGAGGCCGCGCTGCGTGAGCTCGCTGAGGAGACGGGGATCACAGAGGTCGCACTCGGCCCGGTGATCTGGCAGCGGCACTGCTCGTTCATGTTCGACGGGCGGCGCTGGGACCAGGACGAATGGTTCTACCTGGCCCGTACGACGCGGACCGAGACCGTGCTGGACGGGCTGACCGTACTCGAGCAGCGGAGCGTCGCCGGCCTGAGGTGGTGGACCTCCGCCGAACTGTCCGCGACGCGTGAGACGGTGTATCCCATCAAGCTCGCCGGGCTGCTGCGTACGCTGCTCGACGAGGGTCCTCCTGGTACGCCGACGGTCTTGGCCCCGGAAGTCGCATAGGGGCGCACGGGGCTGGCGCACAATAGGGGGACGCAAGGCTGAAGGGGAACATGCCATGAGCGCCGAGGACCTCGAGAAGTACGAGACCGAGATGGAGCTGAAGCTCTACCGGGAGTACCGCGATGTCGTCGGTCTGTTCAAATACGTGATCGAGACCGAGCGGCGTTTCTACCTCACGAACGACTACGAGATGCAGGTGCACTCGGTCCAGGGTGAGGTCTTTTTCGAAGTTTCCATGGCGGACGCCTGGGTCTGGGACATGTACAGGCCGGCGCGGTTCGTCAAGCAGGTGCGGGTACTCACGTTCAAGGACGTGAATATCGAGGAGCTCAACAAGAGTGATCTCGAGCTTCCGAGTGGCTGACTTTTCCACAACTGACGAGTTGTCCACCAAGATCCACTAGATGGTGGTGATCGCGGCACATTCGGTTCCGGAGGTGGAACCGGATGAACGCGAAGAATGCCACAGGAGCTCTCGGCCGGTACGGCGAGGACCTCGCGGCGCGCAGGCTCGTCGAGGACGGCATGACCGTCCTGGAGCGCAACTGGCGCTGCCGCGCGGGAGAGATCGACATCGTCGCCAGAGACGGCGACGCGCTGGTCACCTGCGAGGTCAAGACCCGCAGAGCAGGACCGTTCGAGCACCCGATGCAGGCCCTCAGGTCCACGAAGGCAGAGCGGCTGCGCCGCCTCGCCGAGCGCTGGACGCACGAGCACGGAGGACCCCCGCCGGGCGGGGTGCGTATCGACCTTGTCGGGGTGGTGCTGCCCCGGCGCGGAGCGCCCCTCGTCGAGCACGCGCGGGGGGTGGCGTGATGGGCTTCGCACGCACGTGCTCGGTGGCCCTGGCCGGGGTCGAGGGTGTGGTGGTGGAGGTCCAGGCGGACCTGGAGCCGGGCGTGGCCGCCTTCACGCTGGTGGGGCTGCCGGACAAGAGCCTGATCGAGAGCCGGGACCGGGTGCGGGCGGCCGTCGTCAACTCCGGGGCCGACTGGCCGCAGAAGAAGCTGACGGTGGGGCTGAGCCCGGCCTTCGTGCCCAAGAGCGGCAGCGGTTTCGACCTCGCCGTCGCCGTGGCCGTGCTGGGGGCGGCCGAGCGCATCGACCCCAGGGAGATCGCCGATCTGGTGATGATCGGGGAGCTGGGGCTCGACGGGAGGGTCCGCCCGGTGCGCGGTGTCCTGCCGGCCGTCCTCGCCGCCGCCGAAGCCGGGTACCGGCAGGTCGTCGTACCGCAACAGACGGCGGCGGAGGCCGGGCTGGTGCCGGGCGTCTCGGTCCTCGGCGTGCGGAGCCTGCGCCAGCTCATCGCCGTGCTCACCGGAGCCGAGGTGCCGCAGGAGGACTTGGCCGAGGCCGGGCGGCCCGACGCCATGCTCGCGGGGCTGATGGTGCCGGGCGCCGGGGTGGGCACCGGGCTGGCGGCCGGTGACCGAGGGGGCGGGGGCGACGGCCCGGATCTGGCGGATGTGGCGGGCCAGCACGCGGCGCGTACGGCCCTGGAGGTCGCGGCTGCGGGCGGGCACCATCTGCTGCTCCACGGACCGCCGGGTGCGGGCAAGACGATGCTGGCGGAGCGGATGCCGGCGATCCTGCCGCCGCTGACCCGGCAGGAGTCGCTGGAGGTGACCGCCGTGCACTCGGTGGCGGGCATCCTGCCGCCGGGCGAGCCGCTGGTCAGGACACCGCCGTACTGCGCCCCGCACCATTCGGCGACGATGCAGTCGCTCGTGGGCGGGGGCAACGGACTGCCGAGGCCCGGGGCCGTCTCGCTCGCGCACCGGGGCATCCTCTTTCTGGACGAGGCACCCGAGTTCAGCGGGCGCGCCCTGGACTCCTTGCGGCAGCCGCTGGAGTCGGGGCACGTGGTGGTGGCGCGGAGCGCCGGTGTGGTGCGGCTGCCCGCCCGGTTCCTGCTGGTCCTGGCGGCGAATCCGTGTCCCTGCGGACGTCACACGCTGCACGGTTCGGGGTGCGAGTGTCCGCCGTCGGCGATCCGCAAGTACCAGGCGCGGCTGTCGGGGCCGCTGCTCGACCGGGTCGACCTGCGGGTCGGGGTGGAGCCGGTGCAGCGGGCCGATCTGCTGGGCCAGGGCGGGCGCGGTGAGCCGACGGCCGTGGTCGCCGAGCGCGTTCGGGAGGCGCGGGCGCGGGCGGCGGCGCGGCTGGAGGGCACTGCGTGGAACACGAACAGTGACGTGCCAGGACATGAGCTGCGTACGCGATGGCAGCCGGCGCCAGGGGCTCTCGGCGCGGCCGAGCGGGACATGGAACGGGGGCTGCTGACGGCCCGTGGCCTCGACCGAGTACTGCGCGTCGCCTGGACGGTCGCCGACCTGGCCGGCTGCGACCGCCCCGACGAACGCCATGTCGACCTGGCACTTGAGCTGCGTACGGGGATCGCGCGGGGCGCCCCGGCGCTGATGGGAGGCGCGGGGTGAACGGAGGCGCGGGGGAGGCGACGGCCGACGGACCGGGCGAGGGAATGGTTGAGGCGGCGTGCGAGGGCAGCGTCGACGGCGTTGGTCAGGGACAGGGACAGGGACAGGGGCAGGGGCGTTCCTGCGCCGATGGGAGGCGCGGGCTGAACGCGGATGCGGCTGAGGCAACGGGGGAGGGGACCGTCGAGGGGCAAGCCGGTGGTGTGGGGGCGGGAGCGGGCCGGGGAGTGGATGAGCTGGAGCGGCTGGCGCGGGCGGCGCTGACCCGGGTCATCGAGCCCGGGGACGAGGCCGGCGGGCGGTGGCTTCGGGAGTGCGGAGCCGTGGAGCTGATGCGCAGGCTCACCTCGGCCGACTTCGACGAAGCGGCCGAGGTACTGACCGGCGTGACGGGGAAGCGGCTCGGCGGCTACCGGATACGGGCCGCGGCGGCCGACCCCGCGCAGGATTTGGCGGCGGTGGCCGCGGTCGGCGGCCGCTTCGTCTGCCCCGGCGACGAGGAGTGGCCCGGGCAGCTCGACGACCTGGGGGACGGCCGGCCGGTCGGGCTGTGGGTGCGGGGCCTGCCGCATCTGCGGATGTGGGCGTTGCGGTCCGTCGCCGTCGTCGGGGCCCGGGCCTGCACGTCGTACGGAGCGCACATGGCGGCGTCGCTGGGCGCCGGGCTCGCGGAGCGCGGCTGGGTCGTGGTGTCCGGGGCCGCGTTCGGCGTCGACGGCGCCGCGCACCGGGGAGCGCTCGCGGCGGGCGGCGCCACCGTCGCGGTGCTGGCCTGCGGGGTCGACGTCGTCTATCCGCGGGGGCACGCGGAGCTGATCGGGCGCATCGCGGAACAAGGACTGGTGATCGGGGAGTTGCCGCCCGGCGGTCATCCCACGCGGAGCCGGTTCATCCTCCGGAACCGGGTGATCGCCGCCCTCACCCGGGGCACGGTCGTGGTGGAAGCGGAGTACCGCAGCGGCTCACTGGTCACGGCGCACGGCGCGCAGCGGCTCGGGCGTTTCACGATGGGCGTGCCCGGCCCCGCCACCAGCGGACTCTCGGCGGGCGTGCACGAACTGCTGCGGGGCGAGGGCGTGCTGGTCACTGACGCCGCGGAGGTGGTGGAGCTGGTCGGGGACATCGGCGACCTCGCCCCGGCGCGCCGGGGGCCCGTACTGCCCAGGGACCTGCTGGATCCGGTCGCGGCCCTCGTACTGGAGTCGCTGCCCGCCCGCGGCTCCGTCGACGCGCGCGGCGTCGCCCGGAGCGCGGGGACCACCCCCGACGACGCACTCGGCAAGCTGTACGAACTGCACTCGTTGGGGTTCGTTGAACGGCTGGGTGACGGCTGGCAGTTGACACCTGGCGCCGTGCGCCACGCGAATGGGCGGCGAGGCGGTACTTGACCAGCGGCATTCGGGTGAAAAGGTACTGGTGATGACCTTCTCAGCTCGCCCGGACCGCTCTCCGGGGCCGCCGTACACGGTGACGGCCCCGGAGCGGTGTGTGTCTCCCGGCATTCATCTTGAAGGGGGCCATCCCATATCCTGCGCGGACTGCGACGGCGCAGTCACGCTACGCTCACGAGGATCCCCATACAGGCGCAAGATTCCCCCGACGTCACAGCAGAACGGCTCAAGGCAACGCATGCCCCAGCACACCTCCGGGTCTGACCGCGCGGCAGTGCCACACGCGGCGCGTGGCAGCGTGCGGCCCGCCGCACCCTCGTCGCTCGACGAGTTGTGGCGGTCGTACAAGACCACGGGCGACGAGCGGCTGCGGGAGCAGCTGATCCTGCACTACTCGCCGCTGGTGAAGTACGTCGCGGGACGGGTGAGCGTCGGGCTGCCGCCCAACGTCGAGCAGGCCGACTTCGTCTCCTCAGGAGTCTTCGGGCTCATCGACGCCATTGAGAAGTTCGACATCGAGCGGTCCATCAAGTTTGAGACATACGCGATCACCCGCATCCGCGGCGCCATGATCGACGAGCTGCGGGCCCTCGACTGGATCCCGCGATCGGTGCGGCAGAAGGCCAAGGCGGTCGAGCGTGCGTACGCGACGCTGGAGGCGCAGTTGCGCCGTACGCCCTCCGAGAGCGAAGTCGCGGCGGAGATGGGCATCCTGCTGGAGGAACTGCACGCGGTTTTCAGCCAGTTGTCGCTGGCCAACGTCGTCGCCCTCGAAGAGCTGCTGCACGCCGGAGGAGAGGGCGGCGACCGGCTGAGTCTGATGGACACGCTGGAGGACACCCACGCCGACGACCCGGTCGAGGTGGCCGAGGACCGGGAGCTGCGCCGGCTGCTCGCCCGCGCCATCAACACGCTGCCCGAACGCGAGAAGACCGTGGTCACGCTGTACTACTACGAAGGTCTCACCCTCGCCGAGATCGGCAATGTGCTGGGAGTGACCGAGAGCCGGGTCAGTCAGATCCACACCAAATCGGTGCTCCAGCTCAGGGCGAAGCTGGCCGACGCGGGACGTTGACGCGGAGCTGAATCGTCCCTGCCGCTCCCGTTACGTCGTCATGGCGGCGGCTCATCCGTAGAGTGGGACCGTGCCAAGGATTCGAGCGGCCTCGGTGGCCGAGCACCGGACGATGCAGCGCGGCGCCCTGCTGGACGCCGCCCGCTCCCTGCTGTCCGAAGGCGGTACGGAAGCGCTGACCTTCCCCGCCCTCGCTGAGCGCACCGGCCTCGCCCGGTCGTCCGTGTACGAGTACTTCCGTTCCCGCGCCTCCGTCGTCGAAGAGCTGTGCGCCGTCGACTTCCCGGTCTGGGCGGCCGACGTCGAGAACGCCATGGAGCGGGCCGACACCCCGACGGGCAAGGTCGAGGCGTACGTACGCGCGCAGCTCGTCCTGGTCGGCGACCGGCGTCACCGCGCCGTGGTCGCGATCTCCGCGAGCGAGCTGGACGCCGGGGCCCGCGAGAAGATCCGCGCCGCGCACGGCGGTCTGGTCACGATGATCGTCGACGCGCTCAAAGCACTGGGCCACGAGCAGCCGCGGCTGGCCGCGATGATGCTCCAGGGAGTTGTCGACGCCGCGGTGCGGCGTATCGAGCTCGGTGCGGCGGAGGATCCGGACGTGATCGCGGATACGGCGGTCGCCATGGCGCTGCACGGGGTCCAGGGCAAGGCCTGACGCGTCGCCGCCTGCGGCGGGCCCGCGCCCGCGGCCTCCGGTACGCCGAAGACCGGCAGCAGGCGGGGCGGGCCCCGGCGGAGCAGGTGGTCGGGGAGCAGCGTCAGTGGGTTCAGGTAGGTCTCGCCTCGGCGCAGGCCCCAGTGCAGGCAGGCGGACGGGCAGTGGAACGGGCCGCTTTGGAGTACGCCCACCACTTGGCCGGCTCTCACCTCGTCGCCCTTCGCGACCAGCGCGCGCACCGGTTCGTACGTCGTCCGCAGCGGCGGTTCCCCCGTGCCCGGCAGGGTGACGGACAGGACCCCGCGCCCCGCGACCGGGCCCGCGAAGGAGACCCGCCCCGAGGCCACCGCCCGCACCGGCTCACCCGGCCCGGCGGCCAGGTCCACGCCGCGGTGCCCGGCCGCGTACGGGGAGGGCGGCGGCTCCCAGGACCGTACGACCAGGGGACGCTCGCCCACCGGCCACACCGCCGCCTCCGGGATCGCACCGGCGATGGCGTCCGGGGAAGGGATGAACATCGCGGTGATCAGGGCCAGTACCAGCACAGTCATTCGTCGCATCCACCAACCGTCGCGTGCCGGGACGATTCCTGGGGATCATGACGCCGATCTGTGGATCGCGGGACGGTTGTGGACATCGCCGTCACCCGGCACCGCGTAGGTCCCGTACACTTCTTGTGGCGATCCGGGTCACCGGGTCGACTTCGCACGCCCCGCCACCACACCCTCTCTGCGGTCGGTGGCCGCGCCGCTCGGTCCCTCGTGGCACGGCGCATGGGGCGTCAGGCGCGACCGCAATCCTGCGGACGCGGCAAACCGAGTAACTCAAGGAGTACGGCCATGGCCGTCGTCACGATGCGGGAGCTGCTGGAAAGCGGCGTCCACTTCGGTCACCAGACCCGTCGTTGGAACCCGAAGATGAAGCGCTTCATCTTCACGGAGCGCAACGGCATCTACATCATCGACCTGCTCCAGTCGCTGTCGTACATCGACCGCGCCTACGAGTTCGTCAAGGAGACCGTCGCCCACGGCGGCTCGATCATGTTCGTCGGCACCAAGAAGCAGGCGCAGGAAGCGATCGCCGAGCAGGCGACGCGCGTGGGCATGCCCTACGTCAACCAGCGCTGGCTCGGTGGCATGCTGACCAACTTCTCCACCGTCTACAAGCGCCTTCAGCGTCTGAAGGAGCTTGAGCAGATCGACTTCGAGGATGTGGCCGCGTCGGGCCTCACCAAGAAGGAGCTCCTGGTCCTCTCCCGCGAGAAGACCAAGCTGGAGAAGACCCTTGGCGGTATCCGCGAGATGTCCAAGGTGCCCAGCGCCGTCTGGATCGTGGACACCAAGAAGGAGCACATCGCCGTCGGTGAGGCGCGCAAGCTCCACATCCCGGTCGTCGCGATCCTCGACACCAACTGTGACCCCGACGAGGTCGACTACAAGATCCCGGGCAACGACGACGCGATCCGCTCCGTCACCCTGCTCACCCGCGTGATCGCCGACGCCGTCGCCGAGGGCCTCATCGCCCGCTCCGGCGCCGCGACCGGCGACCAGAAGCCGGGCGACAAGGCCGCCGGCGAGCCGCTCGCCGAGTGGGAGCGCGACCTGCTCGAGGGCGACAAGAAGGCTGACGAGGCCGCTCCGGCCGCCGACGCCGAGGTGCAGACCTCCGCCGAGACCGAGAAGGTCGCCGACGCCGAGAAGGCTGACGAGGCCGCTCCGGCCGAGGCTGCCCCGGCCGAGGCCGCCGCCGAGGCCGAGCAGGCCTGACACTCGTCACGGCTGACGACGGCGGGGGAGGGCGCGACGAGCGCCCGCCCCCGCCGCCACCCGTAGATCTTCGCTTCGACTTCGAGAGAGATTCACAGATCATGGCGAACTACACCGCCGCGGACGTCAAGAAGCTCCGCGAGCTCACCGGCGCCGGCATGATGGACTGCAAGAAGGCGCTCGACGAGGCCGAGGGCAGCGTCGACAAGGCCGTCGAGGCCCTGCGCATCAAGGGCCAGAAGGGCGTCGCCAAGCGCGAGGGCCGTTCCGCCGAGAACGGTGCCGTCGTCTCCGTCATCTCCGACGACAACACCTCCGGTGTCCTCGTCGAGCTGAAGTGCGAGACGGACTTCGTCGCCAAGGGTGACAAGTTCCAGGCCGTCGCCAACGCGCTCGCCGCCCACGTCGCCGCGACGTCCCCGGCCGACATCCAGGCGCTCCTCGCGTCCGAGATCGAGCCCGGCAAGACCGTCCAGGCGTACGTCGACGAGGCGAACGCCAACCTCGGCGAGAAGATCGTCCTGGACCGCTTCGCGCAGTTCTCCGGCGCCTACGTCAGCGCGTACATGCACCGCACCATGCCCGACCTGCCCCCGCAGATCGGTGTCCTGGTCGAGCTGGACAAGGCCGACGCCGAGCTGGCCCGCGGTATCGCCCAGCACATCGCCGCGTTCGCTCCGAAGTACCTGGACCGCGACGACGTCCCCGCCGAGGTCGTCGAGGCCGAGCGCCGCGTCGCCGAGGAGACCACGCGCGCCGAGGGTAAGCCCGAGGCCGCGCTCCCGAAGATCGTCGAAGGTCGCGTCAACGGCTTCTTCAAGGAGGCCACCCTCCTCGGCCAGCCGTACGCCCTGGACAACAAGAAGTCCGTCCAGAAGGTTCTGGACGAGGCCGGTGTCACCCTGAAGCGCTTCGCGCGCATCAAGGTCGGCATCTAGTCCGTTTCAGCGATCGAGCGTGGACCCCGCTAGGGTCTACAGCAGTCGGACGCGCACGTAACGGACGACCGCAGATCTTACGAGGAGGCCATTGCCGCGCACGGGACTCAGCACCCACCGGCAATGGCCTTCTTCGTATGTGCACTAGGAGATCTCCATGACGAATACCCAGAAGAGCGACGACGGCAAAGTGACCGGCCGTTTCATGCTGAAGCTGTCCGGCGAGGCGTTCGCGGGCGGCGGCGGCCTGGGTGTGGACCCTGACGTCGTGCACGCCATCGCGCGGGAGATCGCCGCCGTCGTGCGTGACGGTGCGGAGATCGCGGTCGTCATCGGCGGCGGCAACTTCTTCCGTGGCGCCGAGCTCCAGCAGCGCGGCATGGACCGGGCCCGGTCCGACTACATGGGCATGCTCGGCACGGTCATGAACTGCCTCGCCCTCCAGGACTTCCTGGAGAAGGAAGGCATCGACAGCCGCGTGCAGACCGCCATCACCATGGGCCAGGTCGCCGAGCCGTACATTCCGCTCCGCGCCGTGCGCCACCTGGAGAAGGGCCGGGTCGTCATCTTCGGCGCCGGCATGGGGATGCCCTACTTCTCCACCGACACCACCGCCGCTCAGCGTGCCCTGGAGATCGACGCCGAGGTTCTGCTGATGGGCAAGAACGGTGTCGACGGTGTCTACGACTCCGACCCCCGTTCCAACCCCGCGGCCGTCAAGTACGACGCGCTGGAGTACGGCGAGGTCATCACCCGGGACCTCAAGGTCGCCGACATGACGGCGATTACGCTCTGCCGGGACAACAACCTTCCGATCCTCGTCTTCGAGCTGCTCGCCGAGGGCAATATCGCGCGGGCGGTCAAGGGTGAGAAGATCGGCACGCTCGTGAGCGACCGGGGCACCCGGGCCTGACCGGAGGATGGACAAACACTCTGCCGGTCGGACACCGTGCAGAGAAGACGCGCACACTCACAGACGCAGGTTCACAGGGTCTGTTCATGCAGTTCATGCCGGGCCCGATCGAGACACGCAGGAGCAAGTGGTGATCGAAGAAATCCTCCTCGAGGCCGAGGAGAAAATGGAGAAGGCCGTCGTGGTGGCCAAGGAGGACTTCGCCGCGATCCGCACCGGCCGTGCGCACCCGGCGATGTTCAACAAGATCGTGGCTGACTACTACGGCGCACTGACGCCGATCAACCAGCTGGCCTCCTTCTCGGTCCCCGAGGCGCGGATGGCCATCGTGACGCCGTTCGACAAGAGCGCGCTGCGCAACATCGAGCAGGCGATCCGCGACTCCGACCTGGGCGTCAACCCCAGCAACGACGGCAACATCATCCGGGTGACGTTCCCCGAGCTGACGCAGGACCGCCGCAAGGAGTACATCAAGGTCGCCAAGACCAAGGCCGAGGACTCCAAGATCTCGATCCGCGCGGTCCGCCGCAAGGCCAAGGAGACCCTCGACAAGCTCGTCAAGGACAAGGAATCCGGCGAGGACGAGGTCCGCCGTGCGGAGAAGGAGCTCGACGACACCACCGCGAAGTACGCCGCGCAGGTGGACGAGCTGCTGAAGCACAAGGAAGCCGAGTTGCTCGAGGTCTGATGAACGACTCTTCCTGGGGGGCCCCGACGCGGGGCGACTACGCCGCCGCGTGGGGACCCTCCGACCAGGGGCCTGCCCCGGCGGGTCCCGCCTACGATGCGCAGCAGGCCGAGCAGACTCGCCCCATGCCCATCGTGCCTCCCGAGGAGCCCATGCCCACCCCGCCGACGCCCCCGCAGAAGAAGCGTGCGGGGCGTAATTTGCGTGCTGCCATAGGGGTGGGCGTGGGACTCGGCGCGGTGATCATCGCGTCGCTGTTCATCTGGAAAGCCGCTTTCCTCGGCGTGATAACGGTCGCCGTCGTGGTCGGGCTGTGGGAGCTGACCTCGCGGCTGGAAGAGCGCAAGGGGATCAGGGCTCCGCTGGTGCCGCTCGCGGTCGGCGGCGCGGCGATGATCGTGGCGGGGTACGTCAGGGGCGCGGAGGGCGCGTGGGTCGCCATGGCGCTCACCGCGCTCGCGGTGCTCGTCTGGCGGATGACCGAGTCGCCCGAGGGCTACCTCAAGGACGTCACCGCGGGCGTCTTCGCGGCGTTCTACGTGCCGTTCCTGGCAACGTTCGTCGCGATGATGCTGGCGGCCGAGGACGGCGCCCAGCGGGTACTCACCTTCCTGCTGCTCACGGTGGTCAGTGACACCGGTGCGTACGCCGTGGGCTGGCGTTTCGGCAAGCACAAGCTCGCACCGCGCATCAGCCCCGGCAAGACCCGCGAGGGGCTGGGCGGCGCCGTCGCCTTCGCGATGGCGGCGGGCGCGCTGTGCATGGAGTTCCTGGTGCACGACGGGACGTGGTGGCAGGGTCTGCTGATCGGTTTCGTGGTGGCCGCGAGCGCGACGCTCGGTGACCTCGGCGAGTCCATGATCAAGCGGGATCTCGGGATCAAGGACATGGGCACGCTGCTTCCCGGACACGGCGGCATCATGGACCGGCTCGACTCGCTGCTGCCGACGGCTCCGGTGGTCTGGCTGCTGCTGGTCATCTTCGTAGGAACCGGCTGACCGGCTGAGCTGCGCTTTTGCCGGTGAGGGGCCTGTTGTCCACAGGACGGCGGGCCCCTTCCGTATGTCTGCGACACTGGTATGACCATGCCTGTACCTGGAGAACTCACTTTCGTCGCGCCGCGCGGAGCCAAGAAGCCCCCGCGGCACCTCGCCGACCTCACGCCCGCCGAGCGCCGCGAGGCAGTGGCCGCGATCGGTGAGAAGCCGTTCCGCGCCAAGCAGCTTTCGCAGCACTACTTCGCGCGGTACGCGCACGACCCGGCGGAGTGGACCGACATCCCCGCCGGTTCGCGCGACAAGCTCCAGGCGGAGCTGCTGCCGGAGCTGATGACCGTACTGCGGCACATCAGCTGCGACGACGACACCACCCGCAAGACGCTGTGGAAGATGCACGACGGGACGCTCGTCGAGTCCGTCCTGATGCGTTACCCGGACCGGGTCACCATGTGCATCTCGTCGCAGGCCGGGTGCGGCATGAACTGCCCGTTCTGCGCGACCGGGCAGGCCGGTCTCGACCGGAACCTGTCGACCGCCGAGATCGTGCACCAGATCGTGGACGGCATGCGCGCGCTGCGCGACGGCGACGTTCCCGGCGGCCCCGCGCGACTGTCCAACATCGTCTTCATGGGCATGGGCGAGCCGCTCGCCAACTACAAGCGCGTCGTCGGCGCCATCCGCCGGCTCACCGACCCGGAGCCGGACGGGCTGGGGCTGTCGCAGCGCGGCATCACCGTGTCGACGGTCGGTCTGGTCCCGGCCATGCTGCGGTTCGCCGACGAGGGCTTCAAGTGCCGTCTCGCCGTCTCGCTGCACGCCCCCGACGACGAGCTGCGCGACACCCTCGTGCCGGTCAACACGCGCTGGAAGGTGCGGGAGGTCCTGGACGCGGCCTGGGAGTACGCCGAGAAGTCCGGCCGCCGGATCTCCATCGAGTACGCCCTGATCCGCGACATCAACGACCAGGCGTGGCGGGGTGACCTGCTCGGCCGCCTCCTCAAGGGCAAGCGGGTGCATGTCAACCTCATCCCGCTGAACCCGACACCGGGCTCGAAGTGGACCGCCTCCCGTCCCGAGGACGAGAAGGCGTTCGTCGAGGCGATCGCAGCCCATGGCGTCCCCGTGACCGTACGGGACACCCGTGGCCAGGAGATCGACGGAGCGTGCGGACAGCTGGCGGCTACCGAGCGATAGGCCGGGAGAGGGCCCGTGTAACGTGGGCCGCACATTTACATATTCCGACAGGGGAGCGCCACAGCGCTGAGAGTGCGGCTCGCCGCAGACCCTTTGAACCTTGCCCACGGGGCCTGGGTTGTCCCCAGGGATGTCTCAGTTTTCTGGGTAGGAAGTTCGGTCACTACTCGAGCTGTTGCGCCCTGCCCGTTTTCCGCGGGCAGGGCCGCGTCTCTTCCTGGATGTCCCATCCCAGGAGGAATTCAGTGCACACCACCACCAAGAGGCTCGCGGTCACGGCTCTGGCCGCGGCGCTCGGCGTCTCCACGCTCGCCGCCTGCGGGGGCGGCAAGGACGACTCCGGCTCCGGCGACGGCAAGAAGTCCAAGACCGTCACCCTGGTCAGCCACGACTCGTTCAACGCCTCCGACGCCGTACTGAAGGCGTTCACCAAGGAGACCGGCTACACGGTCAAGGTCCTCAAGAGCGGGGACGCGGGCGCCGCCCTCAACCAGGAGATCCTCACCAAGGGCTCCCCGCGCGGCGACGTCTTCTTCGGCGTCGACAACACACTCCTCTCGCGGGCGCTCGACAACGGCATCTTCACGCCGTACGAGGCCAAGGGGCTCGGCGAGATCCCGGCCGAGGTGCAGTTGGACCGCGGCAAGCACCGTGTCACGCCCGTCGACACCGGCGACATCTGCGTCAACTACGACAAGAAGTACTTCGCCGACAAGAAGCTCGCGCCGCCGAAGTCCTTCGACGACCTGATCAAGCCGGCGTACAAGAACCTGCTCGTCACCGAGAACGCCGGGACCTCCTCGCCCGGTCTCGGCTTCCTGCTCGGCACGGTCGGCCGGTACGGCGACGACGGCTGGCAGGGTTACTGGAAGAAGCTCAGGGCCAACGGCGTCAAGGTCGTCGACGGCTGGGAGCAGGCCTACAACGAGGAGTTCTCCGGTTCCGCCGGCGGCAAGGCGTCGAAGGCCGACCGGCCGCTCGTCGTCTCGTACGCCTCCAGCCCGCCGGTCGAGGTGCTGTACGCGAAGCCGCAGCCCAAGGAGGCGCCGACCGGTGTCGCGACCGGTACCTGCTTCCGGCAGACCGAGTTCGCCGGGCTGCTGACCGGTGCGAAGAACGAGGAGGGCGGCAAGGCGCTCATCGACTTCCTCATCGGGAAGAAGTTCCAGGAGGACATGCCGCTGAACATGTTCGTGAACCCGGTGGTCAAGGACGCGAAGCTGCCCGAGCTGTTCACGCGGCACGGCGTGGTCGTCGCCAAGCCGCAGACCGTGGCCCCGGAGAAGATCGCTGAAAACCGCGAGCAGTGGGTCAAGTCGTGGTCCTCGCTCGTCCTGAAGTAAGCAGGGCCGTGCGCGGGAGCGCGGTGCGGCTCGGTCTCATGGCCGTGCCCGTCGCGTTCTTCGCGGCTTTCTTCGCCTACCCCGTGGCCGCGATCGTCGGTCGCGGGCTCAAGGCGGACGGCGTCTGGCGGTTCGGCCGGATCGGAGAGGTGCTCGCCGATCCGGACATCCGGGACGTTCTGTGGTTCACCACCTGGCAGGCTCTCGCATCGACAGGGCTGACGCTGCTGATCGCGCTTCCCGCGGCGTACGTCTTCGCCCGGCTCGACTTCCCCGGCAAGCAGCTGCTGCGCGCGGTGATCACCGTGCCTTTCGTGCTGCCTACGGTCGTCGTCGGGACCGCGTACCTGGCGCTGCTCGGGCGGGGCGGGCTGCTGGACGAGCTGTGGGGCGTACGGCTCGACACCACGGTGTGGGCGATCCTGCTGGCACACGTCTTCTTCAACTACGCGGTGGTCGTACGGACCGTGGGCGGCCTGTGGTCGCAGCTCGACCCGCGCCAGGAGGAAGCGGCTCGGGTGCTCGGCGCCGGGCGGTTCGCCGCCTGGCGGCGGGTGACGCTGCCCGCGCTCGTGCCGGCCGTCGCCGCCGCGGCGCTGATGGTCTTCCTGTTCACCTTCACCTCCTTCGGTGTCGTGCAGATCCTCGGCGGGCCCGCCTACTCCACCCTGGAGGTGGAGATCTACCGGCAGACCGCGCAGTTCCTGGACCTGCCGACCGCGGCCGTGCTGACGCTGGTGCAGTTCGTGGCGGTGGGCGCGATCCTCGCCGTACACGCGTGGACCGTACGGCGCAGGGAGAGCGCGCTGAAGCTGGTCGACGCGGCGCAGACCGCGCGGCGGCCGCGCGGGGCGGGGCAGTGGGCGCTGCTGGGCGGCGTGCTGGCGACGGTGGTGCTGCTGATTCTGGTGCCGCTCGGGGTGCTCGTCGAGCGGTCGCTGAGCGGGCCCGGCGGGTCCGGGTTCGGTCTCGGGTACTACCGGGCGCTTCAGTCGGCGGGCGCGGGTGGGGGCACCTTCCTCGTACCGCCGCTGGAAGCCGTGTGGAACTCGCTGGAGTACGCCCTGGCCGCGACCGCCATCGCGCTGGTGGTCGGCGGGCTCGCGGCGGCGGCCCTCACCCGGCGGGCGGGGCGGCTGGTGCGCGGCTTCGACGCGCTGCTGATGCTGCCGCTGGGCGTTTCGGCGGTGACGGTGGGCTTCGGTTTCCTCATCACGCTGGACCGGCCGCCGCTGGATCTGCGTACGTCGTGGATTCTGGTGCCGCTCGCCCAGGCGCTGGTGGGTGTGCCGTTCGTCGTACGCACCATGCTGCCCGTACTCCGGGCCGTCGACGCACGACTGCGCGAGGCGGCGGCGGTGCTCGGGGCCTCGCCGCTGCGGGCGTGGCGGGAGGTCGACCTGCCGATGGTGCGGCGGGCACTGCTCGTCGCCGCCGGGTTCGCCTTCGCCGTATCGCTGGGCGAGTTCGGGGCGACCGTGTTCATCGCGCGGCCCGACAATCCGACGCTGCCGGTGGCCGTGGCGCGGCTGCTGGGGCGGGCGGGGGACCTCAACTACGGGCAGGCGATGGCCCTCAGCACGATTTTGATGGTGGTGTGCGCGGTGGCGTTGCTGGTTCTTGAGCGCATGCGGCCCGACCGAACCGGATCCGGGGAGTTCTGATGTTGCGGCTGGACGGGGCGACCGTGCGGTTCGGGAAGCGGGCGGTGCTCGACTCCGTGGACCTGGAGGTCGCCGACCACGAGATCGTGTGCGTGCTCGGTCCGAGCGGCAGCGGGAAGTCGACGCTGCTGCGGGTCGTAGCCGGGCTCCAGGCGGCGGATGCCGGCCGGGTGCTGCTCGACGGGCGCGACCAGCGCGGGGTGCCGGTGCACCGGCGGGGGGTCGGGCTGATGTTCCAGGACCATCAGCTCTTCCCGCAGCGGGATGTCGGGGGGAACGTCGCCTTCGGGCTGCGGATGAGGGGCGCGGCGAAGGCCGAACAGGTCCGCCGGGTGGGGGAACTGCTGGACATGGTCGGCCTGCCGGGCGCCGGGCGGCGCGCGATCAGCACGCTGTCGGGCGGTGAGCAGCAGCGGGTCGCGCTGGCGCGGGCGCTCGCTCCGGAGCCGAAGCTGCTGATGCTCGACGAGCCGCTGGGCCAGCTGGACCGTGGCCTGCGTGAGCGGCTCGTCGTCGAGCTGCGCCAGCTTTTCGGGCGGCTGGGTACGACCGTGCTGGCCGTCACGCACGACCAGGGCGAGGCCTTCGCGCTCGCCGACCGGGTGGTGGTCATGCGGGAGGGGCGGATCGCGCAGACCGGCACGCCGCTGGAGGTCTGGCAGCGGCCGGCGTCCGAGTTCGTCGCGCGCTTTCTGGGCTTCGACAATGTCGTGGCGGCGACGGTGAGTGGCGAGGCGGCGGACACGGTGTGGGGCAAGGTCCCTGTCCCGGCGGGGACGGCGCAGGGTGAGGCCCGGCTCCTGGTCCGGCCGGCGGGCGTCCGGCTGGTGCCGTCGGAGGACGGGCTTCCGTGCGTCGTTACGGGGCGGACCTTCCGGGGCCACCACGTCGCCCTGCTTCTGCGGCCGGCGGGAGCGCCGCTGCTGGAGGCGGAGTGCGCGCTGCGGGACGCGCCGGAGGTGGGGGCGGAGGTGGGGGCCGCCTTCGCGGCGGAGGAGGTCGTGGTGCTCGGGGCGGCGGACTGACGCCGGGGGCGGCCGCCGCCTGCGGCGCGCCGGCTCCCCTACCCGCCCCTTCCCTAACCGGATTCGGCCTCCGGAGCCCGCTCCTCGGCATGCCCGAAGGACGCAGGGGCCGTTCCGGTTCAGGTCAGGGCGCGGCCCCCGCGCGGACCAGGCCCAGTTCGTACGCCAGGATCACCGCCTGCGCCCTGTCCCTGAGGCCCATCTTGGTGAAGAGACGGTTGATGTGGGTCTTCACGGTGTGGTCGGTGATGGTCAGGCGGTGAGCGATGTCGGCGTTCGAAAGGCCCTGCGCGATCAGGACCAGCACCTCGACCTCGCGTGCGGTCAGGCCCGCGACCGTGCGCACCGGTCGTGCGGCGGCCCGTCCGCTGATGAACTGCCCGATCAGCCGTTTCGTGATTTCGGGGGAGAGCAGCGCGTTGCCGGCCGCCACCACCCGAACCGCGTGCAGCAGTTCGGGGAACGTCGCGTCCTTGAGGAGGAAGCCTCCGGCGCCGGCCGCCAGCGCCTCGTACACGTACTCGTCCAGACCGAAGGTCGTCAGCATCAGCACCTTCGTCGCACCGTTCGAAGCGGAGAGGATCTCGCGCGCGGCCTCGATGCCGTTCTTGTGCGGCATGCGGATGTCGAGCAGGGCCAGGTCGGGGCGCGTCTCGGCGGCGACACGGACCGCCTCCACGCCGTCCTCGGCCTCGCCCACCACCTCGATGTCGTCCTGGGTACCGAGCAGGCTCACGAAGCCTGTCCGTACGACCGCCTGATCGTCGGCCACCATTGCCCTGATCACCAAGGAAGCTCCCCCTCCACCAGAAAACCGCCGTCCGGGCCCGGGCCCGCACTCAGCCTGCCGCCGACCAGCGCCGCCCGCTCACGCATCCCGGTCAGCCCGTGGCCGGTCGTCCCCGGTGCGGTGAGTCCCGGTCCGTCGTCGCCTATGCGCAGCGCCAGCCGGTCGGAGCCGTAATCGATCTCCACCACCGTACGGGCGCCGGGCGCGTGCTTGCGCGCGTTGGTCAGCGCCTCCTGCACGATGCGGTACGCCGACAGCTCCCAGGCGGCGGGCAGTGGCACCTGCTTGCCGGTGACCTTCAGTTCCGCCTCGCCGCCCACCGCCCGGTGCTGGTCGAGGAGTTCCGCGAGGTGGCCGAGCGTCGGCTGCGGGGCGGTGAGGGGCGTGCCGGTCTGCTGCGGGGTGCGCAGTACGCCGAGGAGGCGGCGCAGTTCAGCCATCGAGGAGCGGGCGGTGGACGCGATCTGCTGGAAGCCGTCGCGGGCTTCGGCGGTGAGGCCCGGGGAGGTGTAGGTCGCGCTCTCCGCCTGCACCGCGATCATCGACACGGAGTGGGCGACGATGTCATGCAACTCACGGGCGATGGCAGCCCGTTCCGCCTCGGCGGCCTGCTGCCGCTCCATCGTGATCAACTGGGCGTGGGCCAGGGCGCGTTCATTGCGTGTCTCCTCCCGGGCGCGTACGGCGTCACCCATCGACACGGCACCCAGGAGCACCACTGACAGCACGAACGCCTCGGCGAAGAGCCCCAGGGAGCCGGGACCACCGAGCGCGGGCACCGGCAGTCCGTCCCGCCGTGACCAGTCGGCGATGTGCGCCAGATTCACCGCGAGGGAGCCGAGTGTGCCGCCGGCGATCAGGATCGCCGGGTGGTGGACGCGGTGGCGGCCGAGCGTATAGAAGCCGACGAGCCCGCTGACGATGGTGCAGATGTAGAGGCTGCTGCCTGCCGCGAAACTGACCAGCCCCGTGGCGACCGTGAGCACGGCGACGGGCGGGCACGAGCGTCGCCACATGAGCGAGGCGGCGGAGAGCAGTACGCCGGTCGCGATGGTCACCGAGCCGGGGTAGGCGAGCAGTTCCGCGACCGCGCAGGCCGTCAGCGCGCCACCGGTGATCCAGGGGTAGGCGGGGGTGGCGGTCCAGGTGCGGAAGCGCCGGCGGGGGGACGAACTCATGCCCCCATTCTTCGGGTTGGGCGGACGGTGTGCGTCACCGCACGGGTTGAGCCGGCCGGCGGATGTCATGCCACGGGTTGACGGCGGGGATCGGATTCTCGTTTGACGCCGTGAGGGCAAGCGATTCCTAGCGTGGCACGCATGAGTGATCTCCGCGTTCCGGTGTCCACACCGTCTGTCCGGCTTTCGCGGTACGGGTGGGCCGCCTGTGCGGCCGTCGCGCTCGCGCTCGCCGCGCTGTCGGACCTCACGCCCCACCGGGTGTGGGGCGTGACCGCGGCCCTCGGCTACGGGGCCGCCGCGCTCACCGCCCGGCGGGCGGTCGCCGCTTCCCGTGCGGTCGCCGTGGCCGGCGCGGTCGTACTGCCGCTGGGCGTCCTTGTCGCCACCGGGCTCGCGCAGCTCGAGGTGGTCGTCGTGGAGCGTTCGGGGCAGCTGCTGTGGGCGACCGGCAGCCCGTACCTCCCCGCCCCCTCCGCCGTCGCCGACTTCAACCCGTACCTGCCGGGCATGGCGGCCTTCGGCCTGCTGCCCGGTGACGGCCGCTGGTGGACGGGCGCGGTGTTCGCCGGTGCGGCACTGGCCGCCGCCGGAGGCGGGGGCCGGCGCGACAGGACGGCATGGCTGATGGCTTGCCCGGTCGTCGCCCTGCCCCTGTGCGTGGGCGGCACGGACCTGCCCGTCGTGGGGCTGATGTGCCTCGGGATCGCGCTGGCGGGGCAGGGCCGGTCCTGGCAGTCAGGGCTGGTGCTCGGCGCGGCCGCCGCTCTCAAGTGGACGGCCTGGCCCGCGCTTCCGGTCGCCTTCGCGCTTCTCGCCGTACGGAACGGCGGACGGCCGGCGGCGCGTTTCGCCGCCGTGGCGCTGGGGACCGCCGCGGTGGCCGTCGCGCCGTTCGCCTTCGCGGACCCCGGTGGTTTCTACGCGAACGTCGTCGCCTTCCCGCTGGGCCTCGGTACGGCCGCCTCGCCTGCCACCAGCCCGTTGCCGGGCCACCTCCTCGCCGCGTATGTGCCCGGCGGCACGGTGATCGCCCTGTCGCTGCTCGCGGTCAGCGCCCTGCTGCTGGCGGCCTCCCTGTTCGTACGGCCACCCCTCACCGTCCTCGCCGCAGCGGACCGCCTCGCGCTCGGCCTCGGGCTCGCCACGTCCCTGATGCCGGCCACCCGCTTCGGCTACCTCGTCTACCCGCTGGTGCTCTGGGCGCTGCCCCGGTGCGCGCGGTCCGTACCCGCCTCACGAAAGGTCCCGGCATGACGCGCACACTCGTCGTCACCAACGACTTCCCGCCCAGGCAGGGCGGCATCGAGACGTTCGTACACGCCATGACGAGCCGGTTTCCCGTCGGCGAAGTCGTCGTCCACACCTCGTACGAGCCGGGCTCGGCGGCGTACGACGCGACTCTCCCGTACCCCGTCGTCCGCGAACCCGTGCGGACGCTGCTGCCCACCCGGCGGACCTCGGCCCGGTCGGCCGCGATCGCCCGCCGGTACGGCTGCGACCGGGTGTGGTTCGGGGCCGCCGCGCCGCTGGGGCTCATGGCGGAGCGGCTGCGGCGCGAGGCCGGTATACGGACCGCCGTCGCGACGACGCACGGCCACGAGGTGTGGTGGGCACGCACGCCGGGCGCGCGGGTGCTGCTGCGGCGGATCGGGGCGCGGGCCGACACGGTGACGTACCTCGGGGCGAGCACCCGTGCCCCCATCGCGGCGGTGCTCGGGCCGGGCGCGGCGCTGGAGCGGCTCGTTCCGGGCGTCGACACCACCGTCTTCCGACCCGGTCTCGACGCGGCGCCGGTACGGGAGCGGTACGGGCTCGGGGACCGGCCGGTGATTCTCTGCGCCGCGAGGCTCGTCGCGCGCAAGGGGCAGGACACCCTGATCAGGGCGCTGAGGAGGGTGAGACGCGAGGTGCCGGGTGCCGTGCTGCTGCTCGTAGGAGGCGGTTTGTACGAACGGCGGCTGCGGCGGATCGCCGCCGAGTACGGGGTCACGGAATCCGTCGTCTTCGCGGGCGGTCATCCGCACCATGCCATGCCGTCCTTCTACGCCGCCGCCGACGTCTTCGCGATGCCGTGCCGTACGCGAAAGCGCGGGCTGGAGGTGGAGGGGCTCGGGATCGTCTTCCTGGAGGCCGCCGCCTGCGGACTGCCGGTCTTGGCGGGCGACTCGGGCGGGGCGCCGGACGCCGTATTGGACGGGGAGAGCGGTCATGTCGTCGACGGGCGGTCGGACGCGGCGGTCGCCGAGCGGCTGGTGGGGATGCTCCGTGACCCCCTTCTCGCCCGGGCGATGGGTGAGAAGGGGCGGCACTGGGTGCGTACGGAGTGGAGCTGGGAACGGTCGTACGAGCGGCTGGCGGAGTTACTTGGCCGATAGGCGGGCCAGGGCCGCCGGGGCCTCTTCGACGGTGTCCACCAGGGCGATGCGGGACTCCATCGGGCGGCCCTTGGCCAGGGACTGGAGAAGAGACCAGGTGGGGAGCTTCTCGGTCCAGTGGGCGCGGTTGACGAGGACCATGGGGGTCGGTTCGCCGTGCGATTCGTAGTAGTTGGGGGTCGCGTTGTCGAAGATCTCCTGGACCGTGCCGGCCGCGCCGGGCAGGAAGACGACGCCGCCGTTGCAGCGCGCGAGGAGGCCGTCCTCGCGGGTGGCGTTGGCGAAGTACTTCGCGATGTGGCCGGCGAAGGCGTTCGGGGGCTCGTGACCGTAGAACCAGGTGGGGATGCCGATGGAGTCGCCGCCGGACTGCCAGCGGTCGCGGACGTCGAAGGCGGCGCGGGCCCAGTCGGTGATGGAGGGGGTGAACGACGGGGTCTTCGCGAGGAGTTCGAGCGCGTCGTCGAGTACGGCGTCGTCCTGGAACGGGGCGAGGTACGCGCCGAGGTTCGCGGCCTCCATCGCGCCGGGGCCGCCGCCGGTGGCGACGGTCAGGCCGCTGCGGGCGAGGGTACGGCCGAGGCGGGCGGCGCCGGCGTAGGCGCTGGTGCCGCGGGCCATGGCGTGGCCGCCCATGACGCCGACGACGCGGGCGCCGGCGAGCTGCTCGTCGAGGGCGTCGGAGACGGCGTCGTCGTGGATGGAGCGGAGCATCGAGGCGAATATGTCGCCGTCGGCCTTGGTGCGCTGGAACCAGGCGTAGGCGAGGGCGTCGGGAGTGGCGTCGTACCCGGCATCAAGGTGCTCGAAGAGCGCTTCGGGTGTGTAGAGGAGCCCGCGGTACGGATCGAACGGCAGGTCGGGGACGGGCGGGAAGACGAGCGCTCCGTCCGCGCGGACCTTGGCGAGGCCGTCGGGTTGCATGGGGCAGCCGAGGAACACGGCACCGGATGTGGCGACGGTGAGGAGGTCGGGGGTACGGGCCGTCAGGTCGACGGCCTGTACGCGGCAACCGTCGAGCGAGCCGCGCGCGACGGCTTCGTCGAACTCGGCGAGGGTTTCGATCTCGCGGTCGTGGGCGGGGTCGTGGGCGCGGTCCGTGAGTTGAGGCACGCGAAGATGCTAGGGGGTGCGCGGCGTGGGGTGGTGGGCTGGGGGACCGGGCGAAGGTGAGGTCGCCGAACCGTCCCCGTTCTGCGGTGCGAGTGCGAGTGCGGGTGCGGGGTGGTGGCCGGGGTCGGGGGTTCGGGCGCTGGATTTCCCCTACCCGCCCGTTCCCGAAACCGGGGGCAGGCCCCCGGCCCCCCTCTCGACACGCGCGACGGCCGCGCGAGCTGCGCCGCGCCGTTGCGGCCCCGGCGCCGGGGCAGGAACCGTGCCGGCCCACCGGGCCCGCTGCGCGGTACGCGGGTTTTGGGGGTCAGGGAGTCAAGGGGAAGGCTGCCAAGGTGGACAGGGCGATGGTCACCGGGGTGAAGACCGTGAGGAGGGCTGTTGCTCGCAGGGCCGCCGCCGTGCGCAGGGTCTGGCGTGGGGCGCCCAGGCCTGCCAGGGTTTCCGTGGTCGCGGCGCGGGAGCGTTTCGTTTCCAGGGCGGCGGTCAGCAGCGTGGCTACGGTGCAGGCCACCACCAGCGCGCTGCCCAGGGCGGTCAGTGGGCCGAAGGTGGCGAAGGGGGCGGGGGAGGAGCCGGCGTTGTAGAGGGTTGCCCCCGCGATCCCCGCCGACGCCACCGCGCAGACCACGCCCAGCGGGCGGCCGATGCGGCCGGCTTCGTCCATCAGGACGCGGCCCGCGAGGAGCCGGACCGCGCCGGGGCGTACGGACTGCAGAAGGCGGCCCGCGAGGTACGTCAGGCCCGGGCCCGCCACCGCGAGACCGAGGGCGGTGAGGGCCCAGCCGGCCAGGACACCGGCCGGCACGACGTCCAGCCGGCCCGGCAGCGTCAGCCGCGCGCCGGGCGTGCCGCGGCTCGCGTACGTCTCGACCGCGAGGCCCGCCGCGACCAGGGCCACTCCCCACGGCAGGCCGGTGGGGGCGACGGGGCCCGAGGGCTCGTCGTCTGCGTGCTTCGGGGTGCGCGGGCGCAGTGCCAGGGCGGTCGCGGTCGCCGCGACGACCGGCACCACGCACAGCAGGGTGAGCACGCCGGCCGGCGGCAGCGGCCGGCCGGCGGCCAGCAGCTCCGCCCCGGCGCCGTCGAACGGCAGGCCGGAGAGGTCGCCGCGCAGGTGCAGGAAGAGGAGGAGGGCGAGCGCGCTGCCGAGGGTGCACGAGAGCGCCGTGGAGACCGCGGCGAGTGCCGCCAGGCGCACCGGGCCGACGCCCACCGAGGAAAGCCCGGCGCGCGGCGCGTTCGTACCCGGGTCGGTACGGGCCACCGCCACCGCGAAGTAGACCGTGGCCGCCAGCGGGGGCAGGCACCAGAGCAGGCGTCGCACGGAGTCCGAGGACTGCTCGGGGTGGCCCAGCGCGTACCCCAGCGTGCACAGGAGCAGGAAACCTACGCCGCCCGACGCCGCCGCGACCAGCAGACGGCGCAGCAGGACCAACGGGTGGGTGCCGCGGGCTAGACGGAGAGCGAGCACGCGGCCCGGCCTTCCGGAGCGTCCCCGCCGTCCGGCTGTACGGAGTTGACGCGGCGCCCGTCGAGCAGTGACACCGTACGGTCCGCGACCGTCGCCACCTCCGCGTCGTGCGTCGCGAGGAGGACGGTGATCTGGTGCGAGCGGGCCGCGGTGGTGAGCGTACGCAGGACGTGGGCCCGGTCCGTGCGGTGCAGCGGCGCCGTCGGCTCGTCCGCGAAGAGCACCGCGGGCGTGGTGACCAGGGCGCGGGCGACGGCGACCCGCTGGCGCTGGGACTGCAGGAGCGCGGCCGGCCGCTTGCGGGCGATCATGCCGATGTCGAGCCGCTCCAGCCACTCCATGGCGGCCTTCTTCGCGGCACGGTGCGAGGTGCCGCGCAGGAGAAGGGGCAGGGCGGCGTTCTCCCAGGCTTTGAGTTCCGGTACGAGCCCCGGCTCGGGGTCGATCCAGCCGAACCGGTCGCGCCGCAGCCGCTCGCGCAGCGGGGCGCTCATGGTGTGCACGGGCACGCTGTTGAACCAGACCTCGCCCTGCTGGGGGACGAGCCGGCCGGAGAGGCACCGCAGGAGAGTTGTCTTACCGCTGCCGCGCGGACCGCTGACGGCCAGGATCTCGCCCTCGCGCACACCCAGCGAGACGCCGGTGAGGGCGGGGGAACCGCTGTGGGAGCAGTGCAGGGAGCGCGCCCACAGCACATCGTTGTCGGGTGGGGCCACCATGGCGTACACCTCGCGTCTTGAGTGTCACAGCACGTCTTGAGTGTCACAGCACCCGTCCCCCGTATGGGGGAACGAAGACGGGGCCGATCGGTCACTGCACCGTAAGGAAACGAGGGGGGGCGGCGTGGCAAGCGCGCGGCCCGGATACGTCCGTTCTCACTCGAACGGGTGTATCCGGGCCGCGACTGGGTCATACGATCAGAGCAACGAGCCCTGCTCCGGGATCAGAGCTTCGTCCAGGCCTCCGTGAGCACCTGGCGCAGGATCCCCTCGATCTCGTCGAAGGTGTCCTGGTTGGAGATCAGCGGCGGCGCGAGCTGGACGACCGGGTCGCCACGGTCGTCGGCGCGGCAGTACAGACCGTTCTCGAAGAGGGCCTTGGAGAGGAAGCCGTAGAGCACGCGCTCTGTCTCCTCGTCCGTGAAGGTCTCCTTCGTGGCCTTGTCCTTCACCAGCTCGATGCCGTAGAAGAAGCCGTTGCCGCGTACGTCGCCGACGATCGGCAGGTCGAGCAGCTTCTTCAGCGTCGAGTGGAACGCGTCCTCGTTGTCGAGCACGTGCTGGTTGAGACCCTCGCGCTCGAAGATGTCGAGGTTCGTGCAGCCGACCGCCGCGGAGACCGGGTGGCCACCGAAGGTGTAGCCGTGCAGGAAGGTGTTGTCACCCTTGTAGAACGGCTCGGCCAGACGGTCCGAGATGATGCACGCGCCTATCGGGGAGTAGCCCGACGTCATGCCCTTGGCGCAGGTGATCATGTCCGGTACGTAGTCGAACTTGTCGCAGGCGAACATCGTGCCGAGGCGGCCGAAGGCGCAGATGACCTCGTCCGAGACGAGCAGCACGTCGTACTTGTCGCAGATCTCGCGGACCCGCTGGAAGTACCCGGGCGGCGGCGGGAAGCAGCCACCGGCGTTCTGCACCGGCTCGAGGAAGACGGCCGCGACGGTCTCGGGGCCCTCGAAGAGGATCTCCTGCTCGATCTGGTCGGCGGCCCAGCGGCCGAAGGCGACCGGGTCGTCGCCGTGGATCGGCGCGCGGTAGATGTTGGTGTTCGGGACCTTGTGCGCACCCGGTACGAGCGGCTCGAAGGGGGCCTTCAGGGCCGGCAGGCCGGTGATGGACAGGGCGCCCTGCGGGGTGCCGTGGTAGGCCACCGCGCGGGAGATCACCTTGTACTTCGTGTGGTTGCCGGTGAGCTTGTGGTACTGCTTCGCCAGCTTCCACGCGGTCTCGACCGCCTCGCCGCCGCCGGTGGTGAAGAAGACCTTGTTCAGGTCGCCCGGCGCGTAGTTCGCGAGGCGCTCGGCCAGTTCTACGGCCTTGGGGTGGGCGTACGACCAGATCGGGAAGAAGGCCAGCTCCTGCGCCTGCTTGTACGCGGTCTCGGCGAGCTCGTGGCGGCCGTGACCGGCGTTCACCACGAACAGGCCGGAGAGACCGTCGAGGTACTTCTTGCCCTTGTCGTCGTAGATGTAGGTGCCCTCACCACGCACAATGGTGGGCACGGGTGCGTTCTCGTAGGACGACATGCGGGTGAAATGCATCCACAGGTGGTCGTACGCGGTCTTGGAGAGGTCCTGGCTCACGACTATCGGGTTCCCCACATATAGGTCTGCTTCTTCAGCTTGAGGTAGACGAAGCTCTCGGTGGATCGCACGCCGGGGAGCGTCCGGATCCGTCGGTTGATCACTTCGAGCAGGTGGTCGTCGTCCTCGCAGACGATCTCCACCATGAGGTCGAAGGAGCCCGCGGTCATCACCACGTACTCGCATTCGGCCATGGCAGTCAGCGCATCGGCGACGGGGTCGAGGTCGCCCTCGACATTGATGCCGACCATGGCCTGCCGCCGGAATCCCACGGTGAGCGGGTCCGTGACGGCGACGATCTGCATCACGCCCTGGTCGAGCAGCTTCTGTACGCGCTGGCGTACGGCCGCTTCGGAGAGGCCGACGGCCTTGCCGATGGCGGCGTAAGGACGGCGCCCGTCCTCCTGGAGCTGCTCAATGATCGCCAGAGAGACGGCGTCGACCGTTGGGGACGAGCCGTTCCCGGTTCTGGAATCTGTGCTTCTGCTGGCCACGTCTTCACTGTGCATGACGTCTCGCCCGTTCCGCAACCCCAAACCGATGAAATTCGTTGTTTGAGGCGTCGGATCTTGCTGAATCCGAAGTTCCTGGTGGGCGGGTATGTCGAAAGCGACACCGGAGCGACTAGGGTAGGGATCTCAGCAATTGGACATCCGACAAGGGAGGGGTGGCTGTGACCACCGAACTGCGCCGCCTGCGCAACTACATCGACGGAGAGTTCCGCGAAGCCGCCGACGGGCGGACCATTGACGTGGTCAACCCGGCCACCGGCGACGTGTACGCCACCTCGCCGCTCTCCGGTCAGGCGGACGTCGACGCCGCCATGGCGGCCGCCGCCGCGGCCTTCCCGGCCTGGCGCGACACGACGCCCGCGGAGCGCCAGAAGGCGTTGCTCAAGATCGCGGACGCCTTCGAGGAGCGAGCGGAGGAGCTGATCGCGGCCGAGTCGGAGAACACCGGCAAGCCGCTCGGTCTCACGCGGACCGAGGAAGTGCCGCCCATGGTCGACCAGATCCGCTTCTTCGCGGGTGCGGCCCGGCTGCTCGAAGGCCGCTCGGCCGGCGAGTACATGGAGGGTCTGACCTCCATCGTCCGCCGTGAGCCGGTCGGCGTCTGCGCGCAGGTCGCGCCGTGGAACTACCCGATGATGATGGCCGTGTGGAAGTTCGCCCCGGCGCTCGCCGCGGGCAACACCGTGGTCCTCAAGCCGTCGGACACGACGCCCGCCTCGACCGTGCTGATGGCCGAGATCATCGGCAACATCGTCCCCAAGGGCGTCTTCAACGTCGTCTGCGGCGACCGTGACACCGGCCGCGCGATGGTCGAGCACCCGGTCCCGGCGATGGCCTCCATCACCGGTTCCGTACGGGCCGGCATGCAGGTCGCCGAGTCCGCCGCCAAGGACGTCAAGCGCGTCCACCTGGAGCTGGGCGGCAAGGCGCCGGTCGTCGTCTTCGAAGACACCGACATCGCCAAGGCCGTCGAGGACATCTCGGTCGCGGGCTTCTTCAACGCCGGCCAGGACTGCACCGCCGCCACCCGCGTGCTCGTACAGGAGTCGATCCACGACGAGTTCGTCACCGCGCTGGCGAAGGCCGCCCAGGACACGAAGACCGGGCAGCCGGACGACGAGGACGTGCTCTACGGCCCGCTGAACAACGCCAACCAGCTCAAGCAGGTCAGCGGCTTCATCGACCGTCTCCCGGCGCACGCCAAGGTCGAGGCGGGCGGCCAGCAGGTCGGCGACAAGGGCTACTTCTACGCCCCGACCGTCGTCTCCGGCCTCAAGCAGGACGACGAGATCATCCAGAACGAGGTCTTCGGCCCCGTCATCACCGTCCAGTCCTTCACGGACGAGGCGCAGGCCCTGGAGTGGGCCAACGGCGTCGAGTACGCGCTGGCGTCCTCGGTGTGGACCAAGGACCACGCGCGGGCGATGCGCATGTCCAAGAACCTCGACTTCGGCTGTGTGTGGATCAACACCCACATCCCGCTGGTCGCGGAGATGCCGCACGGCGGCTTCAAGAAGTCCGGTTACGGCAAGGACCTTTCGGCGTACGGCTTCGAGGACTACACGCGCATCAAGCACGTGATGACGTCGATCGAGGGCTGACCGGAACCGGTTGACCAGGACGCTGTTCCACAGGGGCGGGCGATAGACAGACTGTCTATTGCCCGCCCTTCGTGCGCGGGGCGAGGGTGGGGGCCATGAGTGATCTTGGCCGTGTGTCGCGTCGTACGCTGCTCCGTGGGTTCGGCACGGCAGGCGCGCTGGCCGCGCTCGCCGGGTGCGGGGTGCCCGCCGCGTACGTCGAACCGGGGGACCGGGCCGCCGCCGACGACCGGTCGGAACGGGACCGCAGCCTCCAGTTCGCCAACTGGCCGCTCTACATCGACACCGACGACGAGAACGAGTCCCGGCGGCCCACGCTCGACGCCTTCACCGGGCGCACCGGGATATCCGTCCGCTACACCGAAGAGATCAACGACAACGACGAGTTCTTCGGAAAGATCAGCCCCGCGCTGATGAACCACCAGGAGACCGGCCGCGACCTCATCGTCATCAGCGACTGGATGGCCGCCCGGTTCGTACGCCTCGGCTGGGTGCAGGAGATGGACCGGTCGAAGCAGCCGAACGTCGCCAAGTACCTGGACCCGCAGCTGCGTACGCCCGCCTTCGACGAAGGGCGCCTGCACTCCGTGCCCTGGCAGTCCGGGATCACCGGCATCGCGTACAACCGCAGGAAGCTCGGCCACGAGATCCGCTCCACCTCCCAGTTGTGGGCCGACGACCTGCGCGGCAAGGTGACCCTCTTTTCCGGGCTCGACGAGAGCTTCGCGCTGCTGATGCAGGGCAACGGCGCCGATGTGACGCGGTGGACCGCCGACGACTTCCACACGATGTGCGAACAGGTCGGGAAGCTCGTGAAGCGCAAGCACATCCGGCGTTTCACCGGCAACGACTACATCAAGGACCTGGCGAGCGGCGACGTCCTGGCCTGCCAGGCGTACTCGGGCGACGTCATCCAGCTCAAGGCCGACAATGCCGACATCGAGTTCGTGGTGCCGGAGGAGGGGGCGGAGCTGTGGGCGGAGAGCCTGATGATCCCCAACCTCGCCCGCCACAAGCGCAACGCGGAGAAACTCGTCGACCACTACTACGACCCCGAGGTCGCGGCGGAGCTGGCGGCCTGGGTCAACTACGTCTGCCCGGTGCCGGCGGCGCGCGACATCCTGGCCTCCGCCAAGGACGAGGAGACCGCCGCACTCGCCGAGGACCCGCTGATCTTCCCCGACGACGCGATGCGCGAGCGGCTGGCGATCGCGCGGGACATCACGGCGGAGGAGCGCGTCGGCTTCGCGAAGAAGTGGAACGCGATCGTGGGGCTGTGATTCCGGTGCCCCCCGGCGCCCCGGCCGGCGGCGCTCCAGCGCGGGTACGTGCCGTGTACGACGTCCTTGGCCTCGCTCGCCGTACGATCCCAACTCCGCGATCACGCCAGCAAAGTGATTTGTCGTCACGGCGGTCCACCTACGGCCGGGCACCCTTGGTCAGTGCGTGCAGTACGTCGACGCGGTTGGTGGTGATCGAGTCCACGCCGCGGGCGATCAGGCGGCGCATCGTGCGCCCGGTGTCGGCGGTCCACGCCGAGACCAGCAGCCCGTCCCTGTGCACCCGGTCCGTCAGGTCGCGGCTGACCAGGCCGAAGCGGTAGTTGAGCCAGCGCGGCTTCATCGCGTCGACCAGCGTCGCGCGGGGCGGGGTGAGCGTCGTCCACGTCATGGCGATCTCGGCGCCGGGGTCGGTGGCGCGTACCTCCAGCATGGCCGAGGTGCCCCCGCAGTAGTACGCGCGCTCGGCGGCCCCGCAGTCATGGACGATGCCGACCACGGTACGTACCGACCGCGCGGTGGCGCCCGGCAAATCGATCATGACGCGGTGGGCCGGTATGGCGCTCAGCGCCTCGCGCAGGGTGGGAACGCCGCCGCCGGTCAGATCGCGCAGTTCCTTCTCGGTGAGGCCCGCGAGCAGCCGCTCGTGACCCCACAGCCGCTTGAGCGAATCGTCGTGGAGGAGTACGGGGACGCCGTCGCGGGTCAGGCGGACGTCGATCTCGACGGCGTCCGCGCCCCGCTCAACGGCGGAGCGGAGCGAGGCGAGGGTGTTCTCACGGACGCGGTACGGGTCGCCGCGGTGGGCCACGGCAGTGACGGTGCGCATGGCCCCATTGTCCGGTGACGCGTTACCGGGCGAGCCAGTTCTCGGTGTACGCGTCGATCTCGGCGGTGATCCGCGCCTTCCCCGCCGGGTCGAGGAAGGAAGCCTCCACCGCGTTCTTGGCGAGGCCGGCGACGCCGCGCTCGTCGAGGCCGAGCAGGCGTGCGGCCACGCCGTACTCGCTGTTGAGGTCCGTGCCGAACATCGGCGGGTCGTCGCTGTTGATGGTGACCAGGACGCCCGCGTCCACCATCTCCCTGACCGGGTGCTCGTCCAGCGTGGCCACCGCCCGCGTCGCGATGTTGGAGGTCGGGCAGACCTCCAGCGCGATGCGGTGCTCGGCGAGGTGGGCCAGCAGCGCCGGGTCCTTGACGGCGCTGGTGCCGTGGCCGATGCGCTCGGCGCGCAAGGAGTTCAGCGCGTCCCAGACGGTCTCCGGCCCGGTCGTCTCACCGGCGTGCGGGACGGAGTGCAGCCCGGCGGCGATCGCGCGGTCGAAGTACGGCTTGAACTGGGGGCGCGGTACGCCGATCTCGGGGCCGCCGAGTCCGAACGACACCAGGCCGTCGGGGCGCAGGTCCACGGCCAGCCTGGTCGTCTCCTCGGCCGCCTCCAGGCCCGCCTCGCCCGGAATGTCGAAGCACCAGCGCAGTACGGTGCCCAGCTCGCTCTCCGCCGCCTTGCGGGCGTCCTCGATGGCCTCCATGAAGGCCTTCTCGTCGATGCCGCGGCGGGTCGAGCTGAACGGCGTGATGGTCAGCTCGGCGTACCGGATGTTCTGCCGCGCCATGTCGCGGGCGACCTCGAACGTCAGCAGGCGGACGTCCTCCGGCGTGCGGATCAGGTCCACGACGGACAGATAGACGTCGATGAAGTGCGCGAAGTCGGTGAACGTGAAGTAGTCCGCGAGCGCCTCGGGGTCGGTCGGGACCTTGGAGTCGGGGTGGCGGGCGGCCAGCTCGGCGACGATGCGCGGCGAGGCGGATCCGACGTGGTGCACATGCAGTTCGGCCTTGGGCAGCCCTGCGACGAAGGGGTGCAGATCGGTCATCGGATCCTCCGGTGTACGGGCAGGCGAAGAGGCTTCAAGGATCATCGCAGGCGGGCGGTAGGGGGCGGAACGCAGGCCGTAGCATGGGCTGGACCACGATGGGGGAGCACATGTCAGACAACGCAAACCACCCCTCGGGCCCGCCGCCCGAGCAGCGGCGGGACCCCTGGGCTCCGCCCGAGGAGTCGGCGCAGAAGGTGCCGCTGGACAAGCCGCCGGCCGGGCGCCCTCCGGTGCACGACCAGCAGACCGTCACTTCGATGCCTTCGGGTGCGGACCCGGTACCGGGCTTCGGTCCGAGTACGGGAGGGGGCGGGGCGCCGGGGCAGGGGGCGGTACCGCCGCCTCCGGCCGCACCGGCGCAGCCGGCACCGGGTGAGTACGGCTACCCGGCGTACCCGGCCCCGCAGGCCCCAGCTCCGTACCACACCGGCGGCTACCCCGGATATCCGGGATACGGCGACCCGGCCGCCTGGACCGGACAGCACGGGCCGGCGCCGGCGAATGGTTTCGGCGTCGCCGCGATGGTGCTCGGCATCATCGCCGTCCCGTTCTTCTGCGCGTACGGTCTTGGCGTCATCCTCGGCGTCCTGGCGCTGATCTTCGGCATCCTGGGGCGCAAGCGGGTGCAGCGCGGCGAGGCGACGAACAGTGGCATGGCGCTGGCGGGGATCATCCTCGGTGTCGTCGGCTTCGTGCTCAGCGCGGCGTTCATCGGGTTCCTGGTGTGGGCGATCGTCCAGTCGGAGAACGAGAAGGGCCTCGACTCCGAGGAGTACGACCCGTACGCGAACTCGTCGCTGGTCGTGGAGGCCCCGGCCCGCGGCTAGGGCCTCTCCGGCGGCCCATGCCCCCTTTCCGCGGCTCGGCGGACCGTGACCCTTCCCCCCGCACGACGGCCCCGCCCCGGCCCCCCGGTCCCCGACCGGGGGGCCGGCGGCGTCCGGACCGGTCACCCCGTCTCACCTGCGGTTTCCCGCGGTACGTCGGTCATGCCACGTCCGCTGCGCGTGCGCCACGGACACTCCGTACCGTATTTGCGGCTGACCTCGACACATGGTCGACCGATTCCGTCGCGTAACCAAAAGGCAACAACGGAATCCCTTGTTGGCGATGGAGGCCTCTGCCAGGATCGGCACTCAAATCCAGCTGGAGCTACGGAGTGCGTCATGGTCAACCGTTTCCCGGTGCAGGACCGATTCGCGGACGGTGCGCAGTACATCGGCGGACGGCTGCGGGCAGGCACCTCGGGACGGACACACGCCGTCGTGGACCCCGCGACCGGCGAGCAGGTCTACGCGTACGAGCTGGCGTCCACCGCTGACGTGGACGCCGCCGTCGCCGCCGCGCGAGCCGCGTTCCCCGGATGGGCCGCCACCACACCCGGCGAGCGCTCCGAGGCGATGCACCGGTTCGCCGCCGTTCTCGCCGAGCAGGCGGATGACTTCGCGTACGTCGAGTCGCTCCAGTGCGGCAAGCCGGTCAAGCTGTCGACCGAGTTCGACGTGCCCGGCAGTGTCGACAACACCGCGTTCTTCGCGGGCGCGGCCCGGCACCTCGAAGGCAAGGCGGCCGGTGAGTACTCCGGCGACCACACCTCGTACGTACGGCGTGAGCCGATCGGTGTCGTAGGGTCCATCGCGCCCTGGAACTACCCCCTCCAGATGGCTGCCTGGAAGATCCTTCCGGCGATCGCCGCGGGCAACACCATCGTCCTGAAGCCCGCCGAGCTCACACCGCTCACGTCGATCATGTTCGCGCAGGCCGCGAAGGAGGCCGGCATCCCGGACGGTGTCGTGAACATCGTCACCGGCGCCGGCAAGGACGTGGGCGAGCACCTCGTCGGGCATCCGGACGTGGTCATGACCTCCTTCACCGGGTCCACCGCCGTCGGCAAGCGCGTCGCCGAGATCGCCACGTCCACGGTCAAGCGTCTGCACCTCGAACTCGGAGGCAAGGCGCCTTTCGTCGTCTTCGACGACGCGGATCTCGAAGCCGCAGTGAACGGCGCGGTCGCCGGCTCGCTCATCAACACGGGGCAGGACTGCACGGCCGCGACCCGCGCCTACGTCCAGCGCCCGCTGTACGACGCCTTCGTCACGGGGGTCGCCGAGCTGATGGACAGCGTCCGGCTGGGTGACCCCTTCGACCCGTCCACCGACCTCGGGCCCCTCATCAGCCACGCCCAGCGCGACCGGGTCGCCGGTTTCGTCGAGCGGGCCCGTGCGTACGCCCGTGTGGTGGCGGGAGGAGAGGCTCCCGGCGGTGACCTGGCCAAGGGGGCCTACTACCGTCCCACCCTCGTCGCCGACGCCCCCCAGGACAGCGAGATCGTCCAGGCCGAAATCTTCGGGCCGGTGCTCGTCGTGCTGCCCTTCGACAGCGACGACGAGGGGATCGCGCTGGCGAACGACACGCCGTACGGGCTCGCCGCCTCCGCCTGGACCCGCGACGTGTTCCGCGCGAACCGCGCCACCCGCGAGATCAAGGCGGGCTGCGTGTGGGTCAACGACCACATCCCGATCATCAGCGAGATGCCGCACGGCGGCTACAAGGCCAGCGGCTTCGGCAAGGACATGTCGGCGTACTCCTTCGAGGAGTACACGCAGGTCAAGCACGTGATGTACGACAACACGGCGGTCGCCCGCAAGGACTGGCACCGCACGATCTTCGGGGACCGATAGACATACGCCGCACGACCAGCGGCCAGACCCACCCGGAAGGGCACTTGCGCATGGAGCAGTACGAGCCTGACAGCCTGTCCGCGGCCCAAGTGGCCGCCATGCGACGCAGCGCGACGAGCGGCCGGGGCGCCCTCACCCGCCGCTCCCTGCTGCGCGCCTCGGGCCTGGGCGCGCTCGCGGTCGGCGGCCTGGGCGCCCTGAGCGCCTGCGGCATCCCGCCCGCCAAGCGGGAAGGCGCCGCCGCGGCGTCCGACGACCACTCGGCCAGGGAGAAGCGGATCAGCTTCTCCAACTGGACCGAGTACATGGACGTCAGCGAGGACGAGAAGAGCCGGCCCACCCTGGAGGCGTTCACCGAACGCACCGGGATCACGGTCAAGTACACCGAGGACATCAACGACAACGTCGAGTTCTTCGGCAAGATCAAGCCGCAGCTCGCGGCCGGTCAGGACACCGGTCGCGACCTCATCTGCGTCACCGACTGGCTGGCCGCCCGGCTCATCCGGCTCGGCTGGGTGCAGAAGCTCGACCCGGTGAACCTTCCGCACGCGTTCGCCAACCTGTCCCCGCAGTTCCGGTCGCCCGACTGGGACCCGGGGCGCGCCTACTCGTACCCCTGGACCGGCATCTCCACCGTCATCGCCTACAACTCCAAGGCGACGGGCGGCAAGAAGGTCGACTCCGTCAGCCAGATGCTGGAGGACCCCTCCCTCAAGGGCAAGGTCGGCTTCCTCTCCGAAATGCGCGACTCGATCGGCATGACGCTGCTCGACTCCGGCAAGGACCCGGGGAAGTTCACCGACGACGACTTCGACGCGACCGTCGCCCGGATCCAGAAGGCCGTCGACAAGAAGCAGATCCGCCGCTTCACCGGAAACGACTACACCTCGGACCTGAGCAAGGGCGACCTCGCGGCCTGCCTCGCCTGGGCGGGCGACGTCATCCAGCTCCAGGCCGACAACCCGGACATCAAGTACGTGATCCCGGACGCCGGTTACATCACCTCCAGCGACAACCTGCTGGTCCCGGCCAAGGCGCGGCACAAGACCAACGCCGAGAAGCTCATCGACTACTACTACGAGCCGCCCGTCGCCGCCGAACTCGCCGCGTACATCAACTACGTGTGCCCGGTCGAGGGCGTCCGCGAGGAGCTGGCGAAGATCGACGAGTCGATGGCCTCCAACACGCTGATCCTTCCCGACAAGGCGATGGCCGCCAAGTCCCACGCCTTCCGCTCGCTCAGCAGCAAGGAAGAGACGGCGTACGAGGAGAAGTTCGCCAAGCTCATCGGCGCCTGACCCGAGCCGCTGTCCGCTCCCGCTCCCGCCCCCTCTCAACACCCCTGGGACCACACCCCATGACGCAGAAGACAGAAGGCGGCGACGTCCGCCTCTCCGGGATCAGCAAGACCTACGGCTCCTTCACGGCCGTACACCCGCTCGACCTCACCATCCCGCAGGGCTCCTTCTTCGCCCTGCTCGGCGCGTCCGGCTGCGGCAAGACCACCACCCTGCGGATGATCGCCGGTCTGGAGGACCCGAGCACCGGCACGGTCTTCCTCGGCGACAAGGACGTCACCGACCTCCAGCCGTACAAACGCCCGGTCAACACCGTCTTCCAGAGCTACGCGCTCTTCCCGCACCTGAACGTCTGCGAGAACATCGCCTTCGGTCTGCGCCGGCGCGGCATCAAGTCGTTCAAGAAGCAGGTCGACGACATGCTCGACCTCGTCCAGCTCGGCGCCTTCGCCGGACGCAAGCCCCACCAGCTCTCCGGCGGCCAGCAGCAGCGCGTCGCCGTCGCCCGCGCGCTCATCAACCACCCGCAGGTGCTGCTCCTCGACGAGCCGCTCGGCGCGCTCGACCTCAAGCTGCGCCGCCAGATGCAGCTTGAGCTCAAGCGCATCCAGACCGAGGTCGGCATCACCTTCGTGCACGTCACCCACGACCAGGAGGAGGCCATGACCATGGCCGACCAGGTCGCGGTGATGAACGGCGGCCGCGTCGAGCAACTGGGCGCGCCCGCCGACCTCTACGAGAACCCGAAGACGACGTTCGTCGCCAACTTCCTCGGTACGTCGAACCTCATCGAGGCCGAGGTCGTCGAGACGGCGGGCGAGGACACCGTCGTCACCTGCGGCGGCTCCAAGCTCCGCGTCCCCGGCGAGCGATGCGCGTCGCAGCCCCGCAGCGGTGGCAAGCTGCTCGTCGGCGTACGCCCGGAGAAGGTCTCGGTCGCGCACGCCGACGACGCGGGCAGCGTCGCCATCGGCCGCAACAAGATCACCGGCCGGATCGTCGCCTCCAGCTTCATCGGCGTCTCCACTCAGTACATCGTCGACAGCCCGGCCTGTTCGGACTTCGAGGTGTACGTCCAGAACATCGAGCGCGACGCGCGGCTGGTCCCCGGCGCCGAGGTCGTCCTGCACTGGAACCCGGCGCACACCTTCGGTCTCGACGCCGACCAGGACATCGACGCGGGCGTGGAGACGGTGGAGGAGAGCGCGTGAGCGTCACCGACGCGCCGCCCCTGGCGCCCGCACCCGCGCAGGAGCCGCCCGCCCCGCGCAAGGCCTCCACCCGCAAGCGGCTCGTACCGTACTGGCTGCTGCTGCCCGGCATCCTGTGGCTGATCGTCTTCTTCGCGCTGCCGATGGTCTACCAGGCGTCGACCTCGGTGCAGACCGGCTCGCTGGAGAAGGGCTTCGAGGTCACCTGGCACTTCCAGACGTACTGGGACGCGCTGAAGGACTACTACCCCCAGTTCGTACGGTCGCTGCTGTACGCCGGCACCGCCACCCTGCTCTGTCTGCTCCTCGGCTACCCGCTCGCGTACATGATCGCCTTCAAGGCGGGCCGCTGGCGCAACCTCGTCCTGGTGCTGGTCATCGCGCCGTTCTTCACCAGCTTCCTGATCCGTACGCTCGCCTGGAAGACGATCCTCGCGGACGGCGGCCCGGTGGTCGACGTACTGAACACCCTGCACGTCCTGGACGTCACGAGCTGGCTCGGCTGGACCGAGGGCAGCCGCGTCCTGGCCACGCCGATGGCGGTGGTCTGCGGTCTGACGTACAACTTCCTGCCCTTCATGATCCTGCCGCTCTACACCTCCCTGGAGCGCATCGACGGCAGGCTGCACGAGGCGGCGGGCGACCTGTACGCCACCCCGGCGACCACCTTCCGCAAGGTGACCTTCCCGCTCTCCATGCCGGGTGTCGTCTCGGGAACGCTGCTCACCTTCATTCCGGCGAGCGGTGACTACGTCAACGCGGAACTCCTCGGCTCGACCGACACGAAAATGGTCGGCAGCGTCATCCAGTCGCAATTCCTGCGGGTTCTCGACTATCCGACGGCGGCCGCGCTTTCCTTCATCCTGATGGCGATCGTGCTGGCCATGGTCACCGTGTACATCCGCAAGTCCGGGACGGAGGATCTGGTCTGATGGTGGTCATCCGCTGGATACGGCGCAACCTCGTCGTCATCGCCGGGCTGCTGACGCTCGCTTACATGATCCTGCCGAACATCGTCGTGATGGTGTTCTCCTTCAACAATCCGAAGGGGCGTTTCAACTACGCCTGGCAGGAATTCTCACTGGACGCGTGGAAGGACCCGTGCGGCGTCGCCGACCTGTGCGGCTCGCTGTCCCTCTCGCTCCAGATCGCCGCCTGGGCCACGGTCGGCGCCACCGCACTCGGCACGATGATCGCCTTCGCGCTGGTCCGCTACCGCTTCCGGGCGCGTGGCGCGATCAACTCGCTGATCTTCCTGCCGATGGCCATGCCCGAGGTCGTCATGGCCGCCTCGCTGCTGACGCTCTTCCTCAATATGGGCGCCGAGCTGGGCTTCTGGACCGTCCTCATCGCGCACATCATGTTCTGCCTGAGCTTCGTGGTGACGGCGGTCAAGGCGCGCGTGATGTCGATGGACCCGCGGCTCGAAGAGGCCGCGCGCGACCTTTATGCCGGGCCCGTGCAGACATTCCTGCGGGTGACCCTGCCGATCGCCGCGCCCGGAATCGCCGCGGGAGCGCTGCTCGCCTTCGCGCTCTCCTTCGACGATTTCATCATCACCAATTTCAACGCGGGCTCGACCGTCACTTTCCCCATGTTCGTGTGGGGATCGGCGCAGCGCGGTACGCCTGTCCAGATCAACGTCATCGGAACGGCCATGTTCGTCATCGCCGTACTGGTGGTGCTCGGCGGCCAGCTCATCGCGAGCCGGCGAAAGAACAACGCACAGCCCCAGTAAGTCCTGAAGGAGTTGGAAACCATGGCCCCAGTTGCCATGCGTACTGCTGCACAATCCCTTTCCGGCGCGAAGCCGGTGTCGTTCTGGCTGGACGATCCCGAAAAGCCCGCACCACAGCCCGCCCTCACCGGTGACGAGCGCTGCGACCTGCTCGTCATCGGCGGCGGATACAGCGGACTGTGGACCGCGCTCCTCGCGAAGGAGCGCGACCCCGCGCGCGATGTCGTACTGATCGAGGGGCACGAGGTGGGCTGGGCCGCCTCGGGCCGCAACGGCGGCTTCTGCGCCGCATCCCTCACCCACGGCCTGAGCAACGGCATCTCCCGCTGGCCCGGCGAGCTGGCGAAGCTGGAGGAGCTGGGCGAGCGCAACCTCGACGCGATCGAGGCGGCGGTGGCGGCGTACGGCATCGACTGCGACTTCGAGCGCACCGGTGAGATCGACGTCGCCACCGAGCCGCACCAGCTCGAAGAGCTGAAGGAGATGTACGAGGAGGCGCGGAAGCTGGGCTTCGCCGGCCATCTCGAACTGCTCGACCGGGAGAAGGTACGGGCCGAGGTCGACTCGCCCACCTTCATGGGCGGCCTGTTCGACCGGCGCGGCGTCGCCATGCTGCACCCGGCCAAGCTGGCCTGGGGGCTGAAGCAGGCGTGTCTCGGTCTGGGCGTACGGATCTACGAGCACACCAGGGGCCTGGATCTCGTGTCGGCGGGCGCGGGGATGGCGGTACGCACGCCGTACGGCCGGGTCTTCGCCCGCCGCGTGGCGCTCGGCACCAACATCTTCCCGTCGCTGGTCAAGCGGGTCCGCCCGTACACCGTCCCGGTCTACGACTACGCGCTGATGACCGAGCCGCTCACCGCCGACCAACTCACCTCGATCGGCTGGAAGAACCGGCAGGGGCTGGGCGACAGCGCGAACCAGTTCCACTACTTCCGCCTCAGCGCCGACAACCGGATCCTGTGGGGCGGCTACGACGCCATCTACCCCTTCGGCGGCAGGCTGAGCGCCGAGATGGACCACCGCCCCGAGACGTACCTCAAGCTGGCCGGGCACTTCTTCCGCTGCTTCCCGCAACTGGAGGGCGTGAACTTCAGCCACGCGTGGGGCGGCGCGATCGACACCTGCTCGCGCTTCTCCGCCTTCTTCGGGACGGCTCACGCGGGGAAGGTGGCGTACGCCGCCGGGTACACCGGTCTCGGCGTCGGCTCCACGCGCTTCGGCGCGGACGTCATGCTCGACCTGCTCGCGGGCGAGCGGACCGAACGCACCGAGCTGGAAATGGTCCGCAGCAAGCCGATGCCGTTCCCGCCAGAACCTTTCGCCTGGGCGGGCATCGGCATCACCAAGTGGTCGCTGGCCCGGTCGGACGACAACGGCGGGCACCGCAACCTGTGGCTGAAGGCCATGGACAAGGTGGGGCTCGGCTTCGACAGCTGAGACCCGGTTCGCCTCAACAAGGTGACCGAACCCGCGTAATGAGCCGGGCCCAGCCCCCTCTCCCTCGTGAACGCACTCGCTGCGCACGCGAATGGAGGCCGGACAACATGACTGGCTCGGGGGCCGAAACCGCGGTGGACTGGCTCGTGTCGGTGGCACCGGATCCCGACGCCTGCCGGCGGGAATGGGCGCGCAACCCTCTCGGGGTCGCCCTCCTTCCCGCCGGCAGGCGCTGGGACGTGCTGATCCTGCCGGGGGAGCTCGGCTACCCCACGCTCGACATCCTGGCGCGCCTCATCGACCGTCCGGGCCCCGTGCTCGCCGATTTCGGTGACTCCCGCATGGGTTTCTTCGTGCCACCGGGCACGGCGGACCGCTGGCTCGGTACGGGCGTACGCGGCGCGGGCCACGGCACCTGGATCGTCGTGCCCTGCCCCGGCCGGGCGGCCGGCGGTGTCCGCTGGCTGGTCCTGCCGGACGGTACGGGCACGCTCACCGATCCGGCGCTGCTGGAGTTCGCGATGCACGAGGCCGCCGCGAGTATCGCGCGGCAAGGCGATGGCTGAGGACAAGAAGCATGACGCACAGACACCAGCTGCCGAGGACGTCCAGCGGCCAGTGGTAGCCGCGCAGGACGAGGCCGGCGCCGGTGGCGAGGGTGAGTACGAGGGCCAGGACCGGTGGCCACCACCGGTGGCGGCGTACGTACGCGCGAAGGAGCAGGGCCGCCCCGCAGTAGGCGACGGCCGCGGTCGCCGTGTGCCCGGACGGGTAGTAGCCGGTGTCCTGCGTGAGCGGGCCCGGACGGGCGATCCAGGACTTGAGCGGGGCGACGAGGGCGGGCACCGCCGCCATGGCGAGCGCGGCGGCCGACGCGCGGGCGAGAGCGCCGCGGTCGTGACGCCCTGCGCGCCACAGGGTGTACGTGATCGCCGTGGCCAGCACGGGCAGTGCGACGGCCAGGTTGCCGAGATCGGCGAGGAATTCCGTGAAGCCGGTGGGGCCGTGGCCCACGACGGCCCGGCCGAGGCGCTCGTCGGCGCGGCGCAGGGGTCCGGTGGCAGCGACCTGCCAGGTGACCAGCGCGAAGAGAAGCCCGGAGAGGGCGAAGAAGCCAGCGAAGCCGAAGAGGAAAGCCGGCTGCCCCGGAACAGGGGGGGTAGTTCCGGGGCAGCCGCCTGGACCGGGGTGCCGCGCGCCCCGGGGGGTGTGGGGCGGGCGGCGATCCGATCGGTGAGGAGTTCCGGAGCCAGAGGCTCCAGTCATGTGCGCGATGGCACGGCCAGGGCGGGGCAGGGGGTGCCTCGACCTGGAACCGCCCGCAGTCCCCTGCGAGCGGGGTGTTTCTCTCATCTGCAGAAACCGTACGGCAGCGGGTGGGGGACCGACAGGCGCAACTCCATCCCGCCATTGGCCCCCCACCCTTTCTTCACAGGTCACACCTCGGTCAGACGCCGGCGAAGGCCGCCTCGATGATGTCCAGACCCTCGTTGAGCAGGTCCTCGCCGATGACGATCGGCGGCAGGAAGCGGAGCACGTTGCCGTAGGTGCCGCAGGTGAGGACCAGCAGACCCTCGGCGTGGCACGCCTTGGCGAGGGCGCCGGCGGCGGCCGCGTTCGGCTCCTTGGTGTCGCGGTCCGTCACCAGCTCGATGGCGATCATGGCGCCGCGGCCACGGATGTCACCGATGATGTCGAACTTCTCGGCCATGGCGGCCAGACGGCCCTTCATGACCTCCTCGATGCGCTTCGCCTTCTTGTTGAGGTCAAGCTCCTTCATCGTCTCGATGGAGCCGAGCGCACCGGCGCAGGCCACCGGGTTTCCGCCGTACGTGCCGCCCAGGCCGCCGCCGTGCGGGGCGTCCATGATCTCGGCGCGGCCGGTCACGGCGGCGAGCGGCAGACCGCCCGCGATGCCCTTGGCGGTCGTGATCAGGTCGGGGACGATGCCCTCGTCCTCGCACGCGAACCACTGGCCGGTGCGGCAGAAGCCGGACTGGATCTCGTCGGCGACGAAGACGATGCCGTTGTCGTTGGCGAACTTCACGATCGCCGGCAGGAAGCCCTTGGCCGGCTCGATGAAGCCGCCCTCGCCGAGCACCGGCTCGATGATGATCGCGGCGACGTTGTCGGCACCGACCTGCTTCGTGATCTGGTCGATGGCCTGCGCGGCGGCCTCGGGGCCGCAGTTCTCGGCGCCGGTCGGCCAGCGGTAGCCGTACGCGACGGGGACGCGGTAGACCTCGGGGGCGAACGGGCCGAAGCCGTTCTTGTACGGCATGTTCTTGGAGGTCAGCGCCATCGTCAGGTTCGTACGGCCGTGGTAACCGTGGTCGAACACGACGACCGCCTGGCGCTTGGTGTACGCGCGGGCGATCTTGACGGCGTTCTCGACGGCCTCGGCGCCGGAGTTGAACAGCGCGGACTTCTTGGCGTGGTCGCCGGGCGTCAGCTCGGCGAGCGCCTCACAGACCTCGACGTAGCCCTCGTACGGCGTGACCATGAAACAGGTGTGGGTGAAGTTCTGCAGCTGCGCGGAGGCACGGCGTACGACGGCCTCGGCGGAGGCGCCGACGGAGGTCACGGCGATGCCGGAGCCGAAGTCGATGAGGCGGTTGCCGTCGACGTCCTCGATGATGCCGCCGTCCGCGCGCGCGGTGAAGACGGGCAGCACGGAGCCCACGCCACCGGCGACCGTGGCGGTGCGCCGGGCCTGCAGCTCTGCCGACTTCGGGCCGGGAATCGCGGTGACGACGCGGCGCTCCTGCGGGATTGCGGTCATGGGGGGCTCCTGGGGGTGTTCCGGACGCTTCTTTACTTCGCAGGCTAGGGGTGGTGGGTGGGGGGTGGCATGTTCCGTTCGGGAGAAGTGGGGGCGTGTCCTTGTCCGTGGCGGACATAGCGGCGGGCGGCTGGGCGCGGTGCGGGTGCGGGCGCGGTGCGGTGAACTGCCCAGCGCCGGGCACTAGATTGAGGCCCTGCGCACACGCTGGTCAGGGGATGAGGGGCAGGGCAGCACATGGACACCGAGGGCACCGGCACACCCGACGCACACGCCACCACCCGCGCCACCAACCCCGTACCGCACCCCGCCGGCCCGCCCCCCTCCCCCCCCCCCCCCCCCCGCCGCACCCCTAGCCGTGCCGCCCGCCCCCACTCACGCCCCCACCACCGGCCCGACACTCACCGAATGGCTCCGCACGCCACGCAACGCCGACGGTCCCGGCGTCTGGTCGTACGGTCATGTGCCGCGCCCCGCGGAGGAGCCCGAGACCGTCCCCGGGCGCCAGCTCGTCAGCGGCGCCCTGATCTCGCTCCTCACCGCCGTGCTGATCTGGTCGCTCTGCTGGAACGGCTACGTCAGCTTCTGGCTCTGGCCGCTGTTCTGGTTCACCCCCGAATCGTGGCGCGAGGACGGCGGCAACATGGCGTACGTCTGGGTGTCGTACCTCTACTACGGCCTCTTCGCCCTCCTCCTCGCCGTCGCCTTCGGCCGCATGGGCCGCTGGTCCGAGGTCGTACGCCGCTACCTCCTGCCCAAGCCCGGCCCGGCCGGACCCGTCCCCGGCCCCCGCACCGGACCCGGCTCCGCCGCCGACCCCGCCGAGTGGCCCGAGCTGCGCGGCGCGGGCCAGGCCGAGGCCGCCGCGAGGCTCGCGGAGGAAGCCAGGTCCGGGCGGATGAACGACGTCGACTACGCCCGGATCCGCCGCGCCTGGCAGTCGGTCCAGGCCGACCCGTCCCGGCTGAGCGCCTTCACGGACACCGTCCTGCGCAACGGCGCCGCCGCCTGCACCCACCCCTCCGGGGCGCGCGACCTGCCCGTACGCGCCGCCGCGCACGACCTGTGCGCCCGCCAGGTCAGACTCGGCACCGTCCACCCCGGCGAACGCAATCCGTACGCCCGCCGCGGCACCGGCCTCGCCCTCGACCCGGAGCTGCTCGGCACCTCCCTCGTCGCCGTCGGCCCGCCCGGCACCGGCAAGACGCGGTCCCTCGTACGGCCCGTCGTCGAATCGCTCGCCCTCCAGGCGCTCGCCGGCCAGGCCGCGGTCATCGCCGTCGCGGCGGCCGGCGCGCACCTCGGCCCGGACGAGGCGTACGACATCGTCATCAAGCTCGGCGACCCGGCCTCCGCGTACGACCTGGACCTGTACGGCGGCACCACCGACCCGGACGAGGCCGCCGCCGTACTCGCCGAGGGCTTCGTCGGCGACCTTCCCGACGTCGACAGCCGCCGCGCCGCCACCGCCCTCGCCCAGCTCCTCGGCCCGTTCCGCGGCGCCTACGGCCGCTTCCCCTCCGTACCCGAGCTGCGGGAGCTGCTCGACGGCGTACCGACCGCCCTCGCTGCGCTGCGCGGGGCGCTCGACGACGGTTCGCAGTACGCCCTCCAGCGCGAACTCGACGCGCGGGCGCGGCAGTCGGGGACGCCGGGGGACCCCGGTATCGCTCTCGCCGACCGGGTCGCGCTGCTCGACCGGCCCGCGTTCGCCTCTTTCTTCGACACGAGCGGCTCGGCGCGGCCCTTCTCGCTGCGCTCCCTGGAGCATCCGCTGCGGGTCCGTATCGACCTGCCCGAGCGCGGTCACGCCGAGGCGTCGCGGATGCTCGCGCGGCTCGTCCTCGCGCAGTTCACCGCGAGCGCCGCGCACCGCGCCGACCGCTCGCTCTTCGCCTGCCTGGTGCTGGACGACGCGACGCGCGCGATCACCGCGGAGACGGTGCGGGGCATCCAGCGGCTGAGGTCGGCCCACGCGGGCGCCGTGATCACGCTGCGGTCGCTCGACGACGTACCGGAGAACCTGCACGCGGCGCTGCTCGGCGCGGTCGGGTGCCGGATGGCCTTCTCGGGGGTCACGACCTGGGACGGGAAGCGGTTCGCGGAGGCGTGGGGGACCGAGTGGGTCGAGACGCGTGACGTGACGAGCCGGACGGTCTTCGCCGACCAGCCACTCACGCGGGCCCTGCACGTCTTCCGGCGGATCGTGACCGGCAAGGCCGTGACGACGGACGCGATCACGGTACGGAAGGTCGAGCGCGAGCGGTGGTCCGCGTCGGAGCTGGCGCATTCGGTGCCGGCGGGGCACGCGGTGCTGTCGCTGACGACGGTGCGGGGGGAGCACGCGCCGCCGCTGCTGGTGGACCTGCGGAGCTGAGTGGCGCGGCGTGCGGCGTGCGGCGTGCGGTGAGCGGTGCGCGGCGTGCGGTGCGCGGTGCGCGGTGCCGGAGACCCGTACGCCCTGGCAGAATCGATATGAGCCGTTCATACGCGACGGCGAAAAACTTCCGAAAAATCCTCCGTCCTAAGGTCAACCGTCCATGCCGCCCACCCTTGCCTCCCTCGTCCACCATTCGGCGCTCAAGCTCACCGTGCGCGCCGGGGAGGACCGGCTGGACACGCCGGTGCGCTGGGCCCACGTCAGTGAGCTCCCCGACCCCGTGCCCTACCTGGAGGGCGGCGAGCTGCTGCTCGTCACCGCCGTGAAACTTGAAGCCGAGGACCCGGAAGTGATGCGGCGGTACGTGCGGCGGCTGGCCGGCGCGGGTGTCGTGGGGCTCGGCTTCGCCATCGGCGTCCACTACGACGACATTCCGCAGGCGCTCGTCGACGCGGCGACGGAGGAGGGGTTGCCACTGCTGGAAGTGCCGCGCCGTACGCCCTTCATCGCCATCAGCAAGGCCGTGTCCGCCGCGAACGCCGCCGACCAGTACCGCGCGGTGACCGCCGGTTTCGAGGCGCAGCGCGAGCTGACGAAGGCGGCGCTGTCGGGTGACGGGCCGGGGGATCTGCTGGCCCGTCTCGCGTCCCACGTGAACGGGTGGGCGGCGCTGTACGACGTCTCCGGCGCGGTCGTCGCCGCCGCACCCGACTGGGCCGCGCGCCGCGCCGCCCGGCTCACGGCCGACGTGGAACGGCTGCGGGAACGGCCCGCGCCCGCGAGTTCTGTCGTCGGAGGCGGCGGGGCGGACGGCGGCGCCGGGGCGGACGACCGCGTCGAGCTGCAGTCGCTGGGCGCGGGGCGACGCGTGCGGGGCGTACTGGCGGTCGGGACCGGGGCCCCGCTGGGGACGGCCGAGCGGTACGCCGTCCACTCGGCCATCGCGCTCCTGACGCTGACGACGGAGCGGTCGCGGTCCCTGCAGGCCGCCGAGCAGCGGCTGGGCGCGGCGGTGCTGCGGATGCTGCTGGCGGGGGAACCGGACCATGCGCGGGCCGTCGCCGGCGACCTGTACGGGGCGCTGCTGGACGCCCCCTTCCGGCTCCTCATCGCCGAGCCGGCGGCCGCGGAGGGCGCGCCTGTGGCGTCTGACCCCTTGCACGCGCTCGCCGACGCGATGGAGTCGGCGGCGCTACGGGCCGGGGAGCCGGTTCTGGCCGTGCCGGACGGCGACCGGCTGGTGGTGCTCGCGGCGGACGGGGGAGACGCGGTGCGCGCGTGCCTCGCCCATACGGAGGCGCGGCGCGGCGACTCGGCGAGGCCGCACGAGCCGGCGGACGAGGACGAGCTGGTGGTCGGCCTGTCGGCGCCGGCCGGGCCGATAGCGGCGGTCGGGGCGTACAAGCAGGCCGAACAGGCGCTCTCGGTGGCGCGGCGGCGGGGGCGTGCGCTCGTCGAGCACGAGGAGCTCGCGGCCGGCTCGGTGATGCAGCTCCTGGCGGACGACGCGGTCCGGTCTTTCGCGGACGGCACGCTGCGGGCCCTGCACGAGCACGACGCGAAGGGCCGCGGCGACCTCATCGCGTCCCTGCGGGCGTGGCTCTCGCGGCACGGCCAGTGGGACGCGGCGGCGGCGGACCTGGGCGTCCACCGGCATACGCTGCGCTACCGCATGCGGCGCGTCGAGGAAATCCTGGGCCGCTCGCTGGACGACGCGGATGTACGGATGGAGCTGTGGCTGGCACTGAAGGCGACGTCGGGAACGGGGTCCGGCTCCACGTGAGGAGACGCGGCCGGGGGCTGACCGACGGGAACGCACCGCAGGCCCCCGACCACCCGCCCGCACCCTGCCACCCGCCCGCACCCGCACCGCACGTTTGCCTCCCGGTGGCGGTCGCGCCGCACGTTTGCCTCTCGGTCGCGGCGGTGCCGCACGTTTGCCTCCCGGTCGCAGCCGTGCCGCACCCCCGCCACCCGCCCGCACCCGCACCGCACCCCCACCACCCGGCCGGACTACTGCCACGCGTCCCGGCCCCCCAGCCGGAGGCGTAACCCCGTGTCGTCGTCCAAACCGGCGTCCCCGTGGCCCGCAGCACTCCACCTCGGACAAACGACCTGCGGCCTTCGCACCCCTACCGTGGTGGACATCAGCACCCACCCCCTCGGAAGGGCCGGAAACGATATGACTTCCACCCACGCCTTCTGGCTCGCCGGCCGCCAGGCCACCGGCGAGGACGCGTTCGACGTCACGTCCCCCTGGGACGGCCGGCTCGTCGCCGCGGTGAGCATCCCCACCGACGCGCAGGTCGAAGAGGCCGTCGCCGCCGCGTACGCGGTCGAGGCCGAGTTCGCGGCCACCCCCGCGCACGTGCGCGCCGCCGCCCTCGACCACGTCAGCAAGCGCCTCGTCGAGCGCACCGAAGAGATCGCGCAGCTCATCTCCGCGGAGAACGGCAAGCCGATCAAGTGGGCCCGCGGTGAAGTCGGCCGCGCCGTTTCCGTGTTCCGGTTCGCAGCCGAGGAAGCCCGCCGTTTCAACGGCGGCGAGGCCCAGCGCCTCGACACCGACGCCGGCGGCACCGGCCGCCTCGCCCTGACGCGCCGCTTCCCCCGCGGCACCGTCCTCGGCATCGCGCCGTTCAACTTCCCGCTGAACCTGTGCGCGCACAAGGTCGCCCCGGCCATCGCCGTCGGCACCCCGATCATCCTCAAGCCGGCGCCCGCGACGCCGCTGTCCGGCCTGATCCTGGGTGAGCTGCTCGCCGAGACGGACCTCCCGGCCGGCTCCTGGTCCGTCCTGCCCGTGGCCAACGACAAGATGCCGGCCCTCGTCCAGGACGAGCGCCTGCCCGTCATCTCCTTCACCGGTTCCGAGACCGTCGGCTACGCGATCATGGACTCCGTCCCGCGCAAGCACTGCACCCTGGAGCTCGGCGGCAACGGCGCGGCCGTCGTCCTGGCCGACTGGGCCTCGGACGAGGACCTGGACTGGGCCGCGACCCGTATCGCGACCTTCTCCAACTACCAGGCCGGCCAGTCCTGCATCTCCGTGCAGCGCGTGATCGCCGACGCCTCCGTGTACGAGCGCCTCGTCCCGAAGATCGTCGCGGCCGTCGAGGCCCAGGTCACCGGCGACCCGAACGACGCCGCCACCGACGTCGGCCCGCTGGTCAACGAGGACGCCGCCAAGCGCGTCGAGGCGTGGGTCGACGAGGCCGTCAAGGCGGGCGCGAGCCTGCTCACCGGCGGAAAGCGTGAGGGCGCGTCGTACGCCCCGACCGTTCTCGCCGACGTACCGGCCGACACCACGATCTCCTGCGAGGAGGTCTTCGGCCCGGTCCTGACGGTGCGCAGGGTGGAGGGCGAGGCCGAGGCGTTCGCCGCGGTCAACGACTCCAAGTACGGCCTCCAGGCGGGCGTGTTCACGCACGACCTCCAGACGGCCTTCCGCGCCCACCGCGCGCTCGAGGTCGGCGGCGTGGTCGTCGGCGACGTCCCCTCGTACCGCGCGGACCAGATGCCGTACGGCGGCGTCAAGCAGTCCGGCGTCGGCCGCGAGGGTGTGCGGTTCGCGATGGACGACTACACGTACGAGCGGGTCATGGTCCTCACGGGCCTCGCCCTCTGACCTCGTACGACACCTGAGCCACGGCCGGAGCCCACTGTGCGGGGGCTCCGGCCGTTCCCTTGTGCCGCGCACGCCGAACCACGCGGATCGGTGCGCCAGGGGTGGTGAGGATGCCGGGAATCGGGTAGATACGGTCCAGTAAAACCGGTCGGTAATGCGACCGACCGGGCCACGACTCGCGGCGAGGTGAGCTCCTCATGTCCGCACAACCGACCCAGCAGCCCAAGGTCTCCGAGCGCGAAGCACGCCAGGTCGCGGAGGCGGCGCGCGAACAGGACTGGCGCAAGCCCAGTTTCGCCAAGGAACTCTTCCTCGGCCGCCTGCGCATGGACCTCATCCACCCGCATCCGATGCCGCCGCCCGAGGACGCGGCCCGCGGAGAGGCTTTTCTCGACAAGCTCCGGGTGTTCTGCGAGGAGAAGATCGACGGCGCGCGGATCGAGCGCGACGCGAAGATCCCCGACGAGGTGATCAACGGGCTCAAGGAGCTCGGCGCGCTCGGCATGAAGATTGACATCAAGTACGGCGGCCTCGGCCTCACCCAGGTGTACTACAACAAGGCCCTGGCGCTCGTCGGCTCCGCGAGCCCCGCCATCGGCGCGCTCCTGTCGGCGCATCAGTCGATCGGCGTACCGCAGCCGCTCAAACTTTTCGGCACGCAGGAGCAGAAGGACACCTTCCTGCCGCGCCTCGCCCGTACCGACATCTCCGCCTTCCTCCTCACCGAGCCCGACGTGGGCTCGGACCCGGCCCGGCTCGCGACGACGGCGGTGCCGGACGGCGACGCGTACGTCATGGACGGTGTGAAGCTCTGGACCACGAACGGGGTCGTCGCCGATCTGCTGGTGGTGATGGCGCGCGTACCGAAGTCCGAGGGTCACAAGGGCGGCATCACCGCCTTCGTGGTGGAGGCGGACTCGCCCGGCATCACCGTCGAGAACCGCAACGCCTTCATGGGCCTGCGCGGCCTGGAGAACGGCGTCACCCGCTTCCACCAGGTACGGGTCCCCGCCGCGAACCGCATCGGCCCCGAAGGCGCCGGCCTGAAGATCGCCCTCACCACGCTCAACACCGGCCGCCTGTCGCTGCCCGCGATGTGCGTGGGCGCCGGCAAGTGGTGTCTGAAGATCGCCCGCGAGTGGTCGTCGGTGCGCGAGCAGTGGGGCAAGCCGGTCGCCCACCACGAGGCCGTCGGCTCGAAGATCTCCTTCATCGCCGCCACGACCTTCGCCCTCGAAGCGGTCCTCGACCTCTCCTCGCAGATGGCCGACGAGGACCGCAACGACATCCGCATCGAGGCCGCCCTCGCCAAGCTGTACGGCAGCGAAATGGCCTGCCTCATGGCCGACGAGCTGGTCCAGATCCGCGGCGGGCGGGGCTTCGAGACGGCCGACTCCCTGGCGGCGAGGGGCGAGCGGGCCGTCCCCGCCGAGCAGATCCTGCGCGACCTGCGCATCAACCGCATCTTCGAGGGCTCGACCGAGATCATGCACCTTCTGATCGCGCGGGAGGCCGTCGACGCCCACCTGAAGGTGGCGGGCGACATCATCGACCCGGACAAGCCGCTGTCGGCGAAGGCGAAGGCGGGCGCGAACGCGGCGGGCTTCTACGCCAAGTGGCTCCCGAAGCTGGTGACCGGCCCCGGTCAGCTCCCGCGCTCGTACGCCGAGTTCCACCCGGCCGGCCACCCGGACCTCTCCGTCCACCTCCGCTACGCCGAACGCACAGCACGCAAGCTCGCCCGCTCCACCTTCTACGCGATGTCACGCTGGCAGGGCCGCATGGAGACGAAGCAGGGCTTCCTAGGCCGCATCGTCGACATCGGCGCGGAGCTCTTCGCGATCAGCGCGGCGTGCGTACGCGCCGAACTCCTGCGTACGACAACGGACCACGGCCGCGAGGCGTACCAACTGGCCGACGTCTTCTGCCGCCAGTCCCGCATCCGGACGGAAGAACTCTTCAACCGCCTGTGGACCAACACCGACGATCTCGACAACAAGGTCGTCAGGGGCGTCCTGTCCGGTACGTACACCTGGCTGGAGCAGGGCATCATCGACCCGAGCGGCGAGGGCCCCTGGATCGCGGAGGCCGCGCCCGGCCCCTCCGAGCGGGAGAACGTCCACCGCCCGATCCGCTGAGCGCACGTGTGTGGACCGGGGGCGGCGGCCGACCGCCGCCCCCGGTCGTCCAAGGAGCGAAACGGCCCGTGTCCGCCGCCGCGTACGCTGCAGGATGGGCCGCGTGACCGTCGTAGACATCCCCGGATCCAAGTCCGTGACCGCGCGCGCCCTCTTTCTCGCCGCCGCGGCCGCCGGAACCACCACCCTGCTGCGCCCGCTGAGCTCGGACGACACCGAGGGCTTCGCCGAGGGACTTGGCCGGCTCGGGTACCGGGTGGACCGGGAGCCTGGTGCCTGGCGCGTCGAGGGGCGCCCGCAGGGCCCGGCCGTGAGCGAGGCCGACGTCTACTGCCGCGACGGCGCCACCACCGCCCGCTTCCTGCCCACACTCGCAGCCGCCGGCGCGTCCGGTACGTACCGCTTCGACGCGTCCGAGCAGATGCGCCGCCGCCCGCTCGCCCCGCTCACCGGCGCACTGCGCGCGCTCGGCGTCGACCTGCGCCACGAGGAAGCCGAGGGACACCACCCGCTGCGGATCACCGCCGCCGGCATCAAGGGCGGTGAAGTGACCCTGGACGCGGGGAAGTCGTCGCAGTACCTGACCGCGCTCCTGATGCTCGGCCCGCTCACCGCCGAGGGCTTGCGCATCACCGTCACCGACCTCGTCTCGGCGCCGTACGTCGAGATCACGCTCGCGATGATGCACGGCTTCGGCGCCGAAGTGACCCGCGAAGGCGACACCTTCACCGTCCCGCCCGGCGGCTACCAGGCGACGACGTACGCCGTCGAACCCGACGCCTCCACCGCGAGCTACTTCTTCGCGGCGGCGGCGCTCTCGCCCGGCCGCGAGGTCACGGTCCCCGGCCTCGGCGCGGGCGCGCTCCAGGGGGACTTGCGCTTCGTCGACGTACTGGAGCGGATGGGCGCGCAGGTCCGCGTCACGCCCGACAGCACCACCGTCCGGGGCACCGGCACCCTGAACGGCCTCACCGTCAACATGCGCGACATCTCCGACACCATGCCGACCCTGGCGGCCATCGCGCCGTACGCCGCCGGACCGGTCCGCATCGAGGACGTGGCCAACACCCGCGTCAAGGAGTGCGACCGGCTGGAGGCGTGCGCGGAGAATCTGCGCCGGATGGGTGTCACGGTCGCCACCGGCCCCGACTGGATCGAAATCCACCCCGGCACGCCCCGCCCCACCGAGATCGCCACCCACGGCGACCACCGCATGGCGATGTCCTTCGCGGTCACCTCACTGCGCACCGCACCGGGCGTCACCTTCGACGATCCGGGCTGTGTACGGAAAACCTTCCCGGCCTTCCACGAGGCTTTCGCGGCGCTCCAGCGCGCCTGGTGACCCGTCAGGCGCTCGCCGCGCCTCACACGCCGACGGTTCCGTCGATCGCCTCGCGGAGGAAATCGGCGTGACCGTTGTGGCGGGCGTACTCATGCATCATGTGCAGCATCACCACCCGCAGGGACACGTCCTGGCCCGTCCTCGGCCAGACGCCCGTCACGTCCAGCGACTGCGCGTCCGCCTCGATGCGGCGCGCGTGCCCGACTTCCGCCTGCCAGGCGTCGAACGCCTGCGATCGGGTGGTGGAACTCGCGTCGTACGCCGCCTGGAAATCGCCCTCGTCCGACCACACGAGCGGTATGTCCTCAGCGTTGATCACCCGCCGGAACCACGCCCGTTCCACCTCCGCCATGTGCCGCACCAGCCCCAGCAGCGACAGCGTCGACGGCGGCATCGACTGCTTGCGCAGGTCCTCGTCGGTCAGCCCCTCGCACTTCATGGCGAGCGTCGCGCGGTGGAACTCCAGAAAGGCGCGCAGTGTCTCGCGCTCACCTGCGAGGGCGAACGGACTGATGCGGTCGGTGGTCACGGAAAGCTCCTTCTCGTACGGGCGGCCAGGGGCGGCGCCTGTGGCGCGAGCCGCACCCATGCACCACAATCGTGCCCGCACCACGCGTCAACAGAACCAGGGGTCACGCATGTTCGGGGCGGGAAGGCACAACAGGCGGCGGCGCGGGGTGGCCCTCGCAGTGGGCGGACTGCTGTTCGCGGGTGCGGCCGGATGCGGCGGCGAGGGCGACGGCGGGGGCCAGGACGACAAGAAGCCCAGCGGCAAGGGCGGGGCCACCGCGAGCGCTGCCGGGCCCAAGGCGCTCACCGAGGCGCAGCTCACCGCCGCCTCCTTCACCGACGGCGAGACGGTCGGCAAGTACACCGCGTCCGAGTACACCCTCGGCGCGCCGCACGGCGACGACTACACCGCCGAGCCGGCCGTCTGCCAGCCCCTCGTCAGCCTCGCCGCCGACGTGACCGACTACGACCTGAAGAGTGAGGTCAACCGCCAGGTGGATGTCCCGGACGAGATGCTCGGCCTCACCGTCGCCGTCCAGCTCCGCTCGTACGGAGGCGGCGACGCCGCCCGCGTCATGAAGGCGCTCGACAAGGCCGGCAAGGAATGCGCCGACGGCTTCACCGAGGTGCGTGCCGTCGCGAAGGGGAAGTACCTCAAGGTGGAGCCGGTCAAGGCGCCCGAGTTCGGAGCCGGCGCGGACGAGGCCAAGGCGTACCACTTCACGATTCTGGACGTGAAGGGCAAGATCGAGCTCCAACGAGTACCTCACCGTCGTACGCTCCGGCTCGGCCACCCTCTCCTTCCGCGGCGAGATCACCGACACCAAGGACTTCGGCGGCGTGCCCGGGGAGGTCACCGACGCCCAGTGGGAGAAGTTCCGGGCGGCGGTGGGCCCCAAGTGACCCGGATCGACGGGACGCGCTGTCCACCCCTTGAGCCATTGCGGCAACAATGGGGGTCATGAGCGACAGCCCAGCCCCCCTCGCCGACCCGCACATCGCCTTCGACCCGTCCGAAGGCCGCCGGGACATCGTCGTCCTCGGCTCCACCGGGTCCATCGGAACCCAGGCCATCGACCTGGTTCTCCGCAACCCCGACCGCTTCCGCGTCACCGCGCTCTCCGCGGCCGGCGGCCGGGTCGGACTGCTCGCCGAGCAGGCGCGGCGGCTGCGGGTCCGTACCGTCGCGGTCGCCCGCGAGGACGCCGTGCCCGCCCTGCGCGAGGCGTTGAAGGCGCAGTACGGAACCACGGAGCCGCTCCCCGAGATCCTGGCCGGGCCCGACGCCGCCACCGAGGCCGCCGCGTCCCCGTGCCACACCGTCCTCAACGGCATCACAGGATCCATCGGCCTCGCCCCCACCCTCGCCGCCCTCGAAGCGGGCCGCACCCTCGCGCTCGCGAACAAGGAATCGCTGATCGTCGGCGGCCCCCTCGTGAAGGCGCTCGCCAAGCCCGGCCAGATCATCCCGGTCGACTCCGAGCACGCCGCGCTCTTCCAGGCGCTGGCCGGCGGCACCCGCTCCGACGTACGCAAGCTCGTCGTCACCGCGTCCGGCGGCCCCTTCCGCGGACGTACGAAGGCCGAACTGGCGCATGTCACCCGCGAGGACGCCCTCGCGCACCCCACCTGGGCCATGGGCCCGGTGATCACGGTCAATTCGGCCACCCTGGTCAACAAGGGGCTGGAAGTCATCGAGGCGCACCTCCTCTACGACATTCCCTTCGACCGCATTGAGGTGGTCGTCCACCCTCAGTCGTATGTTCACTCGATGGTGGAATTCAGCGACGGCTCGACGCTCGCCCAGGCAACGCCGCCCGACATGCGCGGCCCGATCGCCATCGGCATCGGGTGGCCCGAGCGTGTCCCGGACGCCGCCCCGGCCTTCGACTGGTCCAAGGCTTCGACCTGGGAGTTCTTCCCGCTCGACAACGACGCGTTCCCCTCCGTGGGACTCGCCCGTCACGTCGGTACGCTCGCGGGCACGGCCCCCGCGGTGTTCAATGCCGCGAACGAGGAGTGCGTCGACGCGTTTCTCGCGGGACGGCTGCCGTTCACGGGAATCGTCGATACGGTCGCCGAAGTAGTGGCCGAGCACGGCACCCCTCGTACGGGAACCTCGCTCACGGTCGCGGACGTCCTGGAAGCCGAGACCTGGGCACGAGCCCGGGCCCGTGAAATCGCAGTACAGACAGCTGCACAGGCAACAGCGGAGGCTCGCGCATGACGACGGTCCTGTTGACGGTCCTCGGGATAGTCATCTTCTTCGCCGGGCTGCTCATCTCCATCGCCTGGCACGAGCTCGGTCACCTCTCGACCGCCAAGCTCTTCGGCGTCCGCGTGCCGCAGTACATGGTCGGCTTCGGCCCGACCCTCTGGTCGCGCCACAAGGGCGAGACGGAGTACGGCATCAAGGCGATCCCGCTCGGCGGCTACATCCGCATGATCGGGATGTTCCCGCCGGGAGCCGACGGGAAGATAGAGGCCAGGTCGACCTCCCCGTGGCGCGGCATGATCGAGGACGCCCGCTCGGCGGCGTACGAGGAAATGCGGCCCGGCGACGAGACGCGCCTCTTCTACACGCGCAAGCCGTGGAAGCGCGTGATCGTGATGTTCGCCGGTCCCTTCATGAACCTGATCCTGGCCGTGGCGATCTTCCTCGGCGTCTTCATGACGATCGGCCTGAACCAGCAGACGACCACGGTCGACCAGGTCGTCCCCTGCGTGGTCGCGCAGAGCGAGAACCGCGACTGCCGCAAGGGCGACCCCGCGTCACCCGCCAAGGCCGCCGGCCTGGAGAAGGGCGACAAGATCGTCGCCTTCAACGGCAAGCCCGTCGAGGACTGGACCACCCTTTCCGACCGCATCCGCGAGACCATCGGCCCTGCCACGATCACGGTCGAGCGCGACGGCCGCGAGAAGGCCCTCCAAGCGACGCTGATCGCCAACAAGGTCGCCAAGAAGGACGCCCAGGGCCAGCCCATCGAAGGTCAGTACGTCGAAGCCGGCTACCTCGGCTTCGGCCCCGGCATGGCCGTCACGCCGCTGTCCTTCACCGACTCGGTGGACCGGATGGGCGTCATGATCGAGTCCGGTGTGGACTCGCTCATCGCCCTGCCGTCCAAGGTCCCGGACCTGTGGAACGCGGCGTTCAACGGCGAGGAGCGCAAGCCCGACTCCCCGATGGGCGTGGTCGGCGCGGCCCGTGTGGGCGGCGAGATCCTCGGGCTCGGGCTGCCCATGGAGAACACCGCCGCGATGATGCTGTACCTCGTCGCGGGCTTCAACCTCTCCCTCTTCCTCTTCAACATGCTGCCGCTCCTGCCGCTCGACGGCGGGCACATCGCGGGAGCCCTGTGGGAGTCGCTGAGGCGCAATGTGGCGAAGGTCTTCCGGCGGCCCGACCCGGGCCCCTTCGACGTCGCCAAGCTGATGCCCGTCGCGTACATCGTCGCGGGGATCTTCATCTGCTTCACCGCGCTCGTGCTGGTGGCGGATGTGGTCAATCCGGTACGAATCTCCTGAGCGGACTCGCAGACGTGGTGTGCTCCGGGCTTTCGCGGTGACGTAACCTCGATGTCCGGAGCCCGCCGATCTCGGGACCTTGATCCACACCTTGGGGTTGCACAGCAGATGACTGCAATTTCTCTCGGAATGCCGTCCGTTCCGACGAAGCTCGCCGACCGTAGGGTCAGCCGCAAGATCCAGGTCGGGTCGGTGGCCGTCGGCGGGGACGCGCCGGTCTCGGTGCAGTCGATGACGACGACGAGGACGTCCGACGTCGGGGCGACGCTCCAGCAGATCGCGGAGCTGACGGCTTCGGGCTGCCAGATCGTACGGGTGGCGTGTCCGACGCAGGATGACGCGGACGCGCTGGCGACCATCGCGCGCAAGTCGCAGATTCCGGTGATCGCGGACATTCACTTCCAGCCGAAGTACGTGTTCGCGGCGATTGATGCCGGGTGCGCGGCGGTGCGGGTGAATCCGGGCAACATCAAGCAGTTCGACGACAAGGTGAAGGAGATCGCCAAGGCGGCCTCCGAGACCCGTACGCCGATCCGCATCGGCGTGAACGCCGGGTCGCTGGACGCGCGGCTGCTGCAGAAGTACGGGAAGGCGACTTCGGAGGCGCTGGTCGAGTCGGCGTTGTGGGAGGCGTCTCTCTTCGAGGAGCACGGTTTCGGTGACATCAAGATCTCGGTCAAGCACAACGACCCGGTCGTGATGGTCAACGCGTACCGGCAGCTTGCCGCCCAGTGCGACTATCCGCTGCATCTGGGTGTGACGGAGGCGGGTCCGGCGTTCCAGGGCACGATCAAGTCGGCGGTGGCCTTCGGTGCGCTGCTGAGCGAGGGGATCGGCGACACCATCCGGGTCTCGCTGTCCGCGCCGCCGGTCGAGGAGGTCAAGGTCGGCCTCCAGATCCTGGAGGCGCTCAACCTCAAGCAGCGGCG